>NZ_JBITLR010000002.1:0-183494 GCF_044465445.1 Actinoplanes sp. NPDC049668
CAGTTGTTCAGCGTACCGATGGGGGTCGTGCCCTTCGGGTCCGCCGCGGTGCGCAGCAAGGCCGAACCGGCCGCCGGGCCGGTGAACCGGAACGGGGTGTCGAGCATGGTGATCCGCCGGTTGTAGGGCCGGTGCCGGCCGCCGACCGGGCGCCACTGCCCCGTGCCGCCGACCCGCTCCAGCTCGACCACCGACATGCCGTGCGCGGCCATCGCGACCTTCACCTGCTCGACCGTGAGCGCCTCCTGGCTGGTGAAGCCGGGGAACATCAGCTCCTCGTTGGTGTACTCGTGGTTGACCACCAGCAGCGCCCGGCGCCCGTCACGGCCCAGCGGCAGCACGCCGAGGAAGTCGTTGTTGTAGCCAAACTGCGCCGACTGGCGCCGCGCCGTCTGGTGGTGCACGTCGAGGCCGGGCACGCCGGGCAGGATCGGGTCGCCCCAGCGGATCACCACGGCCGAGTCGTAGCCGTTCGGGACGATCAGGCTGTCGAGCTCGTTCGGCGGGATCGGCTTGAAGGTCAGCGCGCCCGCGCGGCCCGTGGCGGGCTCGAGCGGCGCGGCCTGCTCGGCCGGCGCGGCGGCCGCCGGTGCGGCGCCGCCGAAGCCGAGCACGAGCGCGCCGACGGCACCGGCGCGGACGACGCCGCGCCGCGTCATCGCGGTGTTGACCACATCGCCGAGGTACGGGTTGGCGGACTGGTTCGGCACGGGATGGTCGCAGGCGTTGCCGCAGCGGAACAGGCAGGTCTTCGGGTCGCGGCCACTGTGCCCCAGGATGGCAAGCAGGCGGGGTTCTTCGGTCACCGGATTGATCTCCTCTCACGGCGTCATTGCAACGTGATGGATCGATGACCCTGACGTTAACGGAAGGTCAACGTCTCGTCACAGCGCAAGCGCCGCGACTTCGTCGGCGGTGCCCCAGCAGAGCGTCATGCCGGCGCCGCCGTGCCCGTACGCGTGCACGACCGTCCCGGCGGGCCACTTCTCGGCCTCGACGCGCGGCCCGCCGCGGCGCGCCGGGCGCAGCCCGGCCTCCTCCCCCACGATCGGCGCACCGGCCAGCTCCGGCACCAGTGCGACGCACCGCTCCAGGATCGCGTCACGGGTCGCCGGGTCCGGCGTGGTGTTCCAGTTGTTCGCCTGCCAGGTGCCGCCGAGGACGACGTCCCGGCTGCGCGGGTGCACGTAGGTGCCCGGGTCGCCCTGGTCGCGCACCGAGACGATGATGCCGGGGTTGGCGACGCGCACGATCTGCCCGCGTACCGGGAAGACGTCGGGGTCGCCGCAGAGGGCGCCGGCCGCGAGACCGGTGGCGTTGACCACCACCGGCGCCTCGACCAGGGCCTCCTCCAGCCGGTCGACCCGGCGGCGCACCACCCGGGCACCGGCGGCGACCAGCCGCTCCCGCAGCCACGCCAGGTAGGTACCCATCTCGACCAGCGGCGCCTGGAAGCGGACCTCGCGCGTCCACGGCGGGTCGATCGGCAGGTACCGCACGCCGCGGGCGGCGCTCGCCCACCAGGGCTCGCCGGTGGCGCCGTCGCGTTCCAGGTTGCGGGTCTCGCGGACGAGCACACCCGGCACCCGGGCGAACGCGTGCCGGCGGAACTGGTCGTAGGTCGCCGCGGCCCAGGCCAGGACGCGGGGCTCGAAGAGCGTCCGGGTCGGGTACCAGACCGCCGCGGCGACCGCCGAGACGGTCTGCTCCGGCCCGGACGGCGCCCAGACGGTCACCTCGGCGCCCCGCTCGCGCAGCCGCGTCGCCGCCGTCAGCCCGATGATCCCGCCGCCCACCACGATCACGTCAGCCATGTCGTCATCCTGACGTATCACGCGCACGCGTACCCGGACTCAGTCGGACCTCCGACCGGTCGGGCCGGCCACCGGCCGGCGGGGGCGAAACGCCGGCCTCGTATCCTTACTTGTCGTTGATGCCGGACACCACCGTGACCGGCGCACCAAGGATCCGGAGCAGTGAAAATGAGCGAGCACCTGTTCGCGGACGCGACAGGCTTCGCCGGTCTGGCGCTCCGGCCCGAGCTGCTGAAGGCACTGACCAGCCTGGGCTACGAGGAGCCGACGCCGATCCAGCGCGAGGCGATCCCGCCGCTGCTGGCCGGCAACGACCTGCTCGGGCAGGCCGCGACCGGCACCGGCAAGACCGCGGCCTTCGCGCTGCCCCTGCTGCACCGGCTCGAGCCGGACGCCAAGGGCGGCCCGGCCGCCCTGGTGCTGGTGCCCACCCGCGAGCTCGCCGAGCAGGTCTCCCAGGCGGTCCACCGCTACGGCCGTGACCTGGGCGTACGCGTCCTGCCGGTCTACGGCGGCCAGCCGATCGGTCGGCAGCTGCAGGCGCTGCAGCGCGGCGTCGACGTCGTCGTGGGCACGCCGGGCCGGGTGCTGGACCACATCAGCCGCGGGACCCTGGACCTGGGCGACGTGCGCACGGTGGTGCTCGACGAGGCCGACGAGATGCTCGACATGGGCTTCGCCGAGGACATCGAGGCGATCCTGGCCGAGACGCCGCAGAGCCGGCAGACCGTGCTCTTCTCGGCGACGATGCCGCCGCGCATCGACGGCATCGCCCGCCGGCACCTGAAGGAGCCGGTCCGGATCCAGATGGGCCGGGAGGAGTCGGCGCCGGGCGAGATCCCCCTGGTACGGCAGAGCGCGTACGTCGTGGCCCGCGCGCACAAGTCGGCCGCGCTCGGCCGGGTGCTGGACGTCGAGGCGCCCACCGCGGCGATCGTCTTCTGCCGCACCCGCGAGGAGGTCGACCAGGTCACCGAGACGCTCAACGGGCGCGGCTACCGGGCCGAGGCCCTGCACGGCGGCATGAGCCAGGACCAGCGGGACCGGGTCATGGGCCGGCTGCGCGCCGGCAGCACCGAGCTGCTGGTCGCGACCGACGTCGCCGCCCGCGGCCTGGACGTCGAACAGCTCACGCACGTGGTCAACTACAACGTCCCGTCCGCGCCGGAGGCCTACGTGCACCGCATCGGCCGGGTCGGCCGGGCGGGCCGGGAGGGCGCCGCGATCACCCTGGTCGAGCCGCGCGAGCAGCGCATGCTCAAGGCGATCGAGCGGCTGACCCGCCAGCGGATCACGGTGGAGAAGGTGCCGACGGTCACCGACCTGCGGGCCCGTCGCCTCGAGCTGACCCGCTCGGCGCTGGAGAGCAGCCTGCAGGCCGACGACCTGGACCGGTTCCGGGTCGTGATCGAGTCGCTGACCAGCGAGTTCGACATCGAGACCGTCGCGCTGGCCGCGGTGAAGCTGGCGCACGAGGCGGCCGGCGGTGACGTCGACGAGGAGGAGATCCCGTCGGTGGCGCGGCCGCCGCGCGAGCCGGACCGCGACGGCCGGCGGACCGAGCGGCCCGAGCGCCGCGGCCCGTCCTCCGGCGCGCCGGTGGCGCGGCTGTTCTTCGGCATCGGCCGGCGGGCCGGGCTGCGCCCGCAGGACCTGGTCGGCGCGATCGCCGGCGAGTCGGGGCTCAGCGCCCGCGACATCGGCGCGATCCAGATCACCGACCGCTTCTCGCTGGTCGAGGTGCCGGAGGCGGCCGCCGACATGGTGATCGCCGCGCTGCAGCGCAGCACGATCCGGGGCCGCAAGCCGGGCGTACGCAGGGAGCGTCACCAGCGCTGAGGCGCGCTCAATAGCGGCAGCGCAGCACCACCATGGTGTGCGCGGGAACGTCCAGCGCGCCGCCGGCCTTGGTGACGCGCTTGCGGGCCAGCAGCAGCGGGTCGCCCGTGTGCACGACCGTCTCCCAGGTGCGCCCGTACACCCGCGGCGGCACGGTGAACGTCACCGGCTCCGCGAGCGGGTTGAACAGCACCAGGAAGCAGTCGTCCACGATCGGCTCGCCGAGCGCGTCGCGTTCCGGTATGCCGTGGCCGTTGAGGAACACGGTCATCGTCATGCCGGACCGGGCCGTCCAGTCCTCGCCGGTCATCGGCTCGCCGTCGCGGCGCAGCCAGGCGATGTCGGGTACCTTCGCGTCGTCGGCCGGCTGCCCGCTGAAGAAGCGCCGGCGCCGGAAGATCGGGTGTTCGGCGCGCAGCCGGGTCAGCCGGGCGGCGAACAGGGTCAGCACGTCGTGGTTGCGGGCGTCCGCCCAGTCGATCCAGCTCAGCTCGCTGTCGTGGGCGTACACGTTGTTGTTGCCGTGCTGGGTGCGGCCCAGCTCGTCGCCGTGCGAGATCATCGGCACGCCCTGCGACAGCAGGAGCGTGGCGAGGAAGTTGCGCTTCTGCCGCTCGCGCAGCGCGGTCACCGCCGAGTCCTCGGTGTGCCCCTCCACGCCGCAGTTCCAGGACCGGTTGTGGCTCTCGCCGTCCCGGTTCTGCTCGCCGTTGGCCTCGTTGTGCTTCTCGTTGTACGAGACCAGGTCGTCGAGGGTGAACCCGTCGTGCGCGGTCACGAAGTTGATCGAGGCGATCGGGCGGCGGCCGTCGATCTCGTACAGGTCGGAGGAGCCGGTGAAGCGGGAGGCGAACTCGCCGAGGCTGGCCGGCTCGCCGCGCCAGAAGTCGCGCACGGTGTCGCGGTACTTGCCGTTCCACTCGGTCCACAGCGGCGGGAAGCCGCCGACCTGGTAGCCGCCGTCGCCGACGTCCCACGGCTCGGCGATCAGCTTGACCTGCGACACGATCGGATCCTGGTTGACCAGGTCGAAGAACGCGGCCAGCCGGTTCACCTCGTGGAACTCCCGGGCCAGCGCGGAGGCGAGGTCGAAGCGGAAGCCGTCGACGTGCATGTCGGTGACCCAGTACCGCAGCGAGTCCATGATCAGCCGAAGTGACTCGTGGTGGCGCGCGTTGAGGCTGTTGCCGGTGCCGGTGGTGTCGTAGTAGTACTGCTTGTCGTCGTCGACGAGCCGGTAGTAGGCGGGGTTGTCGATGCCGCGGAACGACAGGGTCGGCCCGAGGTGGTTGCCCTCGGCGGTGTGGTTGTAGACGACGTCGAGGATGACCTCGATGCCGGCCGCGTGCAGCGCCTTGACCATGGACCGGAACTCCTGCACCTGGCCGCCGCGGCCGCCGAACGACGCGTAGTCGTTGTGCGGCGCGAAGAAGCCGATGGTGTTGTAACCCCAGTAGTTCGACAGCCCGCGCACGGTCAGGGCGTCGTCGTGCACGAACTGGTGCACCGGCATCAGCTCGACCGCCGTCACCCCGAGGTCCTTGAAGTACTTGATCATCACCGGGTGCGCCAGGCCGGAGTAGGTGCCGCGCACGTCCTCGGGGATGCCGGGGTGCCGCGCGGTCATGCCCTTCACGTGCGCCTCGTAGATCACCGTCTGGTGGAACGGTATCCGCAGCGGCCGGTCGTTGGCCCAGTCGAAGAACGGGTTGATCACCACCGAGCGCATCGCGTACGGCGCGGAATCCTCGGTGTTCAGGCTGGCCGGGTCGCCGAAGTGGTACGAGTAGTGTGCGCTGTTCCACTCGTTGTGGCCCTCGATCGCCTTCGCGTACGGGTCCAGCAGCAGCTTGGCCGGGTTGCACCGCAGCCCCGCGGCGGGGTCGTACGGGCCGTGCACGCGGTAGCCGTACCGCTGACCGGGCACGACGCGCGGCAGATAGCCGTGCCAGACCAGGGCCTCGCGCTCCGGCAGCTCGATCCGGGTCTCGGTGCCGTCGTCGTCGAAGAGGCACAGCTCGACCCGCTCGGCGACCTCGGAGAAGAGCGCGAAGTTGGTCCCGCCGCCGTCGTAGGTGGCGCCGAGCGGGTACGGATTCCCCGGCCAGATATTCATGTCGACCATCGAACCAGGGGGTTGACATCGGCGCACGGGGGCGTAGTCTCCAACCCATCGGTTGGTAAACCAATCGGTTTATAATCCAGGTGGTTGAGCATGACGACAACGGACCCGATCAGCGGCGTGTTCGCCGCCCTCGCCGACCCGACCCGCCGGGCGATCCTCGCCCGGCTGGCCCGGGGCGAGGCAACGGTCAACGAACTCGCGGCGCCGTTCCCGATCAGCGCCCAGGCGATCTCCAAACACCTCAACGTGCTGGAGAAGGCGGGCCTGATCGCCCGCACCCGCGAGGCGCAGTGGCGGCGCTGCCGGATCGAGCCGGCGCCGCTGCGCGACGTCGCGAGCTGGGTCGCGCAGTACCGGCTCCTGTGGGAGGAGCGCTACGACACGCTCGGCACATACCTGGACGACCTGCAGAAGGAGCAGCCGTGAACACCATCGCGATCAGCACCCCCGCCCCGACCGAGCTGGTCATGAGCCGCACGTTCGACGCGCCGAGGGCCCTGGTCTGGGCCGCGCACACCGAGGCCGAGCACCTGCGCCACTGGTGGGGCCGGGGAAACCCGCTCGACGTGTCGATCGACTTCCGGGTCGGCGGCACCTGGCGCTTCGTCGAGACCGCGGACGGCACGCAGCACCCGTTCCGCGGCGAGTTCCGCGAGATCTCGGCGCCGGAGACGTTCACCTGGACGTTCGAGTACGAGCCGATGGCCGGCCAGGTCGCGGTGGAGACGTTCGTCTTCACCGAGGAGGCGGGCCGGACCACGGTGACCAGCACGACGCACTTCGACTCCCAGGCCGAGCGCGACGCCATGATGGGGTCGGGCATGGAGCAGGGCGCCAACCAGAGCTACGCGGCGCTGGACGCCTACCTCGTCAAGATCAGCTGAGCACGGAAAAGGGCCGCCGGAAGACCGGCGGCCCTTCCCGTGTCTGCGCTCAGGCGAGCAGCGTCGGGATCTTCTCGAACAGCTGCGTCGTGTACGTCATCATCTCGTGCAACATCCAGTTACCCGAGAACAGGATCGCCGCGCCGACACCCACCGCCTTGGGCACGAACGACAGCGTCGCCTCCTGGATCTGCGTCACCGACTGGAACAACGAGATCGCGAAACCGATCAGCAGCGCCGTGACCAGCACCGGCGCGCACATCTTCGCCGCGACGGTCATCGCCTGCAGGCCCAGCTCCACGATCTGCGTGTCGGTCATGCCATCCCGTTCGGCGCACCGCCGCCACCCGGGGAGACCCAAACGGGGGCACCACGGTTGCCGTTCGGTTCGCACCGGCGAAACCCTCAAGTGAGCGAGCCCGCGATCCGCCGGGCCTCCGCCAGCGTCGCCACCCCCTCGAGGCGGTAGGTGACGCCGGCGTCGGCCCAGATCAGGGTCGGCGCCGCCAGCCGGGCAGTCTCGACGCGCTCGGCGCCGTCACGGCCGACGTAGGTGACCGGGTGCGGCCCCGGCAGCCAGATGCCGCCGGTGCCCACCTCCACCCACTCGGCGTTCGCGGCGGTCTTGAAGAACGCCGGCGACAGGGCGCCGTCGAACTGGTCGAACCGGACGGCGCCGCCGCGGAAGGCCATCGTGACCACCCGCGGCGCGCCGCCGCTGTCGGGATCGGCCAGCGTGACCCGCTCGGGCGCGCCCAGCTCGGCCGGCACCCGCACCGGGAACAGCACGACCCGCCGGGCCTCGGCCAGGTCCGCGTCGCGCAGCGACGGCAGCGGTGCGGGCGTGGCCGGCAGGCCGCCGGGGTGCGGCTCGCCGCGTACCTCGATCCCGGCGATCCGCAGCAGCCCGCCGACCGCGTCGACCACCGCCGCGCGGGCCGGCGCGACCACGGCGACCGCGCCGACCGCCGCCGCGACGCCGGCCAGAATCCACCGGCGCACGCGGCGCCGGGCCGGCGCGGGTTGGGTGAGGCGGGCCCGGACCGCGGCCCGCTGGTCCGCCGCCCGCCCCACGTCCAGTTCGGCGCCGAGCGCGCGCAGCTCCGCGACCAGGTCGTCCCGCTGCTCAGGCACCGCGCACCTCCCCCACGACCAGCCGGCCGCGCAGCTTTGCGAGGGCCCGCGAGGTCCGCGACTTCACGGTCCCCTTCGGCAGCCCCAGCGTCGCCGCCGTCTCCGCCTCCGACAGGTCCAGCAGGAACCGCAGGACCAGCACCTCCCGATCCCGGGTGTCCAGGAGCCGGATCTGCTCGACCAGCTGCCGCCGGCGCTCGTCGGCCACCACGGTCTCGGCCGGATCGGGTACCAGCCGCTCCGGCGGCTCGTGCGCGGCGGCGCGCAGCACCAGGCCGTCGCGGCGGCGCCGGGAACGGTGCAGGTTGCGGGTCTCGTTGGCGACGATCGCGAGCAGCCAGGGCCGGAATCCCGACTCGCCGCGATACCGCGAGAGCTGCCGGTACGCCTTCACGAACGCCTCCTGCACCACGTCGTCGGCGTCCGCGCCGGCACCGAGCAGCACCGCGGCCCGGTGCGCGGGCACGGTGTACCGGGCGACCAGGACGTCGTACGCGTCGAGGTCGCCGCCGCGGGCGCGGGCCACGGCCGCCGCGTCGTCCAGTTCGGTGACCATGTGCGGCCTCGACACCTCCACGCGGTTGAACCTGTCTACGACAACCTCATGACACCGCGAACCGCGATGAGGTTCCCGGGAACCATCGCCGGGCCCGCGGTGTCGACAGGGCATGACGACCCGGCGGAATCTTTTCATCATCGCGGGCGGCGCCGCCCTGACCGCCGCGTGCCGCGAGCCGGCCCGCGCGACCACGTCCGTGCCACCGGACCTGGTGGTGGCGCACGGCCGCCGCGGCCTGGTCGTGCTCGGCGGCGCGCGGCCCCGCGACCTCGGCCACCAGGCCGTGCTGAGCCCGGACGGCGCGCTGGCCTGCGCGATGGCCCGCGACGACGCCGGCGCACCGATCCTGCTCCGGCTCGACCCGGCGAAGGGCGAGCCGGACGCGCGTACCCCCATCGCCGCCGGCTGGGTGCCCCGCGTGATCTCCCCCGACGGCGACTCCTGCGCGCTGACCCTTACGCCCGCGTCGGACCGGCCGGCGCCCCAGCAGCGGACCGCCCTGCTGGTCGTGGCCGGCGGCCGGCAGCGCGAGTACGACCTGGCCGGCGTCGTCGAGCCCGACGCGTTCACCACCGACGGCACCGGCCTGTTCGTGCTGGAGTGGCTGCCGAGCGAGGCGCCGGAGCGGTACCGGGTGCGGCTGCTCGACCTGGGCTCGGGCGTGCCGCACCCGCTGTACACCCGCGACAAGACGCCGGTGCCGCCGGGCGCCGAGGAGGAGATGCGCGGCGACGGGCGCCAGGCGGTCCTCTCGCCCGGCCGCGACGTGCTCTACACGCTCTACACCCATCAGCCCGGTCACCGGCACACCCGCGACCTGATCGCCGGTCGTCCGGGCGGCGCGCATGCGTTCGTGCACGTGCTGCACCTGGCGCAGGGCTGGGCGTACTGCCTGGACCTGCCGCACCCGTTCGGCGAGGGCCCGGCCGCCGGGCACGCCCTCGCGGCCAGCGCGGACGGGCGGCGGCTCGCCGTCGCCGACGTGACGTCGGGCTCGCTGGCCTACGCGGACACCACCTCCCTGAAGATCGAGCGGGTGGCCGCCGCCGCGAAGGGCGGCGACGCGGCGAGCCTCGCTTTCACCCCGGACGGCGGCCGGGTGCTGCTCGGCGCGGGCCCGGCCGTCACCGCGTACGACCCGGGCACCGGCGCGGTGGCCGGCCGCTGGTCCGTGCCGACGGGGGTACGCGGGCTCGGGCTCAACCGCGACGGCAGCCGGGTCTACGCGGGCGGCGCCGACGAGGTCGTCTGGCTCGACGCCGCCACCGGTGCGCTGCGCGGCCGGGCCCCGGTGGAGGGCCTGACCGCGCTGCGACACGTCAGGTGAGCGCGCAGGTGATCACGGGCGTCGCCGCCGGGCCGGAGCCGACGAAGCCGAAGCTCGCGCTCGCCCCCGCGGCCAGTGCGCCGTTGTGCGCGGCGTTGCGCACGGTCACGGCCGTGCCGGCCGTGCTCAGCACGCCGTTCCACAGCGACGCCACCGTCGTACCGGACGGGTAGGTCCAGGTCGCGGTCCAGGCCCGGCCCGCGGTCGTGCCCGTGTTCCGGACCGTGACCTCGCCCTGGAAGCCGCCGGACCACGCGCTGGTCTGCGTGTACGTGGCGGCGCAGGCACCGGCGGGCGGGGGCGGCGACGACGGCGACGACGGCACCGGGGTGGACGGCTCGACGCCGCCGCCGTAGCGCGCCGCCAGGCTGATCCCGGTCGAGCTGCCCGCGCCGCCGAGCGGCACCTGGTGGTCGAGGCTGACGAACTTGCCGCCGTACTGCCACAGGGCCGGCTTGAGCAGGGCGTACTTCTGCTCGTCCCAGGTCTTCCAGTCGTCGAGCAGCAGGCCGCCGGTGTCGCCCGAGTTCGGGTTGAGCACCCAG
The DNA here is from genome assembly GCF_044465445.1 of Actinoplanes sp. NPDC049668. Classification (NCBI taxonomy): domain Bacteria; kingdom Bacillati; phylum Actinomycetota; class Actinomycetes; order Micromonosporales; family Micromonosporaceae; genus Actinoplanes; species Actinoplanes sp. NPDC049668. Next base: position 10,228 of record NZ_JBITLR010000002.1, read on the forward strand.
AACGTCTGGTGCAGCCGCTTCTCCACGATCAGGTCCCGCAGCGCGGTCATCCAGCGGTCCTGCCGGGCGTCCTGGCCGAGCCGGCCGCCCCACTCGCCGACCAGCAGCGGCGCGGTGTTCGAGTCGTGCACGTACAGCCAGTTGGGCGTCCACACGTCGGCGGTCAGCGAGGCCTTGTCGAACGGCTTGGCGAACCACGGCTGCTCGTACACCAGCGGCCCGTAGTCGTGCGGCGAGTAGACCAGCTGGTCCTGGTTGGCGCCCAGGTCGACCGGGTGGTCCCGGACGCCGCGCAGGTTGGCGCCCCACCAGACGTTGTCGTAGGTCTTGCCGTCGGTGGACGACCAGCTCACGCCGTCCTTCGGGTACACCTCCACCCCTTCGCAGAGGATCAGCACGTCCGGGTTGATCGCCAGGATCCGCCGCCCGGCGACCTGGCAGGTGTTCTTGAAGTTGTCCACGTCGGTCGAGGAGTCCCACTTCGCCCGCGGGCTCTCGTTCGGCCGGCCGTGCGGCTCGTTCTTGACGTCCATCGCGACCAGGGTGTCGTTGGTCCGGTAGCGCTGCGCGACCCACTCCCAGGCCTGGTAGAACAGCTCCGGCGTGACGGCGCCCTTGTACCAGACCGGGTAGACGTGCCCGGAGTTGTCGGCCTCCGCGCTGTGCACGTCGAGCAGGACCTTCATGCCGTACCGCTCGCACAGGGCCAGGAACGCGTCGAAGACCTCCAGGGTGGTCTTGCCGGCCAGCTCCGGATTCGCGTACGTGTTGACCCCGGACGACACGGCGGCCTGCCCGGCCTTCCACTCCAGCAGGAGCTGGGTGGAGATGGGCACCCGGACCAGGTTGATGCCGCGGTCGGCCATCGATTTGGTGACCTCGGTGAGGTTCGCCGACCAGAGGCCGTGGAAGACCCGCTCGCCGGCGTTGAACCCGAACCAGTTGGCGCCGGTCAGCCAGACCGGGTTGCCGGCCTGGTCGAGGATCTGGTTGCCCTGCACGTGCAGCCAGTCCTTGGCCGGCACCGCGGCCGCCGCCTGCGAGCCGCCGGACGTGGCGAACCACAGCAGCGGCGCGGCGAGGACCGCCGCTGCCGCCGCGGCGAGCCGCCGCTTGCTTCGAATCGAGAACATGCGTGAGTTCCTCCGATGCGGTGTGGGAGCGCTCCCACAGCATGTGACATCGACGAAACCAAATCCAGTGTTTCGAAAAGCCTTGCTAGTAGAGCGCGAGGGTGGGCTCCAGCTGGGAGTGCAGCGGCGCCGGCAGCGCGTCGCGGACGAACCAGCCCAGCTCGTCGAACTTGTCCGGCTCCCCGATCTTCACGGCGGCCGGGTCGACGCGTACGGCGAAGACGAGCGCGACCCAGTGCGACGGCGCCTCGGCGCGGACCACGTTGCGCACGCCGAGCAGGGTGATCTCCTGCGGGGTGGCCCCGTACTCCTCGGCGACCTCCCGCGCGACGGCGGCGTCGAAGGTCTCCCCGAACTCCAGCGCACCGGCGCCGGTGTCCCAGGTGCCGGGCTCGTCGCGGGCGCCGGCGGAGCGGCGGGCCAGCAGGATCTTGTCGCCACCGTCGTGGCAGATGAAGACGCAGGAGACGCGCGGTTCTGAGGTCACCCGGCGAATTCTGCCCCAGGTCGATGTCGGAGGGGCCCGGTAGCCTCTCCAGCCATGATCACGAATGCTGTGGGACGGGTGCCGACCTCGGCCGAGGAAGGCCGCCTCTGGGAGCTGGTGGAGTCGGCGTGGGCCGCGTGCGGGCCGGAGGCGGCCGCCGTCCGCCGGGCGCTGGTCGGTCGCGATCCGGCCGCGGACGACGACAACGACGACATCTACCTCCTCGATGCCTGGTTGGAACGGTTCCTGACGCAGCTTCAGCGACTGAGCGCCGACCTGTCGAGAGCGGAACTGACGGACCTGGACCGGGTGGTCGAGCGCAAGCTCTACGACCTCGATCGGCGGGAGATCCAGGAGCAGACCGACGGCTCGGACGACGGCTTCCTGTACGCCCGCGGCTTCATCGTCGCGGCGGGCCGGGACTTCTACGACGCGGTGAACGCCGACCCCGCGATGGCGGTGATGGAGGCGGAGTGCGAGACGATGTGCTACTTCTTCGCGCACCTGCACGAGGAGCGGTTCGGCGGCTTCCCGGACACCGGCTCGGACATCTCCCGCGAGTCGTGCCGCAACCCCGACGGCTGGTGACCTGACCGCCCGCTACCGCGGATCGACGGGAGTGCCGGCGGCGACCCAGGCGCCGGCGGCCGGGTCGTACCGCAGCGTGACCGCCTCGGCGGCGATCAGCGCGCCCAACTGCTCGTAGGCGGCCGGCGGCAGGTCGGCGGTGAGCTCGACGTCCATGCCGTGCACGCCGTCGCGGAGCACGATGCTGCGTCCGGCGCCGCCTCCACGCACCCGGGCGAACGCGGCGTTGAAGAGCTTCGCGATCCCGGCTCCGGTCGACTCGCCCAGCATCTCGCCGAGCTTCTTCAGGAAGCCGTGTACGGGCAGCGCGACGAGGACCAGCAGCGCCAGGTCGGCGGCGACGGCCCGGGTGCGCTGCGCCTCGACGACCGGCGCCGAGGCGCCCGGCCCGCCGAGTCCGGCGGCGAGAACCGCGGCGGCCTCGGGCTCGCCGAAGTGGACGACGGAGACGATGTCAGCCATGGTGCTCCTCTGCGGTACCGAACAGGCTCGAGTGGGTGGAGCGCATGAAGAGCGTCGGGGTGCTCCACTCCAGGGAGCCCTGCCCGTCGCGTTTGACCGCCAGGCGGGCGAGCATGGCCGCGACGTCCATCGGGGCGGAGACCGCGACGGCCTCGTAGAAGACGGTCGCGAACGTGCGGGCGGCCGGGTCGGAGACGACGTCGCGCATCGACAGCACCGTCCCGACGCCCCGGCGGACCAGCGCCTCGGCGGTGCTGGAATAGCCGCGCCGGCCGTCGCCACGCGCCGACTCGCAGGTGTTGAGCACCGCGAGCCGCAGCTGGCGCTGGCCGGCGAGGATCGCGCCGAGATCGCCGGCGGACACCGGGTCGCTGCGGCCCCGGTCGTCGGCGAAGGCCAGGAAGCCCTCGCCGAGTTCCGGACGGTAGCCGCCGTGCCCGACGATGTGCAGCACGTGGTACTGCCGCTTGTAGAGCTTGCGCTGCAGGTCCTTCCACGTCTGCCCGTTGACCCAGGTCAGCCGGACCAGCCCGTCGCGGGTGAGCTGGCCGAGCGCCGACTCGACCGCGTGCCGTTCCTCGTCGACCGCCAGCGGCGGCAGGTCGCGGGGCGACACGGCCATGCCCAGCACGTGCAGCGGCGGCCGGTCCACCGGAGGCGCCACCGGCACCGGCAGCTCGACGTAGCGCACCAGCGGATGCTCCAGGGCCAGGTGCGCCCCGGTGAGTTCGTCGAACATCAGCTCCCACGGCAGCGCGGCGTGCTCCGGCGCCCGGGGGCGCAGCACCAGGCGGAGCAGGCGGCCGTGCGGCGCGCGGGCGTCGCCGGCACCGGCCGCGGCCCGGCAGCCGCGGTACAGCGCACCGGCCTCGCCGTGCAACACCGCCGAGAACAGCATGCCGCCGAGGTCGCGGACCGCGGCCAGGTCGGCCGGCGAGGTCAGCGCCGGGCTCAGCCGCGCGGTGTCGACCGCGGCCGCCGCCCGCGCCACGGCCCGGTCGAGCCCGGCGGGCAGCCGCAGCGGTACCTCCACCTCCCCGGCCGAGCCGCGAAGCAGCACGGTATGGCCGCCGTCGGCCCGGTCGGGCCGGCGCGAGACGGCGACCTCGAGGTCGGCGACCGCGGGCGGCCGCCAGCCGTGCACGACCTCCTCGACGGCCGTGTGGCTCTCGCCGAGCCGATCGAGGCGCTCGGCGACCCGCGCCCGCCACGCCGTGACCGTGCTCGTCTCACCCAGGTGCGAGGCGAACGTCCAGTAGGAACCGGGCGCACCCGCGCCCCGCGTCCACTGCCGCGGCAGGACCGGGGCCGCCGCGACCGACCCGTCCGTCAGCACGCGCAGCAGCTCGGCCCGGAACGCCTCGGCGCTCTGGTACCGGTCGAGCGGGCTCTTGTTCATCGCCGTCAGCACGACCGCGTCGACGTCGTCGCGGACGTCCGGGTTGAACCGGCTGGGCGGCACCGGATCCTCGCGGACGTGCTTGTAGGCGATGGATATGGGGTCGTCGCCGAGGAACGGCGGCCGACCGGCCAGCAGCGTGTACAGCAGGCACCCGGCGGCGTAGACGTCCGTGCGGGCGTCGACGGGGGCGCCCCGGGCCTGTTCCGGGGACAGGTACAGGATGGTGCCGATGACCGCGGCCGACAGCCGCAGGGGCGGGCCGTCGCCGTCCGGGGCGAACGCCCGGGCGATGCCGAAGTCCATCACCTTGACCTGGCCGGCGTAGGAGAGCATCACGTTGCCCGGCTTGATGTCGCGGTGCACCGTGCCGTGACGGTGGCTGAACTCCAGCGCCGCGCAGACCTCCGCCGTGATCTGCAGTGCCAGCCGCGGCTCCGGCCGGCCGGAGCGCAGGAAGTCACGCAGCGAGCGGCCGTCGACGAGCTCCATGATCAGGTATGGCACGCCGTCGCCGTTCGGCATGGGCTCCTCGCCGGCATCGTAGGCGGCCACGATCGCGGGGTGATTCAGAGCGGCGGTGTTCAGCACCTCCCGGCGGAAAATAGCCGTCGCCAGCTCGTCCCCTCCCAGGCGCGGGTGCAGCATCTTCACGGCGACGTCCCGGCCGAGCCGCAGGTCGTGTCCCCGGTACACGACGCCCATCCCGCCGGCACCGAGCAGCTCACCGACCTCGTACCGGCCACCGAGCCTGATCGACACGACCGCTCCATCCCGCCGATCACAGATCGTCCAAAGGAAGGACACTAACGGCAACCGGCGGCGGCATTCAACGGTGTCGCTCGCACGTGCCGGCGTCCAGTCGGTCTCCAATCGAATCGCAGTCGGTGCCGTCCTGCTCGCCGCCGCGCTGGCGGGCCTCACGCGGCCTCACGTGCGTCGCAGCGAGCGGGACAGGCCGGCGGCGATCGTGGTGGCCAGGACCAGGCCGGCCACGATGAAGACGTACGAGATCCACTGGTAGGCGCCGCGGGGCACGAACGCGTTCTGCTGTCCGAAGTCGACGATCGGCAGCAGCAGGTCGAGCGTGTACACGAGCGCGTTGAACGGTGGCGCCTTGGGCGGTTCCGCCGCGGCGGGCGGGCGCAGGCCGAAGACGATCGTGCCGAGGACCAGCAGGGCGGCGAAGACGGCGGCGGCGCGCTGCGGGCGGTAGCCGTACCCGACGGTGGCGTCCTGCAGCAGGCCCCAGAGCCGGGCGAAGCCGGAGCCGCCGGCGGTGTCGCGGCGCTGGCGTGCCAGCAGCACCAGCCGCGCCTGGTCGCCGCGGCCCTGCCCGCGCAGGACCGCGGCCAGCTGCTCGTACGGCTGGCGCTGATGGGAGTCCGGGTCCCGGGCCAGCCAGCCGACCCGCAGCTCGGCGCCGAGCTGCGGCTCGAGGATCTCGTAGGTGAGCCCGTTCAGATCCATCCGCGCAGGCCACGTGTCCGGGTCGTCGCGCAGCTCGCCGACCCGGGCGTGCCGCAGGTCCACCCGGCCGTCGGGTGGGCGCGCCCAGCGCAGCGTCAGCTCGGCCGCCTGCGCCCGCCAGCAGGTCAGCGCGGTGCCGCCGGCGGCGCTGAGCGCGGCGTCGTCGAAGCAGAGCTTGCTGCCGACGACGGCGTTGTCGAGCCGGACGGTGCCGCCGGCGTAGAACCCGTCGCAGCAGTGGAACGTGGAGGCGGCGCGCACCCCGATGGCGTTGAGCGCGACGCCGTCCGGGTTGTACAGGTCGGCGCCGCGCAGCCGGATCGGGCCGTGCACGGTGGCGTCCTCCATCCGCAGCTCGCCGCGGACGCGCAGGCCCTCGCCGCCGTCGAGCACGCCGTCGACCACCGCCGCGTCCAGGCGCAGCGCGACGGCGCCGGGCGCCTCGAACGCGGCGTCGGTCAGGCTCAGCGTCCGGCCGATCCGGGCGCTCACCGCGCGTACCTCGCCGTGCACGGACAGGCCGCGGCCCAGGAACAGGCCGCCGTCGATGGTGGCCCGGTCGAGCCGGACCGCCACGGCACCGGGATTGCGCAGCGTGGAGCCGGTGAGCACCAGCGCGTTGCTGATTCGGGCGTGCCGCAGCCGGACCTCGCCCTCGATGTGGCAGCGGCGGGCGAAGAAGGCGCTGTCGATCAGCACGCTGTCCGCCGCCAGGGCGATCCGGCCGGGCGCGGTGATCCGGGCGTCGTCGAACTCGACGCCGCCGGCGCAGCGGGCGTGGTAGAGGTGCACGGGGCCGTCGAACTCGCCGTCGTTGCCGGAGAGGTCACCGCCGACGGTGGCGTGGTCGGCCATGACGGCGGGCCCGGCGGCGTTGCTGACCCGGATGCCCGCCATCCGGAGGCTGCCGGCGATCTTCGCGCCGTACAGCTTGATCTCGCCGTCGACCGCGCAGCCGCGCAGCGACAGGTCGCCGCCGACGACCGCGGCGGAGGCGTGCAGGCCGGGCAGGCGTGATCCGGTGAAGCTGACGAAGCGCAGGTTCGACCAGGACAGCTGGGGTGGCTGCTCGAAGTCGCAGCTCTCCAGCCGGATCGCGTGCGCGACCTCGGCGAACTCCAGGCCGAGCGTCCCGGTGACGGTCGCGCCGGTGACCCACAGGCCGCGGCTGCCGCCCGGCGCCTCGAGGAGCAGGGCGGCCAGCACCGAGCCGCGTACCGGTTCGGCGGCGCTGAAGACCGTGCGCTCGCCGGATCCGAACGCCTCCCGGATCCGGCTCTCGTGCTCCGTCAGGCTCATGCCTCCATTGTGGGCGGTAGATCAACCGCCCGGTCAGCCGCAGTCCCCGCCGAACACCGGGCGGCGGCCGACCGTGTACCGGCAGCCGAAGTCCGGCGCGGCGACGGCACGCCGGTCCAGGATCGCGTCGCCGCCCGGCCGGTGCCCGGTGCGTACCCAGCGGACCAGGTCGTCGAAGGCCTGGCGCAGCTCCGGCTGGGTGAAGTCGCAGTGGCCGACGCCCCGGATCGCCCGCGACACGAACAGCCCGGACCGGCCGTGCAGCGCGGCGCGGCGGGCGTAGACCTGCTCCATCGAGAACGGTACGAACAGGTCGCCGATGTCGTGCAGCGACAGCACCGGCACGGGTGGGCGGCCGTCCACCCGCGGGATCCCGTCGAGGCCCCGGCTGGCCCGGTCGGTCGGGGTCACCCGCAGCACCCGGGCGTTGAGCCGCAACTCGGCCTTGGTCGGCCACCCGTCGGTGGTCCGGTAGAACTCGAGGCGGTTGCCGGTGACGTTGCCCTCGGCGATGCCGATCGTGCCGCCGTTGAGCCCCGGATAGACGCCGAACAGGAACGGCATCCGCAGCGCGGGGTCCGAGGCCGTCGCGGTGTTCCAGTAGGCGAACGCGCCGGCGAAGCCGGGCCGCACCCCGCCGCTGCGCCGCTCGAGGACGGCCGACCAGGACCGGCCGGCGTCGGTGAGCGCCGGCGGCCGGCCGACGGCCAGGCCGAGCGCGGGAAGGATCCGGTCGACCTGTGACTGCCACGGGACCGGCCCGACCGGGAACCCGGTCTCGACGCCGGACAGCGCGGCCGCGGTGACGCCGGCGTCGAGGAAGTAGTCGAAGAGCTCGGTGTCGCCCAGCACGCCGCAGTAGGGCATCGCCGCGGAGAACGCCTTGGGGTACTCCTCGACGGCGACCGCGGTGATGTGCCCGCCCATCGACTTGCCGGTCATCAGGACCGAGCGGGGGCGCTTCGAGGTGACCTGCCGGAACAGCCCGATCAGCGCGTGCGAGTCGCGGACGCCCTGGCCGACGTCGTAACCGTTGGTCTGGTAGCTGGAGGCCGCCCACGCGAACCCGCCGGCGATGTAGTGCGCCCGCAGGTCCGGGCTGTCGACATAGACGACCCGGCCGGTGCCGCGGTAGCCGTGGGCGAAGACGACCAGCTGACCGTTCCAGGACCGGGGCACCTCGATCCGGTACGCGGCGCCGTCCCGGATGCCGGTGTGCACCTCGGAGTCCGGCGTCGCGGCGAACGGGGTACCGTCCGGGTCGCAGGCCGGGTCGGCGACGAGATAGCCGGCCTGGGTCGTGCTGGCGACGGGCGCGGCGCAGGCGGCGGGCGCCGCCGAGGCCGGCGACGCGAGCACGCCGAGGAGCAGTATCGGCGCGAGCATCAGTACGAAATGTTTCCGGTTGAGGTCCACGGCATTACCTCCCGGTAACACTCAATGGCCCGGGCCCACCGCTGTCAAGGCCGGTGATTTCGCCGATGTGTCCGGACGGCATCCCACCAAAGACTGACGTTCGTCGATCCCGCCCACCTGAGGAGAGTCCGACGTGCAGTCACCGTCCATCCCCGCCCGCCACCGGGCCCGCCGGTTGTTCGTCACCGCGGCCGCCACCCTCACCCTGGTCGCCGGTTCCCTCGCCGGCGCGAGCGCCGCGCAGGCCGCCAACCCGTACGAGCGCGGGCCGGCGCCGACCGTCGCCGCCCTGGAGGCGAGCCGCGGCCCGTTCGCCACCTCGCAGCAGTCCGTCTCCTCGACCGTCACCGGCTTCGGCGGCGGCATCATCTACTACCCGACCAGCACCAGCGAGGGCACCTTCGGCGCCGTCGCGATCTCGCCCGGCTACACCGCGTCGTGGTCGAGCATCAGCTGGCTCGGCCCCCGGATCGCATCGCACGGCTTCGTGGTCATCGGCATCGAGACGAACTCGGTGCTGGACCAGCCCGGCTCCCGCGGCGAGCAGCTGCTCGCGGCGCTGGACTACCTGACCCAGCGCAGCTCGGTCCGGACCCGGATCGACGCCTCGCGGCTCGCGGTGGCCGGCCACTCGATGGGCGGCGGCGGCAGCCTGGAGGCGGCCCGGTCCCGGCCGTCCCTGCAGGCGGCGGTGCCCCTCGCCCCGTGGAACCTGACCAAGTCCTGGTCGACGCTGCGGGTGCCGACTCTGATCATCGGCGGGGAGAGCGACAGCGTGGCGTCGGTCTCGTCGCACTCCATCCCGTTCTACAACAGCATCCCGGCGTCGGCGGAGAAGTCCTACCTGGAGCTCAACAACGCCAGCCACTTCTTCCCGCAGACCACCAACACGCCGACCGGGCGGCAGGCGGTCGCCTGGCTGAAGCGCTTCGTCGACGACGACACCCGCTACGACCAGTTCATCTGCCCGGGCCCGGGCGGCACGGCCATCTCCGACTACCGCAGCACCTGCCCGCTTTCCTGAAGGCGTACCCGGAAAGGGGCCGGCGGGATCGAATCCGCCGGCCCCACCTGCGCGCGGGGTGAGAATCCAGGGGATGGAAGAACCCCGACGGAAGGTGCCGCGATGCCGGACTACCCCGGACTGATCACGCCGGTCGACCACCTGGAGCCGGTGCCGCGCCGGGTCCGCGCCACGCTCGGCGGCCGCGTCGTGCTGGACACCACCCGCGCGGTGTACCTGTGGGAGATTCCGCCGTACCCGCAGTTCTACATCCCCGCGGCGGACATCGATCCGGAGGCGCTCGTCGACGAGGACCACGTGGAGAAGCTGCGCCGCGGCACCGCCCGCCGGATCGGGCTGCGGGCCGGCGGGATCAGCCGGGCCGCCGCCGGCCGGGTGTACACCCAGGACAGCCTGCCCGGCCTGGCCGGGCTCGCGCGGCTGGACTGGGCGGCGCTGGACGCCTGGTTCGAGGAGGACGAGGAGATCTTCGTGCATCCGCGCAACCCGTACGCGCGGGTCGACGCGCTGCGCTCCACCCGGCGGGTGCGGGTCGAGCTGGAGGGCCTGCTGCTGGCCGAGTCGGCGTCGCCGGTGATGGTCTTCGAGACCGGGCTGCCGACGCGCTACTACCTGAACCGCGCCGAGGTGGACTTCACCCACCTGCGGCCCAGCGCGACGGTGACCGCGTGCCCGTACAAGGGGCGGACCACCGGGTACTGGTCGGTCGAGGCCGGCGGCACCACCCACCCGGACCTGGCCTGGTCGTACGACTTCCCGACCCGGGACCTGTACCCGATCGCCGGGCTGATCAGCTTCTACAACGAGAAGGTCGACATCCGGCTCGACGGAGTGCCGCTGGAGCGCCCCTCGACACCCTTCAGCTAGCGCGGGCGCAGGTAGCGGCGCAGGTCCCGGGTGTCGCCGGTGACCGGGCGGACCGCCAGGATGCAGGTGTCGTCGTCCGGGTTGGCCTGCCGCAGCCGGCTCAGCAGCTCGGCGAGCGGCTGCCGCGGCGCCACCGCGACCGACTCGTCGACGGTACGGATCACCGCCGCCATGCCCTCGTCGAGGCTGCGGCGGCGGTGCTCGACCAGGCCGTCGGTGTAGAGCAGCAGCAGGTCGCCGAGCTCCATCCGCAGGCTCGCGCATTCGTAGTGGGCGTCCTCGACGACGCCCAGCATCGGGCCCGCGGGCCGGCGCAGCGGCGCCGTGCGGCCGCCCCGGCTCAGCAGCGGCGGCGGGTGCCCGGCCTGCGCCCAGGTCAGCCGGCGCCGCTCCGGGTCGTAGCGGGCCACGATCGCGGTCGCGGCCGTCTCCGGGCGCTCGCGGTCCAGCTCGCAGGTGAGCCGGTTCAGGTGGCCGAGCAGGAACGCGGGATCGGTGGTGGTCACCGCGAGCGCGCGCAGCGAGTAGCGCAGCTGCGCCATCGTCGTCGCCGCCTGGGTGCCGTGCCCCGCCACGTCGCCGACGGCCAGCAGCACCGAGCCGTCGCGCAGCGCCGCCGCGTGGAACCAGTCGCCGCCGACCAGGCACTCCTGCCCCGCCGGCAGGTAGCGGACCGCGACCTTGACGCCGGGCAGCTCGATCGGGCAGTCCGGGATCGGCAGGATGATCTCCTGCAGCCGGGCCGCCAGCTCGTGCTCGGCGTGCAGGCTGCGCCGCTGCTCGTCGAGCTGCTCCTCGACGTCGGCCAGCCGCCGCAGGCTCGTCTCCCGCACGGTGACGTCCTGCACGATGCCGAAGATCCGCAACGGCCGCCCGGCGCCGTCGCACTCCGCGTCGGCCACCGTGCGCAGGTATTTGATCCGTCCGTTGATCCTGATCCGGTACGTGACGTCGACCCGCTCGGAGCGCCCGAACGCCGCCATCGCGGCGAGCCGCAGCGGCCGGTCCTCCGCGACCTCCAGCGCCTCGGACTCCGCGCGCGTCAGCGGGCCGAGTGCCGGGTCCCGCTCGTAGATCCGGTACAGCTGCGCCGACCAGCGCACCTCGCCGCTGACCAGATCCCACTCGGCCCACCCGAGGTTGCCCAGCCGCTCGGTGACGGCGACCCGGTCGCCGCCGGCCGGCCCGCCCGGCGCGTCGGCCGGCTCCGCGACGTCCAGCATGCTCACCACGCCCGCGGCCACGTCCACGACGTCGCGGTTCTGCTCCGCGGCCATCCGCAGCACGTGCCGGTGCGCCTCGGAGAGCCGGCAACGGGTCCGGCCGGCGAGCAACCCGACGGCCCGGTCCACGATGGCGCGGCCGTCCTCGGCGGCGGCCGGGCGCGCCGCGGTCCGCACGCTCCCCCGCGCCTCGAGGTAGGCCTGCTGCCCGCCGCCCATGCCGCTCCCGCCCGCTGAAAGTCGCCGATCCGTATCCCTGCATACGCCAGTGCGCCACGCGACGTCATCCCCCGTTCACCTCCCCCTACATCCGACCTGCGGCGCACCCCGCACAGGTCACCCGGAAGGGCGACCGGGCCCGCGTGGCCGTCCGGCGGCGGCGCCCGGCCGCCCGGCGCGCTGGCCACGCCGAACGTACGAACACCCCGTCCGGCGGCCGGGTCACACGCCGGAAACAGCCATGCCCGATCATGGATGGATGGACCTCGACGGCGCCCGGCGGATCGGCTACCGCGTCGAGCAGACCTTCCGGTACGCCTACGACGCACCGGTGACCGCCCTCGCCCAGCGCCTCGTGGTGGTACCCCGGCGCCGCCACGGTGATCAGTACCGCCGCGCGCACCGCCTGACGGTGACCGGCGCCGCGCACGCCCGGCGGGACCGGCTGGACTCGGCCGGCAACACGGTGGTCCGGGTGGTCGCCGCCCGGGTCGAACGCGCCGTCGAGTTCCGGCTCACCGCCGACCTGGAGCGGGTGGCCGGCGACGGCCCGCCGGCGCTGCCCCTCGCCGCGCTGCACGACCCCCGCCTGCTGCGCGCCACCCGGCTCACCGCGCCGGACGAGGCCGTCCGGGAACTCGCGGCCCGCTGCCGGGCCGCGGACGCCGAGGAGCGGGCCGCCCGGGCGTGCGAGGTCACCCACGCGGCCCTGACCTACGGGTACGGCGCGACGACGGTCAGCACGACGGCCGCACAGGCGCTGGCCGGCGGCACCGGCGTCTGCCAGGACTCGGCGCACGTGATGCTCTCGGTGTGCCGCGTGCTGGGCCTGCCCGCCCGGTACGTCTCGGGCCACCTGATCGGCCAGGGCGGCACCCACGCGTGGGTGGAGGTCCTGGTCCCGCGCGGCGACCGCGCGGCGGCGCTCGCCTTCGACCCGTGCCACGGCCGCCCGGCCGGCAACGGCTACGTCACGGTCGCGGTCGGCCGCGACTATGCGGACGTCGCACCGACGTCGGGCACCTACGTCGGCGCCCCCGGCGGCACCCTGACCGGCACCCGCACCCTCACCGTGACCAGCGTCGACCGGGAGCCGGTTCGGGCCGGCTAGAGCTCGAAGAGTTCGCGCATCGCCTCGGCGAGGCGGGCCATGCTGGAGCCGGTGACCATGCCGATGCGTTCCGCGCCGACCGAGGCCGGCAGGCGGCGCATCCGGTTCACCACCACGATGCCGGTGATCGGATCCTGCTCGGTGAGGGCGACCGCGTACGGCGGCAGCTCGGTCGCGCCGCGCTGCCGCACGATCGGGGCGCAGAACGGCGACGGGTTGTTGCGCTCGTTGTAGCTGTCGCTGGAAAGCACGAGGACCCGGTAGCGCAGGTCGGTGCGGCTGCCGATGGTCCAGATCTCGCCGCGTTTCACGCGCCGAGCGTACCGTCGGACCGATCTTCGGTGACCGGCGCGTCGGGCGGCGCGTCCGCGTGTCGTCCGGGGCGCCGGAACACGGCCGTTTCCGCCGGGGAGCGAGACGTCCGGCGCACCCCTGAACCCCCGGCGTGGTGGACACGTAACAATGGGCGCGACGGCTTGCGGCGGCGTGGGGTACCCGACCCGGCGCTCGCATGGAGGAAGGACGTTCATGACGGAAAAGGCCCAAATCGGGGTAACCGGCCTGGCGGTGATGGGCCGGAACCTGGCCCGCAACTTCGCCCGCCACGGTCACACGGTGGCCCTGCACAACCGCAGCTATTCCCGGACCAAGGAACTGGTCGAGGAGTACGGCCACGAGGGCTCGTTCATCCCCTCGGAGAGCGCACAGGACTTCGTCGCGAGCCTGGAGCGCCCGCGGCGCGTGGTGATCATGGTCAAGGCCGGCACGGCGACCGACGCGGTCATCGACGAGTTCGCGCCGCTGCTCGAGCCCGGTGACATGCTCATCGACGCCGGCAACGCGCACTTCGCGGACACCCGGCGGCGCGAGGCGGCGCTGCGGGAGAAGGGGCTGCACTTCGTCGGCACCGGCGTGTCCGGCGGCGAGGAGGGCGCCCTGCACGGCCCGAGCATCATGCCCGGCGGCTCCAAGGAGTCCTACGAGTCGCTCGGCCCGCTGCTCGAGGACATCTCGGCGAAGGTCGACGGCGAGCCGTGCTGCGTGCACGTCGGCCCGGACGGCGCCGGCCACTTCGTCAAGATGGTGCACAACGGCATCGAGTACGCCGACATGCAGCTCATCGCGGAGGCGTACGACCTGCTCCGCTCCGTCGGCGGGCACTCGCCGACCGAGATCGCGGAGATCTTCAAGGGCTGGAACGAGGGCCGGCTGGGCTCGTACCTGATCGAGATCACCGCCGAGGTGCTCAAGCAGGTCGACGCCGAGACCGGCAAGCCGTTCGTCGACATCGTGGTCGACCGGGCCGAGCAGAAGGGCACCGGCCGCTGGACCGTGCAGGCCGCCCTCGACCTGGGCGTGCCGGTCTCCGGCATCGCCGAGTCGGTGTTCGCCCGGGCGCTCTCCGGCGACCCCGAGGTCCGCGCCGCGGCGGCCGGGCTGCCCGGTCCGGCGGCGACGGCCGGCGCCGGCGGCGCCGACCTGCGCGCGGACGTCGAGCAGGCGCTGTTCGCGTCGAAGATCGTCGCGTACGCGCAGGGCTTCCAGCAGATCCAGGCGGCCAGCAAGGAGTACGGCTGGGACATCGACCCGGGCGCCATGGCCAAGATCTGGCGGGACGGCTGCATCATCCGGGCCAAGTTCCTCGACTTCATCAAGCAGGCGTACGACAAGAACCCGTCGCTGGCCACGCTGCTGGTCGACGACTACTTCCTGGACGCCGTCAGCGGCGCGCAGCAGGCGTGGCGGCGGGTCGTCGCCACGGCCGCGCAGCAGGGCATCCCCGCGCCGGGCTTCGCGTCGGCGCTGGCGTACTACGACGGCCTGCGCGCCGAGCGCCTGCCGGCCGCCCTGATCCAGGGGCAGCGCGACTTCTTCGGCGCGCACACGTACCACCGGATCGACAAGGAGGGCGCCTTCCACACCATGTGGGGCGCCGACCGCAACGAAGTACCCGCGTAGTGCCGCGGCACCGGCCCGGCCTCGCGCCGGGCCGGGCCGTCAGGCGGCGGTGACCGACCGGGCGGCCGGGACCATCATGGCGGCCAGTTCGTCCGGGAGCAGCGGCTCGGCCATGTGGTAACCCTGGCCCAGCCGGTAGCCCATGGTGCGCAGCTTCTCCATCTGCGCGGCCGTCTCGATGCCCTCGGCGACGGCGTAGAGGTCCAGGTACTCGGCGAGCTGGGCGACGGCCGCGGCCACCGCGAGCCGGCCGCGGTCCTCGCCGTCGCAGATGCCGTCGACGAACGACTTGTCCAGCTTCAACACGTCCACCGGGAAGGCCCGCAGCAGGCTCAGGCTGGACTGGCCGGTGCCGAAGTCGTCCAGCGCCAGGCGTACGCCCATCTCGTGCAGCGCCTGCAGGGTCTCGCGGACCTGCCGGCCGTCGAGCACCGAGGACTCGGTGACCTCCAGGACCAGGTTCGCCGGCATCAGCCGGGTGTCGCTGAGCACCGCCGCGACCTCGTCGACGAAGCCGGCCTCGCGCAGTTGGCGGGCCGAGACGTTCACGTTGATGGACTGGATCGAGGCGCCGCCGTACTCGCCCTGCCACGCGTTGAGCTGCTCGCACGCCTCGCGCAGCACCCAGGAGCCGAGCGGGACGATCAGGCCGGAGCGCTCGGCGACGCCGATGAAGTCGCCCGGTGGCACGTTGCCGTGGACCGGGTGCCGCCAGCGGACCAGCGCCTCCGCGCCGGCGATCCGGCCGGTGACGATGTCGAAGACCGGCTGGTACCGCAGGTACAGCTCGTGCCGGATGATCGCGTTGTGCAGCTCGCTGCCGAGGCGGGCGTGGCTGACCACCTCGTTGCGCATCCGCGGCTCGAAGCGGGCCCAGGACGCCTTGCCCGCGGCCTTGGCCTCGTACATCGCGATGTCGGCGTTGCGCAGCACCTCGCCGGCGCTGTCGCCGGGGCCGGCCAGGGCGACGCCCATGCTGGCGTGCGCGAGGAGCTGGTGCTCGCCGACCCGGAACGGCACGGCCAGCGCGGCCAGGATGCGGGCGGCGGCCTCCTCGGCCGGCCCGGCCTCGTCGATGTCGAGCAGCACGGCGAACTCGTCGCCGCCGAGCCGCGCCGGCAGGTGCTCCACCGCGCTGTGGTTGCGCAGCCGCTGGGCGACCTCGAAGAGCAGCCGGTCGCCGACGCCGTGCCCCATCGTGTCGTTGACCAGCTTGAAGTCGTCGACGTCGATCAGCAACACCGCGGCGGGCAGGTGCGCGTCGAGGCGCTCGGCCAGCGCGGCACCGAACCGGGCCCGGTTGGTCAAGCCGGTGAGCGAGTCGTGTGCGGCCTGGTGCTCCAGCTCGGCCTGCTGGCTGTGGATGCCGGCCAGCAGCCGGTCGTGGTCGCGGCGGCTGAGCAGTTGGCGAACGGCGACGAACGCCGCGATCACGACGGCTCCGATGATGACGACCCGGTGTTGCGGGCCGAGCTCGCGGGCGGCGACGGTGATCACCAGGGCCGCGGTGGCGGCGACCGCGGCCAGCGGCAGCGCGTCGTAGACGCTACGGGCCGCCCGCGGCGCCGGCTCGGCCGCGGGGCGGAGCAGCACGAGCTGCTGGCGGTATGCGGCCAGCGCCATCGCCGCGCCGACGACGGGCACGCCGAGCATCGAGATGACCATTCGCCCGGTGGGCCCGCCGGCGATCAGGAGCACGGTGGTGACCACCGCGACGAGCGGCGGCACCGCCAGGATCCGCAGCGACAGCGAGTCGACGACGCTGGCCGGGCTCACCGCCGCCCGGCCGATCAGGACCAGGGCGATCAGGGCGCCGACGCCGACGACCGCGGCACCGACCCGGGCGACCGTGGTGATCGACGGGCCGGCGAAGTCGAGAACGACATACCAGTAGATCAGGCCGCCGCCCACCCCGACGGTGGCGCCGTCGAGGATCAACTGCGTCCAGCGCGGCCAGGACCGCCGCTCGGCCGGCAGCAGCACGAAGGCGAGTACGAACATGGCGATACCGAGCAGGATCGGCACGGCCGCGTACGGCGACAGGCCCGGATCGCTCTCGACGAGTGCGCCGACGGAGCCGATCCCGATGCAGATGGCCGCCGGGGACAGCACCTTCCAGAAGCTGCGGACCGGGCGCGCCAGCACGATCATCGAGCCGATCCGCCGGCAGGCCACGAACGCCGCCAGCATGGCCACCGGACCGCCGGCGAACGCGGGCAGCTCGGAGCCCGCCGGGCGCAGCACCAGCCAGGCGATCACCCCGGCCACCGACGCCAGCGCCACCGCGACGGGTAGCAGGCCCGCGCGTGCGCGCCGTGGCGCCCGCCTGCGTCCCACCCGTCTCTCGGCCGCCTTCATGGCTGTGTTCGGCTCCCCCGTGCTGTCACTGTTCGTGTCGGCTGGTGCTGGCGCAGTACCAAGTCGGCGAACCTGAGGAGAAGCTGAGCCTTCCGGAGCCCGGCGCGACGCGCGTCCCACTCCCTTGGATATAGGCGAGCGTCGGTCCACCGGCCGACGCGGTGCCTGGCCACGGCCATCTAGGGTCGATGTGTCATGAATCGCATCTGGGTCTGGCTCCTGCCGCTCGCCCTGGCCGCCGCGCAGCTGGCGGTCTGGCCGGGCGCCGGTGATCCGGCCTCCGCGACCGTCGCCGCGACGGGCGTGGCGGTCACGCTCGTCGTCGCGGTCGCGCTGCTGTGGCGGCGCTCGGCGCCGCCGGCGGTGCTGGGGGTCGTGCTCGCCGCCATGACCGTCGGCGCCTTGGGCGTGTCGACCGACGCGCTGTGGCTGATCGGCACCGCCGACGTGATCGCGCTCTACAACGTCGCGGTGCTGCGCTCGTGGCGGCTGACGCTGGGCGCCGCGGCCGGCACGGTGGCGTGGCAGAGCGTCATGATCGCGACCGCCCCGCCGGACCCCGACCTGAGCTATCCGGTCAACGTCGTCCTCACCCTCGCCGCGTACTCGATCGTGGTGGCCTTCGGCCGGGCCCGCCACCACTGGCACGCCGAGCGCGCGGGCGCGGCGGCCCGGCTGGCCGAGGCCGAACAGCGGCGGGCCCGGGCCGCCGACACCGAGCGGCACCGGCTGGCCCGCGAGCTGCACGACGTCACCGCGCACCACTTGACCTCGATCGTCGTCATCGCGTCGGCGGCGCAGCGCCTGGGCGGCACCCGGCCCGAGCTGGTCGCCGAGGCCCGCGACTTCGCCGCCCGGACCGGCGCCGACACCCTCGCGGCGCTGCATCGGCTGGTCGCCCTGCTGCGGCTGCCCGACGAGCGTCCCGGCCCGGCGGCGCGGCGGCTGGCCGAGCTGGCGGAGGGCTTCCGGCTCCTCGGCCAGCCGGTGACGGTGGAGGCCGGGCCCGGCGACCCGCCCGGCCCGGCGGCGGACGCGGCCGTCGGCATCGCCCGGGAGGCGCTGACCAACACCCTGCGGTACGCGCCCGGCGGCGCGGTCCGGATCCGGCTCGCGATCGCCGGCGGCGGCACCGAGCTGACGGTCGACGACGACGGCGCCGGCGGGCCGGGCGTGACCGGCGTCGGCTCGGGGCGCGGCATCGCCGGCATGCGGGAGCGGGCGGCGGCGCTCGGCGGCACCGTGACGGCCGGGCACCGCCCGGAGGGCGGGTGGCGGGTCCGGCTGGTCCTGCCGCCGGACCGCGCCGCACCGCCGGCCGGGGCGCCCCGGTGGCGGCCCGGCGCCGAGCAGGTCATCGACGTGATGCTGGTCCTGCTGGCGATGCTCCTGCCGCTGAGCGTGCTGCTCG
Source organism: Actinoplanes sp. NPDC049668 (assembly GCF_044465445.1). Classification (NCBI taxonomy): domain Bacteria; kingdom Bacillati; phylum Actinomycetota; class Actinomycetes; order Micromonosporales; family Micromonosporaceae; genus Actinoplanes; species Actinoplanes sp. NPDC049668. The sequence goes on from NZ_JBITLR010000002.1 coordinate 28,654, forward strand.
CCACGGACGGCGATCCCGCCGTGACCCGGGCGCCCGTCGCGCTGCTGCTGATCGTCGTGCTCGGCAGCTCGGTGCCGATCGCCTGGCGCCGCGGCCGGCCGTGGTCCGTGCTGGCCGCCGTCACCGCGGCGGCGTGGGCCTGGCCGCTGCTGACCGTCACCGGCGTGGTGCCGCACCGGCTCGGCTGGCTGACCGCCACCTGCCTGGTCGCCGAGCTCATCGCCGTGTACGCGGTGGCCCGCTACGGCCGAGGCCCCGGCCTCAGCGCGCTCGCGATACCGGCCGCGCTCACCGCGGCGGTGCCGGCCGCCGGCGCCGTGCTGGTCCTGGACCCGTCGCTGACCGACGGCGGGATGCCGCCGCTGGTCGGGCTGCTGTTCATGGCCGTGTTCCTGGCCGTGCCGATCGGCGGCGCGGCCGGCGGCGCCTGGCTGACCGGGTTCCTGGTCCGCCGCCGGCACGGCCGGGTCCTGGCGCGCGAGCACGACGCGGTGGCCGCCGCGACCGCGCAGGCGATCGCCGGCGCCGCCGCCGAACGGGCCCGGGTGGCGCTCGGGCTGCGCGCCGCGGTGCTGCGCGACACCGCCCGGGTGGCGACCGCCGCCCGCGAGGGCGACCTCGATCAGGTGGTGGACTCGGCCCGGGCGGCGCTGGGCGCGATGCGCGGGCTGCTCGACGGACTGCGCGCCGACCCGCGCACCGACCCGGTCGAGCGTGACCCGCAGCCGACCGTCGCGGCCCTGCCCGGCCTGGTCGAGCGGTGGCGCGCGGGCGGCCGGGAGGTGGGGCTCGAGCTGCGCGAGCCGGGCCGGCCGCTGCCCGCGGACGTGGACCTGTCCGCGTACCGGGTGGTGGAGCTGCTGCTCGCCGGCGACACCGGCCCGGTGAGCGTGCGGGCCGACCTCGCCGGGGATCCGCTGCGCGTCGCGGTGCGGCCGATGCCCGCGGATCCCGGCGGCGAGGTCGCCGCGGGGCTGCGCGCCCGGATGGCCGCGGTCGGTGGAACGATGATCATCGGCGCGGACGGCGGGCCGGAGTTCCTGCTGCCGGCTCCGCCGAATCCGGGCGGGAACCGCCCGGAAGAGCCACGGAGTGCGGAGGTGGCGTCATCGCCGTCCGGGTGATGGTCGTGGACGACCAGTTGATGATCCGCGCGGGGATCTCCGCGATCGTCGGCGCTGAGGACGACCTCGAGGTCGTCGGCGAGGCCGGCGACGGGCAGGCCGCGCTCGACCTCGCGGCCCGGGTGCGGCCCGACGTGGTGCTGATGGACGTCCGCATGCCCGGCATGGACGGCCTGACCGCCACCGCGCTGCTGACCGCCGCCGCACCGCGGACGAAGGTCCTGGTCCTGACGACGTTCCACCAGGACCGGTACGTGTACGAGGCGCTGAAGGCCGGCGCCGCCGGCTTCGTGCTCAAGGACGTGCTCCCCGCCGACCTGCTCGCCGCCATCCGGGTGATCGCCGACGGCGAGGCCATGCTCAGCCCCGCGGTGACCCGGCGGCTCATCGACGCGTTCGCCGCCGGCGGGCTGACCGGGCCGCCGGCCGAGCCCGGCCCGCGGCCGGCCGGGCTGACCCCGCGCGAGCGTGAGGTGCTGCTCGGCATCGCCTCCGGGCAGTCCAACGCCGAGATCGGCGCCGCGCTCGGCATCACCACCGGCACGGTGAAGGTGCACGTCAACGCGCTGCTCGCCAAGCTCGGCGTCCGCGACCGGGTGCAGGCGACGATCGCCGCCTACGACCTCGGCCTGGTCTGGCCTAACCGGTGAGCGCCGCCGAGACCACCGAGCGGGCCTCCTCCTGGATCCGGGCCAGGTGCTCCGGGCCCTTGAACGACTCCGCGTAGATCTTGTAGACGTCCTCGGTGCCGGACGGGCGGGCCGCGAACCAGCCCGACTCGGTGGTCACCTTGAGGCCGCCGATCGGCGCGCCGTTGCCCGGCGCGCTGGTCAGCACGGCGGTGATCGGCTCGCCGTCCAGCTCCTTCGCGGTCACCTGCGACGGCGAGAGCCGGGCCAGGATCGCCTTCTCCTCGCGCGTGGCCGGTGCGTCGATGCGGGCGTACGCGGGGTCGCCGAACTTCTCCGTCAGGTCCCGGTAGTGCTCGCTCGGCGTGTGCCCGGTGGTGGCCAGGATCTCCGAGGCGAGCAGGTCCAGCAGGATGCCGTCCTTGTCGGTGCTCCACGCGCTGCCGTCGCGGCGCAGGAACGACGCGCCGGCGCTCTCCTCTCCGCCGAAGCCGATCGAGCCGTCGAGCAGCCCAGGGACGAACCACTTGAAGCCGACCGGCACCTCGTCGAGCGCGCGGCCCAGGTCGGCCGCGACCCGGTCGATCATCGAGGACGAGACCAGCGTCTTGCCGATGGCCGCGCGCGACGGCCAGTCGGTGCGCACCTGGAACAGGTAGGAGATCGCCACCGCCAGGTAGTGGTTCGGGTTCATCAGGCCGCCGTCGGGTGTCACGATGCCGTGCCGGTCGGCGTCGGCGTCGTTGCCGGTGGCGAGCTGGAAGCGGTCCTTCTGCGAGATCAACGACGCCATCGCGTACGGCGACGAGCAGTCCATCCGGATCTTTCCGTCCCAGTCCAGCGTCATGAAGCCGAACGTCGGGTCCACGTCCGGGTTGACCACCGTCAGGTCCAGGCCGTACCGGGAGCCGATCTCGCCCCAGTACGCGACGCTGGCGCCGCCGAGCGGGTCGGCGCCGATCCGGACGCCGGCGTCGCGGATGGCCTGCATGTCGATGACCGCGCCCAGGTCCCCGACGTACGAGTCGAGGAAGTCGTAGCCCTCGACCAGCGCCGAGGCGCGGGCCCGCGCGACCGGCACCCGGCGCACCTCCTTGAGGCCGCTGGCGATCAGCACGTTCGCCCGGTCCTGGATCCACTTGGTGGCGTCGGTGTCCGCGGGGCCGCCGTTCGGCGGGTTGTACTTGAAGCCGCCGTCGTCCGGCGGGTTGTGCGACGGGGTGACCACTACGCCGTCCGCGAGGCCGTTGGCCCGGCCCCGGTTGTGGCTCAGGATCGCGTGCGACAGCGCCGGCGTCGGGGTGTAGCCGTCGCGGCTGTCGATCAGCACCGTCACGTCGTTCGCGGCGAAGACCTCGAGGGCGGAGATCATCGCGGGCTCGCTCAGCGCGTGGGTGTCGCGGCCGAGGAACAGCGGGCCCTCGGTGCCCTGCTCCCGGCGGTACTCGACGATGGCCTGGCTGGTGGCGACGATGTGGTCCTCGTTGAACGCCGTACGCAGGCTGGAGCCGCGGTGCCCGGAGGTGCCGAACGCCACCCGCTGCTCGGCGATCGCGGGGTCCGGGTGCCCGGTGTAGTAGCTGAGGACCACCCGGGGGACGTCGATGGTGTCGCGCGGTTCGGCGGGCGTGCCGGCGCGGGGATGCACGGACATCGAGGGGCCTCCTTGAGGGGCGTGATCCTGCCCCGGGATCGTATCGTCGTCACTTACCCGGTGCCGGGCACCGTAAGCCGCCACGCGCGGATTGAACCTTTCCGGGCGGAGATTCGAACTAATGACCGTGAGACGGGGTGCGGCGGCCGGCGGGCCGCGGATGGTGCGCGTACTGATCATGCTCGTGATCGGTCTCGGCGTGCTGTTCGTACCCGCCGCGCCGGCCGCCGCGCACGCGGCGATGCTGACCGCCACGCCCGAGCCCGGCAGCGTCGTGGCCACCGCGCCGAGCGAGATCGTCATCAGGTTCACCGAGGGCGTCACCCCGGTCACCGGCCGCACCCAGGTGCTGGCGCCGGACGGCAAGCGGATCACCGGCGAGGTCACCGCGGAGGGGCCGACGCTGCGGGTCCGGATCCGCCGCGCGGACCGGCCGCTCGGCACCTACCTGGTCAGCTACCGGATCATCTCGGCCGACAGCCACCCGGTCGGCGGCGCGCTCACCTTCTCCGTCGGCGCGCCCTCGGCGCGACCGCCGGAGAGCGACCCGGACCAGCTGCACGGCACGGTCGCGGCCGCGGTGCCCACCTTCAAATTCCTCGGGTACGCCGGCCTCACACTGATCATCGGCCCCGCCCTGCTGCTGGCGCTGCTCTGGCCCCGGCGGCTGTCCCGGCGCGGGCCGGTCCTGCTGGTCCGCGCCGGCCTGGCCGCCACCGCCGCGGCGACGCTGGGCGGGCTCTGGACCCAGGCGCCGTACGCCAGCGGCGCCCCGCTGTGGGACGTCTCGGTCACCGAGATCGCCGACGTGCTGGCGAGCCCGTTCGGCCTCACCATGCTCGCCCGCCTCGCGGCGCTGGCCGTGGTCGCCGCCCTGCTGCCGCCGGTGCTGCACGGCACCGGCGACCGCTGGCGCCGCCTCGCCCTGCTCGGCGTCGGCGTCGCCGGGCTCGTCACGTGGCCGCTGACCGGGCACGCCGCCGAGGCGCCGCTGACCGGCGCGATCGTCGCCGCCGACGTGGTGCACCTGGCCGCGATGGCGACCTGGCTCGGCGGGCTCGTCACGCTGAGCGTGTTCCTGCTGCGCCGGGCGCACCCGCGGGTGCTCGGGGTGATCCTGCCGGCCTGGTCGCGCTGGGCGACGATCGCCGTGGTGTGGCTGGTCGGCGCCGGCGTGGTGCAGTCGGTGGTCCAGGTCGGCTCGGCGGGCGCCCTGGTGGGCACCGCGTACGGGCGCCTGCTGCTGGCCAAGGTCGCGATCCTCGCCGCGGCGCTGACCGCGGCCGCGTTCGCCCGGCGGCTGGTGCGCAGCGTGCAGGACGGGCCGGCCCGGCTGCGCCGCACGGTCGGCATCGAGGTCGCCGCCACGGTGGTCGTGCTCGGGCTCAGCGCGGTGCTGGTGCAGGTCACGCCGGGCCGCAGCGCCGACACCGAGCGGGCCGTGAACAACGAGAAGGGCGTCTCGCAGACCCTGACCTCGGACCTTTTCACGCTGCAGTTCTACGTGTACCCGGTCGAGCTCGGCGAGAACAACACCGTGCACGGCTTCACCTACACGCCGGAGGGCAAGCCGCTGCCGGCCGCGGAGTGGACCGTGACGAACCGGCTGACCGGCAACGACCTCGAGCCGGTCTCGGCGCCGATGCTGCCGCTGACGCCCCGCAACGACGCCGTCGGCGCGCTCACCTTCCCGCTGCCGGGCACCTACGAGCTCAGCTTCACCGTACGGGTGAGCGAGATCGACCAGCGGACGGTCAAGACGACGATCAAGGTGCCGCAGGTTCGGGCGGCGCCCTGACGGGGCAGAGAGAGTGCCTGCCGCGTCTCAGGAGGCCCGCCATGCACGTGTCCGTGATCGGCAACCCCGGCGACGCCGTGGTGGTGACCGTCCGCGGCGACCTCGACCTGGACTCCGCCACCGTCCTGGGCACCACCCTGGACCGGGTGCTCGACCAGCCGGCGCCGCGGATCGTCGTCGACGTCTCCGGAATCGCCTTCTGCGACTCCACCGGGCTGGGCTCGTTCGTGGTCGGACACCACCGGGCCCGGGCCGCCGGCGGGTGGCTGCGGGTGGCCGCGCCCAGCGCGTGGCTGCTCGCCCTGCTGGAGACGGTCGGACTCACGCCACAGATCGAGATCTATCCCAGCGTGGCCGACGCGCTCGGCGCCGGCCCGGACTTGTAACCTCGCGGCGTGCTCATCCTGTTGCCGCCGTCCGAGGGTAAGACCGCACCCGCCGCCGGGGAACCGGCCGACCCCGCGGAGCTCTGGCTGCCCCGGCTCGCGCCGGCCCGGCGCCGGGTCCTGGGCCGGCTCGTCACGCTCACCAGGCGCACCAGCGCGCGCGGCGTCGCCGACTCGCTCGCGGTCCTCGGGCTCAGCGCCGGGCAGCACGGCGAGATCGCCCGCAACGCCGCGCTGGTCACCGCGCCCGCGGCGCCGGCGGCCGAGGTGTACACCGGCGTGCTGTACGAGGCGCTGGGCACGGCCGGGTTGTCGCCCGGTGCGCGTGCCTGGCTGGACGAGCGGGCCGTCGTGTTCTCCGGGCTGTGGGGCGTGCTGCGGCTCTCCGACCGGATACCCGCGTACCGCTGCTCGGTCGGTGTCACGCTGCCGGTCGTCGGCGGGCTCACCGCGTACTGGAAGAAGGTTTTGAGCCCGGCGCTGGACCGGGCGGCCGCCGACGGTCCGGTCCTCGACCTGCGCTCGGGCGCCTACGCGGCGATGTGGGCGCCCGCCGGCGAGCTCGCCGGGCGCACGATGGCGCTGCGGGTGCTGCACGAGCGGGTGGTGGACGGCGAGGCGCGGCGCTCGGTGGTCAGCCACTTCAACAAGGCGACCAAGGGCCGGCTGGTGCGTGCCCTCGCCGAGGCGGGCGCGGCGCCCGCCTCGGCCGAGGAGCTACTGAGCACGCTGCGCGACCTGAAGTACACCGTCGAGGAGCGGCCCGCGGCCGCGGGCCGTCCCCGGCAGGTGGACGTGATCGTGCGCGAGCTCTGACCGACCCTTACTGCGCGGCCAGGATGTCGACGACGAAGCGCAGGTCGCCGCTCGGACGGCCGCCCTCGGCCTGCTCGCCGTACGCCAGGTCGGCCGGGATGTCGAGCTGGACCCGGCTGCCGACCGGCACCCCGACCAGGCCCTGGTCCCAGCCCTTGATGAGCTGGCCGACGCCGACCGGGAACTGCACCGGCTGGCCGTTCTGCCAGGACGAGTCGAACTCCTTGCCGTCGGCGTAGGTCACGCCCGTGTAGTTGACCGTGAGGGTCTGGCCGGCTTCCACCTTCGGGCCCTTGCCCTCCACCAGCGTGGTGACCTTGAGCTCCTTCACGTCGCCCGTGCCGGGCTTGACCACCGGCGGCTTCTGCAGCGCCGGGTCGATCGCGGCCGGCGCGGCCTGGCTCGGCGCGGGCTCCTCGGGCGCCTGCGCGGCGGGCTGGGTGGCCACCGGCGTCGGCGTCGCGGCGGGCTCGTCGTCGTCCGACGCCTGGATCGCGATATAGACGACGACCAGTATGACGATCACTGCCACGCCCGCGAGGGCGCCGATTAGGGCCTGTCCGCGGCGGCTGGTGCCGGTCTTGTCCTGGGCGCTCATCTGATCCCGACTCTCCTGTCGAACGGTGCTGATGGGAAGACTTCGGACACCGTACTAGCCGTTGCGGTCCCGACTCGGCCGAACCTCGGCCGAACCGCCGAGCAAGGTGATCAACTGGTCGGCCGGTAACTGATTTCGCTCTTCTCCGTCACTCAGGGAAAGTGAGACGGTATAGCTCCCCACAGGCACCAGGGCGGATGCTCACCGCCATCAACACTCGGGACACCGCCCGGCCGCCACCGGCGATCAGCGCGCGCCCCGCGAACGACCGGGGAGGGTCGGTTGCCGGACGACGGCCGTACTACAGGTCGCCAGCCAGGATCCGAGGGGCGGCGGGCCCAGCCGGCGACCCCACGCTCGGGATACGGCTACCGCACCACGGGGCGACGCAGCGCGTTCGTGCCGTCGCAGCTGCTGGACGACCGGCAACGCCGGCTCAGCGAGTTCCTCATGCCCGCCGCGGTGATCCTCGCCGGGGTGCTCATCGTGGTCGCCTTCGGCTTCGTCATCAGCAACGCGGTCCGCAGGAACGAGCCGTCGGCGATACCGCCGGTGCAGCCGCCGGCCCTCGGCGACGTGCCGCTCAACCCGGGCAACCAGTTCCCGATCCCGCTGCCCAGCGCCTCCGACCTGCCCAGCCCGACGGACCCGCCCACCACGACGCCGCCGACCACACCGCCGACGACGCGCTCCAAGGTCCCCCCGCCGGACCAGGGCTCGATCAGGGTGGCCCGCGAGGGCGTCCCGTCCCGGGTCGACCTCTCCGCCGAGGGCACCCGCGACTGGGTGCACTGGGGCGAGCAGAGCACGTTCTCGCTGGAGCGCCGCTCCGACGGCGACTTCGCCATCCTCGAGGGCCCGCCGACCGCGCCGCGCTTCCGGCACGGCTTCAGCCGGCAGCAGTTCAGCTGGCGGGGCGGCTCGCCGGTGGACCGCTCGGACGGCACACCGACCGGCGTGCGCACCTGCGGCAAGGGCAACGGCTACACCATCTCGGCGCCCGCGACGACGTCCAACCGGACTTTGAAGCTGTACGTCGGCGCGCTGGCCGGGCGCGGGAAGCTGACCGCCCGGCTGTCGACCGGGAACGCGTCGGCGACCGGCACGTTCGAGGTGCGCGGCAACGAGCTGGACACCGCGGTCTTCGTGATCACGTACCGGGCGCCGAAGAACGGCAAGCTCAACCTCACCTGGATCACCGACGCCGCCTTCAACGACGACTGCGGCGGCGTGGCGCTCGAGGCGGCCACCCTGCGCTGACCGGCCCATTGGCCGCTATGGCCCTCTTGCGGCTATCGTGGCCTGCGCAGTCAGTACAGTGCCCCCGGGAAGCGTTGGGGTTCTACCGGGACGGGATGAGCATGACCGCGACACTTGACGAGCGCGCCGCGCCCGACGGCCGCGCCGAGGCCGCGCCGCCGGACGTGAGCCACGCCACGAGCATCGATCCCGAGCGGCTCGCCCTCTGCCTCGCCGTCATCGCCGAGGCCGAGGAGCTCGACCCGGAACATCCGGACGCGGTCGCCCTACGGCGGGCGACGGCGGGCCTCTTCAAGTCGGTGAAGCTGCGCCGCCGCAAGGACCGCCGCGACGCGATCCTCGCGAACGACCGCGCGGTGACCGCCGCGACCGCGACCGGCGCACCCAGCCGCATCGACGACGAGACCGCGGGCATCCCGCTGGCCACCGCGACGCAGGCACCGACCGCCGGCATCCTCAAGCAGCCGCGCGGCTGCTACATCTGCAAGCAGCGCTACGTGCAGGTCGACGCGTTCTACCACCAGCTCTGCCCGTCGTGCGCGGCGAAGAACCACGGCCACCGCGACGCGCGCACCGATCTGACCGGCCGCCGCGCCCTGCTCACCGGTGGCCGCGCGAAGATCGGCATGTACATCGCGCTGCGCCTGCTGCGCGACGGCGCGCACACCACCATCACCACCCGCTTCCCGAACGACGCCGTCCGGCGCTTCGCCGCGATGCCGGACAGCGCGGACTGGCTGCACCGCCTGCGGGTCGTCGGCATCGACCTGCGCGACCCCGCGCAGGTGGTCGCCCTGGCCGACTCGGTCGCGGCTCGCGGCCCGCTGGACATCCTGATCAACAACGCGGCCCAGACGGTACGCCGCTCGCCCGGCTCCTACTCGGCGCTGGTCGCGGCGGAGTCGGCGCCGCTGCCCGAGGGCACCCTGCCGGAGCTGGAATACCTCGGCGGCCACGCCTCCCCCGCACACCCGGCGGCCCTGACGGACGGCTCGAGCTTCAGCCCGCACGCCCTGACGGCGCTGGCGCTGACCGGCGGCTCGGCGACCCCGGAGCGGATCGCGGCGCTGACCGCGATCGACGCGGGCGGCCTGGTCCCGGACCTGGCACCGACGAACAGCTGGAGCGACCGCGTGCACGAGGTCGACGCCCTCGAGCTGCTCGAGGTCCAACTCTGCAACGTGACGGCCCCGTTCATCCTGGTCAGCCGCCTGCGCGCGGCGATGACGGCGTCGCCGCACCCGCGCCGCTACGTGGTGAACGTGTCGGCGATGGAGGGCGTGTTCGCCCGTGGCTACAAGGGCGCCGGCCACCCGCACACGAACATGGCGAAGGCCTCCCTGAACATGCTGACCCGCACCAGCGCCGACGACCTGTTCGCCGACGGCATCCTGATGACCAGCGTGGACACCGGCTGGATCACCGACGAACGCCCACACCCGACGAAGATGCGCCTGGCCGAGGAGGGTTTCCACGCCCCACTCGACCTGGTCGACGGCGCGGCCCGCGTGTACGACCCGATCGTCCGCGGCGAACAGGGCGAGGACCTGTACGGCATCTTCCTGAAGGACTACGCCCCCATCGCCTGGTGAACCCCGCTGCCGTTCTGCTCATGGCCTAGGCGTGATTGTCCGGGGACGTTGGTCGGGTCTAGGGATCGAGTGAACAGATGAAGGCCGGGCTGGAGGCCTTCATGTCCCACGCTGCCGCCGCGCCGGCCCCACGAGCGCGATTGCGGCCGGCGCGTCTGATCGTCGAAGGCGGCCGGTCACCCGCACGAGCAGCCGAACGCTAAGACGTGTCCTGGCGCACCGCGACCAATGGGCCCAGCGATACCGCGAGCACGGCGCTGCCGGCATGCACGACCGCTCGTCCCGCCCCCACCGGCAGCCGAACGCCACCCCGGCGCCGGTGGTGCGCAAGATCCTGCACCTGCGCCGTAAACGCCGCCTCGGACCGCGCCGCGAGACGGAAGCCAGCCCCCGGCGCAGGCCGTCATGATCGGCCCTGGGCGCCTGCGAACGACCGCCATCGAATCCGAACCCGCACCGACACCTTGGTCGGCGCCGGCCCACACCGCCCGGACCAGGTAGCAGCCGCGATGATCATCGGGGCTTGCCGGCCGCCGTTCCCGAAGCCCTTGCGCCCGGCGAACCGCACGCCGTAGACCTTCACACAGCCGATCACACCGCACCCACGCAGCGCGCGCGGACCAGTCCGTCAGCCCGGACCAGACTCACTCGCCGTCAGCGGGTCCGACGCTATCCGGCCGATGCCATGATGCGCGCGGACCAGTCCGTCAGCCCGGACCAGACTCACTCGCCGTCAGCGGGTCCGACGCTATCCGGCCGATTGCCGTCACGAAGGTGAACCCCGCCAGGAACGGCCCGGCGGTCAGCCCCGCCAGCCAGGCCCGGGCCCGGCCCTCGTCGAGGTGGCCGGCCCGCCAGGCCCGCTCCGCGACCGCCGGCATCCGCAAGATGGCCTCGGCGCTGCGGTAGTCGCGGAACAGGGCGACGGTGGCGTCGACGGACTCCACGATGAATCCGGCGTCCGACAGCAGCCGGCCGAGGCTGCGACCGATGCCGGCGTTACGGACCACGTGCCCGGTGACGAAGCCGGTGAAGGCGCGGCTGGTCGCGGCGTCGGTGGAGTCGATGGCCAGGGTGTCCCAGTCCGGTTCGGCCAGCGCGACGCGACCTCCGCGCCGAAGCACCCGCCGCAGCTCGGCCACCGCCGCCGCCGGATCGTCCACGTGTTGCAGCACCCGGTCGACGCGGGCCCGGTCGACGCTCGCCGGCCCGAGCGGCAGCGCGTGCGCGTCACCGGCCAGTATCTCGGCGCCCGGCGCCGCGCGGATCCGCCGCCGGGCCGCTTCCCGCATCCCGGGGTCCCGGTCCACGCCGATGACTCTGCCGCCCGGCCCGGCCGCCGCGACCATGGCGGGAAGATCGGTGCCGGGACCGCAGCCCACGTCGAGGACGACCTGACCCGGCCCGATCCGCAACTCCCCCAGCAGCCGCCGCTTGTAACGCCGCCCGACATCGCTCGCAGCAGCCTCGTCGAGATAGGAGATCTGACGCGCGGCACGCGCCGCGGCGGTCGTCCGGGTCATCACCGCAGCGAACCACAGCGGGTCGCGGCAATGGTGCTGCTCTTGTGCAGATTCGGTGTAGATCGATCCCAACCCGCGGCCGTCTCTCCTTCGCGCGGGCGGCCCGTGATCACCGCCGATGCGGCCGGCCTTGTCCCACACCGGGGCGTATCCGACGACTTGGCCCATCGCGGATGCGGCCGGTCGGCGAGCACTCCGTTAGAGACGATCTCGGTAGGCGGACATCCAGAGTGGAAGCCGGGAGGACATCACGCCGCCGCAGCAGCCGCAGCTCACAGGGAAGCGGATCGCGCCAACTGTTTCGTGGCAACGGTCGGCCTCCCAGGTGCCCGCCGGCCTGGCTCCTACCGGGCAAACGGGCCACTAGGTTCTGTCCCGCGGATCATGTCCGTCGGGGACCGCGCGTAACCAGTCGAGCATCTCGACCAGGTCGAGGGTGGCCTGGTAGTTGATGCCGAGTTTGTCGAATCTGGTGGCCAGCCCGCGCCAGTGTTTGCGCCGGTTGAAGCCGCGTTCGACTTGGTTGCGGCGGCGGTAGGCGTGCGGGTCGAAAGCGGCTGGGCGGCCGCCGTGAGAGCCGCGGCGTTTCCGGTTCGCGATCTGGTCGTTGGGTTCCGGGATCGTCGCGCGGATCCGTTTGCCGCGCAGCGCTTGCCGGTTCGCCCGTGATGAGTACGCCTTGTCGCCGGTGACCGACGCGGGCCGGGTGCGGGGCCGGCCGACACCACCGGGCCGGGGAACGCGGACCTGCTCGAGCAGCGGGATCAGCTGCCGGGTGTCAGCGGCTTGGCCGGGCGTGATGAGCGTGGCGAGGGACCGGCCACGGCCGTCGGCCAGGGTGTGGATTTTGGTGGTCAGCCCGCCGCGGGACCGGCCGATGCTTTCGCGTGCCTGAGTTTCGGCAACCGTCAGCCCCTTTTAGCGGCTCCGGCGGCGTGCTGGTGGGTACGCACGATGGTGGCATCGACCTGGGCGTCCCAGTCGATGTCGTCGTCGAGCTCGGCCAACGCGATCACTTCAGCTTTCATCCTGGCCCAGGTGCCGTCGGCGGCTCACCTGGTGAAGCGTTGATGCGCGGTCTTCCAAGGCCCGTAGCGTTCGGGCAGGTCACGCCAGGGCGAGCCGGTTCGTTTGACCCAGCAGATCGCGTTGATGACCTGCCGGTGATCGCGCCATTGCCCGCCCCGGACGGGCTGCGCCGGCAGCAACGGCTCCAGCACAGCCCATTCCTCGCTGCTCAGATCACCACGCGCCACACCGATTCAACGACCATCGTCCATGATCGCTACGCATGATCCGCGGGACAGAACCTAGTCGGCTGTTGCAACCACCGCCTAATTGCAGAGCTTTCTAATCAATAGTCATTTTCTGTAACCAGCGACGGGCGCCGATAAGTTGGCATGATCGACATTGATCGGGAAGGGACAACTGTCGGCCGACCCGAGATAATGAATACATGCGGCAACAGCTCCAATTCTTCAGTCGCGGCGAATTGGCCGCCATGCGCGACCGCACCGCATCCCGCAACTATTCCCCCGAGCGCGACCAGTTCCGGCGCGACCACGAGCGACACCGCAGATGGGGACTGACACAACGCCACGCCCGGCGCCTGCGCCAGCTACGCGACCAACACGATGACCACGCCGCACCAGACCCGACCGAGCCCCACACAACGAACCCGCCGCCGACCCGGGCAACCGGCCCCATCCACATCGAACAGACATCACCGGACCACACCTTGCCGACCAACCACGATCCGTCGCAGCGCAGCAATCAACCACGCACCGCACTCGCAGGCCTCGCCGAACCCGCCCAAGAGCACCACCCAGACCGGGACGCCAGCCAGCGGGAACCGGCCGGGGCGCACGCGCTGGGCGAGATCGCTGGCCAGCCGGAGCCCACCAGGGCGCACGCGCTGAGCGACGGCACTGGCCAGCCGCAACCCACCAGAGCACACACGCTGAGCGACGGCACTGGCCAGCCGCAACCCACCAGAGCACACACGCTGAGCGAGGGCGCTGATCCGAGGGAACCGGCCAGGAAACACCTGTCAGGCAAGGCCGTTGGCTGGCGACGGCCGGCGGGCGCCAATCGGGTGAGGCCGCTGGCCGGCAGGAAACCGGCCAGGGTGCACACGCCGGGCGAGGCCGCCGGTCGGCGGGAATCGGCCGGGACACACCCACCACGCAAGACCACCGACCAGCCGAAACCCGCCAGGGCGCGTCGGCTGCGCGAGACCACCGCCCAGCCGAAACCGGCCGGGACACACCCACCACGCAAGACCACCGACCAGCCGAAACCCGCCAAGGCGCGTCGGCTGCGCGAGGCGGCCGGCCGCATGGAGCCGGTTCAAGTGCGGGCCGCCGGACGGTTCCAAGCGTCAGGTGGAACTCACCGAGAAGGTTCGGGGAAGGATCCTGCGTTACCAGGTGAGTCATGTCCGGCCGGCACCCGCAGCCCTGCCCGCGGGCGGTGTCCTCCTGGGGAAGCACGCCGGCCGACATCCTCGCACCACCGCAGGGCTCGTCCGATACGACATCGACTGCCTGGCGCGGCCGCATCGACCCGCGCGGTGTCGCGGACCTCTGGCGGCCGGCGTCGGCCTGGTCGGCGGTGGGATCCTGGTCGGCGGCGTGCCGGCCCCGAGGATGGATGGGCATCGTGGTTCGGCGTGGTGCCGATCGATGGCAGCATGTCCCGATGGATGCCCCGCTCGTTGCCGCCCTTTCGTCAGTCGGTGTCGCCGCGCTTACCGTCGGGGTAAACGCATTGACCACCATTACCTCGCTGAAGACACAGCGTGAGAATACGAAAGCCACCTTGGATTCACAGCCTTCGCTTGTCCATCAACAGGAACAGGCATTGCGAGAACGCTCGCACGGGCAGGAGTTGCGGGAGCGGCGCGCGCCGATCTACGGCGCCATCGTCGAATGGACATATGCGTTGCTTGCCGCTCTCGCCGAGATGACGGCGGAGCACCCGCAGCTCGAACGGGACAGGTGGCACATCGAGCGTGCCGTGGAGGAGGAGATCGACCTCTACGCGTCGGATCTGGTGCACATCCGGTTCACCGCGCTGCGTGCGCTCCTGATCGGAGTCACCGAGGGATCGGTTTCGGTGGACTCGCCACTGCTGAGCTGGACCGAGCGCGACGGCAGGATCATCGAGACCAGCGAGGGCCGCACGGAGCGGCTCGACGATTGGCCGGCGCGGGACCGGCTCCGGCAGCTCGCGACGAGCCAGGCGATCGGCCTCGTTGCCGCCATCCGCGCCGAAATGCAAGGTGCCGGATACAGCGGCTACTTCTACACCTACCGGCTGGACCGGGAGTAGGTCCGCAGTGCGGAGGCGTCCGCGGGTGGGAGATCGACATGGACGAGATCATCGTGCGCGGCGTCGCCGCGGTTGCCGGCATGCCGCAGCTCGTGACGCACCTTGGTCTAAGGCATCGTCGCCTTGCCGCCACATCCGACATCGGGCACGCCGCGTCGCCACCGCCTCAAACCGCCGACGTCCCGGCCCCAGGACCAGCGGCGACCCTCCGCCGGATCCCACGCAGAAATCCGGTGAATGCCAGACGGTGGCATCGGGCACGCCACGCCGCCACCGCCTCAAACCGCCGAGGTCCCGGCCCCAGGACCAGCGGCGACCCTCCGCCGAATCCCACGCAGAAAATCCGGCGAGTGCAATCAGGCGGCCGCGCTGCGCGCGCTCAGGCGTGCGGAGGAAGTGCGCGGTAGGCCGGGCGCAGGGCTTCGATCAACGGGACCCCGCCCGGGCGCAGCGGCGGCGGGTCGAACTGGTCGAGCAGAAGGTCTGGACGCCCCGCGTCGGCGGACGGCGCGGCTACCTCCACCCACCCGGCGCCTCCCGTACCAGCGGCGGCTCCCGGACCGGCGGCGGCCTCCACGGTCCCCGGTCCCGGGACGGCGGCCGGGTAGATGGTTGCCGGGCCGCCCCAGAAGGCGGCCAGGTCGCCGAGGTCGCCGGACGAGGGCTCCGGCGGTGTCGGCGGTGGGGCGTGGGCGGTGGCGCCGCGTAGTTGGCTGAGGCGGGTGAGTAGTTCGTCGCGGGAGCGGCCGCGCCAGGCGAAGGCCGTGAAGGGGTCCGTCTCGAAGGAGCGGGCCAGCGCGTAGCACGTCGCCGCGAGGTGTGCGCACGGCATCGGCCAGCGTTCGCAGGTGCAGTCCAGGGCCACCTCGTCCAGCGACAGCGGCAGCAGCGTCACCCCGGCGCGGGCGAACACCTGGTCGATGTCCGCCGGCATGCGGCCCGCCAGCAGGTCGGCCACGTAGCGGGCCTGGGACGCCAGGTCGTCCTCGACGCGGGACCATTCGGCCGCGCCGAACGCGCGTACCGCGATGCGGGAGCGGAACGCGGTCGGGTCGTCCGGGCCGCGGACCTGGGCCGTCACCAGGCTGCTGGAGACGGTCAGGTGGCGCACGTGGCCGGCGCGGGCGTCGCGGCGGCCGCGGGCGAAGGTCGGCGCCATGCGCAGGGACTCGAACATGGCGATGAACGGCGCTGAGAGGTTGTCAGTCAACGACGGCCTCCGGTTCCAGGGCCAGCAGGGCGTGCAGGTCGTCGGTGCTCAGGGCGGTCAGCCAGCCCTCGCCGTTGCCGACGACGCGCTCGGCCAGCACGCCCTTGTCCGTGATCAGGCGGTCGATGCGCTCCTCCAGCGTGCCGAGGCAGACGAGGGTGTGTACCTGGACGTCGCGGTTCTGTCCGATGCGGAACGCCCGGTCGGTGGCCTGGGTCTCGGTCGCCGGGTTCCACCAGCGGTCGACGTGCACGACGTGGTTGGCCGCGGTCAGGTTCAGGCCGGTGCCGCCGGCCTTGAGCGAGAGCACGAAGATGCCCGGGCGGGTGTCCGCCTGGAACGCGGCGACCATTTCGTCGCGGGCCCGGCGCGGGGTGCCGCCGTGCAGGTAGCGGACCTCGACGCCGAAGCGGGCCGCGAGGTGCGGCGTCAGCATGGCGCCGAAGCGGGCGAACTGGGTGAAGCACAGCGCGCTCTCGCCGTCGGCGAGCGCCGCGTCGAGGATCTCCTCCAGGCGTTCGAGCTTGCCGGAGCGGCCGGGCAGTGGCGAGCCGTCGCCGAGCAGCTGGGCCGGGTGGTTGCAGACCTGTTTGAGCTTGGTCATCGCGGACAGCACGATGCCCTTGCGGCGGATCTCGGTCTCGTCGGTGAGCCGGTCGGTCATCTCGTTGAGCACGGCCTGGTAGAGGGTGGCCTGCTCGGTGGTGAGGCCGCACAGGTGCCGGGTGTGCCGCTTGTCGGGCAGGTCGTCGATCACCGCGGGGTCGGCCTTGACCCGGCGCAGCATGTACGGCCGGGTGGCGCGGCGCAGGCGGGCGGCGGCGTCCTCGTCCGCGTACCGCTCGATGGGCACCGCGTAGCGGGCGCGGAACGAGTGCGCGCTGCCGAGCAGGCCGGGGTTGAGGAAGTCCAGGATGGACCAGAGCTCGGCCAGGCGGTTCTCCACCGGGGTGCCGGTGAGCGCGACTCGGTGCCGGGCGTCGAGGCGGCGCACGGCCCGGGCGGCGGCGCTCGCGCCGTTCTTGATGTGCTGCGCCTCGTCGAGGACCACCCGGTCCCAGGGCACGGCGGCCAGCGCGTCGACGTCGCGGGTGGCCGTCGCGTAGGTGGTCAGCAGCACGTCGGCGCCGTCGAGCAGGTGGGCGGGGTCGGGGCGGTCGCTGCCGTGCAGGACGCGCACCCGCAGGTCCGGCGCGAACCGGGCCGCCTCGCGCACCCAGTTGCCCAGCACCGACAGCGGGCAGATCAGCAGGGTGGGCCCGCCGCGGCGGTGCAGGAGCAGCGCGAGCAGCTGCACGGTCTTGCCCAGGCCCATGTCGTCGGCCAGGCAGGCGCCGACGCCGAGGCCGTCGAGGAAGGCCAGCCAGGAGAAACCCCTTCGCTGGTACGGCCGCAGCTCCCCGACCAGGCCACCGGGCGGGTCGAGCAGCTCGAGCCGCTCGCCGAGGCGCCCGGCGAGCAGGTCGGCGAGCCAGCCCTTGCCGTCGACGGCCGTCACCGGCAGCGGCAGTTCCTCGGGCGGCAGCAGCCGGATCATCCGCAGCGCGTCGCCGGCGGTCATGGTGCCGCCGCCGCGCCGCAGGAACTCGAGCCCGGCCCGCAGGCGGCCCGCGTCGAGGTAGACCCAGCGCCCGCGGAGCCGCACCAGCGGCACCTTGGCCCGGGCCAGCTCGGCGAGCTCCGTCTCGGTCAGGGCGCGGCCGCCCAGCGCGAGGCCCCAGTTGTAGCCGACGATGCTCGCCAGGTCGGTCGCCTCGTCGCGCAGCACCGCCGCGACGTCCTCGCGGCCGCGGACCTCCAGGGACAGGCCGAGGCGCTGCGGCTCGCGCCACCAGGCCGGTAGCAGGACGCCGTAGCCGGCCTGTTCGAGCAGCGTCGCGTGGCTCAGGAAGCGGTACGCGCCCTCGGTGTCGAGGACCAGCTCGGCGGGGCGGGCGGTGCGCAGGGCCGCGTCGAGGTCGGCGTAGAGCCGGGCCGCCCGGCCGAGCCCGGCGATGAGCCGCTCCTGCGGGTGGTGGGTCCAGCGCCGCAGCGGGGCGCTGCGGTCGCGCCACACGTCGGCGGCGGTCACGAGCAGGCTGGGCTCGTCGGCCGGCTGCAGCAGGAACTCGAGCAGCCACGCGTCGCCGTCGGCGGCCGGCTCCGGCACGCCGGTGGCGTCGGGCTCGTCGGGCTCGAGCTCGGGCAGGAAGGTGAGCCGGAAGCAGACGCGCACGGCGGCGCCGCTGGTGGCCTCGGCGTGCCAGGCGTTCAGGGCGTCGGCGAGGGCGTCCAGCTCGTGGTGCGGCGGCGGGTCGAACTCGGGCTCCGCGGACAGGGCGGCGAGCCAGGCAGGACCTAGGGCGACGCCGGACTCGGCGAGCCGGGTGCGGACCAGGCCGTCGACAAGCCGGTGCAGCGCGGCGTGCAGCAGGTCGGGAGCCGGCAGCCCGCCGGCGTCGCCGGGACGGGCGCGCTCGGCCCGGCAGGCGGGCGGCATGCGGCGCAGCAGGTCGGCGTGGCGGGCCGCGTCGGGCCCGGTGAGCACGGGCCGCCACAGCGCCCGGGGCTGAGGCTCCGCGGCGTGCACGGCGGGCAGCACCCGGCCGCGGGCGACCAGGTCGGCCGCGAATGCGCACACCTCGGCCAGGTAGGCCAGCGAGGGCGCGGCGCGCGCGCCGTAGTCGTCGGCGAGGTCGTCGGTGACGAACGCGACGGCGGCGGCGGGCACCCGCCAGGGGCGCAGCCGGGGCCGGCCGCGGCGCGGCGGCAGCCCGAGCTGCGGGGACGGCAGCGGCCCGGCCGTGGTGGCGGGCAGCATCAGCGTCACCTCCCGGTCCGCGCCGGGCAGCGGGAGCGCCCGGGGGTGCACACCGCCGCGGGCGGCCGGGTCGGGCTCGTCGGTCTCGGCCCAGACGGCCAGGGCGCCGTCGCGCGCGATGAGGCCGTGCGCCACCACCGTCATGCGAGCCGCCAGACGATGTCCGGCGGCCGGACCCGGGCGCAGCGCGGCCCGCCCCGGTCGTCGGTGAGGCCGAGCCGGCCGACCAGCGAGGCGGTGCCGTCGTGCGCCGCGCGCAGCATCGGCGTGGGGATGTCGCCGAAGAGCAGCTTGGCCCGCCGGAACATCGCGAAGCTCCCGCCGTCGACCGCGCCCCAGCTGAGGTAGAGGAAGCGGGCGCCGGGCCGGCCGTGCACGTATGGCCCGCCGACGTCGAGCAGGCCGTCGACCTCGCGGCTGGCCACCTCGAGCTCCCAGGTGGCGCCGGCGGCGCCGGCCGGGACCCGCTCGATCACCTCGCTCCCCCGCTGCACGCCGACGTGCACGTTGCCGCGGCGCAGCTCGTCGGCCTGGTCGCCGGGGCGCTGCCCGGGCAGGTCGCTGCCCTCGATCCGGATATGCACGCCCTGAACTCTAGGCCGGGGCACTGACAGTTCAGACCACGGACAGCCGCCGGTCGCCGGTGCGCACCGGTAGGCGGATCGGGCCTCGCACGATGCTGGACGCGCGGCGGCGCAGCGGGCCGGCCCGGCGCAGGTCCGGCACCCGCTCCGCCAGCTTCTGCAGGGCGATCGTCGCCTCGAGCCGCGCGAGGGGCTGCCCGATGCAGTAGTGGATGCCGCTGGAGAAGGCCAGGTGGTCGGCGGTCGACGCGCGCCAGATGTCGAACTTCCCCGGGTCTTCGAACGCCTCCGGGTCGCGGTTCGCGGCGCCGATCAGCGTCACCACGAACTGGCCCCGGCGCACGCGCCGGCCCTCCAGTTCGAGGTCCTGGAGCGCGCAGCGGGCCGTACGCTGCACCGGTGGGTCGTAGCGCAGCGTCTCCTCGACGACGGCCGGCGCGAAGGCGGCCGGGTCCGAGACCAGCGCGGCCCACTGCTCCGGGTGTTCGAGCAGCGCGTTCACCGCGTTGCCGATCAGGTTGACCGTCGTCTCGAAGCCCGCGACCAGCAGCAGGTTGCACATCGGCACCATCTCGCGCGGCTGGATCTGGTCGCCCTCCGCCGCCACGATCCGGCTGATCAGGTCGTCGGCGGGCTCCCGGCGGCGCAGCACGAACAGCTCCTCGAAGAGCTCCCGCAGCGCCCGGTTGGCCGACCGCAGCCGGGCCGCGTGCGCCGGCGAGCGGACGCCGTCGAGCGCGCCGCCGATGATCGTGCCGTAGCGGGAGAACCGCTCGGCGTCGGCGTCAGGCACGCCGAGCAGGTCGGTGATGACCCCGATCGGCAGCGGCGCCGCGAGCGCCCGTACCAGGTCGAACTCCCGCGCCGCGAGCGCGGTGTCCAGCAGGTCGTCGACCGTGCGCTCGATCCGCGGCCGGTAGCCGGCCATCTGTTTCGGGCTGAACGCGGGCTGCGCCAGCCGGCGCAGCCGGGTGTGGTCGGGCGGATCCCGGTCGAGGAACGACATGTCGAACGAGTCGGCGACCGCCGGCGGTGCCGCCGGGTCCAGGTTGACGGCGCTCACCCCGAAGCGCCGGTCGCGCAGCACGGCGCTGCACACGCGGTGGCTGGTCGTCGCCCAGTTCCCGAGGCGGGTCGGCCCGAATCGCGGCATGCCCGCATAGATCGCGTACGGGTCGTCGCGGCCGGGCCGCAGGTGCAGCAGCGCCATCGGGTCGCGGCGCAGGTAGCCGTGGTAGAGGAAGTCGAGCCGGCGCGCGTACAGCCCGGCGGAGAACCTGACCGCGCGGACGAGGTCAGCCATGGTCGCGGAGCCAGGCGTCGATCAGCCCGTTGAAGTGGCCGAGGAAGCGCTCGTGCTCGTGCGGCGGGTACATCCCCCGGACGGTACCGTCCAGTAGCAAGCGGAACTCCTCGGATCCGACCCAGTCTGCGACCACGTCGTCGACGTGCCCCAGGTGCTTGGCGCAGAACTCCTGGTAGCGGTCGATCTCGAAGTACTCGTCGGCGAGCCGGCGGTAGCCCGCCAGCTTCTCGTCGTACGACAGCGACGGGTCGTCGGCGATCGCGAAGTACCGGGACGTGTCGGTGTCCAGCCGTGGCTTGCGGCCGGTGACCACGCAGTAGACGGTCCAGCGCAGCAGCGCCGACATCGCCCACGGGAAGTAGTAGTGCAGCGAGGTCACCGCCACGTCGGGGCAGGCGTTCGCGTAGTCGATAGGGTGCACGTCGGTGCCGCGGATCAGCGTCTCGCAGCTGTTGAACTCCCAGCGGAAGAACGCGTTGACCACCCGGGAGATGGCCACCACCTCGTCGCCGACGGCCGGGGTGAGGAAGTCGTGCGCCACCGCGTACCGCTCGTGCATGGGCAGCTCGGGGCGGAACTTCATCACCATGGTCTCGGGGCCGATGGTCAGCGACCGGGCGAAGACGTCGTAGTCCTCGACGGCCGCCTGCAGGTGCATGAGCCGCTCGCCGGACGCGTCGTACGCCGCGTGCAGCTCGGTGACGTCGCGGATCCGGGAGACGCCGACCCAGGCGCCGCCGTCGTACGGCTTCATGTACATCGGGTAGCCGATGGAGGCGGCCAGCGCCTCGAGGTCGAAGGCCTGGTTGTAGCGCTCGGAGGTGTACGCGTACCGGGCGTTGTCGAGGGGGTTCTTGAACGGCACCAGCACCGTCTCCGGCACCTTGAGCCCGAGCCGCATCATCGCGCAGTACGCGGCGTGCTTCTCCATGGCCTGGAACGTGAACGGGCTGTTCAGCAGGTACACGTCGTCCATCAGCGCGATCTTCTTGAGCCACTCGCGCGGGTGGTAGTACCAGTAGGCGAGCCGGTCGATGACCAGGTCGTGGCGCGGCGAGTCGCGCAGGTTGAACGGCTCGATGGTGACCCGCACGCTGCGGGTGAGGTGGGTGCGGCCCTGGTCGTCGGTGACCGCGCCGATCCGGCGCAGCATCGCCTCGTACGCCCGTGGCCAGTCGTCCTCGGTGCCCAGCAGCAGTCCGATGGTGTGCTCGACGTCGGCCATTGGCGCCTCCCGCTAGATGAACACCTTCTGCAGCAACCTGGTCAGGTCCGGGTCGAGGGCGTCGCGCCAGCCGGTCCAGTTGTGCGCGTCGGGAACCTCGCCGAAGCTCACGGTGTAGCCCTGCCGGCCCAGCACCGCGGCCATGTCGCGATTGTTCGCCAGGTTCTCCTCGACCGCACCACAGGTGATGGCCGTGGGCACGCCGGCGTCGAAGGACTCGGCCCGCCGGACCCGGCCGGTGAACCGGACTATGCGCAGGTAGCGCCGGAACCCGGACTCCTGCCGGTCGAAGCGCGGCTGGAAGAAACTGCCCGACTGCAGGAACAGCGCCGCGAAGCGTTCCGGGTGGCGGCGCTGCGCGTGCAGCATGGCCAGGGCGCCGAGGCTGGCGCCGGCGCCGACCACGGGCCGGTCGGTGCCGAGCTCGGCGGCCAGCTTCGGCAGGACGTCGCGGGCCAGCGACTTCGCGTACGCCGGACTGGCCGAGTACCACTCGAAGCGCTCGCCGGGCGGCAGCAGCACGAGGTGGTACGGCGGCACCCGCCCCGCGCCGATCATGGCGCCGGTGTAACGCCCGATCTCGCCGTACCGGTGGAAGTCGGGCCCGTCGTGCGCGACCAGGACCCGATCCGTCCGGGTGTCCGGCGACCAGATCCGGGCGATCATCTCGCCGCGCAGCGCGGGCAGCGGCAGGTAGACCTCCCGCCACCGGCCGGCGGCCTGCGGCAGGTGCAGCCAGTCGGGCTCGCGGTAGTCGGGGCACCAGAGCACGGAGGCCTCGCCGCTGCGCCGCGGGTTGTCGGGGTCGCGGACGAGCTCGCTGGTGCCGTCGGGATGGCCGAGCTCCAGGCGGTACTCGACGCGCCGCACCGGCGGGCGGGGCAGCCGCAGCTCCCAGCTGCGCCGCTCGGCGTCGTAGGAGAAGTCGCCGGCCGCGGCCGCGGAGCTCAGCCGTACGGACTTGAGCCGGTGCTCGTGATCATGGAGTCGGAAGCAGATCTCGGCGTTCGCGCACCACGCACCGACCGCCGGTTCCATGACGGCACCATAACCGGCGCGAGGCTCCGTCGCCCACGGGGCTAAGGGGTGTATGTCTGTGGGCGGGAGGAACCGGGCGGCAGGCCGAACATCTCGGTCAGGCCGGTGATCCGCAGTTGCCGGTGCACGAACTCGCTCGGGTTGCGCAGCAGGAACCGGGTGCCGGTGTCGCGGGCGGCGTTGTGGCCGGCCACCAGAGCGCCGACGCCCATCGAGTCCATGAAGGTGACGAACGTGAGATCGACGATCATCATCACCGGGCGCTCCGCCTGCAGGGCGCCGAGCACCGTCCTGCGCAGCGCGTCCACTGTCGCCGCGTCGAGGGAGCCGCGGACCTCGACCACGATCGCGCCGTCCGCCTGGCGCCGCGTGGTCATCACGGCCTCGCCCATGTACCCCGACCTTTCGAACCAGCTAGCCCGTCGGCTCACGGTACAACGCCCTCCGGTGCCCCCGCAGGCTGCCCGGTGTTTCCGTGACCAGGGCGGACACCACGTCCGCCACAGAGGGCGACGAGAAAATCACGCATCACCGGCATCAACGCCGACCACTGCGGGAAAGTAGGCAGCATCCGGCGGATCCGCTGGTGAGAGGCGCGCGGCCGACGCATGTGGAGGATGGTCTCAGCATGGTGAATGGTTCGAACCAACGCCCGGGAATCTTCGCGGTCCGCGACGTGGGGTCGCTGATCTCCGAGACGACCGAGGAGGGACACGGGCTCAGGAAGACGGTCAGCGCCACCCATCTGACCGCCATGGGCGTCGGCGCGATCATCGGCACCGGCATCTTCGTGGTGATCGGCGAGGGCGCCTCGGTGGCCGGCCCGGCGGTCATCCTCTCCTTCGTGCTGGCCGCGGTCGCCTGCGCGTTCTCCGCCCTCTCGTACGCCGAGCTGGCCTCGTCCATCCCGGTCGCCGGCAGCGCCTACACCTACACCTACGCCACGCTGGGCGAGATCGTCGCCTGGATCATCGGCTGGGACCTGATCCTGGAGTACGGCGTCTCGGTCGCCGCGATCGCGGTCGGCTGGGGCGGCAACCTCAACGCGTTCCTCGACGCCGCGTTCGGGGTGGCCCTGCCGGACGCCATCTCCAAGTCGCCCGAGGACGGTGGCGTCTTCAACCTGCCCGCCGTCTTCATCGTCCTGGCCATCACGCTGCTGCTGGTGCGGGGCGTCACCGAGAGCACCCGGGTCAACCTGGTCATGGTCGGGGTCAAGCTGACGGTGCTGCTGTTCTTCATCGTGGTGGCGCTCTTCAACTTCGGCACCGGCAACTTCCACCCGTTCGCGCCGTCCGGGGTCGACGGGGTCACCTCGGCCGCCGCGATCATCTTCTTCGCCTACATCGGCTTCGACGCCGTCTCGACCGGCAGCGAGGAGGCCCGCAACCCGGCCAAGGACCTGCCGCTGGCGATCATCGGCTCGCTCGCCATCTGCACGGTCTTCTACGTGCTGACCGCGATCGGCGCGATCGGCATCGCCAGCCCGGAGCAGCTCGCCTCGAGCGACGCGCCGCTGGCCGCGGCGCTCGACCAGGGCGCCGGCATGAGCTGGGCGGCCTCGATCCTGGCCCTCGGCGCGGTCGTCGCCATCACCAGCGTCGTCCTGGTCATCCTGTACGGCCAGACGCGCATCTTCTTCGCCATGTGCCGCGACGGCCTGCTCCCGGAGCGGCTGGCCACGGTCAACCAGCGCTACGGCACCCCGGCCCGGCTGACCATCGGCCTCGGCGTGCTCATCTCGATCCTCGCGGCGCTGGTGCCGCTCTCCGAGATCGTCAAGCTGGTCAACATCGGCACGCTGTTCGCGTTCGTGCTGGTCAACGTCGGCGTGATCATCCTGCGCCGGACCCGGCCCGAGATGCCCCGGCCGTACCGGGTGCCGTGGTCGCCGGTGCTGCCGATCCTCGGCGTGCTCTTCGCGGTCTACCTGATGTCGGACCTCCCGCTGAGCACCTGGATCCGCTTCATCGTCTGGCTGATCCTCGGCCTGGCCATCTACTTCCTGTACGGCTACCGCCACTCCCGGCTGCGCCGCCGCGCCGCGGCGCCGGACGGGGAGTCCCAGTGACCGCCCCGGTCATCGTCGGCGTCGACGGCGCCGAGGCGGCCGAGGACGCCCTGCGGCTGGGCCAGTGGACGGCGCAGACGCTGGACGCCCCGCTGATCGTCGCGGTCGTGCATCCGGCGCCGTCCGCGCTCGGCTCGGGCCGGGTCGACGCCGAGTGGGTCGCCGACCGGCACCGGGCCGCGACGGCGGTGCTCGACGGCGCCCGCGCGGTGCTCGCCGGCGCGACCGGCGACATCGCGTACCGGGTGATCGCCTCCACCTCGGCCGCGCACGGCCTGCACGATCTCGCCGAGGAGCTGACCGCGGAGGTGATCGTGGTCGGCTCCGGGCGGGCCGGCAGCCGACACCGGCTCTTCGCGGGCAGCACCGCCGAGCGGCTGCTGGCCGGCAGCGTCTGCCCGGTCGCGGTCGCGCCGGCCGCGATGGAGACGCCGCCCGGCGCGCTGGGCCGGATCGGCGTCGCCTACGTGGACACCCCCGACGGCCGGGCGGCGCTCGCGGCGGCGGCCCGGCTGGCGGCGCGCACCGGCAGCCCGCTGCGGCTGTACACGGTGGTCGCGGACGCCGACGCCGCCATGCCGTTCCTGGTCGGGCAGGACGCGGAGCACGCCTTCCTGGAGACCGCCCGGGAGACCTACGAGCTGGCGCTGGGCCGGGCGGCCGAGTCCGTGGCGGGCGTGCAGACCGACTGGGAGATCCGGGTCGGCGACGTGGTCGAGTCCCTCGCCGACCTGGACGACGTCGACGTGCTGTTCTGCGGTTCGCGGGGCTACGGCCCGGCCCGGCGGGTGCTGCTCGGCGGGGTCTCGACCCGGCTCGTGCGCCGCGCCCGCCGCCCGCTGGTGGTGGTACCGCGCAGCGCCGCCGGTCAGACCTGAGCCACCGCCGGCGCCGCTTCCGGCGCCACCCGGCGCACGCCGCGGATCAGCAGGTACCCGACCATCCAGAGCTCGCCGACGGACGCGGGATACGTAAGCGCCTCGGCGATGACCTGAGCGTCGGGGGCGAGGTACTCGACGAACGCGCTGAGCACATACCCGGCACCGCCGCCGACGAGGAGCCAGCCGAGGGCGCGGGGCATCCAGCCCGACCGCAGCACGCACCAGCCCATCGGGATCAGCCACAGGCCGAAGAACAGCGCCCCGACGCCCCACAGGTTGTCGTCGACCAGTTGCAGAACCTGGACGGTGGCCACCGCGTCGCCGACCGGGTCGGCCGCCACCTCGACCGCCGTGGCCAGCAGCGCCGTGCTCATGATGCCCACGACCGCGTTGACCAGTCCGAAGGCGGCGATCCCACTCGCGGCGAAGGAGTTCACGGTTCGGAACAGTCGGTAGAACCAGACCGCGGCGAGGGTCTGGGTGATGACCATGCCGAGGTACATGGCGATGCCGACGCGGGCGAGAGACTCGTGCGCGACCAGGTTGGCCGGCGTCGCACCGGGATCGCCTACGTCGAACAGCCGCGAGCGGATGACAATGAACCCGAGCACACTGGTGACGGCGTTGCCGAGGTAGAACAGCCCGGTGATGCGGGCGGTACGCCTCAGCTCTTCTGGTTGCATGATCCCTCCTCGATCTCGGGTAAACGGAGCCGGTCTATTCGTGGGTGTCGGGGTATCCGAAGACGTCGTCGAGCGGCACCCCGAACACCCGCGCGATCTGGAAGGCCACCTCCAGCGACGGCGAGTACCGGCCCTGCTCGATCGCGATGACGGTCTGCCGGGTCACCCCGATGCGGTCGGCCAGCTCCGCCTGGGTCATCTCCCCGTGCGAGAAGCGCAGCGCCCGGATCGAGTTGGTCACCCTGGTCGGCTTGCCCACCCCTACCAGCCCCGCCGGTACGCGACGATCTTCACTACCGACGACGTCAGCGCGGCCAGCACGAACGCCAGGTAGAGCGCGTGCGCGATCCAGAACTGCTCGACCTCCGCCATGGCCAGGGCCAGCGGCACGATCGCGGCGCCGCTCATGACGTAGAACGCGACGTACTCACCCCGCCGGTTGATCTCCCGATCGCGCTCGTCGGTCCGGTCCGCGTCCTGCGGCGAGGCGACGGCGGCCACGATGGCCAGCACGATGCCCGCGCCGATCCCGATCCCGATCGAGGCCAGCATCGGCACCACGTAGCCGATCCCCGCCACGTCCGCACCCGGCACCTTGGACATGACGACCGCGAGATAGACGACCGGAACGACGAAGCCGACCAGCGCGGAGATCCAGGTGCGCTTCTCCTCGGAGGACATGACCCGCTCCCATGTACAAAAAGTTTGACACGCCAAAGGTAAAACAGCATTGACATCGTGTCAAGAATCTTTAACATGACCATGGCAGTTGTCTACCGTGGTGAGGTGAGCAGTGACCTTGCCGAGTGCCTCGGCACGCCGCCACCCGAGGACCCCGGCGACGAGCATCAGCGCTGGGCGCTTTATCGAAGGGCGATCTCCCGCGAGGCGTGTCACCCGCCGCTGCTCGCCGCCCTCCACGCCGACCCGGATGACGGGCTGGTCGCCTCCGTCGTGATCCAGATGATGGAGTGGGTGGAGGCGTCGCAGCGCGAGCCGTGGATCGCCTCGGTGCGCACCGACAGGGACCGGCGGTATGCCACCCGGCGTGGGAGGGAGGTCGACATCCTGCGGATTCACGGCGCCGTCCCCGATCTCGGGCAGGCATCGGTGACCGGCTGGACCGATTGGCTTCAGATCAGGCTCGCGGAGATCTCCACCGTCGCGCCCGTCCTCGATCTACTGGCGCTGCACGGCAGGACGAAGAGAATCCGGCGGACGGCCGCGCAACGCCGCATCGCCAGGTGAGGCCGCCCGCCGGGCGCGCGGGCAGTCAGGCCCGGAGGTTCCTGGGCGGGGCGGCGCGGTGGCGGCCCGGTCGGTCGTCGTGGTGCGGCGGGAGGGGGGCGGGCGCCTCGGGCAGGGCGGCGCTCGTCGGGGCCGCCGCGGCGCGGGCGTCCCACGGCGGCACCGAGGGCGGGCGCGGGTCGGTCAGGGGGACGTACACGCGGGCGTCGACGGCCTCGGCCAGCAGCAGGGCCGCGACCAGCGCGGTGGGCCGCTCGGCCGGGTCCCGGTGCAGGCAGCGCGAGCAGAGGTCGAGCACCTCGGTGGCGAGCCCGTCGATGTGCGGCAGCGGCGCGGGGTCCAGGTCGCGCTGCGCGCGCACCATCGCGGTGTCGCCCGTCGCCGTCCAGGGCAGCCGGCCCGACAGGCAGTGGTAGAGCAGCACGCCGAGCGAGTACATGTCGGACGCGGGGGTCGCGGGCAGGCCCGCGAAGCGCTCCGGCGCGACGTAGGCCGGCGTGCCCATGACCGGGCCGTCGGGGTCCGGGTCGTGGCTGCCCACCGCGGCCGCGATGCCGAAGTCGAGCACCTTCGCGCCGGCCGGGGTGAGCATGACGTTCGCGGGCTTGATGTCACGGTGCACGACCTGCTGCGCGTGCGCCGCGGCCAGGGCCGCGGCGACCTCGGCGCAGATCCGGACGGCGATGCGCCAGTCGAACAGGCCGGCGTCGAGGTGCGCACTCAGGGTCTGGCCCTCGACCAGCTCCATGACGATGTACGGAACCTCGCGGTCCGGCGCCGGAGAGGTGCCGAAGTCGTGCACGCCGGCGACGTTCGGGTGCGCGAGCCGCGCGGCGGACCGGGCCTCGGTGCGGACCAGGTCGACCCCGCAGACCCGGCCGAGGGTGCCCTCGACGGCCGGCGCCATGATCTTGACGGCGACGGGGCGGTCGAGCACCCGGTCGTGTCCGCGCCACACCTCGGACATGCCGCCGACGCCGATGCGCCGTTCGAGCCGGTACCGATCGCCCAGCGTTCGCATCGCGCTCCCCTGTCGCACCCAGGGCGCTGCCCGCGCCGTGGTAGCTGGGGTCTCTACCCGGCGGCCCGCCGGGCAAAACGCCGCGTCAGTCCTCGACGACGACGATGTGCTCGTCGACGTCCGCGCCCGTACCGATGCGGGTGGAGACCTGGGACGCGATCCGGCGGGTCAGCAGCTTGCGCAGGCCGGAGCGGCGCAGCGCCGACCACGTCGGCCGCGCCGCCCGGCGCATCCGGACCGCCTGCTCGCGGACCGCGGGCTCGATGAGCGGGAAGTCCATGTAGACCGCGCGGTTCTCCGGCGAACCCAGGTAGGCGAACGGCCCGGAGTCGGCGAGGGTGCGCATCGGCGCGCCGATCATCGAGATGTTGCGGAAGGCGCCGCGGCCAGGAACTCCGCGGTGATGCGCTGCATCCCGGCGGCGTCGAGGTCGTAGCGGACGGTCGTCGCGGTCACGCTCAGAACTCCTTCGAGACGATCTCGGTGGTCTTGAAGTAGTCCCTTGTGAAGTCGAGGACGACCGGCACTTCGGCGGTGCCTTCCGGTGCAGGGGTTTCGGGAGCGGTGCGGGTCACCAGGAGGGGGCCGTGCTGGGCCGCGGCTTGCTGCCCGCGGCCGGCTTGCGTTGACCACCGTTCACTCTGGGTGATTCCTTGTCATCACGCTTCGTGGTATTCGATGTCGCGATGAGCGGCATTTCGGTTCCTCCGTGGTGGCAGATGCTGCAAGTTTGGGGCTTTCTGGGTAGAAGCCCGACTCGCTCGCTTCTGTCAGCAAATCTAGCAAAGAGTTACCCAGGGTCAACTGACCGCAAAGGCGGGGTGACAATCGCCGGCCGGGGTCCCCCGGCTGACCGAACGATCGAGGTGCCGCACCAAGGGCCCCTCCAGGACCGTTCCGTCCCGTGGGTTTCGCCCATCAGTGCGGGTGAACGACGATCCGCGACAGGACCGGACGGTCGGACACGATCGGGCACGAGAGCGCCTGCGGGGCATAAGACTTCCATGTCCGACTAGTCCGAGTGGTGCGGGTCACCTGCAACGTCGTCACCGTGCGTGAATTCCGGGGTGCAGGCCGGTTAGATCTCTACGGCCCGGAGCGTGTTCACTACCTTCTGTAGCTAGATCGCGGGAACGCTCACGCACCGCTCTGCGATGCACAGGACCGCGCGATCAGACACGGATCGCCGATGCGGTCGCCCAGGTGATGGCGCCGCCGCCGCGGCATGGACCCGGGGCGAGTCCGGGTGAACGTCGATGTTGGAGGGCGCGGGCGCCTTGGTCCGGCCCGGCGGAGAAAGCAGAAATGGCGGAGCCCGTCCTCGTGGGACGGGCTCCGCCATTACGGTCTCGCTATGAACCCGCCGTTGATGGTGGCGGGCGCCGGAGACCGGGCTTTTGTGTGTCTGACGCTAGGACAAGTCGATCACGACGGGCACCGCAGGCCCCGCCGACGTGATGGTGCTCTCAGCGGCGTAACCCGTCAGTAGCCGGGCTCCGTGCGCAGGTCGTGTGCGCCGTCCTCGCGGGTCGCCTCGTAGTAGATCCGCTGCCGGCCGTCGGGCATGGTGACCAGGCTCAGGTAGCGCAGGCCGTTCGGGGCGTGCGGGCTGCCGACGGGCTCGCCGTCCTCAGCGGTCAGCTCGCCGAAGCTGCCGTCCGGGAGCCGCACGCCGCGGGCGGTGCCGGTGCGCTCCTCCCAGTTCTCCCCGGCCGTGGCGCGCCCGTCGTAGGCGGCCACGATCGAGTCGCCGTCGACCGACACCGAGGAGATCCGCACGCCGCGCGCGTCCCAGCGGCCCGGGCGGCCGGCGAGCGCCGTGCCGCGCCAGGTCCAGTGCACGCCGTCGGGGCTGGTCGCGTACTCGGTCGTCATGCGGTCGGCGTCGTCCCAGGACTCCAGCGGGTGCACCGACGCCCAGAGGTGCCAGCCGTGGCCGTCGTGGTGCAGCACCGGGTCCTTGACCCCGGCGGTCTCGTCGCCGGCGAGCACCGTGACCGGCGACGCGGTGGCCAGGCCCTCGGGGGTGGCGGCCTCGAGCAGGTCGACCCGCCAGTGCTTGGTGCCGGGGGTGGCGGCGCTGATGTAGAGCCGCCACCGGCCCTCCGGCGTACGGACCAGGGCCGGGCGTTCGAGCGACTCGGCGCCGAAGAGGTCCTTGCCGATCTCGGCGACGACGGTGAAGTGCAGTCCGTCGGCGGAGCGGGCGACGACATTGGAGATGCCGCGCCCCTCTCCGATCGGCAGCCGCAGCCGGTACGCGAGGTAGACCTCACCGTCCGCGACGATCGCCGACGGTGCGCCCGCCCACGCTCCCGGTTCGTCTCCGGGCGGCTCGACCACCACCGTCGCGTCTTCCCAGCGAGGTAGCGGTAGGGCCTGGATTCCGATGGACAAGGCGGCTCCGTTTCGTGACGTCAGCGGCACAACGACGAGTGACTGCTCAAGTTTGGCTGATCTATGGGGAAGATAGGGATTACGACGCGCGGGCGTGTCGGTCGACGGAGAGCCAGTCGTCGTAGCGCTCGCCGGTGACATCCTGCAGCAGCGCGATGTCGTCGGCGAAGAGCGGCAGCAGCGCGGCGCGCTCCTCCGGGGTGGTCACCGGCCGGGCGCCGCGCTTGCGGTGCAGCAGCGTGAGGATCGGCCCGCGGGCCGCGAGCCGCAGCGGCACCGGGAAGCGGTGCCCGAACCGGCCGCCGGCGCGGAGCAGGCCGCGGGCCACCCGGTTGACCCCGTTGTCCTCGACGACGTGCCGGTTCACGTTCTCCTTCGGGATCTCCCGGAGCACCCCGGCGGGTACGCCGAGGAAGTCGCAGACCCGGTCGAGCGTCGCGGCCGGCGCGTCCTTCAGCTCGCGGTAGCGCAGCAGCAGCACCTGCTCGCGGGCGAACACCTTGTACAGGTGCTGCACCTGGCGGCCGTACAGGCCGAGGCTGACGTAGTGCCAGAAGGCCGCCCAGCCGTCGGCGCGGCGCTGCTGCTCGGCGTGGCAGGCGGTGAGGAAGTCGGCCTCCGGCTCGAGGCCGGCGTTCCACAGGTGCGTCCAGTTGGAGTGCGCCCGGTCCACCGGGTCGCGCAGCAGCAGGATCAGCTTCGCCTCCGGCATCAGGGCGCGGATGCGGTCGTGCGCGCCGTGGTCGTACAGGTAGAAGGGTGTCGCCTCGCCGCGCAGCGTGCCCGCCGGCGCGGGCGCGAAGAGCGCCTCGTAGTCGGCCCGGCGCCAGACGTGCTCCTGGTAGGTCTGCACGTCCCCGGGTCCGCCCGTGCGCGGCGGGGGGCCGTCGGTGAGGAAGAACTTGGGCTCCTTCACCGTGGGCAGGAACAGCCCCGGATGGCGGACCAGCGCCGCGTGCAGCGCGGTGGTGCCCGCCTTCGGAACGCCGGCGATCAGGAAGTCAGGGAGCGGCATGGGGGGTCCCTCCTCGCGCGGTGCGGCGCGCCGCACGAGGTGCGCGGCACCCCGCAATAGTGGTAGTTAGCCTACAGAATAAGTAGGCATTCACCACCGCCGTCTCTCCTGGCGGGAGCGCCGGATCAGGCGCGCCGGTGCCACCAGCGGCGCCGCCGGTAGCGGGGGCAGACCCCCGGGCCGCAGAACGTGCAATCGGTGCCCGCGCGGTGGTGTTCGTGTGCGCTTCGCCGATGGCCGCAAACACACAGCGCTTCGGCCGCCGTCACCGGTTCACCCACAGTGCCGTCGACCGTGCGTCACGTCGTCGGGCCGGCGCGCAGATCACGGTCTCAACCTATCCATCGACGGGCCGATCCAGCGCCCGACCCCCGATATAACCGTTCTGCACCCTGGATTTCACGCAGGGTGACAACACTGAGAGTGACCTCAGTCACATCGTAAAAATCCGACATTAGGTTTATGTCCAGTTGTCGCCGCGGCACCCATCCGTTCCGCCGCAAATGGCACCCGGCGACCATTCTCCGGCCTGGCGTGCCCCAGTGTCCGTTACTGGATGTAACGACTGGGACTGATGGTCATTTCTGGGGCCCATGTGAATAACCACTGGTCATTCGATCAGCCGGGGTTCACCGCACGGATATCGTCACCCTGACTCTTTGGTTAGTTGACGCTACGTAGCCCTCGGCTAGATTTGTCGTCAGAAGCGAGCGACTGAGTTTCTGCCCCCGGAAACAACCGATTCAGTCGCATCCGCCGCCCCCAGGAGGGACCCGCATGCCGCACTTTTCGTCCTCGAGCAACACGGTGAGTAACAGCAAGGCATCACCGACCGTAAGCGTCGTCATCCCGGCGCTGAATGAGGAGCGGAACCTGCCGCACGTTTTCGCGAAGCTTCCCGAGGGCGTCAGCGAGGTGATCGTGGTCGACGGCGGCTCACAGGACCGCACCGTCGCGGTCGCCCTCGAGCTGCGGCCGGACGCGGTGATCGTCCAGCAGACCCGTACCGGCAAGGGCAACGCGCTGGCCTGCGGCTTCGCCGCCTGCACCGGCGACATCATCGTGATGATCGATGCCGACGGCTCCACCGACCCGGCCGAGATCCCGAGCTTCGTCGCCGAGCTGGTCGGCGGCGCCGACTTCGTCAAGGGGTCGCGCTTCGCCAAGGGCGGGCACAGCCACGACATCACCCCGCTGCGCAAGCTCGGCAACGACGGCCTCAACCTCGTGGTGAACGTCCTGTTCGGAACCCGGTTCACCGACCTCTGCTACGGCTACAACGCGTTCTGGCGCCGGGTCGTGCCGACCCTCGCGCTGCCGGACCCGACGCTGCCGCGCCCGGCCGACGGCAGCAAGCTCTGGGGCGACGGCTTCGAGATCGAGACGATGATCAACATTCGGGCCGCCGCCGACGGGATGAAGGTCGGCGAGGTGGGCAGCATCGAGCACGCCCGGATCCACGGCCAGAGCAACCTGAACACCTTCCGCGACGGCTTCCGCGTGCTGCGCACCATCTTCAGCGAGTACGGCCGGATGCGCCGGATGCGCCGCAACGGCGCCGCCGGCCAGGGCGTCATCGTGCACCAGCACCCGACCGCCCGGCCCGCGAACACCCCGCCGGCGCGCCCGCTGAACAAGGTCGTCAACCGGCCGCCGGCCACGGGCGAACCCCGCCCGCACGTCGCGCGGGTCAACCGCGCCCGCCGCGGCGAGGCCGGCGCCCGCCGCACCGAGGACATCCGGGCCGCCCAGGCCCGCGCCGCCCACGAGGACTGAGCTCTCCCGCTCCGCAGTCCTGGTCCCCACCCCGCCCGAGGAGTACCCAGCGTGGAATCCACCCACCGCCCCGCCGTCAGCATCGTCATTCCGACCCACAGCGAGCAGCGCTGGTCCGCGCTGGCGCGCACCGTCGCCTCCGCCCGGTCGCAGACGTACGCCCCCGCCGAGATCATCGTCGTGGTCGACCACAACCCGGCGCTGTTCCGCCGGGCCCGGCGCGACCTGGGCGGCGTGACCGTGCTGGAGAACCTGTACGCACAGGGCGTCTCCGGCAACCGCAACACCGGCGCGTTCCACACCGGCACCTCGCTGATCGCGTTCCTCGACGACGACACTGTCGCCGGCCCCGACTGGCTGGCCGGCCTGGTCGCGCCGTTCGCGGACCCGGCGGTGGTCGGCACCGGCGGCGGCATCCAGCCCGCGTGGGAGCGCACCGAGCCCGCCTGGATGCCGGCGGAGTTCCTGTGGGCGGTCGGCGGCTCGTACGCGGGCATGCCGACCAGCACCGCGCCGATCCGCAACGTCTGGTCGGCCAGCATGGTGGTGCGCCGCGAGACGTTCCTGGCGGTCGGCGGCTTCCGGACCGGCTTCGGCAAGCTCGGCAACCAGAACCGGCCCGAGGACACCGAGCTGTGCCTGCGGATGAGCGCGCTGGCCGGCGGCCGGTGGATGTACGTGCCGCACGCGACAATTCGTCACGAGGTACCGGCAACCCACTCAACCTTCGGATACTTCCTGCGCCGCTGCTACGCTGAGGGTCGCGGCAAGGTCGCGATGGCCGGGCTGCTCGACGGCTCGCAGAGCCTCGGCTCCGAGCAGGCTTACCTGCGCTCGCTGCCCGGGGCGGTGTTCCGCAACCTGGCCGCCGCCACCCGCGGTCGGGGCACGCACCACCTGCTCAAGGCCTGCGGCGTGCTCGCCGGGGTCGCCGCGGCCGCCGTCGGCGGTGTCGTCGAGACGTTCGCGGCCCGCCGCACCGTCCCGGCCGGAATGGCCCGATGACCGCGGGGGTGAACGGTGTCGGCATCAACGGCAAGGTCTGGGTTCCCGAGCAGCGCGTCGACGAGATGATCACGCCGCCGGCCTTCGAGCCCAGCGGCGAGGCGCTGCCCGCGACCGTGCTCGACCTGGAGCTCTCCGAGCCGCTGCCGGCGGTCGCCGGCGTCGGCACGGACCACCGCCGGGTGCTGCAGGCCTGGGTGCTCGTCCGGCTCTTCACCGAGCCGATCGGCACCGTGCTCATCGACGTACCGACCCGGGGTCTGCGGCCCGCCGAGCTGGCGGCCGCCATCCAGGCCGAGCTCGGCACGGAGCTGGCGCCGCGGCTCGCCGGCCTCGGGCTGGCCGCGCTGCCGATCGACGGCTGCACGCCCGCGACCGAGCCGGCCTTCCTGGCCCGTCGCCGCGAGGTGCTCGCCGACGCGCCGCCGATCACCGTGGTGATCTGCACCCGGGAGCGGCCCGGCGCCCTGGCCCGCTGCCTGGACAGCCTGCTCGCGCAGGCGTACCCGGACTTCCGGGTCCTGGTCGTCGACAACGCCCCGGTCACCGGCGCGACCGCCGAGGTGGTCCGCGCCGCGGCCCGCCGTGGCAACGTCGACTACCTGGTCGAGCCGCGCGGCGGCCTCTCCTTCGCCCGCAACGCGGCGGTCGCGGCCGCGCCCGGCGAGATCCTGGCCTGGATCGACGACGACGAGTACGCGGACGTCAACTGGCTCGCCGAGGTCGCCCGGGCGCTGGCCGACCACCCCGAGGCGGACGTCGTCTCCGGCGTGATCGTCCCCGCCGAGCTGGAGACCCGGGCGCAGCTCTGGTTCGAGCAGTTCGGCGGGCACAGCAAGGGCCGCGGCTTCAAGCCGGACGTGTTCAGCCCCGCGACCGCGCACATCCAGAGCCCGCTGTACCCGCTGCCGCCGTTCGGCACGGGCGCGAACATGACCTTCCGCCCGGGGGTCATCGAGCGCATCGGCGGCTGGGACACCGCGCTCGGCGCCGGCACGCCGGCGATGGGCTCGGAGGACACCCTGGCGTTCACCCAGGTCCTGGTCGGCGGCGGCACGATCGTCTACCAGCCCACCGCGGTGACGCACCACTACCACCGGCGCGACCTCGAGGGCCTGCACAAGCAGATGGTCGGGTACGGCGCCGGGCTGACCGCCGCGTACACGAGCCTGCTGCTGAAGCGCCCGGGCCTGCTCTGGCCGCTGCTGCGGCTGGCGCCGGGCGCCCTGCGCGACCTCACCAGCAAGGACAGCCTGCGGGTCTCGACGCTGCGCGACGACTTCCCGCGGGAGCTGCTGAGCGCCAACCGCCGCGGCATGCTGGCGGGCCCCCGCGCCTACCTGAAGGGCCGGCGGGCCGCCCGGGCGAAGGCCCGCGGCAGCCGCTGATCGTGCCGAGTCGGCCGTTCACCGGAAAGTTCCCCGCATACCCGGCATTCTCGGTCCAGAGGACCTGTATGTGGCGAACGGCCGGTAATCCGCGCGCCGCCTCGGCTCGATGGAGCGGGACGGCCGCCCGATGCTGACCGGGCGCCCCTCCCCCGAGCCCGAGGGTCCGGGCTCCGGGCCGGGCCGGCCCGAGACCTCCCCCCAGCAGTACCAATCCCCCGACGACGCCGCGGAGGCCCAGCCCATGGCGGACCAGCGCTCGGCAGAACAGCGCTCGCCCGAACCGAGCAAGACCCAGGACGGCGCGCGGCCGGGCGCCGACCGGGCGCGCCCGCCCGCGGCGGACGTGCAGACGACGTCCGGCGTGCCGAAGACGACCAAGGAGCTGGCCGCGGCCAAGGCCAAGGTGATGGCCGACGCCATCGCGAAGGCCAGGGCCGACGCCATGGCCAGGGCCAAGGCCGAAGCCGAGGCCAAGGCCACGGCGAGCGCCGAGGACACCGTCGTCCTGCGCGTCGAGCCCGCCTCGCCCGAGGACACGGCCGTCCTGACCGTCCCGACGCCGCAGCCGCCCAAGGCCCAACCGCCCAAGGCCCAACCGCCCAAGGCCGACGACACCGTCGTGATCCCGGCGTTCCGGGTGGCCCGGCCGACCGACGTCGCCACCGCCGTCATCCCGGTGGTGCCCGGCCGGGCCACCGAGGCCCCGCACCCGCCCGACCCAGGCCGCGCGCCCAAGCCCGCCCGCCCCCGCCGCGAGCCCCTCGACCTCGGGCACGCCCCGGCCGTGCTGACCATCTCGGCGCTGGGCGTCCTCATGGTCGCCCTGGCCTACGCCGGCGGCCGGGTCGGCACCGGCAACGCGCACCTCGCGTACTGGATCGGGCAGGTCGTGGTCTTCACGCCCGTCGTCGTGCGGCTGCTCAGCCGCCGCATGGCGGGCGTCGCCGAGTCGTTCGTGCTGGTCATGGGCCTGGCCCTGAACCAGTACCTGCTCAAGTGGATGTACTCCCCGGATCAGTTCCGGTTCCCCGACGAGCTGCAGCACTGGCTCGCGACGACGGTCATCCTCGAGTCCGGCGAGCTGTTCGGGCCGAACCCGGCGCTGCCGCCCGCCGAGCACTTCCCCGGCCTGGCCGAGATGGGCGCGGCCGTCGCGCAGCTGACCGGGCTGCCGGTGACGGCCGCCGGCGTCATCGTCGCCGGCGTCGCGCACCTGGTCTTCGTGGGCCTGCTCTTCGCCGTCGTGCTGCGGGCCAGCAACTCGCCCGCGGTCGCCGGCGTCGCCTGCGCCATCTACGCGACCGCCCTGCACTACCTCTTCTTCAACTCGATGTTCCTGTACCAGACCGCCGCGCTGCCGTTCTTCATGCTGACGATCTGGGCGGTACGGCGCTGGCGGACCGGCGGCGGCCCGCAGTTCGCCTGGCTCGCCGTGGTGTCGATGGCGCTGACCACGGTCAGCCATCACGTGACGGCGTTCGCGCTGGTGGCGACGCTGCTGCTGCTCGCCGTCGCCGAGCTGACCACGGAACGGCCGCGGCGCTGGTCGGCGTTGATCATGCCGGCGGCCGCCGTCGCGGTCGTGGCGGCCTGGATCCTGCTCGTCGCCACCGACGTCCTCGGCTACCTGGAGGAGCCGGTCGACCAGGTGATGCGTACCGTGTCGCAGCTCCTGTCCGGCACGAGCGAACCGGCGGCGAAGTCCGCGCCGGTCTCCCTGGGCCAGCTGGCGGTGCAGGGCGCCGGCCTGCTCGGCCTCGCCGTGCTCTACGTCGCCGTCACCCGCGACATGGTGCAGCGCCACGACCGGGACTGGTGGCGGTGGGCCGCGGTGGCCGGCGGCCTGATCTTCTTCGCCGGCAACGGCGTGCGGTTCCTGGGGCAGAACGGGCCGGAGATCGCCGGCCGGCTCTCCACGTTCACCTACATCCCGATCTCCATCCTGGCCGCGATCGGCCTGGTCCGGGGCGTGCAGCTGATACCGGCCCGGGACGCCGAGGGGCACCGCTGGCGCGCCGCCGCCCCGGCCATCGACGTGGTCATGCCGGGCGGCTGGAACCTGTACAGCCGGGTCGCGGCCGGCGCGGCGATGATCACGCTGCTGATGATCGGCGCGCGGGCCGGCGGCTGGCCGCCGCTCGCCTCGCTGCTGCCGGGGCCGTACCTGCCCGGCGGCTACGAGCGCTCGGTCGACGAGCCCGGGCTGGCGGCCGCGGAGTGGCAGCGCCGCGTCCTGGGCCCGGGCAACCGGGTCGGCGGCGACGCGACCTCGGTGTCCCTCGCCTCGACCTACGGCCGCCAGGACCCGGTACGCGAGGTCGGCCCGCTGTACTACGCCGATTCCTGGGGGCTCGAGCAGGAGGACCTGGTGGAGCAGCTGCACCTGCAGTACCTGGTGGTCGACCGGCGGCTGGGCACCCAGCTGCCGGAGAGCGGCGCCTACTTCGAGCTGGATCCGCGCTCCGGGCAGATCACCTCGCCGCTGACCGACGCACAGCTCGGCAAGTTCGACACGCTCACCGACGTCGACCGGATGTACGACAACGGCACCGTCCGCGTCTACCGGATGGGTGAGCGGTGAGCGCCCGGCTGGGCCGCGTGGTCGCGGCGCTGACCGTCGCCGCGCTTGCCGCGGTCCTGCTCGGCCATCAGGTGGTGGCGATCGCCGGCGGCCTGCTGCTCGCCTTCGTGCTGCCCGGCCTGGCGCTGATCGGCGCGATCTTCCCCCGGCGGGAGCTGAGCACGGTGGAGCGCATCGTGCTCACCCCGGCGCTGAGCATGGGCGTGCTGATCCTCTCCGGGTTGGCCATCCACGTCGCCGGCCTGCCGATCGACCGGGCCTCCTGGTCGGTCGCCACCGGCGGGGTCACCCTCGTCGCGCTCGCCGTCGCGTGGCTCGCGCCGCGCCGGGCACCGGAGCCGCCGGCCGCACCGGCCGCGCCGGCGCACCCGGGCGCCGGCGGCGCGGCCGCGCGCCTGCCGCACGGCGCCGGCCAGGACGCCACCGTGGTGATCTCGATCGCCGAGGTCGAGGAGGCCGTCGAGGCGGCGGAGCAGGAGAAGGCCGGGCGCCGTCGCCTGGTCCGGCAGGTGCTGCCGCTGGCGCTGGTGCTGCTGGTGCTCGGCGGCGCGGGCTGGCTGTCGTTCGAGACCTCGCGCACGACGCACGACACCGCCGTCACCGCGCTGTGGGCCGGGCCGTCGGGCCCGGTCGACCGGGCGGGCAACCGCACGGTGCAGGTCTCGGCGAAGGGCCTGCTGCCGCAGGACGGGCCGTACACGCTGCGGGTGCTCAGCGCGGCGGGCAAGGTGGTGCTGACCCGGCCCGTCACGGCGAACGCCGACGGAACCTGGACCGCGGCGCTGCGCCTGCCGGGCGCGCAGCGCATGACCGTCAACCTCTATCGGGCGGGTGTCGACACCGCCTATCGAACGCTGTATCTCAGCGCCGTAGACTGAGCGGGACACGCGACTGGCGGCATCGAGGATGGGGACCACCATCGGGGAGCTCGCTGTGGGGGCCGTCCGCCTGGGTGCCCACGCCGGAGTAGGCGCACATGTCCGTACCCCATGAAGCAAGACTGCTGCCCGGCAAGCCGGTGGCCGACGCGGTGCTCGCCGACGTCGCGCAGCGCGCGGCGAAGCTGCGCGAGGGCGGCGTCGTGCCGTCGCTGGCGACCATCCTGGTCGGCGACGACGACGCCAGCGCCGGCTACATCCGGATCAAGCAGCGCCAGGCCGCCGAGCTGGGCTTCGTCTCGCCGCACGAGCACCTCGGCGCTTCCGCGACGCAGGACGACCTGCTCCGGGCGATCGACCGGCTGAACGCCGACCCGTCCGTACACGGGCTGCTGATCCAGTACCCGCCGCCGGCGCACATCGACTACGACGCGGCGCTGCTCACCGTCGACCCGGACAAGGACGTCGACGGCATGCACCCGCTCAACCTGGGCCGGCTCTCCGTCGGGCTGCCGGGTCCGCGGCCGTGCACGCCGGCCGGCATCGAGGCGCTGCTCGCCCACCACGACATCCCGGTGGCGGGCCGCGAGGTGGTCATTCTCGGCCGCGGCGCGACCATCGGCCGCCCGCTCGCCATGCTGCTGTCGCAGAAGCGGCCGACCGCGAACGCGGCCGTCACGGTCGTGCACACCGGCGTGCCGGACTGGCAGCGGTACGCCCGGCGCGCCGAGATCCTCATCGCCGCGGTCGGCGTACCGGGGATCATCCAGCCGGAGCACGTGCGGCCGGGCGCCACGGTGATCGGCGCGGGCGTGCGCTACGAGGGCCGGCGGCTGCTGCCCGACGTCGCCGAGGAGGTCGCGGCGGTCGCCGGGGCGATCACCCCACGGGTCGGCGGCGTCGGCCCGACGACGGTGGCGATGCTGTTCCGCAACGCGATCGAGGCGGCGGAGAAGGCTAGCCGCTGAAGCGGACGCTCTTCGCCATGGCGGTGAACGCCGCCAGCGACTCGCCGTCCGTGTCGATGCGCCACTTCTCCTTGTACCCGGGGTGGGTGTCGGTGTCGAACCAGACGACGCCGCCCACCGCCGGGTGCGCCTCGACCCACCGCGCGAAGAGCGTGATCCAGTCGGCCTTGGTGCGGCCGCCGCGGTCGACCGAGCCGACCTCGGTGATCATCAGCGGCTTCCGCGCCGCGAAGTCCCGGTAGATCGGGCCGAAGAGGGTGTCGGGCGTCTCGCGGTGCAGGTTGTACCCCGAGACGCCGACCCAGTCGACGTAGCGGTCGCCGGGGTAGAACCCCTCGGCGGTGTTCCACTCCTCGGCCGGCGCGGAGTTCCAGTTCGGGCTCCACACCCACGAGACGTTCGTCGCCTTCTGCTCGGCGAAGATGTCGTGTATCCGCCGCCAGCACTCGACGTACCCGGCCGGGTCCTTGCCGTTGCGGGCCGCGCCCCACTTGTACCAGTCGCCGTTCATCTCCCAGCCCCAGCGCAGCAGCACCGGCCGGCCCTGCCGCTTGAGCTGCCGGGCGGCCGCGGCGATCCGCGCGTCGCCGCGGCCGGAGGTGATCTCGGGGTACGCGCTGCCGCGCCAGGAGATCAGCGGCGTCGCGCCCGCGGGCAGGCCGTCGATCCGGGCGGGCAGCGTGTCCACCCAGTCGTAGAAGACGTGCACGATGCGCTGGTCGCGGCCGGTCTGCCGGCGGCGCAGGGCAACACTCTCGGCGAACGACATGCCCTCGAGCGAGAGGTACGAGCCGAGGATGGTCCGGCCGGGCCGGAACGGCACGGTGCCGCCGCCCTTGGTGACCACCCGCGGTGCCGACGCGCTCGGGCTCGGCGCGCCGGACGCGGCGGCCGGCCCGGGCGGGGCGGTGGTCGTGGCGGGCCCGTCGCTCCCGCGCATCCGGTGCACGGCGAGGCCGGTCAGCGGTACGGCCGCGAGACCGGCCAGGCCGAGCAGGTGGCGGCGGGTCAGCCGCCGGGGCGCCCGGTGCGCCGACATCACGTGAGGTTCCGGCCGGCGGCGCGGGCGACCTTGCGCACCGCGCGCCAGCCGGGCTGGGCGAGCCGCTTGAGCCGCGGCACCAGCGGGGATCCGCCGCCGGCGACCAGGTCGACCAGGTCGGCGCCGGTCATGCCGGGCGTCGGCTGCAGCCGGGGTACGGCGAAGCGCCGCTCACCCGGGGTGTGCAGCCGCCGGCCGACCTCGGTGGCGTTGTCGTGCCCGGCCTCGAGCACCGCGTCGCGGACCCGGGCGCCGTTGTAGCCGTGCGGGTAGGCGAAGCCGCGTACCGGCCGCCCCAGGCGCTGCTCCAGCTCCTCCTTGCTGCGCACGATCTCCTCGCGCAGCTGGGCGCGGGGCAGCACGTCGAGCGGGTGGTGCAGCAGGCTGTGGTTGCCGATCTCGATGCCGGCGTCGGCGACCTCGGCCAGCTCGTCCCAGCTCAGCAGGGTGCCGAAGTCGGGCGCCCAGCGGCCGAGCCAGCCGGCCTGACCGCCCAGGTGCCCGACGGAGGCGTACAGGGTGGCGCCGGCGCCGAACTCGGCGAGGACGGGAACACCCTCGGTGAGGAAGTCGCGGTAGCCGTCGTCGAAGGTGACCGCGAGGAGTTTGTCGGTGCTGCCGCGCGCGAGCAGGTCGAGCGCGTCGGTGAGCCCGACGAGGCGGTAGCCGGCGGCGGTGAGCGCGCCGAGCTGCTCGGCGAGGCGCTCACGGGGCACGGCGAGGTCACTCAGCGGGCCGCCGACCGCGGACACGGAGTGATACATGAGCGCGGGCATGGACTCCCACGCCGGCGTTGCCGCGACGGTCACCGCTCGTTCCTCCCACCCGCATGCCGCACATGACCACTATCGGTCGGTGTCCCGGCAAGCTTCATGGTTCGGGGACAACTACCGTGCACTTTCGGTCACCGACCCCGGCTCCGCCGTGGCGCCGGCACCCCGGCGCCCTCTGCCGAAAGTCGTAGCCGTCGATCCGGCTGCGGAGGGAAGCGGCCGCGCCCCGGGTCACGGAAAGGTGATGGCCATGAAACCGGACCGTGCGCGCCGCCTCGCCGAGGCCGCCTGTGAGGCCGGCCTCGTGCTCGGCCTGGTCGCGCTGCCCACCGCCTGGCGCGCCCTCGACACGGGCCTGGTCGCCGTGCTGGCGGGCATGCTGCTGGCACTCACCGCAGCGACGTATGCATTACACGCAGTCACGTTCGACTGTTTCCTCTTGACGGGACAGCGGGACCGACGGAATCTTGGTCTAACCCAGCGTAAGGACTGAACCGAGGGACTTCCTGGCGCGTATCCCGAGATGCACCGTCATCACCGAACCTCACGGGAGTGAACAGGATGTTCCGGCTCATCCAGCTCCAGGCACAGTACGGCGTACCCCGCATCGGCTTCGACGCGGACGGCTACGGCAGCGAGCGGGCCGCCCTGGCCCGCTACCGAGAGACACCGTCCGCGTTCTTCGGCATCGGCCGCTTCGACCCGGCCGGGCGGCTCTCCGAGATCATCATGGACACCGTCTGCGGCCCGGCCGGCGAGTGCCCGCAGCCGGCGGTGGTGGTGCACGCCGAGACCTACCAGCGGCTCTGCGACAACTGCGCGTTCGGCCTCGACGCGCTGACCCTGCCGGAGCTGGCGCTGCGCCTCGGCGTCGTGGTCCGGATGGCGCCGGTGCTGGCCCGCTCGGGGCGGCACGCCGCGCCCGAGGAGGGCTGCTCGGCCAGCAACCGGATCGCCCGCGA
Source organism: Actinoplanes sp. NPDC049668 (assembly GCF_044465445.1). Lineage (NCBI taxonomy): Bacteria > Bacillati > Actinomycetota > Actinomycetes > Micromonosporales > Micromonosporaceae > Actinoplanes > Actinoplanes sp. NPDC049668. The sequence continues at coordinate 72,222 of NZ_JBITLR010000002.1, forward strand.
GTTCGCCACGCACGTCGAGGACGCGGACTGGCGTACCGAGCTCTGCGCCGAGCTGGCCCGCACGCCCGGCGCGGTGACCGGGCTGCTGATCGGCGTCGGCGCGCTCAGCCACCGCGACGTGCTCGACCTCTATCCGGCGCTGTGCGCGCTCGGCACGCAGCTGCCGGCCGGCGTGCACGACGACCTGCTGCGGGCCACCACCCGGCCGCAGTCCCCCGCCGGCGTCACCGGCCTGCGGCTCGGCCTGTGAGGCCGTAACGCCCGCGTGGCAGACTTTGCGCTGTGTCTGTGGGTGAAACCGTCGAGGCGCAGGCCCCGCCGCGGCGCCGGCGCGGCTCCGCGCTGCGATTCGGCCTGATCGTCGCCGTTGTCCTGCTCCTGCTCTTCGGCGTGCCCTGGTGGACGCTGCTCTGGTCCGGCAACCGGTGGCCCGGCGCGGTCTTCGCCGCCGGCACCGTGCTGTTCGCGGCCGCCGCGGCCGCGTTCCCGGTCCTGATGTTCCGCGGCCACGCCCGCCACCACGACGGCTCCTCCCGCGTCGCCGACACACTGCTCGGCGTCGTCTGGGTGCTGTTCGTGTGGTCGATCCTCGGCGGCGTGCTGCGGCTCGCGCTCGCCTTGGCGGGCGTCGGCGACCCGGTCCGCTCGCGGATCGTGACGGCGGCGGTCGCCCTGGTCTCGATCGTCCTGCTCCTCTGGGGCTACGCCGAGGCGATGCGGGTCTCCCGCGTGCGCCGCGTCGACGTGGTCCTTCCCCGGCTCGGCCCCGGCCTCGACGGGCTGCGGGTGGTGCTGCTGACCGACACGCACTACGGGCCGATAGACCGCGCCCGCTGGTCACGCGGCGTGGTGGACGTCGTCAACTCGCTGGACCCGGACGTCGTCGCGCACACCGGCGACATCGCGGACGGCGAGGTGGCGCAGCGCCACGAGCAGGCCGCGCCGCTGGGCGACGTGCGGGCCCGGCTGGCCCGGGTCTACGTGACCGGCAACCACGAGTACTTCAGCGGGGCCCAGCGCTGGGTCGAGCACATGGCGTCGCTGGGCTGGGAGGCCCTGCACAACCGGCACCTGGTGATCACCCGTGACGGCAGCAGCATGATCCTGGCCGGGGTGGACGACCGCACGGCCGCGGGCTCGGGGCTGCCGGGCCATCACATGGACCACGAGGCGGCGCTGGCCGGCGCCGACGAGGACCTGCCGGTGCTGCTGCTGGCGCACCAGCCGCAGCAGGTGACCGGCGCGGTCGCGCACGGCGTCGACCTGCAGATCTCCGGGCACACCCACGGCGGCCAGATGTGGCCGTTCCACTACCTCGTCCGCCTGGACCAGCCGGTGCTGCAGGGCCTGAGCAGGCACGGCGAGCGGACCCAGCTCTACACCTCGCGGGGCACCGGCTTCTGGGGCCCGCCGTTCCGCATCTTCGCGCCGAGCGAGATCACCCTGATCACGCTGCGCTCCCGCTGAGCCGGGCCGGCGCCGTCAGCCGAGCCGCTCGACCAGGCGCACGGTGACGGTCGCGCCGGCCTCCTTGCCGATCCGGCGGCGCAGGTCGGCCTTGACCGGCAGCTTGTGACGGCCGTCGCCCAGGGCCATGAACGAGCTGCGGAACGGCTCGCCGTCGACGGTCCCGCGCACCTTGACCAGCCCGCGGGTGCCGAAGAACTCCGCCGAGCCCGGCATGATCACGTACGTCCAGCCGCCCGCGGCGGCGCTCTTCTCCAGCACGGCCGTGAACTCGGCGTCGAGCGGTCCGGCGACCATGGCGTTCACCTCCAGCGCCCGGCGTGAGCAGCGCCACCGCCGAGCGGCGCGCACCGCGATGGTGACACACGCGATACCCGCCGGACCCGTAATTGCGTTGAGCTCGCCGTGCCGCGCAACGCAGGATGGGTCCACCGCCTCCCCTATCCGTGAGGACCACAATGCGCCTCCTTCGCGACTTATGGGCCACTTCGCCCCGTCGCACCGCCCTGGTCGTCACCCTCATCGTCATGGGCGCGGCGGGTCAGGCGGGTGCCCTCGGTCTGGCCGGCGCGGTCCTCGTCGACCGGTCCGTTCCGCTCTTCGCCCTGCTCGCCGCCGCCCTGGTGGTCGCGGTCCTCAGCGACCTCGTGGTCGGCCTGGTCGCCGCCGGGCTGACCGCCGACTGGGCCGCGTCCGTGCGCCGCGGCCTGTGCCGGGTCGCCTTCGGCCAGGACCTGCCGACGCTGGAGAACACCCCGGTCGGCGAGCTGCTCGACCGCATCGACAGCGACGTCTACCAGGTCGGCTCCGAGCTGCGCGGCAGCGGCGTGCGGCTGACGCAGTCCCTCGCCCTCGCAGCGCTCTCGGTGGTGACCGCGTTCTTCGTCTGGTGGCCGGCCGGCATCGCCATGGTGCTGGTGTCGATCCTGCTGGTCCTGATGCTGAACAAGCCGACCCGGCGGCTCTCCCCGCTGCGGATCCACGAGGAGGAGGCCTGGTCGGATCTGGCCGCCGTGATGGAGGAGTCCATCCACGGCCAGGACGACGTACGCACCAGCCTCGCCGCGCCGTACGTGCGCCGGCTCTACGCGCAGCGCGCCCGCGAGGTGCTGGTCCGCGGCCGCAAGGTCTGGCGGTCGTCGTCGCGGATCACCATGGGCGCCGGCGCCCTCACCCGGTCCCTCATTGCCGCGCTCGTGATCGTCGGCGCCTGGGCCCTGATCGGCGGGCACATCGACGGCGCCCGGCTGACCGCGGTCTGGCTGCTCGCGCTCGGCTTCGGCGGCACGCTGGAGCAGGTCACCCGCATGGTGCCGGAGCTGCAGAACGCGCTCGGCGCCTGGGCCCGGGTGCAGTCGCTGCGCGCCGTGCGGCAGGAGCCGACCGACGGGCTGCCGCCGGTCGACGGCGACCTCGAGGTGCGCGGCCTGACGTTCCGCTACGGCGAGTCGGACTCCGGGCGCCCGCCGGCGCTGCGCGACGTGAACCTGTCGTTCACCCGCGGCCGCTCGTACGCGCTGATCGGCCGCACCGGCTCCGGCAAGTCGACCCTGGCCAAGGTGCTGACCCGGGCCGTCGACGTGCCGCGCGGCACGGTGTTCCTCGGCGGCGCCGACATCGACGACCTCGACATCGAGGCGCTGCGCCGGTGGACCGCGATCGTGCCGCAGCGCACCGAGATCCTGGCCGGCACCCTGGCGGAGAACATCGCGCTCTTCGACCCGGACCTGCTGTCACAGGCGGCTGTTGCGCTGGACGAGCTGGGTCTGACGGCCTGGGTGAACGGCCTGCCCGACGGCGTGGACACCAAGCTCGGCGAGGGCGGCTACGTGCTCTCCGCCGGGCAGGAGCAGCTCGTCGCGTTCGCCCGGATCCTGGTCCGCGACCCGCACGTGGTGATCCTCGACGAGGCCACCGCGCGGATGGACCCGGTCACCGAGGCGTGGGTGCAGCGGGCCACCGACCGGCTGCTGCAGGGCCGCATCGGCGTCATCGTCGCGCACCGGCTGTCCTCGGTCCGGCGCTGCGACGAGGTGGTCGTGCTCGCCGACGGCGAGGTGCTGGAGGCCGGCCCGCTGGCCGAGTCGCGGCGCTTCGCCGAGCTGCTCGCCAGCTCCAGCGTCGCCGCGCCGGTGCGCCCGGCCGGCGGGGTGGCGCTGCTGGAGCGCGAGCCGGACGCGCCGGTCGAGACGGAGCTGGGCAACACGCTCCCGATGGCCGAGCCGCCGCCGCTGCCCGAACCGCCGCGGGCACACACCATGCGCGAGATCGCCCGGCTGACCGTCAACGACCCGCGGTACGGGCTCGCCGCGATCGGGGTCTTCATCGTGCTGGTGGTGCTCGGCCTGGACGGCGCGGTCCTGCCGCTGCTGTGGTCGAAGGTCGTCGACGGCGTCGGCGACCCGATGCCGCCGGCGATCGCCATCGCGGTCTGCCTGATCGTCGCGATACCGACGCTGTACTTCACCGGCGCCTGGTTCCCCGAGTGGTGGGTCCGGCAAATGCTGCGGATCAGCATGCGGCTGGTGCACGGACAGACCGGCCCGCGCCGGATCAGCAAGTACACCCCGGCGGAGGTGGTGGCCCAGGGCGGCGACACCGAGCGGGTCGTCATGCTCGCCGACAACATGATCGACTCCGGGATCGGGCTGGTCGTGATCCTGACGATGACGCTGGCCTCGCAGTCGTACGTGCCGGCCGCGTTCTTCCTCGGCACGATGGTGATCTCCGGGCTGGCCGCGACGCTGTTCGGCCCGCGCCTGGAGCGGGCGGCCCGGCGTACCGTCGCGGCCCGGGCGTCGTTCGCGACCGCCCTGGTCTCGTCGCTGTCGGCGGCGCGCACGGTGAAGCTGGCCGGCGCGACCCGGCCGGTGCTGGAGCACCTGGCCGGGCTGGACACGGCCCGCAGCGACCGGCAGCGCCGGGAGATCTCCATTCAGGTGTGGGCCCGGTCCACGCCGTCGATCGTCAGCGGCCTGCTGCCGATCGCCGCCTGGGCGATGTACCTGAACGGCCAACTGTCGGCGGCCGCGACGCTGATCGCCGTGGCGACGCTCGGCTCGGCCCGGTGGATCGCCTGGACGACGGCGTCGCTGGTCTCGCACTACCCGTCGGCCCGGGTCTGGACCCGGCGCACGGTGGCCATGGCGGGCGTCGCGGAGTACTCGTCGTCGGTGCCGGGCGTGGACATCGCGGAGGGCACCGCGCAGGCGCCGCCGGTCGCGCCGCGGAACCCGCTGCGGACGCTGACGCTCTCGGGCTTCAGCGCGGTGCACGAGAACGGCACGGTCGGCGCGCAGGACATCGACCTGATCGTCGAGCGGGGCGAGCTGGTGCTGGTGGTCGGCCCGGTCGGCTCCGGCAAGTCGTCGCTGCTGCGGGCCCTGGCCGGGATCGTGCACCACACCGGCGCGCTGCGCTGGAACGGCCGGCCGGTCGACGAGCCGGAGCTGTTCCTGCGGCCGAACCAGGTCGGCTACGTGGCGCAGCTGCCGCGGGTGCTGTCCGGCACGGTCGCGGACAACATCCGCCTCGGCCACGAGGTCGACGCGGCCGACGCGGTGACGACGGCGCAGCTGGAGCACGACCTGGCGGCCACCGGCGGCGGCCTGCAGCTGCTGATCGGGCACAAGGGCACCCGGCTCTCCGGCGGCCAGCTGCAGCGGCTGGCGCTGGCCCGGGCCCTGGCGCCGCGCACGGAGCTGCTGGTCGCGGACGACGTGTCGTCGGCGCTGGACGTCACCACCGAGCTGGAGCTGTGGCGGGCGCTGCGCGAGCACGGCGTCACCGTGGTCGGCTCGACGTCGAAGCGGGCGGCGCTGTCCCGCGCCGACCGGGTGGTCGTCCTGATCGGCGGCCGCGCGGTGGCGCAGGGCACCTGGCTCGAACTAGAGGACCGGTACGGCCACCTCGCCGGCTAGGGTCTCCCACTGTCAGTGGGAGGCCCCGGCCTCCAGTTGACTGACGACGCTGGTCACGGTGTCGGCTGGGATGGCGAAGCCGAGGCCGATGCTGCCGGAGTCCTCGCTCGGCGCGGCGATGGCCACGTTGATGCCGATGACGTTGCTGGCCGTGTCGACCAGCGCGCCACCGGAGTTGCCGTGGTTGATGGCGGCGTCGGTCTGCAGCAGCCCGGTCAGCTTCTCGCCGTCGGTGCCGACCTCCCGGTCGAGCGCGGACACGATGCCGGACGTGACGGTCCCCTCGAGGCCGAGCGGGGCCCCGAACGCGAGCACGGTGTCGCCGACGGCGACGCTGTCGTCGGTGCCGAAGGTGGCCGGGGTGAGGTCTCCCGCGCCGGACGCCCGGACCAGCGCCAGGTCGTGGCCGGGGTCGGTGGCCAGGACCTCGGCCGGCACGGTGCGGCCGTCGGCGAGCCGCACGCTCGCGGTGCCGCCGGACGCGACCACGTGGTTGTTGGTGACGATGAGGCCGTCCGCGGAGATCACGACGCCGGAGCCCAGCCCCGACCCCTCGGAGCTCTCCATCAGCACCGTCACGATGCTCGGCGACACCTTCGCGGCGACCGCCGCCAGGTCGTCGTTCGCGGCCACCGCCGGGACACCGGTCGCCGTCGTCCTGGCCGCGGCGGCCGGCCGGTCGGCGGCGTAGCGCTCGGCGATCGCGCCGCCGGCCGTGCCACCGCCGGCGATCAGGGCGAGGACGACCGCACCGCCGGCGACCCGCCGCGGCCAGCGCCGCGGGGTGCCCCGGTGGCTGACGGCGTTCGGCGGAAGCGGGGGGAACGGTGGCGCGGCGGCGGTGTGGTCCTGGGTGTACGGGGGCCTGGTCAGCAGATCGGTCATGACCCAACAGTGGCTCGCCGAATTGTCAGCTACCCGAGAGCCCTCTGTGAGTTCGCTGTACGACGTACTGGCGGAAGCGGTCCACGGCCCGGCCGGAGACGGCGCCGCCGTGGCCGAAGACGGCGTGCTCGAACTCGAGCTCGGCCAGGCGCGCGACGCTCTTCTCCTGCTGGGCGAGGTCGTCCGCGACCATCTTCGGCGAGCCGCCGATCCGCCCGCCCCGCCCGCCCCGCGCGGCGTCGCCGGCGAAGAGCACGCCGCCGGCCCGGTCCAGCAGGAAGGAGAGGTGCCCGGCCGTGTGGCCGGGGGTGTGCAGGGCGGTGAAGCCGGGCAGCGGCGAGGAGCCGTCGACACTGACGACGTCGTCGACGGCTACCGGCTCCGGCGTGCCCATCAGGCGGCTGGTCACCTTGACGATGGGGTGCCGGATGACGGCCTTGGCCTCCCCCGCGATGAACGGCGCGTCGGCCGCGTGCGCGACCACCCGGGCGCCGGAGCGGCGGCGCAGGTCGGCGACGTTGCCGGTGTGGTCGGCATGGTGGTGGGTGAGCAGCACGGTCCGCACATCGCCGATCTTGCGGCGGATGTCGTGCAGCGCCTGGTCCACCTTGGCGGACCTGCCGGGCAGCCCGGTGTCCACGAGCACCACACCGTCGTCGGTGACGACGAGGTGCATGTGCACGTACCCGATGCCCAGCTCGAAAACTCCGTCGACCACTTCGCGCATCCGGTGATCCTCCCATCCGCCCGGTGCGCCCGGACTTTCACCCGTGCGGGGGCCCTTTCCCCCGTCTGTGGGCGAGCCGCCGTTTCGCCGGTCCGCCCCGGCTAGGGTCTGGCCGCATGATGGCGCAGAGATGGCTGGTCGCGACGGCGCTGCTGGTCGCGTTGAGCGGATGCGGCGACGACACCCGGCCGGCGACCGTGCCCGCGCCGGCGACCAGCAGCGCGGTGCCGACACTCTCGGCACCGGCGCACGCCGCCGGCCGCACCGGACCGGCGCCGGCCGTCACGAGCGACCCGCGCCCCGCCAGGCCCGGCCCGTCTCCCAGCCGCCGGGCGGCCAAGCCGCCGCGGATCGTCGCGCTGGAGACCTCGGGATTCGTCGCCGCGGTGCAGAACCGGCTGCCCGAGCTGGCCGTCGACCACCGGGACGAGGAGATCGCCGAGATCGCCGGGCAGGCGTGCACATCCCTCGCCGCCGGCGAGGGCGCACGCACCATCGTGGCCGGTACAGAGCGGTTCGGCACCGACGAGGAGACCGCGCACAAGCTCATCAAGATGGCGATCGACAACGTCTGCCCGGACCAGGACCGCCGCCTCGAGGAGTTCTGACGGCCCGAAATATCTCCGGACGACTTTCGAAACTTCTTGGAAACTCCGGGGTTCGGTGATCAGACTGTGGCTTCCGGCGAGCCGAGGAGGTGGCCGCGGTGCCACGTTGCACCCTGGCGACGATCGCCCGCGAGGCGAACGTCTCCGTGCCGACCGTTTCCAAGGTCCTCAACGGACACAGCGACGTCGCCGCGCACACCCGCGCCATCATCGAACGGCTGCTCACCGAGCACGGTTATCAGCGGCCGCGGTCGCCGCGGCGCAGCAACCGCCGCGGCGAGTTCATCGACCTGGTCATCAACGACCTGGACAGCAACTGGGGCCTGGCGATACTGACCGGCGTCGAGCAGGTGGCCGAGGAGGCCGGGCTCACCCTGGCCGTCTCGGCGGTGCACAACCGGGCCAGCCTGACCCGGCGCTGGATGCAATCGCTGCTGTCCCGGGCGTCGCAGGGCGCCATCCTGGTCCTCTCCGATCTCGACGAGGCGCAGCGCGCCGAGCTGGCCCGGCGCACGCTGCCGTTCGTCCTGGTCGACGGGGTGTCCGCGCCGCCGCCGGACGTGCCGTCGGTCGGCGCGACCAACTTCGCCGGCGGGTTCGCGGCGACCGAGCACCTGATCGGCCTCGGCCACACCCGGATCGCGACGATCGGCGGCCCGGAGTCGCTGCTCTGCACCCGAGCCCGGGTGGCCGGCTACCGGTCCGCGCTCGAGGCCGCCGGCCTGCGCGCGCAGCGCGACCTGGTCCGCTACGCGCCGTTCCACCACGACGGCGGCCTGGACGCGGCCCGGCGGCTGTTCGCGCTGGCCGAACCGCCGACGGCGATCTTCGCGGGCAGCGACCACCTGGCCACCGGCGTCTACTCGGCCGCCCGGGCGCGCGGGCTGCGGATACCCGAGCAGTGCAGCGTGGTCGGCTTCGACGACCTGAACTTCACGCCCTGGATGGCGCCGGCGCTGACCACCGTGCGCCAGCCGCTGCGCGAGATGGGCGTCGCGGCCGCACGCATGCTGCTGCGGGTGATCAACGGCGAGCGGCTGGACAGCCACCGGATCGAGCTGGCGACCGCGCTGGTGATCAGGGAGAGCAGCGGTCCGCGGGCGCCGAGCTGAGCGCGCGCAGCGCCTCGAGGCCCGGCAGCAGGAAGTACTCGCCGCCGCGGCACGTCACCAGCGGCCCGGGCACGCTCACGTACGCCGGCGGCGACCCGGTCAGCAGAATCCGGGCGCCGGGCCCGCCGGCCGTGCTGAAGACGTCCTGCTCGGCGCCGCGCCCGAAGACGTTGCCGTCGCCGAGCCACTCGGTCTGCGCGAACTCGAACTGCCGGCCGAGGTCGCCGACGAGGGCGAGGAAGAGCAGCCCGCGCTCCTGCCCGTCGTCGCTCGCGCCCGGCGGCAGGTAGGGCCCGTACGGGATGCCGCGGCGCAGCATCAGGTGCCGGCGGGTGAGCTCGCGCCCGCCGGGCAGCGAGTCGCGGGGGTTGGTCCGCCGCACGTGCGAGCCGGCGGGGCACGGCGAGAGCATCGCGCCGTCGCGGCGGCGGCCGACCAGCCCCGCGGCGACGTCGTCCGCGCCGTCGGCGAACGGCCCGGCGGCGGCCTCGGTCATCGCCCGGAACGCGGGCACGTCCTGCTCGAGCTTGCGGTACACCAGGAAGCTGCCGTTGCGGATCAGCGCGGCCGGCAGGTCGCGCCCGGCGATGTCGCCGTCCACATCGGGCAGGCCGAGCACGAACTCGCCGGGCGGCAGCACCTCGCCGGAGCCGTCGCGGCCGTACCCCGCGATCCGCGGCTGGGACAGCCCGTCGGCGAAGCCGAAGTGTTCGATGAAGGTGCGGCCCGGGCCGGGCATCCGCCGGCCCCGCTGCTCGCCGACGACGCGCACGCCGCCGCCGTCGGTGGCGTCGCGCCGCAGCCGGCGCAGCCACGGGTCCAGCTCGGCGTCGCCGGTCGCCGACAGCAGCAGGACCACGTCGACCGCGCCGGCGCCGTCGAACGGCTCATGCCAGGGCCCGGTGCCGCGCCCCGGCGACAGCCTGTCCTCCCGGGCGTACATGCCCTCGCGGAACTCCTCGGGCAGCCGGGCGAGCTCCTCCTGCGGCACGCCGAGCCGGGACAGTCCGGAGTGGCTGATGCCGACGTGCAGGGCCCGGCCCGGCCGGCCGGGCAGGTCCGCGGCCGACGTGACCTCGGACGTCACCGCGCCGAGCCAGCGCCGCGCCGGCGGCCCGGACGTGATCCGCAGGTGGAGATGGGCCGCCACGGCGTGGTCGCCGTAGCCGCGCAGCACCAGCCCCTGCACGTCGGCCGGGTCGAGCCCGGCCGGCGGCGCCTCGGTGGCCGGCCGCGTCGCGGGCGGCCCGGCGGTGGCCGTGCGGAAGCGGCGCAACAGGGCGTCGTCGGAGACGTCGGAGGCGGTGGCGGCGAACGCGGCGAGCTGGCGGCGCAGCAGCACCGCGTCGCGGATCTCCGTCACGGTCCCGTCGGGCGCGCCGGCGAACGTGTAGTTCGCCCGCAGGGCGCGGCTCCGGAAGAAGCCGGCGAACGCCTCCTGCTCCGCCGCGTGCCCGGGGTAGCCGGTGCAGTCGCCCCAGATCGCGTCGGCGTCCGGGCCGAGCTCGCGCAGCACCCGGAAGAAGTCCGCCGGGTCGCCGTCGACCGTCGCGGTCATCATCAGGTACGGATGCGGCAGGTCGTCCGGGCGCGGGCCCCGCCCGAAGTGCGCGACCAGGTCGAGCAGCCGCGCACGCCGGCTCATCTTGGCCGGCCGCTCCTGGCGCACCGCGTGCTCGAGCACGATCAACCGGGCGAAGTGGACACCCGGCAGCCGGGCGAAGGGACTGTCCTTCTCGTACGCCCGCAGCCGCTCGCGCACCGCCCCGGCGCGACCGTCCGCGATGCGCGCGAACACGGTGACGGACCGGGTGCGGGTTCGCTGTCCGATGCTCATGATCCGGCCTCCCAGCTGTACAGGTCTTCCTGCGCCTCGTCGAGGAACCGGCGCCAGGCCTCCGGAAAGTCCTCCGGCGGGGAGTCGCCGACGTGGCGCTCGAACGCGTCACGGACCCGCAGCGCGGCGGCGATCTCGGTGACGCCGGAGTCCGGGTACGCGGAGTAGTAGTGGTCGACCGGCAGGTCGTTGGCGGCGATGTAGCGGCGGAACGGGTCCGGCGGCAGCGCGCCGGGGAACCCGTACGACCAGCCCCAGATCAGCGCCATCCGCCTGGGGATCCGGATCGAGAACGCGTCGATGTACTTGCTCCAGGCGCCGTTGAAGTCGCTGCGGAACAGCAGGTACGCGTACCGGGAGCGGCGCTGCTGTCCCGGGAACCGGGAGATCACCGACCAGTGTGCGAAGTGGATGAACGACAGCTGCCGCAGATCCTTCGGAGCGCCCATCAGGTGCCGCACGAAGAGCAGCCCGCGCAGCAGCCAGGTCCACCGGCGCGGCATCGGGCTGAGCACGGTCAGCGGCGTGCCGCGGCCGCCGACCGGGGCCAGATAGGAGCCGTCCCGCGGCTGGCCGACGGGCGGGGTACCGGTTGTCTCGATCATGATCATGACCCTTCGGGAAAGATCAGCTGCGCCGATTCGGTGCGGTAGCCTCGCGCTCCCGGGCACGGGAATACACTCGGCCGATGATGCTCGGACGGACCGCCGAACGTGCATTGATCGACGCTCTTCTGACAGGTGCGCGCGACGGTCGCAGCGACGCGTTGGTGATCACCGGCGAGCCCGGCATCGGCAAGACCACCCTGATCGGCTACGCGACCGAGCAGGCCGCCGGCATGCGGGTCCTCACCGCGCGCGGCTACGAGGACGAGTCGGAGATACCGTTCGCCGGCCTGGCCGACCTGTTGCGCCCGGTCCTCGACGGCCTGCCCGGGCTGCCCGGCCCGCAGGCCGCCGCGCTGCGCAGCGCGCTGGCGCTCGGCCCGCCGGTGGCCGGCGACCGGTTCACCGTGTGCGCCGCCACCGTCGGAATCCTGGCGGCCGCCGCCGAGACCTCCCCGCTGCTGATCGTCGTGGACGATCTGCAGTGGCTGGACGCCTCCTCCCGCGAGGCGGTGCTCTTCGCCGGCCGCCGCCTGCACGCAGACGGCATCGCGCTGCTGGTCGCGACGCGCAACCCGGCCGACGCCGTCGACCTGCGCGCGCAGCACGTCGCGCTGACCGGGCTCTCGATCGACGACGTCGACGAGCTGTGCCGCGCCACGGTGCCCGCCGCGCCGCCGGGCGCCGCCGCGCGGCTGCACGCCGCGACCGCCGGCAACCCGCTCGGCGTGATCGAGCTGAGCCGCGAGCGGGACGGACACCAGCAGGACGCCGGGGTGGCCGCGCCGTACGTGCCGCCGGGCTCGCGGATCGAGCGCGCGCTGCAGGCCCGCCTCGCCGAGCTCCCCGGCGAGACCCGCCGCGCCCTGGTGCTGGCCGCGGCCGCGGTCGGCGGCGACACCGGCATCCTGCTGCTCGCCGCGGAGGCGACCGGGCTGCACCTGCGCGACTTCGCGCCGGCCGAGACCCAGGACCTGATCACCATCGACGACCGGCGCACCGAGTTCCGGCACCCGCTGCTGCGCTCGGTGGTCTACCACGCCGCCACAATGGACGATCGCTGCGCCGCGCACAACGCCCTGGCGGCCGTGCTCGCCGACATACCCGGCGACGCGGCCGCCGACGCGCGCGCCTGGCACCTCGCCGCCGCAACGCTCTCCCCCGATGAAGACGTGGCAACGTTGCTGCAGGAGGCGGCGCTGCGGGCCAGCAGCCGCGCCGGGTATGTGGCGGCGGCCCGCGCGTTCGGGCAGGCCGCCCGGCTCAGCCGCGGCCCGGACCGGGCCCGCCGGCTGCTGCGCGCGGCGCGCTGCTGGCAGCTCGCCGGGCGCAACGATCAGGTGCTCCCCCTGCTCGACGAGGCGCTGCCGCTGACCACCGACCCGAGCCGGCGCGCCCTGATCCAGCACATGAGCGCCTACGTCCGGATGTGGCGCGAGCGCCCCGACGGCGTACTGGAATTCCTGGTCGCCAGCGCGGAGGCGGTGGAGGAGGCCGACCCCGGCCGGGCCGCGCTGATGTACACCGACGCCTGCATCCCGTACTTCATGGTCGGCGACATCGAGCAGCTCCAGGCCGTGGTCCGCCGCGGCCACGAGCTGGCCGCGCGGGCCGGCGGCGCGCCGCAGCTGGTCGCCGCGGTCGCGCTGGCCGGCGGCCTCACCCTGGCGGGCGAGCGCCGCGCGGCCGACGCGCTGCTGCGCCGCTGCCACCCCGACCTGATGCGGGCCGATCCCCTGGTACGCGCGCAGGACCTCTGCCACGCCGCGCTCACCTGGATCTGGCTGGAGGGCTTCGACGCCGCCGGCGAGCTGCTCGACCGCGTCATCGCCGCCGCCCGGCCCGCCGGCGCGCTCGGCGTGCTCCCGCAGGCCCTCGGCATCTACTCGGAGCTGCACTTCCGGGTCGGCAACTGGCACGACGCCCGGGCCGGCGCCGCGGAGAGCCTGCGCCTGGCCAGCGAGACCCGCCAGGCGGACCTCTACGGGCTGTTCTTCAGCGGCCGCCTCGACGCGGTGCAGGGCCGCGCCGACGACTGCCGCCGCCGGGTCGAGCGGACCGTCGCGGTCGCCGAGCGCCTCGGCGTCGACCTGATGGCGCTCTACACCGGTCACGAGCTGGGCCTGCTGGCGCTGAGCCAGGGCGAGGCGGGCGAGGCGATCACCCACCTGGAGGCCGTGCGCGCGCTGCCCGTCGCCGCGCACATCCGGGACCCGGCCGTGGTGCCGTGGGTCTTCGACCTGGTGGAGGCGTACATCCGGGACGGCCGGCCGGACGCCGCGCGGGAGCTGCTCGACGCGCAGCGGGACGGCCCGGGCGGCATGTGGGCCGACGCGGCCGCGGCCCGGTGCCGGGCGCTGCTGGCCGCCCCGGAGGACATGGCCGCGGCGTTCAAGACCGCCCTGGAGTCGCTGGGCTGCGCGCTGATGCCGTTCGAGCGGGCCCGCACCGAGCTCGCGTACGGCGAGCGGCTGCGCCGGCAGCGGCAGCGCGCGCAGGCCCGCAAGCACCTGCACGACGCCCTGGAGACCTTCACCCGGCTCGGCGCGCAGCCCTGGGCCGAGCGGGCCCGCACCGAGCTCAGCGCCACCGGCACGACGGTCCGCCGCTCCGCGGACGCGCTGCCCCAACTCACCCCGCAGGAGCTGCAGGTGGCGCTCGTGGTGGCCCGGGGCGCCACCAACCACGAGGCGGCGGCGACCCTGTTCCTCAGCCAGAAGACCATCGAGTACCACCTGAGCAACATCTACCGCAAAACCAACATCCGGTCCCGGACCGATCTCGCCGGCATCGCGGGCGCCGTCAAGGCCTGACACTTCTAGTGCCACGCGTGCGCCCCGAGGCCGTGGCCCTCGAGCGTGACCCGGAGCTTGCGCAGCGAGCGCATCCGGGTCGGCCCGATGCTACCGACCGGGATGCCCTTGCGGCGGGCGAAGTCGGCGTACGCGGGCGCGTCGTTGCCGCTCAGCGTCACCACCATCTCGCGGGCCGGCCCCGGCAGCGAGTTCACGTGCTGCCACAGCAGGTCGATCATCTGAGCGTCGACGGCGACGCGCTCCGGGTGCGGCGCACGCTCGTCGTCGAGCTGCTCGGCCCGCAGCTCCAGCCCCGGCACCTCGCGCCGCCCGGCCCGCATGTGCTTGAGGCACTCCCGCCGGGCGATCGTCGCCACCCACGAGGCGATCCGGTCCGGCTCCCGCACGTCGCCGAGGTGCTCGAACACCCGCAGCCAGGTGTTCTGCACGACGTCCTCGGCATCCGCGTCCGGCAGCCGGAAGGACCGCACGGTCCACCAGACCAGCCGCTCGAACTGCCGTACGAACTGGTCCGCCGCGTGCGTGTCGCCCGACTGCGCGTCGCGGATGGTCTCCCGGGTGCCGTCGTACTGGTCGATCGTCATGATCGCGCCTCCCTGCGATCCCGGCCCCGCTCACCCGTCGAGGGAGCCACCGGACCCGAATGACGTTAGGGATTCCGGACCCCCCTGAGATCCGGGCGACACCCTGGGGTTGACGGCAGGCCACCCTGGGCCCGGGGTGTCAGGATCTGGCGGCCCTGGCGCGGGCGCGGTAGGCGGCGACCGCGACCCGGTTGGCGCAGGCGGTGCCGCAGAAGCGGCGGGAGCGGTTGCGGGTCAGGTCGAGCACGAGGCCGTCGCAGTTCTCGACGGCGCAGACCGACAGGCGGGACATCTCGTCGCCGCGTACCAGATCGGCCATGGCCATCGCCGTTTCCACCACGACGCGCCGCACGAGGGGCTCGTCGGACGACACGGCGTGGAAGTGCCAGTCGAGGCCGTCGTGGCGGGCCAGCCAGGGCACCGCGCCCGCCTGCGCCAGCATCCGGTTGACCAGCTCGGCGGCGGCGTCGCGGTCCGCCGTGAGCAGTGACCGCAGCACCGGGCGGGTGGCGCGCAGCTCGTCCAGTTCCGCCGCGTCGCGGTCGCGGCGGCCCGTGTAGCGGTGCCGGGCGTACCAGGCGTCGACCCACTCCGTCGATGTGAGCGTGTCCGGCTCGGCGCCACTGTTGACCAACTCGACCGCCGCCTGCAGCGAGGCGGCTGTGTCATGGGCAATAACCACCTTGACACCTTACGCCGGTCTCCATAGCGTCATCATCTATGACCCAGTTAGCCAATGACAGGCCCGTGCTTGCGGCCGCGCCCGGCATCGGCGGCGGGTTGCTGCTCGCCATCGTCTCCGCGACCGGCTTCGGCCTCTCCGGCCCGCTCGCCGCCGGCCTGCTCGGCACCGGCTGGAGCCCCGGCGCGATCGTGCTCGGCCGGATGGCGCTCGCCGCCCTCGCGCTGGCGCCCTTCACCCTCGCCGCGCTGCGCGGCCGGTGGCACCTGCTGCGCCGCCAGGCCGGTCAGGTCCTGATGTACGGCACGCTCGCCGTCGCGGGCGCGCAGTTCTGCTACTTCTCCGCGGTCGCCACCATGGACGTCGCGCCCGCCCTGCTCATCGAGTACACGGCGCCCGCCGCCGTGGTCGCCTGGCTCTGGCTGCGGCGCGGGCAGCGGCCCAGCCCGCTGACCGTCGTCGGCGCGGTCGTCGCCGCGGCGGGCCTGGTGCTCGTGCTCGACCTGGCGTCGGGCGCCGACCTGGCCTGGTCGGGCGTCGCCTGGGCGCTGGGCGCGATGATCGGCGCGACGGCGTACTTCCTGATCTCGGCCGACACCGACACCGGCCTGCCGCCGCTGGCCCTGGCCGGCACCGGGCTCACGGTCGGCACGCTCGTGCTGCTGGCCTTCGCCGCGACCGGCCTGCTGCCGATGCACGCCTCGACGCTCGCACCGGAGTACTCGTTCGGCAGCCCGCCCTGGTGGGTGCCGGTGGTCCTGCTCGGCCTGGTCACCGCGGCCATGCCGTACGCGACCGGCATCGCCGCCAGCCGCCGGCTCGGCTCCCGGGTGGCGTCGTTCGTCGCCCTGCTCGAGGTGGTCGCCGCGGTCCTGTTCGCCTGGCTGCTGGTCGCCCAGCTGCCCGGACCGGCCCAGCTCGCCGGCGGCGTCCTGATCATCGGCGGGGTGGTGACGGTCCGCCTCGGCGACCGGGAGCTCAGCTGACCAGTTCCTTGCGGAACACCAGGAAGTCGCACGGCGTCGCCAGCCGCGGCACCAGGTCCGGGTACTCGTCGGCGAGGTCGCCCTTGCCGACCACCCGGTAGCCGATCCGGGTGTACCAGTCGTAGAGGAACTGCTTCACCGGGTGGGTCCAGGCCTGCGGGAACAACAGCTCCAGCCGCATGGTCTCGATGCCCTGTGCGCCGGCCCACCCCTCGGCGTACGCCATGAGGTCGCGCCCGACGCCGGCGCCGCGCCGCGCCGGGTGTGCCACCAGCATGCCGAGCTCGCCCTCGCCGGTCGGCAGGCGCCGCAGCCGCGCCACCCCGGCCAGCTCGTCGCCCGCCCGCGCCGCCACCAGCTCTCCGGCCGCGATGATCGAGGCGACCTGGGCCGGCGAGGTCCGCTCGGTGCCCTCGATCCAGAGGCCTTCCTCGGCCGCCGCGTAGACGACGTTGACCAGATCGGTGATCACGGCGACGCACTCGTCGTCGCCCGATCGGCTCGGCGGCAGGAACGAGATCCGAATGTTCGCGCTGTCCATGGGCCATGTTTCTAGCACGGGCGGCCGAAATAGATCTCCATTCACCGAACTGTTGCAAAGTGCGTTCCGCACTCCTGCCGCCAAATCGATCAATGCTCTCAACTGGGCAGACGTGCGGCCACCCAGGACGATAAGGACTCCTTCCGGTTCGTCCCCGCCATTCCGGAGGCGGCGACGGCGATGACCGCGGTGCGCGCGATGTGTACGGTGCGAACCGATCCATTCAGCTGACTCACAGTGAATAGGTGGCTGGACACGTGACTCCGAGTCCCCTGCGCGCCGACGATCCACGGCAACTCGGCGCGTACCGCCTCACCAGCCGGCTGGGAGCGGGCGGAATGGGGTCTGTCTATCTGGGTGAGTCGGCCGAGGGCCGACAGGTGGCGGTCAAGGTGATCCGCCCCGAGTTGTCGTCCGACCCGGGTTTCCGCGCCCGGTTTCGCAGCGAGGTCAAGCGGGCGCGTCAGGTGCCGCCGTTCTGCACCGCCGAAGTGCTCGACGCCGACGCCAACCACGCCACGCCGTACCTCGTCGTCGAGTATGTCGACGGGCCCAACCTCGCGGAGATCGTCCAGGAACGGGGTCCGCTGAGCGGGGGTGGCCTGCACAGCCTCGCCATCGGCGTAGCGACCGCGCTCGCCGCGATACACGATGCCGGCGTCATCCACCGTGATCTCAAGCCGGCCAACGTCCTGTTCTCGCTGGGCACCCCGAAGGTCATCGACTTCGGCATCGCGAAGGCCCTCGACACGACCAGCCGGCACACCGTGCCCGGGCAGGTACTGGGCACCATCGCCTACATGGGCCCGGAACGCTTCGACGCACGGCGGGCCGAGACCGCCGCACCGAGCACCGACGTCTTCGCCTGGGGCGCGGTCGTCACCTACGCCGCCACCGGCCACACCCCGTTCGCACCGGAGGCGCTGATCGCCACCGCGGCCGGCATCGCCCTGCCCACGCCGGACCTGTCCGCACTGCCCATGCCGCTACGCGACCTGGTGGCCGCGGCCCTGCGGGAGGATCCGGACGACCGGCCCACCGCTCACGAACTGCTCGAGCGGCTCCTCAAGGCGGGCGCGGCCGGCAACTCCGTCATCCGCGCCGGCCTCGAGAACCGGCCCGAACTGAAGCGTGCCGCCGCCGCGGTCCGGCGCACCGTCCGCCTGGACGACATCGCGGCGAGGATAGGTCGGCCGGGGGCCACCAAGACCACCCTCGTCCGGGCGGGCTCCGTCCGGACCCGGTGGATGCCACCGGGCGCCGTCGCCGCCGTCACGGCCCTCGCCCTCGTCGCCGGCCTCGTCGCCGATCCGCTCGCCCGGCGCGTGACGGACACGGGCGCACCCGCGCCGTCGCCGTCCGGGTCCGGCCCCGCGGGCGGGCGTGACGCCGCCACCGACGAACGCACCAGCCGCGGCGGCTCACGCGGCGGCTGCACCCTCGACGGCCCTCTCGAGGTCACGCCGCAGGCACCTCGGCCGTTCAGCTGCCCGGCGTCGCACACTCCCAGAGAGCAGACCATCCGCGCCCGCGTCCGGCTCGGCGCGCCGGGCGCCTGCGCCGCGATCTGGACCCACCAGGCCGACGAGAACGGCTACCGCATCACCATCTGTGCGGACCGGATCACGCTGGACCTCGAGGAGCGAGGCAGGGCCCGGACCCTCGCCTTCGGCGTGCTGGACCCGCCGGTGGAACCCACCGACTGGCACGAGATCGAGGTGCTGACGCCCGGGCCGGGAATCATGGTGAACCTCGATCACGAACAGGTGGTCAGCAAGCCCCGAACCCGCCCGCCTCTCGCCCGTGGCACCGTCGCCCTCGGGCTCGTGCCCGGCACACCGCCCTCAGGGCGTCCGGGGCGCACGCGGATCGAGTTCGCGAACGTATCCATCACCTCGGCACCGTGACCGGCCGGCCGGTGACGCCGGGCGCGACGGTCAGGGTGCCGGCCGCCGTGTCGATCGTGGCCTTCACACCGAGCGGGACGGTGAGCTGGCCGTTGCCGTGGCCGACGCGCAGCCCGCCGAGGACCGGCACGCCCAGGTCGCCGACCCGGTCCTGCACCGCGGTCGCCGCGTTCCACTCGCCGGAGTTCGCCGCGCTGGTGAACTGGCCGATCGCGATGCCGGCGATCCGGTCCAGCGCGCCCGCGCGCCGCAGCTGGGTGAGCATCCGGTCGTAGCTGTACGCCGCCTCGTCCACGTCCTCGAAGAGCAGTATCGCGCCGGCGAGGTCGGGGAGGTCGCGGGTGCCGACGGCGGTCTGGAGCATGGTCAGGTTGCCGCCGAGCAGCCGCCCGGTCGCCGTGCCGGGAACCAGCACCGCGGCGCTCGGCTCGGCCGGGTCGCGGGTCAGCACGACGGGCTCGGTGGTCATGATCGCCTTGCGCAGCGACTCGATCTCCACCGGGCCGGTCCGGGAGTCCGTCCAGTTGACCATCGGGCCGTAGAAGGTCACCAGCCGCGCGCCCTGCCAGAGGCGGCCCATCAGCGAGGTGAGGTCGCTGAAGCCGACGAAGACCCTCGGGTCCCGGCGCACCGCGGAGAGGTCCAGCCGGTCGACGACGCGCTGCGTGCCGTATCCGCCGCGGGCCGCGAAGACGCCGCGGACGGCCGGGTCGGCGAAGGCCGCGTTGAGGTCCGCCAGCCGGTCCTCGTCGGTGCCCGCCAGGTAGCCGTACCGGTCGTTGACGTGGGCACCGACCTCGACGACGAGGCCGAAACCCGTCAGGATCTCGATGCCGCGGGCGAGGCGGGTGTCCGGCGGATAGGCCGGGGCGATCACCCGTACCCGGTCGCCGGGGCGCAGCATCGGCGGCTTCACGGTCCGGCGGGGCGTGCCCTGCGCCGGGGCGGCACCGGCCACGAGAGTGCCGCCGGCGACGGCGGCCCCGAGCAGGGTGCGACGGGTCAGTCTCATCACCGCGACGTTGTCGCGCACCACCGCGGGAGTCAAGGGCATCGATGAGACGCGACACTCCGCTACGCCAGGGCGACGGTGAGCAGCAGCAGCCACTGCGGGTCGCGGAGGCGGTCGCCGTACAGCTCGCGCACCCGGGTCATGCGGTAGCGCACGGTCTGCGGGTGCACGAAGAGGGCCGCCGCCACCTCGTCGCGGCGCCCGTGGTGCAGCAGCCAGCCGCGCAGCGTCTCGGCGAGCTTGGCGGCCGTCGGGCCGCGCTCGCCGGCGAGCGGGGCGAGGGCCTTCTCCCGCAGGTCGGCCATGGCCTGCGGGTCGGCGTTGAGGACCAGCGCGACCAGGTGGTCCTCGGTGTCGACCGCGGCGGCGCCGTCGCCGGGCGCGAACCGGGCGGTGCGCACGGCCCGGGCCAGCGACTCCCGGACCCGCAGCCACGGCCGGGACGGGCCGACGACCGCGCCGCGGCCCGCCAGCAGCCGCATCAGGTGTGCCCGGGACACGCCGTGCGCGTCCGGCACGAGCAGCACGGACGTCTCCTCCGGGCCGCCCTCGGCCGCCTGCAGGGTGCGGGCGTCGAGCAGTTCCAGGGCCGCGCGCGCGGCGGGCTCGGGCACCAGCACCGCGGTCAGGGTCTGCGGCGGCACCCACTCGGCGCGTTCGGCGGCGACGGTGGCCACGTGCTCGGGCTCGCCGGCCAGCAGCGCCTGGGCGAGCAGCTCCAGGTGCCGGCGGCGGGCCCGGCCGGAGGTGGCCAGCTCGTCCGCGTGCCCGGCGACGCTGGCCGCCGACAGCTCGTCGATGTACGCGAAGACCAGCTCGGCGAAGTGCGCGATCGTCACGGAGTCCTCGCCGGCCCGGACGCTGATCGCGGCCAGCTCCCGCCAGGCCACCCGCGCGCCGAGCCGGTACGCGGCGAGCAGGGCGTCCAGGCTGCGGCCGTTGCGCGCCTCGCCCCGCCCGAGCGCGTACGCGGCCTCCAGCGCCGGAGTCAGCGGCGTGCCCGGCGCCGTGCGGGCCGGCCGGGAGACCAGGTTCAGGAACGTACCCAGTGCCGCCCGGACCGCCTTCTCGATCTGCGGGCCGAGCGTGCCGCTGAACGCCTCCGCGTAGGCCGGCACGCCCTGCGTGATCGCCTCGACCGTCTGGGCGGCGACGGCGGGAAGGGCATGTCTGAGAGGTGTGACCGCTTCCGCGGACAGCCGGAAGTACTGATCGTCGCTCACTCTGGCCTCCAATTGTTCGCTGCGAACAATAACGCGGACCCGATTCACGTAGATCGGGTCAGGCGATTACCCCGGAAACCCCGCACCCTTGTGGCATGGCGGTGACACAGACCCTGCGATCGGGCGCGTGGCGCGTCGTCGAACTGCTGACGACGCCCCTCGTGCCGGCCGACTACCTCGACGTGGTCGCGCCGCTGCGCAACGCCGGCGTGCTGCGCGCGCGGATCGTGGCCGTCCGGCCCGAGACCCGCGACAGCGTCACCCTGGTGCTGCGGCCCGGTCGCGGCTGGCGGCCGCACGAGCCCGGCCAGTACGTGCGGATCGGCGTCGACGTCGACGGCGTACGGCTGTGGCGCGCGTACTCCGTGACCTGCGCGCCCGGCGGGCTGTCGGTGACCGTCAACGCCGTCCGCGACGGCGCGGTCAGCAATCACCTGATCCGCAACGCCCGGGCCGGGATGATCGTGCACCTGGACCACCCGGCCGGCGACTTCACGCTGCCGGTCACCCGCCCCGGCCGGGTGCTGTTCGTGACCGCCGGCAGCGGCATCACCCCGGTCATGGGCATGCTGCGCAGCGCCCTGCACGAGCTGAGCGACGTGGTCGTCGTCCACTCGGCGCCGGAGCGCGACGCCGTCGTCTTCGGCGACGAGCTGCGCACCCTGGCCGCCGACGGCCGCATCCGGCTGATCGAGCGGCACACCCGTACCGGCGGCCGGATCACCCCGGCCGAGCTGGCCGAGCTGGTCCCCGACCTGTTCGAGCGGGAGACCTGGGCCTGCGGGCCGAACGAGATGCTGGACGACCTCGGCGCGCACTGGGCCGGCGCGGGCGCCGCGGAGCTGCTGCACGTCGAGCGCTTCCGGCCCACCGTGATCGCGGCCGGCGACGGCGGCAAGGTCACCTTCGGCCGGTCCGGGACCGTGGTGCAGGCCGCCGGCGACGTGCCGATCCTGGAGGCGGGCGAGGCGGCCGGCGTGCTGATGCCGTCCGGCTGCCGGATGGGCATCTGCTTCAGCTGCGTGCTGCCGATGACCGAGGGCGCCGTCCGCGACCTGCGCGACGGCTCGATCACCACCGCCGTCGAGGGCGACAACGTCCTGGTGCAGACCTGCGTCTCGGCCGCCGCCGGCCCCTGCCAGCTCGACGCCTGAGCCTGCCCCTCCCCCCGCTTCCGCACCCGAAGAAACCGAGGACCCCCGTGACCACGTTGCAGCGCAAGAGCGTCAGCCCGATCGCGCACCTGTCCGCCGACGACATCGAGGCGATCGGCCGCGAGCTCGACGCCATCCGGGACGAGATCGTGGCGAGCCGCGGTGAGAGCGACGCCGCGTACATCCGGCGCGTGATCAGCGTGCAGCGGCGCCTCGAGCTGGGCAGCCGCGCGGTCCTGCTCTTCTCGCTGTTCCCGCCGGCCTGGCTGCTCGGCACGGCGGGCCTGTCGGTCGCCAAGATCCTCGAGAACATGGAGATCGGGCACAACGTCATGCACGGCCAGTGGGACTGGATGCGGGACCCGAAGATCCACTCGACCACCTGGGAGTGGGACAACGCGTCGCCGGCCGAGCAGTGGAAGCACTCGCACAACGAGCTGCACCACACCTACACCAACGTGGTCGGCAAGGACAACGACCTCGGCTACGGCATCATGCGCGTCGACGAGCAGCAGCCCTGGCACCCGGTCTACCTGGGACAGCCACTGTGGAACTTCGTCAACGCCTGCTTCTTCGAGTACGGCATCGCCGCGTACGACCTGGAGCTGGGCCGCAACCTGAAGAGCAAGAAGCGGCGCCGGTCGCCGGAGTTCCGGGCCCGACTCAAGCAGGTCCGCCGCAAGATCGGCAAGCAGATGCTGAAGGACTACGTCGTGCACCCGGCGCTGTCCATCGTGACCGGCTCGTTCCTGCACACCCTCGCCGCCAACGCCGTCGCCAACCTGGTCCGCAACCTCTGGACCCACTCGGTGATCATGTGTGGCCACTTCCCCAAGGGCGTGGAGACGTTCGAGCGCAACTCGATCGAGGGCGAGACCCGCGGCGAGTGGTACCTGCGGCAGATGCTCGGCTCGGCCAACATCGACGGCAACCGCGTCATGCACATCATGACCGGCAACCTGTCGTACCAGATCGAGCACCACCTCTTCCCGGACCTGCCGAGCAACCGCTACCAGGAGATCGCGCCGAAGATCCGCGACCTGTTCGAACGCTACGAGCTCAACTACGTCACCGGCCCGATGCCCAAGCAGGTCGCCTCGGCCTGGGCCAAGGTCTTCCGGCTCTCGCTGCCCAACCGCGGCGCCGCCAAGATCGCCGCGGCCGCGCCCCGGCCGGTCACCGGCCGCAAGCAGCAGCCCGCGACCCGCTGGAAGCGCCCGGCGACGGACTCGACCCCGGCGCCGGTCGGCTCCTGACCCCCGCACCGCTTACGCTGGTGTGGTGGCAGAGGTGGTGCGCAACTGGGCCGGCAACATCACGTTCGGCGCGAGCCGGGTGCACCGGGAGCTGACCGTGCCCCGGCTGCGGGAACTGGTCGCCGCCGGCGGGCCGCTGCGGGTCCTGGGCAGCGGACACTCCTTCAACCGGATGGCCGACACCACCGGCGACCTGGTCAGCCTCGACGGCCTGCCGCGGGTCGTGGAGATCGCGGCGGACCGCCGCAGCGTCCGGGTCGACGGCGGCATCCGGTACGGCGAGCTCGCCGTGCGGCTGCACGCGGAGGGCCTGGCGCTGCACAACATGGCGTCGCTGCCGCACATCTCGGTCGCCGGTGCGGTCGCCACCGCCACGCACGGATCGGGCGTGCGCCACGGCAACCTGGCCACCGCCGTCTCGGCCCTGGAGCTGATCCGCGGCGACGGCGAGCTGGTGACGCTGCGCCGCGGCGACGAGGGCTTCGACGGCGCCGTGGTCGGCCTCGGCGCGCTCGGCGTGGTCACGGCGCTGACCCTCGACGTGGTGCCGGCGTTCGAAATACGCCAGTACGTCTACGACGACCTGCCCCGCGCCCGCCTGGACACGGACCTGCCGGAGATCCTCGGCGCCGGCTACAGCGTCAGCCTGTTCACCGACTGGTCGGGGCCGGACATCAACCACGCCTGGCTCAAGCGCACCGAGCCGATGCCGGACGGCCCGTGGTTCGGCGCCCGGCCCGCCGACGGCCCGCGCCATCCGGTGCCGGGCGTGCCGGCGGACAACAGCACCGAGCAGTTCGGCGTGCCCGGGCCGTGGCACGCCCGGCTGCCGCACTTCCGGATGGAGTTCAGCCCGAGCACCGGCGCGGAGCTGCAGTCGGAGTGGATGGTCCCGCGCGAGCGGGCGCTGGAGGCGATCGACGCCGTCGCCTCGCTGCGGGAGGCGGTCGCGCCGGTCCTGCAGGTCAACGAGATCCGCACGGTGGCGGCCGACGACCTGTGGCTGAGCATGAACTACCACCGCGACAGCCTGGGCCTGCACTTCACCTGGATCGCCGACACCGCCGCGGTCCTGCCGGTCGTCTCGGCGCTGGAGGAGCGGCTCACGCCGCTGTCGGCCCGGCCGCACTGGGGCAAGGTCTTCACCCTCGACCCGGCCGTCGTGCGGTCCCGGTACGAGCGCTTCGACGACTTCCGCGCGCTGGTCGCCGAGTACGACCCGGCCGGCACGTTCCGCAACGCCTGGCTGGACGAGATCCTGGGCCCCCGATGAAGGCCCGGGTCGAGGACGTGCACGAGCTGGCCTCGGCCATGCCGCACGTCACCGTCGAGTACGGCTCCGGCGACAACCCGGTCTACCAGGTGGGCCGCAAGTCGTTCGTCTTCTTCCGCAACCCGCGGCCGGACGCGGTCGACCCCGCCACCGGGGAGCGCTACCCGGACGTCATCGTCTTCTGGGTGCCGTCGGATGCCGACAAGCAGGCCCTCGTCCAGGATCCGTCGTCGCCGTTCTTCACCACCGCGCACTTCAACGGGCACCTGTCCGTGCTGCTGCGGGCCGCCCGCGTCGGCGAGCTGAGCCGCGCCGAGCTGGCCGAGGTGATCCAGGACGCCTGGCTGTCCCGGGCATCGGCCCGCCGGGCGGCGGCCTGGCTGAGCGCCAACCCGCCGCCGGCGTGATCGATCAGGTGGTCACCTCGAGCGTGCGGGCCGCGACCAGGGTGTCGCCGTCGAAGCCCTCGAGCCGGATCACCGCCGGCCCGTCGGCGGGCAGCGGCACCTGCACCGTCGGCTTGGCGTCGGTGAGCGGGACCGACTTCACCGGCCGCTGGTTCACGTAGACGTCGACGCTGGTCAGCGCCTCGGTGGTCAGCGAGAGCGCCACGCCGGCCGGGGTGCGCGCGCCCGCGTCCGCGTCGAGGCGCCGCGGCGTGCCGGCGGCCAGGATCGCGCCGGCCCGGGCCAGCAGGTCCGCGTTGCCCTCCAGCAGGTCCCGGCTGGTCATCCGGTGCAGCTCGTCCGGGCGTACGCCGAGGTCCTCGACCGGCTCGCCGCTACGCTTGCCGACGCGCAGGCAGCGGCGCAGCGCCACCCGGAACTGCGCGCTCGCGGGCAGCCGGCGGAACGGGCCGCCGCGCCAGCCGTCCACCAGGTTCTGCTGGGTCCACACGTTCGCGCCGCCGGCGCCGGTCGCCTCGTCGATGCCGAGCACCGTGCCGATCTCGTGGTCCTGGAAGCCGGCCGAGAAGATGTCCGTCGCGCTGTAGCAGAGGGCGTCGGTGATCAGCACCACCGGGCCGTGGTAGACCTGCCCGACGCTGTTCACCACCTCGGCCGGGTACAGCGGCACCGCGCTGGAGTACTGCGCGCCGGTCTCGACGGCCTGGTCGACCGAGGCGCGCCAGTCGGCGAGGTCGTCGACGCTCGCGCAGAGCTGCCGGGTCGCGTCCGTGCTGATCAGCTGCATCGGCTCGGGCTGGATCCGGCGCGGGGTGAGGAACTGGAGCAGGAACTCCGCGGCGACGACGTAGCCGCCGCCGTTGCCGCGCACGTCCAGGATCAGGCCGTTCTTCGGCAGCACGTCCAGCAGCCGGATCACCTCGTTCAGGAACGCCTCGATGCCCTGGTCCCGCATGTGGAACGTGAAGATCCGCAGGTGCCCGAAGGTGCCGGCGGGCGTGGAGACGACCCGGGCCCGCAGCTCGTCGGGGCGCGTGGTCGGGATCTCGCCCGCGGCGAGCTGTTCGGCGGTCGGCTGCGGCACCTCGCCGGCCTGCTCGGCGACCCGGCGCTCCTCGTCCACCGCGGCCGGCACGAAGAGCTGCTTCTTCGCCTGCCGGACCACCTCGGTGCGCAGGTCGAGCCCGACCAGGTGCGCGGACGGGACACTCAGCCCGGCGAACGGGCCGTTGTCGGGCAGCGGCCCGTTGAGGTCGGCGCTGGTGTCGAAGACCCGCCAGTGCAGCCGGGTCTCGTGCGCGGTGCCGCCGACCAGGTAGCGCAGGTCGACCCAGTCCTCGTCCGGCAGCGCGGAGAGCGCCAGCGTGCGCAGCGTCATGCTCTCCAGCCCGCGGGCGAGCCGGGCGTCGGCGTTGCTGCCGGCCTCGCGGTCGGCGTTGCGGGCCAGCGCGAGCGCGATCGGCGCGCCGTTCCAGTGCGTGATCTCGGCGCCGTCCACCAGCTGCGGGTCGCCGGTGAGGTGCGGGAACGTCTTGGACACCAGGAAGCCCGGCCTGCCGTCGCGCCAGAACTGCTCGATCAGCACCCCGAGGAACGCGAACGGGCCCTGGTACGGCCGGGGCAGCACGTAGTTGGTGTGCAGGTCGCGCAGCTCGATGAAGATCCGCAGCAGCTCGGCGTGGAACTGCGCGTCGCTCAGCCGGTTCAGCCGGTGGCGCAGCAGCCGGAGCCGCTGTGAGGGCTCGATCGCGTACATGGCGCGCTTGTGCAGCAGGTGTACGTACACGGTGTCGATGAGCAGGGCGGCCTGGTCGAGCAGGAGCTGCCGGTCGGCGGCGGTCAGCGCCGCCTGCTCGGTTGCCTGCCGGAACTGCGGCATCGTCCGCACCGCGCCCAGGCCGTGGTCGGCCTCCAGCTTGACTTCTGCCATGATCGACATAGCGCACCTCCGTAGCGACTGTGCGTGACGGTACGAGCCGGCGCTTTACCACACGAGACACCTGTCGGGCCTATGACTGGAGAATGCGCCGTTAGTGTGAGGCGACGTGCCCGAACGCGAAACGGCGGTGTCCAACGGTGTCCAACATCCTCTCGCAGCGTGATCTCGAGTTTCTGCTCTACGAGTGGCTCGACGTCGAGTCGCTGACCGCGCGACCACGCTTCGCCGAGCACTCCCGGGAGACGTTCGACGCGTTCCTGCAGGTCTCGGCGCAGATCGCCGAGCGCGAGTTCGCCACGCACAACAAGCGCGGCGACGTCTTGGAGCCGCGCTTCGAAGACGGCCGGGCGCACGTGATCCCCGAGGTGAAGGCGGCGCTGACCGCCTTCAATGAGTCCGGCCTGCTGGCCGGCGGGCTGGACGCCGAGGACGGCGGGCTGCAGCTGCCGCACGTCGTGCACCGGGCCTGCTTCGCCTGGTTCCAGGCCGCGAACATCGCCACCTCCGCCTACCCGATGCTGACCATGGGTAACGCGAACCTGCTGCGCACGTACGCGGCGCCGGAGCACGTGGCGCGGTTCGTCGGCCCGATGGTCGAGGGCCGGTTCACCGGCACCATGTGCCTGTCCGAGCCGCAGGCCGGCTCGTCGCTCAGCGACGTCACCACCCGCGCGGTGCCCGCCGGCGACGGCACGTACCGGGTCACCGGCAGCAAGATGTGGATCTCCGGCGGGGACCACGAGCTGAGCGAGACGATCGTGCACCTGGTGCTGGCCCGCGCCGCCGGCGCGCCGCCCGGCGTCAAGGGCCTGTCGCTGTTCATCGTGCCCAAGCACGTCGTCGGCCCCGACGGCGTGCCCGGGCGGCGCAACGGCGTCGAGCTGGTCGGGCTGAACCACAAGATGGGCTTCCGCGGCACGACCAACGCCGCGCTGTCGTTCACCGACAGCGAGGGCTTCCTGGTCGGCGAGGAGGGCCGGGGCCTCGCCTACATGTTCCAGATGATGAACGCGGCGCGGATCGGCGTCGGCGCCGGCGCGGTCGCCCTCGGCTACACCGGCTACCTGCACGCGCTCGCCTACGCCCGGGAGCGGGTGCAGGGCCGGCCGGTGGCCGGCAAGGACCCGGCCGCGCCGCCCGTGCCGATCATCCGGCACCCGGACGTGCGCCGGATGCTCCTGGCGTCCAAGACCTACGTCGAGGGCGGCCTGGCCCTCATCCTGTACGCCGCCAAGCTCGTCGACGAGCAGGAGACCGGGAACGCCGCCGAGGCCGCGCTGCTGCTGGACGTGCTGACGCCGATCGTGAAGGCCTGGCCGTCGCGGTGGTGCCTGAAGGCCAACGACCACGCCATCCAGGTGCACGGCGGCTACGGATACACCCGCGAGTACCCGGTCGAGCAGTTCTACCGCGACAACCGGCTCAACCCGATCCACGAGGGCACCGACGGCATCCAGGGCCTGGACCTGCTGGGCCGCAAGGTGACCATGCGCGACGGCGCGGGCCTGACCCTGCTGGTCGGCAAGATCCGCGAGGCCGCGGGCCGCGCGCCGGACGAGCTCGGGTGGATGGCGGAGCGGCTCGAGGCCGGCTGCGCGCGCCTCGTCGAGGTCACCGGCAAGCTCTGGTCGGACGCGGACCCGACCACCGCGCTGGCCAACTCGACCGCGTACCTGAACGCGGCCGGCCACCTGGTCGTCGCGTGGATGTGGCTGGAGCAGGCGACCGCGGCGGCCGGCCGGGACGGTGCCTTCTACGACGGCAAGCGCCTCGCGGCCCGCTACTTCTTCGCCCACGAGCTGCCCCGGACCACCACCTGGTTCGACCTGCTGGAGAGCCGGGACACCCTGCTCGCCGACCTGGACGACGCGTGTCTGTAGGCGTCCGCTTCCGCTTTCTCGACTCGCCCCTCCCGCTGGCGTTCGCGCACCGCGGCGGCGCGGCCGAGGGCGACGAGAACACCGCCGAGGCGTTCGGCCGGGCGGTCGCGCTGGGCTACCGGTACGTGGAGACCGACGTGCACGCGACCGCCGACGGCGTGCCCGTGGTGTTCCACGACCCGTCGCTGCGGCGCCTGACCGGCACCGCGGGCCGGGTGGCCGACCTGCGCTGGGCCGACCTGGCCACGCTGCGGGTCGGCGGCGCGGGCGCGGTGCCCCGCCTCGACGACGTGCTC
Source organism: Actinoplanes sp. NPDC049668 (assembly GCF_044465445.1). Lineage (NCBI taxonomy): Bacteria > Bacillati > Actinomycetota > Actinomycetes > Micromonosporales > Micromonosporaceae > Actinoplanes > Actinoplanes sp. NPDC049668. The sequence continues at coordinate 101,339 of NZ_JBITLR010000002.1, forward strand.
GCCGCCTGGCCGCAGGTCCGGTTCAACATCGACGTCAAGGCCGACGACGCGGCCGGCCCGACCGTGGCGGCGGTGACCCGGGCGGGCGCCGGCGACCGGGTCCTGCTGGCCTCGTTCAGCGACGCGCGGCTGGCCCGGGTCCGCGCCCTGGCGGGGCCCGGGATCGCGACGTCGCTCGGGCAGCGCGAGGTGCTGCGCCTGCGCATCTCCTCGCTGGCCGGCACGCGGCTGCGGCTGCCGGCGTCGGCGGCCGCGGCGCAGGTGCCGGTCAAGGTCGGCCCGGTGACCGTCGTCGACCGCCGGTTCGTGGCCCGGGCACACCGGCTGGGCCTGCAGGTGCACGTGTGGACGATCGACGACCCGGCCGAGATGCACCGGCTGCTCGACCTCGGCGTCGACGGCGTCATGACCGACCGCATCGACGTCCTTCGCGACGTGTACGCCGCCCGGGGCGTCTGGCCGCCGGAGTAACCGGGCATTGACGACGCGTGACACATCGATGATAATCGACGCGCGTTGTTAACGTTCACATCGGGAGGACACGGATGTCCCCGTCACGCGCTATCTTCGGGCTGGCCACCGCCGCTCTGCTGGTCGCCGCGACCGGCGGGGCCGGACCGGTCCTGGCCGAGGCGCCGGCCGCCGCGCCCGACTACACGATCACCGTCGACCCGGCGGCCACCGGCCCCGCGATCGCCGACTCCATGTACGGCGTGTTCTTCGAGGACATCAACTTCGCGGCCGACGGCGGCCTCTACCCCGAGCTGGTCCGCAACCGCTCGTTCGAGTTCCTCCCGGCGGACAACACGTCCTACCGCGGACTGACCGGCTGGACCCCCGGCGGCGAGTCCGGCGGCACCGGCGCCGCGACGACGGTCAACGACGCGAACCGCCTCAACGAACGCAACCGCACCCACCTCAGGCTCGACCTGACCAGCCCGGACGGCGGGCGCTACGGCGTGACCAACGGCGGCTGGAACACCGGGCTCGCGGTGCGGCGCGGCGCGACCTACGACTTCTCGCTCTGGGCCCGCACCGACGCACCCGCCGGCACGCCGCTGACCGTCGTCCTGCGCGACGCCGCGGGCGAACCGCTCTCCGCGCCCGCCGAGCTGACCGTGCGCGGCGACGGCTGGACCCGTTACGCCGTACCGGTACGGGCGAGCCGGACCACCGACGCGGGCCGCCTCGCGGTCCTGGCCGGCGGGATCGGGACCCTGCGCCTCGACATGATCTCGCTGCTGCCGCGCGACACCTACAAGGGACACGGGCTGCGCCGGGATCTCGCCGAGAAGATCGCGGCGCTGCGGCCCGGCTTCGTGCGCTTCCCCGGCGGCTGCCTGGTCAACACCGGCAGCCACTACGGCTACGACGCGGCCTCGAACTTCCCGCGGGCCCGCTCCTACCAGTGGAAGGACACCGTCGGGCCGGTCGAGACCCGCGCCGCCAACGCCAACTTCTGGGGATACCACCAGTCCTACGGCCTGGGCTACTACGAGTACTTCCAGTTCTCCGAGGACATCGGCGCCATGCCGCTGCCGGTCGTGCCCGCGCTGGTCACCGGCTGCGGGCAGAACCGGGCGACCAACGACCCGGCGCTGCTGCAACGCCACATCCAGGACACCCTCGACCTGATCGAGTTCGCCAACGGGCCGGCGAGCTCCGAGTGGGGCGCGCTGCGCGCCCGGATGGGCCACCCGGAGCCGTTCGGGCTGACCCACGTGGCGGTCGGCAACGAGGAGAACCTGCCCGACGCCTACTTCGCCAACTTCCTGCGGTTCCGCGACGCCATCGCCGCGAAGTACCCCGGGATCACGGTCGTCGGCAACTCCGGGCCCGACGACCAGGGCGCGACCTTCGACAACCTGTGGGCCAAGAACCGGGCCGCCGGGGTGGCCATGGTCGACGAGCACTACTACAACAGCCCGGCGTGGTTCCTCGGCAACAACCGGCGCTACGACGGCTACGACCGGGCCGGACCGGAGGTCTTCCTCGGCGAGTACGCCTCGCTGGACAACAAGCTGTTCAACTCCCTCGCCGAGGCGTCGTACATGACCGGGCTGGAGCGCAACGCCGACGTGGTGCGGATGGCCTCGTACGCGCCGCTGCTGGCCAACGTCGACAACGTGCAGTGGCGCCCGGACCTGATCTGGTTCGACAACGACGAGTCCTGGGGCACCACCAGCTACCAGGTGCAGAAGCTGTTCATGAACAACGTCGGCGACCGGGTGGTGCCGAGCCGGGCGACCGGCAAGGTGATCGAACCGAAGCCGATCACCGGCGCGGTCGGGCTCTCCACCTGGGCCACCGCGGCCACCTACGACGACATCAAGGTGACCACGCCCGCCGGCGAGGTGCTGTTCGCCGACGACTTCTCCGGCGGCGCCGGGCAGTGGACCCCGGTCGAGCCCCGCGGCGCCTGGTCCGTGGTCGACGGCGGCTACCGGCAGAGCGACACCGCCGCGCTGGACACCCTGGTCAAGGCCGGGAACATCACCGCGACCGACTACGACCTGACGCTGAAGGCCACCAAGCAGGCCGGCGCCGAGGGCTTCCTCGTCGCGTTCGGCGTGCAGGAGTCCGGCGAGCTCTACTGGTGGAACCTCGGCGGCTGGAACAACACCCAGGGCGCCATCCAGAAGGGTGCCGGCGGCAGCAAGGAGATCGTGCTCGCCAAGCCGAACAGCATCGCGACCGGGGTCACCTACGACATCCGGATCGAGGTGCGCGGCACCACGGTGCGGCTGTTCCTGGACGGCGCCGAGTGGGGCAGCTTCACCGACAACCAGGTGACCGAGCCGTTCGCGCAGGTGGTCACGCACGACGACGCCACCGGCGAGCTGATCGTCAAGGTCGTCAACGCCCAGGACGCCCCGGCCGTGACCGCGATCGACCTGGGCGGGCGCACCGTCGATCGCCGGGCCCGGATGACGGTCATCGCCGGCGACCCGCAGGAGCAGAACACCCGGTCCGCCGAGCCGATCCAGCCGGTCACCACGACCGTCGGCGGCATCGGGTCCACCTTCACCCGCACGTTCGCCCCGAACTCCGTCACCTTCCTGCGCCTGAGGGGTAGACCGTCATGAGCAACGACATCAGTCGCCGTACCCTGCTGCGCGGCGGGCTCGGCGTCGCCGGCGTCGGCGCGCTCACCGCCCCGGCGCTGGACCGCGGCACGCGAACCGACGCGCAGATCTACGGCGTGCCGACCGCCGACCCGCTGATCGAGCAGCGCGCCGACCCGTTCATCACCCCGCGGACCGGCGGACGCTACTACTTCACCGGCTCGGTGCCGGAGTACGACCGCCTCGTCGTACGCGGGGCCACCACCATCGCCGGTCTCGCCACGGCCGCCGAGTCGGTGGTCTGGCGCCGCCCGGCGACGGGCCCGATGGGCGGGCACATCTGGGCGCCGGAGCTGCACCGGATCGCCGGCCGCTGGTACCTCTACTTCGCCGCCGGCGACGCCGGCAACGTCTTCCGGATCCGGATGTACGTGCTGGAGTCCCCGCTGGACGACCCGACCGACCCAGCCGGCTGGACCCTGCGCGGCCAGCTCGCCACCGAGTGGGACGGCTTCTCGCTGGACGCCACCACGTTCGCGCACCGCGGCCGCCGCTACCTGGTGTGGGCGCAGAGCGAGCCGGAGATCGCGGTGAACTCCAGCCTCTACATCGCCGAGATGAGCTCGCCCCTGGCGCTGAAGAGCAAGCCGACCCGGATCGCCACCCCCACCCGGAGCTGGGAGATACAGGGCTTCCGGGTCAACGAGGGCCCGGCGGTGCTGGTCCGCAACGGGCGGGTCTTCGTGACCTTCTCCGCCAGCGCCACCGACGCGCGCTACTGCGTCGGCCTGCTGACCGCCGACGCCCGCGCCGACCTGCTCGCGCACGCGTCCTGGTCGAAGACGCCGGACCCGGTCTTCGTCACGAACACCGCGACCGGCCGCTACGGGCCGGGCCACAACAGCTTCACCGTCGCCGAGGACGGCGTCACCGACGTGCTGGTCTACCACGCCCGCGACTACCGCGACATCGTCGGCGACCCGCTCTACGACCCCAACCGGCACACCCGGGTGCAGCGGCTCTACTGGCACCCGGACGGCACGCCGCTGTTCGGCGTACCGGTCGGGGCGGGCGGGCCGATCGTTCGCCTCTCGCCCGCCGAGCGCGGCGCGTGGTTCGTGCGCCGCGACGACTCCGCCCTGGTCGTCGGCCCGCCGGGCCACGCGCTCGCCGACACCCAGTTCCGCTTCGTCGCCTCGGCCGACGGCACGGAGGTGATCCAGTCGGTCGATCTCCCGGACCGGCACGTCCGGGTCGTCGACGGCGCGGTGCGCGTCGAGACCGGCACGCCGACGGATTTCCGCAGGCTACCGGCGGGCCGGGGGGTCCGCATCCAGCTCGCCGGCGACGCCACCCGCTACCTGCGGCACGAACGCGGCCGGGTGGTGACGGGCGACGCATCGGTCTTCCTGCTCGGCTGAGCGCGCACTGCGAGATACTTCTTCCGTACCGATCTGACGTCGACGCGGAAGAGCCTCACCATGAGCGAGCACTACGACCTGATCGTCCTCGGCGCGGGACCGGGCGGCTACGTCGCGGCGATCCGCGCGGCCCAGCTCGGCCTGCGCACGGCCGTCGTCGAGGAGAAGTACTGGGGCGGTGTCTGCCTCAATGTCGGGTGTATCCCGTCCAAGGCCCTGCTGCGAAACGCCGAGCTGGCGCACATCTTCCACACCCAGGCGCGGACGTTCGGCATCACCGGCGAGGTGAGCTTCGACTTCGGCGCGGCCTTCGACCGCAGCCGCACGGTCGCCGACGGCCGCGTCAAGGGCGTGCACTACCTGATGAAGAAGAACAAGATCGCCGAGTACGACGGCCTGGGCACGTTCCGCGACGCGAACACCCTCGACGTCGCGCTCAGCACCGGCGGCTCGCAGACCCTGACGTTCGACAACGCGATCATCGCGACCGGCTCGACCGTCCGGCTGCTGCCCGGCGTCGAGCTCAGCGACAACGTGGTCACCTACGAGACCCAGATCCTCGACCGCGACCTGCCGGAGTCGATCGTCATCGTCGGCGCCGGCGCGATCGGCATGGAGTTCGGCTACGTCCTGAAGAACTACGGCGTCGACGTCACCATCGTCGAGTACCTCGACCGGGCCCTGCCCAACGAGGACGCCGACGTGTCCAAGGAGATCACCAAGCAGTACCGCAAGCTCGGCATCCCGATCATCGCGTCGGCCAAGGTGGAGACGGTGACCGACAAGGGCACCTCGGTCGTGGTGACCTACACCAGGAACGGCAAGAGCGAGACGATCGAGGCGGCCCGGGTGCTGATGTCGGTCGGCTTCGCCCCCCGCGTCGAGGGCTACGGCCTGGAGAACACCGGCGTCAAGCTCACCGACCGCGGCGCGATCGAGATCGACGACCACATGCGGACCAACATCGCCCACCTGTACGCGATCGGCGACGTGACCTCCAAGCTCCAGCTCGCACACGTCGCGGAGGCACAGGGCGTGGTGGCGGCGGAGACGATCGCCGGCGCGGAGACGATGACGCTGGGCGACTACCGGATGATGCCCCGGGCGACGTTCTGCCAGCCGCAGGTCGCCAGCTTCGGCCTCACCGAGCAGCAGGCCCGCGACGAGGGCTACGACGTGAAGGTCTCCACGTTCCCGTTCACGGCCAACGGCAAGGCGCACGGCCTCGCCGAGCCGACCGGCTTCGTCAAGCTGGTCGCGGACGCGAAGTACAACGAGCTGCTCGGCGGCCACCTGATCGGCCCGGACGTCTCCGAGCTGCTGCCCGAGCTGACGCTGGCGCAGAAGTGGGACCTGACGGCGAACGAGCTGGCCCGCAACGTGCACACCCACCCCACCCTGAGCGAGGCCCTCCAGGAGGCGTTCCACGGCCTGACCGGCCACATGATCAACCTCTGAGACCGCGCCCGGCCGGCCCGCCAGCCGGCCGGGCGTCAGCCGCTCGGGGACGCCGACGGGGTGGCTGGCGGCGCTGACCGCTGCGCCATGGCGCGCTCGAACGCGGCGATCGTCGCCGCGTCCACGGTCCCGGTCGGCTCGACGTCCAGGGCCTTCTGGAAGGACTTCAGGGCCTCGGTCAGCTCCGGGGTCCAGGCGCCGTCCACCGGGCCGGTCCAGAAGCCGGCCAACTTCAGGGTCTGCTGCAGGGCGGCGGTCGACGCGATGGCGTCGCCGGCGGCCGCGCCGCCCTTGGCCCGCAGCTCCGCCTCCAGCGCCGCGCCGGTCGCCTTGTCGAACGCACCGGTCTCCGGCAGGTCGTTCGCCTTCTGCAGGTCCTGCACGGCCGCCACGGTCGAGGGCCCGTAGACGCCGTCGACCTCGTCGTCGTAGTAGCCGGCCTCGGCCAGCGACCGCTGCACCGCCTCGGTGTAGTCGCGGGCCGCGCCCTCCTGCTCCTCGCTCAGGCAGCCGCCGTCGGAAAGCAGCCGCAGCCAGGACATCTCCAGCGCGACGGCCGCGGCGTTGAACCGCTCCGACGCCTGCCGCAGCGGCGTCTGGTCGGTGATCCCGGCCTGCGCCGCGGTGAAGTCGGCGTCGGCCTGCTTCACCCGGTTCACCGTGGCGGCGGGCAGGGTCGCGGCGACCGACGGCGACGCGGACGGCGGTGACGGCGGAGGCGCGGGCGACAGGGACGCACCGGCGCGGGCGGCCGCCAGCGACTCGGTGGCCTCAGCCAGCTCCTTCTCGGCCGTCGCCAGCTCCTGGCGGGCGGCGGCGACCTGTTCGGCGCCGGAGACGACCTCGGCGCGCGGCTCGGTCAGCTCCGCGCCGGCGTCCTTGACGTCGCCGACGGTCGGCGCGGTCTCGTTGATGAGGTCGCCGTAGCGGTCCAGGGCGGTGACGTAGCCGGCGCTGGTGCGGCAGAACGCGTCGACCCGGCCGGCGAGCTCGGCCTGGGCCTCGGTGAGCGCCTGCTGCTTGTCGGCCAGCCGCTTCTCGGCGAGCCGCACCTGGCCGCCGCCGTCGCCGCCGCCGCAGCCGGCGACCGCGAGCATCGTCGCGATCACGATGACCCACACGCGGCGATGCATCTCAACCAAGGCCGTCACGCCCTCCGCTCGGCGGATCCGTCCACCGCAGAGTTCCAGGCCGGCGACCGATGCGGATCATCCGCGCCGGGTGAGGGCGTCAGTCGCCCTGGCTGACGTACATCGGCACGTCGCGGCGCAGCGTGTCCTGCATCGCCGCCACCTCCTCGGGCGGCACCCCGCGCAGCGACGGCGGCAGGCCCTCCAGCACCGCCTCGAGCCCGAGCGTCCGGTTCGCGTTGTGGTGGTAGAAGCGCAGCTCGGCCAGGTAGTCCGCGACCATCATGGTCGCCTTGGCGGGGTTCTCCCGCCACAGCCAGGCGAACACGTCGCCGAACGAGTCGCTGATGAGCGCGGTGCCACCGGGCTCGAAGTGCATGAGGGTCAGCTCGGCCTCGTAGAACACCAGGCCGACGAGCAGCTGGTCGAGGATGTGATCCGGTGTTTCCCTGGTGCCCACATACGCATCCTCTCTGCTCGCGGCAAACCGCGCAGGCCGCTGTCGCCCACAGTGGATCAGATCCCGCGCCGAATATGAACATAGCTGTCGGGCGCGGTACCGTCCCGGAATGCGAATCATGGCCGGCGCCGCCGTCGTCGCGGAGTACCAGGCCGAACCGGACGTCGACCCGCTGCTCGGCCCCCGGCCCTACCTGCACCCGGTCCGCACGCTCGGCGGCGTCCCGGTCACCGACGCCCTGCCGGAGGACCATCGCTGGCACCTCGGCGTCTCGGTGGCCATGCAGGACGCCGACGGCGTCAACCTGTGGGGCGGCAGGACGTACGTGCGCGGCCAGGGCTACACCTGGCTCGAGGACCACGGCCGCATCGAGCACGCGGCGTGGCTGCCGGCGCCCGCCGGCGGCTTCGCCGAGCGCCTGCGCTGGCTGAGCCCGGCGGGCGAGGTCCTGCTCACCGAGGTCCGCACGGTACGCGCGGAGCCGGCGCCGCTGGGCTGGGAGCTCTCCTTCTCGTACGCGCTGTCCGCCGATCGCGACGTCCGGCTCGGCAGCCCCGCGACCAACGGCCGCCCGGACGGCGCCGGCTACGGCGGCTTCTTCTGGCGCGCCGCGCCCGGCCCCGCGACCACGTTCACCCGCGACCACGAGGGCGAGGACGAGGTGAACGGCAGCGCCGAGCCGTGGGTGGCGCTGACCGGCCCGGGGCCGTACACGCTGGTGTTCCGCGGGCTGCGCGACGACGACCGGTGGTTCGTCCGGACCGCCAACGGCGGCTACGCCGGCGTCTGCGCGGCCCTGGCCTTCGAGAAGGAGCTGGTGGTGCGCGCGGGCGTCCCGCTGGAGCGGTCGCTGACCGTCCTGGTCGCGGACGGCCTGCTCACCCGGAACCAGATAGCGGATCGACAGCCGTAGCCGCTGCAAATCCCGGCCGACGCCGACGACCTGCTCGCCCATCGCCGAGCCCGGGCTGGTCACCGTCCGCGGCTCCAGGTGCGCCCGTTTTCGGGCGTTCACGGCACACGGGCCGGCCTGGTTTAGTGGGGTGGACAGGTGTTTGTACATCGGCGCCAGTGCCCCTTTGGAGGCAACATGGGAACGATTACCACCACCGACGGCACGGAGATCTTCTACAAGGACTGGGGATCCGGCCAGCCGATCGTCTTCAGCCACGGGTGGCCGTTGTCGTCGGACGACTGGGACACCCACATGATGTTCTTCCTGCGACACGGCTACCGGGTCATCGCGCACGACCGGCGCGGGCACGGCCGCTCCACGCAGACCGGCGACGGTCACGACATGGATCACTACGCCGACGACCTGGCGGCGCTCACCACCCACCTGGACCTGCGCGACGCCGTACACGTGGGCCACTCGACCGGGGGCGGCGAGGTCGTTCGCTACCTCGCCCGGCACGGACAGAGCCGGGTCGCCAAGGCTGCTCTGATCAGCGCGGTGCCGCCGATCATGGTGCAGACCGAGGCCAACCCCGGCGGCCTGCCCAAGAAGGTGTTCGACGACATTCAGGCCCAGGTTGCCAGTCACCGGTCCGAGTTCTACCGCGACCTGCCCGCGACCGCCTTCTACGGTTTCAACCGACCGGGCGTCGAGCCCGTTGAGGCGATCATCCAGAACTGGTGGCGGCAGGGCATGATGGGCGGCGCGAAGGCACACTACGACGGCGTCGTCGCGTTCTCGCAGACCGACTTCACCGAGGACCTCAAGCGGATCACGGTACCGGTCCTGGTCATGCACGGCGACGACGACCAGGTGGTGCCGTACGCGGACTCCGCACCGTTGTCGGCCCGGCTGGTGCAGAACGGCACGCTCAAGACCTACCCGGGCTTCCCGCACGGCATGCCCACCACCCACGCCCAGATCATCAGCGCGGATCTGTTGGCTTTCCTGCAAACCTGATCCGGCCGCGGTACCCGGGCGTGGCCTCGCCCGACCATCGGTCGGGGACCACGCCCGGGCCGGCGCGGGGTGGTGGTTGTGACCTCCAGCCCGCGCCGGTGACACGTCAGGGCACGAGTACGTTGCGGTAGATGCGGTCGTCGGTTCCCCGGGCGAACAGCTGCAGCGTGGTGCCGAAGACATCGGCACCCGGGCCGGAAGGTGTGGCCCCACCGCCGGGGACCTGTGCCCAACCACTCCAGGTGCCGCCGCTGAGAACGTTGCGGTAGATCGCGTTGTCGGTACCGCGGACGACAAGGTTGAGCCCACCGTTGAACACCGTGGCCGCGGGACCTGAGGGCGTGGCCCCACCGCCGGGGACCTGCGCCCAACCACTCCAGGCGCCGCCGCTGAGAACGTTGCGGTAGATCGCGTTGTCGGTACCGCGGACGACAAGGTTGAGCCCACCGTTGAACACCGTGGCCGCAGGAGCCGAGGGCGTGGCCCCGCCACCGGGAACCTGCGCCCAACCACTCCAGGCACCACTGGTACTGAGAACATTGCGGTAGATCGCATTGTCCGTACCCCGGACAACAAGGTTGAGCCCACCGTTGAACACCGTGGCCGCAGGACCCGACGTAGTAGCCCCGCCACCGGGAACCTGCGCCCAACCACTCCAGGCACCACTGGTACTGAGAACATTGCGGTAGATCGCATTGTCCGTACCCCGGACAACAAGGTTGAGCGCGCCATTGAACACCGTAGCCGCAGGACCCGACGTAGTAGCCCCACCACCGGGAACCTGCGCCCAACCACTCCAGGCACCACCGCTGAGAACGTTGCGGTAGATCGCGTTGTCCGTGCCGCGGACGAACACGTTCTGGTTTCCGTTGTACGACACGGCGGCGGGGCTGTCCGGCGTCGCACCGCCACCGGGCAGTTCGCCCCAGTTGGTCCACTGGTCGAGGGCATCGGCCGCGGCGACCGACGGCCCGGCCGCCTGTGCCGGACCCGCGAGGCCCAGCGCGGCCAGGGACATCACCAGGACGCCCGTGACTGCGGCCACGACGGGGCCGCCGGGGCTCTTTCTGTGCAGTATGGAGGTCATTGCGCTTCTCCTTCGGTGGTTCACGGGCAGGCCGTATTCGCCGCTGACATTTTCAAACTGGTCTGGGCCGCGGGCACCGTCAAGGCGGCAGTAGTATTGAAGACTGTCGATTAAATTTCACCACTAATTGCAATTGACTCAGCAGGACGCCCCACCGTCGCCGGCCGCGGTGGGAGGGCATCGGGCGCCGCCCCCGCTTGGACCGGCCGACCGACCGCGAACCCGCCACTCTCCAGACACGGGACGGTTTTCCAGATTTCATCGCCAAAACCGCATGAATGGGATTGAGAATCCCGCCCGCAGGCCCCGTGGGTGAATTCGAGAAACATTTACCGGCGTCAAAGACTTCGACGCCCGGGATGCAGAGGAGCTCTGCGTGTCCACTCGCACCTACCGGCTGGCCCTGATCGCCCTGAGCGCCGTCGCGGCGACACTGGCCTACCCCACAGCTGTCGCCGCACACTCCCGAGCCGACGCGGCCCCGCCGGCGGGATCCGGACCGATCGCCGGGACCACCGAGAACCTGGCACGCGAGGTCGCCCGCTCGCTGACCGACCGGGCCACCCGGGACCGGACCATGTCGGCCGTCGCCGCGGGCCCGGTCGACCTGGCCACCATCGCGCCGGGTAACGCACTGTCTCGAACCGCCTCCGTCGGCAACGACGCCGTCCTGGCGGCCAAGGGGCTGCCGGCGACGAGCGGCTCCCTGCTCCGATCCCGGTGACCTCGTCGAGTCCGCGCTGGCTGGGACAAAGCTTCCCAACTCGCAGAAGAACTTGATGATCTTTTTCGCTGACACCACGTCGGCGTTGGCGATGGCCCATCAACGGCTCTAACAACCGGGTCGTCGGTCGTGTTCGCCGCCTGACAAGCCGAGAGCGTTGGACGGCCAGCACAGTGAGCGGCCATTGGAAGCAACTCCCTCATACCGACGACAGAATCCGACAAATCTGGATGTCTATATTTTAAGTCGGGCGAACTGATCGCCTAGAAACAGCCAATTGCCGGCGGTCCGCCTAACTGAACGCCCGCGTGTGTGGGATGCTCTCTAGCGTGACGGAGGTTATCGCAAGCCGCTGCAAAAAAGGTGTCCGAGGGCGAAGCATTCGCCGCGAAACAGTTGTCCGCCTCATCGCTTCTGGCGCGGGGCACTGCTACAAGCCGGATTGCCCTATTGGCTTCCTCTGGCATGAATTGGACGATGGCCGAGCGGTGAAGCTGGCCGAAGTCGCACACATTGTTGCTGCTGGCCAAGAGGGTCCTCGCGCGGACGTCGATGCGAGCGATGATGAACTAACCTCATTTGCCAACCTACTCCTCCTTTGCCCCAATTGCCATACTGTTGTTGACGCTACTCCGGATGCCTTTCCAGTAGAGACTCTTCAAGAATGGAAGCGGCGCCACGAGAGCCGCATACGAGAGGCCCTGGGACTCCGTTCATATGGCGACAGGCGGACACTGCGACGAGACGTCGAACTGATCTTAAATGAGAACAAGGCGATATGGCGCACATACGGTCCTGAATCCGAGGCAGCTTTGCACGGTTTCGGTTCGAATACGATTGGCGCCTGGCAAGCTGAGGTAATCCAGCGGATTCTGCCCAATAATTCGCGAGTGGTTCGACTTCTTGAGGCGAACCTGGAACTCCTTCGCCCAGATGAGCTAGAAACGCTTACCGAATTCCGCATACACGCTCGCGGTTTGGAGGATCGACACCTTGGCGGCGTCGTCAATCCCGCTGCTCCCCGCTTTCCGAAGCAGATGGAAATCGTGCTGTCTGACGACATTTACTGAACCAGTCGGAGGTCGAGATGCCGGAAGATGGATATTACAAGAAACGACCACGGAAGGAGCATCGAGAACACCTTAAGAGGTATCTGCCTTCGCGACGGACGGTCTCTTCTGTCGAAGAGATAGACGACTTTAGACTGATAGTTCGCCGGGTTCGAATGTCAGAAATTAGAGTCTTCCTGACAAACCTATACATGCTCGGCGTGGCTGATGTCGAGGACATTCTCGCCGAAGCGCCAGAAACGACATGCATAGTTTCGACCATGGACTATAACCATTACTCGTCTGAGGCAAAGATGATGGCCAAGGAACGAGGAGTAGGGCTGTTTAAGTCCAGTGAATTTCTGGGAGCGGTTTATTATGACGGTGAGAGCTTCCTTGAGTACCTGCCTCCTGCTCAGCGTGAAGCACATCGTCGATGACACGGTCCCACATGATTGGCAAGTACTGGCATTCGGTAGCGCTTCGCGGTGCAATGCCCTGCCGGACGCTTGCGCGGCTTGGATGAGCTCATCGGATGTGGACCTACTGCTGGTCTACCCGCCGGGTAACGTCGGTGACGCCATCAAGATCAGAAACGAACTCATCAAGAGAATCGCCGGCCTGCGAAAGCTGGCCGATATCGTTCTCCTGAACCAGAGAGAGGAGGTTGAGAGCAGGTTTATAGATTCCGAACACGCCCAATGCCTGCTGGTCTGCCTCGACCGCTGTGGCGGCTAGACAGTACACAGGTCAGCCTTCCCGCCCGGCGCAGCGCGTATCCGGCTCAGCGCAGGCACTGGGCGTACTGCAGCAGTCCGCTGAAGATCACCACAAGCGCGCCGCGGTGTCGACATCGAGTTGATCGATGTAGGAGTGAAGCAGAATGCGTCCAGACAATCGGGTGACCACGCCGCAGACGCGCGCGCTGCGGGCAGCGACCCGAGCGTTGCGCTGCCACCTGGACACGCTGCCGATCGACGTCGCGTACTGCGCTTTGGTACGTGCAGGAGGATCGCCCGGTCATCGCCCGCCGCCGCGCCGCACACCGCTCCGGCCTGGGTAAACTGCGCTGGGCTTGGAACAGGGTGGGCGAGCAGGCCGGCAATCTCGCAAATTTCAGCGTGATCCACAGCGGGTGCTACCTCGTGATCCACAGCATGACGCCTCATCGACGTCGAGGACATCGCCCTCGGCCACGAGAACAAGCAGCGGTGGAACGACCGCGCCGACTGGGTATGGTCCCAAGGCGAGGCGCACACGCCGCTCATCCCCGCCGACCTGTGCGATCGGGCGCAGACGACGATCAAGACGCGCGGAACGAGCAGCGAGACCGGCCGGGCACCTCGGCGCAGCCTCCGCCCGTACCTGTTCCGAGGGCTCATCACCTGCGGGCTGTGTGACCGCAAGATGGTCGGCAACCCCAACCACGATCGGCTGTACTACCGCTGCAAGGCATCCCGCGACTTCGTCCGCCAGCACGAGATCCCACACCCGCCGGTGCTCTACCTCCGCGAAGACACCATCACCGAACCGATCGACCGCTTCATCCGCCAAGAGCTGAGCGGAAACACCCTCGCCGCCAACCTGCGCAGCCTGGCCGACGCCCACCACCGCGCCCAGCTCGCCGCACACGCCGCCGATGACGAGAGCGAACAGCTCAACCGGACGATCACAGACTGCGACGCCAAGATCGACCGCTACCGGGCCACGCTCGACGCGGGAGGCGACCCGGCACTGATCGCCGGCTGGATCCGCGAGACATCCGCCGCCGGGGCGACCGCGGCCGCCGCGCTGCGGATGAGCGCGGCACCACCACAGAGACCCAACGAAGATCAAATCGCCGCGATCGTCGACGGCCTCGGCAGCCCGCTCGGTGCCCTCCGCGAGGCTGACCCGCGCGACAAGGCAGAGCTGTACAGCCGCATCGGGCTAAGGCTGACCTACAAACCTGGCCTGAAGACACTGAAGGCCGAGGTCGTCTCCGACCTCGAGGCGGGACACGAGGGCCCCCGCGATCGGCGGGGGCCCTCGCTCGCGGCAGGGCTCAGATGCGGCCCGCGCCCGCGCCTGCGGTGACGATGGACTTCACCGACGACGCCGAGTCGAGCTGGTACGAGTACGGGATCGAGGCGACCGAGCCCGCGCTCTGCGGCGTACCGGATCCGGTGAAGTAGTTGTTGCGCTGCACCAGGGTTCCGGGGTCGGAGTCGGCGTAGCCGACGAGGGTCGGCTCGTCGACGCCCTCGAAGTAGTTGCCCTCGACCAGCACGCCACCGTTCATCGTGGAGGCGACGCCGTATTCGTTGTTGTAGTAGTAGTTGTTGTAGACGTGCACCGGGTTGCCGAAGCGGACCCGCGGGTGCCGGGTGCCCGAGCCGTCGAACCAGTTGTGGTGGTAGCTGACCCGCAGGTGGCCGACGTCCTGGCTGGCGTTGTCGTCGCTGTGGCCGAGCAGCATCGACTTGTCGTGGCCGAAGATCCGGTTCCACGACACGGTCACGAAGTCGGAGCCGCGCTTGATGTCCACCGCGCCGTCGTAGCCGTTGGTGAAGCTGTTGTGGTCCACCCAGACGTTGGTGGCCGACGTCTCGACGTTGATCGCGTCGTCGTCCCAGTCGCGGAACGTCAGGTTGCGGATGATGACGTTGCGGTCGCCGCTGATGGTCAGGCCGCAGCCGACGATGGCGGCGCCGGCGTTGCCGATGACGGTCTTGTTCGACCGGGTGCGCAGCATGCCGGAGCAGGAGATCGTGCCGGAGACCCGGATGACCGCGGCCGAGGTGGAGCCCAGCGCGGTGGTCAGCGCGGACGCGGTGGTGACGGTGGTCGCCGCCGCGCTGCCGCCGCCGGTGGTGCCGCCGTTCTGGGTGGCCCAGCCGACGAGGCCGGTCTGCGGCGGGGACGTCGGTCCGGTGGTCGGCGGGGTCGTGGGCGGCGTCGTGGGCGGGGTGGTCGGTCCGGTGGTCGGCGGCGTCGTCGGGGTCGACCCGACCGTGTCGACGCTGACGTCGTCGAAGCGCGCCGACGCGTACGCGGTGACCAGCACGATCCGGCCCGCGCCGAAGGCGGAATTGGATCCGGAGGCGATCTGGCTGCCGTTGACGAAGCCCTTGATGGTGCTGCCGCTGGCCTCGATGCGCAGGGTGTACCACGTCCCGGTGCTCACCGTCAGCGCCACCGAGCCGATCACCGTTATCGAGCTGCCGTCGACGGCCTGCAATTCGGCGCGGCCGGCATTGGTGAGCGCGAGCTGGTACCTCTTCGACGCGCTGGTCGACCGGGCGCCGATGGCGACCAGCCGGTTACTGCCGTTGAACGCCAGCGGCTTGACCCGGGCCTGCACCTGATAGTCGGTCCAGCCGGTGTCGCCGGCGAACTGGCGGGCCAGCTCGCTGCCGGTGTTGGCCTGCTGGAACGTCGCCGAGCCGTCGGTGACCGTCGACCAGTCACCGCCGGACTTCGACCAGGAGCCGGTTCCGCCGCTGAAATCGTCGCTGAACAGGGTCGCCGCGCGGGCGGTTCCCGCCAGTCCGATCGTCAGGGCGAGGGCGAGCAGGCCGGCCCCGGTGGCCGCCGCCGTCCTCGCCAGATGTTTCCGCTGCATGATTCCTCCGTGGGGAGACGGGTCTGTTCACTTCCCCAACGGTCCCATTCACATCCATTACATTCAATGTTTTCAATATGCAGAAATGTTGCAGACAAGAATGGCAAGAATGTATCGTCACGGCCGGTGAATGGCCGAGTAATGCACTTCGGTCCGCTTTTCGCGGCGGCGTTCATCCCGTGGTTTGCAGCAGACTTTCCGTGAATGCGGGCACGGCCCAGGCGACGCCCGACTCGGCGGGCAGCCGCATCGTCTCCGCGGCCTGGCGCAGCACCGCGTTGATGCCGCCGATGACCCGCACCCGGCCCGGCGGCGCGCCGGCCGAGGTCACGTGTGCGTCGTCGATCAGGTGCGGCGCGGGCGCGTGAGCGCCGGTCAGCGCCTCGGCGACGGTGGTGAAGCCCGCGGTGCGCTCCAGCGGCGCGACCAGCGGGGTGCGGGCCGGGTCCCGGCGGTGCGCGATCAGGTTCTCGAGCAGGTCGACGCGGCCGGGCGGCGCGGCCGGGCCGGGCATGACGAGCCGGTCGGTCGGGTACTCCAGCACCGCGCGCCCGGCCGTGCCGGTGACCACGACCTCGCCCGGGATGAACTCCTCCCCCGCGAGCGTCACCGCGGCCATCAGCCGCAGCCCGCCGCGGAATGTGATACGGGCGAAGGCGGTGTCGTCGACCTCGATGTCCCGGGTCCGGTACCGCTCGGCCTCCAGCAGCACCGGCTCCCCCGCGCCGGCCGCCGCGGCGACGGCAAGGCTCTGCATCACCGCGTGCGCGAGCGGGTTGACCAGGGCGCCGTCGAGCACCGGGCGGCCGTCGACGGTGCGCCGGCCCGACCACGGCGCGCGGGCGTAGTACGCGTCGTCGCGCCGCCAGGAGGCAACCGTCGCGACCGCGCTCAGCTCGCCGAGCGCGCCGGCGGCGACCGCGTCGAAGAGGTGCCGCGCGGCGAGCGAGCCGAGCGCCTGGAACCCGACCTGGCAGGACCGGCCCGCCTCCGCCGCCGCGGCCGCCAGGACGGCGTGCGCCGCCCGGGTCGGCACCGGCGGCTTCTCCAGCAGCAGGTCGCAGCCGGCGTCGAGGGCATCGAGGGCGATCGCCAGGTGGGTGTGCGGCGGGGTGCAGATCACCACGACGTCGGGCCGGGCCGCGGCGAGCAGCTCGCGATGGCCGGTGAAGACGGCCACGCCGGGCGGCACCGGCGGATCCGGCTCGATCGGATCGACGTCGGCGAGCGCGACCAGCCGCAGCGCCCCGCCCGCCTCGAGCTCGGCGATCCGGCGCCGGTGCGCCCGCCCGTGCCCGTTGGCGCCGATCAGCGCGACCCGGGCGGCGCGGCCGGTCACGGCTGTGTCTCCCTTGCCATGCTCTCCCGGCCCTCGCTTCGCTCGGTGCAGTCGGTCACGGCGCTGCCTCGCCGGACAGGGTCGCCTCGACGCCGTGCCGGTCGAGGGCGGTCAGCCAGTCGAGCACCAGCGCGCGGACCGTCTCGTCGGCGGCCAGCCCGGCCGGGAAGACCGCGTCGAGACCGAACAGCGCGTCCACGACGCCCCGCGGCGTCGACGGCGCCGCCGCCAGCCGCTCCCGGATCTCGCCGGCCAGCGGATCGTCGAGCGGCAGGGGCCGCCCGTCGTCGTCGCTGCCCTGCACGAACCGCATCCAGGCGGCGACGACGAGCGCGGCCCAACGCGGCGACGCGCCGGCCGCGCGCCGGTCCATGATGGTGTGCAGCACCCGCTGCGGCAGCTTCTGCGTGCCGTCCATCGCCACCTGCCGGGTCCGGTGCGCGATGGCCGGGTTCGCGAAGCGCTCCAGCACCGACGCGCCGTAGCCGACGACCGAGACACCCGGCGGCGGCTCGAAGCTGCCGGCGACGTCCTCGGCCACGAAGCGCTCCAGCACCGGCCGCATGCCGGGTATCTCCAGCGCGGCGGCGATGGTCTCGCGCCCGGCCACGGCGCCGAGGTACGCCAGCGCCGAGTGCACGCCGTTGAGCGAGCGCAGCTTCAGCCGCTCCCACGGCCCCGCGTCGTCGGCGAGCACCGCGCCGGCCTTCTCCCACGCCGGCCGGCCGCCGGGAAAGCGGTCCTCGATCACCCACTGCCGGTACGGCTCGCCGTGCACCCCGGCCAGGTCGCGCGCGCCGAGCGCGGCCTGCGCGACCGCGAGGGTGGCCGGCGTGCTCGCGGGCACGATCCGGTCGACCATGGTGCCGGGGAACGTGACGCTGTCGCGCAGCCAGTCGCCGAAGCCGCCGGTGGCGCCCGGAACCAGCACCCGGGACTGCTCCACCATCCCGTGCAGGCGGCGCCCGTTGGAGGCGAAGTTGTCGCAGCTCACCACGGCGAGCGGCCCCGCGTCCGCGCGGTAGCGGGCGAGCAGGCCGCGGACCAGCAGCCCGGGAATCGTGACCGGCGGCCCCGCGGCGGCCAGGTCGGCCAGCAGCTCGGTGTCCACCGCCAGCTCGCCGGTCACCGGGTCGAGCCGGTGCGCCTTCTCGGTGACGGTCAGCGTCACCACCCGGATCGCCGGGTCGGCGAGCAGCGCGAGGACGGCGCCCGGGTCGGCCGCGGCGTGCCGGACCCCGGCCAGGGCGCCGATCACCCGGGTACGCGGGCCCGCGCCGGACAGGCTCGTCACGCTGAACAGCCGGTCCTGTGCCAGCAGGTCGGCGACGACGGCGCCCGAGCGCGGCGAGACGCCGACGATGCCCCAGTCGCCGCCGGCCGCCGCGACGGCCTCCTCGGTGTACACGGCCTGGTGCGCCCGGTGGAACGCGCCGAGCCCGAGGTGGACGATCCCGGCGGGCACGGAGCCGGGGCGCAGCAGCGGGCGGCTCTGCTCGGGCAGCCGGCCGAGGGTGCCCAGCCCGAGCAGCGGCGCGGTGGTCACCGCCATGCCGGACCGTCGGGGAAGGAGAACTCGGCGATGGACGCGGCGCGCATGGTGGCGCTGTATCCGGGCCGGTCCGGCAGCAGGTAGCGGCCGCCGCTGGTGCGTACCGGATCCTCGAAGTGCTCGTGCAGGTGGTCGACGTACTCGACCATCCGCCCGTCCAGCGAGGTGCCCACCCGCAGGTAGTCGAAGACCGCGAGGTGCTGCACCAGCTCGCAGAGCCCGACCCCGCCGGCGTGCGGGCAGACCGGCACGCCGAACTTGGCGGCCAGCAGCAGCTCGGCGAGCACCTCGTTGACCCCGGCGACCCGGCAGGCGTCGACCTGCATGACGCCGATCGCGCCGGCCTGCAGCAGCTGCTTGAAGATCACCCGATTCGCGGCGACCTCGCCGGTCGCCACCCGGCAGCGCCCGCCGGTGAGCCCGGCGACCGCCCGGTTGATCCGGGCGTGGCCGAGCACGTCGTCGGCGTGGGTCGGCTCCTCGATCCAGTACGGGTCCAGCGCGGCGAGCCGGCCCATCGCCGTGATCGCCTCCTCGACGTCCCACACCTGGTTGGCGTCCATCATCAGCAGCGCGTCCGGGCCGATCTCCGCGCGGATCAGGGTCGCCCGGCGCACGTCGTCCTCGAGGTCGCCGCCGACCTTCATCTTCATCGCCCGCCAGCCCTGCGCGTACGCCTCCCGGGCCAGGCCGCGGACCTTGTCGTCGGGGTAGCCGAGCCAGCCCACCGAGGTGGTGTACGACGGGAATCCGTCGCGGGCCAGCTCGGCCAGCCGCTCCGCCATGCCGGCCTGGCCCTTGTCCAGGATCTCGGCGGCCTCGGCGGGCGTGAGCGCGTCGCCGATGTGGTGGAAGTCGACGCAGGCGACCAGCTCCGCGGTCGGCAGCTCGGCGAGCAGGCGCCAGAGCGGCACGCCCGCGTCCTTGGCCCGCAGGTCCCACACCGCGTTGACCAGCGCGCCGGTCGCCATCGCGATGACGCCCTTCTCCGGGCCGAGCCAGCGCAGCTGCGGGTCGGCGGTCAGGCTCCGGTGGAACCCGGCCGGGTCGGCGAACAGCTCGGCGAGGGTGCGCCCGGTGACGTGGTGCGCGAGCGCGCGGACCGCGGCGCAGGTGATCTCGTTGCCGCGCCCGTTGGTGAACGTGAACCCGGCGCCGGTGTGCTCGGTGTCGGTGCGCAGCTCGACGTAGGTCGCGGAGTAGTCGCCGCGGTTGATCGCGTCGGAGCCGTCGCCGGCCGCGGCGGTCGGGAAGCGTACGTCGTGCACGTCGACCGATTGGATAGTGGTCACAGGCGGAACACCTTCTTCGGCAGGTGGTAGGCGAGGTCGGCGATGGTCTCGGCGGCCTCGTCGAGCGGGAGCCGGCCCTCGGCGACGAGCCGGGCGAGGTAGGCCGCGTCGGCGCGGCGGGCGACCTCGTGGCGGACCGGGATGGAGCAGAACGCCCGGGTGTCGTCGGCGAAGCCGGCCGTGTTGTAGAAGCCGGCGGTCTCGGTGACCGCGTCGCGGTAGCGGCGCAGCCCGTCCGGGGAGTCGAGGAACCACCAGGGCGCGCCGAGGTACAGCGCGGCGTAGCCGCCGGCGAGCGGCGCCAGCTCCCGGGTGAACACGTCCTCGTCGAGCGTGTAGAGCACCAGCCGCAGCCGCGGGTCGTTGCCGTACGCCTCCAGGAGCGGCGCGAGCGCGTGCACGTAGTCGGTCGCCTGCGGGATGTCGCCGCCGACGTCGCGGCCGTGCACGGCGTGCAGGCTGCGGTTGTGGTTGCGCACCGCGCCGGGGTGCAGCTGCAGCACCATCCCGTCCTCGATCGACATCCGGGCGAACTCGACGAGCATGTGCCCGCGGAACGCCTCGGCGTCGGCGGCCGACGCCCGCCCGCGCAGGCCCCGCTCGAAGAGCCGGGCCGCCTCGGCGGAGTTCAGCAGGGTCGTGTGCGCGGTCGGGTGGCCGTGGTCGGACGAGGTGGCGCCCGCGGCCTGGAACGCCTGCCGGCGCGACCACAGCGCGGCGAGGTACCCGCGGTAGGTGGCGGTGTCCTCGCCGGTGATCTCGCCGAGCCGGGACACCGACGAGGCCCAGCCGTCGAACTCCATGTCGACCACGTCGTCGGGGCGGAACGTGGTGATGACCCGGCCGCCGGGCCCGCCCCAGCCGTCGGCCGCCAGCTTGGCGTGCCGGCTCAGGTCGTCCAGCGGCGACTCGGTGGTGGCCAGCACCTCGATGCCGAACCGCTCGAACAGCGCGCGGGGCCGGAACGCGGGCTCGGCGAGGCGCTCCGCGATCGTGTCGTAGACCTGGTCGGCGGTGTCCGGGCCGAGCCGGGTGTCGACGCCGAAGACGGTGGACAGCGTGCGCTCCAGCCAGAGCCGCGACGGCGTGCCGCGGAACAGGTACCAGTTCTCGGCGAGCAGCCGCCAGATCGCCCGCGGGTCCTGCTCGACGGGCACACCGGTGCGGCTGGGCACGCCGAGGCGGGCGAGCGGTATGCCCTGGCTCAGCAGCATCCGGGTGACGTAGTGGTCGGGGACGATGAGCAGGCGGGCCGGGTCGCCGAACGGCTCGTCGCCGGCGAGCAGGCCGGGGTCGACGTGGCCGTGCGGTGAGATCAGCGGCAGGTCCCGGGCGAGCGCGTAGAGCTCCCGGGCGATGTCTCGCTGCCGGGGTTCGGCCGCGAACAGCAGGTCGGACATGGGTACCTCAGATCGGCAGCGGGTCAGGGCAGGTCGAGCAGGTCCGCGACGCGGACCGGGGCTCCGGTCTCGATGGAGCGGTTGGCGGCGAGGCCGGTGAGCAGCGCGAGGGTGCCGTCGCGCGCGGTGGCGGAGCGGTGCATGGGATCCTGCGCGGCGCCGAACAGGACGGCGGTCATCCGGGTGTCCGCGCCGCCGTGCCCGCCGCGCGAGTACGCCGCGGGCAGCGGCAGCTCGCGCGGCGGCGCCCAGAACGGCCGGACGGTCAGCGCGGCCCGGCCGTGCTCGACGGCCTCGGTGACCCCGTGCAGCGCCGCGCCCTTGACCTCGCGCGCGCCGGCCGGGCTGACGTGGTCGCTCTCCACCACCTCGAGCTCGAGCCGGCCCCGGCTGCCGTTGAACATGACCCGGTAGCCCTCCCACGGCGCGTACGCCGTCAGGTGGTAGGTCATCGTCGCGCCGGAGTCGTAGCGCACCAGCACCGCCAGGTCGTCCTCGATCGTCACGCCGGGCGCGAAGACGTTGACGTCGCGCCGGTAGCCGTCGTCGGCCTCGGCGTCCAGGTAGAGCTCGCGCAGGCGCGGGTTGTCCCGCAGGCTCAGCGCGAACGGATCGCCCTGCGCGGCCGGGTGCCCGTGCGCGCGCGGGTAGTCGCGGGCGTAGCCGTGCCGGCGCCCGTTCTCACCGTAGAAGAAGAGCCGCCCGGCGGCGTACACCTGCGCCGGCGCGGCGCCGAGCCACCAGTTCACCAGGTCGAAGTGGTGACCCGACTTGTGCACCAGCAGCCCGCCGGAGTTGGCCTTCTCGCGGTGCCAGCGCCGGAAGTAGTCGGCGCCGTGCCGCACGTCGAGCAGCCATTCGAAGTGGACCGAGCCGACCTCGCCGATCTCGCCGGCTGCGAGGACCTCCCGGACCGCCTCGTGCAGCGGGTTGAAGCGGTAGTTGAAGGCGACCGACACCCGCCGGCCGGTCCGCTCGACCGCGGCCAGGATGCGCCGGCAGCCGTCGACGTCGACGGTCATCGGCTTCTCGGTGATCACGTCGCAGCCGGCGTCGAGCGCGGTGACCACGTAGCCGGCGTGCGTGTGGTCGACGCTGGTGACCAGCACCTCGTCGACCCGTTCCGCGCGCAGCATCGCCGCGAACCCTTCGGGCGCGCAGGTGGGCACCGGCTTGGCGCCGAGCTCCGCGAGCCAGCGGTTGTGCGCCGCCATCCGGGCCGGGTTGACGTCGGCGAGGCCGACCAGCTCGGCCGTGCCGGCGTGGTCGAGCGCGAGCGCGCGCACGAACATCTCCGCCCGGGCACCGGCACCGACCAACGCGTAGCGCCGTCGTCCGTCCACCGCGTCTCCTTCCTGCAAACGTTTGCAGCAGAACTAAACACGTCGATGCCCCGCCGTCAAGAAATCCGCACCGCTTCGTTGCGATATATCCCTATTGGAGGGCCCTCAGTGGACGTTCAATGCGGACAGCGGACACGAACCCGCAATAAATGACCGTTGACAGAGCTACAACCGTTTGCATTAATTGGCGACCAGAGTGACCCCGACCACAGCCACATCCATCGAAGGAAGGGCCGGCGTGCCAGCCACGATTCGCGACGTCGCACGGGAGTCCGGAGTGCACATCTCCACGGTCTCCCGGACGTTCTCGGCGCCGCACCTGGTCAACCCGGAGACCCGGACCCGCGTGCTGGCCTGCGCCGAGCAGCTCGGCTACCGGCCCAACCGGGCGGCCCGGGCGCTGATCACCGGCCGCACGTACAACGTCGGACTGATCGTGGCCGACATCGCCAACCCGTTCTTCCCACCCTTGATCAAGGCAGCGGAGAGCCAGGCCCGGCAGCGGGACTACCACATCTTCGTCGCCGACTCCAATGAGGACGCAGCGGTCGAGGAGGACCTGGTCCGCGCGCTGGCCAAGCAGGTCGACGGCATCCTGCTGTGCAGCCCGCGGATGAGCAACAGCCTGATCGAGCTGCTCAGCCGGGAGGTGCCGCTGGTCGTCGTCAACCGGGCGATCGCCGGCCTGCCGACGGTCGTCATGGACGTGGCGCAGGGCGCCCGGCTCGCGGTCGAGCACCTGGCAGGGCTCGGCCACCGCTCGATCGGCCTCATCGCCGGGCCGCGCGGCTCCTGGACCAGCAAGGAGATCCGCCGCTCGGCGGCGACCGCGACCCGGGCCGCCGACGCCGAGCTCACCGTCATCGGCCCCAACCCGCCCAACGAGAGCGGCGGCGCGGCAACGGCCGAGCAGGTCCTGCGCAGCGGCGTCACCGCCGTGCTCGCCTACAACGACCTCATGGCCATCGGCCTCATCGAGGGCCTGCACGCGCTCCGCGTGCGGGTGCCCGAGGACATCAGCGTCGTCGGCATCGACGACATCGCGCTGAGCCGCCTGATCCACCCCAAGCTGACCACGGTGGCGACACCTGCCGCCGCCGCGGGACGGGCGGCCGTCGACATGCTCCTAGCGCACGGAGACGACCGCCGCACCACCGCACACGCGAGCCTTCGGACCGAACTGGTCATCCGCGACTCGACGGGACCGGGCCCGGATCCGCACAGCCATGCGGATCCGGGCTACGCGGCTGCCGCCGCCCCCGACGCTGTCGCCTCCTACGCCAAGGAGTGAGCGCAATGCACCCCGACAAGACCCCGACGGCGGGCGCGCGAACCACGCGCGGCCACCGTACCGCGACCAGGCGACGGCTACTCGCCGCGGCCCTGGTCATACCCCTTGCCCTCGGCGGCGCCGCCGCCGGCGGCGGCGACGACTCCAGCGACGGCAAGATCGAGCTGTCCATCTTCTGGTGGGGCGCCGAGAAGCGCGCCGAGCTGACCGAGAAGGCGCTCGACCTGTACCACTCGAAGCACCCCAACGTCACCTTCAAGAAGACCTGGCAGGCCAACCAGGGCTACTTCGACAAGCTCGCCACGCTCACCGCGGGCGGCAACGCACCCGACATCTTCCAGATCGACGACAACTACATCGCCGAGTACGCGGGCCGCAACGTCACCCTCGACTTCACCCCGTACGCGGGCGACGGCCGGCTCGACCTGTCCAAGTTCCCGCCGGGGCTGCGCGACTACGGCAAGGTCGACGGCAAGCTCGCCGGCGTCGCGTTCGGCGAGAACACCCAGGGCCTGGTCTTCGACAAGACCCTGCTGGACAAGAACAAGCTGCCCGCGCCGACCACCGGGATGACCTGGGACGACTTCATCACCTGGGCGGAGAACGTCTCCAAGGTCGCCAAGGTGCCCGGCACGCAGGACCCGAGCGCCGTGTACCAGGCCTTCTGGGTCTGGCTGCGCCAGCAGGGCAAGGACCTCTACCAGGGCAAGGAGCTCGGCTTCACCGAGCAGGACGTCACCGCCTGGTTCGAGCTCTGGAAGGGCGCCCGCGCCCGCGGCGCCACGCCGACCCCGGACGTCATCCACGAGGGCAACGCCACCGACATCAGCAAGCAGCTGGTGGTCACCGGCAAGGCCGGCACCTCCTGGGTGTGGGCCAACCAGATGCCGGAGCTGAAGAAGAACACCGAGAGCGACCTGAACGTCATCGCCTACCCCGGCGACCAGAAGGCGCAGTGGGCCCGCGCCTCGATGTACTTCTCGGTGTTCAGCGGCAGCCCGCAGAAGGACGCGGCCGTCGACGTGGTGAACTTCCTCGCCAACGACAAGGAGGCCGGCCTGATCCTCGGTACCGAGCGGGGCCTGCCGTCCAACCTCGACATCCGCAAGGCGGTCGAGGAGAGCACCACCGACCCGGCCATGAAGCAGACCATCGCGTTCCAGACCGAGCTCGGCAAGACCTTCGGGCCCGCTCCGGCCGTACCGCTGAAGGGTCACAGCAAGGTGCGCAGCGAGCTGGTGCGGATCGCCGAGGAGGTCCAGTTCGCGCGGCAGACGCCGGCGCAGGGCGCCGCGGCGTTCGTCGCCGCCGCCAAGGCCGCGATCGGGCAGGGCTGACGGTCGACGTGACCACTGTGCGACCGGCACGCAGCCGACTCCGGACAGTCCCCGCGGGCCCTGCCGAACGGCAGGGCCCGCGCGGGCGCAGGCACAGCGAGAACCTGCCCGGGTACGTCTTCCTCTCGCCCTGGCTGCTCGGGCTGTTCGCGATCACGGCGATCCCGATGCTGCTCTCGCTCTACCTCAGCTTCACCGACTACGACGTGCTCACCCCGCTCTCGGAGGCCAACTGGGTGGGCTGGGACAACTACCGACGAATGTTCACCGCCGACCCGTCGTACTGGCACGCGGTCGCCGTCACCTGCACGTTCGCGTTCGTCGCCGTGCCGCTGAAGCTGGCCGCCGCGCTCGGGGTGGCGATGCTGCTGAACCGGGGAATCCGCGGCATCGGCGTGTTCCGGGGGCTGTTCTACCTGCCGTCGCTGCTCGGCGGCAGCGTGGCGCTGGCCATCGTCTGGGTCAACATGTTCAACCGCGACGGCGCGTTCAACTCCTTCCTCGGCCTGTTCGGCATCGAGGGCGCGCCCTGGGTGAACGACCCGGCCTGGGCCCTGGAGACCCTGATGCTGCTGGCCATCTGGCAGTTCGGGGCCCCGATGGTGATCTTCCTGGCCGGCCTCAAGCAGATACCGACCGAGCTGTACGAGGCCGCCTCGGTCGACGGCGCCGGGTCCTGGCGGCAGTTCCGCAACGTGACCCTGCCCATGCTGTCCCCGGTGATCTTCTTCAACCTGGTGCTGGAGACGATCAACGGCTTCCAGGGCTTCACGTCCGCCTTCGTGCTCAGCAACGGCACCGGCGGGCCCGTCGACTCGACCCTGATGTACACCCTCGACCTCTACATCAAGGGCTTCGTCGAGCTGGACATGGGCTACGCCTCCGCGATGGCGTGGGTGTTCCTGCTGGCCATCGGCCTGATCACGGTGGTGCTGTTCCGCACCGGCCGGTTCTGGGTCCACTACTCCGACGGCGAGGACCGCTGATGCGTAGCCGGCTGCGCCTGCTCATGCTGATCGCCCTGCTGGCGGTCGTGCTCTACCCGCTGGCCTGGATGGTCGGCACCTCGTTCAAGTCGCCGCAGGAGATCGCCAGCAACATCGGGCTGTTTCCCACCGAGTTCACCCCGGGCAACTTCACCGCGGGCTGGCAGAAGTTCGACGTCGGCTTCGGTCGGTTCTTCATGAACAGCGCGATGGTCTCCGCGCTGACCGTGGTCGGCAACACGCTGTCCTGCCTGCTGGCCGCGTACGCGTTCGGCCGGCTGAAGTTCCGGGGCCGCAGGTTCTGGTTCGCCATCATGATCGCCACCCTGCTGCTGCCCGGGCACGTGCTGATCATCCCGCAGTACATCCTGTTCCGGACGCTCGGCTGGGTCGGCGGCGACTGGCCGTACCTGCCGCTGCTGGTGCCGCAGTTCCTGGCCACCGAGGCGTTCTTCGTGTTCCTCATCGTGCAGTTCATGCGGGGCATCCCGCGCGAGCTGGACGAGGCCGCCAAGATCGACGGCGCGTCGCCGTACTCGGTGTTCAGGCACGTCATCCTGCCGTTGAGCCGCCCGGCCCTGGTGACCACCGCGATCTTCTCGTTCATCTGGACCTGGAACGACTTCTTCCGGCAGCTGGTCTACCTCTCCGAGCTGCAGGACTACACGGCGCCGGTGGCGCTGACCCTGTTCATCGACTCGACCAGCGAGAGCTCGGTCGGCCCGATGTTCGCGATGTCGCTGCTGTCGCTGGTCCCGGTGTTCATGTTCTTCGTGGCGTTCCAGCGGATGCTCGTCGAGGGCATCAACACCAGCGGGATCAAGGGATGAGGCGGGACTGGCGGGACACCGTGCAGGTCGCGACCGACCTGGCGCTGCTCGGCCTGGTCGTGACGGCCGCGGCGCTCCCGCTGCTCACCGCGGGCGCCGCCGTCGCGGCCGGCAGCGCCGCGGTGCACCACCACCTCGCGCACGACCGGTGGCCGTCCGCGCGGCTGAGCTGGGCGGTCTTCCGCCGGGCCCTGGTGCCCGGCCTGCTCGCCGGCCCGGCCTGCGTGGCGGCGGCCGCCCTGATCGTCGTCGACCTCCTGGCCGTACGCCGGGGCGCGGTGCCCGGCGGCACGCCGCTGCTGCTCCTCACGGCCACCCTGGTCGCCGCCGCCGCCGGATACGCGGGGCTGGCGGTCGTGGCGATCGGCGCCCGCCCGGACCGGCCGTGGCGGGACGCCGCCCGCGGCGTACCGCTGAACCGGGCGCTGCCGGCGGCCGCCGGGGTCCTGGCGCTCGCCGGCGTCCTGGCCGTCCTGGTGCACCCCGTGCTGGTGCCGGTGCTGGCCGGTTACGCTCTGTTCGCGCTGCACGTGGTCGCCCGCCGCTACCCGCGCCCGGCCCACACCGGAGATTTCCTCACCCGGTGATGCAACCCCACGGCATCCCGGGCTCGTGATTACCCGCGACCGCACGGATTGGGGTGAGGATGAGCGATCGTGACTCGGCGTTCGCCGAGTACTTCGCGGCCCGGTCGGGGGCCCTGCGCGGCACGGCGTACCTGCTCTGCGGGGACTGGCACCGTGCCGAGGACCTCGTACAGGCCGCGTTCACCAAGCTCTACGTGCACTGGAACAGGGTGGCACGGCACGAGGCGCTGGACCCGTACGTCCGGAAGATGCTGATCCGCACCTTCATCGACGACGGGCGACGGGGCTGGCGGCGGCGGGAACGCCCGCAGGAGACGCCGGTCGAGCTCCCCGCCGCGCAGGCGCACACCGACGACCGGCTGGTGCTCATGCGGGCGCTGGCCGCGGTGCCGCCGCGGCAGCGCGCGGTGCTGGTCCTGCGCTACTGGGAGGACATGTCGGTCGAGGAGGCCGCGACGGCCCTGAACTGCTCGGCCGGCACCGTCAAGAGCCAGGCGGCGCGCGGCCTGCACGCGATGCGCGCGCTGGTGCCCCCACCCGTCAACGCCGAATGAGGAGAGGCACCGTGGACGAGAACGACCTGCGCGAAGCCATGCGCAGCACGCTGGTGGCCGCGCCGGAGCCGCCGCCGATGGACTCGGCGACGGCGGTGACCGCGGGCCGCCGGGCGGTGCGGCGGCGGATGACGCTGGCCGGCGCCGGCGCCGCGACGGTCCTGGTCGCGCTGGGCGTCGCGGCCGCCGGCCCCGGGCTGCGGCTGGTCGCCGGCGACGGCGGCGGGAGCCCGTGGGCGGGCCCCGGCGCGACGCCGACGATCCCCGCCCCCGCGCCCGGCGACACCAAGCCGGCGTGGCCCCTCGACGGCGACGGCCAGCCGCAACAGGACGCGACGGCCCGCTCCGGCCTGCGCTACGAACAGGGCAAACGCGTCCTGAACGGCATCCTCGCGGTGGCGCCGAAGGGCTACACCACGCCCAC
This sequence comes from Actinoplanes sp. NPDC049668, assembly GCF_044465445.1. Taxonomy (NCBI): domain Bacteria; kingdom Bacillati; phylum Actinomycetota; class Actinomycetes; order Micromonosporales; family Micromonosporaceae; genus Actinoplanes; species Actinoplanes sp. NPDC049668. Next base: position 130,187 of record NZ_JBITLR010000002.1, read on the forward strand.
CGGGGAAGGCGCCGACGGCATCGGTTTGCGCGATCACCAGGGCGCGGTCGAGGGCGACGGGTCGTGGGGCTACCTCGCGTCGGCCGCCCTGGCCAAGGGCGGGGGCACCGGACGGCTGCTGGTGGAGGTGCACACCGCGGGCAACACCCTCGCCAAGGAGCCGTGCGAGCTCGCCCGCCAGTTCTGGGGCATGGGCGGCACCTGTGAGGAGAGCACGGTGGGCACCGCCAAGGTCGGCGTGGTGGTCAAGCCCGGCACCGACCAGCGGCTGGACCAGTGGGCGGCGTACCGGTACCCGGACGGGATCGTGGTCTTCGTGGCCCAGTCCCGCAACGCCTCCAACGCCGAGAGCGGGCTGAAGCCGCTCGACAAGCTGCCCCTGACGGTGCCGCAGCTGGCCGCGCTCGCCGTCGACGAGCGCTTCCACCTGCAGTAGGGCGCGCGGTTCCGGGGGCCACGGCGCCCCCGGAACCGTCCGGCCGCGGGGCTACCGCTCGCCGGTGATGTAGCCGGCGAGCTCCGAGCGCTCGGTCTCCAGCTCTCCGATCCGCTCCTTGACGACGTCGCCGATGCTGACGATGCCGCGCAGGGTGCCGTCCACGAGGACCGGCACGTGCCGGAACCTCCGCTCGGTCATCAGCCGCTCCACGTCCTCCAGCGAGGCCTCGGGCGCGACCGACTGCACCTCGGCGGTGTGGATGGCCGATGCCGGCTCCTTCAGCACGGCGGCGCCGCGGACGGCGAGCGCCCGGACGATGTCGCGCTCGCTGACGATGCCGTCGACCGAGGACCCGTCCCGGGATACCACGATGGCGCCGATCCGGTGCTCGGCAAGCACCGAGAGCAGCGCCTCGACCAGCGTCTCCGGCGGAACCGTGACGACGCGACCGCCCTTGACACGCAGAATGTCACTGATACGCATGATTCCTCCCCAGGCCTGGTCCTTAACAGCCTAGGGTGCGGCGGCCCGCTTGGGCCGGTGTAAGCGCTTCATCATCCACTTTTGGGTCGGGGGCCGGTTCGAGGCTGTCTGATGTTTTCGTGTTCACTTTGCCGGTGGACCGTCAACGCCTCAGCAGCATCGCGCACACGCACCACCCGATCGCGGCGCCGGTCTTCGGCGTCAACGTCAACCGGCTCCTGCGCCGGGCCGCCCGGCAGCCGGCGGCACGCATCCTCGACCTCGGCTGCGGAGAGGCCGCGTGGGCGCTGCAGGCGCTGGCGCACTACCCCGACGGCCACGCGGACGGCGTCGACATCTGCCGCCACGGCCTCGAGCGCGCGGCCGGCGCCGCGACCGAGCGCGGCCTCGCCGACCGGCTGACCCTGCACGAGCGCGACGCGCGCGGGTACGTCGCCGACGGCGACTACGACCTGGTGCTCTGCGTCGGCGCGACGCACGCGTTCGGCGGGTTCGCCGAGACCCTCGAGTCGGCCGGGCGGCACGTGAAGCCCGACGGCATCCTGATGGTCGGCGAGAGCTTCTGGCAGGTACCGCCGACGCCCGAGGCCCTCGCCGGGCTGCAGGCCACCCCGGACGACCTCACCGACCTGCCCACCCTGGTCGACGTCGCCGGCCGGGCCGGCTGGGCCCCGGTGTACGCGCACATCAGCGACACCGCCGAGTGGGACAACTACGAGTGGTCCTGGACCGGGTCCCTGACCGAGTGGGCGCTGGACAATCCCGGTCACCCCGACGCCGCCGCGGCGCTCGACCGCGCCCGCGAGCACCGCGACGGCTGGCTGCGCGGGTACCGCAACGTGCTCGGCTTCGTGACGCTGGTACTGCGCCGTACCTGAGTACCGGCGGTTCCGGGTCCGTTCATCCCGGATTCATTCCTGTTTGATCGCAAGAGTCGGAAGGGGCGATAAACGGTCCTCTATCGGCGCGGTCCCCCGCATCCATTCTCGACGTGTTGTCATTCGCGCCTATGACATCGCCTTGATGGGGGTGGGTGACCGTGTCATATCGGCGCACGTTGTCGGTTTTCCTTACGGCCGCACTGATCGTGACCATGACGGCCGTCGTCGGATCGCCGGCGGCCGCGGCCGTGCTGCCCACGGGCTTTCGCGAACAGACCGTCCTGACCGGCCTCAATCAGCCGATGAACATCGAATTCGCGCCCGACGGCCGTATCTTCGTCGCCGAGAAGGGCGGCCGGATCAAGGTATTCGACTCGATCGCCGATCCGACGGCGACCCTCTTCGCCGACCTTTCGGTCAACGTGCACAATCAGAACGACCGGGGTTTACTCGGACTCGCGCTGCACCCCGAATTTCCCACCCAACCGTACGTTTACGTGCTGTATACCTACGACGCCCCGCCGGGCCGGACCGCGCCGGTGTGGAACGACAACTGCAGCGCGGTCGGCGGCGCCAACGGCGGCCGGTGCGTCGTCACCGCCCGGCTGTCCCGCCTGCGGGCGGCCGGCGACGTCATGACCGGCACCGAGCAGGTGCTGCTGCACGACTGGTGCCAGCAGTTCCCCTCACACTCGATCGGCGACCTGCACTTCGGCGCGGACGGCATGCTCTACGTCTCCGCCGGCGACGGCGCCAGCTTCGGCGCCGTCGACTACGGCCAGCTCGGCACCCCGATCAACCCGTGCGCCGACCCGCCCGGCGGCACGATGACGCCGCCGGGCGCCGAGGGCGGCGCGCTGCGCTCCCAGGACGTGCGCACCTCGGCCGACCCGACCGGGCTCGACGGAGCGCTCCTGCGCCTGGACCCGCTCACCGGCGCGGCCGCGGCCGGCAACCCGGCCGGCGCGGCGGCGGACCCCAACACCCGGCGGATCGTCGCGCACGGGCTGCGCAACCCGTACCGGTTCGCGATGCGCCCGGGCACCAGCGAGGTGTGGCTCGGCGACGTCGGGTGGAGAACCTGGGAGGAGATCAACCGCCTGACCGACCCGACCGCCCGGGTCACCAACTTCGGCTGGCCGTGCTTCGAGGGCACCGGCCGGCAGGACGGTTACGACGGCGCCAACGTCAGCATGTGCGAGAACCTCTACACGGCGGGCGGGCAGGCGGGGCCGCACTACGCGTACGACCACGCCGTGAAGGTGGTCGCCGGTGAGACCTGTCCGACCGGCGGCTCCAGCATCTCCGGCGTGGCGTTCTACCCGGCCTCGGGCGGCGACTACCCGGCCTCGTACCAGGGCGCGGTGTTCTTCGCCGACTACAGCCGCGACTGCATCTGGGCGATGCGCCCGGCCGCGCCCGGCGGGGTTCCGGACGCGGCCGACCGGCAGACCTTCGTCGCGGCGGCGTCGAACCCGGTCGACCTGGCGATCGGGCCGGGCGGCGACCTGTACTACGCCGACGCGGCCGGCACCATCAAGCGGATCCGCTACTTCGCCGGCAACCAGCCGCCGAACGCGGTCCTCGTCGCGGCGCCGACCACCGGGCCCGGCCCGCTGACCGTCGACTTCGACGCGAGGCAGTCCACCGACCCGGACCCGGCCGACGAGGGCCTGCTGCGCTACGAGTGGGACTTCACCTCCGACGGCACCGTCGACGCCCGGACGCCGACCGCGAGGTACATCTATCCGCCCGGCGGGCCGTACACGGCGCGGCTGCGGGTGCTGGACACCCTCGACGCGGCCGACACGCAGACCGTCGAGATCCAGGCCGGCAACACCGCGCCGGCGGCCTTCATCGACGCGCCGGCGGCCGGCACCACCTTCGCCGTCGGCAACACGCTCACCTTCGCCGGGCGCGCCGTCGACCCCGAGCTGGGCAACCTGCCCGCGTCCGCCCTGCGCTGGCGGCTGCTGCAGCACCACTGCTACACCCTGGACAACTGCCACATCCACACGGTGCAGGAGTGGAACGGGGTGTCCGGTGGGTCGTTCCCGGCGCCGGACCACGAGTATCCGTCGTACCTGGAGCTGGTGCTGACCGCCACCGACTCCGGCGGGCTGTCGGCGACGAGCACCCGGCGCATCGACCCGCGCACCGTCGACCTGACGTTCGCCAGCAACCCGCCCGGCATGCGGCTGGCGGTGGGCAGCACGGCGCAGACCACCCCGTTCACCCGCACGGTGATCCAGGGCTCGCAGAACTCCGTCAGCGCCGTCACCCCGCAGAGCGCCGGCGGCACCGCCTACGTCCACGCCGCCTGGTCCGACGCGGGCGCGCAGACGCACATCATCGTCGCGCCGACCACCCCGAAGACCTACACCGCGACCTTCGTACGCCAGTGGCTGCCGCAGTCGCAGCTGAAGGTGCATTCCGTCGACAGCCAGGAGACCTCCAGCCCCGCCACCAACGCGCTCGACGGTGATCCGGCGACACACTGGCACACCCAGTCGGTCGCCGCCGCTCCCCCGCATCCGCACCAGCTCACGCTGGACCTCGGCGCGACCTACAGCGTGACCGGCCTGTCCTACCTGCCCCGGCCGACCTCGGCGAGCGGCCGGATCGCCCGCTACGAGGTGCTGGTCTCCGCCGACGGCACCACCTGGGGCACGCCCGTGGCCACGGGCACCTGGCCGGACAGCGCCGCCGAGCAGACCGTCACCTTCCCCAGAACGACCGGCCGCTACCTGCGGCTCCGATCCCTCTCGGAGGTGGGCGGCCAGCCCTGGGCGTCGGCGGCCGAGCTCAACGTCGCCGTCGCGCCGCGGCTGCCGCAGACGGCGATGAGGGTCCGCTCGGCCGACAGCGCGGAGGCCGACACCCCGGCGACGAACGTGCTGGACGGCCTCCCGGCCACCTACTGGCACACCCAGTGGAAGGCCGCCGATCCGAAGCACCCCCACGAGGTCAAGATCGATCTTCGCCGCACGGCCGACGTCAACTGCATCTACTACCGGCCCCGGCAGAACAGCGCCAACGGCCGGATAGCCAGGTACGAGGTGTACACCTCCACCGACGGCGCGACCTGGGGCACGCCCGTGGCGACCGGGACCTGGCTGAACAGCACGGCCGAGCAGAACGTCTGCTTCAGCGCGCGGCCCGTCCACTACTTCCGGCTGCGGGCGCTGTCGGAGGTGGCCGGGCAACCCTGGACGGCCGTCGCGGAGATCAATGTGATCGGCCGGTGATCTCGCCGCCTCGGGCACTCCCGCGGCGCCCGGGGCGGAGTTAGGATTCCGTCCACATAGCTCCAGCGGTGATTCGAGGGGACACAGAGCCGTGAACCAGACGCCCGCTACCGGGTCCGAACTGCACGACCAGCTCAACACCGAGGTGGCGCACTCGGCCCGGCTCTGGAACTACCTGCTCGGCGGCAAGGACAACTTCGCCGCCGACCGGGAGGCCGCCGAGTACGCGCTGGCCCTCATGCCCGAGCTCGTCCAGTCCGCCCGGGCGAACCGCGAGTTCCTCGGCCGGGTGGTCCGCCACCTGGCCGGCGAGCAGGGCATCCGGCAGTTCCTCGACATCGGCACCGGCCTGCCGACGGCGAACAACACGCACGAGGTCGCCCAGGCCGCCGCGCCGAGCAGCCGGATCGTCTACGTCGACAACGACCCGATGGTGCTGGTGCACGCCCGGGCCCTGCTGACCAGCACCCCCGAGGGCGCCACCGACTACATCGACGCCGACGCCAACGACGTCGAGCGGATCCTGCAGGACGCGGCGAAGACGCTCGACTTCACCGAGCCGATCGCGATCATGCTGCTCGGCATCGTCAACTTCATCGTCGACGACGCCGCGGCGCAGGCGGTGGTCCGGCGCCTGGTCGACGCGGTGCCGCCGGGCAGCTACCTGGTGATCTCGCACCCGACCACCGAGGTCAACGGTCCCGCGGTCGAGCAGTCCATGCGCCAGTGGAACGAGAGCGGGGCCGCGCCGATCACCGCGCGCACCCGGGCCGAGATCGCCGGCTTCTTCGACGGCCTGGAGCTGCTCGACCCCGGCGTCGTGACCTGCTCGGCGTGGCGCCCGGACCCGCTGCACCCCGGCATCACCGACAAGGTCTCCGAGTTCGCCGGCGTCGGGCGCAAGCCGGCCTGATCCTCCCCCGGCGGTTGCGCCGGGCTGCGAGCATCGCCGGGTGCGAACTCCACCTCGGACCGGCCGATGGCGCGGGCTCCTCGTCGCGGCGCTCGCCGTGCTGGTCGCCGCCCTGCTGGCCTGCCACGGCGCCGTGCCGAACACGGCCGCGCACCTGGGCAGCCTCCTCGAGACGTTCCTGCCGTGGCTCGGCCTGAGCATCCCGGTGCTCGCCGGCCTGGCGCTGTGGCGCCGCCCGGCCGTGTCCCTGCCCGCCGTGCTGCTCGCCCTCCTCGCCTGGCTCGGCCTCTTCGGCGGGCACCTGCTGCCGGGACGGGACCGGGCGTACGACGTCACCGCGGTGCAGCACAACGTCAGCGACGAGAACGCCGATCCGGCGGCGACGGTACGCGAGCTGCTCGAGGTCCGGCCGGACCTGGTCGCCCTGGAGGAGCTGACCCCGGCCGCGCTCCCGGCGTACGCCGCGGCGTTCCCGCCGGAGTACCCGCACCACACCGTGCAGGGCACCGTCGGCCTGTGGTCGCGCTACCCGCTCGCCGGCGCGGGCCCGGTGGACATCCGGCCGCAGGCCTTCGGCGCCGACTGGAACCGCGGCCTGCGGGCCACGGCGCGCACCCCGCACGGCGACGTCGCCGTCTACGTCGCGCACCTGCCCTCGGTGCGCCTCGGGTTCGCCGGGTTCGACTGCGCGCGGCGCGACGAGAGCGCCGCCCTGCTCGGCGCGAGGATCGCCGCCGAACCGCTGGACCGGGTGCTCCTGCTCGGCGACCTCAACAACACGGTGCACGACCGGGGCCTCGAGCCGATCAGCGCGCTGCTGGACACGGCGGAGTCGGACTTCGCGTTCAGCTGGCCCGCGGGCGCGCCGGTCGCGCGGGTCGATCAGATAATGGGCCGGTCGCTGACCGTCACCGAGCTCTGGGCACTGCCCGCGACCGGCAGCGACCACCTGCCGATCGCCGCGCGGATCAGGATCAGGATCTAGCTAGCACCGGAACAGGCCGGCGCGCTGCTTGGCCGCCAGCACGTGCGCGGCCGCGTCGTCGACCCGGGCCGCGAAGGCCGGGTTGCCGCGGGCCTGCTCGATCAGCGCGGCGGTCATCGGCCCGGCGTCCTGCGGCCGGATCGTCAGCACCAGGTCGCCGCCCGCGCGCACGAAGCGCACCGCGCGCTGCCCCGCCGGCACCGCTCGCGCCGCCCGCGCCGCGCCGAGGTCGTCGGACATGACCAGGCCGGTGTAGCCGAGGCGGTCGCGCAGCAGCCCGGTGACGATCGGCCGCGAGAACGCCGCGATGGTATCCGGGTCCAGCCGCGGATAGGAGGCCGAGGAGATCATCACCCCGGCCGAGCCGGCCTCGATCCCGGCCACGAACGGCTTCAGGTACGCGTCGCCGACGGTCGCCGTGCGGTCCACCGCCCGGGCGGACGTGTCGGTGTTCTCCCGCACCCGGCCCAGCCCCGGGAAGTGCTTGACGATCGTCAGCACCCCCGCACCCTGCGACGCCGGCACCACCGTATGGATGTCCTCGGCGACCCGTACCGGATCGGAGCCGTACTCCCGGTGGAACGCCCCGATCGGCGGGTTGGCCTCGCCCAGGCCGGCCGGCACGGTATCGGCGACCGGCGCGAGGTTGACCGTCACGCCGATCCGGGCGAGCCGCCCGGCGCTGTCGCGGACGGTGTTCCGCAGCGCGGCCGGCGGTCCGGCGCCGAGGCGCCGCGCCGACGGGATCAGCGGGAAGTCGGCGCCCTTGAGGGTCTGCACGCTGCCGCCCTCCTGGTCGAGCGCGACCAGCAGCGGCAGCGCGGCGTCGCCCTGCAGGGCGGCGATGTCCGCGCGCAGCGCGGCGGCGGCGCGCCTGCTGCGGCCGGCCAGGAAGACGCCGCCGAGGTGGTGGCGCCGCACCGCCGCCCGCAGGCCGCGCGGGCGGTCCACCGGCGTGCCCACCATCAGCAGCTGCCCGGCGCGCTCCTCGGGCGAGAGCCGGCCGACCGCCCGGGCACACGCCGGCACGGCGGGCGAGGCCGAGGGCGAGGGCGGCACCGACGCGGGCGCCGGCGCCGACGGCGGCGGGACCGAAGCGCCGGCGGCCGTCGACGGTGGACCGTCGTGGTCCGCCGGCCCGACCGCGAGGGCGACCAGCACGATCGCCGCACCGGCCCCGGCGCCCCACCACCGCTTGCGCTGTCTCATCACCGCCCAGGCTATCGGGCCGGCCGGGCCGCTACCGGCGGGCGGCGCGCCAGCGGTTGAAGCCGGTGCCGGCCAGGACGCCGACGATGACGACGAGCGCCGCGATGATGATCTGATGGCCCAGGGCCACCCGGTCCTGCGCCTCCGCCGCCGCCGGGCTCAGCGACACCTCCCTGGCCTGCTCCGTGTCCGCGGCCGCCGGAGCGGCGGCCTCCTGCGGCGAGGCGACCACCCCCGGCTCCGCCGAGCGCGACGCCTTGGGCGTCGCGGAGGGCTTCGCCTTGGCCGGCTTGGTGGCGGCGACTGCGACGGGCTTGGCCTTGATCTGCAGGTCGGAGCAGGAGTAGTAGGTGTCCGGCGTGCTGGAGGTCTGCCAGACGGTGTAGAGCACGTGCCGCCCGCTGCGGTCCTTCGGCAGCTTGGCGGTCATCCGGTAGGCGCCGCCCCGCAGCGGCGGGTCCTGCGACGTCAGGATCGGCGAGCCGCCGAGGTCGCCCCAGCCGAGCGGTTCGGTGGGGTCGTAGCCCTGCTTGGTCAGGTACACCCGGAACGTGCCCTGGTGCGGGATGGTCCCCCGGTAGACGATGGGCAGCGAGTCGCCCGCGGTGACCTTGGTCGACGGCCAGTCGGTGCGGGGCAGGTCCAGGCCCCGGAACGCCGCCAGGCCGCCGCCGCACAGCTCGCCGTCCGGGATGACCTGCTTGTCCTTGCCGTTCACGTTCGGCACCCGCAGGTTGTCGAAGCGGCCGATCGGCCCGCCGTTCGCCGCGCGGGCCGCCTTGCAGGCCGCCGAGCTCGAGTTCTCACCGCCGGGCGCGCAGGCCGCGGTGCGGCTGATCGGCGAGGTGGGCGCGCCGTGCGCGAGTGCGGGTACCGCCGGGAGCACCGCGGCGGCCGCGGCGATCCCACCGGCCAGGGCCAGGGCAACGGTACGGCGTACGACGGTCATGTGACCTCCTCGGCTCGCGGGCACGACGAACGCGAGGCCCGGAGCGGCCCCACGGCGAACAGTACGGAGATCGACCCCCAGTCGTTCACTACGGTGGGTGGTCCCGGCACGAAAAGGCGCGGCGCTGTGGTTGCATGGCCGAAGGCATACAACACAGGAGGAAACATGGAGAAGCCCGACGTCGGCCCCATCGAGGGCGCGCCGCCGGCCGATTTGGTCGTTGATGACCTCACCGTCGGTGACGGCGACGAGGCGAAGCCGGGGCACCGGGTCAGCGTCCACTACGTGGGGGTCGCGTTCTCCACGGGCAAGGAGTTCGACGCCTCGTACAACCGCGGCCAGCCGTTCGAGTTCCTGCTGGGTGACGGCCAGGTCATCGGCGGATGGGACCAGGGGGTGGTCGGCATGCGCGTCGGCGGCCGCCGCAAGCTGACCATCCCCCCGCACCTCGGCTACGGTTCCCGCGGCGCAGCCGGGGCGATCAAGCCGAACGAGACCCTCATCTTTGTGGTGGATCTGCACGGCGTGCAGTAAGCCAGGGCCGGCAGGTCGTGCGGGCCGGGACGGGCGGCGCCTGTCCCGGCCCGTCGCCGCCCGGCGTGCCGGGCTCCGGTCGCGAGCCCCGGGACGCGTCGAACGGCTCGCCGATCGGGGTCATCGGGCCGCCTTCAGGTCGGCGCAGCCGGTCTCGTCCGGGAGCAGCGGCCGCAGCCGCACCGAGTAGGCGTCGCCGCCGGAGGTCCACGGCGTGACGGCGTTCGCCTCCTTCGCCGCGGCCAGCACGGCGTCGAGCTGCTTGCCGGTGGCGGCGACGCAGCTCAGGCCGAGGGCCGGGTTCAGCGACTCGCCGGGCAGCGCCGGGCCGGGCCACCGGACCGCCTGCGGCCGGACCGGCTGCACGGCGTCGTCGGGCGCCACGTACTTCTGCACGATCGCGGCCAAGGTCTCCGGGCGGTACTGCTGCGGCGTGCCGCCGGCCGGCTGGCTGGTCAGCCGGTCCAGCTCCTCGGTGAAGGCCAGTAGCTTCTTGCGGGCCTCCCGCTGCGGCGCGGTGAGCATCGGGTCGTCGGCCTGCGCCTCGTTGAGCGCCTCCGCGGCGACGGTCTGCTCGCCGGCCACGGTCCGGACGGTGATCTCGGTGGTCGGCGCGTCCGCGACGCCGGGGTGGCCCAGGTCGGCGCCGTCCTCGACCCCGGCGGCGACGGCCTTGTCGATCAGCGTGCCGAGCGCGTCGGGCGAGATGGTCAGCACCTGGACGTTGGGCAGCGCCGGGCCGGGGTAGACGGCCGGCACCGGGCCGTCGAAGATCACCCGGCCGTCGGCGTAGACGCTGATCTGCGGCATCCGGCTCGCGAGCAGGTCCGGGCCGACGAAGCCCCCGGTGTGCTCCACCCGCAGCATCAGCGCGTCGACGTTGCCGGGTACGGCGGGCGACTCGGGAACGGCGGTGGACGACGACGCCTCGGCGCCGGAGCCGGCCGACTGGGCACACCCGCTGAGCAGGAACAAGGTCACGGAGGCAGCGGCCGTACACAGGCAGCGAAGTCTCGTCATGGCGGTCAGACGTACCCCGGGACGGGCCGGTTCCTACCACTATCGGGGAAAAATCGCGGGCGGTGACCGGCCCCAGGGGGCGGGGCCGGTCACCTTTATCGGGGCGGAGTGGAGCTTGGGGGCGCGGCTACTTGACCGAGCCCAGCGACAGGCCCTGCACGAGCTTGTCCTGCGCCGCGAAGCCGGCCACGAGCACGGGCAGCGAGACCACGAAGGCGGCCGCGCACAGCTGGGCCAGGAACAGGCCCTGGCTGGTGACGAAGCTGGTCAGGAAGACCGGGGAGGTCTCCGCGACGGTCGCGGTGAGCACCCGGGCGAAGAGCAGCTCGTTCCAGCTGAAGATGAAGCAGATCAGCGCGGTCGCCGCGATGCCCGGCAGGACCACCGGGGCGATCACCGAGCGCAGCGTACGGGCCAGGCCCGCGCCGTCCATCGACGCGGCCTCGAGCATCTCGACCGGCACCTCGGACAGGAACGAGTGCATCATCCAGACCGCGATCGGCAGGTTCATCGAGGTGTAGAAGACGATCAGCAGCCAGATGTTGTCGAGCAGGCCGGCGTACTGGGCGAACAGGTACAGCGGCAGCAGGCCGGCGACGACCGGCAGCATCTTGGTGGACAGGAAGAAGAACAGCACGTCGGTCCACTTGCGCACCGGCTTGATGGACAGCGCGTACGCGGCGGGGAACGCCAGCAGCAGCACCAGGACCGTGGACAGGATGCTGGCGGTGAGCGAGTTGAGCAGCGGCGGCCACGGGCTCGCGGCGCCGGAGAAGAACTCGCGGTAGCCCTCCAGGGTCAGCGGGGCGAGGACCGCGGGCGGGTTGGTCGCGGCGTCGGCCTCGCTGTGGAACGAGGTCAGCACCATCCAGAGCACCGGCAGCACGAACAGCAGGCCGACGACCCAGGCCAGCAGGCTGAGCCACGGCCCGCCACGGTCCCGGCGCCGCGGCGCCGTCGGTGTCAGAGTGCTCATCGGCCCGAGTCCTCCCTGAACAGCGACGAAACCGTCCGAAGCGCGAACGTCGCGATGATGATCGTGGCGACGACCACGACCACCGCGGCCGCCGAGGCCCGGCCGTAGTCGTGCGCCTGATAGAAGATCTGATAGATCGTGTACGGCAGGTTCGCCGTGCCCAGGCCGCCGGACGTGATGGTGAAGACGGCGTCGAAGGTCTGTACCACGTAGATCGAGCCGAGCAGCGCGCCGAGCTCGAGGTAGCGGCGCAGGTGCGGCAGCGTCATGCTGCGGAAGATCTGCCAGCCGCCGGCGCCGTCGATGCGCGCCGCCTCGACCACGTCCAGCGGCCGGCTCTGCAGTCCGGCCAGCAGGATCAGCATCATGAACGGCGTCCACTGCCAGACCAGCGAGAAGATGATCGACCACAGTGGCATGTTGCTGATCCAGTCCGGCTGCGGCGGGTCGTCGGAGCCGAACACGCCCCAGATCCAGGTCAGCGCGCCGTTGAAGAGGCCGTACTCGGGGTTGTAGAGCGCGTGCTTCCAGAGCAGCGCCGCCGCGACCGGCACGACCAGGAACGGCGCGATCATCATGGTGCGGACCGCGCCGCGCCCCCGGAACTTACGGTCCAGCAGCAGCGCGATGCCCAGCCCGAGCACCAGGCTGATCAGCACGACGCCGACGGTGAGCAGGATCGTCGTCGCCACCGCGTCGCGCATGTTGACGTCGGTGAACACCCGCCGGAAGTTGTCGAAGCCGGCGAAGCCGCGCTCCTGCGGGTAGTAGGCGTTCCAGTCCATGAACGAGATGCCCAGGGTCACCACGAACGGCAGCTGGGTCACGATGATCATGAAGACCAGGGCGGGCAGCAGCGGCGCGCGGCGGGACCAGGCCGCGGCGCGCCGGGCCGCGCCGGGCGGGCGCACGGGGGCGCTGCCGACCTGCCCCTCGCCGGCCTTCTCGGCCACGGATGTCATGTCGCTACGCCTCCCTGTCGTCAGCCGTTCTCGCGGGATCGATAGCGTTCGGCGACGTCGTCGGCCAAGGGCTGACCGCGCTCGAGGGCCTCGTCGACGGTCATCTGCCCGGCGATGGCCGAGCTCACGTACTGCGACACCTGGGTGCCGAGGTCGGTGAACTCGGGGATGCCGACGAACTGGATGCCGATGGCCGGCCGCGGCTGCACGCCGGGGTTGCGCGGGTCGGCGCTGGAGATCGCCTGCTCGGTCGGCGCCGCGAACGCCGACGCCTCCTTGAGGTAGTCCGGGTTGTCGTAGGTCGACCCGCGCTTGCCGGCGGGCACCCGGGACCAGCCGAGCTGGGCGCCGACCAGCTCCTCGTACTCGCGGCCGGACGCCCAGGAGATGAACCGCCAGGCGTTGTCCTTCTTCTCGCTGGCCTGCTGGATGCTCCAGGACCAGGCGTAGAGCCAGCCCGAGCTCGCGGTCTTCTCCACCGGCGCGGCGACGTAGCCCATCTTGCCCTTGACCGGCGAGTCCGCGGCCTCGAGCGAGCCGGCGGCGCTGGTCGCGTCGTACCACATCGCGACGTTGCCCTGGATCAGGTTGTTGAGGCACTCGGTGAAGCCGGCCTGCGGCGCGCCGGTCTCGCCGTGCGCGCGGACCAGGTCGACGTAGAACTGGGTGGCCCGCCGGAACTCGGGCGCGTCGACCTGTGCGTTCCAGTCCTCGTCGAACCAGGTGCCGCCGAACGTGTTCACCACCGTGGTGAGCGGCGCGAAGAGCTGGCCCCAGCCGGGCTGGCCGCGCAGGCAGATGCCGGCCATGCCGGGCTGCTTGCCGTCGACCTGCGCGGCGATGGCGGCGACCTGCTGCCAGGTCGGCTTCGCCGGCATCTGGATGCCCTGCGCGTCGAGGACGTCCTTGCGGTACATCAGGAACGAGGACTCGCCGTAGAACGGCTCGCCGTACAGCTTGCCGTCGTCGGCGGTCAGCGACTTGGTCATCGGCGGCAGGATGTCCGCCTGGTCGAACCCGGTGTCGGAAGCGACGTAGTCGTCCAGCGGGGCGATCCACTCGCTCCGGGCGTAGATCGGGATCTCGAAGTTGCTCAGCGAGGCGACGTCGTACTGGCCGGCCTGGCTGGAGAACTCCTGACTGATCTTGTCACGGACGTCGTTCTCCGGCAGCACGGTGAAGTTGACCCGGATGCCGGTCTTCGCGGTGAAGTTCTCGGCCGTCAGCCGTTGCAGATCGATCATCTGAGGGTTGTTGACCATCAGCACGTCGATGCTGTTCGCGTCGTCCGACCCGCCGCCGCCTCCGCCCCAGCCCGCGCATCCGGTGAGCGCCGCCGCGAGCAGCACCGCGACCGCTCCCGACGTGACCGCACGAGACATAGGGGCCTCCCCGGCGAGGCGGAACGAACAGGACAACTGTGACGCCGGTTACACAACCGACCTCAGTAGATGCCTGTGATCGACACTCTGTCAACAACTCATCACACGATGTTGCATATATGAGTATCGAAGTTGCCCGAACCGTCCTCAGGCGACGCGGGCGGACCGGCCCCGGACCGAGACCACGTCGCCGGGATGCAGCTGCCGGCCGCGCCGGGTGTCGACCTCGCCGTTGACCGTCACGTCGCCGACAGTGATCAGAATCTTGGCCTCACCCCCGGTGTCGATGAGGTCCGCAAGCTTCAGGAACTGTCCGAGTCTGATCATGTCGCTGTCGATCGGCACGTCACGCATGCCGACCATCATGCCGAACTCGCGGAAAAAAGTTCCTCGCGGTTGAACCATTCGGGCCCGTGATCCGAACTAACCCTCGTGAGGCATCTCGTGAAGCACCGCCGGGCGGGCGTACTGGCCGTCGCCGTCGCCGCGGGCGTGCTGTGTGCGGCGTCCCCCGCCGCCGCCGACGTGACGGTCAGCCCGCCGACCGCGCCGCAGGGCGGCGGCGCCGACGTGACGTTCCAGGTGAAGAACACGGCGCAGAGCGCGATCACCCGGGTGAAGCTGCTGCTCCCCGCCGACCTGCCGGTCGCCGAGGTCTACCCCCTCTCGGTGAACGACTGGGCGCCGCAGATCGTCAACCGGCCTCTCGACAAACCGATGCTCGGCCTGCACGGCAACAGCCAGGTCAACGAGGCCGCCGCGGCGATCACCTGGATCGCGATGCCCGGCAAGGCGCTCGCCCCGGGCCGCTCGACGGACCTGGTGGTCGCCATGGGCCCGCTGCCGACCACCACACAGATGACCTTCAAGGTCGAGGCGACGTACGCGGACCCGGCCAAGGGCGCGCCGCTGCCGCCGGTGGTGCTCACGCTCACCCCGGCTCCGGCCGGGCAGGACGCGGCCGGCCACAACGGCGGGCACTCCGGCACCGGCACCGACGAGCTCGACCCGGCCGTGATCGAGGCGCTGCTCGAGGCCGATGACGGCCCGGGCTTCTGGACCGTCGCGGGCTGGGTCGTCGCCGCCCTGGCCGTCGCCGCCGGCGCGATCGCGGTGCTGCGGTCCCGTCGCCGGGGCGAGACCACCGGCGAGGAGCCCGAGGCGGGCGACGACGACGCCGGGGACAAGGAACTGGTCGGCGCGGCGAAGGCGCCGCGGGTGACCGCCTGGAGCTACCAGGACGGTCCGGGCGACTGATAGACGTCCCGCGCAGGTGGGCGCGGGTGTGTCGTGCTGATGCGCGTGGGGCGCGGAACACGACCGGCGGGTGGGGTCAAGGGCAAGACCCACGACCTGCATAGAGCGGGGCGGGAAGGTTCGGCTTCCCGCTCCGCTCAGCTCTTTACACCGCGACCGTTCGGGGCGTCTTGAGCGCGTCGATGATCTCGGCGAGCACCTGGGCCGAGTCCTCGTGCGAGACCTGGCAGGTGCCGGCCGCGAGGTGGCCGCCGCCGCCGTAGCGGAGCATCACCTCGCCGATGTCGACCGGGGACGAGCGGTCGAGGATCGACTTGCCGCACGCGAAGACCGTGTTGATCCGCTGCCGGCCCCAGATGATGTGCACCGACACCCGGGCCTCGGGGTAGAGCGCGTACACCATGAAGCGGTTGCCCGCGTGGATCGTCTCCTCCTCGCGCAGGTCGACCACGACGACGTCGCCGTCGACGTGACTCACCCGGCGCAGCTGCTCCACGAACATCGCCGAGCAGTCGTGGTACAGCTCCGAGCGCTCCTTGACGTCGCGCAGTTCGAGGATCTCGTCCACACCCTGCAGCTGGAGACAGGCGTCGATGAGCAGCATCATCAGCTGGTAGTTCGAGATCCGGAACTCGCGGAAGCGGCCGAGGCCGGTCCGGCTGTCCATCAGGAAGTTGAGCAGCGTCCAGCCCTGCGGGTTGAGGATGTCGTCGAGGGAGTAGTCCGCGGAGTCGGCCTGGTCGACGGCGCGCATGAGCTCGTCCGAGATCTCCGGGAAGCGCTCCGCCCCGCCGTAGTAGTCGTAGATGACCCGCGCCGCCGAGGGCGCGTCCGGGTCGATGATGTGGTTCGAGCGGTCGCCCTGGTTACGCAGAGTCTCGGAGTGATGGTGGTCGAACACCATGTGCGCGCCGGGCGCGAACGGCAGATTGGTCAGGATGTCACGGTCGGTGATGGCGATCGCGCCGTCCTGCACGTCCTTGGGGTGCACGAAGGTGATGTCGTCGATCATGTCGAGCACGCGCAGCAACACGGCGCAGACCAGACCGTCGAAGTCGCTGCGGGTCACGAGCCGGTACTTCACGAGCAATCTCCCTCTGCCGATTGGCACCTTACTCCCCAGTTTGCCACTTTTGCAGCTAGGGGCCTGGTCGCATCGGCGTACGGGTTTGATCCGGCGCCCCTCGCGCTGCGTAAAGTTCACACGGAAGCTTCACGCAACGCGGTCGGAGGAAGACCTGACGATGGACACCGTTCCCCAGCTCGCACAGGACCGCAACGCACCGCCCGCCACCCTGGTCATCTTCGGCGCCTCCGGCGACCTCACCCGCCGCAAGCTGCTGCCGGCCGTCGAGAGCCTCGCCCGGCACAACCGGCTGCCCGGCGAGTTCGCCCTGGTCGGCGTCGCCCGCACGCCGATGGAGGACCAGCAGTTCGCCGAGAGCGCGCTCGGCACCCGCAGCCTGGCGGACAAGCCGCAGCTGCAGGGCGGCATCCGGTACGTGACGGGCGGCTACGACAGCCCGGAGACCTACAAGCGCCTGGCCGAGGTGCTCGACGACCTCGACGCCACCCGCGGCACGTCCGGCAACCGGATCTACTACCTCTCCACCCCCGCCGAGGCCTTCGAGCCGGTCATCAAGGGCCTGGCCGGCGCCGGCCTGAACCACCCCCGGGAGGGCTCCTTCGCCCGGCTGGTCATCGAGAAGCCCTACGGCAACGACCTGCGGACGGCCAACGAGCTGGACGGCATCGTGCACGCCGCCTTCGACGAGCCGCAGGTCTTCCGCATCGACCACTACCTGGGCAAGGACACCGTCCAGAACGTGCTCGCGCTGCGCTTCGCCAACGCGATCTTCCAGCCCATCTGGAACCGCTCGTGGGTCGACCACGTGCAGATCACGGTCGCGGAGACGCTCGGCGTCGGCACCCGGGGCGGCTTCTACGAGCACGCCGGCGCGATGCGCGACATCGTGCAGAACCACGTGCTGCAGGTCCTCGCGCTGGCCCTGATGGAGCCCCCGGCGTCGTTCGACGCGGAGGGGCTGCGCAACGAGAAGGTCAAGCTGCTGCAGGCGATCCGGCTGCCCACCGACCGCGACATCGCCGACCTGGCGGTCCGCGGCCAGTACACCCGCGGCGGCACCCGCGAGGACCTGATGGCCGGCTACCGCGAGGAGGTCGGCGTCGACCCGCTGTCGCGCACCGAGACGTACGCGGCGATGCGGCTCAACGTCGACAACTGGCGCTGGGCCGGGGTGCCGTTCTATGTGCGTACCGGAAAGCGGTTGCCCGCCCGGGTGACCGAGGTCGCGCTGCAGTTCCAGCGGCCGCCGCACCTGCCGATCCCGACCAACCAGCTCACCGAGCTGGACGCGGACGCGCTGATCCTGCGGATCCAGCCGAACGAGGGCATCTCGCTGCGCTTCGGCGCGAAGGTGCCCGGGCACTCGTTCCGGGTGCGCACGGCGAGCATGGACTTCTCGTACGAGCAGACGTTCCGCGAGGAGTCGCCGGAGGCGTACGAGCGGCTGCTGCTCGACGCGCTGCTCGGCGACCCCACGCTGTTCATCCGCACCGACGAGGTCGAGCAGTGCTGGCGGATCGTCGATCCGATCATCGAGCACTGGAAGAACGACAATTCGCCGATCCCCACTTACGAGGCGGCCTCCTGGGGGCCGACCGACGCCGACCGGCTCATCGGCCGCAGCGGCCGGAAGTGGCGCAACGCGATCTGAGCGGCCGGCACTACTGCGCCGATCGGGCCTTCAGGATCTCCAGGGCCCGGTCGGCGTGCTCGTTCATGTTCCGCTCGCTGTGCACGACCTCCAGCACCGTACGGTCGGTGTCGATCACGAAGGTCATCCGCCGGATGCTCAGCGGGCCGAGCGGCAGCTTGCGCTTCACGCCGTACGCCTCGGCCACCGTGCTCTCGTTGTCGGAGAGCAGGGGGTAGTCGAAGCCGTGCAGGTCGGCGAACTTCTTCTGCTTGCCGACGGCGTCGCGGCTGATCCCGATCCGCTGCGCGCCGGCCTGCGCGTACTCCGCGGCGAGGTCCCGGAAGTTGCAGGCCTCGGCGGTGCAGCCGCTGGTCATCGCGGCGGGATAGAAGAACAGGACCACCGGGCCGTCGGCGAGCAGCGTGCTCAGCCGGCGCGGATTGCCGTCCTGGTCGGATAGTTCGAAGTCGGGGGCGACATCACCCTTGTCGATGCTCATTTGATCAAGGTACCGCTACCGGTTGCCACCGGCGACCGCTGCCGGCCCCAGGGCTCCGCGGCGCTCTTGTCGGCGCCCGCGCAACCAGACAAGATCGACGGAACAGGCCTTAGGGTGGAGACACCCGCCGATACTCCCCCGGATCCCCCGGCTGACCCCTGCCCCCCGAGGAAAGCGACGCCGCCATGCAGGTCTCGGTCGCCCACCACCCGCCCAACACGGCCGTTCTGACGCTGCGCGGCTCCCTCGACATCGACACCGCCGCGTCGCTCAAGGCCAACCTCGGCCGGCTCGTCGAACGCCCGGCCCCGCGCCTCGTCGTCGATCTCTCGGGGCTCGACTTCTGCGACTCGATGGGCATCGGCGTGCTGGTCACGGCGCACGGCCGGGCCACGGAACGCGGCGGCTGGGTCCGGCTCGCCGCGCCCTCGGGGTTCCTGCGCCGCCTGCTCGACACCCTCGGGCTGACCGACTACATGTCACTGCACGCCGACGTCGCGACCGCGCTCAAGGAATGAAAATGGGGGCGCCCCGGGTCACCGGGACGCCCCCACTCCTGCCGAAACGTCAGCTGGTGACGCCGAAGACGATCCGGCCCAGCGTGTCCTCCGTGCCGATGAAGCCCTCGGCCGGGCTGAACGGACTGTCGCCGAAGTCGACGTCGACGTCGTCCGCGGTGCCGCCGACGCCGTCCGGGCCGACGCCGAAGAGCACGTCGAAGTTGGCGCCGCCCGAGTCCATCACGTTGGGGATGTCGTCGGAGTTGTCGGTGTGGAAGTCGCCGAAGAAGTGGCCCGCCTCGTGCGCGGTCACGTTGCCGACGGCCTGGCCGACGAAGGCGATCCGGTCGCTGTCCGCGGTCAGGTAGGTGTTCAGCGAGGCCGGGCCGCCGGCCGGGTCACTGAGCACGTCCTGCAGCACCAGGGCGGTCTCCTCGGTCTCGAAGTTGCCCGGGTCGATGCTCTGCGCGATGCCGATCGTGCTGACGCCGGACTCGTCGATCGTGCCGCCGATGACGACGCGGCTGACGTTCTTCTGGCCCCACGGGTCCGCGTGGTCCTTGCTGTTGAGGATCTTCAGCTTGAACCGGTTGTTGAGACCGCTGTCGATCAGGTCCTGCTTGAGGCTCTCGGTGACGCTGGCGACCACCGCGTCGATCACCTCGTCCTCCTGCACGCTGGGGATGCCCCACAGCGCGAGGAACGCCGAGAACGGGCTGAGCTGCACGTTGCCCGTTCCGCCGAAGACACCCGTGTTGACCCGGGCACCGTCGAAGTCCAGGTACAGCGTCTGCACCGGCTTCGCGCCCTGCAGGACCGGCCGGTACGCCTCGACGGTGATGTCGTAGGAGCCGCTGCCCTGCGCGACGGCGACGTAGTGCCAGCCGGCCTTGGTCGCCACGTAGTCGGTGACCGCGTTGCCGCCGCCGGGCAGCAGCGAGTCCATCGGGTAGATGAAGCTGGCATCCTGGTCGGAGCCGTGCACCTCGCGCGGGACGGTGTCGTAGACCGTCAGGTACGCCGGGGAGCCCTTCACCGAGGCGCCGAGCACGTCGCCGGCCTTGAGCTTGACCGCGAAGAAGTCGCTGTCGTCCGAGGCCTCCGTGATGGTGACCGTGTAGGGGCCCTCGCTCGCGCCGCCGTCGCCGCTGGCCGGGTCGAACGGGTCGGCGGGCAGGCCGCTGTAGGCCGCGACGATCGCGTAGAAGGTGCCGGTGGCCGGGACCTTGTACTGCATCAGGCTGTCGAAGCCGCCGCCCGAGTCGTCGTTGGAGGCGACGATCGTGCCGTCCGGGGTGTAGAGCGCGACCAGGGTGTCCAGGGCGCCGGTCGGCGTGGCGGTCTGCACCTTCACGACCTGGCCGGCGGTGGCCTGAAGCTTGTAGAAGTCGAAGTCGTTGGTGCCGGTGCCGGCCGAGCCGTGCGGCCCGTCGCCGATCACGGCGTTGGTGACGATCCCGGACCGGACCGTGCCGATGCCGGTGTCGCCGGCGAGGGTGATGGACCCGTCGTCCTCCGGGTTCGGCGGCCGGACGACGGTGGTGACCGTCTCGGGGTCGAGCTGGCCCAGGATGCGGATCGCGGAGTTCTGCGCGGCCCCGGTGCCGAAGTTCTTGATCAGCTGGGCGGACGCGGGATTGTCGTTGGAGCCCCGGGTGCCGTCCGGCTCCGCCTCATCGACGACCACCGCGGCCGCGGCGGCCTTGGCGGCCGCGGCCGGCGTGCCGGCGAGGGCCTTCAGGCGGGCGGCGGCCTTCGCCGAGGCCTGCTTCTTCAGGTACGTCGCCCAGCCGCTGTAGTCGGCCTTCGACGCGTCGGGCAGCAGGGACAGGAACGGGTTCGGGCCGGCCGGCTTGGTGCCCGGTTTGGCCTTGTCGGCCACCGGCAGGCCGGCGTCGACGGATGCCTTGTCGGCGGGGCTCAGCCCCGGGTCGGTCAGGATTGGAGCGGCCGGCGCCGCGCCCGCGGTGAGCGCAACGAGTCCGAGCACGACAGCTCCGACGGTCGCGATGCTTCGTCGCATCAGTGATCCCCCTTCAGCGCGTCCGGGCCCCCCGCCGCGGACGGCACTGGGGACGCTACTGAAGATGTCGATCAATATCTAGGGCTGTCAATGAGCTGTAAAAGGTGTTAGGAACGCCCACATTCGCGCCCGTTCCAAATGGTGGAATGTATATCGAGAATGCTCGATACCATTCACCGAATAGCGGTGATACGGCGGCATTGTTCGTAATCCACGAAATCTGCGGGCGCGGCCCGCCGCCGCCTCCGGTGTACGGGAGGCGGACCGCTCGATCGCGGGCCTACAGCGCGCCGCGCACCCGGGCGAGCGCCGCGACCGCGGCGCCCCGGGCGCCGGCCATGTCCAGGTCCGGCACCAGCGCGAACGTCGCCGCCGCCTGCTGCTCGGCGCGGAGCTGGGTGTGCTCGCGCACCGTGTTCAGGAACCACTGCCGGAAGTGCGGCGCCGCCTCGACCACGCCGCCGCCGAGGAAGTAGGCGGCCGGATCGGTGAAGTTCGCCGCGATCGTGAACAGCTTGCCGATCGCGCGCGCCTGCTGGCCGAAGACCGCGAGCGCGAGCGGGTCCTCGCGCTCGCCGTACCCGCGCAGCAGCTTGGCCGCCTTCTTGATCGACTCATTGGCGAGCGGGTGGTCGGGGAACCGCTTCAGCCAGTACGGCAGCAGGTTGTTGGTGATGCCGGTCAGCGACGCGATGCTCTCCACGTCGCCCTCGAAGCCGCAGTTGCACCGCGGCACCGGCTGGTCGGCCTCCAGCACGCCGTGCAGCGGGATCTGCACGTGGCCCAGCTCGCCCGCCATGCCGACCGCGCCGCCGATGACCTTGCCGTCCTCCACCACGCCGCCGCCGAGGCCGGTGCCGACGATCGCCGACACCGACGAGCGCTGCGGCGCCTCGGCGCCGAAGTGCCGGTGGTGTGCGTAGAGCGCCGCCGCGTTGGCGTCGTTGTTGTAGATCACCGGCAGGCCGATGCGCGCCTCGAGGGCGCCGCGGATGTCGAAGCCGTGCCAGGAGAGCTGGGAGAAGTTCGTCGAGCCCTTCGAGGAGATCACCCCGTCGGCGCTCGCCGGGCCCGGCGTGTCCAGGCCGACGGCGCGGACCAGCGTCATCGGGGTGCTGGTCATGGAGAGGATGCCGTGGAACGCCTCGGCTAGCTGTTCGACCGCGGCCTGCGGGCCGTCGGTCACCAGACTGGGGCTCTCCACCATCTGATCGACGAGATACTGGCCCGTCGCGTCCAGCACGGTCGCATTGTTGCAGGTGCCGCCGTTGTCGAGGCCAACAACCACCCAGGACGCCGGGGTCCGCACCACATCGATCTGATCCACACGGCTGAGCGTACGTGCGGACCCGCCGGTAGGCGACGGGTGCGCGCCGATTGCAGGCAGGTTGCCAGCGGCCGAACGGACGCTGGACGGCCGGAAACGCGCCGAAGTGCCCGGTATGACGACGAAGCCGGAGACCACCCGCCGCGCCGTTCTCGGTGGTGCCGTGGCGGTGGCCGTGACCACCGCCGGGGGCCTGGCCCTCGAGGCCGCGCTGGCCGCGCCCGCCGCCGCCGCGACCCCGGAGCCGGCCGGCCTCGTGTCCACCGACCCGCTCGCGCACCTGCTGCGCCGGGCGACCTTCGGCCCGACCCCGGCCGCCCTCGCCGAGATCACCAAGCTCGGCGCGGCCGGCTGGCTGGACCGCCAGCTCGCCCCCGCCAAGATCGACGATGCCGCGCTGGACGCGCTGCTGACCCGCCTCCCGCTGGCCGGCGCCGGCATCGCGACCGTCCGGGCCAAGCTGCCCCTGCACTCGTACGAGGCGTTCGGTCAGCTGGGCCGCGCCACGATCGCCCGGGCGATCTGGAGCAACCGGCAGCTGTTCGAGACGACCGCCGCGTTCTGGGCCAACCACCTGCACGTCACCGCGCCGTCCAGCGGGGTGTGGGACAGCCGGACCGACTACGACGTCTCGGTGATCCGCAAGCACGCCTTCGGCCGCTTCGCCGACATGCTCAAGGCCGCCGCCCGGCACCCGGCGATGCTCACGTACCTGGACAACCGGTCGTCGACCAAGGCCCTGCCGAACGAGAACTACGCCCGCGAGCTGATGGAGCTGCACACCGTCGGCATGAAGTACAGCGAGGCGGACGTGCAGGCCGCGGCGAAGCTGCTCACCGGGCTGACCGTCGGCAAGGACGGCACCTACCTGTACGCGGCGGACAAGCACGCCACCGGTGCCGTGCGGATCCTCGGCTTCAGCCACGCGAACGCCACCGCCGCGGGCGGCGAGGCGGCCGTGCTGGCGTTCCTCGACTACCTGGCCAGGCACCAGGCGACCGCCGAGCGCGTCGCCACCAAGCTGTGCGTCCGCTTCGTCGCCGACGAGGCGCCGCCGACGCTGGTCGCCAAGCTCGCGAAGGTGTACCTGGACAACGACACGGCCGTCGTACCGGTGCTGAGGGCCCTGTTCACCTCGCCGGAGTTCGCCGCCTCGATCGGGCAGAAGGTCCGCACGCCGTTCGAGGACCTGGCCGCGACGGTCCGGGCGCTCGGCCTCGGCCCCGAGGCCTCGGGTGTCAAGGCGCTCGACGCGCTCTACAACAACCTGGTCAACGCCGGGAACGCGCCGGCGCGCTGGAGCCCGCCGAACGGCTTCCCGGACGTCGCGGCCGCCTGGGCCTCGCCGTCCGGTTTCGTCCTGCGTTGCAACAACCACCTGAACCTCGCGGCCGGCTGGTACCCCAAGGGGCTCACCCGCCCCGCCGACCTGCTCAAGGCGCTGGTGCCGAGCCTGCCCGCGACCTACGGCGCCCTGGTGGACGCCCTGGCCCGGCGCCTGATCGGCACCTCGCTGCCCGCCGACCACGTCGCCGCCGTGCTAAGCGTTGCCGGAAAGTTGCCGACGAGTCCTCTGACCAGCAATGACAAGTCGGTGGCCGGGAGCCTGCCGTATCTGGTCGCCCTCGTGCTCGATTCGCCCTCGTTCCAGGTGAGGTGAAGACATGACCGCACAGGCGTGCTGCGACGAGAACACCAGACTGCTGAGCCGCCGCGGGCTGCTGGGCCGCGGCCTGGCCGCCGGCGCGACCGGAGCCCTGGCCGGCCTCGTCGGCGAAGGGCTGTCGACCCGGGTGGCGTTCGCGGCCGGCGGGTACACCGGCGACACGCTGGTCGTGCTGTCGCTGCGGGGCGGTTTCGACGGCCTGTCGGCGATCGCGCCCATCGGCGACCCGGAGTACTACAAGGCCCGCCCGGCGATCGCCCTGCCGAAGAGCCAGGCGATCGGCGGCGACGCCATGTTCGGCCTGCACCCGGCGCTGGCACCGCTGCTGTCCATGTGGAAGGGCGGCAGCCTGGCCGCGGTGCACGCGGTCGGTCAGCCCAACCCGACGCGCTCGCACTTCGCGGCGATGGAGGAGATGGAGCGCGCGGCCGCCGGCACGTCGACGCGCACCGGCTGGCTGGACCGGATGCTCGGGATGACCGGCGCCACCGGCCCGCTCGCCGGCGTCTCGCTCGGCACCGCGATGCCCTCCCGCCTCTTCACCGGCCCGTCCGCCGACATCTCGATGGCGACCGTCGACGGCCTGGCCCTGGCCGGCGAGAGCGACAAGCGCCCGATGGCCGCGGCGCTGCGCAAGATGTACGCCTCGGCCCCCGTCCTGTTGGCGGCGCCGGCACGGGCGGCGGACTCGGCTCTGACGGCGACGGCCGGGCTGCGCGCCACGGCGTATGCGCCGGCGAACGGCGCCGCGTACCCGTCGACGCCGCTGGGTGCCGCGCTGCGCGACGTGGCGCGCATGATCAAGGCGAAGGCGGGGCTGGCCGTCGCCGCGGTCGACTGCGGCGACTGGGACATGCACGAGGGCCTCGGCACGGCGGTCAAGGGCCAGCGCATGTACGACAACCTGTTCGAGACGGCGAACGCCCTGGCCGCGTTCGCGGCCGACCTGGGCCCGGCCGGGATGGCGAACGTGACGCTGCTGACGGTGAGCGAGTTCGGCCGCCGGGTGGCGGAGAACGGCTCCCGCGGCGCCGACCACGGGCACGGCAACGCGATGCTGCTCATGGGCGGCGGAGTCCGGGGCGGCAAGGTGTACGGCAAGTGGCCGGGCCTGTCCGCGGGCGCTCTGGTCGCCGGCGACCTCGCCGCGACGACCGACTACCGCGCGGTCATCGGCGAGATCCTGCAGAAGCGCTGCGGCTTCGGGTCGCTGAAGGACGTCTTCCCGGACGTCGCCCCGGCATCGCTCGGGCTGGCCGCCGCCCGCTGAGCCGGACGGCGGCCCCGGTGCGGCCGCCGCGTTCGGCGGGCCGCACCGGGTTCGACGTCAGCGCGCGACGCCGGCGCGGCGCTTGCTCCACACGTCGAGCGCGACCGCCAGCAGCAGGACGCCGCCCTTGACGTACATGACCGTCTGCACCTCGGCGCCGATCAGCGACATGCCGTTGTTGATCACGCCCATGAGCAGGCCGCCGGTGATCGCGCCGACGACCTTGCCGACGCCGCCCTGCACCGCCGCGCCGCCGACGAAGGCCGCCGCGATCGCGTCGAGCTCGAACGTGTTGCCCGCCGTCGGGCCGGCCTGGTTCAGCCGGCCGGCGAAGATGACGCCGGCCAGCGCCGCCAGGACGCCCATGTTGACGAAGAGCCAGAAGATCACCGACTTGACCTTGACGCCGGAGAGCGTCGCGGCCTGCAGGTTGCCGCCGACCGCGTAGATCTGCCGGCCGAAGACCGCCCGGTTGGTGAGCACCGAGTACGCGATGACCAGGAAGGCCAGCAGCACCAGCACCCAGGGCAGGTTCTTGTACCGGGCCAGCTGCGTCACCACGACGATGACCAGGATCGACGGCACCGCCATCTTGGCGATGAACAGCGGCATCGCGTCGACGGCCTGGCCGTACTGCTGGCGGCCCGCCCGGGCGCGCCACTGGGTGAAGACGATGCCCGCGACGGCGAGCAGCCCGACCAGCAGGCTGAACAGGTCCGCGCCGCCGAGCACGCCGAGACCGATGTTGCCCAGGTAGCCCTCGGTGAAACCGTTCGCCATCGTGCGTACCGGGTCCGGGAACGGGCCGATGCCGCGGTTGCCCAGCACGGAGAACGTCGCCGCCCGGAACAGCAGCATGCCGGCCAGGGTGACGATGAAGGCCGGGATGCCGAAGTAGGCGACCCAGTAGCCCTGCCAGGCGCCGATGATGCCGCCGACCACCAGCGTGATCAGCAGCGCGAGCGGCCACGCCACGTGAAAGTTGACCATCAGGTCCGCGGCGACCGCGCCGCAGACCGCGACGACGGAGCCGACCGACAGGTCGATGTGACCGGCGATGATGATCAGGATCATCCCGATCGCCAGGATCAGGATGTAGGAGTTCTGCACGACGATGTTGCTGATGTTCTGCGGCGCCAGCAGGTCACCGTCGGTGAGCACGGTGAACACCACGACGAAGATGGCGAAGGCGATGTAGATACCGCTCTGGCGCAGGTTCAGGCTGAACTTGCGGGGCGAGTCCCCGGTCGGCCCGGCCGGTGCGCCCGGCGTGGCGTCCACCGCGAGGTCGGCGTTGGTGGGTGCGACAGACATCGCGGTTACTCCGTTCCCTTGGTCATGAGCGTCATCAGGCCTTCCTGGGTGGCCTCGTGCCGCGGCACGTCGCCGGTGATCCGGCCCGCCGACAGCGTGTAGATGCGATCGCAGATGCCGAGCAGCTCCGGCAGCTCCGAGGAGATGACCAAAATCGCCTTACCTTCGTCCGCCAGGCGGTTGATGATCGTATAGATCTCGTACTTGGCGCCGACGTCGATGCCGCGGGTCGGCTCGTCCAGGATCAGCACGTCGGGGTTCGTGAAGATCCACTTGGACAGCACGACCTTCTGCTGGTTACCGCCGGAGAGCTTGCCGGTGATGCTCAGCACGCTCGGCGCCTTGATGTTCATGCTCGTGCGGAAGTCGCCGGCGACCTTGTATTCCTCGTTCTCGTCCACCAGGCCGCGCTTGGCGAGCTTGCCGAGGGCCGCCGCGGAGATGTTGCGCTTGATGTCCTCGATCAGGTTCAGGCCGAACCGCTTGCGGTCCTCCGTCGCGTACGCGATGCCGTTCTTGATCGCGTCACGCACGGTCCGCAGGTGGATCTCCCTGCCGTCCTTGAAGATCCGCCCCGAGATGCCGGTGCCGTACGAGCGGCCGAAGACGCTCATGGCCAGCTCGGTGCGGCCGGCGCCCATCAGCCCGGCCAGCCCGACGATCTCGCCGCGGCGCAGGCTCAGGTTGGCGTTGCGGACCACCACGCGGCCGTGCTGGGTGGGGCTGTGCACGGTCCAGTCCTCGATCCGCAGCCCCTCCTCGCCGATCCGCGACTCGTGCGGCGGGTACCGGTGGTCCAGGTCGCGCCCGACCATGCCCGAGATGATCTTGTCTTCGGTGACCTCGTCGGCGACCAGATCCATCGTGGTGATGGTGCGGCCGTCGCGCAGGATGGTCACCCGGTCGGCGATCGCCATGACCTCGTTGAGCTTGTGCGAGATGATCACGCAGGTGATGCCGTGGTCGCGCAGTCCGCGCAGCAGGCCGAGCAGGTGCGCCGAGTCCTCGTCGTTGAGCGCCGCGGTCGGCTCGTCGAGGATGAGCAGCCGCACCTCCTTGGAGAGCGCCTTGGCGATCTCGACCAGCTGCTGCTTGCCGACGCCGAGGTCGATGATCGGGGTGACCGGGTTCTCCCGCAGCCCGACCCGCTCCAGCAGCTGACCCGCGGCGTGGTTGGTGCGGTTCCAGTCGATCAGGCCGCGGGTGGCCTGCTCGTTGCCGAGGAAGATGTTCTCGGCGATGGACAGCTGCGGCGCCAGCGCCAGCTCCTGGTGGATGATGACGATGCCGCGGTGCTCGCTGTCGCGGATGCCGCCGAAGCTGCACGGCTCGCCCTCGAACGTGATCTCTCCGTCGTAGGAGCCGTGCGGGTAGACCCCGGAGAGGACCTTCATCAGGGTCGACTTGCCGGCGCCGTTCTCGCCGCAGATCGCGTGGATCTCGCCGCGGCGTACGGACAGATTGACGTCCTGGAGCGCCTTGACCCCGGGAAACGTCTTGGTGATGTCCTGCATCTGCAGGATGGTGTCGCTCATGCTCATCCCCCAGGGTCGGCACGCGAAGGGACCGGCGCCCGCCGCTGAGAGCTCAGCGGCGGGCGCCGGTTCGGATCACTGGAGGTCCGACGCCTGGTAGTAGCCCGACGCCACGAGCTCCTTCTCGTAGTTCGACTTGTAGATGATGACCGAGTCGAGCAGCTGCGCGGGGACGACCTTCACGCCGTTGTCGTAGTCCTTGTCGTTGTTCGTCTGCGGCTTCTCGCCCTTGAGGACCGCGTCGGCCATCTGGACGGTGGTGTCCGCGAGCTTGCGGGTGTCCTTGTAGATGGTCGCGAACTGCTCACCCGCGAT
Organism: Actinoplanes sp. NPDC049668; assembly: GCF_044465445.1. NCBI lineage: Bacteria > Bacillati > Actinomycetota > Actinomycetes > Micromonosporales > Micromonosporaceae > Actinoplanes > Actinoplanes sp. NPDC049668. Next base: position 158,594 of record NZ_JBITLR010000002.1, read on the forward strand.
GATCGACTTCACCGAGGCGACCTCGGCGTCCTGGCCGGTGACGACCGGGTAGGGCTGGCCGCTGGTGCCGTAGCCGCTGCTCTTGAGCGCCGACAGGATGCCGATGGACAGGCCGTCGTACGGCGACAGCACGCCGTCGACCTTGACGCCGCCCTTGTAGGTGGAGGTCAGCAGGTCCTCCATGCGCTTCTGCGCGGTCTCCGGCTTCCAGCGCAGGATGGCGACCTGCTTGAAGTCGGTCTGACCGCTCTTGACGACCAGGGTCTTGGCGTCGATGTAGGGCTGCAGGACCGACATCGCGCCGTTGAAGAAGAAGGTGGCGTTGTTGTCGTCCGGCGAGCCGGCGAACAGCTCGACGTTGAACGGGCCCTTGGCGTCGCCCTTGGTGGTGCCGTCCTCCTTCAGCAGCTTCAGGCCGACCAGCAGCGAGGTGGCCTGCTGCACGCCGACCTTGAAGTTGTCGAAGGTGGCGTAGTAGTCCACGTTCGGGCTGTCGCGGATCAGCCGGTCGTAGGCGATGACCGGGATGTTCTTCTCCTTGGCGCTCTGCAGCTGCGTGGTGATCGCCGTGCCGTCGATGGACGCGATGATCAGCAGCTTGGCGCCGCGGGTGATCTGGTTGTCGAGCTGGTTGACCTGGGTGGGGATGTCGTCCTCGGCGTACTGCAGGTCGACCTTGTAGCCCTTGGCCTCGAGCTGCTTCTTGAGGTTGTCGCCGTCGCCGATCCACCGCTCGGAGGAGCGCGTCGGCATGGTGACGCCGACGAGCGCGCCGCTGTTGTCGCCGGTGCCGGTGTCCTGGTCGGCCGTCTTCTCACTCGAACCGCAGGCGGCCATGGCCGCCGCCAGCGTCATGGCCGTGGCCACCGACGCGAGTCGGGTCAACTTCATCGATCTCTCCTTGCGATGGGGGGTCGCGGACGCACGCGACGAGGGAACTTTCCCGCACGTCCGCTCAGAAGTAAACAATCCTGAACACGGTTGTTAGCGGTGCGTTACATTCGGCCGCTCTGCGACCTACCTTGCGAACTGACGGTAATAAGCCTGGTTCCACCGGACGCGGTCGGCGAAGTCATATGTGTTCGTGCGCTCGTCGATGAGCAGCAGCTCGGTCTGCAGCATCGTGGCGAAGTCGCGCAGCGACTCCACCCCGGCGCCCTGGGTCAGCACGGTGTGGTGCGGCCCGCCGGCGGTCAGCCAGGACTCCGCGGAGGTGGCCAGCGACGGCGCCGGCTTCCACACGGCGCGGGCGACCGGCAGCTTCGGCAGCGGCTCGTCCGGCGCGGTCACCTCGATGGTGTTGGCGACCAGCCGGAAGCGGTCACCGAGGTCCACCATGCCGATCACCACGCCCGGGCCGGGCGCGGCGTCGAAGACCAGGCGCACCGGGTCCTCGCGGCCGCCGATGCCCAGCGGGTGGATCTCGCAGGACGGCCGGGCCGCGGCGATGCTGGGGCAGACCTCGAGCATGTGCGCACCGAGGATCTTCTGCTCGCCGGGGCCGAAATGGTACGTGTAGTCCTCCATGAACGAGGTGCCGCGCCCGCTGCCCTCGCCCATCGCCTTGACGGCGGCGAGCAGGGCGGAGGTCTTCCAGTCGCCCTCGCCGCCGAACCCGTAGCCGTCGGCCATCAGCCGCTGCACGGCCAGGCCGGGCAGCTGGCGCAGGCCGCCGAGGTCCTCGAAGTTGGTGGTGAACGCCCCGAAGCCGCCGGCGGTGAGGAACTGCCGCAGGCCGGCCTCGATCCGCGCCGCGTACCGCAGCGAGTCGTGCCGCTCGCCGCCGCGGGCCAGCGCCGGGTCCAGCCGGTACGCGTCCGCGTACTCCGCGACCAGCGCGTCGATCTCGCCGTCCGGGACGGCGTCGACGACGGCGACCAGGTCGTTCACGCCGTACGTGTTGACGGAGACGCCGAATCGCAGCTCGGCCTCGACCTTGTCGCCCTCGGTGACCGCCACGTCGCGCATGTTGTCGCCGAAGCGCGCGAGCCGCAGGCTGCGCAGGCGCTGCACGCCGGCCGCGGCCCGGGCCCAGCCGTCGATGCGGGCCACCACGCCCGGGTCGGCGGCGTGCCCCGCCACGGTCTTGCGGGCGACGCTCATCCGGGTCTGTATGTAGCCGAACTCCCGGTCGCCGTGCGCGGCCTGGTTGAGGTTCATGAAGTCCATGTCGATGGACGCCCAGGGCAGCGCCTGGTTCAGCTGGGTGTGCAGGTGCAGCAGCGGCTTGCGCAGCGCGTCCAGCCCGGTGATCCACATCTTGGCCGGCGAGAACGTGTGCATCCAGGCGATGACGCCGAGGCAGGCCGGGTCGGCGTTGGCCTCGAGCATCACCGTGCGGATCGCCGCGCTGTCGGTGAGCACCGGCCGGCTGACGATCTCGGCGGAGATCCCGCCCGAGGCGGTGAGCAGCTGCTGGATCTGCTGCGACTGCGAGGTGACCTGGTCCAGGGTCTCGGGCCCGTAGAGGTGCTGGCTGCCGGTGAGGAACCAGATCTGGGGCTTCATCGGGTGGACTCCTGTCCGTAGGCGTGCTGGTACCGGTGGTAGAGGGCGTCGATGTCGGTCTGCGGGATGGGTACCGGCGCACCGAGCTGGCGCGAGATGTGCACGGTCCGGGCGACGTCCTCGCACATGACCGCGGCCTTGACGGCGGCCTTCGCGGTGGCGCCGACCGTGAAGACGCCGTGGTTGCGCATGAGGACGGCCGGCGAGCGGTGCCCGCGCAGGGTCTCGACGATGCCGCGGCCGATCGAGTCGTCGCCGATCAGCGCGAACGGGCCGACCGGGATCTCGCCGCCGAACTCGTCGGCGATCATCGTCAGCACGCACGGAATCGCCTCGCCCCGGGCGGACCAGGCCGTCGCGTACGTGGAGTGGGTGTGCACGACGCCGCCGACGTGCGGCAGGTGCTTGTACACGTACGCGTGGGCGGCGGTGTCCGACGACGGGCTCAGCTCGCCGTCGACCAGGTTGCCGTCCAGGTCCGTGACCACCATGTTGTCGGCGGTGATCTCGTCGTAGCGCACCCCGGACGGCTTGATGACCAGCAGGTCGGCGCCGGGCACCCGGGCCGAGACGTTGCCGGCCGTCCAGACCACCAGCTCGTTGCGGGGCAGCTCGGCGTGCAGCTGCGCCACCTGCCGGCGGATCGCGTTGATCGCGTCCGTGCCGATCATGCTGAGACCGACCGGCGCTGGATGGCCCGCAGGTTGCGCATGACCTTGTTCTCGCCGCGCCCGAAGTAGTCGTGCAGCCGGGTGTACTCGGCGAACAGATCGTCGTAGACGTCCGCGGCCCGCGGGTCGGGCCGGTACACCGCGGCCTGCTTGCGGCCCATCGCCGCCGCGGCCGAGCGGACGTCCGGGTACGCGCCCGCGGCGGCCGCCGCGTGGATGGCCGAGCCCAGCGCCGGGCCCTGCTCGGAGCCGATCACCGAAAGCGGCATCCGGAGCACGTCGGCGTAGATCTGCATCAACAGCTCGTTGCGCACCAGCCCGCCCGCGGCGATGAACTCGTTGACCGGCACGCCGGCCCGGCCGAACGTCTCGATGATCGTGCGGGTGCCGAAGGCGGTCGCCTCGATCAGCGCCCGGTAGACGTCCTCCGGCCGGGTCGCGAGGGTCTCGCCGATCAGCAGGCCGGAGAGCTCGTGGTCGACCAGCACCGAGCGGTTGCCGCTGTGCCAGTCCAGCGCGATCAGCCCGTGCTCGCCGGGCCGCTGCCGCGCCGCCAGCTCGGTCAGCCGCTCGTGGGTGAACTCCGGCGCGAGGTGGCGCAGGTAGGCGGCGAAGATGTCGCCGACCCCGCTCTGCCCGGCCTCGTAGCCCCACAGCCCGGCGACGATGCCGCCGTCCACCACCCCGCACATCCCGGGCACGACGACGGCCTCGTCGCCGTTCACCACGTGGCACGTCGAGGTGCCCATGATGGCGACCAGCTGGCCGGGCTCGAGCGCCTGCGCGGCCGCGGAGGTGACGTGCGCGTCGACGTTGCCGACCGCGACGGCGATGCCCTCGGGCAGCCCCGTCCAGGCGGCGGCGCGCGCCGTCAGCGTGCCCGCCGCGTCGCCGAGCTCGCCGATCGGCTGGTCCAGCTTGTCGGCGACGAAGCCGGCGAAGGCGGGGTTCAGCTCGGCCAGGAAGTCCGGCGCCGGGTAGTGCCCGTCCTGGCGGATGCCCTTGTACCCGGCCGTGCAGGCGTTGCGCACGTATGCGCCGGTGAGCTGCCAGATGATCCAGTCGGCGGCCTCCACCCAGCGGTCCATCCGGTGGTAGATCTCCGGGTCCTCCTCGAGGACCTGCAGGCCCTTGGCGAACTCCCACTCCGAGGAGATCAGGCCGCCGTACCGGGGCAGCCAGGCCTCGCCGCGCTTCGCGGCGAGCTGGTTGATCCGGTCGGCGTGCGGCTGGGCGGCGTGGTGGCGCCAGAGCTTCACGTACGCGTGCGGCCGGTCCGCCAGACCCTCGAGCTCGCTCAGCGGCGTGCCGTCGGCCAGCGTCGGAATCATGGTGCACGCGGTGAAGTCGGTGCCGATCCCGACCACCCGCGCCGGGTCGACGCCGGCGGCGCGCACCGCGGCGGGCACGGCCTCGCGCAGCACCTCGAGGTAGTCGCCCGGCACCTGCAGCGCCCAGTCGTGACCGAGCGGGGTGCCGTCGGGCAGTGCCTCGGTGAGCACGGCGTGCGGATAGTCGTGGACGGCCGAGCCGAGCTCGGCACCGTCGGAGACGCGGACGACGACGGCCCGCCCGGAGAGCGTGCCGAAGTCGACGCCGATCACATAGGTCTCGGAACCAGCGACGGGCATGAGTGTTGTACCTCCGCGAAGGGGGGATCCTGGCGTGCCGCCCGTGTGGTCGCAGAGCGCACGCCAGCGGCGTGGTCCGAGTGTGAGCGCTAACATTTACGATGTCAACGGGATGGACGGTTACATCGGGGCAACCCCGCCGAAAACGTTTACGGTCTCGGTCGCGGTCAGCCGGGCGGGGCCACGCTCGCCCGTTGGACCAGGGTCGGCGCGATCACGATCCGGTTCGGCGGCGCGGCCTCGTCGGTGATCTGCGCCAGCAGCAGGTCGAGGCCCGCCTGGGCGACCGCGTCGAAGTCCGGCCGGACCGTGGTCAGCGGCGGAATGAAGAACGCCGCCTCGGGCACGTCGTCGAAGCCGACGACGCTGACGTCGTGCGGCACCCGGCGGCCGTGCTCGCTGAACGCGCGCAGCAGGCCGAGCGCCTGATGGTCGTTGCCGGCGAAGACGGCGGTGACCTCGGGCATCCGCGCCAGCATCCGCCCGGCGTCGAAGCCGGACGAGGCCGACCAGTCGGCGGTCATCAGCGGCGGCACCTCGGCGCCCGCGTCCTGCAGCGCGCCGCGCCAGCCCTCGATCCGCCCGGCCGCGTCATACCAGTCCACCGGCCCGGAGATGTGCCAGACCGTGCGGTGGCCCGCGGCCAGCAGGTGCTCGGTCGCGGCCCGGGCGCCGGCAACCTGATCGACGGTGACGAGCGTGTGCGAACGCTGCGGATCGCCGTCGATCGTCACCAGCGGCACGCCGGCCGGCATGTCCTCGAGCGCGTCGTCGGCGGACTTGACCGGCGCGATCACCACCAGCCCGGCGACGCGCTGATCCAGGTGCCGCTCGACCGCGCCGGCGATCGACTCCCGGTCCAGGCGCCCGACGCTGCCGACGCTGACCGCGAACCCGGCCTCCGCGGCGGCCTGCTCGAACGCGGCCAGCAGCGAGGCCGGGCCGTACAGGGTGCTGTTCTGCGCGACGATGCCGATCAGCTGGGAGCGGCCGGTGACCAGCGCCCGGGCCGCGCGGTTGGGGCGGTAACCGAGCTCGGCGATGGCGGCACGCACCCGCAGCCGGGTCTGCTCGCGCACGTTGGGATGGTCGTTGAGCACCCGCGAGACGGTCTGGTGGGAGACCCCCGCCAGCCGCGCGACATCGGTCATGGCCGGGCTGCGCGCTGCCTTGACGTCCATCGCCGCTCCTGTACCCGTCGCGACCCGATGAGTGACCGTACCGGCGCCGCGCGGATCCCCGCGGCCGGTTACCGGCGGCGCGGGCCGTCCCGCGCGATGAGCCCGACGGTAATTGTTAGCGATAACAAGATCGGCGTCAACCTGCCCGTTTCCCCCTTTCCGAGGCCGCGCCGTAGGCTCATCGGAGATGAACGCAGCCCCGGCTCTGTCGCCGAACGGCGGCGACGCCGTGCCCGGCACCGGCGGCGACGGCGGCTTCGCCTCGCTGCGCACCCCCGCCCGGCCCCGCGCGGCGCGCTACGAACTCGGCCGCTCCCTGCGCGAACGCTCGCCGCGCACCGACCTGGCCGACTGGCGGCCCGCGCCGGACCGGGTCGACCCGATCCGGCAGCTGACCGACGCGCACCAGGGCCGGCTGCCCTGGCTGATCCCGGTACGCGTCGGCCGCATGCTCGCCTCGCCGTACGCGTTCCTGCGCGGCTCGGCGAACATCATGGCCGACGACTTCGCCGGCCTGCCGTACACCGGGATCACGCCGGTGATCTGCGGCGACGCCCACCTCGGCAACTTCGGCTTCTACGCCTCCCCCGAGCGCGAACTCGTCTTCGACCTCAACGACTTCGACGAGGCGCACCCGGGCGCCTGGGAGTGGGACCTGCGCCGGCTCGTCACCAGCGTCTGGGTCGCCGGACGGCAGAACGGCTTCCGCGAGCACGCCTGCGCGGACGCGGTGCGGCACTGCGTCGCGGAGTACCGCGAGCAGATCGGCCACCTCGCCGCGCAGCCGCTGCTGGGCCGCTCCTTCGCCGCCCTCGACGTGGACGACCTGCGCAAGGCGGCCACCAAGGCCGGCTTCCGCGAGGAGATCGAACGGGCCGCCCGCCGGGCCCGGCGCCGCACCAGCGACCGCGCGCTGCCCCGCTTCACCAACGCACAGGGCGACGGCACGGTCCGGCTGGTGGAGGAACCGCCGCTGATCACCAGGCCGAGCGACCGGGAGTACGCGCACCTGGCGGCGGCGCTGGACGGCTACCTGAACACGCTGCCGCCGCACTGGACCCGGATCCTGGCCGGCTACCGGATCGTCGACATCGCGCACAAGGTGGTCGGGGTCGGCTCGGTCGGGCTGCGGGCCTACGTGGCGCTGTGCGAGGGCAGCAGCCCGGACGACGTGGTGTTCCTGCAGCTCAAGCAGGCCCGCCGGTCGGTCATCGCCAAGCACCAGCACGGCGACTCGGCCTGGCACCGCCACCAGGGCCAGCGGGTGGTGGAGTATCAGCAGGCGCTGCAGACGGTCAGCGACCCGCTGCTGGGCTGGACCACGATCGGCGACCGGCAGTTCTACGTGCGACAGTTCCGCGACATGAAGGGCGCGATCCTGGTCGAGGGCATCGACGCGGCGGCGCTCGGCGACTACGCGGGCATCTGCGGCTACCTGCTCGCCAAGAGCCACGCCCGGACCAGCGGCGCGTCGATGATCGCGGGCTACATCGGCGGCAGCGACAAGCTCGACGAGATGTTCGCCCGGTTCGCCCGCGCGTACGCGGACCAGGTCGAGAGCGACCACCAGTGCCTGGTGGACGCCGTCCGCAAAGGACTGTTACCCGCAGAGGAGAAGGCATGAGCGAGCTTGCGAGCGAATCATCAACTCAGTGCCGAGCTCTTGTCATCGCCGGAGCGCCAGCGGAGGCGATGTCATGAGCGGTCGGTTGGAGCTCTCGGCTCCGGCGGTGCTGGAGTTCTGGACCGAGCGGCACCTCTGCACGCTCACCACGCTGCGCGCCGACGGTTCGCCGCACGTCGTCCCGGTCGGCGCGACGGTCGACCCGGCGGCCGGGCTGCTGCGGATCATCGCGTTCCGGGGCTCGGCGAAGGTCCGGCACGTCCTCGCGGGCGGCGACCGGGTGGCGGTCTGCCAGGTGGACGGCGCGCGCTGGAGCACGATCGAGGGCAAGGCCGTGGTCCGCGACGACCCGGAGTCGGTGGCCGAGGCGGTCCGCCGCTACGCCGTGCGCTACCGGCAGCCGCGCCCCAACCCGGAGCGGGTGGCGATCGAGGTGACGATCACCCGGGTGATCGGGTCGGTGAGCCTCGGCGCTCCACTCTGACGCCGTACCGGTGATAATCGTCGGAGCCCGGCGGTAGTTTTCGACGGTGAGCAGTCTCGAAGCGGATCCCGAGGTCGACCGCCCGGTCGTGCCGCCGTCGCCGGAGGGCACGGAGTTGCTGGAGGGCGCGCCCGTCGCGCTCGGCGGGCCCCGGGGATTCGAGGTCACCCGGACCCTGCCCAACAAGCACCGGCGGATGGTCGGCGCGTGGTGCTTCCTCGACGCGTACGGGCCGCACACGCTGGCCGGGTCGCCGGGGATGCGGGTCGGGCCGCATCCGCACATCGGGTTGCAGACCGTCAGCTGGCTCGTCGCCGGCGAGGTCCTGCACCGCGACAGCCTCGGCAACGTCCAGGAGATCCGGCCCGGCCGGCTCAACCTGATGACCGCGGGGCGCGGCATCTCGCACTCCGAGCAGACTCCCGCCGCGCACGGCCCGGTGCTCCAGGGCGTGCAGCTGTGGGTCGCCCTGCCCGGCGCCGCCCGGGACGTGGCGCCCTCGTTCACGCACCACCCGGACCTGCCGGTGGTCGCCGCCGGCGGCCTGTCCGCCACCGTCCTCATGGGCGAGCTGGCCGGCGAGGTCTCCCCCGCGGTCTGTCATTCGCCGCTGGTGGGTGCGCAGGTCACGCTGGCCCCGGACGGGGGCGCGACGCTGCCGCTGCGGCCGGACTTCGAGCACGCGGTGCTGGTCCTCGACGGGGACGCCACCGTCGAGGGCGCGCGGGTCGTGCCCGGGCCGCTGCTCTATCTCGGCGCGGGGCGGCAGCGGGTGCGCCTGGCCGCGGGCCCGGCGACCCGGCTCCTGCTGATCGGCGGCGAGCCGTTCGGCGAGCGGATCGTCATGTGGTGGAACTTCGTCGGCCGCGACCACGACGAGATCGTCGCGGCGCGGGAGGCCTGGGAGTCCCGGTCGGACGGTGGCCGCTTCGGGCGGGTGCGCGGCTACGACGGGCCCGACATCCCGGCGCCGCCGATGCCGAGCACCCGGCTGGTCGCCCGGGGCCGCACGCGCTGAGCTGGGAAGATCCGCCACGGCGAATCGCACAAACCCGGCTTGACGGTGGTCGCGGGCGGGCGGATCGTCAGTGGGACAGCCGTGCACGCGGGCTGAAGGAGTTCACCATGAACCTGCTCGACCTGGGCAAGCTCGCCCTCATCACCGTCACACCGACCCTGATCGGCGCCGTGGTCGTCTACGCACCCCGGTGGTGCGCCGCGCTGGTCCAGGTCTGGCCGCGGCACGCCGAACACCAGGCCGTGCCGATCGGCCTGCCCATCGAGAAGCTCGCGGCCGACCTGCGCCGGCTGCTACGGCTGCACGACGAGCTCACCCGCTCCGCGCACATCGCGATGCGGGCGCACCGGCTGTGGGCGGTCGAGGCCGCCATCAGCGTGCGCGCCGTCGAGGCGGCGCAGGCGCTCGACGTGCCGCACCGCGAGCCCGCGCCGGACGGCACGCTGAGCCGGACCGAGCTCGGCCGGCTGCTGCGCGCGCTGGCGGACGCCGGGCTGGTACTGCCGGCGACCGTCGGACCGTTCACGAGGGACGGCCGCCTCTGACCCGTCGGGGCCCGAGGTAGGTCGAAACGGCGGCGTGTGCACCCGCCGCCGTTTCTGTGTCCCGGCTGATGGCGGCGTTCGAGGGGGACGGTGGCCGCCGGCCGGGAGTTCGGGGTGGACACCATCGGTGTCGGGTATCGGTCACTGCGCGGGCCGGTGGCCGCGGCCCGCCGACATGCCGCAGGGCCGGTACATCGTCGGACCGGCCCGCGGCTCCAACCATGACATCGACCGGGTCCATGATCCGCGGCGCGGAGACGTGTCCCTCGCCACGGTCACGTTCCGTGATCGCGCCGGCGACGGCCGGGACGGTCCACCCGGGACCATTTCCGTCGCTTTCCTCAGCGGGCCATTAAGAATGGCTTAACTTCTGCGGCCCGCCATGTCCGCGTAACAATGGAAACCGTTCATGGAATGTCGCGGACCGCATCCGAGGCGGTCACTTTCCGTCAGGCGCCCCGAACGTTCCACGACCGCTTACCTCGGCGATTGAACCGCTCGGCGCGCCGGCCCGTACTGTCCGTTGACGGAACACTCCCGGCGGGCCGCGGCGCCGGGGCCGGTCCCGGGCGCAACGGCCGTCCGTGGGTCGGGTGACGCGCCTCCGCGGGCGGTGGCGCTGCGCGCAAACCCGTGGTTAACCTTCCAAGTCAGTCCGCACGGAAGGCGTCACGGGACGCGTGGTGCGTTTACGCGGCGGCGATGACGGGGGGCACGTATGCGGCAGCGGGCCGGCTCGGCGCATCCTGTTTCGCGCGCTCCCGAGGGCCGTCGCGGGGTGACCCGATGAGCTTCGAGGACGACGAATACTGGGAATCCGAGTACGACGACGGCCCTCGTAGGTCGCGGTACACGGACACCGCCGCCACGGCGCGGGACCCGTATGCGGACGCCGTCCTGGCCCGGTGGGGCGCCGACACCCGCCGGCCGGCGCAGCGCACCCAATACATCGAAGACGACAATTTCGGCGATGCGCCGGACCCGGTGTCCGCCCCGCTGCCCGCCCCGCAGTCCGCGCCGGTGCCCACCCCGGCGTCCACCCCGGTCAATTCGTTCGATCCGGGCGTCGACGAGCTCGCCGAGCGCCGCCGTCAGCGGCGGGAGGCCGGCTACCAGCGGTCACCGAACCGCGACAAGCGGATCAGTTCGGCCTTCGACGGTGAGCGCCCGGGCTGGCTGGACGACCCCTCGTTCGCCCCCGCCGACCTCGACGCCGCCCCGGTCTCGCCCGGCGCCGAGGGCTGGCAGCGCCGCAGCCTCGACTTCGACGAGCTCGAGTACGACGACCGCGAGTTCGACGCACAGGACTGGGAGGAGCAGCGCCGCCACATCGCCGCGCGCCGCAACCAGCCGGCGCGCGACCGCGACGGATACGACCCGCGCACCCGGCGCGACGTGCCCGAGGCGCCCGACGTGGCCGCCGGCCGGGCCCGGGTCTCGCCGGACGAGCGCCGGCCGGATCCGCGCACCTACGACACCCCGGGGCAGGACCGTCGTCCGCCCGTACGGCCGGGCCAGGTGCCATCGGGGCGCCCGGCCGCGGCGCAGCCCGGCGGCGACCCACGCATCGCGCGTCCGGACCTGCCCGCCGCGTCCCGGCCGGAGCCGTGGTCCGAGCAGCCCGCCGCCGCGGCCGCCGGGCCGCAGGTCGGCGACCGGACGGCCGAGACGGGCACGCCGGGCGAGGGCCCGCGCGTCAAGAGCCGGGCCACTCCCCCGACCGCCCCACGGGTGATCAGCAAGGCGACGCCGCCGGCGACGCCGCGCGTGATCAAGAAGGCCGAGCCGCCGGCGCCGCCCCGCGTCGTCGACGCGCCGCCGCAGACGGCCGCGCCGCGGGTGGTGACGCCGGCGCCGCCGAACGTGCCGAAGACCCCCGCCGCGTCCGCCGACGTCCTGCGTCCGGCGTCGCCGGCGCCGTACGACGCGCCCGCGGACCCCGCCGCGTACGACCAGGGCGTCCACGCGCCGGGTGCACCGGCCGGCCCGCGCCGGCCACGGGTCGGTTTCATCTCGCCCTCCGGCCTGCCCGGCGAGGCGCCGACCAGCCCCGCACCGCTCGACCCGGCCGCCCTCGACCGCGGACGCGGACCAGGCCCGGCCCCCTCGCGCGGCCGCCCCGGCACCCCGCCGCCGACCAGCCCCGCACCCCTCGACCCGGCCGCCCTCGACCGCGGACGCGGACCAGGCCCGGCCCCCTCGCGCGGCCGCCCCGGCACCCCGCCGCCGCCCAGCCCCACACCCCTCGACCCGGCCGCCCTCGACCGCGGACGCGGACCAGGCCCGGACCCGTCACGCGGCCGCCCGGGCACCCAGCCGCCGCCCGGGCGCGCGCCCGGCGGTCCGGCCGCCGTCCCGCCCGCGCCGCAGAACCGGCCGCCGGTCATGCCGGCCGCCGCGCCGCCGCCGGTTCCGCCGTCGGCGCCGGCACCCATCCGCCGGCCCGCCGCCGCGGCCCCGCCGCAGAACGCGCCCGGCGTGCGGCCGACCCCCGCGGCGCCGCAGGCCCCGCCGCCGTTCACGCCCTGGGCCGGCCAGCCGGACACCGCCGGCGCCCCCGCGCCCGCTCAGGACCCGCGCACCGCGCCGCCGCGCGGCCGTCGGCCCGCGCCGGCCGACCCGGCACAGGCCGCGCCGCGCGGGCGGTCCTCCTTCGACGACGGCTCGACCGCCGAGCGGCCGATCGTCGGCGGGCCACGCACCGCGATGATCACCTCCGACGGCGCGCCGACCGCCGTACCGCCGTCGCAGCGCCCGCCGACACGGACCGCGCCGACCGTCGGATCGCCGCAGCCCCAGTTCACGGCCTACGACCGGCCGGTCAGCAGCATGCCGGCGCCGGGCCACCCGGCCGCGCAGCCGATCCCGCCCGGCGCCGCGATCCCGCCCGCCGCGGCGATCAGCGGCGAGGTGCTCGAGGCGCGCCACGGCGCCCCGACCAGCGACGCCCCGACGGTCGGCCTGTCCCGGCCGTCGTCCCCGGCCGCACCGCACGACCTGGCCGCGACGACCGGCGAGCTGCCGGTCGTCGGCGGGACGCCGCAGGGCACGCCGGACGCCGGGGCGCACGTACCCCCGCGTCACGCCTCGGACCAGGCGCCGCAGAGCCGTCTCGCGGAGCCGCAGTACCGGCCGGACGAGCCGTCGGCGGGACGCCACCAGGTGATCGAGGGCGAGGTGCTCCCGGCCCGGTCGGCGGGCGCACCCCGGCAGCACCCGGACGCGGCCCGGCAGGCCGAGGCCGCGCGGCGGGCCACCGAGGAGCAGCAGGCCAGGGCCGCCGCGGCGCAGCTCGCCGACGTGCAGCGCCGCGCCGAGGCCGACCGCAAGCTGGAGCAGGCCCTGCGCCTGGCCGAACACACCCGGCAGGACGAGCTCGCCCGGCAGGCCGAGATCGCCCGCCGGGCGCAGGAGGCGGCGCGCCAGGCCGAGGCCGCGCGCCAGGCCGAGCTCGCCCGGCAGGCGGAGGAGGCACGCCAGGCGGAGGCCGCCCGGCAGGCCGAGGCCGCGCGTCAGGCCGCGGCGGCACGCCAGGCGGAGGCCGCGCGTCACGCCGCCGAGGCGGCCCGCCACGCCGAGGCCGTACGCCAGGCGGAGGAGGCCGCCCGCCGGGCGGAGGTGGCCGCGCACGAGGCGGAGGTCGCCCGCCGGGCCGAGGCCGCGCGCCAGGCCGCCGAGGCGGCGCGCCGGGCGGAGGAGGCCCGCCGGGCCGAGGAGGCCGCACGCCAGGCCGAGGCCGCACGCCAGGCCGCGCGGCAGGCCGACGCCGCACGCCGGGCCGAGGCCGCACGCCGGGCCGAGGAGGAGGCCCGCCGGGCCGAGGCGGCACGGCAGGCGGCGATCGCGGCCCGCCAGGCCGAGGCCGACCAGCACGCGGAGGCCGCGCGCCGGGCGGCGGCGGCGCGGCAGGCGGAGGCCGAGCGGCAGCTGCTGGCCGCGCGCGAGGCCGAGGCCGCACGCCAGGCCGCCGAGGAGGCCCGCCAGGCCGAGGCGGCACGACTGACGCAGGCCGCCCGCGAGGCCGAGGCCGCCCGCCTGGCCGAGGGCGAGGGCGAGGTACCCAAGGCGGCCCGGCCCGGCCCGAACCCGGCCGCGTTCGCGGTGCCGATCGGCCGCCTGATGACCTCCGGGCCGACGGCGCCACCCCGGTACGCCGACGCGGACCTCGGGCCGACCTGGTTCACCCCCAAGATCGACCCGGCGGCCGCCGCCCCCGCCGAGCCCGAGGGCGTGGCCCCCGACCTGGACACCAGCGCGCCGGTGAAGGACGAGGCCCGGCTCGTACCCGGTCCGGAACCCACCGAGGCCGGGCCGGCCGCCGACGACGGCACCGGGGCGCTGGGTCCGGAGGATCTGGCGGCGATCCGCTGGCGCCTCGACGGCGCCACGCTGCGCGAGGTCGTGGACGACAAGGACGCCCTGCGTGTACTCGGGGAACGGCTCGACGGCCCGCTCTCCGCGGAGCAGGACAACGTCGCCAAGGCGGGGCTGCTCAGCGTACGGGCGGAGGTCTACCGCCTCCTGGAGGAGCTGGGCATGGCCGCCGCCGCCAGCCGCCTGGCCCTGGCGCACGCCGAGTCCTCGGGCGACGTGCAGGCCACCGTCATCGCGCAGGCCGAGCTGGCGCACGTGCTGCGGCTACGCGGCGACCACATGGAGGCCGACCGGCTGTTCGAGCGGGCCGCCGGCTCCGAGGCGCCGGAGCTGCTGCGCAGCGTCGTGCACGAGAACGCCGGGCGCAGCGCCTTCGACCAGGGCCGGCACATGGAGGCGCTCGATCACTTCGCGCGCGCCGTACGGCTGGGCGCACCCGACGATCAGGAGCTGGCGCAGCGCATCGACGTCGCGCTCGAGTCGGTCTACATCCACGTCCTGCGGGACGGGTGGGGCCCGTACCCGCGTTCGCGGCGGGAGATCCTCGGCCTGGTCAACGCGGCGGAGCAGGAACCGGAACAGGGCTAGTCGTACCGACCATGGCCACCCGACCGCGGCCGGAGGTCTTCGCCTCGTAGAGCGCCGCGTCCGAGGCCGCCACCAGCTCGTCGACGTCGCCGGCGTCGTCCGGCAGGACCGCGATGCCGATGCTCAGGCCCGGCGGGCCGCCGGGCAGGTCGGTCCGGGCGGCGAGGGCCGCGCTCAGCCCGTCGGCCACCGCGGCGGCGGTTCGCCGGTCCGCGCGCAGCAGCACGACGAACTCGTCGCCGCCCAGGCGCGCCGCGAGGCCGTCCTCGCCGACGGCGGCGTGCATGGCGACGGCGACGGCCTGCAGCACCTGGTCGCCCTCCGCGTGGCCGAAGGTGTCGTTGACCGCCTTGAAGTGGTCGAGATCGACGGTGAGCAGCGCCAGCGGGCCGCCGGTGCTCCGGGCCCACTTGCCCGCGCGCGCGAGCTCCTCGTCGAAATGGCGGCGGTTCGCCAGGCCGGTGAGGTGGTCGACGTGCGCCTGCCGTTCGAGGACGTCGCGCAGCCGGTCGGCCCGGTTGCGCAGCGTGTGCACCACCGTGGCCGCCATCGACATGGCCATGACCGTCGCGGCCAGGTCGGCGAGGCCGGACCGCGGTCCGAGGATCACGAAGACGGTGGCGGCGGCGCCGGCGAACACCAGCGCCAGGTTCAGGAACACGATGCGGCTGCTGAGGAAGTTGGCCGCGTACAGGACGGGCCAGAGGAAGAAGAGCAGCGCGCCGGTGGAGGCGTCGCGGGTGGCGAGGTTGAGGCCGGAGATCGCCAGGGTGCTCAGGATCGGGGCGGCGAACCAGAACAGGCGCGGCATCCGGGCGGGCATCCGCCAGCTGCCGAGGCCGGCCAGCGCCATGATCACGCTGGTGGCGATCCCGGCGGTGATGCCGACGGCGCCGGTGTGCGAGTTCACGACGCAGGTCGCCAGCACGTACGGGGATCCGGCCAGCGTCAGGTACACGACCGAGCGCGAGGCGCCGTGCAGGTCGCGAAGCTGGTAGGCGAAGAAGCCCCGCTGGTGCCCCACAAGTCGTCGATCGGCTCCCCTGGCCGCTGAGTTGAGGTTTTCGGGCCTCATCCCGGCGCGATCGGCGTCACCGTGTCGCGCGCCGGGCGGCGCCTGCCGGCGCGGCCCGGATGCCCGCTCATTCGGTGCGCAGCGCGACGACCGGGTCGAGCCGGCCGGCCCGTTGCGCGGGCACGACCCCGAAGGCGATGCCGACCAGCGCCGACACCCCGAACGCCAGGGCCAGCGACCACCAGGTCACGGCCGCGGGCACCGGCGACAGCCGGTCGACGAGCAGCGCGGCGGAGATGCCCAGCGCCATGCCGATGACGCCGCCGATCGTGGTGAGCAGGACGGCCTCGAGCAGGAACTGCAGGCCGATGTCGCGGGGCCGGGCGCCGACCGCCTTGCGCAGGCCGATCTCCCTGGTCCGCTCGCGGACCGAGACCAGCATGATGTTGGAGACGCCGACGCCGCCGACGAGCAGGCTGATGCCGGCGATGGCGGCGAGCACCCCGGTGAGCACGCCGAGGATGTCGCCGAGGACGCCGAGGATCTGCTCCTGGGTGACGGCGCTGAAGTCGCTGTCCGGGTGGCGTTCGCCGAGGACGGCGACGATGTCGCGGCCCAGCACGTCGATGCGTTCGCGGTCCGGCGCGCGGATGGCGAGGGCGTCGATGCGGTCGGTGCCGAGCAGGCGCTGCGCGGCGGTGACGGGGATGTGCACCTCGCCGTCGCGGTCGACGCCGAGGCTCTGGCCCAGCCGCTCGAACGTGCCGATCACCCGGAACCGGACCCCGCCGATGGTGATCTGGCGGCCGATCGGGTCGCGGTCGCCGAAGAGCCGGGTGGCGACCCCGGCGCCGAGCACGGCGACGCGGCGGGCGGTGCTGACGTCGGAACGGGTCAGGTAGCCGCCGCGGTCCAGGCGGCGGACGAAGACGGTCGGGGTAGTCTCCAGGACGCCCTGGATGCTGGCGAACGTGCTCCGGCTGCCGGCCCGGACGGTCTCGCCGGACGCGACGGTGACCGCGACCCGGCCGGGGTCGCCGACCACCCGGCCGACGGCCTCGACGTCGTCGAGCGAGAGCGTCGACACCGACGGCGCGGAGCCGGCCTCGAGCCGGCCGGGCACGACGATGAGCAGGTTGGAGCCGAGGCCCTCGACCTGCTGCTCGATCTGCTGCTTGGTGCCGGTGCCGATGGCGACCAGCGCCACCACCGCGGCGACGCCGATGACGACGCCGAGCATGGTGAGCACGCTGCGCAGCCGGTTGGCGCGCAGCGCGTCGAGGGCGACCCGCCAGGCCTCGGCCAGCCTCATGCGGCGCCCTCCCCGCCGTCCGGCGCGGGGTCGACGATCAGGCCGTCGCGCATCACGATCTGCCGGCCGGCCCGGGCCGCGACCTCTCGGTCGTGGGTGACCAGCACGACCGCGACCCCCTCGGCGTGCAGGGACTCGAGCAGGGCGAGCACCGCCTGGCCGGTGGTGCTGTCGAGGTTGCCCGTCGGCTCGTCGGCGAGCAGCACGGCCGGGGTGGTGACCAGGGCCCGGGCGATGGCGACCCGCTGCTGCTCGCCGCCGGACATCTGGTTGGGCCGGTGGTCCATGCGGTGCGCGAGGCCGACCCGCTCGAGCATCTCGGCGGCGCGGGCCCGGCGCTCGCGGCGGCCGATGCCGCGGTAGACCAGCGGGAGGGCGACGTTGTCGCGGGCGGTCGTGCGGGCGAGCAGGTGGAACGACTGGAAGACGAAGCCGATGGTCTCGTTGCGCAGCCGGGCCATCTCCGGCGGCGAGAGCGTGGCCACGTCGCGGCCGCCGATCAGCAGGGTGCCGCCGGTCGGCCGGTCGAGCCCGCCGAGCAGGTGCATGAGGGTGGACTTGCCGGAGCCGGAGGTGCCGACGATCGCCAGGTAGTCGCCCTCGGGGACGGTCAGCGAGACGCCGCGCAGCGCGGCGACGGAGACGCCGTCCAGCTGGTACGTCCGGGTGACGTCGACGGCGACGATCGCGGGCGTGCCGCTCACGGCACGGTCTGCCCGGCGCTGACCTGGTCCGCGCCACCCACCACGAGCTGCTGGCCGGCGTCGATGCCGGAGACCACCTGCACGACGTCCTCGCCCTGCACGCCGAGGGTGACCGGTACCCGCTCGGCCCGGCCGCCGCGGACCGCCCACACCGTGTCGCGGCCGCCGGAGGAGACGATCGAGGACGCCGGCACGGTCACCGCGTCGGCGGCCTCGCGTACCCGCAGGCGGACGATCGCGCTCATCCCGGGCCGCGGGGTCGGCGCGGCCCGGCCGTCGGGGTAGCCGCCCTTGCCGAGGGTGAGCCGGACCCGGTACGACACCCCGCCGCGGGCGGAGGTGGTGGGCAGCAGGTCGACGGCCCGCACGGTCGCCTCGTAGCTGGCGCCGGTGGCGGCGTCGAGCTCCGCGGTGGCCTGGCCGCCGGGCTCGACGAGCAGCACGTCGGTCTCGTCGACCTCGGCGGCCAGGCCGAGCCGGCCGGTGTCGACGATGGTCAGGATCGGGGTGCCCGCGCCGACGACGGCGCCGACCGGCACCGCGGAGTCGACCCCGCTCAGCGGCGCCTGCGCCGGGGCCGCGCCGGCGGCCGCGCCCGGGTCGGCGAGCAGGTCGCTCAGCGACGCGGTGCCGCCCGATGCGGTGCCGCCCAACTGGACGACGCCGGAGACGGGCGCGCGCAGGGTGAGCGCGTCGACGGCGGCCTCGGCCAGGTCGTAGGCCTGCTGCGCCTGCAGCCGCTGCGCGGCGGTCAGGGCGTTGACCGCCTCGCCGAGGCTCGCGACGCCGCGCTGCACCGAGCGGACCGCGGCGCCGGCGGCCTCGGAGGCGGCCTGGTACTGCTGCCGGGCGGCCGTCACCTGGACCAGCAGCGCCGCACGCAGCTCGGCGTCGGTCACCTCCCCGGCCGCGTCACGGGCGGCGGCGAAGGCCCGGTCGGCGCGGGCGTCGGTGCGGCGCTGCGCGGCCCGGAAGCCCGCGGTGCCGCCGCCGGCCGAGACGCCACCGGCGGAGGCGGCGTCGACGGCCCGGGTCGCGTCGCGCAGGCGCCGGTCGGCGGCCGGCGAGTCGATCACCGCGACGACCTGGCCCTTGGTGACCTTGTCCCCGGCGTCGAAGCGCAGCTCGGCGAGGGTACCGGCGGCGGGCGAGCTGACGGTTGCGGCGGCGCGGGCGGTGACCGATCCGGACGCCTCGACGATCTCCGCGACGGTGCCGCGGGCCGCCGTGCCGAGGGCGACACCGGACGGCTCGTCGCCGCAGGAGGCCGCGGTCAGCGGCGGCAGCAGGGCGCAGGCGACCAGCAGGACAACGGTGCGACGTCGAGGCCGGAACACGAGCGCCACTCTAATCCGGGCCGGCGACCGGGCCCCCACCGGATCGTTTTCGGTCCGGGCCGGGAGATACCGACGGGATGTCGGTTATCCGCCCTGGCGCCCGACAGGTGGGCGACTGCGCAGCTCACCGGCCGGCGCGACGCTGAACCGGCCATTTGAACCGAGCGCCGGTGGCACCCGTACTCGGGGTCACCTGCCGGAACCACGTACCGAAGGACGGGCCCATGCCACGCGCCGACGAACTGACCGTGGTGCACCACGACGACACGGTCAGCCGCTTCACCGACGTCACCTACACGCTGACCCGCGAAGGGCTGCGCGTGCTGACCGCGACCGGCGACGAGAAGGCCTTCACCAGGTTCGACGTCCTCACCACCCACGCCCGGCTGGCGCACGCCGCCTGACGCGACGAAGGGCCCGCCGGCTGCGCCGACGGGCCCTTCGTCACCACTGCTCGGATCAGGTGCCGGGTCGCCGGCCGATCACCTTCACCGTCATGCCGATCTTGCCGATCTTGTAGTACTTCTTGGCGTCGGACGGCAGCAGATTGACGCAACCGTGCGAGCCACGCCACGCGTCGTGGATGTAAGTGGTCGTCTGGTGGAACCCCCGGCCGCCGATGAAGCGCTGCCAGTACGGCAGCCACACGTCGTACGGGTCCGACCATTCCTTCTTCGTACGCTTATTGATCTTGAAGGTGCCGGCCGGCGTCCGGTAGCCCTTCATGCCGGTCCGGGTGACCGTCGGCTTGGCGTAGACCTTGCCGTTCTTCATCACCCAGGTCGTCTGGTTCGTCAGGTCGACGCAGAACGTGTAACCCGACTTCTTCGCCTTGCACTTCGACGTCTTGGTGGCGGCGATGCGCTTGGCCACCCCGTACGTCGTGGGGCCGGCCAGCCCCGCCGCAGGCTTGATGCCGAACCGGCTCTGGAACTTCTTGATCGCCTTGCAGTCGGCGGCGGACTGCTTGCCGTCGACCGTCACGGTGCCGTAGCCACCGATCTTCTTGAGGTAGCCCTCGACCTGCTTCTGATACTTGCCCGTCGAGCACGAAGCCGCGGCGGCCTTCGTGACGACGACGGCGGTAATCGGCGCCGCACCGACCGTCCGGACCGCGGCACCAGCCGCGGCCGGGGTCAGGGCGACAGCCCCGAGCCCACCGCCGACCGCCGCGGCGACGACGGCCGCGGCGAGGCGTGCGGATACCCGCTGCCCTCCCAAAATGGTCCTCCCCAGGAGTTTGTGTGCGCACACATAGAAGCACACGCGCACACCTGGGAAGATCATCCGGTTGACCCCTGGCACGAATCCAGGGGATACAGGTCACACAGCCTTTTCACCGTGGCCCGGGCGGCGGCTCCCGGCGCCGGTCAACCGCACGGATACCTCTGGCCCGTGGCCGGGTTGACATTGCTCACTGCGGGGTGGCGAAGTCCTGCACCCAGTAGGAGGTACGGTCCCCGGCGAAGGCCAGGCCGAGGCCGACCTGGTGCAGCCGGCAATCCATGATGTTCTCGCGGTGCTCCGGGCTGTGCATCCACCCGTCGACCACCTCGAAGACGCTCTCCTGGCCCCGCGCGATGTTCTCGCCGTAGCGCGACCACTGGTAGCCCGCGGCCTCGACCCGGTCACCGGCGCGGTCGCCGCTGAGGTCCTCGTGCGCGAAGTACCCGCGCCGGGCCATGTCGGAGGCGTGCCGGTTGGCGGCCAGGATCAGCCGGCGGTCGACGGTCACCTCGCCGCAGCCGCCGCGCCTGCGGTGCTGGTTGACCAGGTCGAGGGCCTGCTGCTGCACCGTGCTGCGCGGGTCCGCGGAGAGTGCCTGGTCGGGCGTGACGTCCCGCTGCGCCGCGGCCGGGGAACCGGGCCGGCCCGCCTGATTCGACTTGTTCCGCCGGTCGTCGTCGACGGCGGGATCGCCCGCGTCGTCATCGGCGGCGGGCCGGGCCGGCCGGCCGGCCGCGGCGCTCGGCCGGGCCGCTCCGGCATCGTCGGCGGGCTCGTCCTGCGCGGCATCCGGGTCCGGATCATCCGGTACGGCGGGAGCGTCCGCGACGTCCGGCAGGTCCGGCGCGTCCGGCGCGCCCAGGGCGGGCAGCTGCGGAACCGCCGACAGGTCGGGCCACTGGATCAACGGGACCGACACGGTGTCCGGAGTCTCCTCCGCGCCGGCGGTGGTGGCCACCATGATCCCGCCGGCCAGTACCGCCGAGACCGCGGCGGCCACTACGAGAGCAGGTCTGCGCATCCCGTTCTCTCCCTCTGCTCGCGGCGCCGCGCCCCGTGCACGTCGCTCTCAAGACGGCCCAACGTCACAACCATCCACCGGGTGACTGCCCCCCGTTTCGGCCTCCCGGCGCCGGAAGCTCTGCCACAATGCGCGCTGACCTGCGGTTATGCCCGCCGCAACGGATCACGGCGAACGCACAGTCGCACGGAGAAAACGGACACTTCATTCCTTCGGGGTAACCCACGCGGGTCTACATGAGAGCCGATCCGGAGGTTCATCGGCGGGCACGCGCATCGCTAGCGTTCTGCGGTGCGCAATCGTTACCTGGATCTGCTCAGGGCCGCCGCCATCGTCCGAGTGATCGTCTACCACCTGTTCGGCTGGCCGTGGCTGTCGATCCTGCTGCCCGCCATGGGCATCATGTTCGCCCTCGCGGGATCGCTGACCGCAGCGTCGCTGGACAAACGGTCGGCGGGCAGCGTGATCACCTCCCGGCTGCGCCGCCTGCTACCGCCGCTCTGGGCGCTTGCGCTGATCGCGGTGCCGGCCATGCTGTACCTCGGCTGGACCCACGAGGAAGGCGGCGACGAGCCGTTCACCTGGAAGCTGGGCCTGTGGCTGCTGCCGATCGGCGACCCGCCGGGCAGCGAACGCGGCATCGACGTGTGGGAACCCCTCTGGTACATCCGGGCGTACCTCTGGTTCGTGGTGCTGTCGCCGCTGATGTACCTGGCGTACAAGAAGATCGGCTGGGCCGCGGTGCCCGCGCCGATCCTCCTGATCGCCTTCCTCGACAAGACCGGGTACTCGCTGCCGTTCGGCCGCGCGGACGCGGCCATGTGGGACTTCGCGACCTACGGCGCGTGCTGGATCGCGGGCTTCGCGCACCACGACGGCCGCCTGGCCCGCCTGCGCCCGGTGGTGGTCCTCGGCGCGGCGACGGCGATGGGCTGCCTGGCGCTGTACTGGCTGCGCGGGCACGGCGGCGAGGACGGCTACGACCTGAACGAGGTGTCGGAGTCGCAGGCACTGTGGTCCCTGGCGTTCGTGCTGCTGGCCCTGCGCTGGCAGCCCGACATGTCCTGGCTGGCGAGGAACCGGGTGCTCGACGGCGTCGTCGACTTCGTCAACGCCCGGGCGGTGACGATCTACCTGTGGCACAACATCGCGATCGCGGCGATCTGGCCGGTGCTGACCGTGCTGGCGCTCGACGATCTCGACATCATGGACGGTCCCGTCGACCTGGTCGCGTCGGTCGTGCTGACGATGATGGCGGTGCTGACGCTCGGCTGGGTCGAGGACGTCGCGGCGCGGCGCCGCCCCGCGCTGTGGCCGACCTCCGGTCGGCGCCGGGCGGCCGCGGAGCCGGCGGCGGAGCCGGGCACCCGAGGCGGACGGACCAGGTCCAACGGGTTCGGGCTCGAGCCCGACTCGGTCGCGGTCGGGTCCGACGACGACCGGGATCCCGGGCCGGCCCCGGACGCACCCCGGACACCCCGCCGCCGAGCGGCCGCCCCGGCGGACCACGCCATGTCCGGCATGCCGGTGACCCGGCCCGGGCACGGCGGCGACTACGCCGAGCCGCCGGTGGCGTCCGTGCCCGAGCCTTACGGTGGCGAGCAGGCGACCTGGGCACCAGCCCCGGACAGCGTTCCCGCGGGCGCGTCCGTGCCCGCGGCTCACGGTGCCGAGCAGGCGACCTGGGCACCGGCCCCGGACGGCTACTCCGGCCGCGAGCAGGTGGCGCCGTGGTCCGCACCCGGCGCCGACGGGTACGGCAGGCCGCCGGTCGCGCCGTATCCCGAGGCCGCCGTGGCGTTCGGGCTGCCCGACGGCGGGCAGCGCCTCGACGGCACCGGCCGCCAGGACCTGCGCGCCCGGATCGCGCCGCCCGGCCAGTCCCGCGGGCACGGCGACGAGCCGGCCGCGGCGACGTCATGGTTCGGCGGGGACTCCGACGAGGGCCGCTGAGTCACCCGGAACGCCGAACGGCGGGGACGCGACCCGTGATGGTCGCGTCCCCGCCGCCGGATACCCCTACTTGACGTAGGCGAGGCCGTCGACCGTGACGCCCGGTCGGCCGCTGGTCGCCAGCACCACGATCGACACCGTGTGCTTGCCGTACGCCGCGCTCTTGGCCCAGACCGCCTGGCGGTACGTCGTCTTCCCGGCCTTGGTGTCGATCGTCGACACCTTCTTGCCGTCCAGGTAGACGGTCGCCTTGCCCGAGTTCTTGAAGCGGCCGACGATCAGCGCCGCCGAGCGCCCGGTGAAGGTGAACGTCAGCTTGGCGTTCTTCTTCGAGGCGTACAGCGCCTTGCCGTTGAGGTGCGACGTGGCCGACTTCTTCGTCCAGGTGCCCGTCTTCTTCGCCGACGTCTCCGCCAGCAGCGCCGAGGTGCGGGTCACCGACGCGTTGCGGACGTTGCCCACCAGGTCCTTGGCGGACAGGCCGAAGGTCACCACCGCGCCCGGCTTCGCCGAGGTCTGCCACTTCGTCGCGGTCGCCGGCAGCGTCGCCTTCGACGGGGACGTGGCGCCGACCCAGGCCACCTTGACGTTGTCGGACGCCTTGAAGTTCACCGACACCGGCACCGAGGTCGTGCTCACCGTACCGGTGCGCAGGCTCAGCCACGGCGCGGCGATCACCGGGAGGGTCACGTCCGAGATGACCGTCGCGGCGGCCGTCGTGTCCGCGTTGCCGCTGACGTGCGTCGCGCGTACCTGCAGCCGGTGCGTACCGGATGGGACGTCGACCGACCCGGAACGGGCGGTCCCGGCCAGGGTGGCACGGACCGCGCCGTCGACCAGCAGCTCGAACCGGGCGATCGACTCCGACGGCGTCGCCGCCGACCAGGCCAGGCCGGCCCGGCCCTTGACGTAGTACTTGCCGCCGGACGAGACGCCCCCGGTGGGTGCGCCGGCCTTGAAGCCCAGGACCCGCGCCGACGCCTCGACCCGGATCGCCGGCAGCTGCCCGTAGAGGCGGTCACCGGGGCAGACCGTGTTGACGCCGTCGCGGTGCCCGGAGACCCGCTGGAACGTCTGCACCGACAGATGCGGGAACTTGCCGTCGGTCGCGCGCTCGGTCAGCTCCGCGGTCGTACCCGGATCGAATCCGTACGCGGTGAGCCGCGCGGCCGCGACCTGCGAGATGATCTTGCGAGCGGGCTCGGCCGCGCTCTCCGTCGTGTAGGTGCCCAGCACCGCGATCGAGGCGGTCCCGGTGTTGAAGCCGTACGTGTGCGCCCCGATGACCGCCCGGTCGACGCCGCCCCCGCGCCCCTCGAAGAGGGTGCCGCAGCGGTCGACCAGGAAGTTGTAGCCGATGTCGTCCCAGCCCTGGCTGTTCATGTGGTACGCCTGGATCGCGCGCACGTGCGCCGGCGAGTCCGCGCAGTTGTAGGTGTTGCCGCCGTCCGCGGTGTGGTGCACGAACATCACGTCCACGGCGTCGGCGACCGCCGGCTCGACCCGCGCCGGACCCGCACCCCACCCGGCCCGGCTGGTATACGACGGCAGCGGCACCCGCGCGACCGCCGCGATGCCCTTGGCCGGCGCCGCGGTCGTGGTCGCGGGTGCCGGCGCCGCGGTGGTGCCGGCCGGGGCCGCGGTGCTCGCGGCGGGCTCGGCACTCTCGCTCGGCGCAACCGTCGCCGTCGCCGGGTCGCTCGGGTCG
>NZ_JBITLR010000002.1:183594-187743 GCF_044465445.1 Actinoplanes sp. NPDC049668
AGCGCGAGGCCGCCGCCCTGTCCTGCGGTGGAGGCGAACGTGCGGCCCAGGTCGCTCGGGTCGAGCGCGAGGCCGCCGCCCTGTCCTGCGGTGGAGGCGAACGTGCGGCCCAGGTCGCTCGGGTCGAGCGCGAGGCCGCCGCCCTGTCCTGCGGTGGACCTCGACTTGCGGCCCGGGTCCACGAGATCGAGGCGCATCCCGGCCGGGAGCGGCCTGGCCCCCTCGGCGCTCACCACGCGCGCGGCGACGCCGTCGGACGGGCCGACCCAGAGCGGCTCGCTGCCGCCGCGGAGGTCGCCCTTGGCCTCGGCGCCGCTGTCCGGACCGCGGGTGCCCTCGGTCTCCAGGGTCCGCCACCCGCTCCAACGGCCGGTGCCGACCGCCCGGGTACGCACCTCGACGGTGCCGCCGACGGTCAGCGCCGGGTCGGACCAGGTCAGGCCCAGCAGGCTGAACCGCTCGGTGCCACGCTTGCCCACCTCGGCCCGGCGGGCACCGGGCCCGGCCGGCGCCACGTCGAGGGTGTGCAGGCTGGCCTTGACCGGCTTGCCGTCACCGTTGTCGACGACGGGCTCCGCGGCGACGGGCTCCGGCGCGGCGGCCGGCGCGGCCTGCGACGCCCGCGGCGCGGATCCTCCGGGAAGATTCAGCGCCACCACCGCCGCCCCGGCGACCAGCACCGCCGAGCCTGCGACGACTCCGACGAGTTGCCGTTGATTCACACGTACCCCCGTGTCAATGGCCCACGACTGGCGGCCGACCGGCCGTGAGAGTATCGGTTCGCGGATCTCCACGCGGCCCACCGGTGGGGGTCCGAAGTGGACGTATCTTGATAGATGCCGCCTGCCTGTAACGCTTCCCCCGTTCGGCCGCCCGGAACAGGCCGAACGGCCCGAACCCCGAACGCCCGGCGAGGGCCGTCGTTCCCGGGCCACGCAGAGCAGCCCCGACCCGACGCCCGGCAGACAGTTCCGGACCGCGCAGACCAGCCCAAACGGTCCGAACCGGGACGTGCCGTGGAGGCTGGGCCGCACGGCGCAGCCCGCAGGCCGACACCATGCCCTTCGACCCGAACGGCCCCCACCCAAGACAAACGACGGACCGATATCGGCGGCACCCAGCCCGACCCCTGTCCCGGACCATTTGGTCGCGCTGCTCTGGATTCGGACGCGCTGCCGCTCCAGGCTCTGTGCTGGAACGGTCGTCGGGTCGCACTGCTGTCGCAGGACCTGGTCCTGGACCCGGACGCGCCGAGGCTTCCGGCACTGTCCCGGACCAGCCGGTCGGGCCACCGCCGCCAGGCCCGGCCCTGGATCCAGGCGCGCTGGCGCTCCCGGCGCCGTCCCGGACCAGTCAGTCGCGATACCGCCGCCAGGTTCGGCCTGAGTCCGACCGCGCTGCTGCCGCGAGGCCCGGCCCCGAAATCCGGGCGCGCCGGTGCTCCAGGCACCCCGATGCGATTTCAACGCCTGCCGCGGCGCGGATCGGGGCGCCGCCTCTGAACGGGCTGAGGCGAGATGGGGCGCACTGCGCCTAGGCCATCCTAGGATCCTTGGATACAAGGGGTCCCGAACTCGCCCAAGGCGACCCCTCCGGGACGCGCGGTAGAGGGCTCGGCCCGCACGCCCGAGCAGCCGACACCCATGACAAACCGGCGGACCCGACGTCGAATGGAGCTACCGCCCGCCCATCCCGGGATCCGCAACGCGCAGCGGAGCCCCAGGAGCCGGCGCGAGGACGCGCGGCGGTCAGGTCAGTCCGAACCACGGCCGGCAAGGTCCGAAGCCCGAGATCGAGACCGAGCTCCCGTGTCCCGCCGCCCGCCACCGATCCGCGGTGAGCCGCAGGTGGCGCAGCTCGACCACCCGGCCGCCCGGCGTGGCGACCAGACCGACCCCGTTCTCTGCGTACCCGATGCGCCGCGAGACCCCCAGCGAGGCCGCGTTCTCCGGCACCGCCGACGAAACCGCGGCGACCGCGCCCAGCCGCTCGAACGCCAACCCGAGCGCCGCCGTGCGCATCGCGACCCCGAGCCCACGCCCGCGCACCCGGCGCGTCAGCCAGGAAGCCGAGTCGACGGTCCGCAACGCCGGGAAGTCCTCGCCCTCCAGCGTCTGCACGCCGACCGGTTCCCCCTCGAACTCGACAGCCAGATGCAGGCTCCATGAAGACGGCGACCACGCGCCGAGCGCGCGCCA
This sequence comes from Actinoplanes sp. NPDC049668, assembly GCF_044465445.1. Lineage (NCBI taxonomy): Bacteria > Bacillati > Actinomycetota > Actinomycetes > Micromonosporales > Micromonosporaceae > Actinoplanes > Actinoplanes sp. NPDC049668. Next base: position 185,793 of record NZ_JBITLR010000002.1, read on the forward strand.
ATACCCCTGGCAGAACCGCCCGCGCTCCTGCGCCGCGGCGCTCAGGCCGGGAAGCCGTTCGAGCCGGGGATCCTGCTCGAAATCGTCGGGCAGGATGGCGGCGAGACGCGGCAGGTCGTCCTCCCGTACCGGCCGGAGCGTCACCTCCCCGCACCGCAGCCGGAGCCCGAACAGCGGCCAGTCGTCCACGCCCGCCCCCTCGATCAGCAATTCGCCACCGCGCAAACGCCCACATCCCGGCCGCCCCCGGTCGATCCGTCCGGACGGCGGCGGTGACCTGCGCTCCGTCGCCGCCGCGGGCCGGTTCAGCCTCATGGGACCCCCACCCGGTCACCGCCGGCCCTCCGGTCGCCGGCGCTCGAGCCGTTGACGCCGACGCGCCTGCGGCAGCAACCGCAGCGATCATTCTGCTAGACAACGGCCCGCCTGCCGCACACCCACCCGCCGCTCCGTCGATCCTGCGCGCCACCGCCGAACAAGAGTTGATCAAATAGTCGGATGACCGACGAGGAGATCGCCGAACGGATCCGCCGGACCCGGCGATGCGACCAGCCCGTGAGCATGATCGGCGAGCATCCGGTACTCATCGACACGACCCGGACGCCCGCCGGCACGGTCACGACCGCCCATCGGGTACGCGACGGCCGGATCACGGTACTGCGCGCGGCCGCCGGCTCGTTCCGCGACGACGTCGCACAGGCACTGCTCGACATGCCCCCGGTCGCACCCGGCACGATCCAGCCGATCGCCCTCGACGTGCCCGGCCTACGACTCGACCGCGCCCTCATGCTCGGCCCCGCCGAAGACTCCGACCTCGATCCCGACCTGAACGAGCGGACCGTGACCGTCGTAGCCGTACACCACAGCGAGATCCTCCCCGGCGAGCCGGAACGAGACTTCCACCTGGCGATCTCGCCCCACGGCACCGGCCTCGCCCACCGCCTCGACGACTGGAACCGCCCCCCGGTACCCCGCGCCGACGCCCGCCTACTCGACGACTGGCCCGGCGGCGCGATCCGCCGCTCGGACCGCCTCCACCCGTGGCACGCCGAGCGCATCCTGGCCCGAGTCGCACCCGAGGGCCCGGCGGAAGTCCGAGTCGAGATCCGCGCCACGGACGGCCACGCCCTGATCCTGCAGCGCCGCTGGGACCGCGCCGTCGGCACGCTCACCTCCCCCGACGGCACAACGAACCCGATCGACCTGCCAAGACACGACCTGTGGGCAGGACTCGCCCCGATCTTCCTAGGCGAAAGCCAGGACAATCTGGTCACAATCTCCCCTGGTACGCCGGAAGCCGACGTCCTGGAGATGCGCTACCAGACGCTGGACCGGGGCTCGGCGTCATTGCCCGTGCTGGAGACCCTGGACCGGTGCACGGCCAGACTGGACCGCCAGATCCTGCGAACACCGGGCAACTGGGCCGTCTTCACGTCCCGCTCCGACGCCGTGATCCAGGTGGATTGCACCGAGGAAGGCCGCCTCTGGCTGGAAACCCCCGACCCCGCGACGAAGCGGTCCCGCGGCCTCCACGTCACCGTCCAGGAGGCAGCTGCCCTCCTGGAAATCCTGGCCCGCGAAGACCGCAGCGCCGTGCCCGACCTCCCCGACGCCGAAACCATCCCCTGGGACTGACCAGTCCTCCGATCACTCCGAACCGCACCAGCACCTCAGGCCCTCTCCCCCGGCAGCGGCTCCTGGGGTGGCGGCACCCAGCGGTGGCAGTGCCCGCGGCGGCAAATGCCGGTGGTGCGGGCGCCGGTGCCCACGGTCGCGGTGGCAACGCCACAGATGGCAGCGGGCGCGGGCTCGGTAACCGTGCCAGCCGCGCCGGCGGCGGGGCGGCAGCACTACCGCCGGGGTGGCAGCGGTCAGGGTCGCGGTGGCAACCGTCGCTACGGTCGCGGTGGCAAACGTCGCTACGGTCGCAGCGGCAGCCGGCGCAGCGCAC
>NZ_JBITLR010000002.1:187841-190468 GCF_044465445.1 Actinoplanes sp. NPDC049668
CCGCGGTAGCAGCGCACGCGGTAGCAGCGCACGCGGTAGCAGCGCACGCGGTAGCAGCGCACGCGGTAGCAGCGCACGCGGTAGCAGCGCACGCGGTAGCAGCGCACGCGGTGGCGGTGATGGTGCGGGCGCAGTGACACTGCCGACCACGCCAGCAGTGCCGGCTGAACCGGTGGCAGCGGTCACGGTGACAGGGCCGGCGGTGGCGGCGGCGCGACGGCACCGAGGGCAGCCACCACTTCCGCCCGGTGCGGGTCCGGCTGCGGCCACGGTGGAGACCTTCTGAACCCGGCCATGCCCGTCGTCCTGCCAACCACAAGTGACGCTTCTGCTTCAGACGCCTAAGTCGGACATCGCCGCGCTTTCGCAGGCCCTGGGACAGACTCGTGCCGACTTGTCCGGCGGTTTGCCACCGACACCTCTGCGGTCCGGCCAGCATCACGCGCTGCACCGGTCCCTACGGGATCCTTCTCAACGTGGCCGGGCGGTAGCTCTCGGCGGCGGGCACCCGGCGCCGAGACCTCCGGCCCGAGACAGTTTGGATTGCTCACTGATCGCGGGCCGTTGCAGCACATGTCATCTCGCGGCTACTTAATTCAATCGCTTCACTGCGATGTTCGTCTAATCACTCAGCAATGCATCACGCGGCGCCTTCCTTCAATAAGTTGGCATGATCCAACGCAGATCGGAAAGGACAAATGTCGGCCGGCCCGGGATAATAAGTCCATGCGGCAGCATCAATGCTTCAAGCAGCTTCAATTCTTCACCGGCAGCCAACTGGCCGCCATGCGTGACCGCACCGCATCCCGCAACTACTCCCCCGAGCGCGACGAGTTCCGCCGCAACCACGAGCGACACCGCGCATGGGGCCTGACACAACGCCACGCCCGGCGCCTGCGCCAGCTACGCAGCAGCGACAGCGAGCACACCACGGCCCGCCCGGACCAGCCCCGCCCAGCACGCCCACAGCCCTCACGCCCCGATGAGCCGCGCCACCCATCGCACCCACAGCCCTCACGCCCGGACGAACCGCGCCGCCCAGAACGCCCGCAGCCCACGCGCCCAGCCGGACACGTCCACCCCGAACCGACCCGACGATCAGCACCGGACCGCACCGCCTCAACCCGCCAAGATCCGTCCTGCCATCACGATCTGCGGGACAGCAACCAGGCTGTGCACTCGGGCGAGACCGATTCAGCCGAGGCACACCGAATCAACAGGACCGCCTACCAGGCAAAACCCGTCCAGACGCGCCTGTCGGACAAGACCTCCTGCCAGACGAAACCAGCCCAGACGCACCGGCCGGCCAAGATCGCAGACCAGGCGAACCTGACCAAGGCGCAACCGCGGAACGCGCCCACCGGCCAGGCAGAAGCTGACCAGACGCACTCACCGGCCGAGGCCAGCCAGCGGCACGAGTCCACCGCCAACCCGGACCCGACCAAGCCCCGCTCACCGGACGGGATCGCCGGCAGAGCCAGAACCACCCGGACCCACCGGCCACACAGGTCACCGACCAAGCCAAGACCACCTCAACCCACCCGCCGCGCAAGAGCACCGACCAAGCCAAAACCACCTCAACCCACCCGCCGCGCAAGACCACCAACCAAGCCACGCTCGGACGTGGACCGACCACCAGGTTTGTTGCGCCGACAGGGTGGCGGTTAGTGCCACCAATAGATCCGGCGCGTGCCCCGCCAACAGCGCGACCGCGTGCCCGGCCATCGCCGACGAATTTCCGCCACACCGGGTCGGACTTCCGCCGGTTGCCGGGCGTCGAGGGTGCCGGGTCATCGGCTCGGAGGAGGACGCCGTCTCAGCCCGCGCCTCATCTCACGGAGTTCCGGCAGCGTGCCGTGGCGTTGGCTCGTGCCGGCGCCAAGCCGATCAGCCTGCTCGCCAAGGAGTCGCAGACCTCGGTGGCCACGCGCGCGGAGTTGGCCGGCTCGGGCAGATGCCGGGTCCTGGGTGACGGCGACCGACGCCGATCCCAGGTACCAACGCCGGTGACGGGGCGCCAACAACGGGTGCCCGCGACGGCGACGGGTGCGCTCGCCCGCGCCGAAGCTGGTGCGGTGACGGTGACGGTGACGGATCCTGTGCCTCGTCGTCGCCCGCCGGCGCCGGCGGGCGAGCCCTAACGGTGACCGGTGACCTGGTGCTGGTGACGGCGCAAGGGCAAGAGACGAGTGCAGTGCCCTCACCCGCGCCGGTCCCGGTGCGGTGCGAGTGCCCGTGACGGTGGACGGCGCCCGCGCCGGAGTTGGTGCGGTGACGGTGAACGGTGACGGTGACCGGTGACGGGTGACGGATGCCTGTGTCCTCGTCCTCACACGCCGGCGCCGGCGCGAGTGCCCGTAACAGTGACCGGTGACCTTGCCGGTGACGGCGCAAGGGCGGGAGACGGGTGCACGTGCCCTCACCCGCGCCGGTGCCGGTGCCGGCGCCGGGCGAGTGCCGGTGCCCGCGCAGTGCCGGTGCCCGCGCAGTGCCGGTGCCCGCGCAGTGCCGGTGCCCGCGCAGTGCCAGTGCCAGTGCCCGCGCAGTGCCAGTGCCGGGTAACCGGTGCCCACGCCAGCGCCGGTGACCAGCGCCCACGCCTGCGCCTGCGCCGCGCGAGCGCCCGT
>NZ_JBITLR010000002.1:190561-485444 GCF_044465445.1 Actinoplanes sp. NPDC049668
CGCCCGTGACGGTGACCAGCGCCCACGCCTGCGCCGATGACCGCGCGAGCGCCCGTGACGGTGACCAGCGCCCACGCCTGCGCCGATGACCGCGCGAGCGCCCGTGACGGTGACCAGCGCCCACGCCTGCGCCGATGACCGCGCGAGCGCCCGTGACGGTGACCGGTGCCGAGGCCTGTGCCCGGGCGGCTGACCGCCAACCGCCGACCGGCGACCTCGCCGGTGCGAGTGCCCGTGACGGTGACTGATGCCCGTGACGGTGACAGGTGGCGGCCTGGTCGACTGGCTGGCGGGGAAGGCGGGGCTCGGCAGATTGCGTCGGGCGCAATCTGCGGTTGGAGACGAGGGCAGGATTCGGAAAGGTCGCCGTTTATTGACTGAGGGAACAAAAGATATCGACGGGTCCGTAAATTCGCCGGGACGAACGTCGTGTGGCGCGCCGATTACTCGACGTGTCCGGCCCGGATATTGCGAATGGAATGGGCGGCTTGCATGGGCCGGGACATTGGAACGAGGTTCTGCTCGAATGTGTCGGGAGGGTTCGCGGTGGATCGTAGGGAGGCTGTGGCTCGGTGTGGGAGTGGGGCGTTATTCGACCGGCAGGGTTCGGGTCGGTGGAGTGCCGGTCTTGGTGTCTTCCGGGCGGGCGTAGATCAGCAGCGATTCGCCGTCGCGGACGATCCGTGGATCGGTCCAGGGTTCGGTCGGGGTTGGGGTGAGCAGCTTTGTCGAGGACCGGTCGGCGTCGTGGAGCAGAACGGATCTGATGCGGCAGCTCAGGGTTCCCATTCCGTACTCCTGTGCCGGATGGTCCTCCGGGCCTGCGGCCTGCACCATGTAGAAACGGTCGTCGAGCCATCGGCCGGAGACGTCGAGGGTCTGTTCCGGGGCGATGCGGGTGCCGTCGATCCAGAGCATCGCGGGCGACGAAATCTCCCACCACAGCACGGCGCGGTGCCGGTCGCCCGCGCTGAACTCGATCGAGGCGTGGCCGTCGCCGAGGTCCAGGTGGAACGAGTCGCAGGCGCCGGGGAGCGGGCCCTCCCGGCGGGTTCGGTCGGCGGGGGCTTCCGCGCGATCCCGGGAGCAGATCTCCGGGCCGCGGCAGGCGCGGTCGATGCGCCGGGTGCAGCCGAGGCCGGCGGCCGCGCAGTCCCGGGGCTGGGCGCGGGACAGCACCTCCACCAACTGGTCCCGGTAGGCGTCCGCGCCCAGGAGGTACCGGTACTCGTCGCTCTCGTTGCGCCGGGTGAACAGCTCCGTGGCGGTGCCGGACCGGCGCAGCCAGTCGCGCCAGTGCTCGTCCGCCCACCGCCATCGCCGGGCGCCGCGCACCTCGATGGGCTCCGGAGGCCGCTGGAGAGCCCGGATGATCTGGTCCGCGCGCGCGGCCTCGCGCCGCCGCCGGATCACCATGCGTGGCTGACGTTCACTCGACCTCCGCGATGATCATGGCGGCTCTGACGTCGACATCATCCCCGCCGATGTCAATTCACCAAAGGCCGACCCGGACGGACGGACCCAGCGGGCACACCACGCACCGGGTCCGGGTCCCCGAGCCGGACCGACCCGAAAGCGCGCGTCCTCGGGCTCTGACTGTGGGTGATGGGCGTCTGTTTTCGGGGGTACCGGGTCGGCTGGGTGTGGTTGGGCGAGTCGGGGTTTGGTGGGGTTGTCCGGTTGGTGGAGTGGGCTCTGACTGTGGGTGAGGGGCGTTTGCTGTCGGGGTCGGCGGGTCGGCTGGGTGTGGTCGGGGTTCGGTGGCGTTATCCGGTTGGCCGAGTGGACCCTGACCCTGGGCCACTCCACCAACCGGACGACGCCAGCGAGCCGCGACCGGGTCGGCCGCGCCCGGCCGGCCCGGTCGCTCTCGGGAGCAGGTGCTTGCTCGTCAGCCGTCGGTGGCCAGGGCGGCGACCGGGCTGACCCGGGACGCCTTTCGGGCGGGCAGTACCCCGGCCAGTGCCGTGAAGGTGACCAGCGCCGCGAAGACCGCGGCCAGTTGCCACACCGGCAGCGACAGCGGCGCGTTCACCCCGAGGGCCTTGATCGACAGCCAGGCGTACGGGACGCCGAGGAGCAGGCCGATGGTGGCGCCGATGACGCCGTACAGGCTGGATTCCGTGGTGAGCATCAGGCGCAGGGCGCCGCGGGACAGGCCGACCGCCCGGAGCAGGCCGGACTCCCGGACCCGTTCCACGACCGAGAGCGCCGTCGTGGTGCCCACGCCGACGACCGCGATCAGGACCGTCAGCCCGATCAGGCCGAGGGCCACCCCGAGCACGCCGTCGAGGACCAGGTTGAGCTGGTCGCGCTGGTCGGCCAGGACGGTGACGCCCATTCCGGTACGGCCCTGCGCGAGCTGCCGCAGCGCCTTCTGCCCGGCGGTGCGGCCCTCCTCGCCGGGGTTCGCCGCGTCGGCGAGCAGGCCCGAGTAGGCGGTCGGCGCGCCGAGGCCGGTGAGGTCGGCCGGGTCGAGCAGCAGGTAGGACTGCAGTGGAGCCGCGTCGGGCAGGGTGGCGACCACCTTCACCTGCGTGGTCTTTCCGGCGGCGGTCAGGGTCGTGGTGTCGCCGACCTTCAGGCCGGTCTCGTCGGCGGCGAAGCCCGAGACGGCGATCCGGCCGGGGCCGATGTCGGCGAGCGAGCCGGCCGAGACGTCGAGCTTGCCGAGCGCCGGCAGGGCCGTCATGGCCAGGTCGGTGGCGGCGAAGCCGAACTCCGTGCCGCCGGCCCGCACGTCGTTCAGCCGCCGGTACGGCGTGACGTGCGCCAGGTCGGTGCTGGCCTTCGCCTGTTCGTACAGGGCGGTGGGCACTGAGGAGTCGGCGGTCAGTTCGAAGTCGGCGGGCACCGACGACGCGAGTTCCCGGTCGGCTAGGACGCGGATCGAGGCGCCGGTCACGACGAGCCCGGCGATCAGGGTGACGCCGAGCGCCACGACCACGGACACCGCGGCGGCGCGCCGGGGTGCGCCGCCGACGCCGCCGACGGCGAGCCGGCCGACCGCGCCGAGGCGCCGCACCGGCCAGCCGACGGTGGCGAGGACGGGCCGTACCAGCACCGGGCCGAGGGCCATCAGGGCGAAGAACGCGAGCGCGCCCGAGACGACGACCATGAGCAGCATCGGCTCCACCTGGTAGTCCTTCTCGTCGCGGCCGGGCAGGCCGGCGATGACGTACGCGGCCGACGCCGCCGCGCCCAGCGCGAACAGCAGGCCGAACGCCCAGCGCGGCACGCCGATGTCGCGGCGCCCGCCGGTGGTGCCGGACGACCGCAGCGCCTCGAGCGGGGAGACCCGGGCGGCCGAGACCGCCGGGGCGAGCACGGCCAGCACGGTGATGGTCACCGACAGCAGGATCACGCCGACGGCGGGCAGCACGGGCCAGCCGGGCGAGGCGACGCTGAGGTCGAGGGCGCGCAGCAGCGGCGGCAGCGCGTGGCCGGCGGCCAGGGCGCCGAGCACGCCGGCGACGCCGGCGACGAGGCCGGTCAGCGCGCCCTCGGCGGCGAGGGCCCGGCTGATCGAGCCGCGCCCGGCGCCGACGGCCCGCAGCAGCGCCAGCTGGCGCATCCGCTGTGCGAAGACGATCCGGAACGTGGACGTGGCGACGAGGCCGGCGGCGACGACGGCGATCGCCACGAACATCGCGACCACGGCGAACAGGGCGTTCAGGTCGGCCGCGGCCCGGTTCGCCTCGGCGGTGCGTACCGCGAGGCCGGTGCGGACCCGGGGGCGTTCGAAGCCCTCGGCCGGGGCCGGGCCGGAGCGTGCGGCCCGTTCCACCGCGGCGCGTACCTCGGCCGCGTCGGCGCCGGGGCGCAGCCGCAGGTCCACCTGGGTGAGCAGGCCGTCGGGGGCGAGGGCGGTGATGGTGCTCTCCGGCGCGTACCCGGTGAAGCCGTAGTCGTCGCGGGCGTCGACCAGGCCGGTGACGGTGAATTTCACCGGCTTGGCCGGGTTGCCCTTGTCGTCCCAGCTCGTGAAGAGGGTGACGGCGGTGCCGACGGGCAGGCCTAGCCGGTCCGCCGTACGGGGGCTGACGGCGATCTCGCCGGGCGCCGCCGGGTACCGGCCCTGGGTGACGTGGGTGACCGCCAGGGGGCCGCTGCCGGGGTCGGCGGTCAGGTTCAGGTACTGCCCGCCGGTCATGCCGGTGGTCTCCGTCCGGCCGACCGCCTCGGCGACGCCGGGCACGGCCTTGATCTTCGCCAGGTGGTCGGCGGTGAGGAAGGGCGTGCCGTCGGGGCGGTCCGGGCCGACGACGAGGTCGGCGGCCGCGGGGGTGCCGCTGAGCCCGTCGAGCATGGTGCGCACGGTGATCTGCTGCGCGAGCACTGTCGCGTAGACCACGAAGGACGCGACGAGCATGGCCAGGCCGGTCAGCAGCAGCCGGGCCGGGCGCCGTGCCACCCCGGTGAGCTGGGTCTGCAGCACGGTCATCGGCGGGCTCCCAGGTCGCGCAGGGCGTCGGCGATCTCGGCGTGGCCGGGCCGGTCCAGGTCGCCGGCGACCGCGCCGTCGGCGAGCAGCACCACCCGGTCGGCGTAGGCGGCCGCGGCGGGGTCGTGGGTGACCATGACGATGGTCTGCCCGAGGTCGCGCACCGAGTTGCGCAGGAAGGTCAGCACCTCGGCGCCGGAGCGCGAGTCCAGGTTGCCGGTCGGTTCGTCGGCGAAGACCACCTCGGGGCGGGAGACGAGCGCGCGGGCCAGGGCGACCCGCTGCTGCTGGCCGCCGGAGAGTTCGCTGGGCCGGTGCGCGAGGCGCCCGGTGATGCCGAGCACGTCGGCGAGGTGCGCGAACAGGCCGCGTTCGGCGCGCCGGCCGGCCAGGTCGAGCGGCAGGGTGATGTTCTGCTCGGCGGTGAGCTGCGGCAGCAGGTTGTACGACTGGAAGACGAACCCGATCCGCTCGCGGCGGACCCGGGTGAGGACCTTGTCGCTCAGGGCTGTGAGGTCGGTGCCGCCCAGCAGGGCCCGGCCCGAGGTGGCCGTGTCCAGGCCGGCGAGGCAGTGCATGAGCGTCGACTTGCCGGAGCCGGACGGGCCCATGATCGCGGTGAACTGTGCCCGGGCGAAGCCGACGGTGACGCCGTCCAGGGCCCGTACGGCGGTGTCGCCGCTGCCGTACACCTTGACCAGGTTGACCGCGGCGACGGCGGTCATGCCGTCGTCCGGACCGGCCGGGGCCGGCGCGACGGCCGGGGACTGCGTTCTCATCAGGAGCCTCCGAGGCGGGGTGAGCGAAACTGGGAGAATCCTGATGGCGCGGGGCCGGCCCGCGCATCGGTCCGCAGCGGGGACAACCGCCCGGCCCGGGTCTGACTTTCGGCCGATGGAGGGGCGTTGACCAGCGGTTACGCTGGGTCACGATGTTGACGCGAAAGAATCTTCTGTTCCACTCCGGCCAGGTCGCCGCCCTGCTGCTGATGGCGGTGCTCGGCCTGATCGACCTGAGCACCCTGGCCAGCGGCGGCAGCATGATCCTGGCGCCGGTGATGATCGTCAGCGCGGTGGCGACCGCGGTGGTCTGGCTGCCCCGGCACCGACAGGGTTCGACGCGTCTGCCGAAGCTCGCGATGCTGCTCGCCGGGTGCTCGCTACTGCTGACGCTCGTGCTCGCCGTGCTCACCGGCGGCGTCGGCGGCAGTTTCGGCCTGGCCGAGGCCGTCGGCCTGCTCGGCATCATGTACGTCGTCGCCCGCCGCGGCGACGCGCAGTGGGCGGTCATCGCCGTGCTGCCGATCGGCATGGCGATCGGCTTCCTGCCGCTGCGCGGCGGCCTGACCGCCGACTACGTCATCGCCGGCCTGGCGCTGGGCCTGGCGGCGACCGCGGTCATCGGCCTCGCCGTCTACCTGCGCACCATCGAGTCGACCCGGCAGCGGGCGATCGATTCCGTACGGGCGGAGCAGCGCGCCGAGTTCGCCCGCGACCTGCACGACTTCATCGCACACCACGTGACCGGCATCGTCGTGCAGGCGCAGGGCGCGCGCTTCGTCGCCGAGCAGGACCCGAAGCGGGTGATGCTCGCGCTCGAGCAGATCGAGGCGGCCGGCGCCGAGACGATGGCGTCGATGCGCCGGATGGTCGGCGTGCTGCGCGACCCGAACGCCCGGCCGGACGCGCCGCTGGCGCCGCTGGCCGGGGTCGACGAGCTCGGGCCGCTGCTCGACCAGTTCGGCGCCTCGGGTGGCGTGCTGGCCCGGCTGCACGTCGACGGGAGCACGGCCGGGATCCCGGTGGAGGTGTCCACGTCGGCGTACCGGGTGGTGATGGAGGCGCTGACGAACATCCGCCGGCATGCCCAGGGCGCGCGGGTCGCCGACGTGTGGGTCCGCCGCACCCCCGACTGGCTGCTGGTCCGGGTGGCGAACGACGGCGCGGCGCCGCGCGCCACCGTGCCGCGGGAGGCGCCGGGGTACGGTCTTGTGGGCCTGACGGAACGGGTCCGCGCGGTCGGCGGGCGCATCTCCGCCGGGCCGGGCATCGACGGAGGCTGGGTGGTCGACGCGGCCCTGCCGCTCGACCAGGAGGTGGCGCGGTGATCCGCGTGATGATCGCCGACGACCAGGCGATGGTGCGCACCGGCTTCGGAATGATCATCGGCGCGCAGCCGGACATGGAGCTGGTCGGCGAGGCCGCGGACGGCGTCGAGGCGGTGGCGATGGCCCGCAGGCTGCGGCCGGACGTGGCGCTCTTCGACATCCGGATGCCCCGGATGGACGGCCTCGAGGCCCTGCGGCTGCTCTCCGGGCCGGGCGTCGCGGACCCGGTCAAGGTGGTCGTGGTGACGACCTTCGACCTCGACGAGTACGTGCATTCGGCGCTGCGCAACGGCGCGGCCGGCTTCCTGCTGAAGGACTCGGGGCCGGCGCTGCTGGTGGAGGCGGTCCGCGCGGCGGTGTCGGGCGACGCGCTGATCAGCCCGTCGATCACCGTACGGCTGCTGGAGCACCTGTCGCCGCCGGCGCCGGCGGGCGACGACGGCGGCCTGTCGCCGCGCGAGCTGGACGTGGTGAAGCTGGCGGCCCGCGGCCTGACCAACGCGGAGATCGCCACCAAGCTCTTCATCTCGGTCGGCACGGTCAAGACCCACCTGGGCAGCGTCCAGACCAAGCTGGGCGCCCGCAACCGGGTGGAGATCGCCGCCTGGGCCTGGGAGCGCCGCCTGGTCGGCTGAGGGTCAGTCGGCGGAGACGTCGACCCAGTAGCGGCGCAGCCGGCCGATCTCCGTCTCGCGGATGTCCTCCAGCACGCCGCCGTTGCGCTCGATCGTGCGGCGAGACGCCTCGTTGGACACGTTGCAGGTGATCAGCACCCGGTCCAGGCCGAGCTTGCCGGCCTGGCGCAGCACCTCGCCGAGCGCGAACGACGCGAGGCCGCGGCGGCGCGCCGACGGGCGTACGCCGTAGCCGATGTGGCCGCCGGCGCGCGCGAGGAAGTCGTTGAGCTCGTGGCGCAGCGCGATCGCGCCCAGCACCTCGCCGTCCTCGACGATCCACCAGTAGGTGCAGTGCACCCAGCCCTCGGACACCGGAACGGCCGGGTCCGACTCGATCAGCAGACGGCGCACCCAGGCGGCGAAGCCGTCCGGGGTGTCGACCTCGTCGCCCGCGCGCAGGCCGGCGCCGTCCTGGTGGGTGTCGCGCCCCCACTCGTCGCGGGACCTCAGCCAGGCGCGGTGCAGGCGCGCGGTGGGTGCGATCAGTTCGGCCACGACGGTGACGATATCCGTCAGCCGGGGAAGGCGGCGCGGGCGTCCCCGGGTTCGAGGCGGTCCAGGATCCGCCGGGCCATCTCGCCGAACCGCTCGAGCTCCTCGGCGGTCAGCGCGTCCAGGATCAGCGCACGGACCGCCGCGACGTGCCCGGGCGCGCTGGCCAGGACCTTCTCCCAGCCGGCCGCGGTGAGCACCGCGTTGGTGTATCGGCCGTCCGACGGGCAGGCCCGGCGCTCGATCCAGCCGCGCTTCTCGAGGCGCTTCACCACGTGTGACAGCCGGGACAGCGAGCCGTTGGCGAGGGCGGCGAGCTCGCTCATCCGGCGGGTGCGCTCCGGCGCCTCGGAGAGGCTCGCGAGCACCAGGTATTCGAAGTGGCTCAGTCCCGAGTCACGCAGCGTCTGCGCGTCCAGGGCGGCCGGCAGCTTGAGGAGCAGGCCGCCGATGGGCAGCCAGGCGTGCAGCTCGCCCGCGCTCAGCCAGCGGGGCGATCCGGCGGGTTCGACGGTCACGCACATCATCGTACTGCGAAATTGAAGCTTCAAGCAGGGGCGGACGGGTGCTTTACGCCGCCAGGGCGAGCATCCGCTGGATCTGACCCTGGCGCTGCCTGGTCATCGTCTCGGCGAGCGCCTTCGCGGGCGGGGACTGCCCGCCGGTCGCCTCCATCCGGGTCACCTCGACGCAGTTGTGCAGGTGCCCGAGGAGCAGGCTGACCGCCGTACGGTCGAAGTCGGCGCCCTTTGCGGCCGTCAGCTCGGCGAGGTCCGCGGGCCGCAGCGAGTGCAGCTCGCCGTGGCCCGCGTGCGCGCCGGCCGCGGGATCCGCGGACGGCGCCTGCTGCCAGCCGGTCAGCCAGCGCCGCATGGTCTCCGCCTCGCCCTGCCACTGGCCCCGCAGCTCGACCGCGAGGGCACGCACCCGCGGGTCGGCGGCGCGCCGCTCGGCCAGCGCCACCACCTGGTCGCCCTGTCCGATGTAGTCGATGCTCATCTGCAGGAACATCACGTCGGTGGCGTTGAAGGCGGGCGGCGGCGGTTCCGCCGGCTCGGCGGAGCAGCCCGCCAGAGCGGCCAGCAGCAGGACGGCGGCGAAGAGGCGGCGCACGATCGAGAACCTCCCGGTGCTTCCAAGCCGGACGGGTCCACGCGCCGGCGGCGGTGGACCCGTCCGATGGTGCGGGGTCAGATCCGGGCCCAGAGGGCCGGAACGTTCGGCGGCTCCCAGCCCGCGAGGGCGGTGTGCGCCTGCAGGCAGCGGTACGAGAGGCCGCCGTAGGTGACGGTGCTGCCGACCGCGTACGCGGTGCCGGCCCGCCAGGTGCCACCGGCCGGCGGCGGCGTCGTGGGCGGGTTGGTCGGCGGGTTGGTCGGCGGCGTCGTCGTCGGCGGGGTGGTCGGCGGGTTGCCGCCGCCACCGCCGATGTTCAGGTCCACGCAGGAGTAGAACGCCATGGCGGTGTCCGCGATGTTCCACCTGGCCAGCAGGGTCTGCCGGCCGCTGAAGCCGCCCATGCTGACCGTGTGGGTCTTGGTGGCGCCGGGCTGCGCGCCGCCGTCGTTGAAGTTGGCGAGCCGGGTGCCGCCGATGAAGTACTCCCAGTTGGTGGTGGCGTGCCGGGCGGTGAGCACCCAGTTGAACGTCACCGACTGGCCGACCGACGCGGCGGGCCAGGCCCGGCTGTTGTCGTTGAGCACGGCGAAGCGGCTGCCTCCGCCGTTGCACTGCATCGAGCCCTTGGGCGCCTCGACGCTCTGCGGCTCGTAGACGATGTCGCCGCAGTTGGCCACCGCGCCCCGGGCGCAGTTGGCCTGGCGGCTGGGCGGCGAGGAGATGTAACCGTGCGCCGAGGCGGGCGCGACGGCGATGAACAACGAGGCGCCGACCGTGGCAACGGTCAGCATCGGCAGGGTGAGTCTTCGTCTCATGAAGCGCTCCTCTTCATGGGGGACGGCAGGCCGGGGTGGGGGCTCCCGGCCTGCCGCGGGCATCGAGATCTTCCGATGGGAAAGCTCCGTCGGCTGTCCGTTCAACATAAGTTAAAGCTTGTTAACAGTAAATAGAGCTAACGAAGTTTTTCGATGTCCCACCAGCCGCGATTGCGTTCCGTACCGATTTGCCTGCGCTGCGCGTTTTGCGGGCGTTGCTACGGTGGTCAATGTGATCTTGAGCCGCCGAGCCCTCGCACTGGCCGCCGCCCTCACCCTGCTGCCGGCCGCCGCCTGCTCCCCCGGCCGGGGCGACGCCGACCGAGGCGACGCCGGGCGGGGCGGTGCGGGCCGGAGTGGCGCGGAGGCCGCGCGGCCGGTCCCGTCCGCGTCGGCGAGCCCGGCGTCCGTGCCGGGCCCGGTTCTCGCGGCCCCCTCGGCGCCGGCCGCGCCGCCGCCGGTCGGCTGGGCGCTGTCCGACATCCCGGTCTTCCCGGCGGCGCCGCCGCCGGTGCCCATCACGCTGCCGGCGTCCGGGGGCGTGCCGTACCTGTCGCGGATACCGACCGATCAGCCGGTCGCGTTCCTCACCATCGACGACGGCTTCATCAGGTCACCCGAGGCGCCCAAGCTGCTCGCGGCCGCGCGCGTGCCGGTCACCCTCTTTCTCACCACCGACGCGATCCGCGACGACGAGCCGTACTTCGCCCGGCTGCAGCAGCACGGCGCGGTGATCGAGGCGCACACGATGACCCACCCCCAGCTGCGGGGCCGGTCCTACGCGTTCCAGCACCGCGAGATCTGCGGCTCGGCCGACCGGCTCGGCGACCTGTACGGGCGGCGCCCGGTGCTGTTCCGCCCCCCGTTCGGCACCCGGGACGCCACCACGCTGCGCGCGGCGCACGACTGCGGCATCGACGCGGCCTTCATGTGGAAGGAGACCGTCCACAAGGGCAAGGTCCGCTACCAGGAGGGCAAGGCGGTCCAGCGCGGCGACATCATCCTGATGCACTTCCGCCCGGCGTTCGTGCGGGACTTCCTGGCCGCCCTGCGCGCGATTCACCGGGCCGGCCTGACCCCGGCCCTGCTGGAGGACTACATCCCGCACCGACCCGGGCGTACGGGCTGAGCGCGCCCCAGCCGGCCAGCTCGCGGACCAGCCAGCTCGGCGCGCGCACCGCCATGCCGCCACCGCGCTGCACCGCGCCGAGGGTCGCCTCGCCCGCGTACCAGCGGACCAGGCCGGCGACGTCCGTGGTGACCTGGCCGTCCTCGGGGTAGCCCGGCGCGCTGACGCAGACCTCGTTGCCGGTGGCGGCCAGGACCAGCCAGAAGCGGTTCGGCGCGCGGTGACCGGTGATGTGGAAGGCGACGACCACCCGCGGCCGCGGCAGCGTGGCCGGGTCGATCATCCTCGACAGGGTCCACAGCGCCAGGTAGGGATCCTGGTCCTCGGGCCGGACCTCGCGCCAGCGCGCGCCCCAGGCGCCCAGCGCCAGGCAGACCCCGGCGAGCTCGCCGCCGCTGACGGTCAGGCCGTACGCGGTGGACCTGCCGGTCTGCGTCCTGCCCACCACGCCGGCGCGCTCGAGCAGGCGCAGCCGCTGCGAGAGCACGCTGCGCGACAGCCCCGGCGCGCCGTCGAGGATCTCGTTGAAGTGGGTGCAGCCGAGCGAGAGGTTCCGGATGATGATCGGCGTCCAGCGCTCGGCGAAGACCTCGGCGGCCAGCGCCAGTGGACAGTACTGCCCGTAGCCTCGCATGCACCCACCCTGCGCCCCCGCGGCCGGGCCGGGGAAGTTCGTTCTTCGAACTTTCGCCCTTGTGCGGGCGGTGGTTGCGTGGCGGCATGACCGAGCAGACCTATGCGTTGTCGGCGCGGGCCGCCGAATTCTACGAGTCGACCTTCGTGCCGGCGCTCTTCGCCGGCTGGGCGCGACGGCTGGTGGACGCCGCCGCGCCCGTACCCGGATCGTCGCTGCTGGATGTCGGGTGCGGCACCGGCATCGTGGCCCGGACCGCCGCCGGCCGGGCCGGGCCCGGCGGCGTCGCCGGGCTGGACCGCAGCGAGGCGATGCTCGCCGTGGCCCGCCGGCTGCGGCCGGACCTGCGCTGGCTGACCGGCGACGCCGGCGTCCTGCCGTTCGGCGACGCCTCATTCGACGTGGTGGCGTCGCAGGCCGCGCTGATGTTCTTCGCCGACCCGGTGGCCGCGCTGCGGGAGATGGGCCGGGTGGCCGGCCCGCGGGGGCGCGTCGTGGTGCAGGTGCCGGGGCGGCTGGCCGCCAGCCCGGGCTACGTCGCGCTGACCGAGGTGGTGGCCCGGCACGCCGGCGCCGCGGCGCTCGACCTGATCGGCGGCTACTTCGGCGCCGGCGAGCCGGACCTCTTCGCCGCGGCCGGCCTGCGCGAGCACCGCCGCGAGACGTGGCTGGACGCGACCCGGATGGACAGCCTCGACACCTTCCTCACGGCCGAGCTGCTGCCGATCGCGGACGGCGTCGACCGGGCCGTGCACGAACGGATCGTGGCCGGCTGCCACGCCGCGATGGCCCCGTTCGTCGACCCGGCCGGCGCGGTCGCCGCCCCGATCGAGGTACGGCTGGTCGTCGCCTCACTCTGAGCGGCGCTGCAGGAACTCGTAGACGTCCTGTGCGTCGACGCCGGGGAAGGTGCCGGGCGGCAGCGCCGCCAGCAGGTGCGAGTGGACCCGGGCGCTGGGCCAGGCCTGCCCGCCCCAGCGCTCGACGAGCTCCGCCGGCGGGCGGCGGCAGCAGTTCGGGTCCGGGCAGCTCGAGACGGTGCGCCGGGTGGTGTCGCCGCCGCGGAACCAGCGGGCGTGCTCGTACGGCGTGCCCACCGTCACCGAGAACTCGCCGGAGCGGGTCGACTCCACGTGCACGGTGCACCAGTACGTGCCGGAGCCGGTGTCGGTGAACTGGTAGAACGACGAGTACGGGTCGTCGGCGCCGAACACCGTGCGCGACGCCCACTTGCGGCAGACGTGCTGGCCCTCGATCGCCCCGGTGACGTCCGTCGGGAAGCGGACGTCGTCGTTCTCGTATGCCTTGTAGACGGTGCCGCTCTCGTGCACCCGGGCGAAGTGGACCGGGATGCCGAAGTGGTGGGTCACCAGGTTGGTGAAGCGGTGCGCGGCCGTCTCGTAGGAGACGCCGAACGCGTCGCGGAAGTCGTCGATGGCCAGGGCCCGGTCCGCCTTGGCCTCGCGCAGGAACTCGGTGGCGAACTTCTCCGGCATCAGCAGCGCCGCCGCGAAGTAGTTCACCTCGACCCGCTGGCGCAGGAAGTCGCGGTAGCCGCCCGGGTCGTTGTGGCCGAGCACGAAGTGGCCGAGGGTCTGCAGCACCACCGCGCGCGGGTCGTGGCCCTTGCCGCTGGCCACCTGCGGCAGGTAGATCCGGCGGTTGCGCAGGTCGGTCACCGAGCGTGCCGAGCCGGGCAGGTCGCTCACGTAGTGCAACGAGAAGCCCAGCTGCGCGGCGATGTCGAGGATGCCGCGCTGCGAGAGCGGGCCGGTGGTGTGCCGCACCGACTGCAGCACC
Organism: Actinoplanes sp. NPDC049668; assembly: GCF_044465445.1. NCBI lineage: Bacteria > Bacillati > Actinomycetota > Actinomycetes > Micromonosporales > Micromonosporaceae > Actinoplanes > Actinoplanes sp. NPDC049668. The sequence goes on from NZ_JBITLR010000002.1 coordinate 203,779, forward strand.
TTCGCCGCGGCCTGCTCGATGTACTCGAAGTAGTTGTCGCGCTCGCGCATCTCGACCCGCAGCTGCTGGTTGGCCCGCCGGGCCACCTCCGGAGTGGCGCTCTGCTCGGTGAGCAGCCGGGTCAGCTCGCGGTGCAGCCCGATCAGCGACTCCAGCGCGTCGGCCGGCAGCCGCCGCCCGCCGCGCACCGTCGGCAGGCCGAGCGCGGCATATGCCTGCTCCCGCTGGAAATGGGCCAGCTCGATCTCGAGCCCGGCGCGCCGGCTCGGCGCCTCCGGTCGCAGCAGATCCTGCATCTGTACGCCCAGAGCGCCGGCGATCGCCTGCAGCACGCTGAGCTTCGGCTCCCGCTTGCCGTTCTCGATCAGCGAGAGCTGCGAGGGCGCGCGGCCGACCGCCGCGCTGAGCTGATCGAGGGTCATGCCGTTGGCGCGGCGCTGGTGCCGCAGGCGCTGCCCGAGCGTCACGAGGTCGACCGTGGCGTCGGAAGGTGAAGCCGTCATAGGTTTTGACGCTAGCAGAAGATTCTCGATTCTTCTCCTCACAAGTGCCTTCTTTAGGGGTTGCGCCCTGCGTGACAGTGAACTTCTTCCACCCAGGCACCAAAGGCACAGCACTGAAGGGCTATTCACATGACTGATCAGCTGACCGAAGTTCGGGGCGGTACCGCAGCGGACCTCACTCGGGCGTGGGCCGGCGATCCCCGTTGGCTCGGCGTGCGCCGCAGCTACACGGCGCAGGATGTCGTCAAGCTTCGCGGCACGGTCCAGGAGCAGCACACCCTCGCCGAGCGGGGCGCCCGCCGGCTCTGGGACCTGCTGCACAACGAGGACTACATCAACGCGCTCGGCGCCATGACCGGCGGCCAGGCCGTGCAGCAGGTCCGGGCCGGGCTCAAGGCGATCTACCTGTCCGGCTGGCAGGTCGCGGCCGACGCGAACCTGTCCGGGCACACCTACCCGGACCAGAGCCTCTACCCGGCGAACTCGGTGCCGGCGGTGGTGCGCCGGATCAACAACGCGCTGCTGCGCGCCGACCAGATCGACAACGCCGCCGGCAAGAACGAGCGTGACTGGCTGGCCCCGATCGTCGCCGACGCCGAGGCCGGCTTCGGCGGCCCGCTCAACGCGTTCGAGCTGATGAAGGCCATGATCGCCGCGGGCGCGGCGGGCGTGCACTGGGAGGACCAGCTCGCCTCGGAGAAGAAGTGCGGCCACCTCGGCGGAAAGGTGCTGATCCCGACGGCCCAGCACATCCGCACGCTGAACGCCGCACGCCTCGCCGCGGACGTGGCCGGGGTGCCCAGCCTGATCATCGCCCGCACCGACGCCCTGGCGGCGGACCTGCTCACCACCGACGTCGACGAGCGCGACCGCCCGTTCCTGACCGGCGAGCGCACGGCCGAGGGCTTCTTCCGGGTGCGCAGCGGCCCGGACGCCGCGATCGCCCGCGGTGTCGCCTACGCCGAGTACGCCGACCTGATCTGGTGCGAGACCGGCAAGCCGGACATGGAGTTCGCCCGCTCCTTCGCCGAGGCCGTGCACAAGGAGCACCCGGGCAAGATGCTCGCGTACAACTGCTCGCCGTCGTTCAACTGGAAGCGCAACCTCGACGACGCCGACATCGCCCGGTTCCAGAAGGAGCTCGGCGCGATGGGCTACAAGTTCCAGTTCGTCACGCTGGCCGGCTTCCACGCCCTCAACCACTCGATGTTCGAGCTGGCCAAGGGCTACGGCGAGACCGGCATGAGCGCGTACGTGAAGCTGCAGGAGGCCGAGTTCGCGGCCGAGGCGAACGGCTACACGGCGACCAAGCACCAGGCTGAGGTCGGCACCGGCTACTTCGACGCCGTCTCGACGGCGCTGAACCCGGAGAGCTCCACCACCGCGCTGTCCGGCTCGACCGAAGCGGAGCAATTCTGATGGAAACTGTCACCGTCGCGGCGTCCGACTACACCGACATCCTCACCCCCGAGGCGATCGAATTCGTCGTGGCGCTGGACCGGGAATTCGGCGCGCGACGGGTCCAGCTCCTGGAGCGCCGCCGGCGCCGCCGGGCGACCCGCACCACGGAGCTGGACTTCCTCGAGTCGACCAAGCACATCCGCATCGACGACACCTGGTCCGTGGCACCCCCCGCCGAGGACCTGACCGACCGGCGGGTGGAGATCACCGGCCCGCCGGAGCGGAAGATGACCATCAACGCGCTGAACTCGGGCGCCAAGGTGTGGATGGCCGACTTCGAGGACGCTACCGCGCCGACCTGGGACAACGTCGTCTCGGGCCAGCGCAACCTGCGGGACGCGCTGGACGGCAAGCTGGACTACACCGCGCCGGACGGGCGGCAGTACCGGGTCGGCGACGAGCTGCCGACCGTCATGGTGCGGCCGCGCGGCTGGCACCTGCCGGAGTGCCACGTGCGCATCGGCGGGCGGGCGGTCTCGGCCTCGCTGTTCGACTTCGGTCTGTACCTGTTCCACTGCGGGCAGAAGCAGATCGACCGCGGTAGCGGCCCGTACTTCTACCTGCCGAAGCTCGAGAGCCACCTCGAGGCGCGGCTGTGGAACGACGTCTTCGTCTTCGCGCAGAACCTGCTGGGTATCCCCCGTGGCACGATCCGCGCGACGGTGCTGATCGAGACGATCACCGCCGCCTTCGAGATGGACGAGATCCTCTACGAGCTGCGCGAGCACTCGGCGGGGCTCAACGCGGGCCGTTGGGACTACCTGTTCAGCATGATCAAAAACCGCCCCGACGTGGTGCTGCCGGAGCGGTCGCAGGTGACGATGACGGCTCCGTTCATGCGGGCGTACACGGAGCTGCTGGTCAAGACCGCCCACCGGCGCGGGGCACACGCGATCGGCGGCATGGCCGCCGTCGTGCCCAGCCGGGACCCGGTGGCCGCGAAGCGGGCGCTGAACCAGGTCCGCCAGGACAAGCGGCGCGAGGTCGGCGACGGCTTCGACGGCTCCTGGGTCGCACACCCCGGCCTGGTCGAGACCTGCAAGGAGGTCTTCGACCAGTGGCTCGGCTTCGAGCCGAACCAGATCGTGCGCAAGCGCGACGACGTCCGGGTCACGGCCAAGGAACTGCTGGACGTGCGGGCCACCGCCGTCACGGTCAGCGAGGTCGCGCTGCGGACCAACGTCAGCGTGGCACTGCGTTACGTGGCGGCCTGGCTCGGCGGGCGCGGCGCGGTCGCGCTCGGTGGCCTGATGGAGGACGCGGCGACCGCCGAGATCTGCCGGACCCAGCTCTGGCAGTGGATCTCGACGGGCACCCCGACCGACTACGGCGTGCCGATCACGGCCGGGCTGGTCACCCGGATGCTGCGCGAGGAACTGGACGTGCTGGCCGAGACCGGCGCCCTGGACGAGGACGCCGCGCGGCGCTTCGGCCAGGCCCGGACGCTGCTGACCGTCCTGCTCTCCGAGCGGACCTGCCCGGAGTTCCTCACCCTGCCGGCGTACCTGCGGCACATGACCGGCGGCAAGCTCGCGCCGGCGGTGGCGGTCTGACGGCTTAGAGACGGAATGGCCCTTCCGAGGCGGCCCGGTGGCGATCTGCCACCGGGCCGTTGCCCGTGTTGACGGACAATGCGAAAGAAGCGGTACGAAGTGCCCGGCGCGCGGGCTCACGGGATGCTGGTGACGTCGGACCCGTTCCAGGCTGGGAGGAAGCGCCGATGTTGCCGCTCAATGCCAAGACCCTGCCGTCCCTGCCGGACGGCCTGCCCACACCCGCCTACGACCGGGGCGCGCTGCGCACCGGGATCGTCCACTTCGGCGTCGGCGGCTTCCACCGGGCACACGAGGCGATGTACCTCGATCGCCTGATGAACGCGGGCGCGGCGCTGGACTGGGCCATCTGCGGCGTCGGCGTCATGCCCGCCGACCGGCGCATGCAGGAGGCGCTCGACGCCCAGGACGGGCTGTACACCCTGGTCGTCAAGGCGCCCGACGGCACGCTCGAGCCGCGGGTGATCGGCTCGATCCGGGAGTACCTCTTCGCGCCGGACGACCCGGAGGCGGTGATCGAGAAGATGGCCTCCCCCGGGGTGCGGATCGTCTCGCTGACCATCACCGAGGGCGGCTACAACATCAACGCGGTCACCGGCGACTTCCTCGCCGACGATCCCGGCGTGCGGCACGACCTGACCCCCGGCGCCGCGCCGCGCACCACGTTCGGCCTGATCACCGCCGCGCTGGCCCGCCGCCGCGAGCGCGGCCTGGACCCGTTCACGATCATGAGCTGCGACAACATCCAGGGCAACGGCCACGTCGCCCGCCGCAGCTTCGTCGCCTTCGCCACCCTGCTCGACCCCGCCCTGGGCGCCTGGGTCCAGGAGCACGTCGCGTTCCCGAACAGCATGGTCGACCGGATCACCCCGGTGACCACCGACGACGACCGCGAGCTGGTCCGCACCCGGTTCGGCGTCGACGACGCGTGGCCGGTGGTCTGCGAGCCGTTCACCCAGTGGGCGCTGGAGGACCGGTTCCCGCTCGGCCGGCCGCCGTGGCAGGACGCGGGCGTGCAGGTCGTCGCCGACGTCGAGCCCTACGAGCTGATGAAGCTGCGCCTGCTCAACGCCAGCCACCAGGCGCTCTGCTACTTCGGCTACCTGGCCGGCTACCGGCTGGTGCACGACGTCGCGCAGGACCCGCTGTTCGCGGACTTCCTGCTGGCGTACATGTACACCGAGGCGACCCCGACGCTGGAGCCGGTGCCCGGCATCGACCTGGACGAGTACCGGCACCAGCTGATCGACCGGTTCTCCAACGCCCGGGTGAAGGACACCGTGGCCCGGCTCTGCGCGGAGAGCTCCGACCGCATCCCGAAGTGGCTGCTGCCGGTGATCCGGCGCAACCTCGAGACCGGCGGCGAGATCCTGCGCGCCACCGCCGTCGTGGCGAGCTGGGCCCGGTACGCCGAGGGCGTCGACGAACAGGGCCGGCCCATCGAGGTGGTGGACCGGCTCCGGGACACCCTGGTGGCCGCGGCGCGGCGCTCGGGCGAGGACCCGCTGGCGTTCATCCGGGACCGGGACCTCTTCGGCGACCTGGTGGACGACGAGCGGTTCGTGTCCGCGTACGCGTCGGTGCTGGCCTCCCTGCACGCCAAGGGCGCCCGGGCCACGCTGGAGGAGCTGGCCGGCACGCCCTAGCCCAGCTGGTCGCGGCGGCGGGTCAGGTAGGCGGTCTCGGCGGTGTTGCCCGCCAGCTCGATGGCCCGGTCGTACGCCGCGCGCGACGGACCGCTGCGGCCCAGCCGGCGCAGCAGGTCCGCGCGGGTCGCGTGGAAGGCGTGATAGCCCGCCAGCCCGGCCTCCAGGCGGTCGACGTTCGCCAGGGCCACCTCGGGGCCGTCCAGCTCCGCGACCGCGATGGCCCGGTTCAGGGCGACGATCGGCGAGGGGTCGAGGCGCAGGAGCTGGTCGTAGAGGGCGACGATCTGCGACCAGTCGGTGTCGCGCACGTCGCGCGCGCTGGTGTGCACGGCGTTGATCGCGGCGAGGAGCTGGTAGCGGCCCGGCGGCTCGCCGGTGGCCAGGCGTTCGCGTACCAGGCGGTGGCCCTCGGCGATCAGGGCCGGGTCCCAGGCGCCGCGGTCCTGTTCGCCGAGGGTGACCAGCTCGCCGCGCGGGGAGACCCGGGCGGCGCGGCGGGCCTCGGTGAGCAGCATCAGCGCCAGCAGGCCGGCCACCTCGCCGTCGCGCGGCAGCAGGGTGCGGATCAGGCGGGTGAGCCGGATCGCCTCGGCGGTCAGGTCCTGGCGTACCGGGTCGGTGCCGGGGCCGGTCGCCAGGTAGCCCTCGTTGAAGACCAGGAAGAGCACCGCGAGCACGCCGGAGACGCGGGCCGGGAGGTCCTGCTCGGACGGCACCCGGTACGGGATGCGGGCGGCCTTGATCTTGGCTTTGGCGCGGGTGATCCGCCGGCCCATAGCGGCCTCGCCCACCAGGAACGCGCGGGCGATCTCGGGCATGGTCAGGCCGCCGACCATGCGCAGGGTCAGCGCCACGCGGGTCTCCATCGCCAGCGCCGGGTGGCAGCAGGTGAAGATCAGCCGGAGCCGTTCGTCGTCGATGGCGCCGGCCGGCTCGGGCGGGGCGTCGTCGTACAGCATCCGAGCCTCCCTCTGCTTGTCGCCGCGCTTGCTCTCGCGCCGGATCCGGTCGATGGCCCGGCGGTTGGCGGCGGTGGTCAGCCAGGCTCCGGGGTTGGGCGGCACGCCGTCGGCCGGCCACCGCTCGACGGCGGTCGCGAACGCCTCGGCCGCGGCCTCCTCGGCGATGTCGAGGTCGCCGAAGCGCCGGGCCAGGGCGGCGACCACCCGCGCCCACTCCTCGCGGTGCGCGCGGGTGACCGCCTCCTCGGTGTCGGCGACGCTCACCGGAACGGTCGCACCTCGACCTTGCGGTTGCAGGCCCTCGAGCCCTCGGCGGCGAGCTTGAGCGCGACGTCGAGGTCGGCGGCCTCGATGATCCAGAAGCCGGCCAGGAACTCCTTCGAATCCACGAACGGGCCGTCGGTGATCAGTTCCGCGCCGCCCCGGTTGTCGATGACGGTGGCCGTGCCGGGCTCGGCGAGGCCGCCGGCGAAGACCCAGTGGCCCTCGGCCACGAGCCGGTCGTTGAACACGTCGATGGCGGCCGCCTCGTCCTGCGTGGCGAGGCCGGGCTCGTCGAAGATCACGGAAACCAGGTACTGCATCGGCTCATCTCCTGTGGTCGTCCGGCGCCCCCGTGGGCGCCGGCACCCCTGCAACGAACGCGCCCGCCCCGATCCGACACCATCCGTTCAGAAACTATCCGGGCCCAAACTGGTACGCAGTTGCGCACTTGTTCGCGGCCCTGCGCACCCGAAAAGATCGACGGTGGCTGGAGCTGCATTCCCCTAACGCGAAGAAGAGGCGAGGGCGATGAGCGCCGAAATCACGGCGATCCCTGCGGACCCGACCGGTGCCCGGACACCGGCAGAATTCGGGCGGCGCCTACGGGCGCTGATCAACGCGCGTCGGCGTTCCGTCGACAGCGTAGCCCGGCGTAGCCGGGAGGCGGGGACACCGATCTCACGCGCCACGGTCTACAACCTCATCTCCGGCACCGGGTCCGCGCGGCGCGACACGCTCGTTGCCTTCCTGCGCGGATGCGGGGTGCCGCCGCGGGAGCAGATCCGGTGGCTCATGACGTTCGACCGGGTGCACGGCCAGTCCGGGCCCGCCGCGGCATCGCACGACGCCCGCGCCGCAGCAGCACGAGCGGCCGGCAACCGGCGACCCGGCCCACTGGGCAGCGCGGCCTGACCACCGCGAACACGGCCCGGCCACCACGAACGCGGCCTGACCGCGGGAACCGGGCCTGACCACGGCGAACCCGGGCCTGACCACGGGAACGCGGCCTGAACACCCGGAACAGAGTCCGGCCGGGGTCAAAGCCCGGCCGGCAACGGCGACCCGGCGGCCGGGCAGCACGATCGGCCACCGCGAAAGCCCCGCCTGGCCACGTCGGCGACCCGGCCCACCGGGCGGTGCGGTCCGGCCACCGCGAAAGCCCGCCCGGCCACGTCGGCGACCCGGCCCACCGGGCGGTGCGGTCCGGCCACCGCGAAAGCCCGCCCGGCCATATCCGCGACCCGACCCGCCGGGCGGTGTGGTCCGGTCACTGGAGTCCCGCCCGGCCGCGTCGGCGGCGCGGTTGACCTGGCACCGGTGGGATCGCCCGGGCCGCCGCCGCTCGCCCGGCCTGACCTCAGCGCCCCTGCCCACTCGGCAGGCCCGGTTCGGGCCGCGCGGAGTCTCAGTCGGCGGTGTGCCGGTGTCGGCCGGCCACCCGGTGGGTGGGCAGGCGGCGGCCCTCGGCGAACTTCTCGATCAGGTTCAGGTCTTCCGGCTGCAGGCCGCGCAGCGGCTTGGGCGCGATCAGCAGCGCCCGGCCCCGCCCGGTCAGCTTGTCGCGCCGCGGGCCCGGCGGCGGCAGGGCGTCGTCGTCGGTCCAGATCAGGCGGCGGCGCTCCTCGACCAGTACCGCCCGGGCCGCCTGCTGCTTGAGCGGCCAGCAGTCCGAGCCGCGGGGCATCGGGTCGGCGTGCAGGGCGCGGCCCAGCTCCGGCAGCCGCCAGAGGCGCTCCAGCGTGTCCGCCTCGGGGCACCAGGTGGTGCACCAGCGGATCTCCACCTTCTCCGCGGCCAGCGCCCGGATGCGGTCCATCAGGGCCGGCGCCCAGCGCAGCACGTACGACGTGCTGTCCTGGCCCGACCACACCTGCGCCCGCCTCGGCGGTCCGCCCCAGCCGGGGCGGACCGTGTTCAGGACGCCGTCGACGTCGAGAAGCCATACCGGCTTCTCGACGTCGATCATGATCGGCAGTCTAGGTCTACGTCTGATCCGCGACGAAGGATGCCACCCAGGACAGGGCCGAGTTCCAGTTGATGGTCAGCTCGTTGGTCGACCACGACTGGATGTCGTCGATGTAGCAGAACTGGCCGACGCAGCCGGTCAGCTTGCTCTGCGCGTACGGGTCCTGGATCGACGAGTTCGCGCCGCCGGCCAGCGAACCGACCGGCGGGTTCGGCAGGGCCGGATCGAGCTGGTGCGAGTACCAGCGGCTGTGCTGGTTCTGCGAGCTGACCTCGCCGTACCCGGTCACGTAGGACATGTTGAGCGCGTTGCGGCCGAACAGGTAGTCCATGCCCTCGAGCACGCCGTCGCGGTACCGGTCGCGGCCGGTGAGGTCGTACGCGCCCGCGACCACCACCAGGTTGTTGAGCAGCAGGCTGTTCGAGCCCCAGTCCCACATGTTGTTCGCCGGCGCGTACGCGACGCCGTACGGGTGCCCGGCCTGTACCGCCAGGTACCTGTCCGCGCCGCGGACGATCGACGCGCGGACCGCCGCCCGCCCGGGCAGCCGGTTGGGAAGCAGGGCGAGGTCGAGGCGGCCGGCCGCGGCCGTGTTGGCCCAGTCGAACGCGCCGGGGCCGAAGATGTCGGCGGTGTGCACGGGCGAGGCCAGCACGGCGTCGGCGTACCGCTTCTCCCCCGTGGTCAGGTACAGCTCGGCCGCCGCCCAGTAGAAGTCGTCGTCGACCTTGCTGTCGTTGTACGCGCCGCCGCCGACCCCGTCGGACTCGGGCGCGTAGCGCGCGGGCTCGGCCAGCGCGGCCGCGTACGCGGTCCGGGCCGCCGCGAGGGCCCGCTTGGCGAACGCGGGGTCGTAGCGCTGGTAGACGCGGGCGGCCTGCGCGGCGGTGGCGGCCAGGTTCAGGGTCGCCGCGGTCGAGACCGGGTGCAGCTCGCGCGGCTGCGGGTCGAGGTGCGGCAGCAGCGGCAGCCCGGTCCAGTTGGCGTCGTGGATCTTGTGGTGCACCATGCCGGCGAGCGGCTTGCCGGCCGGCACCCGCATGCTCAGCATGAACTCCAGTTCCCAGCGGGCCTCGTCGAGGATGTCCGGCACCCGGTTGCCGCTCTCCGGGACGGCCAGCGTGCCGTCGCGGAGCCGGCCCGGTTCGGTGGTGCGCTCGAACTGGTTGAGCAGCTGCCAGGTGGAGATGCCGCCGTTGACGACGTACTTGCCGTGGTCGCCGGCGTCGTACCAGCCGCCGATGACGTTCAGGGTGTAGTCGCAGACGCCGGGCTGGCAGGGCACCGCGCCGTCGCCGAGGTTCGGCGCGACGTCGACGTGGCCGGCCGGGCGGGCGTAGCCGGGACGCAGGTCGCCGCGGATCTCGACGCCGCTGCGCTGCGGGTAGTAGAACTTCAGGGCGTCCAGGCGCAGCCGCTCGTAGGCGGCGGCGTCGATGTCGAACGGCCGGCTCGTCTCGCCGTCGGCGACCAGCGTGTAGCCGGTGCCGCGCCCGCGGTAGCCGCCGAAGTCGATCGAGTGCACGTTCTGGCCCGAGGAGACGTCGACGCCGCGCGGCGCCGTGTGCCCGCGCGCCACCGTCGCGCCGGCGGCGTTCCTGAGCTGCCAGCCCAGCCGGGTCGTCGCCTCGGTGACCAGCGTGGCCTTCTTCGGGCCGCGCGGCAGGTAGGCGACCTGGTTGACCCGGACCCGCGGCCCGGTGTCGGGCACGTAGACGTCCGGCGGCACGCCGCCGACCAGGGAGACGTCGTCGAGGCAGAGGCCCCAGGCGGTGGCGCTGCCGCCGACCTGGAGCGCGACCTGCGCCTGCGCGGTGGTCACGGCCGAGGTGAAGGTGAACGAGTAGGTGTCGCCCGCGACGGTCAGCACCGGCGAGGACTCGAAGTAGGTGTCGTACGGCGCGACGGAGAGCCCGACGATCGCCCGGGCGATGTGCCCGTCCGGGTCGCCGGACGCGGTGAACGAGTAGCGGTAGGACTCGCCGGCGACGAGGTCGATGTCGTTCTGGCCGACGGCGGCGTCCCAGCGGTTGGTGGTGCCGCCGGGTACGTCCACGCAGGCGCGGCCGTCGCGCAGGGTTATCGGCATGCCCGCGGTGGACCACCACGGGTCGGTGCCGGACGTGAAGCCACCGTTGACGACCTGCTCGACCTCGTCGGCGGCGGCCGCGGACGCCGGCCCCACCACGGTGAGTGTCGCGGTCAGCAGGACGGCGGCGCCAAGGGCTCGAATCACGGGAGGGTCTCCTTGGGAGCGCTTCCATTGACTGGTGAGCATATGGTCGTGCGCCTGTAACGGGGTGTCAACAGTTTCGATACGTCTGGTGAGACCATGTGCGGGTGCTCGATCTTGACGAACCCCTGACCACCGCCCGCCTGCTGCTGCGGCCGTTCCGGACCGGCGACGCGGACGCGCTGTTCGATCTGCGCGGCCGGCCCGAGGTGCTGCGCTACCTCTACTGGCCGCCGCCGACCCTGGACGGCGTCCGCGACGTGGTCCGGCAGCGCCTGACCATGACCCGGCTGGCCGAGGACGGCGACTGCCTGGTCCTGGCCGCCGAGGAGCGCGACACCGGCCGCCTGGTCGGCGAGGTCGACCTGAGCCTGGTCAGCACGGAGCACCGGCACGGCGAGATCGGCGTCATCCTGCACCCCGACGCGCAGGGCGCCGGGTACGCCACCGAGGCCGCCGCCGCCCTGCTCGACCTCGCCTTCGACCGGATGGCGCTGCACCGGGTCACCGCCAGCACGAACGCCGGCAACGAGGCGTCCGCGCGGGCGCTGCGCCGGCTCGGCCTGCGCCAGGAGGGTCACCTGCGGGAGTGCGTCCTCTTCGACGGCGCCTGGCACGACGAGTTGATCTTCGCGATCCTGGCCGCCGAATGGCGGGCGACCCGGCGATAGCCGGGCGATCGGCTCGGCGCCGGCCCGCTCACCGCAGGCCGGGCCGGGCCACGGGAGGGTGGATCGCCGGTCAGGTTGGCGACCCGACCCACCTGCCGTGACCATGCCGGTGAAACCATCGTCGGCGTGGAAGTGACCCTGCCGGCGACCCCCGTGACCCTGCCGCCGGGCGTCGCGGTCCGGGTGCCGGTCACGCTGCGCAATCCGAGCCTCGCCGCGCGCGAGGTCCGGATCACCGTCGCCCGCGGGCGCGCCTCCGGCTGGGCGAGCGTCGACCCGCCGACGGCCACCGTGGCGCCCGGTGCGACGGCGACGGTCGAGGTGGTGCTGCGCGCCCCCGCCGACCAGCCGCCGAGCGCGTCGCTGGTGCCGTTCACCGTGCGCGCCGAGGACACCGCCGGCGGCACGACCGCCGGCTTCGCCACCGGGCTGCTCACGGTCGCCGTGCCGGTACCGGTCACCGGGGACCTGACGCCGCGGCCCGGCGCCGCGCAGACGTTCGACCTGCGCCTGAGCAACGCCGGCGGCTACCCCGCCGACCTGCGGATCAGCGCGACGCTCGACCCGCCGGGCGGCAGCGCCGAGGCGCGGCCCGAGGCCGCCCGGCTCGAGGCGGGCGCGTCGCTCCCGGTCGTCCTGCAAGCCCGGCCGTCGCGCCCGCTGATGGGCGCGCCGAGGCCGTACGCCGTGATCGTCTCCGTGTACGACGGCGCCGGCGAGGACCGGCGGCCGCTGCTGACCGCCGTCGGCACCGGCACGCGCAGGCCGCGGCTGCCCGGCTGGGCCGCCGGCACCGTCGCGGTGCTGCTCGCCCTCGGCGCCACCGCCGCGGTCGCGTTCTCCGGCCTGCGCCTGCCGCTGCCCGGCCGCGACCGCGCCGCCGCACCGCCCGGCGCCGCCGCCTCCACGCCCGTCGCGGCCGCACCCGTCGGACGGCCGTTCGTCCTGGTCGACGCCTTCCCGCACCGCGGCGCGGACGGCGGGCAGGCGGCCGCCGAGGCGCGGCGCGCCAAGCTCGCCGCCGCCGGCATGCAGGTCCGGCTGGTCGACAGCCTCGCCTCGGACGAGCTGGCCGACGACGGCGCCGGATCCTGGGTGCTGCTGCACGACGGCTTCGCGTCCCCCGGCGCGGCGCAGGCCTTCTGCGCGCGGTGGCGGACCGTGGCGCCCAAGTGCGCGGTCACACCATGAACACCACCCCCGACACAGCCCGTCCGGCGGTGCCGCCGGTGGCGCGCTGCCCGTAAGGTCTTGAGCTGTGGTGATGCAGTACGGCTTGGGTGTCGACCTCGGCACGACCCAGACGGCGGCCGCGGTCCGCGCCGACGGCCGCGTGGAGGTGGCCCGGCTGGGCGGGCGCCGCGCCGAGATCCCCTCGCTGGTCTTCGTGCGCCCCGACGGCGGCCTGCTGATCGGCGAGGCGGCCGAGCGCCGCGGCCTGACCGAGCCGGCCCGGCTGGCGCGCGAGTTCAAGCGCCGCATCGGCGACCCGGTGCCGATCCTGGTCGGCGGGGCGCCGTTCTCGGCGCACGCGCTGACCGCCAAGCTGCTGCGCCACGTCCTCGACGCGGTCGCCCAGCTCCAGGGCGGGCCGCCGGCGGTGCTGACCGTGACGCACCCGGCGAACTGGGGCCCCTACAAGCGCGAGCAGCTCGACCAGGCGCTGCGGCTGGCCGACACCGGCCCGGTGCTGCTGCGCACCGAGCCCGAGGCCGCCGCGCTGCAGCACGCGACCGCCCGCAGGATCGCGCCGGGCGAGACCGTCGCGGTCTACGACCTGGGCGGCGGCACGTTCGACGCGGCCGTGCTGCGCCGCGACGGCGAGGGCTTCCAGCTGCTCGGCGAGCCGGAGGGCATCGAGCAGCTCGGCGGCGCCGACTTCGACGAGGCGGTCTTCGGGCACGTCCTCGGCGTGCTCGGCGGCGCGGTCGAGGGCCTGGACCCGGAGGAACCGGCCGTGGTCACCGCCCTGTCCCGGCTGCGCCGCGACTGCGTGGAGGCCAAGGAGGCGCTCTCCTTCGACACCGAGGTGATGATCCCGGTGGCGCTGCCCGGGACGCACACCCGGGTCCGGCTGAACCGCTCCGAACTGGAGTCGATGATCGCGCCCGCGCTCGAGGACACGGTGACGGCGATGCACCGGGCGCTGCGCCGGGCCGGGGTGGCGCCGGGCGAGCTCGACGCGGTGCTGCTGGCCGGCGGCTCGTCGCGGATTCCGCTGGTCAGCCAGCTGCTGTCCACGGCGTTCGACCGGCCGGTGGTGGCCGACCCGCATCCGGAGCACAGCATCGCGTTGGGCGCCGCGGTGTCGACCGCGCTGATCACCGGCGGGACCTCGCCGTTCGCGGCGGCGGTCGCGCCGACCGCCCACGCCGGCACCGCCGCGCCGCCGGCGGAGACGACCGGACCCCCGGACCGGGCTTCCGCACCGGGCCACGGCGCCGCCCCACCGGTGGTGGCCGCCACCGCGAGCGCGGCACCGGCACAGACCACCTCGATCACCGCCGCGGACCGGACGCCGGCACCGGCCGAGGCGAGCCTCCCGTCCACACAGGTCATGCCCGCGCCAGGAGCCGGCAGCGCGCCGATCCCGGCCGTGAGCGGCAACGGTGTCCCGAGCGCCCGGGCGCACGCGACACCCGTCGTCGACGAGCCGACCACCGGCGTCACCTACGGCTCCGCGGCGCCGGTCGCCTTCTCGCGCGGCGCGGCCTCCGTCTCCGGCACCGCGCCGGTTCCGGTGTCCGCCGGCCCGCGATTCGGAACCCCGGCCCTCGGGTCGGCGCCGCCCGTCCCGCCCGGCACCTACCCGCCGGCGGGCGGGGACGAGAACGGATCACCCAGGCGTACCGGCCGCCTCATGATCATGGTCGGCGCGCTCACCCTTGCCGTCATCGCCGGAACCACGGCGGCCGTGATCGCGCTGAACCGCGGCGACGACCGCAAGGGCGGCACCGGTGCACAGCCGCCGGCCTCGGCGCCGGCCTCGCCGTCGGTCACCGCGCCGCCGTACCCGACGGACCCCATGTACATCCGCGTCGACACCGGCAAGGAGAGCTGGCCGGCGGGCAAGTCCGTCATCAAGCTGCTCACCCCGGGACAGCCGGACCGCACGCTGATCTCCGAGCGCGGCAACGACGTCGGCCCCGACTGGTCACCGGACCGCAAGCAGATGACGCTGACCCGCAGGCTGCCCGACGGCGGAAACTCGATCTGGCTGCTGAACGCCGACGGCACCGACTCCGAGAAGGTGATCGGCGACACCGCCGGCGGGGCCGACTGGGCACCCGACGGCACCCGGATCGCGTTCATGCGCAAGGTCAACGGCACGGCGCAGATCTTCACCCTCAAGTTCGGCGAGTCCGAGCCGACCCAGCTGACCTGGTCGAGCCGGGTCAAGGACGACCCGGTCTGGTCACCCGACGGCAAGAAGATCGCCTACTGGACCGAGGTCGACGGCGTACGGCAGATCTTCGTGCTGACGGTCGCGGACCCCGAGGAGCCCGGCAAGCAGATCACCAAGGGCGAATCCGGTCCCGCGAACGACCCGTCGTGGTCGCCGGACGGCAAGACCATCGCGTACACCCGCAAGACCTCGCCCGACCTCTCCGACATCTGGCTGATCGGCAGCGACGGCTCGAAGGCCCGGCAACTGACCTTCGACGCCGAACGGGAGATGGACCCGTCCTGGGCGCCGGGCGGCGACTGGCTGGCGTTCACCCGCGGCGTGCTGGAACGGCCGAAGATCGTCATCGTCAAGGCGGACGGCAGCGACGAGGTAACGCTGACCCAGGGCAACGCCCGCGAGGGTCACCCCTCCTGGTCCTGAGCCATGACGTCGATCGCTCAGCTGGTGGAGGTGCACCGCCTGGCGGTGGCCGGCCGCGAGGCCGGCATCGCGAGTGCGGTGGGCGACCTGGTCGGCCGGGTGTGGCTGACCCGGTCGCGGTTCGCCGACGTGATCCGGCTGGCCGAGCAGACCCTGACCCTGGGCGACGACGCCGGCGCCTACTACGACCTGGGGCGGGCCAAGCGCATCATCGGCTCCCCCACGGAGGCGCTGGCCGCCTACGACCGCGCGCTGAGCCTGTACCGGGCCGCCGACGACCGCGGCAATGAGGCCGCCACGCTGACCAGCATGGGCCTCGCGTATGACGTACTGGGCCACCGGCAGAAGGCGCTGGACCACTACGGCCAGGCCCTGCCGATCCAGCGGGAGGTCGGCGACCGGGCCGGCGAGGCCGTCACGCTGAACAACATCGGCAGCGTGCAGAACAAACTGGGCGACCAGCAGAAGGCGCTGGACTACTTCCACCAGGCCCTGCCGATCCGCCGCGAGGTCGGCGACCGGGCCGGCGAGGCCGCCACGTTGAACAACATCGGCCTCGCCTACGACAACCTGGGCGACCTCGAGGCTGCGCTGGACCACTACGGACAGGCCCTGCCCATCGTCCAGGAGGTCGGCGACCGGGCCGGCGAGGCGATCACGCGGTACAACATCGCCATGCTCTACCACCAGCGGGGCGAGCTCGACCGGGCCGTCGCCGAACTGGAACAGGTCGTGGCGCTGGACCGCGAGGTCGGCCTCCCCGACCTGCTGGCCGACACGACCATTCTCGAACGGGTCCGCCGGGAACAGGCCGCCATGTCGGAGCGCGTCCGCGACGAGCGAGGGTCCTGAACCGCGACGCGCGGTTCAGGAGACCGCGGCGAGGAGGCCCTCGCAGCTGCGGGCCACGGCGCGGGCCGCCGTGCGCAGTTCCCGGGCCGTGAACGGGTGCTCGGCCACGCCCTGCCACCGGGCCAGCGCCACCTGGGCCGCCGCCGCGATCCGGGCCGGCGGCGCGTCCGCCGGCAGGCCGAGCCGGTGGTGCGCGGCGCCGCCCGCGCCGCCGAGCAGCAGGTCCATCTCGGCCAGTTGCGCGTCGGTGCCCGGCAGCCGCCCGGACCGGACCAGGTGGAGCAGCCGCAGCTCGACGAACTCGTGCGCGCTGGCCCGGATCCGCTCGGCCTCGGCGGCCAGCGCCGAGCCGGGCGTCAGGAACTCGTCGAGCACGGCCAGCGCCGAGCGGGCCTTCAGCACCTCGCTGCGGCCGACGAACTGGGCCGCGAAGACCGCGCGCAGCCGGTCGATACCGCTGTGCTCGGTCAGCGCCGCGGCCAGGTCGGCGGAGTCGTGCACCTTGCCCTCGCGGATCAGCCGCACGGACAGCCGGACCCCGAACAGGCCGAGCCGCTGCAGGGCCTCGCGGCGCTCGGGCGCCGACGCGGCGAAGCGGTCGGCGGTGAGCAGCAGCTCGACGATCTCGGCCATGGGCTCGGCGGCCACCGCGGCCAGCGTCCGGTACTCGTCCTCGCGCAGGGTCGCGCCGGCCGCGCCGAGCAGGCCCGCGACCGGGACGACTATCGGGCAGAGCCGGCGCAGCCGCTCGTCGGAGGCGTACCGGCCGGCGACCCGCGCCGCCGCCGCCATCGCGTCGAGGCGGGCGCCGCCGATCTCGTCGGCGCGCGACAGCACGCCGACGGCGTTGACCGGGGTGCCGCTGGACAGGCCGTCGCCGTGGAAGGACTCGAGGAAGCGGACGTCGCTGGCGTGCATGTGGCGCAGCAGGTAGATGACGGCGTCGGTCTTGGCGGCCCGCTCACCCTCGGCGTCGAGGAACGCCATGGTACGCAGGGAGACGTCGGTGGAGAGCGACGCGATACCCGGGGTGTCGATCAGGGTGTGCCGGCGCAGCCGGGCGCTGGGTACCCGCACCTCGAGGTGGTCGACCTGCTCGGCGGGGCGGCCGAGGCTGATCCGCACGGCGCCGTCGACCCGGTTGAACGGCCGCGCCTCGGTGCCGCCGTCGGTCAGGTGCGCGGTGACCGCGTAGGTGGGGCCGTCGGCGTACCAGGTGACGATCCGGGTGCACTCCCCCGCGTCGGTCGGCGCGAGGCCCTCGCCGACCAGGGCGTTGAGCAGGGTGGACTTGCCGGCCTTGACCTTGCCGGCGATGGCGACGCGCAGCGGCTCGTCGAGGCGCCGGCGGGCGCCGGCGATCGCGGCGCGCACGGCCGGATCGGCGGTCTCCGCGCCCGCCCGGTCGAGCAGCGCACGGACCTGCTCCAGCAGGGTCATCGGGGCGCTCATCCGAGCCGGTCCAGTTCGCCGCGCAGGGACGCGAGCCGGCGGGCCCGCTCTCGCCGCGCGGCCTCCGGCAGGGCCGCGGTCTCGCGTACGGCGGCCGCGGCCGTCGCGGTGGAGCGGTCGACCGCCGCGGCGCGGGCGCCGAACTCGTCGCGCAGGAAACGCTGGGTGCGCCGGACCGCCTCGCGCGAGTCGCGCCCGACGTGGAAGGAGACGTCGTCGACGTAGCGGCGCAGCTCGGCCTTCGCCTGCAGGCGCCGCTGCTGTGCCTGCCGGTCCCGCTCCTGTCTGATCAGCCGGCGGCCCAGGGTCAGGCCCGCGAGCAGCCCGATCGGCGCGGCGACGGCGACGTTGAACAGTGCCCCGAGTGCGCCGAGCATGTAGAAGCCGCCGTAGGTGATCCGGGCCGCGGTGAACGCGCCGAGGAACTGCTGCATGCCGGACTTGTGGAAGCTGACGTCCAGCTCGCCGACCTTGCCCAGGCCCTGCTCGGGTGACGGCAGGTCGACGTCGAGGCCGTCGTACTCGAGGTCGAAGCGTTCCGCGACGTCGCGGGCGAGCTGCTCGGTGCGGGTGACCAGCAGCATCAGGTTGTCGACGGCGGCGGCCGTCGCCTCCCGGGCCGCCCAGGCCTGGAAGTCGCGCCAGGTGTCGCGCGGGTCGGACTCGTCCAGCAGCGCCTCGCCGCGCCGCAGCAGCCCTCGGAGGCGTTCGCGCAGGTCGTGGTCGACGTCCGTGGTGAGGTCCTGGATGCCGTCGCCCAGCACGGTCTGCCAGGTGCCGAGGGACTGGGTACGGCGCCGGCGCTCCGCGTACCGGTCGGTGATCGCGGCGGCCGCGGCGGGCGACGCCGCCGCGGCCTGCTCGGCGACCACGCGCTCGCGCAGCTGGCCGACGACGAACGTCAGCTCGGCGCGCGCCGCGGCCTGCATGCCCGCCCGGGCCGCGCCGAGCACGTCGCGGCGCAGCAGCTCGACCAGGCGCGGGAAGCCGGACTCGACGTTGAGCTCGGTGCTGTCACGGGCGTGGGCGCGCAGCCGCAGGAACGAGGAGACGGCGATGATCGGCACGTCGAGGCCCTGCTTGGCGAGGTGGCCGGCGTTGAGCTCGACGATGCGCCGCCAGTCTCCGTGCAGGTCGGTCTTCGTGACGACGCAGCAGACGTTCGGGCAGCGTTCCAGCGTGCGGCGCAGGAAATCGACCTCGGGAGCGGTCAGCTCCTGCGCCGCGTCGGTCACGAAGAGCGCCGCACCGGCCGTGGCCAGCGCGGCGAGGGTGAGGTTGCCCTGCGCGGAGTCCAGGCCGCCGACGCCGGGCGTGTCGATCAAGGACAGCCCGGCGCCGAGCAGCCGCCGGTCCAGGCACACCTCGACGCTGCGCGGCGCGGCCTCGCCGTCGGCGCCGGGCGCGCCCTCGGTGACGTGCCGGTACAGGTCGCCGAACGGCACGCCGACCGGACGCACGGTGCCGTCCTCGGCGGGGATCTGCAGGGTGACCGACGGCGGGGTGCCGAAGCGCAGCACGGTCGGGACCGCGGTGACGACGTCGGCGTCGACGGGGCAGATGTCGGTGCGCAGCAGGGCGTTGACCAGCGTGCTCTTGCCCTGTTTGAACTCGCCGACCACGGCGACCGCGACGTCGTCGGCGCGCAGTCGCTCGACGGCCCGGTCCAGCCGCTCGGCAAGGTCGGGCCGGTCGTTCGCGGCGGCCAGGCGGCGCGCGCCGTCCAGCTCGGCGAGCAGGTCCGTAGCCAACCGGCTCCCTCATTACATGTCCACGCGGGCCTGCTCAGACCCTATCGCGGGCGGCGCCGGTCGCAGAAGGTCGCCCCGCCGCAGCCCGCGCACCGTGCGGACGGCGACGACCGCCCAGGCGGCGACCAGCCCGGCGTAGAGCAGGACGGCCAGGGCGGCCGGCAGGCCGGAGCCGGTGCGCACGGCGAGGCCGCTCGCGCCGGTCGCCACCGTGCCGACCGGGAACGTGAAGCTCCACCAGGTCAGCGAGAAGGGCAGGCCGGCCCGGGCGGTCCGCACGGTGATCGCGCCGGCCAGCGCCGCCCAGAACAGGGCGAAACCCAGCGCCGGTACGCCGTAGAGCACCGCGGCCAGCTGTGCACCGGTCGCGTACGGCTCGGGCAGCACGCCCTCGGCGGCGCGCCCGAGCAGGTGTGCGGCGGTGACCGACTGTCCGAGCGGGCCGAGCACGATCCACAGCGTCGGCACCAGCCGGGCGGGGCCGGGGCCGTGCCGCACCAGCCGGCCCCAGATCTGGCCGATCACGACGACCGCCGCGAAGAGGCTGATCCCGAACATCGCGTAGCAGGCCAGCAGCAGCTCGGCGCGGGCCGCGACGTGCGGGACGAGCAGCGCGCCGCCGGCGGCGGAGACCATCGGCGAGACCACCGGCATGAGCCATCCGCCGAAGGCCGCGTCCGGCCCGGCGCGGTGCTGGGTCATCATCCGGTACGGGACCGCGACGGCCACGACCAGCCCGAGCACCGTGCCGACGGTCCAGAGCACCAGGTCGACGGCGACGGCGACCGGCTCGCCGAGCCAGTCCCGGCCGACCAGCAGGGTGCCGGCGCCGACGGTCATCAGCGCCATCGGCGGCGCTCCCCAGAACTGCGACAGGACCGGGTCGTCGGCGTACGTGGTCGCGTGCCGGACCGCCGCGACCACCAGGACGACCAGCAGCGCCGCGGCCAGGGCCCAGCCGAGGACGGCCAGGGTGCGCAGCCCCGGCACGTGCACCGGCAGGGCGGCGGCGGCCGTGGCGAGGATGCCGGTGCCCATCACGACGGCGAACCAGTTCGGGCCGAACACGATCGTGGGTGCGCTACGTGCGGTACGGGACTGTCGCTCCAGCAGGGCGGTCATGATCTCCACTGTCCGGTCATCCGGGCCGGCCCGGTACCCGGCGCCACCCTCAGGCGTCATAGGCTGCGGTTATGCCTCTGCCGCCGCAGGTCACCGACCTCACCCCGTTCGACCTGCTGCTCAGCGTCGCCCGGCTGGGCAGCGTCGGCCGTGCGGCG
Source organism: Actinoplanes sp. NPDC049668 (assembly GCF_044465445.1). Lineage (NCBI taxonomy): Bacteria > Bacillati > Actinomycetota > Actinomycetes > Micromonosporales > Micromonosporaceae > Actinoplanes > Actinoplanes sp. NPDC049668. The sequence goes on from NZ_JBITLR010000002.1 coordinate 224,205, forward strand.
ACCGCGCACCGCATCTCCCAGCCGGCCGCGAGCGCCCGCCTGCGCGAGCTGGAGCGCCGGCTCGGGCTGACCCTGCTGCACCGCTCGCCGCGCGGCTCGACACTGACCGCGACGGGCGCCCTGGTCGCCGACTGGGCGCGGGCGGCCGTCGACGCCGCCGACGCCCTGGCCACCGGCGCCGCCGCGCTGCGCACCAGCCACGAGAGCCGGCTCGCGGTGGCCGCCAGCCAGACCGTCGCGGAGTATCTGCTGCCGGCGTGGCTGGTCGCGCTGCGGCCCGGGCATCCCGGGCTGAGCGTGACGCTGCGGGCGGCGAACTCCGCCGAGGTCGCGGCGGCGGTCCTCGCCGGCGAGGTGGAGCTGGGCTTCGTCGAGGGCCCGGACGTACCGGCCGGGCTGCACGCCGAGGCCGTCGCCGCCGACCGGCTGGTGGTCGTGGTGGCGCCGGATCACCCCTGGTCGCGGCGGCGGCGCGGCGTCACCGCGGCCGAGCTGGCCGCGACCCCGCTGGTGTCGCGGGAGGCGGGCTCGGGCACCCGGCGCGCGTTCGAGGAGTCGCTGCGGCCGTCCACGGCGGAGGCGCCGCTGCTGGAGCTGTCGTCGACGACGGCGATCAAGCACGCGGTCGCGGCGGGCAGCGGCGCGGCGGTGCTCAGTTCGCTGGCCGTCACCGCCGAGCTGGCCGCCGGCACGCTGGTCGCGGTGCCGGCCCCGATGCTCCTGCAGCGGCAGCTGCGCGCGGTCTGGCCGGCCGGCGGCCAGCTCATCGGGCCCGCCCGCGATCTGTACGCGATCGCCCGGCGGCACCGCTGATCTCCGCATTTGGCCAGGTCTCGGTGTTCCCGCGCAGTGATCGGGCTCGGACGAAACGGCTCCCGGCCTGAGCTGCGGATACGACCTCGACGGATTCCTGACAGATACACAGCGGCGTTGATCGTGCGAGCTTGGCATCGGTCCGGTGAGGGCCGGTCTGGGGGATCGCCGTGCATCGTCGTCTGTGGATCGTGGCCCTTGTCGCGCTGGCCGCGCTGGCCGCGCCGTTCGCGTCGGTGGCACCCGCGCGCGCCGCCGTGACAACCATCGCGAAGGTCGACTTCCAGCCCGCGGCGTCGGCGGTGCCGGCCGGGTACGCCGCCGACACGGGCCTGGCGTTCGACGCGGCGCGCGGGTCCGGCTGGGTGGTCTCCGGGACACACGATCCGCTGGACCTGACCCGCAACACCCGCGACCGCGCGCGGGCCGGCATCGACCCGCGGCTCAACACCCTCATCCACCTCCAGTACGGCGACGTCGGCGGCACCGCCGGCGTGGCGACGCCGGGCGCCTGGGAGTACGCGCTGCCGCCCGGCACCTACCAGGTGACGGTGGCGGTCGGCGACCGGCCCGCGTACGACAGCTCGCACACGATCCGGGCCGAGGGCGTCGCCGTGGTGTCCGGGTTCGTCTCGACCGCCGCGGCCGAGTTCCGCACCGCCACCGTGACCGTGCCGGTCAGCGACGGCCGGCTGACGATCGACGCGACCGGCGGCACCAACACCAAGCTGAACTACCTGGAGATCGGCCGGGTCGGGCCGCCCGCGGCACCGGCCGGCGTGACCGCGACGCCCGGGGATTCGCAGGTCGCGGTGGCCTGGACGGCGTCGACCGCGGCCGACCTCGCCGGTTACCGCGTCTACCGGGGCGGCACGCTCGTCTCCGGACCGGCGCCGCTGGCCCGGGCGTCGTGGCTGGACACCGCGGTCGGCAACGGGACCGCGTACGGCTACGCCGTCACGGCGGTGGACACCGCCGGCGCGGAGTCCGCGCGGTCCGCGACGGTCACCGCGACTCCGGCGGCGTTCGCGCTGCGGGTGAACTTCTCCGACGCCGCCACCGCGCCACCGGCCGGCTACCTGCGCGACTCCGGCGACGCGTTCGCCGCCGCCCGCGGGTACGGCTGGGTGCAGCCGGGCACGACCACGCCGCTGAGCCTCGCCGGCAACGGCCGCAACCGGAACCCGGCGGCGGGGCAGAGCGACGTGCGGCTCGCCACGCTGGTGCACGCCCAGCTGCCCGCCGGGTCGGCGGGCGTCACCGCGCCCGGCTCCTGGGAGGCGGCCGTGCCGAACGGCACCTACACGGTGACGGCCGCGGTCGGCGACGCCGGCACCGCGCTCGACAGCGTGCACTGGCTCGGCATCGAGGACCAGAACGGCGTCGCCGCCTTCGCCCCGACCGCGTCGGCGCGGCACGCCACCGTGACGCGGACGGTCACGGTCACCGACGGGCGGCTCACGCTCAGCGCGACCGGCGGCACCAACACCAAACTGAACTACGTGGACGTGGTCAGCGTCCCGCAGGCAGGCGCGCTGCCGGGGGTGCGGACCAGCACGCCCGCGAACGGCGCCACCGCCGTGCCGCTGACCACCAGCGTCGTCGAGGACCTGGTGCTACCCGGCGGCGGCGTCGACCCGGCGACACTGACCGGAGCGACAGTGACGCTGACCCGGCTCGCCGACGGCGCGGCAGTGCCCGCCAACGTGATCACCAGCGGCGGCGGCGACGTCGTCAACCTCTCGCCGAACTCCCCGCTGGCGGCGAACACGACGTACCGGTTCACCCTGACGTCCGGTGTACGCGACGTGGGCGGGCGCGCCTTCACCCCGTACTCGATCGTGTTCACGACCGGGGCCGGCAGCGGTCCCGGCGGCCCGGGCTTCGACAAGGTGGTCGGCGTCGCGACCGGCGCACCCTTCACGACGGTGGTCAAGGGCCCCGACGGCCGCCTGTACGCGGGCACCCTCGACGGGCGCATCCTGCGCTTCGTGATCAACGCCGACGGCACCCTCGGCGCGGCGACGACCATCACCGCGGTACGCGACAACGCGGCGGCGCTGGGCCTGCCCGGCGCGCCGGCCCGCACGGTGATCGGCATGGCCTTCGACCCCGCGGGCAACCTCTGGGTGACCGACAACTACGAGTACGTGGGCCCGCTGAACGTGCCGGACTGGTCGGGCCGGATCGGCCGGCTCAGCGGACCCGGCCTGGGCACCTACGCGCCGGTCGTGACCGGTCTGCCACGCTCGGTCAAGGACCACGAGACGAACTCGCTGGCCTTCGGTCCCGACGGCGCGCTGTACGTCTCGCAGGGCGCCAACAACGCGATGGGCGCGCCCGACTCCACCTGGGGAAACCGGTCCGAGCAACTGCTCAGCGCGGCGGTGCTGCGACTCGACCCGACGACCTTCACCGGCACGCCGATCGACGTGCGAACAGCGGACGGCGGCAACTACGACCCGTACGCCGCCGGTGCGCCGCTGACCATCTACGCCACCGGCGTCCGCAACGCCTACGACCTGGTCTGGCACCGCAACGGCCACCTGTACGCGCCGACCAACGGCTCGGCCGCCGGCGGCAACACCCCCGCAACGCCCATGCCGCTGCCCGCGTCCTGCGCCCGCCGCGGCTACACCGCACCAGCCGTGCCGGCGCTGACCAATGTGCCCACCGCCGAGACCGACTACGTCTTCGACGTGAAGCCGGGCCGCTACTACGGCCACCCGAACCCGCTGCGCTGCGAGTGGGTGCTGGCCGGCGGCAACCCGACCGCGGGCACCGACGCGTTCCAGGTCGGCGCGTACCCGGTCGGCACGCAGCCGGACCCCGCCTTCGACCTGGCCGGCACCTACGACGCGGGCCTGCACGCCTCGGCCAACGGCGCCATCGAGTACCGCGGCGGCACCCTGGACGGCAAACTTCTGGTAGTCCGCTACTCGGCCGGACAGGACATCGAAACCTTCGACGTCGCGCCGAACGGCACACTGAGCAACCGCACCACCGGCCTCGACGGCCTGACCGGCTTCAGCCAGCCGCTCGACGTCACCCAGGACACCGCGACCGGAAACCTGTACGTCACCGAGCTGGGCGCGAACCGGATCACCCTGCTCCGACCACACCCCTGACCGGACGGGCGAATTCACCCACTTGGGGTCACGAATACGGCACGCCGTGCCGGGTGCGGTATCGAGATGTGCAAAGCTGCGCGCTACATCTCGATCCCTGTCTTCGGAGGCCATGCCGTGGCATCGCTCCTTTCCATAGTTGCCGCACTGCTCGTGTGCCTGTTCGTGGGCTGGCTGGTCCGGGGTCGCATCCTCGCCCGCCGCTCCGCACAGTCGCCGGTCGACGACGCGACCTCTTCCACCTCCACCGAGTCGGCCACCGCGACCGCCGAGGCCAAGCCGGCCACGGACACCGCGGAAACCCCGGCGACCGAGCCGGAGCCCGCCGCGGCCACCGAGCCCGCCGCTGAGCCCGAGCCCGCCGCTGAGCCCGTCGCGGCCGCCGAGCCCGTTGCCGAACCCGAGCCGGTCGCCGCCGAGCCCGTCGCGGAGCCGGAGCCCGTCGCCGTGCCCGAGCCGGTCGCCGTCGCCGAGCCCGTCACGGACCCCGAGCCGATCGCCGAGCCCGAGCCGGTCGCCGAGTCTGTCGCCGTTGCTGAGCCCGTCGTCGCCGTCGTCGAGCCCGAGCCCATCGTCGTTGCCGAGCCCGAGCCTGTCGCTGTCGTCGAGCCCGTTGCCGCGCAGGTCGCAAGCCCGGACAAGCTCGTCCTCATCGAGGGCATCGGCCCGAAGATCGCGACCGCCCTGGCCGCCGCCGGCATCACCACCTTCCGCGACCTCGCCGACACCGACGCCGAGACCCTGCGCTCCACCGTCAAGTCGGCCGGCCTGCGCTCCGCCCCGGGCCTGGCAACCTGGCCCGAGCAGGCACGTCTACTCGCTGACGGCGACCGCAACGGCCGCGCCGACGTGGCCGCCCCCGAGCTCCCGATCCCCGCACCGGTGCCCGCCGCACCGGTCGAGACGGCGCCGGAGCCGGTGACGGAGACCGTGCCGGAGCCGGTGACGGAGGTGCCCATGCAGCGGACTCCCGAGCCCGCCGCCGCGGCGACCCCGGACGACCTGACCCGCATCGCGGGCATCGGCCCGAAGATGGCCGACGCGCTGCGCACCGCCGGCATCACCACCTTCGCCCAGCTCGCCGCCAGCGACGAGGCCGCGCTCCGTGCCGCGCTCGCGTCCGCCGGCATGCGCTCGTCGGCGAGCCTGCCGACCTGGCCGGAGCGCGCGCAGCTGCTCGCCGACCGAAACCTCCAGGACAGCTGACACACCCGCACGACGACGCCCGGCCCTTGAAACACAAGGGCCGGGCGTCGTCGTCTGCGGGTGTGGGTGGGATTCGGTTGCGGTGGACGGGTGGGGGCCTGTCGCGCCAGGGTCTTGGTTGCTCGCCGCTGGGTGCCTGGTCTGGCTTTGGCGTGCACCTTGCGGTGGGTGGTCTGGCTGCCGCGCTGTGGGCGCGGCAGGGATTTCGGTCGGGCTGGCCAACGTGGGTGGTGGGTCAAGCGGACGCACCTCGCCGGTCGCGGCCCGTAACCATGGACGCCTCCTTCGTTCTCGCGCACAGCCCGTCGGTCGGTCCCGCTACCTGGGCATTGGCGGCAGAGCGGCAAGCAGACTCCCGAGCCCACCGCCGCGGCAACCCCGGACGACCTGACCCGTATCGCGGGCACGGCCCGCACGACGACGCCCGGCCCGAGACCCACAAGGGCCGGGCGTCGTCGTCCGCGCCGCAACCGGCGAGGTGCGTCCGCTTGACCCACCACCCAGGCCGGCCAGCCCGACCAAATCCCCTGCCGCGCCCATAGCGCGGCAGCCAGACCCCGGACCGCAAGGTGCACACCAAGCAATACCAGGCACCCAGCGCTGAGCGACCAAGACCTCAGCGCAACAGGCTCCCATGCAAGGGTGGGGCCGGGGGTGACCACACACGAGCCTAAAACGGTCCAAAAGCCGTGCGTGGTCACCCCCGGCCCCACCCGTCCACCGCAACCGAATCCCACCCACCGACCAACCTCGACCTCCCGTTTCGCTGACGGCGTGACGTGTCCGCCTGGCGACAACCCGCGCTTTCCGGGAATGTGAGCGTCATGGACGCCGCCTTCGTTCTCGTGCACAGCCCGTCCGTCGGTCCCGCCACCTGGGCACCGGTGGCCGAGCGGCTCACCACGCGCGGCGCCGCCGTCGTGGTGCCCTCGCTGCTCGACATAGCCCGGACCGCGCCGCCGTTCTGGCCGCGGGTCACCGAACTGGTCGCCGAGCGGGTCGCGGAGCTCGCGCCCGATCGCCCGGTCGTGCTGGTCGCGCACAGCAACGCCGGCCTGTTCGTCCCCGCCATCGTCGCCGCGCTGACCAGGCCGGTCGCCGGGTGCCTCTTCGTGGACGCCGCGCTGCCCGCCCGGCTGGGAGCCACCCCGGTGGCCAGGCCCGAGGACCTGGAGTTCCTGCGGAAGATCGCCGAGGACGGCGTCCTGCCGCCGTGGACCACCTGGTACGACGAGGCCGAGGTCGCCCCGATGTTCGCGGACCGGGCGACCCGCGAGGCCGTCGAGGCGGAGCTGCCGCGGCTGCCGCTGAGCTACTACGAGCAGCAGATCCCCGTCCCCGACGGATGGGACGGCCGGCCGTGCGGCTACCTGCTGTTCGGCCCGCCGTACGAGGAGGTGGCGAACGAGGCCGCCGCGCGCGGGTGGGCCGTCGAGCGGATGACCGGCCGGCACCTGCATCAGGTCGTCGACCCGGACGGCGTCGCCGAACGTATCGCGGCGATGGCCGCGACCTGGTCCCCGCCGGTGTCCTGAGGCGGCCGCGGGCCATAGATTGTGCGCATGTCTCCCGCTACCCATGACGTCGTCAACCAGCCGCCGCCGCTGGTCGGACACGACATCGCCGCCGACGCCGCCCTGCTCGAAGGGGTCGCCCGCGAGGGCGCCGGCTGGGCGACCGACGACCTGCACCGGCTCGGCAAGCTCGGCGGCGAGGCCGAGCCGCAGCGCTGGGCCGAGGAGGCCAACCGGCACGAGCCGCGCCTGCTCACCCACGACCGCTACGGCCACCGCGTCGACGAGGTCGAGTTCCACCCGTCCTGGCACCGGCTCATGGAGGTCGCGGTCGGCGAGGGCCTCGCCGGTGCGCCGTGGGCGGACCGCCGGACCGGCGCGCACGTCGCCCGCGCCGCCGGGATGTTCACCTGGAGCCAGGTCGAGGCCGGCCACTCCTGCCCGATCTCGATGACGTACGCGGTCGTGCCGGCCCTGCGCAACGCGCCGGAGCTGGCGGCCGTCTACGAGCCGCTGCTGACCGCCCGCGCGTACGACCCAGGCCTGCGCGCGCCCGCCGCCAAGCGGGGCCTGCTGGCCGGCATGGGCATGACGGAGAAGCAGGGCGGCTCCGACGTGCGGGCCAATTCCACCACCGCGACGCCGGCCGCTGACGGCACCTACCGGCTGCGCGGGCACAAGTGGTTCACCAGCGCGCCGATGTGCGACCTGTTCCTGGTGCTGGCGCAGGCGCCGGCCGGGCTCTCCTGCTTCCTGGTCCCGCGGGTGCTGCCCGACGGCGAGCGTAACCCGTTCCGCATTCAGCGCCTCAAGGACAAGCTCGGCAACCGCAGCAACGCGAGCAGCGAGCCGGAGTTCGACGATACCGTCGGCTGGCTGGTCGGCGACGAGGGCAAGGGCGTGCGGACCATCATCGAGATGGTCTCGATGACCCGGCTGGACTGCGTGACCGGGTCGGCGTCCGGGATGCGCGCCGCGCTGGTGCAGGCGGTGCATCACGCCCGGCACCGGTCCGCCTTCGGCGGCCCGCTGATCGGCAAGCCGCTGATGCGCAACGTCCTGGCCGACCTGGCCGTGGAGTCCGAGGCCGCGACGGCGCTCGCGCTGCGTCTCGCGGGCGCCGTCGACCGGGGTGTACGCGGCGACGCGCAGGAGCGCGCGTTCGGCCGCCTGGCGATCGCGGTCGGCAAGTTCTGGGTGTGCAAGCGCCAGCCGGCCGTGGTCGGCGAGGCCCTGGAGTGCCTCGGCGGCAACGGCTACGTGGAGGAGTCGGGACTGCCGCGGCTCTACCGCGACGCGCCGCTGAACTCGATCTGGGAGGGTTCCGGGAACGTGCAGGCCCTGGACGTGCTGCGCGCGCTGCGCCGCGACCCGGGCAGCCTGGAGGCGTTCCGGGCGGAGGTGGCCGCGGCCGCCGGCGCCGACGCCCGCCTGGACGCGGCGACGGCGGGGCTGACCGCGCTGCTCGGCGCCGGCGAGGACCTGGAGAGCGACGCCCGCCGGGTGGTGGAGCGGATGGCCGTGGTGCTGCAGGGCTCGCTGCTGGTGCGGCACGCGCCGGCGGCGGTGGCGGACGCGTTCTGCGCGAGCCGGCTCGGCGGCGACTGGGGGCACACGTTCGGCACGCTGCCCCGGGGCGCGGACACCGCGGCGATCGTGGAACGGGCCATGCCGGCCTGACCTTCATGTGATGCAGGTCACCGTTGACCACCCCGGTGCCGCGGTGACCGGCGTCGCCTGGGCCGGTTAAGGCTCAGCCAGGCGCGTACCCGGTCGATTGCCCACTGTGCGGCAGAACAGGCTCTGGTGGATCTGGCTGGTGGTGGGCTCGGGCCTGACCGCCGGCTACTTCCTGCTCTCCCCTGACGACCTCGCCTCCAACCTCGTCTACAACCTGGTCGGGCTCCTGGCGGGCCTCGCGATCCTGCTCGGCGTGCGGCTGCACCGGCCCGAGCGCCCGGCGATGTGGTACTGGTTCGCCGCCGGGCAGATCACCTGGGTCGTCGGCGACCTGGTCTGGGAGTACTACGTCTTCGCCCGCCACGACGAGCCGTATCCGTCGTTCGCCGACGTCTTCTACCTGGCCGCGTACCCGATGCTGGTGATCGGCCTGGTCCTGCTGGTGCGGGTGCGCGCCAGCCGGGATCTCGCCGGCCTGGTCGACGCGGCCGTCGTCGGCACCGGGCTCGGCCTGGTGTTCTGGGTCTTCGTCATGCATCCGATCGCCGCCGACTCGACCGCCTCGACGCTCGAGCGGGCCATCAGCGTGGCCTATCCCGCGGCCGACGTACTGCTGCTGGCGATGCTGGCCCGCCTGTACACCACCGCCGGGCGCCGCACGGTCAGCGGGCACCTGCTCGGCCTGGCCGGCGTGTTCCTGCTGGTCGGCGACGTGGGCTACTCGCTGGTCTCGCTCTACACCGCGAACGACGAGAGCAGCCTGCTCAACGCGGCCTTCCTGCTCTCGTACGTGGCCTGGGGCGCCGCCGCCCTGCACCCGTCGATGCGCTCGGCCGGGGCGCCGTCGCAGCTGCCGGGCGCCGCGCGGGTCGGTCGTGGCCGCCTGGCCACGCTGGCCGTCAGCTCGCTGCTGGCGCCCGCGCTGCTGTTCCTGCCGGGCATCGGCGGTGACAGCGTCAACCGCGTGGCGATCGCGGCAGCCGCCGTCGTCCTGTTTCTGCTCGTCGTGGTCCGGATGGGCGGTTTCGTCGCGCAGGTGCAGCGGCAGGCCGACCAGCTCGAGGATCTCGCGATGGAGGACGACCTGACCGGCCTCGCCAACCGGCGCCGCCTCGAGCAGGCGCTGCGCGCGGCGCTGAGCGAGGGACCGGTGCAGGTCGCGCTGCTCGACCTGGACGACTTCAAGGGCGTCAACGACCGGCTCGGCCACGCCGTCGGCGACCAGCTCCTCACGGTCCTCGCCGGCCGCCTGGTCACGGCCCTGCCGGACGACGTGCTCGTGGCGCGCATGGGCGGCGACGAGTTCGCGCTCATGATGCCGGGCGCGACGGACGCGGCGGCCGACCTCACCGTCGCCCGGCTGTCCGAGACGCTGCGCACCCCGATCCGGGTGGAGGATCACGAGCTGCTGGTCAACGCCAGCATCGGGGTGGCCGACAGCGGCGGCACCACCAACCCGTTCGAGGTGCTGCGCCGCGCCGACGTGGCGATGTACGTGGCGAAGGGCTCCGGCAACGGCTACTGCCGCTACGCGGAGAACCTCGACGAGGAGGCGGACGAGCAGGCGCGCATCGGCGCGGAGCTGCGCGTCGCCCTGGACGCCGGTCAGTTCCGCATGGTCTACCAGCCGATCGTCGGGCTGCCGCACGGCCGGATCCGGGGGGTGGAGGCCCTGGTCCGCTGGGAGCATCCGGTCCGGGGGTTCGTCGCGCCGGACCTGTTCATCCCGGCGGCCGAGCGCAACGGGCTCATCGTCGAGCTCGGCGAGTGGATCCTGCGCACGGCGTGCGCGCAGGCGGTCGCCTGGGACGCCGAGCTGGGTGAGCGGGCGCCGTACAAGATGAGCGTCAACGTCTCGGCCCGCCAGCTCGCCCAGCCCGGCTTCTCCCGGGTCGTCGCGGCGACGCTCGCGCAGACCGGGCTGCCCGCCGAGCGCCTCGCCGTCGAGGTCACCGAGACGGCGGTCTTCGGCGGCAGCCACGCGGTTCAGGCGCTCGACGAGCTGCACGAGCTGGGCGTCACGATCGCGCTCGACGACTTCGGCACCGGCCACTCGTCGCTCGGCCTGCTGCAGACCGTGCCGGTCGACGTCCTGAAGGTCGACAAGTCGTTCGTCGACAACATCACCATGGCCGGCCGGCACGCCGTCATCGCCACCGCCCTGATCCAGGTCAGCAACGGGCTCGGCCTGATGGCGGTCGCCGAGGGCGTCGAGACCGCCGAGCAGGCCGCCGAGCTGCACCGCCTCGGCTACCGGCTGGCGCAGGGCTACCACTTCGGCAGGCCGTCCGCGACGCCGGACTTCGCCGCGACCTCGATCGGCGCCGTCGGTCAGTAGACCTCGATCTTCCCGGTCGGGCGCGGGCTGTAGCTGTCGTTGAAGAAGTACTCCCCCGGACGCTCGAACGTGTACTCGAACGACTCGCCCGGCCGCAGGCGGACGTCGAAGAGGCCCTCGAAGAACTGGGTCGCGCCGTGCACCTGGACGTTGTCCGGCGGGTTCACGAACGTCACGGTCGTACCGGCCGGCACCCGCAGGTGGGTCGGCGCCATCGCGTTCACCGCGGTCGACTCCGTGGCGCCGACCGTGCCGGTCGCCGGGTTGTAGGTGCGGGCCAGCACCACGGTGTTGCCGACGGTGTGCCCCTCGACCGGCGCGCCGGACACCGGCCGGCGGATCACCGGCGGCGGCGGGGCCGGCGCGGGCGGCACGTCGCCGCCGATCCGGAAGGCCCACAGGAAGTCGCCGCGCGGCGCCGAGTCACCGTACGGGATGCCGGTGCCGCCCGCGTAGACCGCCAGGTACTGCACCCCGCCGGCCTCGTACATGATCGGGCTGCTGCTGATCGCCGCCCCGGTCTGGAAGCGCCAGAGCTCGCGGCCGTTGCCGGCGTCCAGGCAGAGCAGGTTGCCGTCGGGCTGCCCGATGTAGATCAGGTCGCCCGCGGTGCTGAGCACGCCGTTGCCGTGCGCCAGCGAGTACGGCATCCGCCGCTTCCAGCGCACCTCGTTGGTCGCCGGGTCGACCGCCACCACGCCGCCCGTCTGGTACTCGCCCGGCGGCCGCAGGCCGTTGCTCGCCTCGGTCAGCGAGTGCGCCGCGGCGACGTAGCCGAAGCCCGTGTACACCAGACCGGTGCTGTGGCTGTACGACTGGTGGTTCCAGTCCGCTCCCCCGCCGTGCCCGGGTATGGACAGCACCGGCACGTCCCAGTGCGGGTCGTACAGCGCGCCCCGCACGTAGTTGGGCACCGCGCGGTTCGGGTCGCCCGGCACCGAGGTGCCCAGCGGCTGGTCCACGACCCGGGTCTCGGTCCACGGGCCCTGGCGCGGGAAGGGTTGCGTCGGCCAGGTCTTCTGGCGCGGCTCCTGCGGCACCGGCACCTCGTCGATGCCCAGCGGCGCGGACCCGTCGGTGCGGTCGAGGATGAAGTACATGCCCGACTTGCTGCCGTACACCACGATCTTGCGCATCCGCCGGCGGATGCGGACGTCGGCCAGGACCGGCGCCATCACGTTGTCCATGTCCCAGATGCCGTGGTGTATCGACTGGAAGTGCCAGCGGTACTTCCCGGTGGCGATCTCCAGCGCCACGATCGAGCTGGAGAACAGGTTCTGCCCGCCGCGGCCGGAGCCGTCCTGCGAGGAGTTGTTGCCGCGGACGTTGCCGAACGTCCAGTAGACGAGGCCGAGCTCGGGGTCCAGGGCCGGGTGTATCCACGGCGCCGCGCCGCCGGTCTGCCAGGAGTCGCCCTCCCAGGTGTCGTTGCCGAGCTCGCCGGGGCCAGGCGTGCCCCAGAAGTGCCAGACCAGCGAGCCGTCGGTCGCGCTCAGCGCCAGCGCCGCGGCCCGGGCGCTGTCGTGGGTGCCGACGTGCAGCAGTCCGTCGTGGTGGGTGATCGCGACCTTCTCCATGTTGCCGTACCCGGTGATCTGCCTTTCCCAGGCCACCGCGCCGGTCTCCTGGTCCAGCGCGATGATCCAGTTGCCCCGGCCGTGGGTGAACACCAGGCCCTGGCCGACGGCGACGCCGCGCCGGGTGACCGGCCCGCGGGTCTGGGTGTACTTCCATTTCGTCTCGCCGGTGCCGCCGTCGACGGCGAGGACGTTGCCCAGCGCCGATTCGATGTAGAGGACGCCGCCGACGGCGACCGTCGTGCTCTGGTTGGTGCCGGTGGTCAGGCCGCCTTCGATGCGGTTGACCCAGGCCGCGCCGAGGCGGCGCAGGTTGCCCCGGTGGATGCCGCGCAGGGCGGAGTAGTTCTGGTTGCCGTAGTTGCCGCCGACCTTCGGGAAGTCCTTCCCGCCGGGCGTGGCGCACGACGCGGCGGCGGGCGCCGCGTCCGCGCCGGCGGCGGGCAGCTGGGTCAGTGCCGTGGCGGCGGCCGTGACGGCCACGCCCCGCAGGACGTCTCTGCGCGGGACCTCCATCGCCGTTCCCCTCTCGAGACTGGTCCATCAGGCGGACCATCGATCCACCTGGGAGTCTCAATATAGGCGTACGGCTATGTCCTGGGAACAGATGGACCGCCTGGCGGACCTAACGCTGCGTCGACAGCTCGGTGATGCTGGCCTTCAGCTCGTCCTGGCTGATCGGCCCGACCATCCCGCCGGTGCGGGCGTCCTGCATCGCCTTGGCCAGCTGCACCCGGCGCAGCACCTCCTTGATGTCCGCGCCGGTCATGCCGTGGCTCAGCCGGGCCAGCTCGGCCAGGTCGAGCCCGTCGGCGAACATCGTGAAGCCCGGCTCCTCGTGCACCGCGACGAGCTGCGCGATCATCTTGCGGAAGATCTCCGCCCGGCTCGCCTCGTCCGGCCTCGGCACCGAGATCTTCACGTCGAAGCGGCCCGAGCGGATCAGCGAGTCGTCGACCCGGTGCGGGAAGTTCGTCGTCGCCACCACGATGACGTTCGGGTTCGCCTCGATCAGGTCGTTCATCTCCTGCTTGAAGATGCCCGCCACCGCGTTGATCGCCTGGCTCGCCGCGTCGCCGCCCGAGCCGGCGTAGCTGATGATCGAGTCGAACTCGTCGAAGAGGATCAGCGTCGGCTCCCGGTAGCGCCGGGCCTCGCGGAAGATCTGCTTGATGTTGCGCTCCGAGCCGCCGAGCCATTTGTCGAGGATCTCCGGCGTGCGGACCTCCCGGAAGTCGGCGCCGATCTCGTTGGCGAGCGCGCGCGACAGCATGGTCTTGCCGGTGCCCGGCGGGCCGTACATCAGGATGCCCTGCGGCCGGCGCGCGCCCCACCGGGCCATCGCCTCCGGGTGCCGGAACGACACCGCGATCTGCCGCAGCTCGGCGACCAGCTCCACCAGCCCGCCGACCTGGTCGAGGGTGACCGTCTGGGTGGTCGTCGCGACCCGGGGAATGGTCTCCCGGGTGACCAGGTAGCGGCGGCCGGCCAGCGGCCGCTCGCCGGCTTCCGGGCCGAGCAGCTCGACCACGGCCTGCAGCATCAGCCGGACCATCGCCTCGAGATGCTCGGGCCGGACCTCGTCGCGGGCGACCTCCGCGCGCAGCCGCAGCACGCCCTCGCGCTCGTAGCCGACCGTCGCCTGCATTCCGGCCGCGGCGTCGGCCAGGACCGCGCCCGGCTCACGCTCGGCGGTGGGCCCGGCCGGACGATCAAGACCGAGTTTCCGGTACGCCGCCAAGGCCGCCGCGCCGACCTCGTCCACGATCCGGGTGGTGACCACGTCGCCGGCGGCGATCCGCTTCGCCAGCAGCGGGCCGACCGGGACGTTGCCGAGCACGAGCGCCCGCAGGCGCTCCTTGCTCGGCCCGTCGGCGCCGTCGGCGCGGATCTCCGCGACGAACACGTGCACCGGCCCGGAGCCGGTGTCGGCGCTGGTCACGGTCAGCTCGGCGCCGCTGACCGGCGCCGGGAAGGCGGCCCGGCGCAGCAGCTCGACCGGGTTGACCCGCGCGGCGGCGAGGATGGTGGCGGCGTCGACGATCTCGACCGTGGCGCCCGCGTATTCGAAGGACATGGCGGCCCCTTCCCGCACCAAGAGTGACACGCCGCGGCGACCTCGGCCCGTTACGGCGAGAAACACCGGACGGCGGCGCGGCTGCTGCTGCCGCGCCGCCGCCGGTGCACCGGCCGCCGAATCAGCAGCCGGCGCGCGTGGTGCCGACCGCGACATCGTCGTACCAGAGCGTGTCCGCGCCCTCGCCGTAGCTCTCCCAGCCCAGCCGCAGGTCGGTGAGCGCGGGTCGCCAGGTCCGGTTCAGCCACTGGCCGTCGATGTCGTGCGTGGGCACGCCGTCCTCGAGCAGCCCCGGCACGGAGGTCCCGTTCAGCCAGGTCTGCATCGTCCCGTCGCGGCCGTCGACCTTGAACTCGACGCAGTTCCAGGCGCCGACCGGCAGCGGGGACGACAGCGCGACCCCGGCCGGGCTCTGCTCGGGCAGCGTCGCGTCGTCCGAGGCCCGGTTCCATTGCAGGGCGCCGTTCTGGCCGCCGAAGCGCAGGTCCCGGTTGCCGTCGTTCGCGTCGCGCAGGGCGACGGCGGTGACGTGCGCGGCCGGCAGCGCGGTGGTGTGCCGCACCCAGTAGCGCACGAACAACGCCGATCCCGCGGCCGGCAGCAGGGCCGTGTTGCGGACGAAGACGTGGTTGCAGTAGCCGGCCGCGCCGTCGATCCGCAGCGAGGTGCCGCCGCCGTGCGCGACCGCGGTGTCGAACACCGCCTTGCCCGCGCCCGAGCAGTCCGGATAGGTCACCGCCCAGTCGGCCTGCGTGCCCTCGAAGCCGTCGCACCGGGCACCGGACGCGCATCCGCCCGGGTTGGGCGGCGTGCTGGTCGGTGGCGTCGTCGGCGGGGTTGTGGGCGGGGTTGTGGGCGGGGTTGTGGGCGGGGTTGTCGTCGGTGGCGGGTCGCCGTTGCAGGTCACGCCGTTGAGTGCGAAGGACGCCGGCGCGGCGTTGGTGCCCGAGTACGTGCCCTGGAAGCCGAAGCCGGTCGAGGCGCCGGTGGCGAGGGTGGTGTTGTAGGGCGGCGCGGCCGCCCGCACCGCGCCGCCGGACTGGGTCACCTGGGCGTTCCAGCCGTTGGTGACCTGCTGGTTGCCGGTGAACGTCCAGGTCACCACCCAGCCGTTGATCGGCGCGCCGTTGTTGGTGACCCGCACGTCGGCGGTGAAGCCGGTGCTCCACTGGTTGACGGTGTAGACGACGTCGCAGGCGGTCGCGGCCGCCGCCGGGGTCACGGCGGCGAGCACGGCACCCACCAGCAGGGTGCCGGCCGCCGCCAGCCTGATCAGCACGCGACGCCGTTCAGCGCGTACCCGGTCGGGTTCGCCGGCGCGGCGCCGGTGAAGCTCGCCTGGAAGCCCGCGCTGACGCTCGCGCCGGCGCCGAGGTTGCCGTTCCACGCCGCGTTGCGCACGGTGATCGTGGTGCCCGACTGCGACCAGACCCCGCTCCAGCCGCTGGCCAGGGTCACGTTGGCCGGGACGGTGAAGGTGAGGGTCCACGCGGTGAGCGCGGCGCGGTTGTTAGTGATCTTGACGTCGGCGGTGAAGCCGTTCGACCAGGCGTTCGCCGTGTACGCGACCGAGCAGGCGCCACCGGTCGGCGGCGTCGTGGGCGGGGTGGTCGGAGGCGTGGTCGGCGGCGTCGTGGGCGGCGTGGTCGGAGGCGTGGTCGGCGGGGTCGTCGGCGGAGTGGTCGGCGGCGTCGTGACGGGGCCCGCCGCGATCGCCAGGTCGTAGGCGCGCTGCGGCACGAACTGGCCGGCGCCGGCGATGCAGCCGTCGGCCTCGCCGGGCAGCTTGATCCACAGGTACGCGTCCAGGATCGGGTCGGAGACCGCGTTGGTGCTGGGTATGCCGATCGCGCGCCCGGCCGGGTCGCACCATTCGCTGCCCGCCGGGCCGTTGCCGTTGCGGCTGGTGTCGATGACGCCCTTGAGGCTGGAGTCGCCGGTGGCCGCGATGACGTTCCGGACGTACGGGATCGACTCCGCGTTGGTGCGGTAGTTGGAGACGTTCACCGAGATGCCGTCCGCGCTGTTCGCGACGTCCGCCCGCACCAGCCGCGCCGCCATCTCCGAGGCCGACAGCCAGGCCGAGTGGCCGGCGTCGAAGTAGACCCGGGCGGCGCTCGAGCCGGCCTTGAGCTTCTTGCCCGCGTACGCCATGGAGGCGTAGACCTCCTGCTGCTGCGCCTGGGAGAGGCAGTTCGTCATGATCGGCAACACGTCCGGCTCGAGGATGATCGCGGCGGCCCGCCCCTTGAGCCCGGCGGCGACCTGATCGATCCACTGCCGGTACGCCGTGTGGTTCGGCAGGCCGCCGGAGCTCGCGCCGCTGCAGTCGCGGTTGGGGATGTTGTAGACGACCAGGATCGGCGTCTTGCCGGCCGCGGCGGCCGCGCCGACGAACGAGTCCACCTCGGACGCGACCGTCGCGGTGTTGTTCTGGGTGAACCAGCGCCCCTGCGGGACGCTCGCGATCCGGTCGCGGATCACCGCGGCGCGGGAGTCGCCGGGGTTGGCGGCGACCCATCTGGCGGCGCTGGTCTGCGGATCGGTGTAGTAGGGGGACTCGGCGGCGGAGGCGGATCCGGGCCAGAGCACGGCGGTGGTGGCGACCATGGCACCGGCGGTCGCGAGGATTCTCAAGCGCATTCGACATCTCCTGGGGATGGACGTGGGAGCGCTCCCATGCATCGACCACCGTAGTTGTAACAAGGGTGAAATCTCAACCCGAACTCGTCTGGTCGCAGTAGCCGGTGCCGGCCGGGTACCACGGCGACGGTATGCGGATGACTGCGACCAGACGACGCGCCGGAGCGCGAATTCGGTGATCGTTCAAAGGGTCACAGCCACCCGACCCTGGAGTCTCGAATGGCCGCCTACCTGTACCGGCTCGGCCGGTTCAGCTTCCACCGGCGCAAACTCGTCCTGGCGCTCTGGCTCGCCGCGCTGGCCCTGCTCGGCGTCGGCGCGGCCACGCTGTCCGGGCCGACGTCCGACGAGTTCTCCATACCGGGCACGCAGGCGCAGGAGGCGATGGACCTGCTCGCCGAGCGCTTCCCGGGCGCCGCGGCCGACGGCGCGCGGGCCCGCGTGGTGTTCGCCGCGCCGGCCGGGGAGCAGCTCACCGACGACGCCAACCGGGCCGCGATCGCGCAGACCGTCGCGCGGCTCAAGGGCGTCGCGGACGTGGTGGCGGTCACCGACCCGCTGCAGGGCACCGTCAATCCCGCCGGCACCGTCGCGTACTCCCAGGTCACGTTCGCGGTGCCGGCGACCGCGCTGGCCCAGGACGACCGGGACGCGCTCGCCGCTGCCGCCGGGGCCGGCCGTGACGCCGGGCTGGCCGTGGAGATGGGCGGCGACGCCATGCAGGAGCAGGGCGGCCCGGGCAACTCCGAGGTGCTCGGCATCCTGGTCGCCGCCGTGGTGCTCGTCGTGACGTTCGGCTCGCTGGTGGCCGCCGGGCTCCCGCTGCTGACCGCGATCCTCGGCGTCGCCGCCGCGATGCTGGGCATCCAGATCGCCTCCGGCTTCGTCGACCTCGGCAGCAGCACCTCCACGCTGGCGCTGATGCTCGGCATCGCGGTGGCCATCGACTACGCGCTCTTCATCGTCTCCCGGTACCGGCACGAGCTGACCATCGGCCGGGCGGGCGACGAGGCCGCCGCGCGGGCCGTCGGCACCGCCGGCTCGGCGGTGACCTTCGCCGGCCTGACCGTGGTCATCGCCCTGTCCGCGCTGGCCGTGGTGAACATCCCGGTGCTCACCGAGATGGGGCTCGCGGCGGCCTTCGCCGTCGTCATCGCCGTGCTGATCGCGCTGACCCTGCTGCCCGCGCTGCTCGGCTTCGCCGGCGGGCGGATCATGGGACGGCGCGGCCGGGACCCGGAGGCCGCCTCCGGCGCGAGGCCGACCGCCGGCCTGCGCTGGGCCCGGTTCGTGACCGGGCGCCCGGTGGCCGTCCTGGTCGCCGCCGTCGTCGGCCTGCTGGTGCTCGCGGTTCCCGCCCTCGACATGCGCCTCGGCCTGCCCGGCGACAACATGGCGAGTCCCGAGTCGACCCAGCGTAAGGCCTACGACACGCTGACCGAGGGGTTCGGCGCCGGCTTCAACGGCCCGCTCACCGTCGTGGTCGACGCCGCCGGCGGACGGGACCCGGAGCGGGCCGCGGCCGAGGCGACCGCCGCCATCAAGGGCCTGCCCGGCGTCGTCACGGTCAGCCCGCCGGCCGTCAACCCGGCCCGGGACACCGCCGTCCTGCAGGTCATCCCGGCCTCCGCGCCGGACAGCGCCGAGACCGAGGCGCTGGTGCACGCGATCCGGGACTCCGGCGGTGCCGGCATCTCCGTCACCGGCACCACCGCCGTCGACATCGACATGTCCGACCGGATGGGCTCGGCGCTGTTGCCGTACCTGTCGGTGATCGTGGTGCTGGCGTTCCTGCTGCTGACGCTGTTGTTCCGGTCGCTGCTGGTGCCGCTCAAGGCGATCGCCGGCTTCCTGCTCTCGGTGGCGGCCACGTTCGGCGCGGTCGTCGCGGTCTTCCAGTGGGGCTGGCTGAACTCGGCGCTGGGCATCGACCAGGCCGGCCCGATCATCAGCATGCTGCCGATCTTCCTGATCGGCATCGTCTTCGGCCTGGCCATGGACTACGAGGTGTTCCTTGTCAGCCGGATGCGCGAGGAGCACGTGCACGGCGCCGCGCCGACGCAGGCGGTGGTCTCCGGCTTCGCGCACGGCGCCCGGGTGGTGACGGCCGCCGCGATCATCATGGTCAGCGTCTTCGCCGGCTTCATCCTCTCGCCCGAGTCGCTGGTGAAGTCCATCGGCTTCGCGCTGGCGGTGGCGATCCTCTTCGACGCGTTCGTGGTCCGGATGACCATCGTGCCCGCGGTGATGACCCTGCTGGGGCGCCGGGC
The DNA here is from genome assembly GCF_044465445.1 of Actinoplanes sp. NPDC049668. Taxonomy (NCBI): domain Bacteria; kingdom Bacillati; phylum Actinomycetota; class Actinomycetes; order Micromonosporales; family Micromonosporaceae; genus Actinoplanes; species Actinoplanes sp. NPDC049668. The sequence goes on from NZ_JBITLR010000002.1 coordinate 243,451, forward strand.
CTGGTGGCTGCCGCGCTGGCTGGACCGCCTGCTGCCGGACATCGACGTCGAGGGCGACAGGCTGCGCGAGGCTCCGGCCGAGCCGGAACGCAGCCCGGTGGACCTGGTGACCGCCGGCCGGTAACGGTGACGCGCGCCTCCCTGGGCCTCCCGGCCCGGGGAGGCCGGGCATCATTGCCACGTGAATTCGGTGCGGGAGACGATCGTCGCGGTCGTCGGCGGGCGGCTCGGGTACGAGGACGGCCTCGACACCCTGGCCGTCGCCCCGGCGGCCGACGTCGATCCGGCCCTGGCCACCGCCCTGTTCGACGCCGCCGCCCGGCTGTGGCGCGGCGGATGGCAGCCCGCCGAGCTGCACCGGGTCGTCGCCCGGCGCGGCACCGGCGTCCAGCCGCGGCTGATCATCGACGCCGTCGCCGCGTACCTGCGCGGCTTCCCGCCCAAGACGGTCGACGCGCGCTGGCGGGCACAGGCCGGCGAGCTGGCGGCCCGGGCCTGGTGGGGCGACGACGCCGGCTACCTGCGGGAGGTCGCCGCCCACCGTCGGGTCGACCGGGTCACGCTGATCGACGCGCTGCTGTCGCTGCTGGGCCTGCTGGCCGGGCTGCCGCCGATCGAGACGCTGGTCCCGCCGCCGGGCCAGGCGACGGCGGCACCGCGGGCGCCCGGCAACGACGCGAAGCTCGAGCGGGTGCGCGCGCTGCTGGCCAAGGCCGAGGCCACCACGTTCCCGGCCGAGGCGGAGGCGTACACCGCCAAGGCGCAGGAGCTGATCTCGCTGCACAGCCTCGACGAGGCGCTGCTGACCGGCGCGAGCGAGGCCGTGGTCCCGTACGCCCGGCGCATCGGGGTCGACCACCCGTACGAGAGCGAGAAGGCCTCGCTGCTCACCTCCGTCGCCCGGGCCAACCGCTGCCACGTCGTCTGGTCCCCCGAGTTCGGCTTCGCCACCGTCTTCGGCTTCGACGCCGACATCGACGCGGTCGACCTGCTGCACACCTCGCTGCTGGTGCAGGCGCACCGGGCGATGGCCCGCGCCGAGCCGCCCGGCGGCAAGGCGGGCCGGGCCCGGCTCAAGACCTTCCGGCAGTCGTTCCTGGTCGGCTACGCGGTCCGGATCGGCGAGCGGCTCGCCGAGGCCGGCCGGGCGGCGCTGGAGCAGATCGGCGACCCGGCCGCGCTGCTGCCCGTGCTCGCCTCCCGCGACGTGCGGATCCGCGAGGCCCGGGACCGCTCGTTCCCGTCGACGGTGCGCGGCCGGGGCTTCCGGGTGGCCAACCGCGAGGGCTGGGAGTCCGGCCGCGAGGCCGCCGACGAGGCGAACCTGCCTTAGCCACACCCTCTGCAAGATCTTGATTCCACTGTGTAGGGTACGGCCGTGAGCAAGACAATCGTGGCCCGGGTCACAGTCGTGGCCGAGGACGAGACCGCCGCCGACACCGCGGCGAAGAAGCTCCTGCACGAGCTGCACGACCTGGATGACGTGGTCTCCGTCGCGCAGGACCGCGAGCCCGGCGCGCCGGAGGGTGCGCGCGGCGCCGAGCTGATCGCGGTGGGCACGCTGATCATGTCCGTGCTGGCCCAGCCGGAGGCGATCACCGCCGTGCTGACCTACCTCGCCGACTGGCGGCGCCGGCAGGGCCGCGGCCAGATCGAGTTCCGGACGGAGAAGGCCGAGCTGATCCTCACCAACGCCAGCGACGCGCAGGTCGACAAGCTCATCAAGGCGTTCATCGAGGAGGTCACCGACCCTGAGCCGTAGACGTGCGCTGATCATCGCAACGGAGAGCTACCAGAGCAGGGCGTTCGCACCGCTGCCCGGCACCGCCCGGGACGCCGCGGAGCTGGAACGGGTCCTCGGCGACCCGCGCATCGGGGACTTCGAGGTGACCGTCCTGCAGGACGCCACCGTGCGCGCCGCCGGCCTGATGGTGCGGGACTTCTTCTCGCACGCCGACCCGGACGACATGCTGTTGCTGCACATCTCCGGGCACGGCGAGCGCGACGGCGACGGCAACCTGTACTTCGTCAACCACGACACGATGCGCGACTCCCTCTGGGTCACCGGGCTCAAGGCCGACCACATCAGCGCGGAGATCCGCGACAGCCCGGCCCGGCGCATCGTCGTGCTGCTCGACTGCTGCTACGCGGGCGCGTTCGTGCAGCACGACGGCGTGCTCGCCGGCCTGGGCCCGGAGCAGCCGCCGGCGTCGCCCCCGATGCCCGGCTTCAAGGCCGGCAACCCGGACGACCGGAGCCACCGCGGCGAGGTGGTGATCACCGCCGCCACCTCGATCGAGCACGCGTACGAGTCGGACGCCGGGCTGTTCACCCGCTCTGTCGTGCACGGGCTGGAGACCGGCCGGGCCGACATGAACCGCGACGGCGCGGTCGACTCGTACGAGTTGTACCAGTACGTCGCCGCCCGGATGCGGCGCGACGCCGCCTCGCCCCGGCAGAGCCCGACGTACTCCGCGCATCGGATGCAGGGGATCCTGCGGATCGCGCACAGCGCCCGCGGGCTCGCACCCGATCGGCCGCCGCCCCGCCCGGCGCCGGCTCCGGTGCCGGCGCCGGCCCCAGGGGGCCGGGGCCCGCTGCCGCGGCGCGTGCTCCTGCCGCTACTGGCGGCCGCCGGCCTGCTCTGCGGGTGCGGCATCCAGGCGGACGGCGCCGTCGCGGGCGGCGGGTGCCCGACCCCGGCACAGGTCCGGGTGGCCGCCGCGCCGGGCGGGCTGGGCGCCTACCGGGAGATCGCCGCGGGGTTCGAGGAGTGGGTGGCCGAGCGGCAGCACGGCTGTCGCGCGGTCGACCTCTACGTCTATCCGGCCGCCGTCGACGATCTCACCGAGGGCCTGCGGAAGGGCTGGGGCGTCGGCGATGACGGCCGGGACTACCTGCGCGACGTGGGCCCGCACCCGGACGTCTGGCTGCCGGCCACCGCCGGCGAGGTCCCGCCGGACGCCCGCGACGTCATCGACCGGGTGGAGCTGATCGCGCAGACCCCGATCGTGCTCGGCGTGCCGGCGCGGGCCCGGGTGCCCGGCGACGAGGCGCGGCGCCGCTCCAATGTCTCCCTTCCGGCCCTGCTCGCCGCGGTGGGCGGACGCGACGGCGTGGTGCGCGGCGACTTCGCCGGCTCGGCGGTCGCGCGGATGGCGACCGCGACCCTCTACCGGGACGGCACCCTCGACCCGGCCGCGGCCCGTACGGAGATCGAGCAGCCCCTGGAACGGTTCCTGGACGCCGGCGGCTACCCGGTCGGCGACGAGGCGGCCCTGCTGTGCCACCAGCGCCGGGTCCGGGGCGGCACCGCCGTGCTCCTCACCGAGCAGCAGCTGGTGCGGTTCAACCGCGGCGACGCACCGGACGGCGGTTGCGTCGGCGCCGCCGTCCCGGCCGCCGTCGACCAGCTGCACGCGTTCTACCCGGCCACCACCCCGGCGGTCCGCCAGGTCGCCGTGACCCTGACCTGGCCGCGGAGCGCGCAGGGCGGCACCGCACGGTCGTACGCGGCCTGGTTCGTGAGCTGGTTGCGGCAGAAGCCGGGGCGGCAGGCGCTGCTGCGCGCCGGGCTGCGCCCGACCGGCCTGGACGCCGCCGATCCGATCGGGCCCGTGAACGGCGCGCTCGCCGACTGGCCGTTCGTGCGGCGGGTGCCGGGTGAGCCGAACGCGCTGACCCGCCGCAACGTCGCCGAGCTCTACGCCGCGGCCCGCCGGCCCGGCCGCTTCCTGGTCGCCCTGGACTCCTCGGGCTCGATGAACGCCGTCACCGCCGACCCGGACCGGACCCGCTTCGAGGTCGCCGCGGCCGCCGTCGAGCAGGCGGCCTCCCGGCTGGGCCGGCGCGACGAGCTGGGCCTGCTCACCTTCGGCGGCCAGGGCGCCCGCGAGCTGCTGCCGATCGCCGCGGCGGGCGACGACCCGGTCGGCCGGGTGCGCCGGTCGGCCGCCGCGGTCCGGCCCGCCGGCGACACCCCGCTGTACGAGGCGGTCCGCCGCGGCGCCGCGGCGCTGCGGGCCGGACCCGGCGACGCGCAGCGCACCCTGGTGGTGCTCACCGACGGCAAGGACACCAGCGGCCGGCCGCGGCCGTCGGCGGCGCAGACCGCCGGCGTACGCATCTTCGTGATCGCCGTCGGCGACGTGAGCTGCGCCGACGCCGCCCTCGCGGCGCTGACCACGGACAGCGGCGGCCGCTGCTTCGACGCCGGGCCGGACTCCCTGCAGCCGGCGCTCACCTCGATGTTCCGCGCCGTCTGGGAGATGGAAGGCGACTGACGTGCTACGGCTGCGACCCTGGATGACCTTCGTCGCCGGCAACCTGACGGGCGCCGCGCTGATCGCCTCGCTGTTCCTGTTCGGCCCGCTGTCGGGGCCGGCCGAGCTCGAGGCCGGCGAGCTGGTGATCCTCAGCGGCCAGGACGACAGCCCCGGCGGGCAGCGCCAGCAGCTGGTGAACATCTGGAACGACAGCCACCCGCGCAACCGGGCCCGGATCGTGACGCTGCCCGAGGCCGCGGACGGACAGTACGCCGAGATGGTCAGCCGGGCCGAGGACGGCGACACCGACATCTTCAACCTCGACGTGGCCTGGACGGCCCGGTTCGCCGCGCCGCCGTCCGGGCGCCGGCTGATCCGGCCGATCGACTCCTCGCTGCTCGCCGAGCGCCCGGACCGGGCTTTCATGCCGAACCCGCTGCGGACCTGCCGGTACGACGGGCGGCTGTGGGCGCTGCCGTTCAACACCGACGCGGGCCTGCTCTACTACCGCACCGACCAAGGGCTGAAGCCGCCGTTCGACTGGAACACGATCAGGGCCGCCAAGATCCCGTCCGGCTTCGAGGCCGCCTGGACCGGGCAGCTCAACGCCTACGAGGGGCTCACCGTCAACTTCCTCGAGGCGGTCTGGTCGATCGGCGGCGACCTCGCGGTCTCCGCCGACGGCCGGGTGACTCTCGACCTGGCGAAGTGGGACGAGGCCGCCCGGCTGCTCCGGCCGGGCCCGATCCTGGCCGACGCGGTGAACTCCGAGGAGACCAGCAGCCGCATCGCGTTCCAGGAAGGCAAGACGCTGTTCATGCGCAACTGGCCGGTCGCGTACCGGGCGATGCGCACCGGCGATCAGCCCGGCGGCGCGAAGTTCGACTTCGACGTGACACGGCTGCCCGGCGTCAGCGTGCTCGGCGGGCAGAACCTGGCGATCGCGGAGCGGACCAGGAAACCCCGGGCGGCGCAGGCGCTGATCGAGTTCCTCACCGGCGAACGCGCCCAGCGGCTGCTCTTCGTCAACGGCGGCTTCGCCGCCACCCGTGCCGTCGTCTACGAGGACGAGTCGATCAAACAGAAGTACCCGTACCTGCCGCGGCTGCGGGAGGCGATCGACACCGCCCGGCTGCGGCCGGTATCGCCGAACTACGTGGCCTTCAGCCGGGTGCTCAACGAACAGGTGCACGACGTGCTGACCCACAGACGCGAGTCGCTTCCGCCGGACCTGGCCGACCGGCTGACCCGGGCCCTGCAGGGCAGGTAGCCCCGCAGGGCCCGGCGCTCAGTGCCGGTCGTGCAGCAGGTCGTGGTTCTGCTGGATCCTGGCAAGCGACTTCGGCGCCTTCGGCGCGGCGGCCCGCAGCTGCGCGGTGGCGCCCTCGACGGCCGGCTTCGACGGCGTGTGGAGCCACGCGTCGAACAGCTCGTCCAGCTGCTGACCGGAGATCTTCTCGGCGAGCGCGGTGAACTCGGCGGTGTTGCCGTCGGCGTACCGGTGCTCGGCCACCCAGGTGCGCAGCAGCTCGAAGAAGTCCTCGTCGCCGATGGTCTTCCGGAGCTGATGCAGGGTCATCGCGCCCCGGTCGTACACGGCGTTGTCGAAGATCCCGGAGGGGCCGGGATCGGCGGGCGCGACGGTCCAGAAGTCCGCCGGCTCGGTCGCGTACAGGTAGTCGAAGATCTCCTGGGCGGTGCCCTCGCCCTGCTCCTGCGACCAGAGCCACTCGGCGTAGCTGGCGAAGCCCTCGTTGAGCCAGATCTCCTTCCACTGGTCGACCGAGACGGTGTCGCCGAACCACTGGTGGGCGTTCTCGTGCACGACCACCGACATGTTCGAGCCGCTGCGGAAGAAGGCCGACGAGTAGACCGGCCGGGTCTGCGTCTCGAGGGCGAAGCCGAGCGTGTTCGGCGGGGCGACCACGCCGCCGCGGCTCTCGAACGCGTACGGCCCGAAGACGCTGCTCTCCCAGTCGACCACCTCTGCGGTGCGCTCGACGCTGGCCTTCGCCGCGTCCTCGAAGTCCGGCGCGAGCAGATCCGAGTACGCGTTGATCACCTGCTGGCCGTCGGCCGTGGTGTCCCGGGTGATCTCATACTGCCCGATCGCCAGAAACGCCAGGTAGGTCGCCTGCGGATGGATCGAGCGCCAGCTCCACCGGGTCCAGCCGAGGATCTCGCGAACCGGGTTGCGCGGCATGACGCCGTTGCTGATCACCTCGACCCCGTCGGGCACCGCGACGGAGACGTCGAAGGTGGCCTTGTCGCTCGGGTGGTCGTTGCTCGGGAACCACCACCAGGCCTCCTCGGGCTGTCCGACCGCGAGCGCGCCGTCGGGGGTGCGCACCCAGGCGGTGTAGCCGGCCGCGACCTTGTTGGACGGCACGCCGGAGTACTGCACCACCACGGTCATCGCACTCCCGCGCGCGACCGACCTCGGCGGGGTGACCACCAGTTCGTGGTCGCCCTCGGCGCGGAACGCGGCGGGCCGGTTGTTGACCTTCACGGAGGCCACGTCGAGCACGAAGTCGAGGTGGAACGAGCTGAGATCCTGTGTCGCGGTGGCCAGGATCGTGGTGGTGCCGGTGAGCCGGTCGTCGTCGGGGTAGTAGCGCAGCCGGACGTCGTAATGCGAGACGTCGTAGCCGCCGTTGCCGTAGTCGGGGAAGTACTCGTCCCCCAGCCCGGCGCCGCCGGGAGCGGGTGCGGCCTGTGCCGGGAGCGCACCCCCGGCCAAGGTCAGTGCGGTGGCGAGCGTTGCCACCAGCAGTCGTCGCACGGTCGAACTTCCTTCCGTCGCGGACCGGATCACGGTCCGACGTGGAGTGGTCAGCTCGAACCTATCGAAGTTCCTCGAAGCCGTGTCAGTCCAGGATCGAGATCACCGCGGCCGGGCAGTGCAGCACCGCCGAGCGGACCGCCTCGTACTGCTCGGGCGGCGGCTCCGGCTCGAGCAGGACGACGACCGCCTCCTCGGGATCGGTGTCGAAGACGGCCGGGGCGGTCAGCGCGCACGTGCCCGACCCGATGCACAGGTGGGTGTCGACGGCTACCTTCATGAGCCCTCCCAGGCATCACGTTGAGTCACCGCGTCCACACTGCATGGCGACCCCGCGCCGGTCAACATCCGCATGGATATGTACCGATCGCCGCGAAAACGGCCGGTCGCCGCCGCGTCCCGCGTGGGGTGAACAAAATCGGCTGGAGGGTTCTTCAACCATCCCCGGCATGTTGGGATTGAGGCCGTCGCACTGCGGAGCTTCGAGGAGACCACCATGATCAACCTTTCCGTCTTCCTGGAGGACAGCGCCCGGCGCTACCCGAACCGGACGGCGGTGGTCCTCGGCGACCAGCGCCTCACCTACGCCCAGGTGGACGCGGGCGCCAACCAGGTCGCCAACCTGCTGGCCTCGCGTGGCATCGGCCGCGGCGACAAGGTCGCGCTGTCGTGCCCGAACCTGCCGTACTTCCCGGTGATCTACTACGGGATCCTCAAGGCCGGCGCGGTGGTCGTGCCGCTCAACGTGCTGCTCAAGGGCCGCGAGATCGCCTACCACCTGACCGACTCCGAGGCGAAGGCGTACTTCTGCTTCCAGGGCACCGCCGACCTGCCGATGGGCGCCGAGGGCCACGCCGGTTTCGGCCAGGCCGAGGGCTGCGAGCACTTCTTCCTGGTCACCGCCGACCCGGCCGCCCCGTCGCCGATCGAGGGCGCCGAGACGCTGGGCCGGGCGCTGACCGGCCAGTCCCCCGCCTTCGAGACCGTGCCGGCGGCCGAGACGGATCCGGCGGTCATCCTCTACACCAGCGGCACCACCGGCCAGAGCAAGGGCGCCGAGCTCAGCCACTCGAACCTGATCCTCAACGCCCTGACCTGCAACCGGCTGTTCCAGGCGAAGCCCGGCACCGACACGCACCTGCTGGTGCTGCCGCTGTTCCACTCCTTCGGCTCCACGGTGAACATGAACGCGGGCTTCGCCACCGCGGCGACGCTGGTGCTGCTGCCACGCTTCGACGCCGCGGCCGCGGTCAAGCTGCTGCAGGCCGAGGACGTCACGTTCTTCGCCGGCGTGCCGACGATGTACTGGGGCCTGCTCAACGCCCTGACCGACGACGTGGACGTGGAAAAGATCGCCCGCAACATGCGGGTCGCGGTCAGCGGCGGGTCGAGCCTCCCGCTGGAGATCATCAAGGAGGTGCAGCAGCGCCTCGGGGTGACCATCCTGGAGGGCTACGGCCTGTCCGAGACCTCGCCCGTCGCGACGTTCAGCGACCCCGACAGCGACCCGCGGCCCGGCTCCATCGGCATCCCTATCTGGGGCGTCGAGCTGAAGCTGATCGACGAGTCCTGGAACACCGTCGAGGGCAGCGACGAGATCGGCGAGATCGCGATCCGCGGCCACTGCATCATGAACGGCTACTACAACCGCCCCGAGGCCACCGCCGAGGTTCTCAACAACGGCTGGTTCCGCACCGGCGACCTGGGCAGGCGCGACAAGGACGGCTTCTATTACATCGTCGACCGGGCCAAGGACATGATCATCCGCGGCGGCTTCAACGTCTACCCGCGCGAGGTCGAGGAGGTCCTGATGACCCACGAGGCGGTGTCCCTCGCCGCGGTCATCGGCGTGCCGCACCCGAGCCACGGCGAGGAGGTCAAGGCGTACGTGATCCTCAAGGAGGGCGCCGCGATCACCGAGGAGGAGCTCGTCGCCTGGAGCAAGGACCAGATGGCCGGCTACAAGTACCCACGGACGATCCAGTTCGCCGAGTCCCTGCCGATGACCGCGACGGGCAAACTCCTCAAGCGCGCCCTCACCTGACCCACCACCGCCGGTCCGACCTGGCGGATCGCGGGAAGCGCACCCGGAGGGGGACTCTCCGGGTGCCGTTTCCTGCGTAGAATCGGCCGCTCCACCCCGTCGTGAAGATCGTTTGCACCCGTGCGGCACAGTGGCGGGGGTGAGTGCCCGACCACGCACTGCATCGACGGAGGAAGCTTGAGCACAGCGCAGCTGGATCGCGCGGTTCCGGCCGCGGCGGACACCCGCGCCGGTGTCCTCGACCGCGTCGGGCGGCTGCGCCACACCTCCCCCGGGCGCCTCCAGCTGATCCTCGCCGTCCTGGTCTCGCTCGCGCTGCTGACCGGCCTCGTCACCGGCCTGACCGCGGCCGCGGCGGCGAACGGCACCGACGACCTCGGTAACCGGGCGCAGCCGCTGCTCGTCGAGGCCGAGACCATCTACTCCGCGCTCGCCGACGCCGACACCACCGCCGCGCAGGCCTTCCTCGCCGGTGGCCTCGAGCCGACCGCGCTGACCCGCCGTTACGAGGACGACCTCGACCGGGCCAACGCCGCGCTGACCTCGGCCGCCCGGCGCACGCCCGAGCAGGGCCGCTCCGCCGACGCGATCCGGCGGCTGTCCGCCGACGTCACCCGGTACGCGGGCCTGGTGTCCAGCGCCCGCGCCAACAACCGGCAGGGCCTACCGATCGGCGCGTCGTACCTCTCCTCCGCGTCCGCGCTGAGCCGGGACTCCCTGCAGCCGCAGGCGCAGGCGCTGCTGCAGGCCGCGCGCGGCGAGGTCGACGACGGCTACGGCGCCGCGCGCAGCTCCTGGTGGGCGGCGCTGCTGGTGGTCCTGCTGATCGCCCTGCTCGGCGCGCTGCTGCGGGCACAGCTCTATCTGAGCCGGGCCACGCACCGGACGTTCAACCTGCCGCTGGTCGCCGCGACCGCCGGCACGGTGGTCCTCGCGCTCGCCGTCGGCGGGGTGCTGATCGCGCAGCGCGCCCATCTGTCCGAAGCCGACACCGAGGGCTCGCGGCCGGTCGCCCTGCTCGCCGAGGCCCGCATCGCCGCTCTGCGCGAACGCGGCGACGAGGCGCTGACCCTGGCCGCCCGCTCCGGCGAGGGCACCCTCGAGAAGGACTTCGACGCCACCACCGGGCAGCTGAACGACCTGCTCGCCGACGCCGCCGAGGCCGTGCCGGGCGGCCTCGCGGGGCAGGCCGTGCGTTCGGCGATCACCCGGCACCGCGCCTACGTGAGCGCACACGACCAGGTCCGCGAGCTCGACAACGGCGCCGACTACGACGGCGCGGTCGCGCTGGCGATCGGCGCGCAGACGTCACAGACGTTCACCGGCCTCACCGACGACATCGGCCGCGCGCTGGAGAACCGCAAGGCCGTGTTCAGCGACGAGATCGGCGACGCCGGGCGCGGCCTGGGCCCGCTCACCGTGCTCGGCCCGCTGCTCGCCCTGATCGTCTGCGGCCTCGTCATCGCCGGCATGCGGGCCCGACTCGAGGAGTACCGCTGATGCACACCCGCGCCGCCCTCGCCGTCGCCGCCCTCGCCGTGCTCGCCGCCGCCGGCTGCGCCGGGGACTCCTCGCCGCTGCCGGGCCGGCCGACCACGTCCGCCGGCCCCTCGGCGACCGCCGCGGCCGGGCCCGCCGACACGTCCTGCAAGCCGCGGGCGAGCCTGCGCCCCGCCGGCGCGCTGCCCGCGCCGGGCCGGATGCCGGCCGGCAGCTACATGGCGGAGATCCAGAAACGCGGCCGGCTGGTGCTCGGCACCAGCCAGGACACGCTGCTGTTCAGCTCCCGCAACCCGTTCACCGGCAAGGTCGAGGGCTTCGACGTGGACATGGGCCGGCAGGTCGCCCAGGCCATCTTCGGCGATCCCGACAAGATCCAGATCAAGGTCATCGGGTACGACAAGAGGGTGAGCTCGGTCCTGGACGGCTCCGTCGACATCGTCGCGGACACCATGACCGCGAACTGCGCCCGCTGGAAGGACGTCAACTTCTCCAGCATCTACTACGACGCCGGGCAGAAGGTGCTGGTCTCCAAGGACTCGAAGGCCAAGAGCATCGACGACCTCGGCGGCCGCAAGGTCTGCGCGGCCAAGGGCTCCACTTCGTACGACAACATCGGCAAGGTGGCGAGCAGACCGATCGCCGTCGACCGGCCCGGCTTCGGCGACTGCCTGGTCGCCTTCCAGCAGAACGAGGTCGACGCCATCTCCACCGACGACACGATCCTGGTCGGCCTGGCCGCGCAGGACCCGTACGCGAAGGTGGTCGGCCCGCGCTTCACCGACGAGCCGTACGGCATGGCGATGCCGAAGGAGCACGAGGACTTCACCCGGTTCGTCAACGCGGTGCTGGCCAAGAATCGCGCGAACGGCACCTGGAAGGCCACCTACGAGCGGTGGCTCGGCGACTTCGGCGCCGCGCCGCGGCCGCCCGCGGCCGAGTACCGGGACTGACACCGTGACCGCGCCGACCCAGCAGCTGATCGGCCGCGCCGACGGCGAGCTGATGCGCCTCGAGGCGGCCGCGGCCGCGATGGCCACCAACCTGGTCGACCTCGACGACAACGCCGCGCGCAAGGACCTCGACCGGGGCCCGCTGACCGGCCGGACCGCCGCGGCCTGGGCCGACGCCACCACCGCGCTGACCCAGCTCTGGGACGGCTACCGGATGCTGACCGCGCTGATCACCGCGGCGCGGGCCGCGCGCGACCAGCGCCGGTTCACCGACGCCGAGAAGGCCGCCTACGTGCACCAGGTGCTCGGCCGCTCGGTCACGCTCTCCACCCGGACGGTGCCGCTGGCGCAGCGCGGGCTGCTCGGCGCCGGGCAGATCAGCACCACCTGCTCCCCCGCCGAGCTGCTCGCCGCGATGGAGGCCGCGTTCAGGACCGCTGTCGACGTCGCCGAGCGGGCGGGCGAGGTGTGGCACCGCCTGATGCCCGAGGCCGCCACCGTCGCGTCGTCGCTCGGCCACCTGCGCACGCTGACCCGCTCGGCCACCCTGGACGAGGCCGACCGCCGGCTCGGTGACTTCACCTCGGCGCTGGCCACGGACCCGCTGGGCTGCGACGAGACGGCTCTGGCCACCGTACGCACGCTGCTGGACCGTGCCGACGCCGAGCGCACGTCGGCCGGCGAGCTGCGCGAGGCACTCACCCAGCGTCTCACCGACGCGCACGCCCTGGCCGACCAGCTCGCCGAGGCGGCGGGCGCGGCCGCGGCGGCGCAGCAGAGCGTCGCCGGCCGCTTCGCCGACTCCGCCGTCGCGACGGCGGCCGGTCCCGACCTGCGTCCCGACCTGGCCGCGCTCGACGCGCTCGCCGCCGCCGGGCACTGGGCGCTGATCAGCCCCCGGCTCGCCGACTGGACCCGGCGGGCCCGCGAGCGGCTCGAGGCCCTGCGCGGCGCCGCCGCCCGCAACGCCGCGATGCTCGGCTCCCGCAACGAGCTGCGCGGGCGGCTCGACGCCTACCAGGCGAAGGCCGGCCGCCGCGGCCTCGCCGAGGACCCCGCGCTCGCGCCGCTCGCCGAGCGGGCGCGCGCCTCGCTCTACACCGCGCCCTGCGATCTCGACGCCGCGCGGGCGGCCGTGAACGCGTACCAGGACGCGGTGGCCCGCCGCACCGCAACGACCGCGAGGGACGGACTCCTGTGAGATGCCAGCGCGACTGTCCGGGCGCCATCCAGGACGGTTACTGCGACACCTGCGGCATGGCCCCGCCGAAGGCCGCCGCGCCGGCGCCGAGGCAGCGCACCGCGACCGCGCCCTCGGTGCGCACCGCCGCGCTGTCCACGCGTACGGGTGGATCGGTGCGCGGCGGCAGCGGCCGCACCGGCAGCCGGCGGCGACGCTTCGGCGGCGGCCTGGTCGACGTCGCGCCGCTGCCGGAGCGCGACCCGGCCACCGCCATCATGGCGGTCGCGGAGGTGCCGGAGGAGAAGCGGTACTGCGCGAAGTGCGCCAACCCGGTCGGCCGCGCCCGCGGCGACCGGCCCGGGCGCACCGCCGGCTTCTGCCCGTCATGCGGCGAGGCCTTCAACTTCACCCCGAAGCTGGCCAAGGGCGACCTGGTCGGCAGCCAGTACGAGGTGATCGGCGCGCTCGCGCACGGCGGGCTCGGCTGGATCTACCTGGCCAACGACAAGCGCGTCTCGGACCGCTGGGTGGTGCTCAAGGGCCTGCTCAACTCCGGCGACGAGGACGCCCTCGCGGCCGCGGTGGCCGAGCAGCGGTTCCTCGCCGAGGTCGAGCACCCGAACATCGTGAAGATCTACAACTTCGTCGAGCACGACGGCGCCGGCTACATCGTCATGGAGTACGTCGGGGGCGAGTCGCTCAAGGGCATGCTCAAGGACCGCCGCGCGGCCAACGGCAACCAGCCGGACCCGCTGCCGCTGGATCAGGCGCTCGCCTACGTCCTGGAGATCATGCCGGCGTTCGGCTACCTGCACGACCGCGGCCTGATCTTCTGCGACTTCAAGCCGGACAACGTCATCCAGACCGGCGACCAGGTCAAGCTCATCGACCTCGGCGGCGTCGTGCACATCGACGACCAGGACGCCGCCCTGTACGGCACGGTCGGCTACCAGGCCCCGGAGATGGCGCAGGCCGGGCCGTCCGTCCAGTCCGACCTCTACACGATCGGCCGCACCCTCGCCGTGCTCACCACCGACTTCCGCGGCTACCAGAGCACGTTCAAGCAGAGCCTGCCGGACCGCGGCGAGTTCGACGTCTACCGCGAGCACGAGTCGTTCTACCGGCTGCTGGACCGGGCCACCCGGATCGACCCGGCCGAACGCTTCGTCGACGCCGGGGAGATGTCCGAGCAGATGCTCGGCGTGCTGCGCGAGGTGCTCGCCGCCGACGGCGAGCCGCGCCCGTCCACGTCCCGGCTGTTCACCGGCGAGCTGCGCACCGACCCGCGCAGCGACGAGCCGAACTGGCGGTTCCTGCCCGCCCCGATGATCGACCTGACCGACCCGTCGGCCGCGTTCCTGGCCTCGGTGACGGTGACCGATCCGCAGGAGGTGCTCACCCTGCTCGGCAAGGCGCCGCAGAACACGTTCGAGGTGCAGCTGCGGGCCCTGCGCGCGCTGATCGACCTGGGCGCCGCCGGCACCGGTCCGGCCGCGTTCGCCGACGCCGCCCGGCTGCGCGACACGATCACCGCGGCGGCCGCCGGCGACTGGCGCCTCGCCTGGTACGACGGCGTCCTGGCGCTGGCCTCCGGCGACCTGGGCCGGGCGCGGGAGCGGTTCGACGCGGTCTACTCGGCGCTGCCCGGCGAGCTCGCCCCGAAGCTGGCCCTGGGGCTGGCCCTCGAGCTGGCGCGGCGCCCCGCGGAGGCGGCCGGCTACTACGACGTGGTGAGCCGCACCGATCCGGCGTACACGACCGCCGCGGCGGGGCTGGCCCGGTGCCGGCTCGCCACCGGTGACCGGGACGGGGCCGTCGAGGCGTACAACCGGGTGCCGGGCACCTCGGCCGCGTACCGCAGCTCGCAGGTCGGTGCGGTCCGGGCGCTGGTGCACGCGCACCCGTCGGCCGCGGCCGACGTCGCGGCCCTGGCCGCGGCGGCCGCGCTGATCGACCGGCTGGAGATGGAGTCCGCGCAGCTCGCGGCCCTGCGGGCCGAGCTGCTCGAGCGGGCCCTGAGCACGCTGACCGCCGGCACCTCGGTGCCGGCCGCGGTGCTGGGCACCAGCGGCGACGGCGCCGCGGGCGAGCGGGACGTGCGCTTCGCGCTCGAGGGCGCGTACCGGGAGATGGCCCGGGCCGCGCACGGGCCGGAGAAGATCCGCCTGGTCGACCAGGCCAACGCCGCCCGGCCGAGGACCCGCACGTGATCGCCCAGGAGGACTGCCCGTCCTGCGCCGACGAGCGGGCCGCGGGCGCCGCGTTCTGCGAGAACTGCGGCAAGGCGCTGGCCACCGGCGCGGGGCTGGCCATCGGCAAGGACTGCCCGTCCTGCGGCGCGGCCGGGGTCGTCGGCGACGACGGCTACTGCGGCAACTGCGGCCTGCTCGCCGCCCGGCCCCGGGACCACGTCGAGGCCGACGGCGGCGCCGTCGCGGCCGCGGTGACCGACCGCGGCCGGCGGCACCACCGCAACGAGGACGCGATGTGGCTGGCCACCCGGGGCGCGGACGTCGACGTGGTGGTCTGCGACGGGGTGTCCTCGTCGTTCGACCCGGACGTCGCGTCCGAGACCGCCGCCGAGGCCGCCGGCAAGGCGCTGACCCTGGCCGCGACCGAGCTCGCGGAGAGCATCGGCGCGGCCATCGTCGGCGCCGGCAGCGCCGTCGCCGTGCTGGCCACGACCGGCGACCCGCGCCGGGCCACGTCCAACCCGGCCTGCACGATCGTCGCGGCCTGCGTGCGGGGCACCGAGATCGGGTACGGGTGGGTCGGCGACAGCCGGGCGTACTGGGTGCCCGCCGCGGGCGCCGCCGTGCAGCTCACCGAGGACGACTCGTGGGCGACACACGTGATCGCCCTCGGCGCCGACCAGCGGGCGGCCTGGAACGACCCGAAGGCGCACGCCATCACCGCCTGGCTGGGCGCGGACGCGGGCACGGTCGCGCCGCGCACCGGCACGTTCTACGCCGAGGTGCCCGGGCACCTCGTGCTGTGCAGCGACGGCCTGTGGAACTACCTGATCGAGCCGGCCGTCTTCGCGCACACCGTCCGGTCCGCCCTGCGCGACACCGACGGCCTGCTGGCGGCGGCGCGGTCCCTGGTCGGCATCGCCAACGCCGCGGGCGGCGCCGACAACATCACCGTCGCCCTTGTTCCCGTCAACACTCCAGACAGCTGAGGGAGAGTCCGTGCCGTACACCGCCGAGGCGTTCCAGAACGAGTTCCTCGCCCTGGGCGCGACCGAAGTCAACGCCATCGTCACCGTCGCCTCGTCGGGCGCCGAGGGCGGGCGGCGTACGGCCGGCGCCACCGAGATCATCATCGTGGACTGCTCGGGCTCGATGATGGCCGAGGGCCGGATGGCCGCCGCCCGGCAGGCCGCCAAGGCCGCGGTGAACTGCATCGACGACGGCGTCCGCTTCGCCATCATCGCCGGCGTGAGCACCGCGCAGCAGCTCTTCCCGGCCCCCGGCGAGCTCGCCGTCGCCACGCCGGAGAGCCGCGCCCGGGCGGTCGGCGCGATCGACCGGCTGCAGGCCAACGGCGGCACCGCGATCGGCGCCTGGCTGCGGCTCGCCGGCCAGCTCTTCGCGCAGCGGCCCGGCGACATCGCGCACGCCATCCTGCTCACCGACGGCGAGAACGGCGAGTACCAGGGCTACCTGGAGAGCGTGCTGGCCGAGATCGGCGGCAGCTTCACCTGCGACTGCCGCGGCGTCGGGACCAACTGGACGGTCTCCGAGCTGCGCAAGGTAGCGGCGGCGATGCTGGGCACCGTCGACATCGTCGCCCGGCCGCAGGACCTGACCGTGGCGTTCGAGCAGATGATGACCGCCGCCATGGGCAAGACGGCCGCCGACGTGCAGCTCAAGGTCTGGACCCCGGTGAACTCGACGGTCCGCTTCGTCAAGCAGGTCGAGCCGCAGGTGGCCGACCTGACCGGCAAGCGGGTCGCGGACGGGCCCCGGGCCGGGCGCTACCCGCTCGGCTCCTGGGGCTCGGAGAGCCGCGACTACCACGTGTGCGTCGACGTGACCGCGGGCGCGGCGGGCGACGAGATGCTCGCGGCCCGGGTGTCCGTCGTGGAGGGCGACGTGGTGCACGCGCAGACGCTGGTCCGCGCGGTGTGGACCGAGGACGCGGCGCTGTCCACCCGGATCAACCGGCAGGTCGCCCACTACACCGGGCAGGCCGAGCTGGCCGAGGCGATCCAGCAGGGCATCGAGGCCCGCAAGGCCGGCGACGACCGCACCGCGACGCTGAAGTTCGGCCGGGCCGCCCAGCTCGCGCACGAGAGCGGCAACAAGGCGACCGAGGAGCTGCTGGCCACGGTGGTCGACATCGAGGACGCGGCGACCGGAACGGTCCGGCTGCGCCGCAAGGTCGAGGCCGCCGACGAGATGGCCCTGGACACCCGCTCCACCAAGACCGTCCGGGTGGGACGGGCGCAATGACGACCTTCACCTGCCCGAAGGGCCACCCGTCCACGACGGGCGACTTCTGCGACACCTGCGGCGCGAAGATCGGCGGAACGGCGGCGTTCAGCCCGGCCACGGCCGCTCCCGCGGCCTCTTCGCCGGTCTCTTCGCCGGGCGGCGATCCGTGCCCGAACTGCGGCACGCCGCGCTCAGGGGCGGGCCGGTTCTGCGAGGACTGCGGCTTCGACCACAGCACCGGCCGGGTGCCGACCCTGGCCCAGCCGCCGGCGGCACCCACGGCGGCCGGCCGCTGGACGGCGACGGTGTACGCCGACCGCGAGTACTTCGAGGCGAACGCGATCGAGGGCGTCGACTTCCCCGAGCAGACGGACCAGCGCACCGTGACGCTGCCGCCCCCACAGGTGCGGATCGGGCGCCGCAGCGCCTCCAAGGGCACCGACCCGGAGATCGACCTCGCGGACGCCGACCCGGGGGTCTCGCACAGCCACGCGCTGCTGACCCTGAGCGTCGACGGCGTGTGGCTGGTCTCCGACCTGGGCTCGACCAACGGCACGTGGCTCAACGACGAGCAGAAGCCGCTGACCGCGGGCCAGACCCGCGGCGTCGGCGACGGCGACCGCGTACACGTCGGCGCCTGGACGACGATCACCCTGCACGCGCCGGCGGGCTGACAACCGGGTGTTTCGCCGCGCGGCCGGCCCGCGTCGCGATACGTTCGCCACCGATGAGGGACGAGCGCATCGGGACGGTGCACCGCACCCAGGTGATCGACCTGCTGGGTCAGGCTCTCGACGAGGGCCTGCTCACCATGGCGCAGCACGACGCCCGGGTGGTCGCGGTGAGCACCGCCACGTACGCGTCGGACCTGCTCGGTCAGGTGCAGGACCTGCCGCCGCGGCTGCACTGGGACCCGCGCATCGCGGCGCCGCCGACCGCGCCGAACCGTAACGCGGGCCGCACGGCGCTGATCCTCGGCCTGTTCAGCCTGCCGATGTCCTTCTGCGTGGTGGGCATCATCCCGGCCATCGCGGCGATCGTCATGAGCACCAAGGGCAGCGGCGCCCGCGGGGTCAATCCGGCCCTGCTCGGCCGGGTGCTGGGCATGATCAGCGTGGTGCTGTCGATGGGCGCCCTGCTGGCCCTGCTCTTCGTCACCTCGTCGAACACCTCGCCGTAGCTACACCGGCCAGAGCGCGGCGTGCGCGGCGTGCCACAACGCCCGGTCTGCGGCGAAGAGCGACACGCCCGGCCGCGGCCCGCGGATACCGTCGGCGCCGCCGTAGCAGCCGCCCGCCTCCTCCACGATCAGCGAGGTGGCGGCGAAGTCCCAGAGCTGCCCCCGGGTCTGCAACGCCAGGTCCAGGGTCCCGTCGGCGACCAGCAGCGCGGCGTGCACGTCCCACTCCACGATGGAGGCGACCGCGCCGAGCGGCGCGGCGATCGCCTCGTCCGCGGCGGTCACGTTCGGCGCCACCGGGATGACGCCCACGCGGCTGCCGGCGACCGTGGCGCGGCCGCCGCCCGCGCGCAGCCGCCGCTCGCCCGTACCGTCGAAACGGGCCGCGAACGCGCCGCCGCCACGCCGCGCCCACCAGAGGCCGCCCTGCGCGGGCACCGCGGCCACCCCGGCGACGATCTCGCCGGCCTCCTCGAGGGCGACCAGGACCAGCCAGCGGTCGTCGCCGCCGACGAACTGGGCCGTACCGTCGATCGGATCGATGATCCACCGGCGGGCGCCGTCGCCGGTCGCGCCGCCCTCCTCGCCCAGGATGGCGTCGCCGGGCCGGCCCTCGGCCAGCACCGCGCGGACGGCGGCCTCGACCGCCCGATCGGCCTCGGTGACGACGCTGCCGTCGGCCTTGCGCTCCTGGGGCAGGTCGGCGAGGGCGGCGAAGTACCGCAGGCCGACGGCCGCTCCCGCGAGGGTGGCCGCCCGGGCAAGTTCAAGATCGCTCTGCACCCACCCATACTGCCCGCGGCGCGGCGTCCCAGACGCCCGGCTCCTCGAGGAACGTGGTGATCTCCGTGACCCGTCCGCCGGCGGTCTCGAAGAACATCAGCGCGAACGGCTCGTACCCGCCGCCGGGCCCGGTCGGCCGCTCCTGCCGGTACGCGGTCGTGCCGTTGGCGGCGACCGGCACGAGGCGCGCGCCGCGGCAGGACCCGTCGCCGTGCCGCAGCGCCCGGGCGATCTCGTCGCGCCCGCGCAGCCACCAGGCGAACGGCGGCATGGACATGGTGGCGTCCTCGTGCAGCAGCGCCACCATCGCGGCGACGTCGTAGCGCTCGAACGCGCGGCAGTAGCGGTCGAGCAGCGCCACGGCGTCCGGGTCCAGCGGGGCGACCGGTGCGTCCCGGCGCAGGGCCGCCCTGGCCCGCTGCAGCGCGCTGGTCACCGACGCCACCGAGGCGCCCAGCAGGCCGGCCACCTCGTCGGCGTGCCAGCCGAGCACGTCGCGCAGGATGAGGACGGCCCGCTGCCGCGGCGAGAGCCGCTGCAGAGCCGCGACGAAGGCCAGCCGTACGGACTCTCGGCGCACCGCCTGCTCGGCCGGGTCCTCGCAGTCGGGCAGCACGCGGCCGTCCTCGATCGGCCGTACAAACGCACCCTCCGCCAGCGGCGCGCCGAGCGGGGAGCCGGCCCGCGCCGCGGGGCCGAGGTCGACCGCGCGGGCCCGGCGCCGGGCGCCGCGCAGCATGTCGAGGCACACGTTGGTGGCGATCGAGTACAGCCAGGTCCGCAGCGATCCGCGGTCGGCGTCGAAGCGGTCGGCGTGCCGCCAGGCCCGCAGCAGCGTCTCCTGGACCGCGTCCTCGGCCTCGGATCCGGACCCCAGCATCCGGTACGCGTACCCGGTCAGCTCGACCCGGAACTCCTCGGCCTGCACGACCCGCACGCTACCCCTACCCTGGCGACATGCATCGCAGTCGGCTGTACGGGCTCTTCGTCGACGCCCCCGCGGCCGAGGCACCCGCCGCGGCGGCGTTCTGGTCCGCCGCCCTCGGCGCGCCGGCGGCGGCCGTTCCCGGCGAGGAGCAGTTCACGATGCTCGCGGACGCGTTCCCGGGCCTGGCCGTCGGCGTGCAGTCCGTGGACGACGCGCCGCGCTACCACGTGGACATCGAGACCGACGACGTCGTGGCGGAGACGCGGCGGCTGACCGGGCTGGGCGCGACCGAGGTGGCGCGGTGGCTGGACTGCCACGTGCTGCGTGCGCCCGGCGGCCAGCTGCTGTGCGTGATTCCCGTGCACAGCGACCCGGAGTCGTTCCCGGCGCGGTCCACCGTCTGGCCCTGACTGCAAACTTCCTGCACATCCGTTTCCATTGACTCGCGCAAATGCCCATGCAAACGTTGGCCTCTGGTAAGCGCTTTCCTCCCTTTCGATTCCTGGAGCGCACCATGCGCGGACGATCCCTTGCCGCGGCCGCAGTCTCGGTCGTCGTCGCACTCGGACTCAGCACCGCCGTGCCGGCCGACGCCGCGCGGACCGGCGGTGGCCCGTCGGCCGCCGCGCTGCGGATCGCCCGGCAGCCCCTGGCACCGAACGACGGCTGGGCCGCCGCCGGCTCCGGGACCACCGGCGGCTCGGCGGCCGACGACGCGCACGTGTTCGTGGCCCGCAACCGCGCCGAGCTGCTCGCGGCGCTGGCCGGCGACGCCGCGCCGCGGATCGTCTTCGTCAGCGGGCGCTTCAGCATGAGCGTGGACGCCGCCGGGCGACCGCTCGGGTGCGCCGACTACGCCGATGCGGAGTACGACCTCGACGCGTTCCTGGCGGCGTACGATCCGGCGGTCTGGGGCCGGGCGAGCAGGCCGAGCGGTCCGCTCGAGGACGCCCGGGTCCGGTCGGCCAAGCGCCAGGGCGACCAGATCAAGATCAATGTCGGGTCCGACACGACCCTCATCGGCATCAACGGGGCCCGGATCGAGCACGGCAGCCTGATCCTGGCGAACGTCGGCAACGTCATCGTCCGCAACATCGAGTTCACCGACGCCGCCGACTGCTTCCCGGCCTGGGATCCGACCGACGGCGCCGCCGGCAACTGGAACTCGCTGTACGACCTGGTCTCGCTGACCGGCGCCACCAACGTCTGGCTCGACCACAACACGTTCAGCGACGGCAACAACCACGACGCCGACCAGCCGGTCCGGCTCGGCCGCCCGTACCAGGTGCACGACGGCGCGAGCGACATCATCCGCGGCTCCGACCTGGTCACGGTCTCCTACAACGACTACTACGACCACGACAAGACGATGCTGATCGGCTCGACCGACACCCCCGGCGTCGACGTCGGCAAGCTGCGCGTCACGGTCCACCACAACCGCTTCGCCAACGTGATCCAGCGCGCGCCGCGGGTCCGCTTCGGCCAGGTCGACGTCTACAACAACGCCTACCGGGCCACCGACGAGGAGTACGCCTACTCGCTCGGCGTCGGCGTGGAGTCCAGCATCTACGCGGAGAACAACCACTTCGTGCGCAGCGAGGACCTGCCGGACGGCGAGCTCATCCGCTACTGGAAGGGCACCCGGATCACGACCGTCGGCACGCTGGTGCAGATCGGCAGCCGGCCCGCGCGGCCGGTGGACCTGGTGGCCGCCCACAACGCGGCGCACGACCCCGACCTGGCACCGGACGCGGGCTGGGTGCCGACGCTGCGCACCCGGCTGGACCCGACGGCCGAGGTGCCCCGCATCGTCGGCGCCTCGGTGGGGATCCGCCGCCTCGGCGTCTAGCGCGACACCGCGCGCATCGCGGTGGAGGACATCGCCGCCAGCTCAGGCCGGGCGGGCAGGAACAACGTCGCCACGCCCAGGGACTCGTTCATCGCCGCGAGTTCGTACTCGCGCGCCCAGTCGGCCGAGTTCCTGAGCCCTCGGACGATCACCCGGCTTTCGTGGTGCCGGCAGTAGTCCGCGGTCAGCCCGTGCCAGGCGACCACCGAGACATTCTCCCAGTCCGCCGGAAGCAGGCCCTCGATCTCCGTCGCCCGCGCGGTGCCCGGCCGGGACGGCCGTTTGTCGTCGTTGACGGCGACCAGGACGGTCACGTGGTCGAACATGCGGCGCGACCGGTCGACGATGTCGAGGTGGCCCGGCGTGAAGGGGTCGAACGTCCCGGGATAGACGGCTCGTCGAACAGAACCGGGACCGTCGTCGAATGCATGAGGCACCGGGCCAGACTAGACGCGCCGCGCGGCGCAGGAGTGGTCCGTCAGGCGTGATCTACTACGCCCATGCCGCTGATGCTGGTGGATCTCGACAACACCCTGATCGACCGGGATGCGGCCTTCCGGGCTTCCGTAGCGGCGTTTCTGGCCGAACACGGCCTACCCGACACCGATGTCGCCTGGGTCATGGATCTCGACGCCGGCGGTTACACCGACCGCGACGCGGTTTCATCAGCCATGGTGGACAGATATGAGGGCATCGCGCCCCGGGCCGCGATCCGCGCTCTGCTCGACGACGGGGCGGCCGGCCGCGTGGTGCTGGAGAGTGCGTGCGAGCAGGCCCTGAGGTCCGCGCGTGCGCGGGGCTGGACCTGCGTGATCGTCACCAACGGCCGCACCGCGCAACAGGAGGCGAAGATCCGCAACGCCGGCCTCGACCGGCTGGTACACGGATGGGTCGTCTCGGAGACGATCGGCCACAAGAAGCCCGCCCCGGAGATCTTCCAGGCGGCCGCCGACCTCGCCCGGCTCCCCCTGCGGGATGCGTGGGTCATCGGCGACTCGCCCGAGGCCGACATCGCGGGAGCGGTTGCGCTGGGACTTCAGAGCGTGTGGGTTTCGAACGACCGGGCGTGGAGCCAGGCCGCCTACCAGCCCACGGAGGTCTGCGGCGACGTCGCTTCCGCCATCCGTCGGATCCTGCTGTAACCGCATGGACGGGGCCCGCGGAGTGCCCTCGCCGCCGTATTCTCAACTCGCACCGGACGGTGCGCCGAAGAAGGGGAAGCCATGCGGATCGCCGTGCTGGGTGCCGGTTCCTGGGGTACCACGGTCGCGTCCATCCTCACCCGCCGCGATCACGAATCGCTGATCTGGGCCCGCAATCCGGCCACGGCGGAGGAGATCAACGCCAAGCACAGCAACGGGCGCTATCTCGACGGCTTCCCGCTGCCGGGCCGGCTTCGCGCCACCTCCGACCTCGCCGAGGCGGCCGCGCACGCGGAGCTGCTCGTCGTCGGCGTGCCGACCGGGGCGTTCCGCGCCACCCTGGAGCAGGTCCGGCCGGACCTGCACCCGTGGATCCCCGTGGTGAGCCTCAGCAAGGGCCTCGAACGCGACTCGCTGCTGCGGATGACCGAGGTGATCAAGGAGGTGCTTCCGGGGCATCCGGCCGCCGCGCTCACCGGCCCCAACCTGGCCAAGGAGATAATGGCGGGCATGGCGGCGGCCACCGTGATCGCCACCGAGGACCTCACCGTCGCCACCGCGATCCAACAGGTGTTCCGGCGCGGCCTGCTGCGGGTCTACACCAACCATGACGTGATCGGCTGCGAGGTCGGGGGCGCGCTGAAGAACGTCGTGGCGATCGCCACGGGCATCGCGCAGGGCCTCGGCGTCGGCGACAACACCCGGGCCGGGGTGATCTCCCGCGGGCTCGCCGAGCTGACCACCCTCGCCGTCGCGATGGGCGGCGAGCCGCGCACGCTCGCCGGGCTGGCCGGAATGGGCGACCTGGTGGCGACGTGCATCAGCCCGCAGAGCCGCAACCGGCACGTCGGCGAGCAGCTCGGCCGCGGCCGGCGGCTGGACGACATCCTCGCCGAGATGGGCCAGGTCGCCGAGGGGGTCAAAACCGTGCACGCGGCGGTGCGGCTGGCCGACCAGCACGGGCTCGCCATGCCCATCACCCGCACGATCCACCGCGTCATCACCGGCGACATCACCGCCGAGCGCGCCTACGACGGCCTGCTGAGCACCCACCCGGCCGGCCACGAGTCCGACCCCGGCTGAGTCCACTCAGGCAGGTGGACGACATCTTGATCAGATCCACGAGTATCACGGCGTGAACCGCCACCGTTCAATTGGACGGGCTCAGCCCGGGTCCCGGGCGAAGACCAGGATGCCGTTGGCTGGGACGGTCAGGTACGCCGACTGGGCGAAACCGTGCAGCCCGGGCCCGGAGGCGTCCACCGCGCCGCCGTTGCCGGACACCCACGGGTTCGGGAAGTGGTCGTAGGCGTCGCTGTTGAAGACCTCGTGCCACCGGCCGGGCTGCGGCAATCCGAGCCGGAAGCCGTGGAACGTGGACTCCGACAGGCTGACGACCACCACCACGTCCCGGCCGGCGCCCGGCACCCAGCGCTGCCAGGCCAGCACCCGGTCGGCCGGCTGCCACACCGTCACCGGGTCCGCGCGCAGCGCCGGATGCCGCCGCCGCAGGTGGATCAGGTCGCGGGTGAAGCGCAGGAAGTCCGCCATGTGCCGGTCCTCGCCCAGCGCACCGTCCCACCAGATCAGCCGGTCGGCGCGTTCCGGGCTGTCGTTCCAGAGCTTGTCCTCGAGGAACTCCTCGCCCATGAACAGCATCGGCACGCCCGGCGCCGTCAGAAGCACACCGGTCGCCGCGCGCGCCCGGCTGCGGGCGTACCAGGATCGGGGGTTGGTGGGGTCCGCCAGCCGCGCGATGCGCGGCGCGCGGTGGTCGTCCATGTCCAGCACGAGGTCGTGATTCTCCAGGCAGTGGTACGACTGCCAGGCGTGCTCGGTCCCCGGGGTGCCCCGCAGACCCTCGCCGATCCGGCCGATGTGTACGGCCGCGCCGGCTCCCCCGGCGGCCTCGGCCAGGGTCTGCCGGACCGCGTCGCGCAGGCCGTCGCTGTAGCCGATGTCGAAGCCCATCCCGGCGGGCGGGCGCTGCACGGCGAGCCGGCGCCGCTCGCCCCAGTACTCGGCGATCTGCACGGCGGACGGCTTGCCGCGGCGCAGCTCCTCGGTCAGCTCCTGGCAGAAGAACCAGCCGCCCTTGGCGTCGATCACCGACACCTCGTCGAAGCGCAGCCCGTCGGCGTGGTAGCGGTCCAGGAACATCCGGGCGTTGTCGATCAGATAGCGGCGTACCTCGTCCCGGCCGAAGGCGAAGACGCGGCCGCCGGCCCAGCCGTCCGGCGAGAAGTAGGCGTTGTCGTGCGGGCCGGGGTCGGCGGGCAGGTCGATGTAGTCGATGCTCTGCGGGTCGAGCCCGCCGCCGGCGTGGTTGTAGACCACGTCGAAGAGGACCGCGATGCCGTACAGGTGGCAGATGTCCACGAACGCCTTGAGCTGGTTGACCTGGCCGGCCAGGTCCGCCTCGGTCAGGGCCGCGGCGCCGCGCGCGCTCAGCAAGGGCGTTGACCCTTTTCAGGTACGGCGGCAGCTCCTCGGGCGCGACGCAGTAGTCCATCTCCGGCGAGAACAGGTCGGTGCCGTTGTAGCCGAGGCTCCACTCGCCCTGGAACTCGACGACGGGCAGCGGCTGCACCGCGTTGACGCCGAGCTCCGCGAGATACGGCACCCGCTGCACCGCGTCCAGCAGCTTCGCGACCCGCTTGGCCCGCCGGTCGTTCCCGTCGTCGTCGACGGCGTGGAAGACACCGACGTGGAACTGGTAGACGATCAGGTCGGCGAAGTCAGGCGCCCGGAAGTCCGCGTCGTGCCACGGGTAGGCGCCGTGGTCGACCACCAGCGCGTCGCAGTCCGGGTAGCCGTACAGCTCCAGCTCGTGCGCCCGCGGGTCGCGCTTGAGGCCGGTGCCGCCCGGGCCCTGCACCAGGAACCGGTACTTCTCGCCCGGGCCGATGCCGGGGAAGAAGCCGGTCCAGTGCCCGGTGGCCGGGTCCTTCACCAGTTCGTCGGCGGGGCTCGGCCGGTAGCCGTCGACGCCGCCGAAGACCACGTGGACGTGCTCGGCCGCCGGCGCCCAGAACCGCATCGTGACGCCGCCGCCGATCAGGTCGGCGCCCATCGGGGTCGCCGGATCGATGTGGTCCTGGGCTGCGGGCATGCACCGACGCTAGTACTGCCACGTCACGTTCGGGAGGGCGGATCGAGGGAGTCGGTGAACACCGCCAGGATCTGGCCGCTGTGCCCGTAGGCGACGAGGCGGCCGGCGGCGATATTGGCCAGCCGGAACGAGAACGCCCGTTGGCCGGGGAACATCTCGACCAACGGGATCTCCCGCGCGGGGCCGCCCGGCGCGCTGGTGAACTCCAGCCGCGCCACCGCCCGATCGACCATCCCGTTGACTCTCACCTTGGTCGGTTCCCGGAACGTGCCGAAACGCACCGGCGCGCCGTCGGCCAGAGCGGCACAGGTTTCCGCGGTGCGGCAGTAGAAGAAGTAGCGCGGGTTGGCGGTGTCGGCCAGGCTGTAGGACTTGAAGGTCGGATCCGCCCCTGCGGGCAGCGGAAGGATCACGAAACCCGCCACCGCCGCGGCGGCCGTGGTGGCGGCCCGGAGCCAGACCCGGCGAGACCTCGCCCGGCTCGCCTGATGGACCGCGGTGACAGCGACCCCGCCGATGCCCGCCAGGCAGATCGCCACCACCCCGAGCGAGCGGGCATTCTCGAACAGGAACTGCAGACCGGGTCGCAGCGACACCGCACCGAGAAGACTTCCCAGGGACAACACCATGACCACCAGGAGGGTCGCACCGGCCGCCCTGCGCAGCCGGCCGTGCGCCGCGATCATCAGCATCGCGGCGAGGACCGTCCACAGCTGGTGATGAGTCCAGGAGACCGGGGAGGCCGCAACGGTGGCACAGCCGACGAGTACCGCCGCGCGGGCCGGCTCGCCGGCCAGAGCGACGCGGCGGGCATGCCACAGCGCGACAGCGCACACGAGCGCCACCAGCACCGCCCACAACACCGGCAGGGTCTGCGGTGCCACGCCCGCGCGCATCAGCATGCCGTGAACCGACTGGTTACCCAGCGACGCCAGATTACCGATCCGGGACGTCTGCAGCATGGTCCCGGTCCAGTACGTCCAACTGTCGCCAGGCAGGACCAGCGCGGCCGCCGCCGCACACGCGACGAAGGCACCGACCGCGCGGACCGCGTCGCGGGGCCTGCGAGCGAGGAGGAAGAAGACGACGAACAGCAGAGGCGTCAGCTTGATCGCGGCAGCCACACCGACCAGCACGCCACGGTAGCGGGCCGGGGTCAGACCCAGGGCGTCGACCAGCGCCAGCAGCACGATGAACACGCTGACCTGGCCGAAACGCAGATTGCTCTGTGCCGGCGCGGACAGCAACATCGCACAGGCGGCCGCCGCGACCAGCAGCGGCCGCCGGCCGACCGCCGCGCTGAGCCCTCGGCCCGCGGCGGCGGCGATCCCGGCGATGGCGGCGACGGTCAGGACCAGCCACACCAACCGCAACACCGGTTCGGAAACCAGGGTTATGGGTTGCAGCAGCAGCGCCGCGAACGGCGGGTAGGTGAACGGGCCGCCGTTCTCGGCGACGTAGCCGTACAACGGATGCCCGTCCTGCACGGTCTGCACCGCACCGTAGTAGATGTGCAGATCCGAGAGGCGATCATGCGGCGGGCGCTGTAACACCAGCGCGCAGGAGGCCAGCGCGACCATCCCGAACAGTGCCCAGACGGCACCGACACGGCGATCAACCATCGCGCCAGGTTATCTGCCCGACCCGGCCTGCGGGGGGCCGCGAAGATGCTAGAGCGCGGTCTGGTAGGCCAGGACTCCCCTGTTCACGGCGGTGATCGCCTTGCGGGCGGTGTCGCGGATGCCGGCCGACGCGGCGGGCGCGTCCCTCAACTGGGTGAGCAGGTCGAGCACCTGGCGCGCCCAGCGGACGAAGTCGCCGGCCGGCATGTCGGACTCGTAGTTGTGCCCGCTCGCCAGCACCCGGGCCAGCGGCTCGCCGCGGGCCCACCGGTAGATCGGCCAGACGAAGCCCGGGTCGGGCTCGCGGGTCAGCGACAGGCCGTGCGCGGCCTCGTCGGACTCGATCTCGGCCCACAGCTTCTGGCAGGCGTCGACCGCGCCGGTCGTCGCGCCCTTGGGCACCGAGGCCCGCTCGTCGCCCTCGCGGCGCGACTCGTAGAGCACCATGGACACGGCCGCCGCCAGCTCCTCCGGGGCCAGGCCCTCCCAGACGCCGCGGCGCAGGCACTCGGCGACCAGCAGGTCGGCCTCCGTCCAGATCCGGCCCAGCATCCGGCCGGCGTCGGTCACCTCGCCGTCGGCCGACAGGTAGCCGCGGCCGGTGAGCACCGCGAGGACCTGGTCGAAGGTGCGCGCGAGCGATCCCGTGCGGCCGGCCACCTTGTCCCGCAGGGCGTCGGTGTCGCGGGCCAGGCGGTGCCGGCGCTCGGCCCAGCGGGCGTGCTCCTCGCGGTCGGGGCAGGAGTGGCAGGCGTGCTGGCGCATCTGCACCTTGAGCAGCGCGATCTCCGCGTCCTCGCCGGGGACGCCCCGGTCGCGGCCGCGGCGCCGGGCGCCGTCGCCGTGCCGGTCCAGGCCGGTGGCGCTGACCGTGGCGGCCAAGTCCCGCCTGGCCGCGGGGGAACGGTGGTTGAAGTGCTTGGGCACTCTGATGCGCTCGAGCACGTCGACCGCGCCGGGGAAGTCGGCCGGGCTGACCCGCCCGGCCCAGCGGTCCTGGGTGAGCACCAGCGGGCGCGGCTCGCCGAAGCCGCCGCTGACCGGCTCGAGGACCACGGCCAGGCCGGCCCGGCGGCCCTGCGGCACCCGGATGACGTCGCCGACGCGCAGCTTCTCCAGGGAGGAGAGCGTGGCCGCGCGGCGCTGGGTGGCGCCCTGCCGGGCGATGGCCTTCTCGCGGTCGGCGATGGAGACCCGGATCGCGAAGTACTCGTCGAAGTCGCCGTGGTGGCAGGCGCCGTCGTCGCCGTACGCCCGCATGGTGTCGACGTTGCGCTGCACCTGCCGGGCCAGGCCGACCACCGAGCGGTCCGCCTGGAACTGGGCGAACGACGACTCGAGCAGCTCGCGGGACTCGTCGGCGCCGACCGTGCCGACCAGGTTGACCGCCATGTTGTAGGACGGACGGAAGCTGGAGCGCAGCGGGTAGGTGCGGGTCGAGGCCAGCCCGGCCACGTGCCGCGGGTCGACCTCCGGGCTCCACAGCACGACCGCGTGGCCCTCGACGTCGATGCCGCGCCGCCCGGCCCGCCCGGTGAGCTGGGTGTACTCCCCCGGGGTGAGGTCGACGTGCGCCTCGCCGTTGAACTTGACCAGCCGCTCCAGCACCACGCACCGGGCCGGCATGTTGATGCCCAGGGCCAGGGTCTCGGTGGCGAACACGGCCTTGACCAGGCCGCGGACGAAGCACTCCTCGACGGCCTCCTTGAACGCGGGCAGCATGCCGGCGTGGTGCGCGGCGACGCCGCGCTCGAGCCCGTCGAGCCACTCCCAGTAGCCCAGGACGGTCAGGTCCTCGCCGGGGATGCTGGCGACCTTCGCCTGGGCGATGCGCCGGATCTCCGCCCGCTCGTCGGCGTTGGTGAGCCGCAGCCCGCCGGAGAGGCACTGCTGCACGGCGGCGTCGCAGCCCGCGCGGCTGAAGATGAACAGGATCGCCGGCAGCAGGTCGGCCCGGTCGAGCCGGTCGACGACCTCGGCGCGCGGCGGCGGCTGCCAGCGGCGCGACCGGCCGCCGCGCGACTGCCAGCCCGGGCCCGCCGTGCGGTCGGTCAGCTCGAGGCGGCGCAGCATCTCGCGGGTGTAGCGCAGCAGCTCGGGGTGCACGTCGTGCTTGCGGGCCGCGTCGGCGTCGTGGAAGAGGTCGAACATCCGCTTGCCGACCAGCATGTGCTGCCACAGCGGCACCGGCCGGTGCTCGCTGACCACCACCTCGGTGTGGCCCCGGACGGTGACCAGCCAGTCGGCGAACTCCTCGTAGTTGCTGACCGTGGCGGAGAGCGACACCAGCGTCACCGACGCCGGGAGGTGGATGATCACCTCTTCCCAGACCGCGCCGCGGAACCGGTCGGCCAGGTAGTGCACCTCGTCCATCACCACGTAGGCCAGGCCCTGCAGGCTGGCCGAGCCCGAGTAGAGCATGTTGCGCAGGACCTCGGTGGTCATGACCACCACGGGCGCGTCGCCGTTGATGACGTTGTCGCCGGTCAGCAGGCCGACCTGCTCGGCGCCGTAGCGCGCCACCAGGTCGTGGTACTTCTGGTTGGAGAGCGCCTTGATCGGGGTCGTGTAGAAGCACTTGCGCCGGCCGGCGGCGCCGGCGCCGCGCAGCACGAGGTGCACCGCGAACTCGCCGACCACCGTCTTGCCGGCCCCGGTCGGCGCGCAGACCAGCACGCCGCTGCCGCGCTCGAGCGCCTCGCAGGACCGGCGCTGGAAGTCGTCGAGATCGAATCCGACATCCAGCATGAAATCGTCGAGGGCCGGGAACTCGGCCGCGCGGGCCGCCCGACGTTTCGAAGCCGCATACCGTTCGGCGGGGCTCACATCATCGGCACGGCTCGTCATGAACACAAGGCTAGTGCTTACCCCTGACACAACGAAGATCATGGCTTGCCGGGCGGCGCCGACAGTTGCGTCGGAGTCGCTGGGTATGGTGCACGGCGTGCCGGATGCCGCCGAATCGACCGCTTACCCGTCGCGCCGACAGGTCGACGCCGTGCTCTTCGACTTCCACGGCACCCTCGCTCAGGTGGAGGAGCCGGTGACGTGGGTGGTCGCCGCCGCGGCGGCCTGCGGGCGCGAGCTGGAGCGTGGCAAGGCCACGATCCTGGCCGACCGCCTGGTCACCGCCGGCCGGGCCGGCGGGCCGCTGCCCTACCGCGTCCCGCTGCACCTCGCGGAGCACTGGGCCGACCGTGACCTGTACGAACACAGCCACCGCGCGGCGTACACCGGCCTGGCGGAGACGGTCAGCACCGACGTGGAAGGGCTGGCCGACGCCCTCTACGAGCGGCTGCTGGGCCCCGCCGGCTGGCTGCCGTACGCGGACACCGAGCCGACCCTGCGCACCCTGCACGACGCCGGGATCAAGGTCGGGGTGGTGAGCAACATCGGCTTCGACATCCGGCCGCACTTCGCGGCGTGGGGGCTGGACGGCCTGGTCGACGCGTACGCGCTCTCCTACGAGGTGGGCCGCACCAAGCCCGATCCGGCGATCTTCCTGCGCGCCTGCGGCATGCTCGGCGCCGACCCGGAGCGCACGCTGATGGTCGGCGACAGCCCGGCCGACGCGGGCGCGGTGCGGGCCGGCTGCGCGGCGCTGGTGCTCCCGGCCGCCGAGCCGGGCCGCAGCAACGGCCTGAGCGCGACCCTGGCCCTGGCCGGCTGCCCGATCTGAGCGCGGTGGCGGCGACTTTTCCCTAGCATTGCGGCGTGAGCCGCGAGGTCGAGGAGCTCAACCGGCGCCTGCTCCGCGCCCGCGACGCGATCGACCGGGCGTACGCCGGGCCGCTCGACGTCCGCGCCATCGCGGCCGTCGCACACCTCTCGCCGGCGCATTTCAGCCGCTGTTTCCGTACCGTGTTCGGTGAGACGCCGCACCGCTACCTGCAGCGGCGGCGGATCGAGCGCTCGATGTTCCTGCTGCGCGAGACCGGCCGCAGCGTCACCGACGTCTGCTCCGCCGTCGGCTTCAACAGCCTCGGCACGTTCAGCCGCACGTTCCGGGAGATCGTCGGCGAGACGCCGACCGCGTACCGCGGCGGCAACGGGCCGGTCGTCGTGCCCAACTGCGTCCAGCTGGCCAACACCCGGCCACGCAAGACAGCAGTTCCGGAGAAGACTCCGCCGGGCCGGCGGCCCTAGCCTGACGACGTTCCCATCACACCCGGCGGAGGAGAGCCAAATGATCACCAAGCTGAACGTCGCGTCCATCTACGTCCTCGACAAGGACGAGGCGCTGGAGTTCTACGTCGGCAGGCTCGGCCTCGAGAAGGGTAACGACGTCCAGCAGGGCTCCTACCGCTGGCTGACCGTCCGGGTGCCCGGCGACGGCGGCACGGAGCTCTCCCTCGAGCAGCCGGGGCCGCCGCTGCACGACGAGGCGACGGCCGGTCAGCTCCGCGAGCTGATCGCGAAGGGCGCCATGAACGGCGTCGTGCTCAACACCGACGATGTCCGCGGGCTGTACGAGTCGCTCAAGGCGGGCGGTTTCACCGACTTCACGCAGGAGCCCACCGACCACTTCTACGGCACCGACATGGGCCTGCGGGACCCGTCCGGCAACGCGGTCCGGATCCTCCAGCAGGGTGCCTGAGGCTCCGGCGCGGCGGGAGGTCACACCGCCGGCGCGGTTGCCCGCCCGGCGATCTCGACCCGGTCGCGCCCGGCGGCCTTGGCCGCGTAGAGGGCCATGTCGGCGGTGTGGATGAGGCTGATGATGTCGTGGCCGTCGGTCGCCTCGGTGATGCCGGCGCTGACGGTCACCGAGATGGTGGCGCCGCCGGCGTACACGGGAGCGGCCCCGATCTCGCGGCGCAGCTCGTCGATGCGGGCGGCCGCGTCATCGGGGCCGACGCCGTCGAGGACGATCGCGAACTCCTCGCCACCGTAACGGGCCACCAGGTCACCGGGACTGGCCGCCGCCAGGTGCCGGGCAACCTGCCGGAGCACGTCGTCGCCGGTGTTGTGCCCGTGACCGTCGTTGATCTGCTTGAAGTGGTCGATGTCGATGAGCGCGATGCTGAACGGCCGGCCCGCCGCGAGCATGCCGGACAGCCCGGTCATCAGGTGGCGTCGGTTGTGCAGGCCGGTGAGGTGGTCCCGGGACGCCTGTTCGGCGAGGTCGTTGCGGAGTCTCTCGATGGTGGCCACCTGGGCGTGCAACCGGTCGTTCGCCTGTTCCAGGGCGCGGCGCTGCCGGTTGTGATCGGTGACGTCGCGGGCGACCAGAAGCCGGGCGCTGCCGCGCCGCCGGTGCCCGGCCAGTCCGCTGACCCGGACGCTGAGGTCGGTGCCCGTACCGCCGATGTCGTTGATGGTGAATTCGTGCTGCCCGCCGGCGGGCAGTTCGCCGAACGCGTCCGGAAGCAGGCCGCCGCCGGCGGCGCCGAGCCGGCTCAGGAGGCGGCCGGCGGCCGGGTTGTGGTCGAGGACGCGCCGCTGGTCGTCGACGACGATGGCGAGGTCGGACATGATGGTGAACAGGTCGCGGTGGGTGACCGGGGCGGACGACGGCCCTGACCTGTGGCGGACGACCCAGTACATGACCGGGGCGCTGAACGCGAACCCGATCGCGGTCATGCCGACGAGCCGGCCTCCGGAGAGCATCCCGGTGAGGTTGACGGCCAGGGTCGGCGCGTAGGCGACCATGGCCACCAGGTATGCGCGGTGGCGGCCGGCCGCGCGCTTGAAGATCCGTAGGACGGCGATCGCGGCCACGGTGAGCACCAGGTAGCTGTAGGCGGCGTGCACCCAGAACAGCGGGCCGAAGACCGCGGCGTACGCACCACCGCCGCTGGTCGGCTCGAGGTGGTCCAGAAACAGGTGGTGCCACGGGTTCGTCGCCAGGACGACGGCGCACAACAACGGCTCCGCCGCCAGCAGTACGGCCATCCGCGGCCGGAGCCGCCAGAAGCGGTCGGCGAGCGCCCGGGCCGCCGCCCACCACCCGGCGATCACCGCGAACACGCCCGCGTACGCCAGCGAGATCGCCCACATCGACGCGGTCTCGTCAGGCAGGAACAGGTTGACCATCGACATGGCCGACCACCAGGCCGCGCCGGCCGCCATGAAGGCGATCGGGCCGTATCCGGCCGCCTCGTCCCGGCGCCGCCAGGCTGATACGGAGACCACCGCCGAGATCACCACAGCGGCGGCGAATGTCGCCGCGAACGCCAGAACCGCAGTCACCGTTCTGCCTCTCGTTCATCGGACTCTCATGACCCCGCCCAGCTCAGAGGTACGTGTCGACCAGCGTGCCGAGCGTCGCCGAGGCGGGCCGGGCCGGCTCCTGCTCGGCGGCCGCGACGTGGTCCGCGATGGTGCGGGCGCCCTCGACCGTCTTCGCGGCGGAGGCGTCGGCCTGCGCGAGGGTCGCGGTGGAGACGGTGCCCGAGCTCAGCGAACCGATCGACATGCGGTCTCCCTCGCGTGCGGTGTGGGGCTTCCCCGCTCAGTTCGGCGCCGGCGCGGCGGCGCTGACGGCGAAGCGGCGAAGGCAACCGGACCGCACCCGCGGCGGGCTCAGCGCAGCAGGCGCACCGCGCCCGGAACACACGTCACGACCAGATCCAGCGCGGCGACGCGCTCGCCGTCCGCGTACCCGAAGATCCCCTCCGAGGCGATCCGGACCTCCCGGGCGCGGTAGCTGGTGACCGCCGGGTCGGTGACGTGCGTGCCGCGGCGCAGGCGCGGCTTGAGCCGCGCGACGGCGCCGCGCCCGAGCGGGCCGGCGACCACGACGTCGAGCAGGCCGTCCGCCGGGTCGGCGTCCGGGCAGATCCGCATGCCGCCGCCGTAGCTGGCGCAGTTGCCGACGGCGACCAGTACCCCGCTGAAGCTGTGGTCGACGCCGTCGAGGACCAGCGAGTAGCTGCGCGGCCGCAGCCGGGCCAGCTCGAGCAGGATGGCGAGGTCGTAGCGGCGCGGGCCGCGCGGCCAGCGCATCCGGTTGGCGCGCTCGTTGACGATCGCGTCGAAGCCCGCGGCCAGGACGGCGCCGAACCAGCGCACGTCGCCCTCCGCGGTGGTCACCCGGGCCATGTCGATCTCGGTGGCCCGCCCGGTCCGGACCGCGTCGGCGATCGCGTCCGCCGCGGCGAGGGGGTCCGACGGGACGCCGGTGCCGGCCACGAAGTCGTTGCCGGTGCCGGCCGGGACCATGCCGAAGCCGACGGTGGTGCCGGCGACCGCCTGCACCGCCCGGTGCAGCGTGCCGTCCCCGCCGAAGCCGACCAGCGCGCCGACGCCCTCGGCGACGGCGCGGTGGCAGGCCTTCTCGGCGTCCTCGGCGCTTGCCGCGCTCAGCAGCCGCACGGTCCGACCGGAGGCGCCGAGCCGGTCGAGGACCTGGGAAAGCAGACCGCGGTGCCGGCCCCTGCCCGCAAGCGGGTTGGCCAGCACCGCGATGTCGTCGCTCGTCACAGCCGGGAGGGTACCCGGCCGGTGCCTCAGGTCATATCGTCGAACCGGCTCTCCAGCGGCAACGGTTTCGCCACCGGCACCGGGGCCTCGACCGGGGACGGCGTCTCGATCCGGTCGCCCGCGGTGACCGGGTCCCGGTCGTCCTCGAGCGGCGAGATGGTGTCGTCGTCCAGCCCGGCGTAGATCTCCTTGCCGCGGCCCTTGCGCTTGTCGTTGAGGAAGGCGACGCCGACCGCGAGCAGGTAGAGCACGACCATGCAGAGCGCGAGCAGCGTCATGCCGAACGGGCCCGGGTCCGGCGTGGCGATGGCGGCGAAGCCGAACGACAGGAAGACGACGACGCGCCACCAGCTCATCAGCTTCTGCGCGGACACCACGCCCGTGAAGTTGAGCATCAGCAGGATCAGCGGGAACTCGAACGCCACCCCGAACAACAGGATCATGTTCGTCACGAAGCCGACGTACGCCCCGACCTCGAGCTGGGTGGTCACGCCCAGGATGCCGGCCTCCTGGATGAAGGCCAGGCTGTGTTTGACGACGAAGTACGCGAGCACCGCGCCGCCGATGAACAGCGGCGCCGCGATGGCCACGAAGACGTACGCCCACTTGCGCTCGTGCCGGTGCAGGCCCGGCGCGATGAAGGCCCAGAGCTGGTACAACCAGACCGGCGCACCGAGGATCAGTCCGACCCACAGCGCGATCTTCAGCTTGAGGATCAGCGGGTCGACCACACCAAGGACGACGAAGTTGCAGACCCGCTCACCCTCGGCGTTCGTCACCCACGAGCTGTCCAGCGAGCAGTACGGCTGCTTGAGGATGTCGAACACCCAGCCGGAGATGATGAAGCCGATGATCAGGCCGCCGACGATGCCCAGCGACGACCAGAAGAGACGGTTACGCAACTCCCGGACGTGCTCGATCAGCGTCATCGAACCGTCGGAGGCCTGCTCGAACTTGCTCGGCCCCCGGCGGCGGAGGGAGAAGGCCACGATGGGTCAGCGGTCGTTGGTGCGCTGCACCGGGTCCACGTAAGGCTGGGCCGGCGGCTGCTGGAACTGCTGGCCGTTCGCAGGCGGCGCCTGCGGGTAGCCCGGCTGGCCCGGCTGCTGGATCTCGTCGGGCTGCAGCGGCTGCCGCGAGTACTGCGGCTCGGCCTTGTCGGCGACGTTGTTGTCGTCGTTGTCGACGAGGCCCTTCGTCTCAGCCTTGATGATCCGCAGCGAGCGGCCGAGCGACCGGGCCGCGTCCGGCAGCCGCTTCGCGCCGAACAGCAGCACGAGGACGACTACGAAGATGGCGATGTGCCACGGCTTGAGGGCGCCCATGGATACTCCAGTCGATCGGATCAGGGTCCTGACGGGTGATGCGGGTCCATCGTACGTGTGGTTGTTGTGAGAGACCCGTGCCGGACCTGTTTGTTTGCGTTCCGGGCCCGGGGATTTCGGACAACACCCCCGGGAACGCCGCACGCTATCACGGGCTCACGTCTTCTGTAAGGAGTGTTATTCGTCCGACCCGTGACCGGCCCTGATCACGGCCAGCCGGGACTGCATGACCTCGGCCCGGTCCTGCACGGCGGCGGCCGAGCGCTCCAGCACCGCCGCGCGTTCCTGCAGCTTCGTCGCCTCCTGCCGGCGCCGCTCCAGCTTGCGCCCGGCGCGCTCCAGGCCGGAGAGCCGGCCCAGCACGGACAGCACGGCGGCCACCAGAATGATCACGGCGAGGACCACCACGGCGATCACGATCCACGTCACCATGGCGGACAGCTTAGGCGGTGCCGGGCGCGGGCGCCGCGTACTGGTCCAGCGCGGTCGTGGCCTGTTCGCGGATCCGGTCGACCAGCTCCGCCGGGCCGACCACGGTCACGTCCGGGCCGAGGCCGAGCAGCAGCCGCTGCGCCCAGCCCAGATCCGTGACCCGCATCGTCACGATCCACTCGTCCCCGTCGCGCCGCACCTCCTCGCACGGGTAGTACTCGGTGATCCACCGGCTGCCCCGGCCCACCCGGAGCGTGACCAGCGGCAGGTCCGGCGTCGGGTGGAACACGCCGTCGCTCAGGTCGTGCGGCACCGCCCGCGCCGGCGGCGCGGACGGCTCGTCCAGCTCGGTGAACGCGTCGATGCGGTCCACCCGGAAGAGCCGGGTGCCCTCGGCGCGCCGGCACCAGGCCTCCAGGTACGCGCGCGGGCCGACCATCAGCATCCGCATCGGGTCGACGACCCGCTCGCTGGTCTCGTCCCGGGCGGCCGTGTAATAGGTCAGCCGCAGCGCGTGCCGGCGCTCGACCGCGCCGCGGATCTCGTCGACCTTCGCCAGGTCCGCGGGCAGCCGCACCGCGACCGGGGTGTCGACGACGTCGCCGGTCGCATTCTCGATCTTGGCAAGCGCCCGCTCGATCGCGTCCCGCGACCCGATCCCCGGCGTCTCGGCCAGCATCCGCAACGCCACCACCAGGGCGAGCGCCTCGTCCGGGTTGAGCCGCAGCGGCCGGTCGATGCCGGCGTCGTAGGTGATGGTCACCCGGTCGCCGTCGAGCGCCATGTCGATCAGGTCGCCCGGGCCGTAGCCCGGCAGGCCGCAGACCCACAGCAGCTCGAGGTCCTCACGCAGCTGGCGCTCGGTGATCCCGAACGCGGCCGCCGCCTCGGCGACGAGAATCCCCGGGCGGGCCAGCAGGTACGGCACGAGATTGAGCAGCCGGCCCAGGCGGTCGGCCGAGGCCTTGTTCTCCCGGGTACGGGGCGCGGGGGTCATCGCAGCACCGCGGGCAGCACCCGCTCGTGGCGCGCCACGACCTCCTTGAGCTGCTGGATGACGGCCTCGCGCAGCTCCGGCGGCCCGTCCGCGCGCACGTCCGCGCCGTAGCCGACCAGCCGCGAGGCCAGCCACTCCACGTCGGAGTACGGCAGGGTCAGGCGATCGCCGTCGGGGCCGGGCACGGTCTCCACCGCGAGCCGGCGCAGCCCGGCGGCCCGACCGGGGCGCACCAGCACCGTGGCGCGCCCGTTGCGCTCGACCGGGCCGAACCGGCGCGAGACGTGGCTGATCAGGTCGACGTCCGCCGGCGGGGTGAACGCGCCCTCGGGGCCGACCGCGCGGACCGCTCCGACGATGCGCGACAGCCGGAAGCAGCGGGTGGCGTCGCGGTCCCGGTCGTGGCCGACGACGTACCACCGGCCCTGCCAGCAGACCACGCCCCACGGCTGCAGCCGGCGGGTGGACGGCTCGTCGACCTCGGGTACCCGGTAGGAGAAGGTGACCGCCCGGCGCTTGCGGGCGGCGCCGGTCAGCGGGCCGAACGCCGGGTCGACCGTGACGACCGGCTCCACCCCGAGGGTGGCCTGCGGGTCGACCTCGACGCCGGCGGCGCGCAGCTTGGCCAGCCCGGAGGACGCGGCGGCTGCGAGGCCGGCGTGCTGCCAGAGCCGGGCGGCGATGCCGACGGCGGCCGCCTCGTCGGGCTCGAGGGGTATCTCGGGAAGCGCGTACTCGCGGTGGGCGATGCGGTAGCCGGACTCGGTGTCGAACGCGCTCGACAGGCCCGTCTCGAGCGGAACGCCCAGCTCGCGAAGCTCGGCCTTGTCCCGCTCGAACTTGCGCTGGAACGCCTCGTGGTCGCGGGGATCGTCGGGGTCGTGCTCGTAGCCGGGCACGGTCGCGGCGATCTGCGCGGCGGTCAGAAACCGTCGCGTGGACAGCAGGCAGATCACCAGGTTCACCAGGCGCTCGGTGCGGGTCCGCGACACGACCGAAACGCTAGCAGCAACCCCGCCCGATGGCGGTATGCGCAGTCCGCGCTCGCGTTCCGGCGGCGCCAGCGGCCGCCGAATCACCCCAAAACACCCAGCCGGGCCGCTGCGCCGCGCACGGCCGGCCGATAGGGTCGCCGTCATGGTGCGCTGGCGATCAGGAACGGTCACGACGGTACGGCGTGAGTGGCACGGCGCCGTCGAGCTCGACGTGACGACGGACGACGGCACGGTGCGCGCGCTCGCGTACCCGGAGCTGACCGGCGCCCCGGTGGCCGGCGACCGGGTCCTGCTGAACGTCGGCGCGCTGGTGATGGGCCTCGGCACCGGCGGCTACGCGCTGGTGGTCGCGCTCCCCGACCGGCTGCCGGCCGACCCGCCGCGGTCCCCCGGCACCGACCGCGACTCGGGCCACCTGGTCAAGGCCCGGTACACGCCGCTGCAGCCGATCCTGCTCGGCGTCGACGAGGAGGCTTCGCCGCACCGCGAGGTGATGGCCCGGGCGGACAGCCTCGACGGCATGCCGGTGGTGACCGCCGACCTGCACTCGGCCCTGCCCGCGATCCTGGCCGGCGTCCACGCGGACCGCCCGGACGCCCGGGTCGCGTACGTGATGACCGACGGCGGCGCCCTGCCGGCCTGGTTCTCCCGCACGCTGGACGGCCTGCGCGACCGGCTGGCCGGCACGGTGACCACCGGCCAGGCCTTCGGCGGCGACCTGGAGGCGGGCACGGTGCACACCGGTCTGCTGGCGGCGCGGCACGTGCTGGGCGCGGACGTGACGATCGTCGCGCAGGGTCCGGGCAACCTCGGCACGGGTACGCCCTGGGGCTTCTCGGGTGTCGCCCTCGGCGAGACGATCAACGCGACCGTCGCGCTGGGCGGCGCACCGGTCGCGTCGCTGCGCATCTCCGACGGCGACGCCCGCCCGCGCCACCGCGGCGTCTCGCACCACAGCCTGACCGCGTACGGGAGGGTCGCGCTGGTCCCGGCGGACCTGGTGATCCCGGACGACCTGCCGGTCGACCTGGCGAAGGAGGTCGAGGCGGACCTGGCGCCGCTGACGGGGCTGCACCGGCTGGTCCGGGTGCCGACGGCGGGCCTCGACGCGGCCCTGGAGGCGAGCCCGGTGCGGCTGTCCACGATGGGCCGGGGCCTCGCGCAGGACCACGCCTACTTCATCACCGCCGCCGCGGCCGGCCGGCACGCCGCCACGCTCATCGGCTGACCCGGCGCCTTGCCCGCCGCCGGCCCTCGGCGTCAGTCGAAGAAGATGATGTAGAGCCAGCCGAGCAGGATCAGGCCGAGCGCGGTCGCCATCAGCCAGGTCGGTACCAGGTGCCTGCCGCTGCGGGCCTGCTGGACCTGGGAGTAGACGCGATCACGGCGGCGCCCGACCCGCGCCCACATCACATCCTCGATCGACCGCTCCGGCTTCTCGGCGGGCGGCGGCTGGTCAGGCTCGTGCGATGGCGTCGTCATGGCCTGACCAGCCTAGCCGCTGCGTTTCACATACTGGCGATCAGGCGCTCCACGCGCTCGTCGTACGCCCGGAACGGGTCCTTGCACAGCACCGTGCGCTGCGCCTGGTCGTTCAGCTTGAGATGCACCCAGTCGACCGTGAAGTCGCGGCGCTTCTCCTGCGCGTGCCGGATGAACTCGCCGCGCAGGCGGGCCCGGGTCGTCTGCGGCGGCGTCTCCTTCGCCTCGAAGATCTCGAGGTCGTTGGAGATCCGGTCGACCTGCCGGCGCTTCTCCATCAGCGCGTACAGGCCGCGGCCGCGGCGCACGTCGTGGTACGCCAGGTCCAGCTGGGCGATCCGCGGGTGGCTCATCGGGATCTCGTGCTTGGCCTGGTAGCGCTCGATCAGCTTGTACTTCGACACCCAGTCGATCTCACGGGAGACCGGGTTGAGGTCGCCGCTCTCGATCGCGTTGAGCACCCGGCCCCACAGCTCGACGACCCGCTTGGCGGTCGGGTCGCCGCCGCGGCGCTCGACGAACTCGGTCGCCTTCGCCAGGTACTCCTGCTGGATCTCGAGAGCGCTGACCTCCTTGTTGTTGGCCAGACGGATCTTGCGACGGCCGGTGATGTCGTGCGAGACCTCGCGGATCGCCCGGATCGGGTTCTCCAGCGACAGGTCGCGCATGACCACGCCGGCCTCGATCATCCGCAGCACGATGTCGGCGCTGCCGACCTTGAGCAGCGTGGTGACCTCGTTCATGTTGGAGTCGCCGACGATGACGTGCAGGCGCCGGTAGCGCTCGGCGTCGGCGTGCGGCTCGTCGCGGGTGTTGATGATCGGGCGGCTGCGCGTGGTCGCGCTGGAGACGCCCTCCCAGATGTGCTCGGCGCGCTGCGAGAGGCAGAAGACCGCGCCGCGCGGGGTCTGCAGCACCTTGCCGGCGCCGCAGATGAGCTGGCGGGTGACGAGGAACGGGATGAGGACGTCGGCGAGCCGGCCGAACTCGCCGTGGCGGCTCACCAGGTAGTTCTCGTGGCAGCCGTACGAGTTGCCGGCCGAGTCGGTGTTGTTCTTGAACAGGTAGATCTCGCCCGCGATGCCCTCGTCGTGCAGCCGCTTCTCGGCGTCGACGAGGAGGCCCTCGAGGATCCGCTCGCCGGCGCGGTCGTGCGCGACCAGGTCGGTGACGGAGTCGCACTCGGGCGTTGCGTACTCGGGGTGGGAACCGACGTCGAGGTATAGGCGGGCACCGTTGCGGAGGAATACGTTGCTGGAGCGTCCCCAGGACACCACTCGGCGGAACAGGTAGCGGGCCACCTCGTCGGGCGACAGCCGCCGCTGTCCCCGATAGGTGCAGGTGACTCCGTACTCGGTTTCGAGGCCGAAAATTCGCCGTTCCATGACGAAACACTAGCCTCACAAGTGCCGCTCGCGGCAGTGACAACGCGCCGTTTCACCGATGCACAGCGTGGTCTCGCCGGACCGAGATCAACTCTCAGGCCTGCGACCTGCGGATACACTCTCGCTTGATGAATCTTCTGGTCACCGGCGGCGCCGGCTTCATCGGCTCCCACTTCGTACGCACCGCGCTCGCCGACGCGCTGCCGGGCCTGGAGGGCGTCCGGATCACGGTCCTGGACAAGCTCACCTACGCCGGCAACTTCGACAACCTGGACCCGGTGAGCCAGAGCCGGCGCCTCGATTTCGTGCCCGGCGACATCTGCGACGCGGCGCTGGTCGAGTCGGTCCTGCCGCGACACGACGCGGTGGTGCACTTCGCCGCCGAGTCGCACGTCGACCGCTCCATCGCCGGCGCGGCGGAGTTCGCCATGACGAACGTGGTCGGCACCCAGGTGCTGCTGGACGCGGCCCTGCGCCACGGCACGTCCCGCTTCGTGCACGTCTCCACCGACGAGGTGTACGGGTCGATCGCCACCGGCGCCTGGACCGAGCGCTCGCCGCTGTCGCCCAACTCCCCGTACGCCGCGACGAAGGCCGGCTCGGACCTGCTGGCGCTGGCGTACCACCGCACGCACGGGCTGCCGGTCGTGGTGACCCGCTGCGCCAACAATTACGGGCCCTACCAGCACCCCGAGAAGCTGATCCCCCGCTTCGTCACGAACCTGCTGGAGGGCCGCAAGCTGCCCCTGT
Source organism: Actinoplanes sp. NPDC049668 (assembly GCF_044465445.1). NCBI lineage: Bacteria > Bacillati > Actinomycetota > Actinomycetes > Micromonosporales > Micromonosporaceae > Actinoplanes > Actinoplanes sp. NPDC049668. The sequence goes on from NZ_JBITLR010000002.1 coordinate 286,024, forward strand.
ACGGCGACGGGACCCAGGTGCGCGACTGGGTGCACGTGGACGACCACTGCCGGGGCACCGCGCTGGTGCTGCAACACGGGCGGCCCGGCGAGGTCTACCACATCGGCGGCAACACGGAGCTGTCGAACCGGGACCTGACCGCCCTGCTGCTGAAGGCCTGCGACGCGGACTGGGACAGCGTCGAGACGACCGCGGACCGCAAGGGCCACGACCAGCGCTACGCCCTCGACGACGACCACATCCGCCGCGAACTCGGCTACCGCCCCCGGGTGGACTTCACCGCCGGCCTCGCGGACACGGTCCAGTGGTACCGCGACCACCGCGACTGGTGGCGCCCCCTGGTCACCGACTGACAGACCCCGCACCAAGCCGCCAGAACCGGCCGGCAAGCCGCCGCACCCGGCAGGCCGCCGCAGGCGGGCGACAAGCCGCCGCACCCGGCAAGCCGCCGCACCCGGCAAGCCGCCGCAGGCGGGCCGGTCCAGACCCGGGCCGCCCCGCCCCGACCCGGCCGCCGCCGTGGTGGCGGCGGGCGGGGTGGGCCTGGGTGGTGGGTGTCAGGAAGCGTCGGGCTTGGGTGGCTCCTTGCCCTCGAGGTCCGTGGACGCGGCCGAGACGGTCGGCTTGTCCTCGCCGGGTGCCGGCGGGGCGACGTCGCCGGCCTCGCCGATCTCCTTCTCGGGCTGGTCCTTGCCGCCCTCGAGGAGGGTGGTCAGCGCCGCGCCGGAGATGCGGCGGAACGCGCGGCCCATGCGGCGGCGGTCCAGGACGGCGACCTCGAGCTGGGCCGCGCCCAGCGTGCGCGGGGCGCCGTTCTCCCCGCCGACGCTGGCCAGGCCCTCGACGGCCAGGGCCAGGGCGGTGGGCAGGTCCGCAGCGACGTCGTGGCGGGACTTGAGGACCGTCGAGATGGCCTCGGCCGAGCCGCCCATGGCCATGAAGCCGGGCTCGTCCTGGACGGAGCCGTCGTAGGTGATGCGGTACAGCTCGTCGGCCTCGGGCGAGGTGCCGACCTGCGCCACGCAGATCTCCACCTCGTAGGGCTTCTGCGTCTCCGAGAAGATCGCACCGAGCGTCTGGGTGTATGCGTTCGCGAGCGCCCGGCCGGTCACGTCCCGCCGGTCGTATGCCAGCCCGTTGAGGTCCGCCATCCGCACGCCAGCCCGGCGCAGGCTCTCGAACTCGTTGTAGCGGCCGACGGCCGCGAAGCCGATCCTGTCGTAGAGCTCGCTGATCTTGCGCAGCGAGGTGAGGTTCTCGGCGACCAGCAGTACGCCGCCCTCGTAGGTGAGGACGACGGCGGAGCGGCCGCGGGCGATGCCCTTGCGGGCGTACTCCGAGCGGTCGCGCTGGACCTGCTCGGGTGAGGCGTAGAACTGCATGGCCACGGGTGGCTACTCCTTCGATGACCGGATGGCTGGCTCTTGTGGCGAATACTTCCGGGCGATCAGCCGCCCGGGTTCTCCATCCGTCCGGCGACCACTGCCTCGGCCACCGCGCTGATCTCGGCCTCGGTGAGCCGGTGGGTGCTGTCCGCCGTCGCGGTCATCACCACCGGGTAGATCTTGCGGGTGATGTCGGGCCCGCCGGTCGCGGTGTCGTCGTCGGCGGCGTCGTAGAGCGCCTCCACCGCCAACTGGATCGCGTCCTGGGTGCTGACGCCGGCGCGGTACTTCTTCTTCAGCGCCGCCTTGGCGAACAGCGAGCCGGAGCCGATCGCGTCGTAGCCGGTCTCCTCGTAGAGGCCGCCCGCGACGTCGAAGCTGAAGATGCGCCCGGCCCGCGACGGGTCTGAGGGCGACAGGTCGAAGCCCGCGAAGAGCGGGACGACGGCCAGGCCCTGCATGGCCGCGCCGAGGTTGCCGCGCACCATCGCGGCGAGCCGGTTGGCCTTGCCGTCGAGGGACAGCATCGCGCCCTCGATCTTCTCGTAGTGCTCCAGCTCGACCTGGAACAGGCGCATCAGCTCGATGCCGATGCCCGCCGTGCCGGCGATGCCGATCAGCGAGTAGGCGTCCGCCGGGTGCACCTTCTCGATGTCGCGGCTGGCGATGAGGTTGCCCATGGTGGCGCGGCGGTCGCCGGCCATCACGACGCCCTCGGCGCTCGCGATGGCGACGATGGTGGTGCCGTGCGGCGCTATGTCGGCGTGCAGCCCCGGCGGCAGCGGCCGGCGACCCGGCAGCAGCTCGGGGGCCGCTTGGCTCAGGAACTGCGTGAAGGAGGACGTCCCCGCATTGGTGAACACATCTGGAAGACGCCCGGATGGATCAAAACCCGCTGCCACGTGGTTCCTTTCAGATACGTGATCGCTTCGGCGAGGAGTTCCGGGCTGTCCCGGAACTGCCCGAGGCCGCCGTCGCAGTTGAAGCACAATATCCCGCGCACCCATCCGGTGCGATGATCGTGATCGAGGTGTTGGGGATCGGCTGCGCCACAGATGGCGCAGCGTCCTTCCTGGGCCAGCAGCATCTCGTCGAACTCGACCGAGCCGCGGCCGTTGCGGTCATCAAGCCCCCGTGGCATGTCCGCTTCGCCCCCTCTGGCGTTACTCGCCGCCCTTTTGGACGTAACCCCGCACGAACTCCTCGGCGTTCTCCTCCAGCACGGAGTCGATCTCGTCGAGCAGGTCGTCGACATCCTCGGTGATCTCGGCGTGTCGCTCGGCAACCTCAGGGTTGGCCTCGGTGGTGACGTCCTCGATCTCCTCGTCGCGCTTACCCTTGCCTGACTGCGACTGACCGCCGGTGTCTCGCGTTGCCATGGCCTGTCCCCCTTCATGACCCAACTGGTTCGGGTTGGGAAAAACTTACCTCGCGGGTACGACGAAAACGCCCGTCGTCACGGGTGTTTCTCGCCCGCGCGGCGTCAGCGGCTCGTGATCACTTCGAGCAGGTCCTTCGCGGTGTCGCACTTGTCGAACAGCGCGCCGACGTGCTTCTTGGTGCCCCGCTCCGGCTCCATCATCGGTACCCGTACGAGCGACTCGCGCCCGACATCGAAGATCACCGAGTCCCAGCTCGCCGCGACCACTTCGGACGCGTACCGGGCCAGGCACTCGCCGCGGAAGTAGGCCCGGGTGTCCTCGGGCGGCGTCACCATCGCGCTGCGGGTCGCCTCGTCGTCCAGCAGCGTCTTCATCGAGCCGCGCGCGACCAGGCGGTGGTACAGGCCCTTCTCCGGGCGTACGTCGGAGTACTGCAGGTCGACCAGCTGGAGCTTCGGCGACGACCAGGCCAGGTTCTCCCGGTCCCGGTAGCCCTCGAGCAGGCGCAGCTTGGCGACCCAGTCGAGCTGGTCGGAGAGCACCATCGGGTCGCGGCCGAGCTGGTCCAGGACGTCCTCCCAGCGCTGCAGCACGTCGACGGTCTGCTCGTCGGCGTCGGTGCCGTAGCGGTCGTCGCAGAAGTTCTTGGCCCGCTCGTAGTACGCCCACTGCAGGTCGAGCGCGGTGAGCCGGCGGCCGTCGCGCAGCCGCATCAGGTGCTTGAGCGACGGATCGTGGCTGACCGCCTTGAGCTCGGAGACGGGGTCCGCGACGCCCAGCTCGCCGGTGAAGACCTTCTCCTCGATCATGTTGAGGATCAGCGCGGTCGTGCCGACCTTGAGGTAGGTGGAGATCTCGGAGAGGTTCGCGTCGCCGATGATCACGTGCAGGCGGCGGTACTTGTCGGCGTCGGAGTGCGGCTCGTCGCGGGTGTTGATGATCGGCCGCTTCAGGGTGGTCTCGAGACCCACCTCGACCTCGAAGAAGTCGGCCCGCGAGGAGATCTGGAAGCCCGCGCCGGTGCCGTCCTGGCCGATGCCGACGCGGCCGGCGCCGCAGAAGATCTGCCGGGTCACGAAGAACGGGGTCAGGTGCGCCACGATGTCGGCGAACGGCGTCTGCCGGCGCATCAGGTAGTTCTCGTGCGAGCCGTACGAGGCGCCCTTGTTGTCGGTGTTGTTCTTGTAGAGCTGGATGCGGTGCGTGCCGGGAATCGTGGCGGCCCGCCGCGACGCCTCGGCCATCACCCGCTCGCCGGCCTTGTCCCAGCGGACGATGTCCAGCGGGTTGGTGCACTCCGGGGTGCTGTACTCCGGGTGCGCGTGGTCCACGTAGAGCCGGGCACCGTTGGTCAGTATCACGTTGGCCAGGCCGAGGTCCTCGTCGGCGAGCGCGTCCGCCGGGTCGTACGCGGCACCGGAGTAGGTGAAACCGCGGGCGTCGCGCAGCGGCGACTCCTCCTCGTAGTCCCACCGGGCCCGGCCGCCCCGGTTCAACTCCGGACGCGCCCCGTACGCGTTGACCACCTGGGACGAGGTGACCATCGGGTTGGCGCCGGGCTGACCAGGCACCGAGATGCCGTACTCCACCTCGGTACCCATGATCCGTCGAACGCTCATGCGATCACCTCCGCTGACGCCACGGAGATGACGCGAGTCGGAACCGAGCTCATGCCGACCACCTCACCCGCCACTGTGCTGCCGTTGCCCATGTATCGAGCCTAGACGCTCCCCGAGCGGTTCTCCGCTCTGGGCGTGCTCGCCACGATACGCAGAGTAGAGATGCGCGACGCGGACGAGGTGGCGCGTCGTAGCGCCTCCCCGCCCGCGTCGGGCGTTGCCATGTTCTACAGGTACTGACCGGTGTTGCTGGCCGTCTCGATCGAGCGGCCGGCCTCTGCGCCCTTGCCACCGGAGACCAGCGTGCGGATGTAGACGATCCGCTCGCCCTTCTTGCCGGAGATGCGGGCCCAGTCGTCGGGGTTGGTGGTGTTGGGCAGGTCCTCGTTCTCCCGGAACTCGTCGACGCAGCTGTCGAGCAGGTGCTGGAGCCGGAGACCCTTCTTGCCGGAGGTGAGGAACTCCTTGATCGCCATCTTCTTGCCGCGGTCGACGATGTTCTGGATCATCGCGCCGGAGTTGAAGTCCTTGAAGTAGAGGACCTCCTTGTCACCGTTGGCGTAGGTGACCTCCAGGAAGCGGTTCTCCTCGGACTCCGTGTACATCCGGAGGACGACCGCCTCGATCATGGCCGCGACGGTCACGTCCCGGTCGCCGCCGTGCTCGGTCAGGTCGTCGTCGCTCAGCGGCAGGCCACTGAGGATGTACTTGGCGAAGATGTCCTTCGCCGCCTCCGCGTCCGGACGCTCGATCTTGATCTTCACATCGAGCCGGCCGGGGCGCAGGATCGCCGGGTCGATCATGTCTTCCCGGTTGGAGGCGCCGATGACGATGACGTTCTCCAGGCCCTCGACACCGTCGATCTCGCTGAGCAGCTGCGGGACGATGGTGTTCTCCACATCGGAGGAGACGCCGGAGCCGCGGGTGCGGAATATCGAGTCCATCTCGTCGAAGAACACGATGACCGGCGTACCCTCGCCGGCCTTCTCCCGCGCCCGCTGGAAGACCAGGCGGATGTGCCGCTCGGTCTCACCCACGTACTTGTTGAGCAGCTCGGGACCCTTGATGTTGAGGAAGTAGCTGGTGTGCTTCTCCTCGCCACGGCGCTCGGCGATCTTCTTCGCGAGCGAGTTCGCCACGGCCTTGGCGATCAGGGTCTTGCCACAGCCGGGCGGGCCGTAGAGCAGGATGCCCTTCGGCGGGCGCAGCTGGTGCTCCCGGAACAGCTCGGCGTGCAGGAACGGCAGCTCCACCGCGTCGCGGATCTGCTCGATCTGCGAGTGCAGGCCGCCGATGTCGGTGTAGTCGACGTCCGGCACCTCTTCGAGGACGAGCTCCTCGACCTCGCTCTTCGGGATGCGCTCGTACGCGTACGCCGAGCGCGGCTCGATCATGAGCGAGTCGCCCGCGCGCAGCTTCGACACCAGCAGCGAATCGGCCAGGTGGACGATCCGCTCCTCGTCGGCGTGCGAGATGACCAGCGCCCGGTCGCCCGGACCGCCGGCCGGGTCCTCGAGGATCTCCTTGAGGAGGACGACCTCGCCGACCCGCTCGTAGCCGAACGCGTCGACCACGTTGAGAGCGTCGTTGAGCAGGACTTCCTGCCCCCGCCTGAGCTCCTCGACCGCCAGCGACGGGGAGACCGCCACCCGGAGCTTGCGTCCGCCCGTGAAGACATCGACTGTGCCGTCCTCATGGGCGGCGAGGAATACGCCGTAGCCGCTGGGCGGCTGGGCGAGCCGGTCAATCTCCTCTTTGAGAGTGACGATCTGAGCCCGGGCTTCCTTGAGGGTCGCCACGAGCCGGTCGTTGTTCTCGGTCAGCCGAGCGAGCTGCGCCTGCGTTGCCGCGAGCCGTTCCTCGAGCTGCCGGACGTGTCGGGGGCTTTCGGTCAACTTGCGCCGAACCAGGGCTAGCTCCTCCTGCAGGAACGCAACCTGGCTGGAGAGATCGTTGGCCTCTTTCTCCCAACGTGCGGCGCCTGACGCCTCGTCGCTACGTGCCACGTCCCACCTCCCCGGGGGCTCGAACGTCTTGGAGATAACACTAGCCGCTGTGGGCCGGTTTTCGACCCATGCAACACCCTCGTCACTGAACCTTGATCGATTCGGCCAGGTACCCGCACCGAGTGGTCAGAGCCTTCGGGTAACGTCGGACGGGGCTAGTCAGGGGAGGTAAACGGTGTCGGCTGTGACCGAGACGGGCGAGCTCGAGGTCTGGGTGGATCAGGACCTGTGCACCGGTGACGGGCTGTGCGTGCAGTACGCGCCCGAGGTGTTCGAGTTCGACATCGACGGGCTCGCGTACGTCAAGGACAGCACGGGTGAGCTGCTGCAGAACCCCGGGGTGCGCACCGGCGTGCCGGCCCGGCTGCGGCTCGAGGTGATCGACGCGGCCAAGGAGTGCCCAGGCGATTGCATCCACGTCGTGCGCAGCGACGACGACGTCGAGATCGCCGGACCGGACGCCGACTGAGGCGCCGGCCGGGCCCGGACGGGCCGTGCGCGGCGCCCGTCCGGTGGTGCCGGAAATGTCACAGGGTCGGGCGACCGACCAAAGATGCGACAACTCGGGAAAACTCTTCCAATCGGGCGATTTGCCCCGGTCCGCCGTCGTCGAGCGTCTTGCCGAAGCGCAGCGCGTCGTGCCGCAGCGCGGCCCGGCCCTCGTCCTCGGCCATCCCGGGCGGCGGCACCGCGTCGTCCACCGAGCTCAGCAGCAGATAGACGTCGATGCTGTCGACCCGCGCCTGCCCGGTCGGCGTCCGGGTGAGCCGCCGGCGGCAGCCCACCTCGGTGACCGTCGAGAGCGGCACCACCCGCAGCGACGAGGTCATCGAGCCGACCGGGCCGTCGCCGGGCGCCACGTCCTCGCCGTGCCAGAGCACCAGCCGGCTGCCGTCGCAGATGACGACCTCCTGCCAGACGCCGTTGACCTCGTTGACGAAGCGCTCCAGCGTGAAGCACAGCACGGACGCGCCGCGCAGCACCCCGAAGAGCGCGTCGAGCGCCACCTCGGGATCGCGCAGGTAGGCCCGGGCGGCCGAGTCGAGATCCTCGTAAGGCGACCAGTCCGGGAAGACCGCCGGCATCTCATTGCTGCCACCGAACGGCGGAGAACTCATCGCGCCCACCCGTTCCCTCCGCTCCCAAACCCCATCGAAACCCGCGACGGAAACTACCGGATCCGTCCCGAACCGTCACACCCCGGTATCGTCAGCCGTCTCCGTACCTTCGGCCGCGATGGCCGCCCGCGCGGCCTTGCGCAGGGCGTACGCCTCGGCGCCCTTGCTGGGCTTGCGGCGCCGCGGCGGCGCGGTCACGCCGGGCGCGAGCCGGCGCGCGGAGACCAGGAACGCGGTGTGCGCGATCATCCGGTGGTCGGGGCGCACGGCGAGGCCGTCCGCGTGCCAGTCGCGCACCAGCGACTCCCAGGCCCGGGGCTCGGTCCAGCCGCCGCGCTCGCGCAGCGCCTCGACCAGCTCCGAGAGCTGCGGGGTGGTGGCGACATAACCGATGAAGACGCCGCCGGGCACGAGCGCGCGCTCGACCATGCCGAGGGCCTCCCAGGGGGTCAGCATGTCAAGGACGATCCGGTCGAAACCGGACCCCTCGGCCTCCGCCACGTCGCCCTGGTGCAGGTGCCAGGCGGGGTGCGGCCCGCCGAAGAACGCCTCGACGTTCTTGCGCGCGATCGCCGCGAAGTCGTCCCTGAGCTCGTACGAGTGCAGCTCGCCGGTGCTGCCGACGGCCCGCAGCAGCGAGCAGGTCAGCGCGCCCGACCCGGCGCCGGCCTCCATGACCTTGGCGCCCGGGAAGATGTCGCCCATGGCGACGATCTGCGCCGCGTCCTTCGGGTAGATCACCTGGGCGCCGCGCGGCATGGAGAGCACGTAGTCGGAGAGCAGCGGGCGCAGCGCCAGGTAGGCCGTGCCGCCGCTGGAGACCACGACGCTGCCCTCGGGCAGGCCGATCAGGGCGTCGTGCTCCAGGGCGCCACGGTGGGTGTGGAAGGCCTTGCCGGACTCCAGCACGATGGTGTGCATGCGGTTCTTGGGATCCGTGAGCTGCACACGGTCGCCCTCGCGGAACGGCCCGCGGTGGGCGGGCGCGGGCTCGTCGACGACGGTGGTGGATTGCACAGTCACTGATCGCTCTTTCATGTCGGTAGGAGAACTCAACGGCCGGACGGCCTGCGCGCGGCGCGGCGCGGTTCCAGCAGCTCGGCCAGGTCCGCGATGTGCAGCACGCCGACGACATCCTCCCCGGAGGTGACCACGTACTGCGCACCCGGGTGCGCCTGCACGGCCCGGACCACCTGTTCGCCGCTCAGCCCGAGCGACAGGACGGGCAGCCGGCCGAGGTCCTGGGAGACCGAGTCGACCGAGACCCACGGCCGCCGTTCGGCCGGCACGGCGGCCGAGCCGGCCGCGTCGACCAGGGCGACCACCCGGCCGCTGGAATCGGCGACGGCCAGGGCGTCGCGGGCCCGGTCCGCCGCGTCGGCGCGGCGCTGTGCCTCGGCCAGCGGCGTTCCCGAGGGTACGGCGAAGAGCGGCCGCGCGAGGGTGCCCAGGTCGACCAGCGGGTACCGCCGCGTCATCCGGGCCAGCCTGATGGACTGCCCGGCGCCCTGCCACAGCGTGTAGACCACGAGCAGGATGAAGACCAGGCCGAACAGCGTGAGGACGTTCAGCCGGTACAGGGTGAAGACGGCCATGCCGGTGAGCACCGCGATGCACCGGCCGCACCAGGCGGCCGCGACGGTGGCCCGGTTCCGGTCCTTGATCAGCGCCCAGAGCCCGGCCCGCAGCGCCCGGCCGCCGTCCAGCGGCAGCCCCGGCAGCACGTTGAAGATGGCGATGATGATGTTGCCGGCGGCGATCTGGAACACGATCTGGCCGGCGACCGTGCGGTCCGGCAGGGCGAGCGCGGCGGCGGTCGCGAGCCCGCCGAGCACGAACGAGACCGCCGGGCCGGCCAGCGAGACCAGCGCGTCGACGCGGGGCGTCGGCGCGTCGCGGTCCAGCTCGGTCCAGCCGCCGAGCAGCTCCAGGGTGATGCGGCGCACCCCGATGCCGTAGCGCCGGGCGGTCAGCGCGTGGCCCAGCTCGTGCAGCAGCACCGAGGCCAGCAGGCAGACCACGAAACCGAAGCCCGCGGCGTACGCGGGCGCGCCGGACAGGCCCAGCTCGGCCTCCGCGTAGCCGCCGTAGACGACCGTGACCAGCAGCGCGAGCAGCAGCATCGAGGGGTGCAGGTACACCGGGAAGCCGAGCACGTGACCGACCATCCGGCCGGGCCGCCGCGCCTGGCGGGTCTGCTGAGCGCCTTCGTCCACGCATCGATGCTACGGACCGCGCCTGAGAGCCCCGCCTCGCCGGTTTCGTCATACCCGTCCCATAGCCTTGTCACCATGACGGCAGAAACGGTTTTGTCTCCTTCCGCGGACGCGCCCGGCGACGCGGTGCCCGGCCCCGCCGCCGGCCGGGTGCCCGGCCCGGACGAGCGCCCCGCCGGGCCGTCGCTGTCGCCGTCGCGGGCCGCGGACTTCAAGACCTGCCCGCTGCTGTTCCGCTTCCGCACGATCGACCGGCTGCCGGAGCGGCCGACCGCCGACCAGGTGCGCGGCACGCTGGTGCACGCGGTGCTGGAGCGCCTGTTCGACCTGCCGGCCGAGCAGCGCACGCCGGAGTCGGCGGCCGCGCTGGTCGCGCCGGAGTGGGCCCGCCTGCTCGGCGAGGAGCCGCTGCTGGCCGGCCTGTTCGCCCCGGCCGCCCCGGACGCGACCACCGCGCCGGACGGGACCGCGCCGGACGGGACCGTCGCGGCGCCGGGCGAGGCCGCGGAGCCGCTGCCCGGCATCGCGGCGGGCGCGGAGGCGGAGCGGATCGCGGCGTTCCTGAGCGGCGCCGGCGACCTGCTCGCCGGCTACTTCGCGGTCGAGGACCCGCGGCGGCTGGAGCCGGCCGAGCGGGAGAGCCTGGTGTCGACGCTGGTCGGCGACGAGCTGCTGATCCGCGGCTACATCGACCGCCTCGACGTCTCGCCCGCCGGCGACCTGCGGGTGGTCGACTACAAGACCGGCGGCGCGCCGCGCGAGGCGTTCGAGGGCCGCGCGCTGTTCCAGCTGAAGTTCTACGCGCTGGTGCTGTGGCGCACCCGCGGGGTCGTGCCCCGGGTGCTGCGCCTGCTCTACCTCAAGGACGCCGAGGTCTGCGACTACAGCCCGGACGCGGCGGAGCTGGAGCGCTTCGAGCGCACCCTGATGGCGCTGTCCCAGGCGATCGAGCGGGCCAAGGCCGACCGGGACTTCCGCCCGAAGCCGAGCAAGCTCTGCGGGTGGTGCAGCCACCAGCGGTTCTGCCCCGAGTTCGGCGGCACTCCCCCGGCCTACCCCGAACCGGCAGCGGCCGAGACACCCGGCCCGGCGGCGGCGCCCGGCCTTGCGGTGCCCGACCCGGCGGCGGCGCCCGGCCCGGCGGTGCCCGGCCCGGCGGTGCCCGACGACAGCGGCACGACCGGTGGCCCCGGCGCGGCCGGCACCACCCCGGTGCCGTCGTCCCGCCGCCCGTAACCGCGACGGCCCGCCACCCGGCCCCGCCACCGCCCGGCGGGGGATGCCGCCGGGGATAGGGACCTGCGGGGATCACCTATCGTGTGCAGGGCCGATTGCAGGGCCGGCTACCCAGCACTGGAGGCACAGCGGATGACGGCGAGCGACCGCGCGACGGCGACAGCCGCGGCGGCCACCCGACCGGTCCGGGTGCTGCTCGCCGACGACCAGCCCATGCTGCGGTCCGGGCTGCGGATGGCGCTGAACGGCGCCGAGGGCCTGGCCGTCGTCGGCGAGGCCGGCGACGGGGTCGAGGCCGTCGACCTCGCCCGCCGCCTGCTGCCCGACGTGGTCGTGATGGATGTGCGGCTGCCGCGCCTCGACGGGCTCGCCGCCACCCGGGCCATCGGCGACTCCGGGCTGCCGGTGCGCGTGCTGATCCTGACCGCGCTCGACGCCGACGAGCACGTGCTCGCCGCCGTCGCCGCCGGCGCGGCCGGCTACCTGGGCAAGGACGTGCCGCCGGCCGAGCTGGTGTCGGCCATCCGCGCGGTCGCCGACGGCGGCTCGGTCGTCGCACCGCAGCTCCTGGCGCGGCTGCTCGCCCGCCTCGCCGACGCGCTGCCGGCGCCCGCCGCCATGTCGGCCGCGCCGGCCCTCGGCGCCCTGACCGAGCGCGAGCGCGAGGTCTTCATGCACATCGCGAAGGGGCACTCGAACGCCGAGATCGCCCGGGCCCTGACCGTCAGCGAGACGACGGTCAAGACCCACGTCGGGCATCTGCTGACCAAGCTCGGCCTCCGCGACCGCGTGCAGGCGGTCGTGCTGGCCTACGAGGCCGGGCTGGTCCGGCCCGGCCGCTGAGACGCCGGGGGCCTACCGCAGCCGGCCCCCGGGCCGAACAGGACCTACGCCGCGAGCGGCGTCGCGCCCGCGGCGCGGTGCACGTCGATGTCGCCGCTCGCCGTGCGCACGCCCAGCTCCAGGGTCGCCTGCTGCTCGCCGCCGGGCGGCGTCGCGCCCATCGACAGGTCGTTCGACGTCGAGCCGGACGCGGTGCTCAGGTCCAGCCAGACGCCGGTACCCGCGGCGACGCCGACCGAGACGTCGCCCGACGCCGTCTTGATCCGGGCCCGGCCGCGCCGGAGCACTCCGACCTCGATGTCGCCCGACGCCGACTCCGCCTGCACGGACGCGCCGGCCGCCCGGATGGTGATGTCGCCGCTCGCGGTGTCGACGCTGACGTCACCGATGACGTCACCGACCTCGACGTCGCCCGACGAGCTGCCCAGCCGCAGCGCTCCGCCGACGTGCGCCACCTTCAGGTCGCCGCTGGCGGCCTTCAGGCTCGCGTCGCCGTCGACCCGGTCCACCTCGGCGTCGGCGGACTGCAGGCTGGCCTGCACCGTCGCGTAGCGGCCCACCGCGCGGACGTCGGCCGACGCCGACTTCATCGCCAGCGAGCTGCCCTCCGGCACCCGGACGACGACCCTGGTCTTCGGGTAGCGCCACTGCCACGGCGCGCCCTCCGGCGCGTGGACGATCAGCGTGTCGCCCTCCAGCCGTACGGTGAAGGTCTCCGACGCGTCGGCGCCCGCCTCAGTGACGTCCACCCGGACGGTCTGGCGTGGCTCGGCGTAGACGTCCGCCTCGCCGCGCTGCAGGCGCAGGGAGACCGTGACGGGTGTCGCGTGGTCGAACTCGGGCATGGTCTTGTCCTTTCGGTGGGTGAGCTGGTCAGGCCTGTGCGAAGCCGGTGATGTGCTTTCCGGTGCGGCCCCGGCCCCGCGGCGGTTCGGGTGCCGGCCGGGCCGCGGCCGCGGTGACGGCCCGGACCAGCCAGGAGTTGACCGAGACGCCCTCGGCCGCGGCGGCCTGCTCGACGTAGGTCTTCAGCGCCTCCGGCATGCGCAGCGTGAGCCGGGCCAGGTCGCCGCCCTCCAGCGGCGGCGCGGCCGGCGCCGCGGCCGGCGGCTCGGGCTCGGCGTCGACCTGGCTGACCACGAGGTCCGCCTGCCGGCCGCGGAGCCGGACGTCGACCACGGGCCCGTGCAGCCGCGTGGTGATCTCGGCCGCCGCGTCGGAGAGCGCCTGCAGCAGCGCGAGCCGGGCCGAGGCCTCGATCGCGTGGCTGAGCAGCTCGGCCGCGCGGGTGGTCTCCGGGCCGCCCGGCGCCGCCGCCGCGGCGAGGTCGCCGCGCAGCGACTCGAGGTACGGTGTCAGGTCCATGACGCCATAGTGACGTCATTGGTGACGTCTGTCAACCGCCACGTCGACGTCAACCCGCCGCGCGAGCCGGAGTCAGGGACAACCCTGAGAGTCCGCTGGAGGAATCCCCGAGCAAATCTCCGCGTCGCGCTCCGCCCGTGGGCGGACGCCCCCGCCCGATTTCGACGAAACACTGGGCGGGCCGGCCGGGCGCCACAGTCCGGCCGGTCCACAAGATGGACTACAGGGGGCGGAAGTGACAGCGACGATGGCCGGCGATCCGGTGGCCGCACGTGCGAAAGAGGTCTGGAAGGTCTACGGCTCCGGCGAGGCCCGGGTCGTCGCGCTGCGCGGGGTGAGCGCGGACTTCGAGCGGGGCCGGTTCACGGCCATCATGGGCCCGTCCGGCAGCGGCAAGTCCACCCTGATGCACTGCCTGGCCGGCCTGGACACGGTCGACCGTGGCGAGGTGCACATCGGCGGCACCGCCGTGACCGGGCTGGGCGACAAGGCGCTCACCCGGCTGCGCCGGGACCGGGTCGGCTTCATCTTCCAGCAGTTCAACCTGCTGCCGACGCTCAGCGCGCAGGAGAACATCCGGCTGCCGCTGGACATCGCCGGCCGCAAGCCCGATCCGCAGTGGTGGGACATCGTCATCGACACCGTCGGCCTGCGGGACCGGCTGAGCCACCGGCCCAGCCAGCTCTCCGGCGGCCAGCAGCAGCGCGTCGCGTGCGCCCGGGCCCTGATCGGCCGGCCCGACGTCATCTTCGCCGACGAGCCGACCGGCAACCTGGACTCGCGGTCGGGCGCCGAGGTGCTCTCGTTCCTGCGTGCCAGCGTCCGCGAGCACCACCAGACCATCATCATGGTCACCCACGACCCGGTGGCGGCGAGCTATGCCGACCGCGTCGTCTTCCTGGCCGACGGCGAGATCGTCGACGAGCTGCTCGAGCCGACGCCCGAGTCGGTGCTGGACATGATGAAGCGCCTCGACACCCACGCCGCGCCGGTGGTGCTCTGATGCTGCGCGCGACCCTGAAGAGCCTGCTGGCGCGCAAGCTGCGGCTCATCCTCTCCGGGCTCGCCGTCGTGCTCGGCGTCATGTTCGTGGCCGGCGCGTTCGTGGTCACCGACACCCTGAACCGCTCGTTCGACTCCCTGTTCGCCAGCGCGTTCTCCACGACCGACGTCTCGGTGAGCGCCAAGCCCAAGGTCGAGGTCTCCGAGTTCGAGGGCGAACAGGTGGCCGCCCCGCTGCCCGCCTCCGTGGTCGAGCAGGTGCGTGGCGTTCCCGGGGTGAAGAAGGCGGTCGGGCAGGTCAGCGCCGACGGCGCCCGGGTGATCGGCAGCGACGGCAAGGTGCTCACCTCGATGGGCCCGCCCCGGCTCGGCAACAACTGGACCGGCACCGACGACCTGATGCAGCTGCGCGAGGGCCGCGGCCCGACCGCCGCGACCGAGATCGCCGTGAACGCGGCAGTGGCCAAGGCCGCCGGCATCAAGGTCGGCGACCGGGTCGGCGTGCTCACGCTGGAGCCGAAGAAGGAGTTCACCCTCGTCGGCATCTGGGGCTACAGCGGCAACCGGGACAGCATCGGCGGCGCGCAGGAGGTCGCGTTCACCGAGCCCGTCGCGCAGCAGCTCATGCTCGGCGAGACCGGCGTCTTCAGCTCGGTGCAGGTGACGGCGGACGACGGCGTGACGCCGGAGGCGCTGCGGGACCGGATCGCGGGCGTCGTCGGCGCCGGCTACGAGTCCCGGACCGGCGAGCAGCTCGCCGAGGAGAGCGCGGCCGGCATCCAGGAGGGGCTCGGCTTCTTCAGCAACATCCTGTTGGGCTTCGCCGGCGTCGCCCTGTTCGTCGGCGTCTTCCTGATCCTCAACACCTTCTCGATCATCGTCGCGCAGCGCACCCGGGAGCTGGCGCTGATGCGGGCGATCGGCGCGAGTCGGCGCCAGGTCATCGGCTCGGTCCTCGTCGAGGCGGTGGTGATCGGGCTGGTCGCCGCGGTGCTCGGCCTCGCGGCCGGCGTCGGGGTCGGCTTCGGGCTGGCGTACCTGTTCAGCTCAGTCGGTGGCGGCGGGCTGGAGCTGGCGCCCCTCGGCGTGCCGCTCGAGGCGATCATCAGCTCGTTCGTCGTCGGCGTGCTGGTCACCGTGGTCGCCGCGGTGCTGCCGGCGCTGCGCGCGTCGCGGATCTCACCGGTCGCGGCGATGCAGGACGTCGCCACGCCGGACCGGCCGCTCACCAAGATCAGCATCGCGGGCGGCGTGGTCACGGCGGCCGGGGCGACGGCGCTGGGCATCGGGCTGTTCGGGGATGTCGGCGACGCCACCCTCTGGACGATCCTCGGCGGCGTGCTGGTGTCGTTCATCGGCATCGCGCTGCTCACCCCGCTGATCAGCCGCCCGGTCGTCTCGGTGATCGGCCGGCTCTTCTCGTGGTCGCTGCCGGGCCGGCTGGGCCGGCTCAACTCGGGCCGCAACCCGCGCCGCACGGCGATCACCGCGGCCGCGCTGATGGTCGGCATCGCGCTGGTCACCGGCGTCACCGTGGTGATGGACTCCGCCAAGAGCAGCCTCCAGGCGATGGCCGCGACCGTCCTGAAGGCCGAAGTGATCATCAGCGGGGACGACAACGGCCCGCGCCCGGCGACCTACGACCCGGCCGTGCTGCGCCAGGCCGCGGCCATTCCGGGCGTACGGGCGGCGGCCGGCCTCTGGAGCGACCAGGTCCTGGTCAACGGCGAGAAGCAGTGGGTGGACGCCACCGACGACCTGGCCGGGCTGTCCGAGGCGTACGGGGACGGCGCCACGCTGACGACGCTGCGCGACGACCAGGTCGTCGTGAGCGCGGCGGAGGCGAGCGAGCACGGCTGGCAGGTCGGCACCCGGCTGACGATCCAGGCGTCCCGCGGCGATCCGCACGAGTACACGGTCGCGGCGACGTTCCCGGAGGACGCGCTGCCGGGCAACTTCCTGTTGCCGGCCGCCGCCTCGAAGGACTTCGGCATCTCCCAGCCGATGATCGGCTTCGTCCGGCTCGACGCCGGCGTTCCGGTCGGCCAGGTACTGCCGCAGGTCAAGGCCCTGCTGGCGGACAGTCCCGAGGTCTCGGCGCAGGACGCGCAGGCGTTCGTCGACCAGCAGGCCTCGACGTTCGACGTGATCATCACGATGATCCAGATCCTGCTGGCGCTGGCGATCCTGATCGCCGTGCTCGGCGTCATCAACACGCTGGCGCTGTCGGTGCTGGAGCGGACCCGCGAGCTGGGCCTGCTGCGCGCGGTCGGCCTGGGCCGGGCGCAGACGATGCGCATGGTGACGGTCGAGGCCGTGGTGATCTCGGTCTTCGGCGCGCTGCTCGGCGTGGTCGTCGGCGCCGGGCTGGGCACCGCGGTGACCCGGGCCCTGGAGAGCGACGGCATCACCGAGCTGGTGCTGCCCTGGGGCCGGATGGGCACCTACCTGGTGCTGGCCGCCCTGGTCGGCGTGATCGCCGCGGTACTGCCGGCGATCCGCGCCGCCCGCCTCAACGTCCTGGGCGCCATCGCCCACGACTGACGGGGGGAGTTCCCGCGTCGGCTCGAGAGAACGGGCCAGCGCGGGCTCAGCCCGGTACCGGGGCGAGCAGGCTCGACAGGAACGCCGGGTCGACGTCCTCGAGGGAGTCGCGCAGGTGGACGCCGTCGGTCGCCGGCAGCTCCAGCTCGGCGGGCACCGCGAGCACCGCGGCGCCGGAGGCCACCGCGCTGGCGAGGCCGGTCGGCGAATCCTCGATCGCCACGCACTCCGCGATATCCACGCCCAGCAGGCCGGCCGCGGTCCGGTACGGCGCCGGGTCCGGCTTCGGGGCGGACACCTCGTCGCCGCAGACCACCACGTCGAAGTTCTCCCGGCCGAGGGTGTCCAGCGCGACCTCCACCAGCCGGCGGCCGGTCGAGGTGACCAGCGCGGTCGGCAGGCCCGCGGCCCGCACGGCCTTCAGCAGCTCGAACGCGCCGGGCTGCCAGACCAGTCCGTCGGCGAAGAGCTCCTCGACGCGCCGCTCCAGCCAGTCGATGTCGGCGGCCTCGTCGCGGCCGGGCTGGCCCAGGTCGTCGCGGAGGATCCGCATCGAGGCGGCCATGCTGGAGCCGATCATCGCCCGCCGCGCCGCCGGGGACAGCTCGCCGCCGGCCCGCGCCGCGAGCTCGTGCAGCGCGACCTCCCAGACCTTCTCGCTGTCGACCAGCGTGCCGTCCATGTCGAAGAGCACCGCAGCCGGTAGTCGTGATGTCAGGGCGGGCCTCCCGGGCCGATCGGATCGTCTACCCGCCCATTCTGGCGAACCCGGCGCCGCCGGGCGCCATGGTGTGACGGCTACGACACGTCGCAGGGCTCGAGCGAGTCCCGGTAGCCGCGGTTGAAGGCCCTGGTGCGCTGCTCCGCCGAGCCGTGCGCGCCCTCGGCGAACCAGGGCTGGCCCGGGTCGTCGCCGACCGCCTCCAGGCCCGCGGCGAGCTCGTCCAGGTCGCCGTCGTCGAGGCTGAGCCGGCCCTTGCGCTCCATGTCGCCGATGTACGCGCCCGCCATGCAGTCGGCCTGCAGCTCCTGGTCGATCGAGAGCTCGTGCGCGATCCGCAGCCGGGCCTGGATCGCGTGCGCGTACTCGTGGCCGAGCAGGTAGAAGATGAACGCGTCGCCGATCTGCCGGAACGCGGCGAACGCCCAGTTCATGTCGTACGCGATGAAGTCGCCGGCCGAGCAGTACGCCGCGTTGTTGAGCCCGAGCGCTTGCCCGCCGCACTCCACCTCGCCCTCCCGCTCGTACGGGATGACCTCGGCGACGGGCCGGAACTTCAGGTCGGAGTCGGCGAACCCGGCCTTCCAGTAGTCCTCGGCGACCCGCGTCGCGTCGCCGACGTCGGCCGCGAACTCCTCGGGGGTGTCGGTGCCGTCCGGATCCTCCCCGGCCGGCGTGGTGGCGCGGTCGGCGGTCGCCGCCGGGCGGTCCGGACCGGCGGCGGGCTCGTCGGGCGCCGCGGCGCAACCGAGCGCGACCAGCGCGGCCACGACGACGGCCGGCAGCAGGATGCGGGAACGACGCGGTACCGGCATGCGGGGGTCCTCCGAGGGGCAGGCGTTACCGGGATGTACCCACGATACGCACGGAGCACCACAAAAGGATCAATGCCCGTGCATGATAGGTCCGTGCGGATCGAGGACGTGACCCCCGAGACGGTGCGGCCGGTGCGCCGCCCGTGGCTGGTGCAGCGCTGGCACGACCTGGCGTTCCTGCACTGGGCCCTGCCGCCGGAGGTGGTCGCGCCGTTCCTGCCGCGCGGCACCGTCCCCGACACCCTCGACGGCGTCACGTACGCCGGGCTGATCGGCTTCCGGATGGTGCGGCTCGGCGCGCTGCGCGGCCCGGGCATTCCCTACCTGGGCACGTTCTGCGAGACGAACGTCCGTCTGTACAGCGTGGACGGCCAGGGCCGGCGGGCGGTCGTCTTCCTCTCGCTGGACGCCGAGCGCCTGCTGCCCGTGCTGACCGCGCGGGCGCTGCTGCGCCTGCCCTACATGTGGTCCCGCATGCGCCTGGAAAAGGACCGCGACGTCGTGCGATACACCAGCAGGCGACGCTGGCCCGCCCCGCGCGGGGCGGCCTCTTCCATGACGGTACGCGTCGGAGCGGCACTGGATCGACCGTCGGCGCTGGAGCACTTCGTGACCGCCCGCTGGGGCCTGCACACCCGCGCCTGGGGCCGCACCGTGCACCTGCCGAACGAGCACCCCCGCTGGCCGCTGCACCGCGCGGAGCTGCTCGACCTCGACGACGGCCTGCTGCGCGCCGCCGGCCTGCCGCTACCGGCCGGACCGCCGGCCAGCGTCCTCTACTCCCCCGGCGTGCCAGTCGTCTTCGGCGCGCCGGCCGCCGCCTGACCCCGGTCCGTGGCGACGCCCAGCACCCGCCGCACCGCGCCGAGCAGCTCGTCCGCGGTGAACGGCTTGTGGATCATCTCGATGCCCTCGACCGTCAGGTGCCGCACCCGGGTGCACTCCTCGCTGTAGCCGGAGATCAGCAGGATCCGGGTGCCGGGGTGGTGCAGGAGCACCGTCTCGGCCAGCCGCGACCCGGACATCTCCGGCATGACGATGTCGGTCAGCAGCAGGTCGAACGGCCCCCGGTTGATCCGGTCCAGGGCCGCCCGGCCGTTCGCGGCCTCGGCCACCCGGTAGCCGGCGCCCGCCAGGATCCGCACGGCGATCCTGCGGACCTCGGCGTCGTCCTCCACGACGAGAACGCGCGGCCGGCCGCCGCCCGACGCCGTCTCGCTCCTGCGCGCCTTCCCGGCGGCGCCGCCCGCGGGCGCCACGGGGGCGGAGACGGCCGGCAGCAGGATCCGGAAGGTGGTGCCGACGCCCGGCTCGGACGACACCGTGATGTCGCCGCCCGCCTCGGTCACGATCGAGTACACCGTCGCCAGGCCCAGCCCGGTGCCGTGCTGCTCGGCCTTGGTCGTGAAGAACGGCTCGAAGATGCGGGCGGCGACCTCCGGTGGCATCCCCGTGCCCGTGTCGCTGACCTTCAGCTGCGCGTACGGGCCGGCGGGCAGCGGCGGCAGCCGGTCGGGATCGTGCTCGAGCCGGACCGGGCCGGCCTCGATCACGACCGTGCCGCCGTCGGGCATCGCGTCGCGCGCGTTGATCACCAGGTTGAGCAGCACCTGCTCCATCCGGCCCCAGTCGCAGCGGACGGCGAGCGGCTCCGGCGACCTGCGGGCGATCAGCTCGACATGGCCGCCGATGGTCCGGCCGAGCAGGGCGCGGGCGTCCTCGATCACCGAGTCGACGTCGATGACCTCGGCGTCGCCCGGCTCCTGGCGGGCGAAGAGCAGCAGCTGCCGGGTGAGCTCGCGGGCGCGTTCGGCGCTGGTCCGGGCGCGGGTGAGGTCCTCGCGGGTCTCGGCGTCGGCGGTCCGCTCGAGCACGAAGTCGAGGTAGTTGAGGTTGATCGCGAGCAGGTTGTTGAAGTCGTGTGCGACGCCGCCGGCGAGTTGACCGAGGCATTCCAGCCGTTCGGCGAGGGCCGAGCGTTCGATGACCAACCGGCGCTGCTCCTCGGCCTGCTTGACGGCGGTGAGGTCCCGCTCGATGCGGGCGACGGAGACCACCTGGCCGAAACGGTCGCTTACCGGCCACATGCTGACCAGCACCTCGACGTGCGACCCGTCCTTGCGGACCCGGCGCGCTTCGATCGGGCCCCGGCGCTTACCCGCGCTCAGCCCCGCCAGGGTGTCGGGCATCACGAAGATCTGATCAGGCGTGTACACCAGGGCGATGCAGCGCCCGATCGCCTCCTCGGCCCGCCAGCCGTACTGGCGCGTCGCGCCGCCGTTCCAGGTGGTGATGGTGCCGGCGAGGTCGGTCGTGATGACCGCGTCCTCGGACGAGCGCACGATCGCGGCGAGGGTCGACTCCTGCTCGGCGCCCCGGTGCGCCCGGCGCTCGAGGACGCCGAGGCGGTGGGCGAACCCGGCGCTGAGCAGGGTGATCCCGACGATCGCGCCCAGGCGCATCGCCTGGTCGACGGTTCCCGACATGCCGCCGCGCGACGACATGACCCAGACCAGGATCAGGGCGACGAGCCCGACCACCGCCACCGCCCACGGGCGCAGCAGGATCGCCGCGAGCACCGGCGCCAGCAGGATCAGCCAGAAGAACACCTTGTCGGGGGGGGTGACGAAGTCCGCGACGACCACCGCGACGACGAGCAGCACCGCGGTGGTGAGCAGCGCGGCACCCCACCCGCTGCGCAGCGCCGCCACGCGTTCCCGCATCACCGAAGCACCCATGTGCGCCGCCGGTCAGACCCGGGACGGGATGCGCCGGTGCAGCTCGGCGATCAGGGTCCGCGGGCCGGGCGACATCAGGCCGACGTCGATCAGGAACGCCGAGCCGGCCTCGCGGCGCAGCACCCGGGGCGCCCGCCCCCGCTCGTGCAGCTCGGTGACCGCCGCCATGTCGGTGGGCGTCACCACGAGCTCGGTGAACGGGCCCCAGCGCCGCAGGCCGACCGAGGCGATCGAGGACCACTGCAGGTGCACGCCCCGCCGGCCGGTCGCCGCGAACTCCAGGCCGTAGACGGAGCTCTTCAACCAGCCCAGCCGCTGCCAGGTGATGAGCATGATCAGACCGGCGGTCACGGTCGGCACGATCAGGACGCTCTCGACCATGATGAGGATGTCGCCGGACTTCAGCTCGATCCCGGTCACGAACACGACCGCCCCGTACAGGACGGTGACGAGCAGCCAGACCAGCGCGATCACCCAGAGCATGGTCACGAAGACCAGGGCACGTGGCTGGAAGAACGTCGTGGCGTCCTCGCCGGGCTCGAGCGGGTGATCCTCCACAACCGCCAGTATGCCCGGCTATGTAGCTACATATACCGTATTAGCGGACTGACCGCCGGTCAGCGGGTTCGGGAACGCCACCACGTGCGCGACCGCCTCGTCGAACACTTCGGCCAGCACGCCCTCGAACTCGGCGTCCGGCGGATCGTCCGACCAGAGCGCGAAGACGCCGCCCGGGCGCAGGTGCGCGGCGAGCCGGCGCATCCCGGCGACCGTGTAGAGGGCCGCGTTGGCCGGGGCGAGCACGTGCCGCGGGCTGTGGTCGACGTCGAGCAGGATCGCGTCGAAGCGGCGTCCGGGCGCGTCCGGGTCGAAACCCGCCTCGCCCGCGGCCATCGCGAAGAAGTCACCCTCGACCAGGCGGCTGCGCGGATCGGTGGTCAGCGCGGCGGCGTCCGGGAGCAGCCCGCGCTCGTGCCAGGAGATGACCTCGGCCACCGCGTCGACGACCAGCAGCGACCCCACCCGCGGATCCTCGAGCACGGCCCGGGCGGTGCAGCCCAGCCCCAGGCCGCCGACGACGACGTCGGGCTTGGCGCCGGCGGTCAGCGCGGCCAGGCCCAGGCGGGCGAGTTCGATCTCCGCGACGGTGAAGAGGCTGGACATCAGGAACTCGTCGTTGATCTTCACCTCGTACACCTGGACCCCGAGCCGGGGATCGAGCCGGCGTCGCAGGCTGATCTCGCCGATCGGGGTCTGCCGCCAGGCGAGCTCCTCGAAGCGGGCGCTCACCGGGCCGCCGGCCGTCCGGGCCGGCGGCCCCGAGTGAGCGGGGCGCCGGCCACCGTCAGTCCGTCCATGGCCGGTCAGCTTGCCACGCCGGCCGGCCGCACGGTGGGACGCGGCCTACGCGGAGATGCGCTGGGTGCTGAACGCCTCGGGGTCCTCGGCGTCCTCGACCGGCTCGGCCCCGGTCGCGACGGCGACCGCCGCGGCCTCCGCCTCCGACGTACCGATCTTGGCGAGCTGCCGGGCGTAGCTGCGCGTCGCGGTCCAGAGCTTGTAGATGAGCAGCAGCTCGAAGCCCGCCAGCAGCACGGCCGAGAGGATCGTGAAGAACGCGATCTGGTTGGTCAGCGGGCCCAGGATGAAGATGAACATCTGGAACTCGATGCCGCTGAACACGTGCGCCCGGATGCGCTGGCGGATCAGGATGTTGCGGATCTTGACGAAGCCGCTGAACCGGGTGCGGAAGTCGTCGAAGACGTCGACGACGGGCCGCACCTCGCCCGTACCGTCGGTGGCGGTCGCCACGCCGGCGCCGGGGCCGACCGGGTGCTCGAGGCCGGTCTCCTCGACGAACATCGGGCGACCGGAGTTGTCGCCGCGGGCGGCCTCCAGCCGGCGCCGCATGTCGTTCTTGACCTTGCCCATCTGCAGGGCGTTCAGGTACCGGAACATGTCCAGGAAGATCACGACGGCGGCGAGGTACAGGTAGCGGATGTCGTCGGTCTTCGCGTACTGGCCGCCGAACAGGGCGCACGCGCAGATCAGCACCCGCAGCCGGTCGAAGACGTAGTCGAGCCACGCGCCGAAGACCGAGCCCGTACCCTTGAGCCGAGCGATCTTGCCGTCCATGCAGTCCAGCACGAAGCTGAGGTGGAAGACGACCGCGCCGGCGACCAGCCACGGGTAGTCACCCTGCGCGAAGCAGTAGGCGGTGACGAGGCCGAGCAGGAAGGCGCCCATCGTCAGCACGTTCGGCGTGATCCACCGGACCGGCGCCACGAGCCACACCAGCCGCGAGGCGAGGGGGTCGACGAGCCAGACGGTCCACCAGGCGTCGCGATCCTTGTAGGTGCGGGTCCGGATCTCGTCGAGCGTGAACCGTTGTGCCATGCCACAACTCCACCGTCGTGATGAATACATGAATACCGGGACGCGCGGACATTACAGGAGGGCGTCTCACAACGGAGCGGCCAGGCCGAGAATCTGGACAAACGAGCCGGGAATCTCGACTGAGCGGCCGGACCGCGTGACGGACACGAATACGTTGAGTGACGGGTACAGATACCAGCAAACACGACGAGTGCCACGGCTTCGTAGTCCCGCTACCCGTGCGTGCGATAAATGGCACACGGACCTCCTCCTCGGGAGGTACCGCCCAGGTTGGCCGCCGCCGTCACACATGACAGGCTTTCGGCGTGACCTCGGGCGGGGCCCGCCGACTATCAAGGGGATGACGGTGGACGCTGACCACGTCGCGGACGATCTCGAGTCCGTGCTGCTCACCGAGGAGCAGATTCTGGCCCGGGTCGGCGAGCTCGCGGCCGAGATCGGCAAGGACATGACCGGACGCGAGATCATCCTGATCGGCGTGCTGGGCGGTGCCGCCACCTTCACGGTAGACCTTGCGAGGGCCCTGGAGACCCCGGTCGAGATCGGCTGGATGGCGATCCGGTCGTACACCACCGCGGGCAACCGCGCCTCCGGCTCCGTACGCCTGCTGAAAGATCTTGATATCGACATCGCAGGCCGGGACGTGATCATCGCGGAGACCGTGATCCAGACGGGCCTGACGATGTCCTGGCTGATCTCCAACCTCAACCAGCGCCGCCCGGCGTCGATCGCGGTCTGCACGCTGCTGCGCAAGCCGGACGCGCCGCGGCTCGCGGTGCCGGCCTACAACGGTTTCGACGTGCCCGCCGGCCAGATCGTCGGGTACGGCCTGGACTACCACGGGCGCTACCGCAACCTGCGCTGCGCGGCCGTCCTGGCGCCTCACGCCGTACGGTGAAGAATCTCCTGAATGCGGGCGCGGGCCGCGGCCGCCGGGGTCGAGCCGGCGGCGCGGGCCGCGCGCAGCACCCCGGCGAGCGTGCCGGCGATCCCGTCCACCCGGGCCGCGGCCCGGGCTGAGCTCTCCCCGCGCAGCTCGACCGCGACGGCGTGGATGATGCCGCCGGCGCTGACGATGACGTCCGGCGCCCACAGGATGCCGCGCCGGTGCAGCAGGCCGGCGGTGGCCGGTTCGTCGAGCTGGTTGTTGGCCGGCCCGGCGATCGCGGCGCAGCGCAGCGCCGGCACCGTCCGCGCGGTGAGCAGGCCGCCGAGGGCGGCCGGGACGAGCACGTCCACGTCGGCGGTCAGGCAGTCCGGCGGGCTCACCCAGTCGGCACCGGCGGCGACGGCGAGCGCGCGCCGGCCGTCGTCGATGTCGGCGGCCACCAGGGTCGCACCGGCATCGGCGAGCAGGCGCAGAACGTGCCCGCCGACGCGGCCGAGGCCGAGCACCGCGAAGCTGCGGGCGGACAGCTCCGCCGAGCCGAACCGCTCCGCGCACAGGACCCGCAGCGCGGCGAGCACGCCCGCGGCCGTGTGCCCGGAGGAATCGCCGCTGCCGCCGGCGCCGTCCGGCCGGCAGAACACGTGCGGGGTCCGCTCCGCGATCACCGCCATGTCGTCCGGCCCGGTGCCGACGTCCGGCCCCGTGGCGTAGGCCCCGCCCAGGCCGGCGATGACCTCGCCGACGTCGCGCAGCACCGCCCGGCGCCGCGCCGCGCCGAGCGCCCCACCCGGCGGCAGCGCGACGACGGTCTTGCCTCCGCCGTTGGGCAGCCCGGCCAGCGCGCACTTGTCCGACATCGCCGCCGACAGCCGCAGCGCGTCGGCGAGCCCGTCGCGCCAGTCCCGGTACGGCGCGAGCCGGCAGCCGCCGATCGCCTGCCCGAGCACCGTCGAATGCACCGCGACGACGACCGGTAGGCCGGACCGCGCGCCGCGCCGGACGACGAGTTGTTCGTGCTGCAATTCGGCCATCGGGCCTTGTCCGTGCTGCAGTTCGGCCATGGTGCCGACGGTAGGCAGACGGCCGCCGCCGACCGGCTCGCAGCGAACATCGTTCGGAATGATTGGCAAAATTCCGGCCATGGACGAACTTGATTCGGCGATTGTCCGGCACCTGCAGACACATGCGCGGCAGACCAACCGCGAACTGGCCCGCGCGGTCGGCATCGCACCGTCGACCTGCCTGGAACGCGTGCGCGCGCTGCGCGACCGCGGCGTGATCACCGGCTACCACGCCGAGATCAGCCTGGCCGCCCTCAACCGCGGCGTGCAGGCGCTGCTGCATGTGCAGGTCCGGCCGCTGAGCCGCACCGTCATCGACGGCTTCAAGCGGTACGCGATGGGCCTGCCCGAGGTGCTCTCCGTGTACGTGGTGGCCGGCGGCGACGACTTCCTGGTCCACGTCGCCGTGCCCAGCGTGGACAGCCTGCACGCCTTCCTCATGGACAAGTTCAGCGGCCGCCGCGAGATCGTCGGGTTCCGCAGCTCGGTCATCTACCAGCACGCCCGCAAACAGGTCATCGATCCGCTCGACCCTTAGCCGTACCCTGCCGGGGTGATCACATGGTTTCTCGCGGCGGCCGGGCGGCACGGCCGGATCATCCTGGCGACCGGCCTGGCCCTCTCCGCCGGTTTCCTGCTGCTCCAGGCCCAGGTCCCGGAGCTCGGGCAACGCGCGTTCCCGATCCTGATGATCGTTGTCTTGGTGCTACTGCTGCCGGGCGTGGCCTCGTTTGCCGGCAGACGCCCGAACGCCTTCGTGGTGCGGCCGGACGTGCCGGCGTTCAGCACCCCGCCGCGGCCGACGTACACCTTCCTGGCGCTCGCCTGTCTCGTGATGGCCACCGGAAGAACCGCGAACGTCATCCGGGACTGGGGATCGGACCCGTTCCTGTCCGAGCAGCTGCCCGAGCTGCTCTCGACGGCCGTCACCCTGCTGTTCGTCGCCGTCGCCTGGGGCGACAGCAGCGTGCAGCTCCGGCCCGACGGCGTGTGGCAGCGCGGCATCACCGGCTGGCTCGTCATCCCCTGGGACGCGTCGCCCGCCGTGCCGTCGCTGCCACCCGCCCCGAACGCCACCACGGTGCCGCTGACCTGTGCCCGGCCCGAACTGGTGCGGCGCAGCGGCCTGCACGTGTTCCGGAAGAAGTTGCGCACCACCGACATCGAGCCGTGGCTCATCACGGCCGCCATCCGCTACTACGTCGCAAATCCCGGCGATCGCCCGGCGATCGGGACCGCCGCCGAACACGACCGCCTCCGATCGGAGCTCCTCGACCCGTTCCGGCCGGCGCCGGCCGCCGGCACGTGAGCTACGACCTGCTGGTCATGCGGTTCGCGGACGGCGAGCGGTCCTCGATGCCGGGCAGCGCGTTCCGGGCGGCCTTCGAGGCCCGCATCGACCGAACGGAGCCGGAGTTCAACTACTGGCACGTGACGGCGCCGGACGGCGGCGACGCGGGCCTCTACGCGGGGCTCTCCGACGACCTGGTCGACAGCATCCTGATCACCCGCTTCTCGACCGGGGCGGTGCTCGACCTGCTCGCCACGTTCATGAACCTGGCTGGCGCGGTCGTGGTACCGCCCGACCGCCCCACGATGCTGGCCGACGAGGGACAGCGCGAGCACCTGCCCGAGGAGCTCCGCGCGGATGCCGTCGTGGTCCGCAGCGGCGCGGACATCGAGGCCGTCATCGCGGGCACCCCGACCTGATCCCGGCGGCCGATCCGCACTTGATACGGCCGCTCACCCACGCCAGTCGACATCGAGTGAACATGATCGAGCCGACCACGACGGCGAGCACTCGCCCGTAGGCGACCGCACGCGGGCGCGGATCGGTTTGTTTCAGGGTGCGCTGTCCGACAGCGTCAACGCAGGCGGCCGGCCTCCGCCGCAGGCAAATGGCTTCAGCCGCCGATGGCGATCGGGCTCGACCTGGTCCATTCATACATTCGCCGGTCGCGGTGATACTCAAGTAGGTCTATGCGCCGCAGCGACAGCGTCACGGGCTCCGCTCCGGTCTGGCGGAGACGGTCGACGATCGGCTCCGCGGGCTGCGCGCGGTTCGAGTACGCGATGCTGACATGCGGCCGGAAACTCGCTGACTGGTTCAGGCGTTCGCGGCCCAGCACCGACGCGACGGCCTTGCCTATCGCGCGCCGAACCTGGTCGATCCCCTTCGCCGGCTCCGCGGGCAGATAGATGGCCTCCGACCTGACGACCGGCCGGTGGAAGGTGACCGTCGGCGCGTCGACGTCGGCCAGCAGTTCACCGGCTGCCTTCCGGAGTCGTTCGGCGCTCGACTCGTCGATGGAATCCATGGATCCGATCTCCTGCGTGGTCAGGTGCAACCAGCGCTGCGGGATCAGGTCGAGACCATCCATGTCGGACAGGGACCGCTGATACGTAGCCACCAGATCATGGATGGCCGGCTGATCGGTGAAGGTGAAGTGGCAGGCATAGAAGTGCCTGCCGTTCCGCCACCCGGGCCGCCACCACCAGTGATCCTGCAACTGATCAACGTGCTTGATGGCTCCCAACGCCAGCTCCTCGTCAGACATCGATCCGAGTCGGCCGTCGCCGCTGGTGATCAGTGTGCCGTACCCGATACCCGTGCCCAATCACCCGCTCCGGGCTTCGCCGTGGGCGGCAACGGCACCGTCGACGCAGGCGCCGGATTGCGGCCGGCCGCTGCCGTGACCGCAAGCAAGCGTCGGTGGACGCGCCGCTCCTACCGACACGCCCTGCTCGCCCACGATCGAGTGCGGAGGCGGCGGGTTGCCGGCCGTGAGATGAGAGATCCGCAGCCCGTCGCCTCCCCGACCGGAGGAGGCGCAAAGCGATGCGAAGTCGGCACATCCGGCGAGGCAGCGTGCAGTGGTGAGCGCCCCGGCTCTCGCGGTGGGCGACCGCGTCACGGTCCGGATCCGCGACCGTGATCCGATCGAGCTCACCGTCCACCGCCACGCCGTGATCCCCGACGTCGCGTTCGGCCCCGGCGGTGACCGGTCCGTCGTCGGGCATCCGCCCGCCGCCCGCCGGTATGGGCCCTACCCCGCGGACCGCCTGGCCCGGGGGTAGGTGGTCGGCCCGGCTCCCCGGCTGCGAGCAGCTACGGTTAGTAATCGATTCGCTTCGCGACATGCGCGCTCACGCCCATGGTCGGCAACCGACTGACCTGACCATGAGACGGCTCAACGGGCGACTGGGGCAGCTCGGATCGGCCGAACGCAGGTACTCGGGTCACGACTACTACCCGTAATATTCGCGCGGAGCTTGGCCCCTCGGCCTCGGCTGCCAATCGCTCTCCGCTGCTTCGCGGCACTGCAGGCGCACCTGATGGCCGAAAGGACGGTTCGAAGATTGCTGCGGCGCATCACACGGTGGCTGACCCGACCATGGGCGACAGGCGCTGCCGCCCTCTTGTCGATGGTCGTGCTCTTGTCGGTGCGCTGGAACACCGCGCATCTCGTTGTCCTGCAGGACCATCCGCTGCCGTCATTGATTTTCTGGCCCGCGGTGTGGGTGCTGCTCGGCTCGGCCGTGACACTGCTGATCCCGTCCAGCCGCCGTAACCTCGCGGCCGCCGCTCTGGCCTTCGGGGCTGCCGGCTTCGCCGTGTTGTGCGGCGGCGTCGTCGCCCTGATCTTCGGGATCTTCCACGACTCGTCGCCGAGTGGCGAGTTGGTCGATCATGCGTCTTCCGCCGACGGCCGGTACGAGGTCCGGGTCCTGCACTGGCAATCCGTGCTGGGCGAGGACGGCTGGGACGTCGCCATTCAGCGCCGAGACGGCCTCCGCTTCGTTGAAGCAAACGCCGGTTGTCTCTTTTCGGAGGAATCCGGGGATTACCACTCGATCGAGTCGGTCGAGGCCGGCTCGGTACGCATCATTACCGACGAAGGCCCCATCTCGATAGCCTTCAACCCGACGACCATGCAAATCACGAAGCGTATCCCCGCAGATCTCTGCCAGGGATATATGTGATCGACAACGGCGCTGAGCCGCACAGACACCATTCATCGATGATGGTCGCTGGCGGCTATTCGTCTACGTCTGACGGCCTGGATACGGCTTGATCTTGGCGCAGGAATCTCGGGGCGCAGCCGACCGTCAAGGTGCTCAAACCTGCCACTCACGGTGAATGCCGCATGCCGTCAGGAGCGCCGCAAAGCCGACGGCACACGCAGGATCGTCTCGCGCGGTCTGGTTGCCTCCGGTGCGCGATGGGTCGCGGAGCCGAACTGGGCAACCCGGAGTCGCCTGGGCCAAAGGGCGGAGCACTGGCCGCCGGAGGCAAGATCGTGCGACATCGTCGTCAGCCACCTGTTGCGAGTCGCGGCTGTAGGAAATTCACGAGCTCCAACACGTTGGGAGGAACGGACGTCCCGTGTAGAGCCGCCTGTTTCATCTGCTTGAGGGATGTTGCAGGCTGGGTGTCCGGTAGTGAGCTGCGGTAGGGACAGGACGGAGATGTCAATGCGGTGGCGTGGTTGGTCGTGGTTGCGACGGCTCGGCGGCCTCCTGGTGGTAGCCGGACTACTGGTGCTGGCCGTTGGGCTACCCCTTCGCGCCTGGGGAGAGACCGGGGAGGAGTTCAACCGGTGGGTGGGTTGGGCGAACATTCTCGCTCTGAGTTTGGGTGCCATTGGCCTGCTACTGACGTTCATCGATAGACGCCGACAGGCTGGTGACGTTTCAGGTGATTGGCTGGCCCGGGCAGCCGATGAGTTGAACAGTCAGGTTCTGGGCCGGGAGAGTCTGGCGTTGAAGCGCCTTTTAGACACGGGCCGGGCTGGATCGGTGGCGGCCAATATCGGGTTCGCTGAGCGGTTGTTGGTCTTCGCCCAGCCCGGCACCGGCCGGTCGGGTCTGTTGGATGGGGTGGGCCCGTTCTACCGCCAGCACGCGGATGGGGGCCGGTTGGTGATCCTGGGTGAGCCGGGGTCGGGTAAGACGGTGTTGGCACTGCAGTTGCTGGTGCAGCAGGCAGAGGCGCGCCAGAACGTCGCGGATGCGAACGGGCGTGCGGTCCAGCCGGTGCCGGTAAGGGCAAGCCTGCCGACATGGAACACCGACGTGCCGTTCGCAGACTGGCTTGGCCGGCGGCTCGTGGCCGACTACGGGATGCGCGACCAGGATGCAGCGGCGCTGGCGAGTAACCGCCGGGTGCTGCCCGTGCTGGACGGATTGGACGAAATGGACCCGCCGGGCCAGCCACCGCATCGAGCGAAGGCCGCGGTCGCCGCCTTGAATGAGTACGTTGCCGGCGAGAACGGCGCACCGCTCGTCCTCACCTGCCGCCACGACGAATACGTCGCGCTGGGACATCCGCTGCGACCCGCCACGGAGGTGGTCATCCAACCACTGAACGCGGATCAGATCCGCGACTACGCGCGCCGCGAGATCGGCCCCGGCGCCACCCTTGCCGAGTGGGATCATTGGGAGCAACTGCTGGACCGATTGGACGGCCCGGCTTATGCGGGCCTGCTGCAGGCGTTGGACACGCCTTGGCGACTGACTCTTGCTGTCAGCTACAGCCGCGGCGGTGGCGACCCGACCGCGCTGTTACGCACCCCGCAGGAGGGCGCCGGTAGCACGTCGGACGTCTACGCGGACCGGGTGGCCGATCTGCTACTGGGACAGTTCATCCCGGGCCGCGCCCAATCCGTCGGTAGTGGCCGCTACACCTCCGCCCAGGCGACCGGCTGGCTGCAAGCCGTAGCCGCTCACTTGGCCTGGCAGCAGGACAACGGAATGTCCGGCACCGATATCGTGCTGCACCAGTGGTGGTACATCGCCGGTCAGGAACGGGTACGCCGTTGGCACGCGCACCTCAACGCCGCCCTGACCTTCACCCTCGCCTTGCTCCTTGGGGTGGCCGTCAATGGCGGCAGCGTCACTGCCACAGCCGCGAACGTGCAGTATTACCTAAACGAATTTCCCGCCTTGCCGACTCAGTACCTAGTGGCTGGGATATCAATTGTTGGTGGCTTGTTCGTAGCCCCCGTCTTGGCGTGGCGAAGCGGTCGCAGTGGGGACGCGCAACCCACCGAGGTCAACTTGCAGCAGGTACGCACGTTCCATGGACGGCGCAATCTGTTACTCGGTTTCGCCATCGGCGTTCCAAATGTTTTCTTCGCATGGTTCGTAGCGTGGGTCTCGGGCGGGACGCCCGCGGAAGCAGTCGCGTTGGCGGTGGCATTTGGACTCGTGATCAGTCTATATATCGGGCTCGACCCGATCGGCGCGTCGGAACTCAACCCACGCGATCCACTACGAAACGATCTCGTCGTATGGCTCGCATTAGGGTTCGCGTTAGGGCTCGCATTAGGGCTCGCGTCCGTGTCGACTTCCCGGTTCGTCGCCGGGCTCGCTTTCGGGCTGTTGATAGGACTCTTGGGGAGCCTCGCGGGCAAGGCGTGGATGCGGTACATCATCGCTGTGACTCTCATGGGTCACGGCAGGGCTCAACCCTGGCGGTTCGGACGGTTCCTCACTTGGTGTAACCAGGCAGGCATCTTGCGTGAGGCGGGAAACGCCTACCAGTTTCGCCACGTCGAACTTCGCGACTGGCTTCGAGCCAAGTCGCGCGACCGGCCGGCCGGCTCATCCAATGAACCCTCATCGCTGAAGAGCTCCGACCCCCTCTCTACGGCCGGTGGTTAGCGCATT
The DNA here is from genome assembly GCF_044465445.1 of Actinoplanes sp. NPDC049668. Classification (NCBI taxonomy): domain Bacteria; kingdom Bacillati; phylum Actinomycetota; class Actinomycetes; order Micromonosporales; family Micromonosporaceae; genus Actinoplanes; species Actinoplanes sp. NPDC049668. Next base: position 318,033 of record NZ_JBITLR010000002.1, read on the forward strand.
CGCCTCGGATGCTCCGTGCATCCGTTAGGACTTAGTTGTGGATTCCTTCGTCGACGAGCTGCGTCGGTTTCGCGTTTGGATCGACCGCGGTGCACCTGATGTCCTCGGACTCGGCCATGGACGCGAGTGGGAGTGCAACTACCCCCACTGGGATGAGCTCTGGGACGCGGCGCGCCGGCACATCGAAACCTCGGTGGAGTTGAGCGACCTCGAACGCCGCGAGCTGCTGTACGTCTTGGCCCGCGACAACGAAGACGAGGAGATAGCCGAGATGCTGAGCGCTTCGCCTCGGGTCGTCGAGCAACTGCTCCCGCTGGCTCTTGAGTATCCCGACCCGGACGCGCGGTGGCAGATCGCAATGATCCTTCCGGCGGCCTTGGGCGATCGAGCCATCGAACCCTTGAGGCAGCTTGCACAAGATGATGACGAGTATGTCCGAGGGCGAGCTCGGGCCGCCCTTTCCAGCCTGGATAGCGCGTGACCCATCGCCCGGTTCAAGGCCCGAGAGCCGGAGCCGCCCCGGGCGGCTGGTTCTGCTCGTGTTGCCACAGCACCCGCCGGGCTTCCTTCGTGCCCAGCAGCCGCAGACCCCGGCCGGCCCAGTCTCGCAGTGACTCGTCCTCGCTCTGCAACTGCGCGACCAGCAGATCAAACGCACGTGGTGAGCGGGCATCCCCGACGAGCTCCAGCAGCCAGCACCGCAGCCCGTGATCCGCCTCCCGCCCGAACTCGACGATCAGCTCGTCAACGTGCTCCCCGGCGATCTGCTGCAGCAAGCCAAAACCGTCCTCAGCCACCTGAGGATCCCGGCGGCGCATCAGCCGCAACGCCCGCTCGAACTCGCTCGCCACCACCGCAGGCTAACGGCATCACCGGCTCGGGCCGTTACGCTTTAAGATCGTCTAGGTCGGCCAGGGCTTCATCAAGTCCTGCCCAGGCCATTGGGATGCCATGGTCCGCGTTGGGTGGCCACGAGGGAAGTCACGCACCTGGACGAAGCCCCGGGCCGCGAGCGCGAGAACCGCTTCGCGAAGCCGGGGGCATCCCGTCGCGCAAGCCGGGGTCCAGGGGCGCTGGCCGCCGGAGGCCTTTCCGGGTCGTGGGGCCCGGAGGCCCTACCCACCGGAGGCAATGAAAATGGGTCCCGCAGCCAGCGCTCGGCGGTCAGAATGCGAGCAGCCGAGCAAGACAGCGGAACAGCCGTAACGACATGCAGCTACGGGACGCTGATAAGGAGAATCGGAGAGCCGATGGACGCCGAGACGGCCGTCCGGAACATCCGGATGCGATTGATCGACCAGCTCGTCGGCTACGAGGTGGGCTCCGACCAGTTGATCCGTGTCGGCCTCGACGCTCTGATGGCCGGCGTGGACTCGCCCTCCCTTTCCCTCCTGGCGGGCTTGAGCCGCCGCGAGGAGCCAGAAGCGCGCGGGCTGTTCGGCCGTGTCGTTGAGGAACTCGGCCTCGGTCCGCCCGATCTTCCAGAGGAGCCTGCGGCGCGGCAATGGACGCTCGTGCGCTGGTTTGCGGAGCTCATCGCCGACGGAGAGCTGAACCCAGCTGTCGGCGGCCAGCTCATCTGGTGGCACTGCGAACGCGTCCGCGAAGACCAGGTCCAGACACTCAGGCCACTCCTAGCGACGATCGCGCTCCACGACGATGACATCAGCTCGTGGGCGATCTGGGATACCGACTACATGGCCCGCAACCGCAAAAGCGGCGCCGCGGTCGTGCAGAGGGCCCGCGACTTCCTCGCTCAGGCCGGCCCGACGTAGGCGAGGCGGTACGCAACCGGAGCCCGACTTGATCCTTCGCGGATCCCTTCGATCCCGCGACGCCGCCGACTCGGCGATCCGCCTACACAGCCCACACTATGTAGTCGGTGGACTTGGCAGACGTCCGGATCGCGGCAGTTGGGGATCCTTCGGCAGGTGGCGCGGTTCAAAGGTTGGCCCGACAGGTTTGCCCGCGTGTTCCCGTTCGTCGAGGAACGCATCGATCGCCCGCCGGAACGCGCTCGGCTGCTCCACCCATGGGTAGTGCCCACACCGCTCGATCAGTTCGAGCCGGCCGGCCGGAAATCGAGCTGCGAGAGCTTTCACGGGCGCCACGCCGGTCAGGCAGTCTTCTGCCCCTGCGATGACCAGCACGGGCGCTGCGACCCGGCCGATCCGGGCGACAAGGTCGGCCGGGGGTTCAACGCTGAAGTACGCCTTGACGGCCGCCAGGTTCCACCTGCCGATCACCGAGTGGGCCTGCTCTGCCGAGCCCCAGACCGCGTATCCCATCGGCGTGACCCGTAGCTGCCAAGCGTTGAACGCGTCGTCATCGATCAAGTCCGGCCCTGCCTCCGAGGCTTGAACGGCTGCGGCGAACGCCGGCTCCCCACGATGGCGGGCGATCAGCTCATCCGTGTCGGACGGAGTGTCGACGAGGTAGCCGGCCGGAGGCGTGATCAGAACGATCCCGGCGATCCTGTCGGGGAACCGCGCCGCATAGGCGATGGCCAGACGCGTGCCGGCCGAGTGCCCGACGAGCACGGCACGATCGAGGCCGAGGTGCTCCCGTAGACGGTCGAGATCCTCGGCCTGACGCCAGAACGATCCCAGCTCGGCCCGGGAGGGTGCCGGTGAATGACCCACGCCGCGCAGATGAGGAATGATCAGTCGGAATCGGCTGCCAAGACCGGCAAAGTCGCCGAGGTAGCTTGGGTGCCTCGCAGCGCCACCAGCCAGCGCGATCACGGGAGGCGCATGACCACCGTGATCGGGACTGCTGTCGGCGTAGTGCAGTGGCGTTCCGTCGAACCCGGCGTAGAGCGGCACGTCGTCACTCTAGCCAGGCCGAATCGGCATCACTGAGCTGCACTTACGTCGGTGGTTGGTGGTCAACGTTGGTCACCCCCGGTCTACCTCGCACGACATGGAGACGGCATGGTCTTGGGGGTTCGGCATCGAGTCCCCCGTAACGCGGATCAGGAGTTGGCGGGCAGGTGGGAACCGCGAACACCTGACCTTGCGTTCGCGCAGCTCGTGGTCGCGGCTCGTCCGTACTATCCGCCGTTTACCTCTGTGGCCGGATGACCCTTGTCGCGGGCACGTAGCAGGCATGTGATCAGTCCTGGTCGATCACGCTCAGCGGCCGGAGCGGTTGAACGGTCGGCAGGTTCCAGACCAATCGCGATCACACTCGGACGCGCCCGGGGTCAAGCGGCCCTCTCAGGCAACGTCACCTTCTGCCCCCCTACTCGTTGTGTTCGCATGGCTTGCATCGCCACTCGTCTACCTCCGAAAGGGCTCCGGCCTTGGCACTTAAACAATGGATCGGCCGCATCGATCGGCGGATCAACTTCACAGCCTCGGTGGTTGGATTACTATTAGCAGGTGCGACTGCATATCACTTTTTCTGGCCAAATAATGAAATCGAAATCGAATTGCAAGACAACGAGATTGTTCCGCACTGCTTGACTCTGCATGGTTCTGCTCCCCACCGGGACGGCATGTCGATCATGGAAGCGCACCATTCCACTGCAAATCGGTATTACTTCAACCGCACGATCCGAACCAAGGGTGACGGGTTCTCGATGACTTCCAACATCGGCGGAGACTCCGCGACAGGACAATCGTACATTCTGGAAGTATTCTACGTCTCTGACGAAATGACGCGCTTCCTGCTTAGTCTTAACGGAGTGGGCGAAACAGGTGTCGGCGCGGGACAGGCGTTCGCAGGGAGTCTTCCGCCAGGCGCCGAGAACGTTGAGCGCCGTACCGTGCGCCGTAGCGAGAGGGTGGATCTGGCCGAGTGCTGAGGCGCCTGTAGCCGGGCCCGCAGCTGACTGATCTTAGTGTCCACCGCCGGGCTGCCACCGCTGGGACCAGCGCTGTAGTCGCGACTCGGGGTCCTCAACGCCGATAATGGCTGGTCGGCCGGCACACGGTTTAGGAATTGCCTGTGGTCCATGATCGACGTTGGCCCTACCTCGTACCCATGCAGGTCAGGCCCCTGAACGCGGTGTCCGATGGTGACCTCTGTTGACCGGCGATGACCTCCGCATCGGGCACGGATCGGGCACGGCGACATGCGCTTAATCTCACCGGTTGCCGCCCACATGAATTACTTGCCTAGGTGGCCCCAAATGGCGATGTCGAGGAAAATGCCGATCACCGTACCGAGCAACATCCCGATGCCAAACGGCCGGGTGTCGCGGACTGCGGCAAGAATCGCAGCGATCACCACCTCCATCATCACTAGGAACATCCCCAGGAGCATGGCCAAGAACACGGATTCCCTGACCGGTTGGGACCACTCATCCTCTTTCGCAAAGACCCACATGAGTGCGATCACCACCCCGGCATGGGGTAGGAAGCCGGTCGCAAAACCCCACATGCCTCGCCGTGATTTGGGCTGTCCGGGATAGGTCTCTCGACTCACGTCGCCCCGTGCCTCAGCGAAAGCTCGTTACCGACCGTTCGCCGCCCGCCATCCCATCGGCCTTCGTCCACACACCGTGGGGCGGACAGGGCCTGCCTGGGCAAGGTGGAGCACCCTACGTCTGACCGACCTTGACCAGGCAGGCCCTGTCTGCTCGGCTTCGCCTGGACGAAGGCCGGTGGGATGGCATCCACGATCCCAGAGTGCCCGAGCGCCCCGCCGGAGGCACGCTGTTTGCGCTGTGTCAGCGCAACGAGTAAGCCCGGGACTGCCAGGAGTGTCTCGGCAGTTCCGGGCTTATCTGTATGTGTCGCGCCTGCGGCCGGGCTGGAACCGCCGGGGTGCGCCCAGCGAAGCGCCCGGGCGCGGGGCCCCGAGCGGCGGGTCTCTAGCCCGGCCCGGCTTGGGCGGCGCGAGCGGCCCGTCAGGGCCGCCTTGAACCCGTAAAGAAACTCATCACAAGATTCGACCTGCTATCCGTGTCCTCCGTCGACCGATGTGCGACAGTCGTCCGCCACGTGATGTGCGACGGCCAAACGCGCCTTATCGGCGGCAGAACTGTGTTCAATCTTGCGATTCGGAGCGCCCATGCCGATTGATCGAGTGGTCAGGTCGCTCTCCGACCTCTTGCTCGTTCTTGGCGTACCTGTTCGAGCATGGCGGTGTCGGATTCGAGGTCTGGGTGGCCGACTTGGCGGTCGAGGTCGACGACTATTTCAAGCTCGTCGACTGCCTGGTCGAGGTTCCGTTCCGCGCGGTGGATCATCGCGACGTTGTACCGGGTGACGGCTTCGCCAGCGCGGTAGCCGACCTCCTGGAGGAGGGGCAGGGCCTGCTGGTAGTAGTCCAGGGCCTGCTGCCGGTCCCCGAGCCCGTCGTACACGAGGCCGATGTTGTTGAGGGTGGTGGCTTCGACGGCGCGGTCACCGACGTCCCGTGTGATGGGCAGGGCCTGCTGGTAGTAGTCCAGGGCCCGCTGCCGGTCCCCGAGGTTGTCGTACACGAGGCCCATGTTGGTGAGGGTGGTGGCTTCGCCGGCGCGGTCGCCGACCTCCCGCCGGAGGGGCAGGGCCTGCTGGTAGTAGTCCAGGGCCCGCTGCCGGTCCCCGAGGTTGTCGTACACGGCGCCGAGGTTGTGGAGGGTGGCGGCCTCACCGGCGCGGTCGCCGACCTCCCGCCGAAGAGGCAGGGCCTGCTGGTAGTAGTCCAGGGCCCGCTGCCGGTCCCCGAGGTTGTCGTACACGGCGCCGAGGTTGTGGAGGGTGGCGGCCTCACCGGCGCGGTCGCCGACCTCCCGCCGAAGAGGCAGGGCCTGCTGGAAGTAGTCCAGGGCCCGCTGCCGATTCCCGAGCCCGTTGTACACAGCGCCGATGTTGGCGACGGTGGCGGCCTCGTACCCGCGGTCGCCTGCCTCCCGGAACCGGTGCAGCGCCTGCTCGTAGTTGGCCAAAGCCTGCCCGGGCCGCCCGGTGGAGGATTGGGCCCAGCCCAGGTGGTACAAGGAGCCAGCATCCGGGCCGAGCGTCAGGGTCGCGGTCGCTATAGCCGCCACGTCGCGAACCGGGACCTGGGCAGCCACACCTCCGCCACTCGGCCCCCGACATCACGGGCGATCGCGGCCTCCCGGCCGACGGCCGCCAGCCGATGCACCTCCACCCATCGGACGACCGAGACCGCCGACTCATCGCGAACCAGTGGCTCCCGCCAGGCTTGCCACCGTCGGCCGCCAAGCGTGGGCTACCCATCAACCCGGCACCTCCCTGCCCGCACCTGCGATCTCCGGCACCCAGTCACACCTCCCCCGGGCCCAGCAGCCGAAAGCCCTCCACAACGGCGAGCACTGTACGACCGACACCGACCCGGTCGACCCCAACGACCATGGTCTGACACCCGCGACCACACCGGCCAATCGACAGCACCACCCACCAAAGCGATGAGTCCAGCCGCCCTGCAGCCAGATCCAGCGAGGACCGTACCCGGCGGGTCATCGACACGGCGTTCGCCGATGACCTGCTGCAGACCACGCCGACGCTAGACGGCATGGAGACGGCATGATCTTGGATATGAGGCCCCTCAGGGGTGTTAAACCGCAGGTCAGGGCTGGTGCGTCGACTACTTGGCGTTGAAGTAGTTGGCGTCTGGGTGGTGGACGATGATGGCGTCGGTGGACTGTTCCGGTTCCAGTTGGAACTCCTCGGACAGGGTCACGCCGATGCGGGCGGCGTCCAGTAGGTCGACGACCTTGGCGCGGTCCTCCAGGTCCGGGCAGGCCGGGTAGCCGAACGCGTACCGGCAGCCGCGGTAGTCGTTTCTCAGGATGCCCGCCAGGTCGGCCGGGTCGCCGGTGCCGATCGTCGTGCCGTCCGGCAAGGTCAGTTCGGTGCGGATCCGGCGGTGCCAGTACTCCGCCAGGGCCTCGGTCAGCTGCACCGACAGGCCGTGTACCTCCAGGTAGTCGCGGTACTCGTTGCGGGCGAACATCTTCGCCGTGTACTCGCTGATCGGCTGGCCGACCGTCACCAGCTGCAGGGCGACCACGTCCAGCTTGCCGGCCTCGCGGGGCTTGAAGAAGTCGGCCAGGCACAGGCGGCGCTCCTGGCGCTGGCGGGGGAACGTGAAGCGGGCGCGCTCCGACGTGCCGTTCTCGTCCAGCACCACCAGGGTGTTGCCTTCCGAGTACGCCGGGAAGTAGCCGTAGACCACCGCCGCCTCGAGGGTGTGGTCGGCGGCCAGGCGGTCCAGCCAGTAGCGCAGGCGGGGGCGGCCCTCCGTCTCCACGAGTTCGTCGTAGGAGGGGCCGCTGCCGCCGCGGGCCGCCTTGAGGCCCCACTGGCCGAGGAACGTCGCCCGCTCGTCCAGCATCGACGCGTAGTCGGCGAGCGGGATGCCCTTGATGACGCGGGTGCCGAAGAACGGTGGGGTGGGCACGTCGGCGGACGGGGAGACGTCCGAGCGGACCGAGGTGTCGTCCAGTGGCGGCAGGTTCTCCGTGACCATCGCGCGTTGCTTCTCGCGGCGGGCGCGGCGGGCGGCGAGTGCGGCCTCGCGTTCGGGGTCGACGACCGGGGCGCCGCCGCGCTTGGCGGTCATCACGCGGTCCATCAGGGACAGGCCCTCGAAGGCGTCGCGGGCGTAGTGGACCTCGCCGTCGTACTGGGCGCGCAGGTCGTCCTCGACGTACGCGCGGGTGAGCGCGGCGCCGCCCAGCATGACCGGGAACCGGCCGGCCACGCCGCGGGACGCCATCTCGAGCAGGTTCTCCTTCATCACGACCGTGCTCTTGACCAGCAGGCCGGACATGCCGATCGCGTCGGCCTGGTGCTGTTCGGCCGCGTCGATGATGGCGTTGATCGGCTGTTTGATGCCGATGTTGACGACCTCGTAGCCGTTGTTGCTCAGGATGATGTCGACCAGGTTCTTGCCGATGTCGTGCACGTCGCCCTTGACCGTGGCGAGCACGATGCGGCCCTTGCCGTCCTCGTCCTCGTTCTTCTCCATGTGCGGCTCGAGGAACGCCACCGCCGCCTTCATCACCTCGGCGGACTGGAGCACGAACGGCAGCTGCATCTGGCCCGAGCCGAACAGCTCGCCGACGGTCTTCATGCCGTCCAGCAGCACGTCGTTGACGATCGCGAGCGCCGAGGAGGTCTGCAGCGCCTCGAGGAGGTCGTCCTCGAGGCCGTTGCGCTCGCCGTCGATGACGCGGCGCTTGAGGCGCTCGTCCAGGGGCAGGGACGCCAGCTCCTGCGCGCGGGACTCGCGGGCCGACTTCACGTCGACGCCCTCGAACAGCTCCAGGAACTTCTGCAGCGGGTCGTAGCCCTCGCGGCGCCGGTCGTACACCATGTCGAGGGCGACCTGGCGCTGCTCGTCCGGGATCTTGGACATCGGCAGGATCTTGCTGGCGTGCACGATCGCGCTGGTCAGGCCGGCCAGCACGCACTCGTGCAGGAAGACCGAGTTGAGCACCTGGCGGGCGGCCGGGTTGAGGCCGAAGGAGATGTTCGAGACGCCGAGGGTGAAGTTGACGCCCGGGTACAGCTCGGTGATGCGCCGGATCGCCTCGATCGTCTCCAGGCCGTCGCGGCGGGTCTCCTCCTGGCCGGTGGCGATCGGGAAGGTCAGGCAGTCGACCAGGATGTCGGCGCGGTTCATGCCCCAGGTGCCGGTGAGGTCGTCGATCAGCCGGGCGGCGACCCGGACCTTCCAGTCCGCGTCGCGGGCCTGGCCCTCCTCGTCGATGGTCAGCGCGACCACCGCGGCGCCGTGCTCCTTGACGATCGGCATCATCCGCGCGAAGCGGGAGCCGGGGCCGTCGCCGTCCTCGTAGTTGACCGAGTTGACCACGCAGCGGCCGCCGAGCATCTCCAGGCCGGCCTCGACGACCTGCGGCTCGGTCGAGTCGAGCATGATCGGCAGGGTGGACGCGGTGGCGAAGCGGCCGGCCAGCTCCCGCATGTCCTGTGTGCCGTCGCGGCCCACGTAGTCGACGCAGAGGTCCAGCAGGTGGGAGCCGTCGCGGGCCTGGCTGCGGGCGATCTCGACGCAGGCCTGCCAGTCGCCGGCCAGCATCGGCTCGCGGAACGCCTTGGAGCCGTTCGCGTTGGTCCGCTCGCCGACCATCAGCACGCCGGCGTCCTGCCGGAACGGCACCTCGTGGTAGATCGAGGCGGCGGCCGGCGGGTGCGCGACGGTACGCGGCGCCGCGCGCAGGCCGCGGACCCGTTCGACGACCGCCTCGATGTGCGCGGGCGTGGTGCCGCAGCAGCCGCCGACCAGCGAGACGCCGTACTCGCGGACGAAGCGCTCCAGTGCCTCGGCGAGCTCGTCCGGGGTGAGCGGGTAGTAGGCGCCGCCCGCGGCCAGGACCGGCAGGCCCGCGTTGGGCATGACCGAGATCGGGATGCCCGCCGACTGCGACAGGTAGCGCAGGTGCTCGGTCATCTCGGCGGGTCCGGTGGCACAGTTCAGTCCGATGAGGTCGATGCCGAGCGGCTCGAGCGCGGTCAGCGCCGCGCCGATCTCGCTGCCCAGCAGCATCGTGCCGGTGGTCTCCACGGTCACGTGGCAGATGATCGGCAGCTCGCGCCCGGTCTCGGCCATCGCCCGGCGCGCGCCGACCACCGCGGACTTGGTCTGCAGCAGGTCCTGGCAGGTCTCGATGATCAGCGCGTCGGCGCCGCCGAGGATCAGCCCGGCCGCGTTCTCGTGGTACGCGTCGCGCAGCGTCGTGTAGTGCGTGTGGCCCAGCGTCGGCAGCTTGGTGCCGGGACCGACCGAGCCGAGGACGTAGCGGGGCTGCTCCGGGGTCGAGAAGGCGTCGGCCGCCGCGCGGGCGACCCGGGCGCCGGCCTCGGAGAGTTCGCGAATTCTGTGCTGGATGTCGTAGTCGCCCAGGTTACCGAGGTTTGCCCCGAAGGTGTTCGTCTCGACGCAGTCGGCGCCGGCGGCCAGGTACGCCTCGTGCACGCCGCGGACCACGTCGGGCCGGGTCACGTTCAGGATCTCGTTGCAGCCCTCGAGGCCCTGGAAGTCGGAGTCCACCTCAAGGTCTGCGGCCTGCAGCATCGTGCCCATCGCCCCGTCAGCGACGAGGATGCGATCGGCCAGCGCGGCGAGGAAGGAATTCGGCACCCGACAAGGCTAATGGCAGACGCCGTCCGTACCGAAGAACGGCGTCCGTCAGGTGGACACTCTGTGACCGGGCTCTCCACGCAAAGCCCCGCGACGGCGCGGCCCCCGGGTGCGATGTCAGCCATGCACGTAGGCTTTGCGTACGTGAGGTACGAAAGGTTGGCACCGTGACAGAGTTCGACGGTCTTCCCCTGCTGCGCTCTCCCGTGGCGATCGCCGCCTTCGAAGGGTGGAACGACGCGGCCGACGCGTCGACGGCCGCGGTGGAGCACCTCGAGCAGGTGTGGCAGGCCCGCGAGATCACCACCGTCGACCCGGAGGAGTTCTACGACTTCCAGGTCAGCAGGCCGACCATCACCATGGCCGAGGGCGAGGCCCGCAAGATCGAGTGGCCGACCACCCGGTTCAGCGTGGCGAGCCCGCCCGGCACCGAGCGCGACGTGGTGCTGATCCGCGGGATCGAGCCGAGCATGCGCTGGCGCACGTTCTGCGAGCAGATCCTCGAGGTGTGCCACAGCCTCGAGGTCAACCGGATCGTGCTGCTGGGAGCCCTGCTCGCCGACGTGCCGTACACGCGGCCGCTGCCGATCAGCGGCACCGCGTCGGAGAAGGAGGTCGCCGAGCGGTACAAGGTCGTACCGACCCGCTACGACGGCCCGACCGGCATAGTCGGCGTGCTGCAGGAGGCCGCCGGGCGCGCCGACGTCGACGCCCTCTCGTTCTGGGTGCACGTACCGCACTACGCGAACAACCCGCCGTGTCCGAAGGCGACGCTCGCGCTGCTGAGCCGGCTCGAGGACGTCCTCGACCTGCCGGTGCCCCTGGCCGACCTCGCCGAGGAGGCCGACGAGTGGGAGAAGCGGGTCCGTGCCGCCGCCGAACAGGACTCCGAGCTCGGCGACTACGTCCGCGAGCTGGAGGAACGGGTCGGCGACGAGGGCATCAAGCCGCTGACCGGCGACGAGATCGCCAGCGAGTTCGAGAAGTACCTGCGCCGCCGCGGCGGCTCCGCCGGACCGACCGCGGGCTCCTGGTAGGCGGCGCGAGGTAGGCGCGGAAGGCCCCGCCGGCGGACCGGCGGGGCCGAATCGGATCGTCAGCGCAGGCCCGCGACGGCCGGGCCCCGGACGGTACGGCGCGCCGTGCCCAGCACCGAGAGGACCGTCAGCGCGACAGCCACCGCGACGATCACCGCGTACGCGATCGGGGTGGCGTCGGGCCAGACGCGGTCCGCCCGGGCCGCGCCGAACGACAGGATCGTGAAGAGCGAGGCGGCCGAGCCGGCCAGCACCCCGGTGGCCGTCACGAGGAGCGCCTCGCACGCGAGCATCGCGGTCAGCTGGCCGCGGGTCGAGCCGGCCAGCCGCTGTTGGGCGAACTCCCGCCGCCGGTGCGCCGTCGCCGCGATCAGGGTGTTGACCAGCATGATCGCCACGAAGATCGTGATCATTCCGACCACCACGTAGTTCAGGGTCTGGATGTCGCGGGCGTACTCCGGCGCAATCGTTCCCGCCGCGGCGTCGTCCTCGATGCCCTGCATGTAGACCGTGCCGGTGGCGATACCGGCGAACAGCACGACGGGCATGACCGCGCCCGCCAGCTGCCGGGTGCGCTGCCGCACCCCGAGCACGGCGAGCTCCCCCGCGACGCCGCCGAGCAGCCGGACCGGCGCGCCGAGCACGACCGTGACGAGCCGCAGCAGCTCCGGCGCGAACAGCGCCAGGCCGATCGACGCCCAGATCGACGCCTGGCCCGCGGTCTGCATCGCGTCGATGCCCTTGCCGTCCATCAGCGTCACGGTCAGCGTCGCGCAGTTCGCCGCGACCAGCAGGAACAGCACCCCCGCGAGCCGACGGGCGCGCGGCCGGGCGCGCTTGGGCCCGGCCGAGCCCACCGTACGCCGGGCGGTGGCCAGCGCCGCGAGGACCGCGCCCAGCACGGTCACCCCGAAGCCCACCGCCGGCGCGACCGGCCCGAACGCGTAGCCGACCTCGCCGGCGACCTGGCCGGTGTCCTGCAGCAGCGCGAGCAGCAGCCGGCCCAGCACCAGGCCGGCCGGCACCGCCACCGCCGCGGCGAGCAGCGCGATCGCCGCGGCCTCCCCCACGATCATCCGGCGCAGCTGCGGTCCGGTCGCGCCGACCCGGCGCAGCAGCGCCGTCTGCTCCGCGCGGCGGGTGACCGCGAGGCTCAGGGTCGAGGTGACCGCGAAGACCACGATCACCAGGCACCAGCCGCCGGCCACGCTCGCCGTGGTGCCCAGCGACTCCGCGCTGGCGGCGTCGGCGCCCGCGGCGGTGTCGAGCATCGCCGCGAACGCCATCAGCAGCGTCGCGCCCAGGAAGGCGGACAGGAACGTCGCGACGAAGCCGCCGGGGCGGTGCCGCAGGTTGCGCAGGGCGACGGCGATCATTTCGTCGCCCCGGCCCGGTCGGCGACCAGGTCACCCAGGTGGGTCAGCCGCTCCGCGACGGCCTCCGCGGTGGGCGCGCTCAGCGCGCCGGCCAGCCGGCCGTCGGCGAGGAAGAGCACCGAGTCCGCGTGCGCGGCCGCGACCGGGTCGTGGGTGACCATGACGACGGTACGGCCGTGCTCGTGCACCACCGCGCGCAGCAGGGTCAGCACCTCGCGGGCGCCGCGCAGGTCGAGCGCGCCGGTCGGCTCGTCGGCGAAGATCACGGCCGGCTCGGCGACCAGGGCCCGGGCCACGGCCACCCGCTGCCGCTCGCCGCCGGAGAGCCGCTCGGGCAGGTCGTGCAGCCGGTCGCCGAGGCCCAGCCGGGTGAGCACCTCGGCGCAGCGGCCCCGGTCGGCGCGGCGGCCGGCGAGGCGCAGCGGCAGCAGCACGTTCTGCTCGACGGTCAGCGACGGCAGCAGGTTGTAGTCCTGGAAGACGAAGCCGACCCGGCCGCGCCGGAACTTGGTCATCGCGGTGTCCCCGGTCGCCGTCAGCTCGGCGCCGTCGATGAACACCCGGCCGGCGCTGGGCCGGTCCAGCCCCGCCGCGCACTGCAGCAGGGTGCTCTTGCCGGAGCCGGACGGGCCCATCACCGCGGTGAAGGTGCCGGCGGCGAAGGCGGCCGTCACGCCGTCGAGGGCGGTGACGGCGGTGCCGGTGTCGGCGTAGGTCTTGTAGAGCGTCTCGAGACGTACCACATCGGTCATGAATACACTGTACGAGCGCACTATGTTTGGCGAGAGTGGTGCTAGCACCCCTATCGAGAGGCGCCGACTAGTGCACTAGGATCGAGTGCACTAGTACACGGAGGTAGTCATGGCCGTACCGCCGTACCAGAGAATCGCCGGGGAGATCGCGGCCCGGATCGCCGCCGGCGACCTCGCGCCCGGCGACCGGATCGCGTCGACCCGGCAGCTCACCGCGCGGTACGGAATCGCGATGGCGACCGCCACCAAGGTCATCGCCAGCCTGCGCGAGCAGGGTCTGGTCCGGGCGCTGCCCGGCGTCGGGACGGTCGTGGCCGAGCCGGCCCGGCCGGCCGACGCGGCGCCGAACCGCGACCGGGTGGTCCGCGCCGCCGTGACGATCGCGGACGCCGAGGGCCTCGCCGCGCTGAGCATGCGCCGGCTCGCGGCCGAGATCGGCCTGCCGACCATGTCGCTCTACCGGTATGTGACCGACAAGGAGGAGCTGCTGCTGCTCATGACCGACGCGATCTTCGCGGTGAACCCGCCGCCGCCGCTGACCGCGGAGGAGGACGGCTGGCGGCGCTGCGTCGAGGCGATCGCCCGGCTGCAGTGGGACATCTACCGGCGCCACCCTTGGCTCGCGCAGGCGATGTCCTTCACCCGGCCGCTGCTCGCCCCGCACGCCATGGCGCACACCGAGTGGACGATGCGCGCCCTGGACGGGCACGGGCTGGACGCCAACACGCTGTTCCGCTCGGCCGTGATGGTGGCCAACCACGTGCGCGGCACCGCGGTGAACCTGGAGGACGAGGCCCAGGCCGAACAGGAGACCGGGATGACCGGCGACCAGTGGATCGAGGCACGGCAGGCGCGGTTCGAGGCCGCCCTGGCGACCGGGCGGCTGCCGATGATGGCCCGCTACCTGGCCGCCTCCGACCGCGAGTTCGACCTCGACACGCTCGTCGAGTTCGGGCTCCAGCGCCTGCTCAGCGGCCTCGCCGAGGTGCTGGAGCCCTGATGAGCTAGTGCCAGAAGGTGGCGACCGCCGCGTTGACCAGCGTCAGCACGATGATGCCGATGAAGTGCCCGCGGTTGACCTCTTCGCGCTTGCGGGGCACGAACACCATCACGAAGATCATGATCGCGATCAGCAGCTTGACGCCCAGCTTGACCGGGCTCGGCTCGTCGTCGCCCCCGCCACGCAGCGGCGCCGACAGCGCCAGGCCGGTGACCACCTGGATGATCGCGCCCCACAGCATCGCCGGGTTGATCCGCAACTTGCCCGAGACGAACTGCACGATCGCGCCGCCGAGCAGCAGCGCGAAGCCGATCAGGTGCGCGTATCTCAGGATCAACCGCAGTGCCTCCACGCCGGGGGCTCCTTCCGTCTCGATCAGGTGCCGACAGCCTAGGGTGCGGCCCTGGTGGCGATCGTCAGCAGGTGGCTGCTCGCGCCGAGCAGGCTCGGCTCGTCCTCGATCCGGCGCAGCATGTCGAGCATGATCCCGGTCAGCCGCGGGTCGGCGAGGAACTCCGTCAGCCGCGCGCCGGTCATCCAGACCGGGCCCTCGACCGCGACCGTGCGTACCCCGGTGAGCCCGGCCTCGGCGGCCTCGGCCGCCGGCTCCTCCGGGTGGTGGAAGTACGCGCTGGTGAACCACCGCGGCACCGCGCCGTCGTTGCGGTGCACGCCGTCCCGCAGGGCGCGCTCCACGATCGACACGAACTCGGGTTCGGCGAAGTAGCCCTTCGCGACGCCGTCGAGCAGCGAGGCGAACCGGCTGATCACCGCGCCCGCGACCACGCCGCCCGGGCGCACGGCGCGGGCGGCCTCGCGCCAGGCCGCTACCCGGTCGGCGCGGTCCGGCAGGTGGTAGAGGGGGCCGAGCAGCAGCACGGCGTCGGCGCCAGCGTCCGGCTCGGGCAGGTCGCGGGCGTCGCCGAGCGTCGCGGTCACGCCGTCGAGGACGGCGGCCGCGGCCACGTGCTCGGGCACCGGGTCGATCACGTGCACGGCGTAGCCGGCCCGGGCGAGCGGGCCCGCGTAGACGCCGGTGGCGCCCCCGACGTCGAGGACCCGGGCCGGCGCCGGCGGCAGGGCCCGGGTCAGCAGGTCCCACGTGCGCAGGAACTCCAGGCGGCCGGTGCCGGCGGACAGGCGCTCGTGCTCGCCGCCGTGCTCGTAGTACTCGAGGATCTCGGGACTCAGCATGGCCACCATGCTCGGCGAGCCGCCCGCGCGGGTCGAACGAGTTTCGGCGTGTCGCTGTCACGTCGCGCACCCGGCGTCAGTCATCCTAGGAACCTGGGTCTGGAGGTACGTCCATGACGATCAACCCCGGTGCCGCCGAGTTCCCGCACCGTCAGATCGCCGCGCAGCTGCGCGAGCGGATCCGCCGCGGCGACTGGAACCCCGGCGAGCGGCTGCCCTCGATCCCCGCGATGGCCGAGATGTTCGGCGTCGCGAAGCAGACGGTGCAGCGCACCGTCGACCAGCTCCGGGTCGAGGGCATCCTGATCACCAAGCCGGGCTCGGGCACGTACGTACGCGGCACCCGGCGCCGGCTCAACCGGCTCTCCCGCGGCCGCTACGGCGCGCACCGCGGCTACCACGCGGACCTGGCGGCCCGCTACCGGCAGCAGCTGGCCGGCGTCGGGCGCGAGGCCGCGCCGCCCGAGGTCGCGGACGCGTTCGGGGTACGCGACGGCACCGAGATGCTGGTACGCCGGCACATCGTGCGCACCGACGACGCCACCGTCGAGGTCGGCGCCTCGTGGTTCCGGGTGACCGACGCGACCGGCACCACGCTGGAGCGCGTCGAGGCGTTCGGCCGGCCGCTGTACCAGGAGGCCGAGGAGGCCATCGGGCGGCGCTACGCGTCGGCGACCGACACGATCAGCGCCCGGCAGCCGAGCCGCGAGGAGGCCGAGATCCTGCAGATCCGGCCGGACACCCCGGTGCTGCACCTGCTGCACGTGGCCTTCGACGAGACCCGCAAGCCGATCGAGGTGGCGCAGGCGACCTGGCCGGGGCCGATGACCACGCTGACCGAGGAGTACCGGATCCCGGCGCCGGTGCCCGAGCCCGACCCGGACCCGGGCCTCACTCTCGCGTAAGGGTGATCACGTTGGTGGTATTGGCGCAGGTACCCACGTTCACGCAGCCGTTGCCGGTCTGGGTCAGGGTGCGCACCGGGTCGTCGCCGGTGATCCGGTAGGTGCCCGAGCCCTTCATCGTCACGCCGCTTCCCGAGCCGGCGTACTTGTAGGTGCCGCCGCCGTCGGAGGTCGGGGAATACGAGTAGACGACGGTGAAGCCGGTGCCCGCTCCCTTCAGGTCGAACGGGGCGGCGAGGTCGGGGACGGTGCCGGACACCTTCACCTGGGTGCCCCCGCTCGCGACGTACGCACCCTGCTTGGTGTCGAAGTCGACGCTCGCCTTGGCCACACCCCGGCGCGACCTGGCCTCCAGCGAGACCGTCCCGCTCTTGTCGGGGGCGTCCGGTGCGGTGTAGGCGAAGGTCGCGTCGGCCTTCACCTTGCTGCCCGCGGGCTTGACCGCGGCACCGCCCGCGGTGAGGTTCGCCGTGACCGACCCGCCGACGGGCCCGCCGTCGATCCGGCTGCGCGGCGCGGCGTTGATCGTCGAGGTCGCGCCGGGCTTCATGCCCTGCGGCCCGGGCGAGGCGGTCGGCTTGAGGAGCACGCAACGGCCCGACTGCCAGCCCTTCTCCGCCGCCCTGGAGACGGTGCTCGCGATGAGCATCGTGTAGAGCATGCCGCCGGCGACCGCCGTCTCCTGCATGGCGGCGTTCGGCGTGCCGCCGCTGCGATTGAGGGTCGCGGACCCCGCCTTCGGGCCGCTCAGCGCGCCCGAGACATCCACGAAGCCGCCCTTGCTGTTCGCGAAGTCGGCGTACTGCATGCGGTACTCGGCGTCGGTGGACGCCAGCTTGGCGTCGTCGTCGACCTCGCCGGTGATCGTGACGTCCAGGGTGCCCCGTTGACCGGTGCGGCCGCCCGTCGTCGTCGCGGAGACGTCGATCTCGGCTTTCGCCTCGAAGTGGCCGCTCGCGTCGGGGCACGGGCTGACGCCGACCTTCACGACCAGCTTGGTGGTCACGCCGTCCGACTCGTGGGTGAGGTTCATGTCCAGGTCGACGTGGTCGCGGCTGCCCGAGGCGCTGATCTCCTTGTTGCTCCGGTCCGGGGAGACGCGCTCGCCGTCCTTGAGGTCGTTCGAGGAGGACACGACACCGTCGGCGCCGAGGGAGACCAGGAGCATGCCGCCGAACAGGCCCTCGCCGAGGGTCGGGCCCGAGGGTTCGGCGGCGTAGACCGCCGGCACCATCACGATCGGCCTGTCGCCGATCGCCCGCGCCCTGCCGGTGATGGCCCGGCCGTGCGCGGCGAACGCGGCGTCGGCGGCCGCGGCCCCGCCGAGCGCCGCCTCCAGGCCGGACTCGGTCCACAGCTGTCGCTCGAGGACGTTGTTGAGCCGGGCCAGCTCGGTCTCCTGCTGCTCCGCCGATCGCGACCGTGCACTGTCGACCAGCTGCTGCAGCGCCGGCAGGTCCACGGTGCCGTCGACGACGACCGGGCGCTGCGCCGCCGGCCGATCGGCCGACGGCGAGCCGCAGGCGCTCAGCACGAGCGCCGCCGCCGCGAGCAGGGAGATCGAGCGGGTCAGACCGAGGTGAGACAACGTGGGACTCCTTCTGGCGGGCCTGTGAAGGAGGCGCACGTATCGGCGCTTCTTGATCGACTCGGCGCCTGAGCGTACCGAGCCGTCAGCCGTTCCGGAGATCGGCTGATAGGTCAGCGTCAGTTGCTCAGAGGCGGATGCCCAGCAGCGCGTCGACGGTCCTGGCCATCAGCGCCGGCGCGCCGGCGTCGTCGCCGTGTCCGGACAGCGCCGCCTCCGACCAGGCGTCGACCAGGGCCAGCGCGGCCGGGGTGTCGAGGTCGTCGTGCAGGGCGCCGCGGACCGCGGCGAGCAGCTCCGCGCCCGACGGGCCGGCCGGCACCGCCGCCGCCTCGCGCCAGCGGGCCAGGCGCTGCTGGCCGGCCTTGAGCACGTCGTCGGTCCAGTCGCGGTCGGCGCGGTAGTGGTCGGCGAGCAGGCCCAGCCGGACCGCCATCGGGTCGATGCCGTCGGCGCGCAGGCGGGAGACGAAGACCAGGTTGCCCTTGGACTTCGACATCTTCGCGCCGTCCAGGCCGATCATGCCGGCGTGCACGTAGTGGCGGGCGAACGGCGCCGCGCCGGTGAGCAGCTCGGCGTGCGCCGCCGAGCACTCGTGGTGCGGGTAGATCAGGTCGTTGCCGCCGCCCTGCACGTCGATGGTGTCGCCGAGCAGGCCGATCGCGATGGTCGCGCACTCGATGTGCCAGCCGGGGCGGCCCGGGCCGAGGTCGCCGCCGTCCCAGGCCGGCTCGCCGTCGCGGGCGCCGCGCCACAGCAGCGGGTCGAGCGGGTCGCGCTTGCCGGGCCGCTCGGGGTCGCCGCCGCGCTCCGCGGACAGGACCAGCATCTCCTCGCGGGGCAGGCCGGACTCGTAGCCGAACGACGGCACGGACGAGATCGCGAAGTAGATGTCACCGGTGCCGTCGGTGAGCCGGTAGGCCGCGCCGTCGTCGAGGAGCTCGCGCACGTGCTCGGCGATCGCCGGGATGGACTCGACGGCGCCGACGTAGTGCGCCGGCGGGATCATCCGCAGCGCCTCCATGTCCTCGCGGAACAGGGCCGTCTCGCGCATCGCCAGGACCACCCAGTCCTCGCCGTCGCGGGCCGCGCGCTCGAGCAGCGGGTCGTCGATGTCGGTGACGTTCTGCACGTAGGTCACGTCGAGGCCGGCGTCGCGCCAGGCCCGCTGCACCAGGTCGAAGGTGATCATCGTGGCGGCATGGCCGAGGTGGGTGGCGTCGTAGGGCGTGATGCCGCACACGTACATCGTCGCGGTCGCGCCCGGCGTGGTGGGCAGCACCGACCGGCGGGCCGAGTCGTACAGCGCCGGCGGCGTCGCGGTCCCCGGCAGGGTCGGCACCTCGTGCCCCGTCCATGCGTCCATGGTCAAAAGACTAGCGATGCCCGCTGACAGAAAGCGCGCCGCGTGAGTAAAGCCTCAGACCGGCGGCCAGGGCACGGCCGGCCAGTCCTGCGACGGCTTCGGGAAGCGGGCCGCGCGCAGCAGGCGCCGCACCCGCAGCCGGGCGTGCTGCACCTCGGAGACGGTCAGGTGCTCCTCGAGCGCCGCGCCGAGATCGCCGTCCAGCCGCTCCGCCAGCACCGCCAGGGTCTCGACCGAGTCGGCCGGGATGACCTTGCCGGTCCAGCCCCACAGCACGGTGCGGAGCTTGTTCTCCACGTGGAAGCAGACGCCGTGGTCGACCGCGCGGATCCGGCCGCCGGGCGCGTACAGCACGTGCCCGCCCTTGCGGTCCGCGTTGTTGATCACCGCGTCCAGCACCGCCAGCCGGGACAGCCGCGGGTCGTCGGCGTGTGCCAGCGCGAACGCGTCGCCGTCGGAGTCGCGGGCCGAGGCGATCGCGAACCACCCGGGCGGCACGTCGTATGCCGGGATGAAGCCGATCAGCGCCTCCGCGTCGTCGGGCTCGTCGATCCAGAGCTGGCACGCGCCGGGCCCGAGCGGGCCGTCGCGCAGGATCGTCGGCGGCACCAGCCCCCAGCCGGTCGCCTGCGACACCAGGAACGCGGAGACCTCGCGCCCGGCCAGGGTGCCGTCCGGGAAGTCCCAGAGCGGGCGCTCGCCCTGCACCGGCTTGTACACGCAGCGCCGGGTCAGCCCGTCCAGGGTGATCTCGGCCCGCAGCGTGGTGTTGGAGGCGCCGACCAGGCGGCCCTCGAGCTCCATCTCGCCGCGGCTGAGCAGTTCGAGCGCGTCCTCGTCCGCGAGCACGGATGCGGGCTCCGTCGTCACCGGTGGTAGCCGTTGTGCCGGGGACAGAGGTGGCCGGCCGGGTCGAGTGGCTGGCCGCAGAGCGGGCAGGGCGGCCGGCCGGCGGCGACGACCCGGCGGGCCCGGTCGATGAACGCCCTGGTCGCCTCCGGGGTCAGCCGCACCCGGAGCCGGTCGAGGTCGTCGTCGGGCTCGTCGTCGTCATCCTCGTCGCCGTCGACCGGCGCGTCGTCATCGTCCTCCTCGCCCAGCTCGACCTCGGCGTCGCTCTCACCGGCCTCGATCGCCTCGATCACCACCGTCGCCGTGTCGACGTCGAAGGCCAGGCCGAGCGTGCCGACCCGGAACTCCTCGTCGACGGGGGTGTCCAGCGGCTCGTTGTCGTTGATCGCGAGCACCGGCACCTCGGGCAGCTCGACGCCGAAGCGCCGGCTGGCCTCGGTGAGCAGCTCCTCGAGCTTCTCGGCGAGCAGCGACACCTGCACCTTCTCCAGGGCCACGCTGACCACCCGGCCGCCGCCGCGGGCCTGCAGGAAGAACGTCCGGTCGCCCGGCTCGCCCACCGTCCCGGCGACGAACCGCTCGGGCGGCTCGAAGGCATGCACCTGGTGGGTCATGGCTGGACCACCTCTGCCAAGCCCTCCCGGCCCACGCGTCGCTCGGTGCAGTCGGTCATGAGTTCGACCCTATCCGCCCGCGCGCGCGGTTGCGCAGCCTGCCGCCGCGGTTCGCCGAGGGCGCAAAGCGCCCGCACGCTGTGGTAACACGCCGGTCACCTGACGTATTCATGCGCACCCGCCCGCGCCACCGCCGACGGCCGCGTCGGACGCCGGCAGGGCGTCCTCGGCGGGCTTGGACGGCACCAAGGCCGACAGGTCGGCGGTGTCGTTGAGGCGCACGACGAACGGCCGCATCGGCGTGTAGCGGATGGCGGCGACCGAGGCCGGATCGGCGACGAGGCGCTGGAACTCGTCCAGGTGCAGCCCGAGCGCGTCCGCCACCACGGCCTTGATCACGTCGCCGTGGCTGCACGCCAGCCAGAGCGCGTCCGGGCCGTGCCGGGCGGTCACCCGCGCGTCCCAGCGCCGGACCGTCGCCACCGCGCGGGCCGACATCGCCGCCATCGCCTCGCCGTTCGGGAAGACCGCGGCGCTGGGGTGCTGCTGGACGACCGGCCAGAGCGGGTCCTTGGCCAGCTCCTTGAGTGGGCGGCCCTCCCAGTCGCCGTAGCCGCACTCGGTCAGGCCCTCGTCGGCCTCCGGGACGATCTCCGGCAGGGCCAGCTCCAGCGTCTGCCGGCAACGGATCAGCGGGCTGGTCACGACCGCCGCCAGCGGCAGCTTGCGCAGCCGCTCGCCGACCCTCAGTGCCTGACCCCGGCCGGTGTCGTCGAGCTCGACCGGCAGCCGCCCGGCCAGGGCGCCGGAGGCGTTCGCGGTGGTCCGCCCGTGGCGGAGCAGCAGAACCGTCGCCACGGCTACCCGGCCACCCCCGCGGCCTCGAACGCCTCCGCGACGGTACGCAGGGTGGCGATGCCGCTCTCGAGATCACCCACGTACGGGCTGATGGAGAGCGTGCCGACACCGGCGGCGGCGTACTCGCGGATCCGCTCGGTGATCTGCGCGCGGTTGCCGATCATCGACGTACGCGTGATGAAGTCCTGCGGCACCGCCGCGGCCGCGTCGCGGATCTTGCGGTCCAGGTAGAGATCCTGGATCTCCCGGGCCTCGTCCGCGTAGCCCATCCGGACGGCGAGCTGGTTGTAGAAGTTCTGCTCGCGGCTGCCCATCCCGCCGACGTACAGGGCCGCGTACGGCCGGACCGCGTCGCAAGCGGCCGCGACGTCGTCGCCGATCACCACCGGCACCGTGGGTGCCACGTCGAAGCCGGCCAGGCCGGCGCCGACCTTCGCCCGGCCGTGCTCGATGTGCCGCAGGGAGTCACCCGCCGCGTCCGGCGCGAAGAAGATCGCCAGCCAGCCGTCGGCGATCTCGCCGGCCAGCTCCAGGTTCTTCGGCCCCACCGCCGCGAGATACACGGGTACGGCCGCACGGGGCGGGTGGAAGCCCAGCCGCAGCGCCTTGCCGGCGCCGCCGGGCAGCGGCAGCGTGTAGTGCTCGCCGTCGTAGGCGACGGGCTTACGGGCGATCGCCAGCTTGACGATGTCGACGTACTCGCGGGTGCGGGCCAGCGGCTTGGCGAACCGCACGCCGTGCCAGCCCTCGGAGACCTGCGGGCCGGAGACGCCCAGGCCGAGCCGGAACCGGCCGCCGGAGAGGGTGTCGATCGTGGCCGCGGTCATCGCGGTCATCGCGGGGCTGCGCGCCGGGATCTGCATCACGGCCGCGCCCACGTCGATCGACCGGGTCTGCCCGGCGATCCAGGCGAGCATGGTCGGCGAGTCCGAGCCGTACGCCTCCGCGGCCCACACCACCGAGTAGCCGAGCCGGTCGGCCTCCTGCGCCATCGCGAGATGGTCCGCGGGTGTGGTCCACGAGGTCTGATATCCGAGGTTGAGTCCGAGCCGCACGGGTCCTCCCGGTTCTGCGCGGACGCGGGAATGCTCCGCGCTAAGAAGCCTAGGCGAACACGGTGCGTGATCTTCGGAGGACTTGGGTCGCCAACCCGACGCATCGCGGCCCTATTGAGCTGTCGCGAGCATTTCGCGCTCGCCCCGGGCTGAATAGGGTTCACCCATGCAACAGCGACCGCTCGGCCGAAGCGGGCTGGCGGTCTCCCGGCTCGCGCTCGGCACCATGACCTGGGGCCGGGACACCGATCCCGACGACGCGGCCGCACAGCTCAAGCTCTACCTCGAGGCCGGCGGCACCCTGCTCGACACCGCCGACGTGTACGGCGAGGGCGACGCGGAGGCGGTCATCGGCTCGCTGATCGACCACCTGGTGCCCCGCGACGAGGTGCTGATCGCCACGAAGGCCGGCCTCGGCCGGTACGGCCCGCGCCGCCGCGACAGCTCCCGGGGCCACCTGCTGCGCAGCCTGGACGCGTCGCTGCGCCGGCTGGGCACCGACTACGTCGACCTGTGGCAGGTGCACGGCTACGACCCGCAGACGCCGCTGGAGGAGACCCTGTCCGCGCTGGACCACGCGGTCGACAGCGGCCGGGTCCGCTACGTCGGGGTGTCCAACTTCGCCGGCTGGCAGACCGCCCGGGCCGCCGCGTGGCAGCAGGCGTTCCCCGGCCGCGCGCCGATCGTCGCGACCCAGATGGAGTATTCGCTGCTGGAGCGCGGCATCGAGCGCGAGGTGCTGCCGGCCGCGGCCGCGCTGGGCATCGGCGTGCTGCCGTGGTCACCGCTGGGCCGCGGCGTGCTGACCGGCAAGTACCGCAACGGCCGGCCCCTGGACTCGCGGGCCGCGACCGATCACCTGGCGCCGTTCGTGCAGACCTACCTGGAGCCGCGCAGCTCGAGCATCGTCGAGGCGGTGCTGATCGCGGCGAGCGGCCTGGGCGTCTCCCCGGTCGAGGTGGCCCTCGCCTGGATCCGGGACCGCCCGGGCGTGGTCGCGCCGATCCTGGGCGCGCGCACGGCGGGCCAGCTGCAGGGCGCGCTACTGAGCGACGAGCTGACCCTGCCCGCGGAGATCGCCGGCGCCCTCAACGACGTGTCGGCGGTGCCGGTCGGCTACCCCGAAAGGGAGGGCCTGACCGGCCCGGGGACTGGTGACATGCCGGGCGCTGGCGCATATTAGGACGCATGGACTACGAGTACGCGCCGCTCCGGTTGCCATCGAATGTCGATCGCTTGACCGCTGCGGCGCAGCTGGCGATCCAGGCGGAATTCTCGGGATGGGAGCTGGCCCGCGTCCAGCTCTTCCGGGACGGAACCAGGCAGGTGATGCTCCGCCGCAAGGTCCAGGGCTCCCTGCAGCCCGGCCTCTCTATATAAGTAAAAACCCCGCGCCCGCCCCCAACCAGGGCGGGCGCCCCTTCATGCCCGGTGCACACGCTGGTACACCGGGCATGTGGCGCGCTGATTAATGCTGGTGGCCGGCGTGGTCGTCTTCCTCGTCGGCCAGGTAGGGGTGTTCGTCGAGGCGGCCGACGAGGAGGTCGTCGGGGCCCGGGGCGAAGGGGCCCGCGCCGTCCTCGTCCGCGAACGACTCGAGGTCGAGCGGGGCGGCCACCTCGCTGACGGTGAGCAGGCCGTCGAGCGGCTCCAGCTCCGGCACGTCCAGCGAGGAGAGCGAGCCGTCGCCGGCCTGCAGCAGCTCGAGCACCGCCTCGCCGACCGAGTCGACCGGTTCGGCCTCGTCGTCGTCGGCCGGCACCAGGTTGCGCCGGGCGGCGTCCGCGACCCGCAGCAGGGCCGCGACGCTGGGCACCCGGTAGTCGCGGCGCTGGCGCACCGAGATCACCCGCGGGTGCGGGTCGGCGTCGCCCTCCTCCAGCCCGCCGACGAGGCCGCCGAAGCGCTGGTCGGCCTCGTCCGGGTCGATCGACTCGACGTCCCAGGGCGTGACCTCGCCGAACGCCTCGAGCAGCTGCTCGTCGTACGCGAAGGAGGTGTTGTTGAGGTTGACGTACGCCTGCCACACATCGTCGTCGTCCACCCGGCCCTGGGCGGCCTTGACCGCCGCCAGGTGGGCTTTCGCGGCCTCGACTACCCGCTCTAGGGCGGCGTCGAGCTCCGCGTACTGGTCGGTCATGGTGTGAAAAGTCCTCTCATCAGCTCGCGCGCAGCAGTCGGTCGAGCACACGCACGCCGAACTGTAGTCCTTCGACCGGCACCCGCTCGTCTATGCCGTGGAACAACGCCGAGAAGTTCAGGTCGGCGGGCAGCTTCAGCGGCGCGAAGCCGAAGCAGCGGATGCCCAGCGTGCTGAAGGCCTTGGCGTCGGTGCCGCCGGAGAGCATGTACGGCACGGTCCGGGCGCCCGGGTCCTCGGCGCGCAGGGCGGCGCCCATCGCCTCGACGAGCGCGCCGTCGAAGGAGGTCTCCAGGGCGCCCTGCCGGGAGATGTGCTCGATCTCGATGTCGGGGCCGATGACGCCGCGCAGCTGCTCGAGGAAGATCTCGGCCTGCCCGGGCAGGGTGCGGCAGTCGACGGTCGCCGACGCCTTGCCCGGGATGACGTTGTCCTTGTATCCCGCCTCGAGCCGGGTCGGGTTGGCCGTGTTGCGCACGGTCGCGCCGATCAGGTTGGCGATCGGGCCGAGCTTGGCGATCGCCAGCTCGGGATCGTCGGGGTCGAGGTCGATGCCGAGCGCCTCGGAGACCTGCTCGAGGAACGAGCGCACGGTCGGCGTGACGACCATCGGGAACCGGTGCCGGCCGACCGCGGCGACGGCCTCGGCGAGCGCGGTGACCGCGTTGTCGTCGTGCACGAACGAGCCGTGCCCGGGCCGGCCCTTGGCGTGCAGGCGCAGCCAGTCGATGCCCTTCTCGGCCGTCTCGACCAGGTAGAGCCGCAGGTCGTCGTTGATCGTGTAGGAGAAGCCGCCGACCTCGCCGATCGCCTCGGTGCAGCCCTCGAAGAGCCCGGCGTGCTCGCGGACCAGGAACTGCGAGCCGTACTCCATGCCCGCCTCCTCGTCCGCGGTGTACGCCAGGACGATGTCGCGGGGCGGCACGTAGCCGGTGCGCTGCCAGTCGCGGACGACGGCGAGCGCCATCGCGTCGAAGTCCTTCATGTCGATGGCGCCGCGGCCCCAGAGGTAGCCGTCCTTCTCCTCCCCGGAGAACGGCGGCACCGACCACTCGCTCGCGTCGGCGGGCACCACGTCGAGGTGCCCGTGCACCAGCAGCGCGCCGCGGGAGCGGTCGGCGCCGGGTATCCGGGCGACCAGGTTGGCCCGCCTCGGCGCGGACTCATGCAGCTCGACCTCGATGCCGACCTCGGTGAGCTTGCCGGCGACGTACTCCGCGGCGACGCGCTCGCCGACGGTCGTACGCGGGTCTCCGGTGTTCGTGGTGTCGATCCTCAACAGGTCGCGGCAGAGCTCGACGACCTCGTCGGCGGCGGAGACAGGTTCCATCCGCTCTTCTTACCAGCTTGCCCCGGGCGACGTTTGAGGGGAGATCAGGTTCGGGTAGGAGCAGGCGATGTCCCTCAACCTTCCCCCGCTGCCGCCGGTCGCCGGCGAGCCGGCCGGGCCGAGCGTCGTCGACGTCGTGTCCCGGGAGCACCGCGAGCTGATCGCCCTCTGTGACGAGCTGACCGGCGACGGTACGGACGCCGCCCGGCGCCGCACGTTGGCCCAGGTGGTCAGCGCCGAGCTGTCGCGGCATCTCTCCGCCGAGGAGCAGTACCTCTATCCCGCCGTGCGCGCGGCGGTGCCGGACGGGTACGCGCTGATCGACCGGGAGATCGACGAGGACCGGGCGCTGCTGGAGGCGCTGCGGCTGCTCGAGGCGGCGGAGGACGGCGACGACCGGGCGGCCCGGGCCGACGACGTCCGCCGACGGCTGGCGCGGCACGCGGACGCGGCGGACGGCGAGCTGCTGCCGCTGCTGCGGCGGATGGCCTCGGACGAGGATCTGGTCCGGCTGGGCAACCGGGTGGAGCTGGCGGAGGAGGCGGCGCCGACCCGCCCGCACCCCGGCACCCCGGCGGCCCCGCCGTGGAACAAGATCGTCGACCCGGCAGTCGCGCTGACGGACAAGATCCGCGACGTCGTGTCCGGGCGGACCACCTACCGCCGGGATCTGTGAACAAAGCACAAAGTGGACGGTGTTTTCACTCATAGTGATAGAAGAACAACGATATGTGCCCGGACCTGCGTACGGCTTAGCTGGATCTGTCCTTTTGGTTAACCCATTTGTCACAAGTGGAGGATCTTTGGATGGCCGAAGGTCTAGCCGTAATCCTGCGAACGTCCTACCGTCACGCTATGAACCTGGAGCTGCGGCATCTCAAGGTGGTCTGTGCCATCGCAGAGACGGGCAGCGTGACGAAGGCGGCATCGCTGCTGGGCCTCGCCCAACCGGCGCTGACCGCACAGCTGCAACGGATCGAGCGGACTCTGGGCGGCCCGCTCTTCGAACGTGACCGTCGCGGCGCCCGGCCGACGGCGCTCGGCGAGCTGGTGCTCTCCCGCGCCCGGGTGCTGCTGCCCGCGATGAAGGGCCTGCAGGACGAGGCGGCCCGGCTCGCCGGGTCCGGCGCGGACGAGAACGTCATGACCCGCTACCGGATCGGCGCGATCGGCGGCCCGGTCATCGGCGGCATGGTGCACCGGCTCTCCGAGGCACAGCCCGAGGCACAGATCTCCACCCACGCGTCCTACTACGTCGAAGAGCTGGCCACCATGGTGCTGGCCGGCAAGCTGGACTACGCGCAGGTCGGGGTCTGCGGCGACGCCATACCCTCGGCGGACTACGGCCTGGTGTGGCAGACCATCGCCGTCGACGGCGTCTGCGTGCTGATGCCCGACAACCATCCGGCCGCCAAGGGCGTCGAGGTCGACCTCTCCGAGATGTCCGAGGAGATGTGGGTCGCCGGCACCGGCGACGGCTGCTTCGGCGACTGCTTCGCGGCGGCCTGCGCGCGCAACGGGTTCACGCCGCGGCGGATGCTGGAGACCGACATCCGCGGCTGCGTCGACATGGTGGAGTCCGGGCTCGCGCTCGCGCTGTGCCAGCCGACGTTCCGGCCGCCGGCCGGGCTCACCCACCGGCCCCTGATGGGCGCGCCGCTGCGCTGGCGGCAGGTGCTCGGCTGGCATCCCGACAGCCCGGCGGCCAAGGTCGCGCCGCGGCTGATGGGCATGGCCGGCGAGGCGTACGCCGAGGTCGTGGCCCGCAACCCGCTCTACATCGAGTGGCTCGAGGACTACCCGCAGCTCGGCTCCACCCAGCTCACGGCGGCGTAGCGGCGCCCGCCCGGGTGTGAGACGCTCGGGCGCATGGCCGTACCGCTGCTGGTCGTCGACGCCGCCAATGTCGTCGGCTCCAAGCCGGACGGCTGGTGGCGCGACCGCGCCGGGGCCAACGCCCGGCTGCGCGACGCGCTCCTGCCGATCGGCGCCGCCGGCCTGCCGGACCTGCCCGGGCCCGTCGAGGTCGTCCTGGTCGTGGAGGGCCGGGCCCGGGACATCCCGGCAGTCCCGGGGGTACGCCTGGAGCGCGCGACCGGATCCGGCGACGACGCGATCGTGGAGCTGGTGGCCCGCGAGGGCCCCGGCCGCCGGCTGATCGTGGTGACCGCCGACCGCGGCCTGCGTGAACGGGTGACCGCCCTGGGCGCCGAGGTGCGCGGCCCCGGCAGCGTACCGAGATAACCGTTCGGGCGCGGATTCACGAAAGGGGCGTGCGGGCACGACCACCCCATCCGGGACGACTATTCTGAGCGCGTAACGCCACGCCTATACCGCAGGAGGCTGCTCGAGTGGCCAGCGTCGCCGAGGTCAGAGCGGCCGTGGACGCCGCCCTCCAACAGGTCACGGAGAGCCAGGCGGCGATCCAGGCGGCCCGGGAGAAGCTCGGCGAGGCGCAGCAGAGCCTTGCCTCGGCGCTGGACGGCAGCGCCAACGACGCGGTCGGCGCCGTGCACGCCTCCCTGTCGCAGGCCGACCAGCAGCTCGAGGAGTGCCTCGGCGCCACCCTGCTCGCCGTCGAGCAGGCGCAGAACTACACGGCGACGCTGTAACGCGATGTCCCTGCTGCAGGAACTCGGCGCCCAGCTCCGCGCCACGTCCGACGAGCTGCCCATCGGCGTCGTCACGGTCGCGATGGAGCGCCTGCGCAGCGCGACCGAGCTGCTCAACTGGGTGCGCCAGACCTCGGTCGACCCGATCGGCGTGCCGCAGCTCGGCAACGCCACCGAGCACGCCGAGCACGCCGCGGCCGCGCTGCGGCTGGCACAGGACGCCATCGCGGCGTACCTGGCCCAGCTCGGCCTCGCGGCCGAGGCGAGCGCGGCGCCGGGCTCCGACTGGAAGGCCGGCCTGCGCGAGGAGGACCGGCCCGCGCCGCCGCGGCAGGAGGAGCACCAGCCGCCGCCGGAGCGGCTCGGCCCCTGGTGGCGCGAGCGGGTGCAGCAGCTCACCGGCGAGGCGCCGCCACCGCCGCGGGCCGACGGCACGCCGCAGGAACGGCCGGCCGACACCGCCGAGCTGCTGCGCCGCGTCGCCGCCGGGGTGCGCTCCGGCGACCGCGCCCGGCTCGGCCGCGACCTGCACGGCGTCAACGCGGCCACCGGGCTCGGCCTCTCCGCGGTGACCCCGCCCGTGCTGCACCGCCTGGCCGGTGACCTGCTCGGTCACGAGCCCGGCCCCGACGACCTGCCGCGGCTGCGCAGCGCCGCCGGCGGCCGGGTGAGGTCGCTGCTGCCCGGCACCCCGCCCGACGTGCTCGACACGCTGCTGGCCCGGATCTGCCGGACGCCCGCCGGTAAGCAGGCGCCCGCGCACCCGGCCGACTCCGCGGTCACCGCCAGCGTGCTGACCGGGGTGCTGCTGGCCCGGCTCGGCCGGGACCCGGCGACGCTCGACCCGAAGGCCCCCGAGCCGCTGCCGCCCCGTGGT
The DNA here is from genome assembly GCF_044465445.1 of Actinoplanes sp. NPDC049668. Lineage (NCBI taxonomy): Bacteria > Bacillati > Actinomycetota > Actinomycetes > Micromonosporales > Micromonosporaceae > Actinoplanes > Actinoplanes sp. NPDC049668. The sequence goes on from NZ_JBITLR010000002.1 coordinate 347,654, forward strand.
GTCGATGCCTGACAGCAGGGCGCAGCAGGTCGTCGAGGTCCGGACCGCGCTGTCACACGCACTCGGCGCGGCCGAGAACGCCTTCATCGCCGCCCGCGACGAGTTCGAGGCGGCGGTCACCCGGCGGGCCCGGGTGGCGACCGCGGCCCGCGAGCGCCGGATCCGGCTGGTCCGGGAGCGGGACAAGCGGCTGCAGGAGATCGACGAGCAGCACGAGCGCGACCTGGCCGCGCTGGCCGGCGCCGCCGCCGAGACGGCCCTGGCCGCCGCGCCGGGCGCCGCCGGCCTGCCCTGGTCCCGGTGGCGGCCGACGCCCGCGGGCACCCAGGCCCCCGCGCCGGAGCTGCGCGCCGGCCGGATCCTGCTGCCGTACGAGGGCGAGGTGCCCGCGCTGGTGCCGCTGCTCGACCACGGGCACGTGGTGATCCGCGGCGACGAGTCCATCGGCGACGACACGGTGGCCGGGCTGCTGCTGCGCGCGCTCGGCGGCGCCGAGCCCGGCCGGGTCCGGCTCACCGGCTACGACCCCGAGCAGCTCGGCGGCGGCCTCGCCGGGTTCGCGCCGCTCGCACCGGCCGGGGTGCTGACCTTCGTCGGCCCGGGCGGGCTCGCGGCGCTGCTGGACGAGCTGGTCGACCACGTGCGCCGGATCAACGAGACCGTGCTCGCCGGCGAGCACAACTCGCTGCGGGAGCTGGCCGCCGCGACCGGGCGCCGCCCCGAGCCGTGGCGGGTGGCGATCCTGCTCGGCGCCGGGCGGCCCGACGAGCTGTCGCGGCACGAGCGCGGACAGCTCGACCGGCTGCTGCGCACGGGCGCCGCCTGCGGCGTACACCTGATCATCCGGGGTCTCCCGGTGCCGGCCGGCGCCGGGATCGAGGTCATCGACGCGGCGCCGGGCGACGCCGCCCGGGTGGGCGGCTGCGGCGACCTGCCGGTGCGGCTCGACGCGGCGCCCCCGGCGGAGGTGGTCACCCGGACCTGCCGGCGGATCGCCGACGAGGTCGCCGCCGGGCCCGCCCCCGTCGCGCTCGACAGCCTGCTGCCCGAGCACGAGTGGCAGCAGAGCTCGGCCCGGGCGCTGACGGCGCCGCTCGGCGACAGCCCGCAGGGCTACCCGGTGCACGTGACGCTCAGCGACTATCCGCCGCACGCCCTGATCGCCGGGCCGTCCGGCACCGGCAAGACCAACCTGATCTACGCCTGGATGGGCGCCCTCGCGGCCCGCTACTCCCCCGCCGAGCTCGCCTTCTACCTGCTCGACTTCAAGGAGGGCGTGTCGTTCGCCCGGTTCGCACCGGGGCGCCGCGACCCCAGCTGGCTGCCGCACGTGCGGCTGGTCGGCGTCAACGTCAACACCGACCGCGAGTTCGGCCTGGCCCTGCTGCGCTTCCTCGGCGCGGAGCTGCGCAGCCGGGCCGACGCGGCCAAGCGGCACGAGGTGACCAACCTGGCCGAGCTGCGGGCCGACGACCCGGACGGCACCTGGCCCCGGATCGTCGCCGTGGTCGACGAGTTCCAGGTGTTGCTCTCCGGCCGCGACGCGGTCGCCGCGGAGGCGGTCGACCTGCTGGAGGACCTGGCCCGGCGCGGCCGCTCGCAGGGCATCCACCTGGTCCTGGCCAGCCAGGACGTCTCCGGCATCGAGGCGCTGTGGGGCCGGCCGGCGCTGGTCGCGCAGTTCTCGCTGCGGATCGCGCTGCCCCGGGCCCGGCGGGTGCTGGCGGAGACCAACCAGGCCGCCGACGTGCTGCCGCGCTACCACGCGGTGGTCAACGCCGACTCGGGCGCCACCGAGGCGAACCGGATCGTCCGGGTGCCGGACGCCGGCGACCGGGAACGCTGGAGCGAGCTGCAGCACCGGCTGTGGCGGCACCGCCCGCCCGAGCTCGCCGCGCCCCGGCTCTTCGACGGCGACGCCATACCCCGCCTCGAGGACAGCCCGGAGTTCCGCCGCTTCACGCCGGCCGACGCGCCCGCCGCCCCGGTGGTGCTGCTCGGCGAGACCATCGACGTCGAGTCGCGGTCCGCCAAGACCGTGCTGCGCCGCGCGCCGGGCCGCACGATCGCCGTGCTGGGCACCCGGGTCGACGAGGCGTGCGCGGTGCTGGGCACCGCGGCCCGGTCCCTCGCCGCGCAGTTCACCCCCGGCGCGGCCCAGTTCTCGGTCGCCTGCCTGGACACCGACGCCGGCGCCGCCGTCGACGCGCTGAAGCGGTACCTGCCGCCGGAGACGGGCTACTTCGACGGCGACAACGTGGACTCCCTGCTCGAGATCGCCGCCGAGCGCGCCGAGCTGGGCACGGCCGCCGACAAGCCGCACTTCATCTTCCTGTACGCGGTCGACGCCGCGCCGAGCGGCAGCAACGAGCCGCTGCGCCGGATCATGCGGCAGGGCCCGGAGCGGCGCATCCACGTCATCGGCTGGTGGCGGGGCGCCGCCCTGCTGCGCGACACGCTCGGCGGGCAGGCCTCCCGGACCGACCCCATCGGCGCCTGGGTGGCGCTGGACGTGCACGGCAGCGAGCTGTCGCCGTACTACCCGGGTCACGGCTCGCCGAGCTGGTACCCGCGCCCGTGGCGGGCGCTGCACTTCGACCGCTCGGTGCATCGCGGCGCCGAGGTGATCATCCCTTACGGACCGTCATGACAGAGCCTGCCAACGACGCGATGCTGGAGCGCCGCGCGCCCGACTACCGCAGCGTGCTGCGGAAGCTGACCAACCTGGACGAGGAGGCCGGCGCGCACCGGGCCGAGGCCCGCAACTGGCACGACAGCCGCGCGATCGAGGCCGACAACGCCGTCCGGGCCGCCGACCAGCGGATCCGCGAGGCGCGCGCGGCCGTACAGAAGGCGCAGCGCGAACGCGACGAGGTGGACGCCCGCGCCGCGGTGCTGTGGGCGGAGTTCGCGCACCAGGTCGGGCGGGCGGCCGACCGGTTCGGCGCGCGGGCGCCGCAGCCGGCCGTGCCCCGCCAGCGCGACCGCGACGCGGAGGACTACCTGCAGGAGGCCGCCGCCACCGCCGCCTGGAAGCCCGCGCCGCGGCCCGCCTCGGGCAACGCCACGGTGCTGTACGCGGTGCTCGGCGCGCTGGGCGGCGCCGTCGGCGTCGCGGCGTGGTCGCTGCTGCGCTGGGCGGGGCGCGAGGCCGGCGGCGACCTCGCCGTCGGGCTGCCCGTGGTGGCCCTGGTGGTGGCGGTGCTCGGCCCGGTCCTGGCCGTCTTCACGGCGAAGCGGGTCGCCGACCGCCGCGCCACCCAGCTGGACTTCTCCGCGGTGGCCACGGTGCTGATCGCCGGCCTGATCGCGGCCGGGGTGGTCCTGGCCCTGGCCCGCGGCGCCGCCGCCTCGGGCGCCGGCTGAGCGGCTCCGGCGCCGCACCGGCCGCGGCGCGCCCGGGCGCCGCCGCCGCGCTCGGAAGGTCATCGGCACGCCGTAGTTTGGTGGTGTGCTGAACGTCGAGCTGAACGGGCGGGCGCCGGACCTGGCGCGGCTGCACCGGATCGCCACCCTGAACTACGGGCACTTCACGTCGTTGCAGGTGCGCGACAACCGGGTCCGCGGCCTGGCCCTGCACGTCGCCCGGCTCGCCGACGGCGCCGAGGAGCTGTTCGGCCACCGCATCGGCGTCGCGGAGGAGCACCGGCTGCTCGGCCTGATCCGGCACGCCCTCGGCGACGCCCGGGATGCCTCCGTACGGGTGACATTCGTGCCGGGCCCCGACGAGCAGGGCCCGCCGGACGTCCTGGTGTCGGTCTCCGATCCGGTGCCGGACGAGCCCGGGCCGCCGCTGCGGGTGCAGTCCGTGATCTACGAACGCGAGCTGCCGGAGCACAAGCACCGGGCGACCATGGGCCTCGGCTACCACCTGCGCGAGGCGCGGCTGGCCGGCTTCGACGACGCGCTGTTCCTCGGCCGCGACGCCCTGGTCCGCGAGGGCACCACCTGGAACGTGGCGTTCTGGGACGGCAGCCAGGTGGTGTGGCCCGCCGCGCCGGTGCTCCGGGGCGTGACGATGGTGCTGTTGCAGATCGCGATGAGCATGAACGGCACGCCGTGGACGCTGCGGCCGATCGGCGCGGAGGAGCTGACCGGCTTCGCGGCCGCCGCGGCGGTGAACTCGCACTGCCCGGCCCGCCCGATCGCCAGCATCGACGAGCTGCCGCTCAAGGACGACGGCCTGCTGGCGGAGACCCTGCGGGAGGCCTGGTCGACCGTGCCCTGGGACGATCTCTAGTCGCCGAGCAACTCGATCAGGGTGCCGGCGTTGCGCTGGGCGTAGTCGGTGTAGCAGTTGTTCATGAAGACCTGGGTGGTTCGTGCCTGGCCGGCGAGCTCGCGCAGCCTCGGCACCCACTCGCGGAGTTCCTTCTTGGAGTAGTCGTAGCCGAACTTCTCGTGGATGTCCCGGCTCGTCCACTTTTCGCTGTGGCCGTGGAATCGGACGACGGCCAGGTCCGCGGTCGCCTCCACCACCGGCGGCACCGAGGAGCGGTGGCCCTGCGGCATGTCGACGCAGACCAGGGGAAGCTCGTGCCGGCGCAGGAAGTCCAGGGTCTCCGCGGCGTTGTCGCCGTCGAACCAGGACGCGTTGCGGAACTCGAAGACCGGTCGCAGCGGCTTGCACCGGGCGGCGACCTCGAGCAGGTAGTCCTTGTTGGAGCGGCGGATGCCCCACCACGGCGGGAACTGGAACAGCAGCGCGCCCAGCTTGCCCGCCTCGACCAGCGGGTCGAGGGCGCTCAGGAACCGGGTCCATACCTCCTCGTACGCCTGCGGCGGCAGGTCGCCCGGGTAGACGTTCTTCTTGTCGGTCTCCGGGCGCAGGTCCTTGTAGATCGCCGACACCTTCGTCGGATGGCCGGTCAGCATGCTGAAGGCCTTGATGTTGAAGGTGAAGCCGTCCGGCGTGCGCTCGGCCCACAGCCGGGTGGTCTGCTCGGCCGGCGGCCCGTAGTAGGTCGCGTCGACCTCTACGACCGGGAAGTGCCGCGCGTAGTACGCCAGGCGCTTCTCGGGGTTGTCCGCCGTCTGCGGGTACCACCCCGACTCGAGCAGGGTCTTGTCGGTCCACGACGCCGTGCCGACCTGGATCTCGCCCATGGGGTCAAGCTATCGCTGATACGACCGGTCCGCCGCCCGAGCAGGGGCGGCGGACCGGCGGTATCGAGCCTCAGCCCGCGCGCCTCTCGCGGTTGGCCTTGCAGGTCACGCACGTGGTGGCCGACGGGAACACGGTGAGCCGCTCCACCGGGATCGGCTTCGAGCACCCCTCGCAGTTGCCGTACGTGCCGTCCTCGAGGCGCTGCATGGCGTGCTCCGCCTGGGTACGCCGGTCGAGCAGAGTCCGGATGAGCGACGACGCCGCGTCGCGTTCCGCGGTCTTGGAACCGCTGTCGGCCTGGTCGTCGCCGGCGGCGTCGCCTATCTCGACGAGACGCAGCTTCTGGTTCTCGGCGACGGCCTCCTCGTACTCGGCCGTCAGGTCGTCGAACCGGGTCCGCAGAATCCCGCGGATCTGCTCGATCTCCTCGACCGAGCGCCCCTTGGCGGTGTCGGCACCTTTACCCGTGATGACCGCGCTGTTGACGAGCATGTGCTCCCCCTGCCCTCCCTGTGCCCCTGCCGGTGGGACGTCCCCCGCGCCGGTCCCCGGCTTACGCCGAGTGCCCGCAGATACCCACCGCCGAAGATCCCAAACGGGAACCCCGCAAAAAAGTAACCGCAGCATAACTGTCAGTGCTCGCTACCGCCACGGACTGCGCAAATACGCTTTCGCGTCGCAGGTCAACAGGGGTGTGAACCTGGATTCACTCACGATCAGAGGACCAGGGCGGGCCGCCGCGGGTCGTCGAGGCGGACCACGACGTCGGCGAGCGCCGCCGGATCGACCTCCGCCCGGTAGCGCTCGAACGCGGGCAGCGTCCAGCGCCGGTCGGGCCCGGTCCGGCGGGCCAGCGCGGCCGTCGACAGTTGCAGATGGACGGTGAGGTCGAACGGCAGCCCGCCGCCGAGCAGCAGCGGCCCGCTGACGATCACCACGGCGTCCGGCGGCAGGTCGCGGTAGGGCTCGCGGGCGGCGCGGTCGGTGCGGACATCCCAGAGCCGGGTGATGATCCGCCCGCTGCCGGCCGGGCCGGCCGGGTCGAGGACCTCACGGCGCAGGCCGGCCTCGTCCAGCCAACCGAAGTAGAACGAGTCCGGGTTGGTCCGGCCGAGCTCCAGCCGCACCGAGGCGGGGCGCAGGAAGTCTCCGGCAGAGATCCGTACGGCCGGGCGGCCCCGGAGCCGCAGCGGGCCGACCAGCCCGTCGGCGAGCGCGTCGGGATCGGCGGCGTCAGCGCCGTCGATCGCCACCCGCACCCGCCCGCCGATCCCGGCCAGCCGATCGGCCAGCTCGTCGACGAGGACTTCAAGGGAAACCGGACGCACACGCACCCGTAAGAGCCTATGAGCAGTTTTCAACCTGGCCTCGGGCCAGAGGTATCCGGGCCGCCGACCGCCGCCAGGAGCTGCAGCCCGGGCCACGTTGAAAAAGGCTCATTCGTGCGGCAACACCACGATCCGGGCCTCGTCGGCCAGGCGGTAGCCGACGCCGTAGACCGTCGTGATCAGCGAGACCTGCGCGCCCAGCTTGACCCGCAGCCGCCGCACGTGCACGTCGACCGTGCGCTCGCCGGTGTGCTCGTAGCCCCAGACCGCGTTGAGCAGCTGGGTGCGGCTGAACACCCGGCGCGGGTGATCGGCGAGGTAGAGCAGCAGATCGAACTCGAGCCGGGTGAGCGGCAACAGCTCACCGTCGACCAGTACCTGGCGCGATGCCGTCAGCAGGCGCACCTCGACCGTGTCGTCCGCCCACTCGCGCAGGGCAGGCTCGCCCGCGAGCCCGGGCACCGGCACCGCGGCCGGCGACTCGAGTGCGACCGAGCCCTGGCCGGCCTCGACCAGTTCGCGGACGGCGTCGATCAGCCGGTGCGCCTGCGGCGGCAGGGTCTCACCCGTCAACGGAATGTTGAGCGTGATGGTCAGCGCGTTCGGCGGGGGCGCAACGGTTGGCTCTAGGCGACGGATCGTGGCCACCCGGCCGGACCCCCTCGCATGTCGTCCCGTGCGTGCCGGCAGGGCGGTGACCGCCATGAATCCTCCTGCGTCAAAGAATGGAAACGCCGTGACATCCTAACGGATGCCATTTAATGCACGCTTAAACCGCGGTCGATGCTTCCGGCCATGTGGTCGCCGGGTCAAGACGGCATCCACATCGTGGGAAGGTCGTTCCATAACCATTGGATGCATCGTGTTTCTGCGCACTGTTAATGCGATTACTGTCACGGCGCTAACCACCGGCCCTCCCTTGTCGAGGCTTAAATAAACGGCTGTTTCCCGATCCGATCAGGACGGTGGGGGCGGCAGGCGCCAGCCCGGCAGCGACGGCCAGCGCACCGTGAGGACCACGGTCTCCACGTCTCCTGCCTGCCAGGAGTGGTCCTCGCCGGGTCCCCAGACGACGTAATCGCCCGGCTCGCGCAGCAGCACGGTTCGGTCGCGCAACTCGATGTCGAACGCTCCCTTGATCAACACAAGCAACGCCGTCCGGACCTCGTCGGTGGCCCAAGCCGCGCGACGCTCGCCGGGAACGTGCACGCCCCACTTCACCTCGACATCGTCGCTGTGCAGGAGCCCGCCCTTCGGCATAAAATGGCCGAGCAGCCAGCCCTGGTTCACCGCACCGTCAACAGCCGCACGGCCGGCGTAGACCCCGTCGGTCACCGCTCACCCCCGGAGAATGTGCGCCAGACATTAGCACCGTAGGCTGGCCTGCATGCACGAGGAATTGGCTGCGGAAACGATCGCGTTCCCGCACCGAGTGACGCCGTGACACTCGCGGGCGGCATGCGCGAGGCCGCCGCCGCGCTGCTGGCGACCGCCGACGGCGCGCGGGCCGCGGCACACTTCACCGACGACGCGGCGCGCCGCTGGATCGAGTACCGGCCCCGGCCGCGACCCGGCCTGAGCATCTCCGAGCTCGGCCGCACCGCCCGCAAGGCCGCGCACCGGCTGCTCGCCACCGCGCTGAGCCCGCCCGCGTACGCGCAGGCCATGACCGTGCTCGCCCTCGAGGAGGTGCTCGACCGGCAGGAGGGCTGGGCCCGCGGCCGGCACAGCGAGGACTACCACGTCATCGTCTTCGGCGCGCCGTCCGACGACGAGTGGGGCTGGCGCTTCGAGGGCCACCACCTGTCGGTGAGCATGACCGTGGCCGGCGACCGGGTCTCCCCCGCGCCGGTGTTCCTCGGCGCCAATCCCGCGCGGGTCGACACCGGCGGACGGGTCGTGCTGCGGCCGCTCGCGGCCGAGGAGGACCTCGCGCACGAGCTGCTCGCGAGCATGCCGGCCGCGTCGCGCGGCCGGGCCGTGATCGCCGACCAGGCGCCCTACGACATCCGCTCGGCCACGAACCCGGCCAGCGCCCCGCTGGCGCCGCAGGGCGTGCCGAGGGCCGACCTACGGCCCGGCGAGCGCGCCCTGCTCGACCAGCTGATCGCCGTGCACCTGGGCCGGCTCCCCGACGATCTGGCCGCCGCCCTCGACCCGGGGCCGGACGTGCACTTCGCCTGGGAGGGCCCGCCCGGGCCCGGCACCCGGCACTACTACCGGATCCAGGCCGACGACCTGCTCATCGAGTTCGACAACACGTCCGAGGACGGCAACCACGCGCACAGCGTGCTGCGCCGCCCGCGCGGCGAGTTCGGCGGCGACATCCTCGCCGCCCACCGCGCGGGCTTCCCACACGGGCCTTAGCCGCCCGAGGTGAGGCGACGGCCGACCGCCGCGATGAGGCGGTCCAGCTCGGAGCCGAACGGGTTGTCGTGCACCAGGTACGTCCAGGTCGCGCTCGGCCGGACGATGTCGGCGCGGTCCGGGCTGTAGCCGTCGGTGAGGTCGACCTCCTCGAAGGTCGCGATCGTGCGCGCCTCGATCTCGGTGAAGACCTTCTGGAACGCGGGCACCGCGGAGCGGTGGAACTCGTCCAGCGGGTCGAGCTTGCCCAGCGCCCGCAGGTGCACGCCCTCGCGCACCTCGGAGAGCTCGGCCAGGTGCTCGGCCCAGAGCCGGTCCAGGTGGTAGAGCGCGATCGACCGGGCGGCGTCGGAGAGCACGTCCTCGTCGGTCTCGCCGGCCTTCTCCGGCGAGCGCTCGATCAGCATGATCGCCGCGATCTCGGAGGTGAGCAGCCGCTCCCGGCGCTCGGCCAGGGCCAGCCGCTGCCCCTCGATCACCACGCTGTAGCGCCAGGTGTTGCGGTGGATCTCGTGGTTGACGCCCTCCGCGACGCGCTGCGCGTGCTCGACGGCGTAGTCGACCTGCTCGTCGTGCACCACGCCGTCCATGTCCATCCGCGGCGACGACGGCAGGATGTCGCCGGCGTGCCGGGTGATCAGGTCGTCCTCGAGGCTGACGAAGAAGACCGAGCCGCCGGGGTCGCCCTGGCGCCCGGCCCGGCCGCGCAGCTGGTCGTCGACCCGGCGGCTGTCGTGCCGGCCGCTGCCGATGACGAACAGGCCGCCGAGCTCGGCCACCTTCTCGGCGTCCTTGCCGTCGCTGCCGCCGAGGCGGATGTCGACGCCACGGCCGGCCATCTGGGTGGAGACGGTGACCGCGCCCAGGGCGCCGGCCTCCGCGATGATCGCGGCCTCCTCGTCGTCGTTCTTGGCGTTCAGCACGACGCTGGGCACCCCGGCGGCGGCGAGCTGCTTGGCGAGCAGCTCCGACGCCTTCACGTCGAGGGTGCCGATGAGCACCGGCCGGCCCTTGTCGTGGGCGATCTTGATCTCCTCGACCAGGGCCTCGTCGCGCATGTCGTGCGCGGAGTAGATCCGGTCGGGCTCGTCCTCACGGATGTTCGGGGTGTTCGACGGGATGACCGCGACCTCGAGCTTGAAGTACTCGCGCAGCTGCTCGCCGACGTGCACCGCGGTGGCGGTCATGCCGCACACGGTCGCGTAGAGCGCGATGTACGCCTGCACGGTGATCGTGTCGAGCACCTCGCCCTCGGCGGTCGCGTTCAGGCCCTCCTTGGCCTCGACGGCCGCCTGCAGCCCGTCGGGCCAGCGCCGCCGCTGCGCGACCCGGCCGCGCATCTCGTCGATCAGCTCGACCGTGCCGTCGCGCACGATGTAGTCGACGTCGCGGCGCAGCAGGGCGCGGGCGTGCAGCGCGACGTTCACCGCGGAGAGCTGCTCGACCTGGTCGTCCGCGTACAGGTCGATGCCCATCTTCGCCTCGAGGGCGTGCAGGCCGTCGTTGGTGAAGGCGACGCTGCGGCCGTCCTCGGCGACCTCGAAGTCCTTGCCCGGGCGCAGGTCGCGGACCAGCTCGGCGGCGTGGTGCACCGGGTCGCTCTCGGTGGCGATGCTGCCGGCCAGCACCATCGGTACCCGGGCCTCGTCGATCAGGATCGAGTCGGCCTCGTCGACGATGCAGGTGGCGAGCTTGCGCTGCACCCGGTCCTCGACGTCGGTGACGAGCTGGTCGCGCAGGTAGTCGAAGCCGGCCTCGCTGACGGAGACGTAGGTGACGTCGGCGGCGTACGCCTCGCGCCGCTCCTGCGGGGTCGAGGCCTCGGTGACCCAGCCGACCGTGAGCCCGAGCAGGGTGTAGACGGGCTCCATCCAGGTGGCGTCGCGACGGGCCAGATAGTCGTTGACGGTCAGCACGTGCACCGGCCCGTGGCCCATCCGGACGTGGCCGTACGCGGCGATCGTCGCGGTGAGCGTCTTGCCCTCACCGGTGGCCATCTCGGCGACCCGGCCGGCGAGCAGCGCCATCGCGCCGACCAGCTGCACGTCGTACGGCCGCTGCTCGAGGGCACGCCAGGCGGCCTCCCGGCCGACGGCGCAGATCTCGGTGTAATTGTCGGCGGCGCCGGCGGCCTCGGTCAGCGCGGCGTCGTCGAGCTCGCGCAACGCCTCCTCACGGGCTTCGATGCCCGGCAGCCGCTTCTCCAGCGGCGCAAGATCGACCGTGGTGCCCGGACGCTGCAGAAACTTACGGAACCGGTTTTTGAACCGCTGCGACACACCCATGGGCGGTTACGGTACTTCACTTACCTTGAAGCATGGTGCCGACTCCCGGTCGTTTCGCCCAGAGCGCGATCCTTGCGGCTCAGGAGACCAGAAGTTGGTGCGCCGCGAGCTCGCGGTAGAGCGGGCTGGTGTCCAGCAACTCCCGGTGCGTGCCGGTGGCGACGACGCGTCCGGCCTCGACGACCACGATCCGGTCGCTGTCGACGACGGTGCTCAGGCGGTGCGCGACGACGATCAGCGTGCGCTGGAACGACGCCGCCGCGATCGCCGCGCGCAGGGCCGCCTCGTTGCGGGCGTCGAGGTTGCTCGTCGGCTCGTCCAGCAGCAGGATCGGCGAGTCCGCCAGCAGGGTCCGGGCGATCGCCAGCCGCTGCCGTTCGCCGCCCGAGAGCAGCACGCCACCCTCACCCACCTGCACGTCCAGGCCCGCCGGCGTGCGGGTGGCGAGCGCGCCGAGGTTGACCTCGTCGAGCGCGGCCAGCAGCCGCGCGGAGTCCGTGCCGGGCGCGGCGAGCAGTAGGTTGTCCCGCAGCGTGCCGGCCAGCACCGGCGCCTCCTGCTCCACGTAGCCGAGCATGCGGCGCAGCGCGTCGCGGGGCAGGTCCCGCACGTCGGCGCCGCCGACCCGGATCACGCCCGAGCCGACCTCGTAGAAGCGCTCGATCAGCGCCAGCACCGTCGACTTGCCGGCGCCGGACGGACCGACCAGCGCGACGCGGCTGCCGGCCGGCACGCTGAACGACACGTCCCGCAGCACCTCCTGGCCGCCGGGATACCCGAAGGTCACGTTCTCGAAGACGACAGCGGACTCCGAGATCACCGCGGTCGCCTGGGCCGGGCGGTCCGCCGCCGTCTCCGACGGCAGGTCGAGCACCTCCTCGATGCGCTGCAGCGCGCCCAGGCCGGTCTGCAGCTGCGCGTACGCGTTCAGCGCCTGGCCCAGCGGCATGACCAGGAAGAACAGGAACAGGATGAACGCGACCAGGTCGCCGACGCTGATCGAGCCGGCCGCCACCCGGGCCCCACCGACGCCGAGCACCAGCAGGAAGGCGCCCTGGGTGGCCGCCGAGGCGGCGGGGCCGATGAGCGCGCGCAGGCGGGCCACCCGCATGCCCGCCTCGTACGCCTGCTCGGCGCTGAGCCCCACCGTCTCGGCCTCGCGCTCCTCGGCGCCGCCGGCCCGGATGGTCCGGGCGGCCGAGATGGAACGCTCGACCGCCGAGGTCATCTCGCCGAGCCGGGCCTGCGCCTGCTCGGAGAGGCCGCGCACGCGCCGGGAGACGGTGATGGCGACGGTCAGGCCGACGCCGAGGCCGGCCACGGTGACCCCGAGCAGCAGCGGGTCGAGCACGGCCATGGCGATCGTCGCGCCGATGACCATCACGGCGCCCGTCACGACCTCGAACAGCCCGGAGGTGACGACGGCGCGCAACAGCGTGGTGTCGGCGCCGACCCGCGACAGCAGGTCACCGGTGCGGCGGGTGTCGTACTCGCTGATCGGCAGGCGCAGCAGGTGCCGGGCCAGGCGCCGGCGGGTGGCGAGTACCAGCCCCTCCGCCGTGCGCTGCAGCAGATAGTCGCGCACGCCGCCGAGCGCCGCGCCGGTCAGCAGGAGGACGACCAGCAGCGCGACCGGGCCGCCGATCGGGCTGCCCGCCGTGATGCCGTCGAGGACCGTGCGGACCAGGACCGGCTGCGCCAGCGCCGCGACCGCGGCCACCAGGGACAGGCCGCCGACCACGACCAGGGTGCCGCGATGCTCGCGCAGATACGGCAGCAGAGCCGGCAAACCCACCCTCCGCGCGGCCATGCGGTGAGCCTAGCCGCGCCACGCACGCCGGTACCCGTGTCGCTCGCCACCCTCCGGCACGTTTGGCCTGGCCGTTCGGTGGGCACACGAACCGGCGTCGAGCCGTGAAGGGACGCTGATGACGAGCCAGCTGGTCTGCCGGCCGGAGCAGGATCTTCCAGTGGGGATCCTGCGCGCCAGCGGCGTACTGGACCTGGTGACCGGCGACGCGCTGGAGAACGCGGTCGGGCGCTGCCTGTCCGCTCAGCCGGAGGCGCTGCTGATCGACGTCTCCGGGCTGGAGGTCTCCGAACCGGGCGCGCTGGCCGTGCTCACCTCCGTCGTGTGCCGCACGGCCGAGTGGCCCGCCGTGCCCATCGTGCTCTGCGGCGCGGGCCCGGAGACCACCGAGACCATCGCGGCGTGGCCCGGCTGCGCCTCGGTCACCACCGCGGCGAGCTGCGAGGAGGCGCTGGCCGACGCGGGTGCCGAGCCCGAGCCGCACCGCATCAGGGTCCGGCTGCGGCCGGTGCCGGACGCCTGCCGCCAGGTACGCCAGCTGATCGACCAGGCCTGCACCGCGTGGCACAGCGACGCCTCCGACACCGCCTCGCTGGTCGCCACCGAGCTCGTCGCCAACGTGGTCCGGCACGCGCACACGGCGATGGAGTTCACCGTCGGACTGCGCGACGGCCGGCTCTGCGTGACGGTGCGCGACGGCAGCCGGGAGCTGCCCCGGCCCCGGAACCCCGACACCACCGACGTCGGCGGGCGCGGGCTGCGGCTGGTCCGCGAGCTGACCGACGCGTGGGGCGTCCTGCCGGTGCCCGACGGCAAGGTGGTGTGGACCCACCTGACGGCCGGCCCCGACGCGTGCGGCGTACCGGCCTGATCAGCGGCCCGGCAGCCCGCTGGGTCCCTCCTCGCCGGTCGCGTCGGTCGCGTCGGGCCGCGGGCTCTCGGCCTGCGGCGCGGGACGGGACGGCAGACCCGAGGGTGCCGCGCCGGGGTCCTCCGGCGGCGGCTGCAGGCCCCGGTTGAGCTGGCCCAGCTGCGGCGGCTCGAGCGGCGGGCGGGCGGGCCGCCGGGCCGGGTCCGCGGCCGGGTCGGGCCGGCCGGGCAGGCCCGACGGCGGGTGGTGATGGGTGGCGCCCGGCACGTGGGCGACGCCCGGGCCGTGCCCGGGATGCTGCGGATCCGCCTGCCCGGGCCGGCCGTACCCGCCGGGCTGCGCGAACTGGCTCGTCTCGCCGGAAGCGATCCCGCCCGGGTAGGGCTGCCGTTCCGGCTGAGCGGGGCCGGCCGGCTGAGCGGGATAGCCGGGCTGGACCGGCTGAGCGGCCTGAGCCGGTGGCGCGGGATAGGCGGACTGGGCCGGCGCGGGCCGCTCCTGGTCGCCGGGCTCGGGTGTATCGGTCACCGACGGCGGCTGCGCCGGGTCGGCCGGGCGGTTGAGCTGGCCCATCTGCGGTGGCTCGAGCGGCGGGCGCGAGGACGGGCGGGGCCGGTCGGCCGGGGCCGCGGCGAACGCGCGGTCCGGGGCGCCGCCCGCGGCCTGCGGCGGCTGGGCGGGTCCGGGTTCGTCCGCCGGGCCGGGCCGGGCGGCCGGCTGCGGCCGCCGGGTGAACTGATCCTCGACGGTCCTGCCCTCGCCCGCGGGCCGGGCGGCGGCCTGGGCCGGCTCGGCCGCCGGCGCAGGCGGCGGGGCGGGCTGCGGGGCGGGCTGCGGGGCCGGCTCGGCGGCCGCCACCGGCGGGGTGACGTCGATGTCCGGCGGCCGGGGCGCGCTGTCTTCCGGGGCGGGCGGCTGGGTGACCGGGGTGCCGTTGCGGCCGGCGGGCTCGGCGCCGGCCGGCCGGTACTCCGGCGGACGGGCCGACGGCGTGAACCGCGGCGCGTCGAGGGGGCGGTTCTGCTGCGCGAACAGCGGCGGGCCGAGCAGCAGCGGATCCACGTCGGCGACCGGGCGCGGCTGGCCGGGACCGAGCGGCTCCGGCCGGGGCCCGGCGGGCGGGCCCGTCCGGGCATCGGCCGGCCCGGCCGGCCCGGGCGGCCCGGGACGCTCCGGCAAGGGCGATGCCGCCGGTACGGACGGAAGCGGAGCACTCGATGGCCGCGCCGGCGGGGGCGGTCCGTACGCCTGCTGCCCGGGCTGCGGCCCGGGCTGCGGTGTGGGCTGCGAACCGGGCTGCGGTGTGGCTCCGGGAACCGGGCCGAAGGACTCGGGGCCGGGCGGGGTCAGACCCGACGGCGGGCCGCCGGGGTCGAGCGGCCAGACGGACGGCTGACCGGCCGGTTGCCGCGGTTCCGAGTACGGCGGCGGCCGGAGCCCGAGCTGGTCCTCGTGCCGCGCCGGCTCGGGCGCGTACCGCGGCGGGCGGGACTCGGCCTGTGGCGGCTCGGGCGCGTACCGCGGCGGGCGGGACTCGGCCTGTGGCGGCTCGGGCGCGTACCGCGGTGGACGGGACTCGGCCGCGGGCTCGGGCGGCTCGGGCGCGTACCGCGGTGGGCGGGGCCGGGGTTCGGCCACCGACTCGGCCGCGAGCGAGCTCAGGGTTTCGCGGGGTGTCTCGAAGGGCGGCGGGGTCACGGGCAGTGAGCTCGCCGGGTAGCTCGGCCCGGGCGGCGGCCCGGCGGGCAGGCTCTCGGGGAGCGAGTATGCGGGCGGCCCATAGCCGAGTGGGGAGCCCCGGCCCTGGCGCGCCGCCTGGATCAGGCCCGACGTCTCCGCCAGGCCCGCCGCCTCGAGGACCTCCGCGGCGGCACGCCCGGCCCGGCAGGGAAGCGGCTCGTCGCACTCGGGACAGATGTCGATGCCGTCGTGCGGTCCCTGGCCTCCGGCGTGGGCCTGCACCATCTCCCAGGCCGTCCGCGCCAGAACGCTGTCCGGATTGATGTATTTGGTGCCGCTCAGTTCCATGCCGTCCCACCCCCGTAGATCGCCCGCGACAGGCGTTCAGCACAAGTTCACCGTGTCGCACACCGCCCCGTGAGCGTTTCGCCCAATCGGTAGACGGACGGCGGACCGCGCGGCCGTCCCATGGGTCGGATTTCCGCGATAAAGGGCGTACCGGGCGAATGGCCGACGCGACCGCTGCTAAACCGAGCCGAGCTGGCGCCGACATCGCCACGTTCAGGGGCTAAATGATCACGCTATGTGTTCGATGCATCGCTCTCCGTACGATCGAGGCATGCAAGTCTCCCCACCCCAGGAGATGTCCCCATGGACGACACCGAGCTCTACCGCGAGCGAATCCTCCGGCACGCCGGTCCCGTGATCACGGGCCGGTTCCTCGGCTACCGCGCCTCGTACACCCGCGAGGTCAAGATCGATCAACCGCTGCTGGTCGCCGTACTCGTGACGGCGTCCGTCGCCCAGGCCATCGGCGCGCTGCTGCTCGCCGTGCTGCGCAGCGGCGGCGCCGGCACCCGGCGCCGGTTCAAGGACCTGAAGAAGGGCCCGGAATACCTGGTCACGCCGGTACGGCTGCGCGACGACCTGGGCCAGATCTACGAAGTGGAGCTGCACGGGCAGCTGCCGCAGTCGGCGCTGCACCGCGGCGACCTCGTGCAGGTGCGCACCCGGCCGCAGAAGGACCCGGACCTGCCGGTGAAGCTGCACCAGATCCTCAACCTGACCACGCTGCAGCCCCTGACCCCGCGGATACCGACGATGTGGTCGCATCTCGGCCCGGGGCTGCTGATCCAGGCCGGACTCGGCCTCACGGTCATCACCGCGATGGCGGCCGCCTGGATCAGCTGACTCCCGGCCCGTTCAGACCTGCGGCACCGGCTCCGCCTCGGCGACCGTGAGCAGGCCGCGCGACCGCGCCCAGCGTTCGAAGACGAGCGTGGCGAACGGCGGCACCGAGCAGGCCAGCGCGAGCAGCGTCACCCACCACCGCCAGCGGGCGACCCGCGCCAGCACGACGGTGACCGCCAGGTAGGCGGTGAACAGCGCGCCGTGCACCGGGCCGGCGAGCTGCACGCCGATCTCGTTGCCCACCGGCCCGTACTTGAAGAACATGCCGATCAGCAGCGCGGCCCAGCTGCAGGCCTCCGCGATTGCGATGACGGCGAAAAGGGCAGGTACGCGACGCACGCAAGAACCTCCGGGGCAATCGACGCGCGGAGTGGTGCGCCGGCGTTCGGACCACGCGATCATAGATGCAGGCAGAGGGGCGGTGCGCGGTGGGCGAAGAGGTCGACCAGAGGACATTCACCCGCGAGGATCGATCCAGGTACCGGCAGAAGATCAGGCGAAGCCTCGACGTGTTCGCCGGGATGCTGCGCGAGGCACGCTTCGAGTTCGAACGCCCGCTGACCGGGATGGAGATCGAGCTCAACCTGGTGGACGACGACGCCGACCCGGCGATGCGCAACGCCGAGGTGCTCCGGGCGATCGCCGACCCCGACTTCCAGACCGAGCTGGGCCAGTTCAACATCGAGATCAACGTCGCGCCGCGCCGGCTGGCCGGCGACGAGAACGCCGACCTGGAACGCGAGCTGCGGGCCAGCCTCAACAACGCCGAGGAGCACGCGCGCGGCGTCGGCGCGCACATGGTGATGATCGGCATCCTGCCGACCCTGCGCCGCGAGCACCTGACCGCGGACGCGCTGTCGGCGAACCCCCGCTACGCGCTGCTCAACGAGCAGATCTTCGCGGCCCGCGGCGAGGACCTCGACATCCGCATCGACGGCATCGACCGCCTCGCGGTCACCACCGACACGATCGCGCCCGAGGCGGCCTGCACCAGCACCCAGTTCCACCTGCAGGTCAGCCCCGAGCAGTTCGCGGCGTACTGGAACGCGGCGCAGATCGTGGCCGGCGTACAGGTCGCGCTGGGTGCCAACTCGCCGTTGCTCTTCGGGCGAGAGCTGTGGCGCGAGACCCGGATTCCCCTGTTCGAGCAGGCCACCGACACCCGCTCGGAGGAGATCCGCGCGCAGGGTGTCCGCCCCCGGGTGTGGTTCGGCGAGCGCTGGATCACCTCGGTCTTCGACCTGTTCGAGGAGAACGTCCGCTACTTCCCGGCGCTGCTGCCGATCTGCGACTCCGACGACCCCGAACAGATCCTGGAGAGCGGCGACACGCCGCAGCTCAGCGAGCTGCGCCTGCACAACGGCACCGTCTACCGCTGGAACCGGCCGATCTACGCCGTCGTCAAGGGCCGGCCGCACCTGCGGGTCGAGAACCGGGTGCTGCCGGCCGGCCCGACCGTCGTCGACACGGTCGCGAACGGCGCCTTCTACTACGGCCTGGTCCGGATGCTCGCCGAGGCGGAGCGTCCGCTCTGGACCCAGATGTCGTTCAGCGCCGCCGAGGAGAACTTCCACTCCGGCGCCCGGCACGGCATCGCGGCGTCGGTGTTCTGGCCGGGCCTGGGCTACGTGCCCGTGTCCGAGCTGGTCCTGCGCCGGCTGCTGCCGCTGGCGTACGAGGGCCTCGACCGGTGGGGCGTCTCACCCGGCGAGCGGGACCGGCTGCTGGGCATCATCGAGCAGCGCTGCCTGACCGGCCGCAACGGCGCCACCTGGCAGGTGGAGACGCTGCACTCGCTGGAGCGCTCGGGCCTGGACCGGCAGGCGGCGCTGCACGGCATGCTGCGCCAGTACCTTCCGCCCATGCACGAGAACGTCCCGGTACACGAATGGCCGGTCGCCTGACGCGGCGCGGACAGCCGGTTTAATGATCGCCATGCCTCTACTGGTCTCCCCTGTCGTCGCCGCCGGTGACCTGGCCCGGCTCGATCACCCCGTGCTGACGGGCGCGGGCCTCACGCTACGGCCGTGGCGGGCGACGGACGCCGCCGTCGTCGCGGCGGCCTACGACGAGCCGGGCATCCGGCAGTGGCACTCACGGTCGTTGACCCTCGACGAGGCCGGCGCGTGGATCGGCGAATGGCCGCAGCGGTGGCGGCGGGAGACCGGTGCGGGCTGGGCGATCGCCGGCGACGAGGTGCTCGGCCAGATCAGCCTGCGCGCCGTCAAGCTCGGCGAGGGGGTCGCCGAGATCTCGTACTGGGTGCTGCCGAAGGCCCGGGGCCGAGGGATCGCCCCGGCGGCCCTGACCGTCCTCACCGGCTGGGCCTTCGAGGTCCTCGGCCTGCACCGCCTCGAGGTGCACCATTCGACGCGCAACTCCGCGTCGTGCCGGGTCGCCGAGCGGGCCGGCTATCCGTACGAGGCGACCATGCGCAGCAAGGTCCTGCACGCGGACGGGTGGCACGACATGCACCTGCACGCGCGCATCGCCGGGGACCCGGCGGCCTGAGGGTTTACCGGGCGCCCCGCGGCGTGGTGGTCGGTCGGGCGGCCGCCCTGGCGACCAGGCGGTGGGCCATCGCCGGGTTGCCGGCCCAGTGCAGGTGCAGGTAGGAGGCGTGCAGCGCCGGCGTGGCGAAGCCCTCCGGGTCCGCGGCGCGCCAGGCCCAGGCCGCTCCCCCGGCCGGTTCCAGGAGCAGGCCCGACCGGGGGTGGACCGTCGTGCGGTGGAACTCGTGGCCGGTGATCCGCGAACCCGCCGGGAGCAGCGGGCTGTCCGAGAGCGCCACCGCGTCGCGGTAGCCCAGCGTCAGCGTCGGGGTCATCGCCGCCTCCGCGTCCAGCACCCCGCACATCGGCGCGCCGTCCAGCGTCCGGCAGAGCCACAGCAGGCCCGCGCACTCGGCGACGATCGGCATGCCCGCCGCCGCCAGCGACGCCACCGCCAGGCGCAGCGGCTCGTTGGCCGACAGCTCCGCGGCGTACACCTCCGGGAAGCCGCCGCCGACGACCAGGGCGGCGGTGTTCTCCGGCAGGGCCTCGTCGCGGAGCGGGTCCACCGTGACGACCTCGGCTCCGGCGCCGGCCAGAAGTTCGGCCGTCTCGGCGTACGCGAAGGTGAAGGCCGGTCCGCCGGCGAGCGCGACCACCGGGCGGCCGGGTGCCGGGCTCTCCGCGGCCGGTGACCAGGGTGTCGCCGCCAGGGGCGGCGCCGAGCGTGCGAGGGCGAGCACCGCGTCGAGGTCCACCGACGACGCCACCAGCGACGCGAGCGCGGCCACCGAGGCCACGGCCTGGTCGCGGCGCTCGGCGACCGGGATCAGGCCGAGGTGGCGGGCCGGCGCCGCGACCGCGTCGGCCCGGCGCAGCGCGCCCAGCACGGGCGTGCCGACCTCCTCGCAGGCCTCGCGCAGCAGCGCCTCGTGCCGGTCCGAGCCGACCCGGTTGAGGATGACCCCGGACAGGCGGACGGTGCCGAAACTCCGGAAGCCGTGCACCAGCGCGGCCACCGACCGGCCCTGCGCGGACGCGTCGACGACCAGCAGGACCGGCGCGTCGAGCAGGGCCGCGACGTGCGCGGTCGAGCCGGTGTCGCCCCCGCCCGTTCGGCCGTCGTAGAGGCCCATCACGCCCTCGACCACCGCGAGGTCGGTGCCCGCGCTGCCGTGCGCGAACAGCGGCCCGATCAGGTCCTCGCCGACCATGACCGGGTCGAGGTTGCGGCCCGCGCGGCCCGCCGCGATGCCGTGGTAGCCGGGGTCGATGTAGTCCGGGCCGACCTTGAACGGGGCGACCCGCATCCCCCGGGCGGCGAACGCGGCCAGCAGGCCCGTCGCGACGGTGGTCTTGCCGTGCCCGGAGGCGGGTGCCGCGATGACGACACGGGGAACGTCTACCACTCGATGCCCTGCTGTCCCACCACGTCGACAGGGTATCCAAGGCCGCCGGCTCAGCGGCCCTCGGGCAGGGCCTTCGGGGTGTCCGGCAGCGGCTGCGGCGCCAGCCTGTCCAGCTCGGTGAGTACGTCGGTCACCGCCAGCGCCGAGCGCTCCACCAGCGGCCGCAGCCGGCGGTAGAGCTCGGCGGCGTGCGGATCCGGGCGGGTCGGTTCGCCGATGGCGACCATCGCGGCGGCGGCGCTCAGGTCCGGCAGCTCGCCCAGGGCGTGCCGCGCGAGCAGGCAGGCGCCGAGCGCGGTCCCCTCCGGGGTGTCCGCAACGGACACCGGCAGGTCCAGGGCCGCGGCCAGCACGGACACCCACAGCTCGGACGCGACCGCGCCGCCGGTGGCCCGCACCTCGGTCATCGCGATGCCCTCGTCCGCGAACGAGTCGCGGACCAGCGCCAGCTGCTGGCAGACCCCCTCGAGCGCGGCCCGTACCAGGTGCGGCCGGCCGTGCTCGCGGCGCAGCCCGAGGTACGCGCCGCGCATGCCGCCGCGCCACCACGGCGCCCGCTCGCCCAGCAGGTAGGGCAGGCAGAGCAGGCCGTCGCTGCCGGGGCCGACCGAGGCGGCCTCGACCAGCAGCGCGGCGTCGCGTACGTCGGCGTCCTCGCCCTCGGCGGCCGGGCGGTCGAAGCCGCCGGCGAAGGTCTGCCCGGCCCAGCGCACCACCGAGCCGGCGTTGTTGATCGCGCCGCCGACGACCCAGTGTTCGTCGGTGAGCGCGTAGCAGAACAGCCGGCCCGACCGGTCCGCGGTCGGCCGGTCCACGATGGTACGCAGCGCGCCGCTGGTGCCGAGCGAGACGGCCGCGACCCCGGGCGGGGTGGCGCCGACGCCGAGGTTGGCCAGCGGCCCGTCGGCGGCCCCGATGATCAGCGGGGTGTCCGCGGGCAGCCCCGCCGCGGCCGCGACCTCGGCCTTCAGCCGCAGCCGCCGCGTGGTCGGCACGACCTCGGCGAGCTGGTGCGCTCGCACGCCGGCCAGCTCCAGCGCCTCGTGGTCCCAGCGGCGCCGGTGGATGTCGTACATGCCGGTGCCGGAGGCGACCGAGAGGTCGAGCAGGAAGCCCGCGTCGGTGAGGCCACTCAGGACGATCTCCTTGACGCCGCCCCAGCGCGGCGTGCCGCGAACCTTCGCGGGGTCGGTCTCGCGCCACCAGGCGAGCTTGGTCAGCGGGGACATCGGGTGCACCGGCGTGCCGGTGCGGGCCTGCAGCGACCGCGCCCGGCCGGTGCCGACGATCCGCTCGCTCTGCGCGGCGGCCCGGTTGTCGGCCCAGGTGATCAACGGGCCGAGCGGCGCGCCGGCGCCGTCCATCGGCACGAGGCCGTGCAGGAACGCGCTGAGGCCGACGGCGACGACCCGGTCGTCCCGCCCGTGCACCTGCCGGGCGACGGTGACCAGGGCCTCGATCGCCGCGTCGCGCAGCTGGAACGGGTCGAGCTCGGCCTGGCCCGGTCCGGGCACGGCGAGGGGGTAGTGCACGCTCGCCATCGCACGCACCTGCCCGGCCGGCCCGGCGGCGACGGCCTTGGTCGCGGTGGTCCCGGTGTCGATGCCGATGACGACGTCCATGCACCCTCCTCGGTCGCCGACTGTCATGCCCGTTCCGGGGCCGGGTCATGCCAGGTGCGCGACCACCGGCTCCGCGGTCCCCGGGCGGTGCACCTCGACCTGGGTGGCGGTGGCCGGCAGCAGCGCCGCGTCCCCGGTGACGGGCAGCCATCCCGCGGCCCGCGTCCGGTATCGCAGGCGGGCGCCCTCGGACGCGACGACGACCCCCCGGTCGCCGGGCAGCCGGACCCGCACGGGCAGCGGCGCGCCCGGGTCGGCGAAGCCCTTGAGCAGCGGGGCGGGCGTGCCCAGCGACAGGTAGACCCGGCTGCGGCCGTCGGTGGCGGTCAGGGTCTGCACCACGAACCGGCGGCGGTCGACGGTCGCGCCCCGGATGAACCAGGTGGCGGGGGGTGGCTGGAGCCGGTAGCCGTACCGGTCGTTGAACTCGTCCTGGCCGGCCAGGTCCCACCGGGCGGCCTCCTGCTCCGCGGCCGCGTCCCGCGGCCAGGCCCGCTCCCGGCCGGGCAGGGGGCGCGTCAGCCGGGAGCCGGCGTTCGGCGGTGTCTGCCCGGACATCAGGGCCGACTGGTTGGCGAGGCCGACCGTCCGGTCGCCGCGGGTGTCGGCCCGGTCGGCGCGCAGGGCGATCTGGATCGACCCGCGCTGGGTGGCCGTCGCCGCGAACGCCACGCCGTCGTGTGCCCGGAAGTCCAGCGGGGTGAAGGTGCGGGTGATGGTGCCGTCGGGGTCGTAGCCGAAGCGGGGCGAGTACCGGACGCCGCGGCCGTCGTCGAGGACCATCAGCACGTCGTGCCGCGGTGCCAGCAGCACGGCCGGGGCGTTCACGGCGCCGGTGAGCATCTCCTCGAGCGAGATGGCGCGCAGGCCCGCGGTGGTCTGCTCGAGGAAGCCGATCAGGCCGTAGCTGATCTGGCCGGCCGGGGAGGCGACGCGCTGCGGCACGCGCTGGGCGATCACGGCCGCCCGGCCGGCGTGCGGTGCGCGGCCGGCCCAGATCACGTGCGGCTCGCCCCGCACCCGGATGCCACCGAGGTGGCCGGCCCAGACCGCGCGGGCCTGCGCCAGGAAGGCCGCGTCGCCGCGCAGGTCGCCGCGGGTATCGCCGTCCAGCAGCGGCGAGGCGACCTGGGTGTCGCCGTCGTCGCCGCCGCCGCGCAGCAGGACCCCGGCGGCGGATCCGGCCGCGACCGTGGCGAGTCCCGCGCCGAGCAGCGCGCGGCGGCGCACGACCCGGCGGCGGCCGCCCGCGCGCACCCGGTCGAGCAGGTCGGGCGGCGTGCTCAGGTCGCCGGTGGCGCGGGTCAGCGCGGTACGGATGTCGGTGTCGGTCATCGCGGTCCCCGTTCGGTGGTTGTGGTGGCGGCGACGGGTGCGAGCGCGGCGCGCAGGCGCTCCAGGCCCCGCGAGGCGTTGCTCTTCACGCTGCCCTCGGAGCAGTCGAGCGCCCGGGCGACGTCCGCGATCGGCAGGTCGTCGAGGTAGCGCAGGACCACCGCCGCCCGTTGCCGCGGCGGCAGGGCGCGCAGCGCCTCGACCACGGCGTCGCGGATCACCACGTGCTCGCTGTGGTCCGGCTCGGCGACGTCGTGCCGGCCGAGCGGCGCCTCGGGGCGCCGGCCCCGCGAACGCCACCGGTTGGTGGCGCGGTTGACCAGCGCCCGGCGGGCGTACGCCTCCGGCGCGCCCTGTATGCGGCGCCACCTGACGTACATCTGCTCGAGCACCTCCTGCACCAGGTCCTCGGCGGTGTGCCGGTCCCCGGTGAGCAGGTACGCGACCCGCAGCAGCCCCGTGCTGCGGCCCCGCACGAAGTCGTCGAACCCGTCCCGCATAGTCAGCCTCTCCCCGTCCTTCACCCTGTCCTGACACCGGCGGGCGGGCAAAGGTTGCCGGGCTAAACACGCCTTAACTGCTCCGCGTAGGCGGCGCGCAGGTCCTCCCAGCCGTGCGCGGCGGCGTCGCGGCCCCGGATGACGCCGACCGGGTCGCCGGCGAGCAGGCGGGCGAGGACGGCGGCGCACAGGTGCCAGCCGGCCGCGTACATCGGGGCCTCGTCGCGCGGGGCGAAGCGGTGCCGCAGGGTGAGCCGGGTGCCCTCGGCGGTGCCGGCGAGCTCCCAGCGCAGCAGGTCGTCGCCCCAGGTGTACTCGAGCAGCGCCGGCGGCTCGGCGCGCAGCACGGTCGCCGGAAGTGGGGTGCGGTCGGGGCCGTCCACCATGGTCAGGGTGGTGTCGCCGGTCGCCGAGAGGTCGCGGGCGGCGGAGAACGGCGCCCACTGGTCGAGGCGCGCGGGGTCGGTCAGGGCGGCCCACACCTCGGCCGGCGGGTGCCGCAGGTCGCGCACGAAGATCAGGGTCCACAGGTCGCCGTCGGCGACGACACGCGCATCGCCGGGTGGGCCGCTGTCGATCGGTGTGCTCACGATTCCTCCAGGTGGCGCTCGAGCGCGTCCAGGTGCCGGGTCCACAGCCGCCGGTACGGCGCCAGCCAGGCGTCCAGCGCCCGGAACTGTGCCGGCTCGAGCGTGTAGATGCGCTGCTGCGCGGCGGTGCGGCTGGAGACGAAGCCGGCGTCGCGCAGCACCTTGAGGTGCTTGGAGACCGCGGGCTGGCTCATCGCGAGCCGCTCGACGAGCTGACCGACGCTGCTGTCAGCGAGCCGGAGCTGGTCGAGGATGCGGCGGCGGGTCGGCTCGGCGAGCACCGAGATGGCGTCCACGGTCACGGGCATCGCCCGACTATGCCACCACGGTTATATAACCGTCAAGGCATACACGCTGCCCGAAAACGCCGCGCGGCCGCCCTCCTTGAGGGAGGACGGCCGCGCGGAAGGTAACTGTCAGCGCTCGGTGATCGGGACGAACTCGCGCGCCGCCTCACCCGTGTAGAGCTGGCGCGGACGGCCGATCTTGGTGGTCGGGTCGGCCATCATCTCGCCCCACTGCGCGATCCAGCCGGGCAGCCGGCCGAGCGCGAAGAGCACCGTGAACATCTTCGTCGGGAAGCCCATGGCCTTGTAGATCAGGCCGGTGTAGAAGTCGACGTTCGGGTACAGCTTGCGGGAGACGAAGTAGTCGTCCGCGAGCGCGATCTCCTCGAGCTGCAGCGCGAGCTCCAGCAGCGGGTCCGGCTTGTCCATCGTGGAGATGACGTCCTGCACGGCCTTCTTCACGATGGCGGCGCGCGGGTCGTAGTTCTTGTAGACCCGGTGGCCGAAGCCCATCAGCTTGACGCCCTTCTCCTTCGCCTTGACGCGGCGCACGAAGGAGTTCACGTCCCCGCCGTCGGCGCGGATGCCCTCGAGCATCTCCAGCACCGCCGAGTTGGCGCCGCCGTGCAGCGGGCCGGAGAGGGCGTTGATGCCCGCGGAGACCGAGGCGAAGAGGTTGGCCTGGGCCGAGCCGACCAGGCGCACGGTCGACGTGGAGCAGTTCTGCTCGTGGTCGGCGTGCAGCACGAAGAGCATGTCGAGGACCTTGGCCAGCGTCGGGTCCACCTCGTAGTTCACGGTGGGCAGCCCGAACGTCATGCGCAGGAAGTTCTCGACGTAGTCCAGCGAGTTGTCGGGGTACGGCAGCGGGTGGCCGATCGACTTCTTGTACGCGTACGCCGCGATGGTCGGAAGCTTCGCCATCAGGCGAATCCCGGAGATCTCGACCTGCTCGGGGTCCGTCGGGTCGAGCGCGTCCTGGTAGAACGTCGACAGCGCGGTGACCGCCGAGGAGAGCACGGCCATCGGGTGCGCGTCGCGCGGGAAGCCGGAGAAGAAGGCGCGCATCTCCTCCTGCAGCAGCGTGTGCACCCGGATCTTGTCGCCGAACTCCGCCAGCTGGGCCGGCGTGGGCAGCGCGTCGTGGATCAGCAGGTAGGAGACCTCGAGGAACGAGGCCCGGCCCGCGAGCTGCTCGATCGGGAAGCCCCGATAGCGCAGAATGCCGGCGTCGCCGTCGATGTAGGTGATCGCCGACGAGCACGAGGCCGTGTTGACGAAGCCCTGATCCAGGGTGACGTACCCGGTGTCCTTCAGCAGTGCGCTGATGTCGACGCCACCCGGACCCTCGACCGCCGGGCGCACCGGCATGGACAACTGGCCACCGGGGTGGTCGAGCTTGACATCCGTCATTTGTATTTCCCTCACCTCACCGGCAGATGTCCCGACTTACCTGCCGTTCACCGTAAACCCTCAAGCGGGGCGGGTCATCCGACGGTCGACCGCTGAGGGATTGATCACGACCGCCATCCCCCCACACCATAGATAATGGTCTGTGGAACCTCGTCGTCGCGGTGCGGAGGTGGCGAACCGATGCGGAATCCGGGCCTGACTCCTGTCGTCGTGGGCGTGAACGGAACCCCCGCCGGACTGGCCGCCGCGCGGTTGGGCGCCCGGGAGGCGGTGGTCCGTGGACTACCGCTGCGGGTCGTGCACGTCTTCACCGGGCAGAGGACCCGCTCATTCGATGATGCACCCGATTGGCCGGGTGCACGTCGCGAGTCCGGCGAGTTGGTCGCCGAGGCGGTCGCGACCGCCTCGCGGGCGGTGCCGGGGGTGCACGTGGAGGGTCTGATCCTGGACGGGCCACCGGTGCGGGAGTTGCTGCGCCAGAGCCGGACCGCCGCGCTGCTGGTGATCGGCGGCGACGACTGCGCGGGCACCCCGCGCCTGCCCACCGACTCGGTGCTGGTACAGACCGTGTCCCGATCCCGGTGCCCCGTCCTGGTGGCCCGGGGCATCCGCCCGCCGGCCGGCCCGGTGCTGACGGCGACCGACGGCTCGGCGAGCGCCCTGCTCGCGCTGCGGACGGCCGCGGCCGAGGGCCGGCGGCGCGGGGTCCCCGTCGAGGTCATCCACGTCGTGGAGACGGCCGGCGGCGAGGCCGCCGGCCGGCGACTGCTGGCGGACGCCGTCGCCGCCGTTCCGGAGCTGCGGACGGCCGGGACCCGGCTCATGATCGGAGAGCCCGCCGGAAACCTGGTACGCGCGGCCCGCCGGGGCCGCATGATGATCGTGGGGCCACGCGGCGCCGGCGGCGGCACGTTGCTCGGCGGAGTGGGCTTGCAGTTACTGCGCCGATGTGCATGTCCAACCGTGTTTGTGCACGGAAACCCTGCCGGTGACACCCCGGCGGCGGGTACGGTGCCAACGGCGGGGGCGCTGATCAGCTGACATATGCCAGGGGGCGATGACGGTGCGATCCACAGCTCCGTCGACGCCCGGTCGGCGGTGGTGGCAGGTCTTCGGTGGCATCGGCGTGCTCGCCACGCTGCTGTACACGCTCGGCATCGCCCCGGACGTGTGCTTCGTGATCATCGGCGTCGGCACCATCTGGTCCTGCTTCGCCGCGCCCGGCCGTTTCGGGGCACAGCCGCGGGCCGCCTGGCCGTTCCTGGGCGCCTCGGCGCTGTCCTTCCTGATCGGCGTGGTGCTCCGGCCGCTGGTCGTGGACCACCCGCTGGTCGCCGACGCCTTCACCATCCCCGGATACATCCTGCTGGGCATCTTCTTCGCGCTGCTGCTGCGGGCGCGCGGCCGCATCGAGCGCCACGCCGTGCTCGACTGCCTCATCGTCTGCCTGGCCGCGGGGCTGGCCAGCGCGCTGCTGCTGGCCGCGCCGGCGGCCGCGGTACCCGGCCGGTCGGTGGTCGTCTCGGTGCTGGCCGGCATCTACCCCATGTTCGACGTGGTGCTGCTCGCGCTCTGCGTCAACCTGACCTTCACGGCGCGCAGCTGGCCGGTGAGCCTGAAGATGCTGCTCTCCGCCATGTCGCTGCTGGTGGTCGGCGACGTCGCGTACGCGATCATCGGCGTCTCCGGGCGCACCTACGCCTCGCCGCTGCTGGACGTGCCGTTCCTGCTCTCGTACACGGCGCTCGGGGTGGCCGCGCTGCACCCGTCGGTGGTCGAGCTGGGCCGGGCCGCGCGATATCCGGTGCAGGCCTGGTCCTGGGGCCGGATGCTGCTGCTCGTGCCCGCGGTGCTCACGCCGTTCGTGCTGCTGGTGACCGTCGGCGGCCACTCCGCGGAGTACCGGGTGCTCATCGGCGCCTGCGGCATCGCCATCGTCGCGCTCCTGCTGCTGCGGGCGGTCACCGCGGTGAAGGCGCAGGTGGCGGCGCAGCTGCACTCCGAGCACCAGGCGATGCACGACCCGCTGACCGGCCTGCCGAACCGGCGGATGATCTCCACCGAGATCGCCCGGCTGATCGCCGCGCTGCCGCCGGAGGATCCCCGCCGGGTCTGGGTCTGCTTCCTGGACCTCGACGGCTTCAAGTGGGTCAACGACTCCTGGGGGCACGACACCGGCGACCAGCTGGTCATCGAGGTCGGCACCCGGCTGCAGGCCGTCCTGCCGGCGAACACCATGCTGGCCCGGGTCGGCGGCGACGAGTTCCTGATCGCGTACGTCGGCGGCGAGCAGGGCGCGCTGCGGCTGGTCGACGACGTGCACCGGTGCTTCGCCCGCCCGCTGCCGGTGCGCGACACCGAGGTCGTCGTCAGCGCCTCCATCGGCATCGCGCACGCGCCCGGCAGCAACAGCTCGCCCACGTCGACCGCCGAGGCGCTGCTGCGCGACGCCGACACCGCGATGTACCGCTCCAAGGCCGAGGGCCCGGGCAACGCGACGGTCTTCGACAGCTCGATGCACGACCGGGTGCGCGAGCGCATCGAGCTGGAGGCCGCGCTGCGCACCGCCCTGGCCGAGGGGCAGCTCAACGTCGTCTACCAGCCGATCGTGCGGCTGGAGAGCGGCCGGCCGGTCGGCGCCGAGGCACTGACCCGCTGGAACCACCCGGAGCGCGGCCCGATCCCGCCGACCACGTTCATCCCGATCGCCGAGGACGCCGGGCTGATCGAACAGCTGGGCACCTGGGTACGTAACGAGGCCCTGCGCCAGCTCGCGCAGTGGCGCGCCGACGGCACCGTCGGCCCCGACTTCTACCTGTCGGTCAACGTGTCGCCCAGCCAGCTGCGCGACGAGACCATGCCGCTGACGGTCTCCGCCGAGCTGATGCGCTACGGGGTGCCGGCGGCGGCCGTCGCCCTGGAGATGACCGAGTCGGTGATGGCCGACGGCGTGACCGCGAAGGTGCTCTTCGAGCTGCGCGAGCTCGGCATGCGGCTGCTCGTCGACGACTTCGGCACCGGCTTCTCGGCGCTGGGCTACCTGCGCCAGTTCCCGGTGACCGGGGTGAAGATCGACCGCTCGTTCGTCTCCGGCCTCGGCGAGAACGGCGAGGACGAGGAGATCGTCCGCGCCGTCGTCGCCATGGGCCGGGCGCTCGGCCTGAGCATCGTGGCGGAGGGCGTCGAGACCCGGGTGCAGCGCGACGCGCTCGCCGCCGTCGGGGTCACCCAGGGCCAGGGCTGGCTCTGGGGCCCGGGCGTGCCGCCCGAGGACTTCGTGAGCCACTGGAGCGCGCGCCGGCTCGCGCCGGGGGACGCCCGGCTGGGCGCCGGCAACCCCTGATCAGATCACTCCTGGTGACAAACGTCTCGCCCACCTCTGGCGTCACGGCGACAAGTCCGGCATTATTCGCTCGGCCCGGATCCTTGCGTTTCGCACCGTCCGGCCGATGACAATGGACACCAGAGGAGGCGACAAATGATCACAACGCTCACCGGAACCGAGGGTTCCGTGGTCTGGCTCGTCGCCGTTCTGCTCCTGCTGGCCCTCGGCCTGGCGGGCGCGCTGCTCGCCGCGACCCGCGGCGACGCGGCGCCGATGCGCGCCGAGCACCACTCCCCCGAGCGCTGACGCTGCGCTCGCCGGCCGACAGGTGGCAGGCTGGGGCGATGCGCTTCGCCACCTGGAACGTGAACTCGGTCAAGGCCCGGCTACCCCGGTTGCTGGAATGGCTCGACCAGGCCGGGCCTGATGTGCTATGCCTACAGGAGACCAAGGTCGCGGCGGACGGCTTCCCCGCGACCGAGGTCGCCGACCTCGGCTATCAGACGGCCGCATACGGGCAGGGCCGCTGGAACGGCGTCGCGCTGCTCTCCAGGATCGGGCTCGACGACGTGCGGCACGGCTTCGACGGCGAGCCCGGCTTTCCCGACCCCGAGGCGCGCGCGATCAGCGCCACCTGCGGCGGCATCCGGTTCACCTCGGTGTACGTCCCGAACGGGCGCACGCCGGAGGACCCGCACTACGCGTACAAGCTGGCCTGGTTCGCCGCGCTGCGCGACGCCCTCGCGGCGCGGCCGGGCCCGGCCGTGGTGGCCGGCGACTTCAACGTCGCGCCGACCGACGACGACGTCTGGGACCCCGAGGTCTTCATCGGCGCCACCCACGTCACCCCGCCGGAGCGCGACGCGCTGGCCGCCCTGCGCGCGCTCGGCCTCACCGACGTGGTGCCCCGGCCGCTCAAGGGCGACCGCCCGTACACCTACTGGGACTACCGCGCCGGGATGTTCCACCAGAACAAGGGCATGCGGATCGACCTGGTCTACGCCACCCCGGACGTGGCCGCCACGGTGCGTGACGCCGTGGTGGACCGGGAGGCCCGCAAGGGCAAGGGCCCGTCGGATCACGCACCGATCATCGTCGACACGCAGGCGCCCGCCTGAGCGGGCTCGCTAATCGGGTCGCCCGGTGCCGGGGGCGGAGTTATGGTGGCCCGTATGGACTCCTGACGCCGCTACCTGCGTATCTGGGCGCGCCGTGATCCGCGCGCGGACTTCATCGACTCGTTCTCTTACCTGCCTCGTGTCAACACGGAGGTCTTTTCATGCGTGATTTTGCCGTACACGTCGATTCGGACGAGATGGCCCGCCAGGACATGGCGGGGTCGGTGCCGAATCTCGGCGGCGACGCCCACGACCAGCATCCCGCCGCCGCCACCCTGGCGCACCACGGCGCGGACGACATCCGGCAGGCGGCCCGGCAGCGGTCCGAGCGGGACCGCGCCGGGCGGGCCACCGGCGGCTCCGGGCGCTCATACGCCTTCCGCCGCAGCTGAGCCGCGACCGAGGTCGCAGCGCGGCCGCGATCGATCGGTCAGGGCCGGAACCCGTTCGGGTTCCGGCCCTGACGTTTGTCAGCCCAGGCGGACGTACACGTCGTCGAGCGCGCCGTGGTACATGTCGCTCTTGATGTTGAAGTTCGGGCCGCCGATGCGCAGCGGCATGTTGTTGGCGATCGACAGGGTCGCCGGGATCGCGGTGCGGCCCCGCTCGGTGCCGTCGACGTAGATCGACAGGGCCGCTCCGGACCGCTGGCACATGACGTCATGCCAGGCGCTGTCCGCCACCGGCACGGTGGAGCGCACCAGGTAGACCTGGCTCGACCCCTGCCCGACGACGACGCAGCTGGCCTTGCCGTGGTTGCCGCCGATCTGCAGCTTCCACTGGCTCGCCGTGTCGGTGACGCCCTTCTGGATGATGTTGGTGGAGCCGGTCACCTGGGTCCGGGCCACCCGGACCGAGGCGCCCCAGCGGAACCGGCGGGCACCCGGGTCGAGGTCGGCGTCGTCGGTGCCCTCGAGCATGGCGCGAGGACAGACCGTCGCCGTCGCGGCGCAGGCGGCCGGGAACTGGGCGATCTTGTCGGTGGTGCCGGTGAAGGTGATCTTTCCCTGGTCTGCGGTGCGGATCGTCAGGGCGGAACCCCGTCCCGAGGTGTCCACGATGCGGCTGGCGGTGGCGTTACCGGCATCGAACGTGTACCGGGCGACCGTGACCGGCGCGGGCTCGGCGACGGGGGCCGCGATGGCGGCGAGGGCGGGCGTGGCCGTGACGGCCAACGCGGAGGCCACTGTAAGAGCAATGAGACGCATGTTACGAATGGTACTGAAGGCGCTTTATATTACAAATCAACCCTCATACGCATTTCGGGTGATCTTCAGAGCAGGCCGGCGGACTCCGCGATCATGCAGACGGCGACCAGGCGCATGAGGTGCCACTCCGCGGCCAGCCAGGCCGAGCCCGACAGATACGCCTGGCCCGGCTGCGGCACCGGGCGGCCCATCCGCGCCGCGGCGGCGGAGATCGACTTGGCGTACGCGGCCAGGCCACCCGCGTCGACCTCGCGGCCGGCCTGCGCGAGCGCGTCGCGCACCGCGGCGGCGTGCTGGTCGACCTGGGCCAGCAGGCTCGCGTCGCCGAGCGCGGCCGCGAGGCCGTCGACGCCGACCCGCGCCATCATCTCGTCCAGCAGCGCACGGTCCGGGTCGGCGACGGTAGCGGCGGAAACCGGGGCGAAGGCGAGGAATTCGTTCGTCATGGGAAGGACGCTAGGGCCTCGCGCCACCGGTTGACAGCCGGGTAACCGAACGGCACCCGACACCTCCCCGGGGTGCTACGCGGGCAGCTGATCCATGGCCTTGTAGATCCGCTTGTCCGAGACCGGGTACGCCGTGCCGAGCGCCTGCGCGAAGAGGTTGATCCGCAGTTCCTCGATCATCCAGCGGATCTCGCGCAGCCCCTCGTCGGCCGGGCCGCCAGGCGCCGACTCGGCGCGGAGCTCGCGGTACTCCTGCTCGATCTCGTGCACCTGGGCGGTCAGCTGCCGGTCCCGGGCCAGCGTGGTGCCGAGCCGGTCGAGGCGGTGCGTCATGCCGCGCAGATAGCGCGGCAGGTGGTGCAGCTGGCGCCAGCCGGTCTCGGTGACGAAGCCCGGATGGACCAGGCCCTTGAGCTGCTGCCGGATGTCGGCCAGCGCCGGCAGCAGCGACACCTCGCGGGTGCCGGCGAGCCGCTGGTCCACCTCGTAGGCTCCTGCGAGCACGGCACGCACCTGGGTGACCACGTTGGCGACCGCGTCGACCAGGTCGGCGCGGACCTCCTCGCGCAGCTTCGCGAAGGACTCCCGGTCCCAGGCCGGTCCGCCCGCGTCGGCGACCAGCTTGTCGACGGCCGCGCCGGCGCAGTCGTCGAGCAGGTCGGCGATCGACCGGTACGGGTTGCCCCGCGACAGCTCCAGCTTGGCGCGGTTGTCGAGCCGCCCCTGCAGGAACCGGGCCGCGGGCGGGAGCGTGAGCAGCAGCAGCCGGCGGGTGCCGGCCCGCATCGCCTCGTGCTGCCCGGCCTCGGTCTCCAGGACCCGGACCGCGACGCTGTCGCCCTCGTCGACCAGCGCCGGGTAGACGGTCACCTCGTACCCGCCGCGCACCTGGGCGACCGAGCGGGCCAGCGTGCCGAAGTCGTTCGTCGTGATGCCGAGGCGCTCGATGTCGCCGGCGGCCGCCGAGATGGTCGCCCGCACCTTGGGCGCGAGGCTCGCGCGCAGCACGTCGAGGTCGCGGCCCTGCCCGACCACGCCGCCCTCCTCGTTCACCACCCGGAAGTTCATCTTGAGGTGGTCCGGCACCTGGTCCGGGCGCCAGGCGTCACGCGGCACGACCGTGCCGGTGAGCCGGCGCAGCTCGCCGCCGACCGCGTCGGGCAGCGAGCCCCGCCGGGCGGGCACCCGGCTCAGCACGGCCTCGGCCCAGTCCGGCACCGGCACGAAGCTGGTACGCAGATGCTTGGGCAGCGCGCGGATCAGCGCGACCACGACCTCCTTGCGCAGGCCCGGCACCGACCAGCCGAAGTCCTCGGCGTCGAGCTTGTTGAGCAGCGCCAGCGGCACCTTGACGGTCACGCCGTCGGCGGCCGCGCCGGGCTCGAACTGGTAGCTCAGCGGCAGCCGGACGCCGCCGGCGAGCCAGGCGTCCGGGTACGCGCCCGGGTCGACGGCGTCGCGGCCGGCGTTGACCAGCAGCTCGCGGGTGAAGGTGAGCAGGCCCGGGTCGGCGTGGCGGGCCCGCTTCCACCACGCGTCGAAGTGCCGGGCGGAGACGACGTCGGCCGGGATGCGGGCGTCGTACAGGGCGTACACGGTCTCGTCGTCGACCGCGATGTCCCGGCGGCGGGCCCGGTTCTCGATCTCCTCGATGCGGGCCAGCAGCTTGGCGTTCTCGGCGAAGAACGGGTGATGGGTCTCCCAGTCACCCTCGACGAGCGCGTGCCGGATGAACAGCTCGCGGCACATCGCCGGGTCGATCCGCCCGTAGCCGACCTTGCGCCGGGGCACGATCGGCAGCCCGTAGAGGGTCACCTTCTCGTACGCCATCACGGCGCCCTGCTTCTTCTCCCAGTGCGGTTCGCTGTAGCTGCGCTTGACCAGGTGCGGCGCGAGCTTCTCGGCCCACTCGGGCTCGATCCGCGCGTTCACCCGGCCCCAGAGCCGCGACGTCTCGACCAGCTCGGCCGACATCACCCAGCGCGGCTGCTTCTTGAACAGGGTCGAGCCGGGGAAGACCGCGAACTTGGCGCCGCGGGCGCCGAGATACTCGCGCTTGTCGGTGTCCTTCAGGCCGATGTGCGAGAGCAGCCCGGCGAGCAGGGCCGTGTGCACGGCCTGGCCCGCGGCGATCTCGTCCCGCTCGACCAGGGTGAGCCCGAGCGTACGGGCGACCTGCCGAAGCTGCGAGTAGATGTCCTGCCACTCGCGGACCCGCAGGTAGTTGAGGAACTCGGCGCGGCACAGCCGGCGGAACTGGTTGCCGGACAGCTCGCGCTGCTTCTCCCGCAGGTAGCGCCACAGGTTGAGGTAGCTGAAGAAGTCGGATTCCTTGTCGGCGAACCGGGCGTGCTTCTCGTCGGCCTGCTGCTGCCGGTCGGCCGGCCGCTCCCGGGGGTCCTGGATGGACAGCGCCGCGGTGATGACCATGACCTCCGCGAGGCAGTCCTGCTTGTCCGCCTCGATGACCATGCGGGCCAGCCGCGGGTCGACCGGGAGCTGGGCCAGCTGGCGGCCCAGCGGGGTGAGCTTGCGCTGGTCGAGGGCGCCGAGCTCCTCCAGCAGCTTCACGCCGTCGGTGACGTTGCGCTTGTCCGGCGGGTCGATGAACGGGAACGCGGCCAGGTCGCCGAGCCCCAGGCTGGTCATCTGCAGGATGACGCTGGCCAGGTTGGTCCGCAGGATCTCCGGCTCGGTGAACGCCGGCCGCGCCTCGAAGTCCTCCTCCGAGTACAGCCGGATGCAGATGCCGTCCGACGTGCGCCCGCAGCGGCCCTTGCGCTGGTTGGCGCTGGCCTGCGAGACCGCCTCGATCGGCAGCCGCTGCACCTTGAGCCGGCTGCTGTAGCGCGAGATCCGCGCGGTGCCGGGGTCGATCACGTAGCGGATGCCGGGCACGGTCAGGGACGTCTCGGCGACGTTGGTGGCCAGCACCACCCGGCGGCCGGTGTGCGCCTGGAAGACCCGGTGCTGCTCGGCC
Organism: Actinoplanes sp. NPDC049668; assembly: GCF_044465445.1. Lineage (NCBI taxonomy): Bacteria > Bacillati > Actinomycetota > Actinomycetes > Micromonosporales > Micromonosporaceae > Actinoplanes > Actinoplanes sp. NPDC049668. Next base: position 383,018 of record NZ_JBITLR010000002.1, read on the forward strand.
GCGGAGAGCCGGCCGTAGAGCGGGACGATCTCGGTGTTGCGCAGGTCGCGGCGGTTGAGGGCGTCCGCGGTGTCGCGGATCTCCCGCTCGCCGCTGAGAAAGACCAGAATGTCGCCGCTGCTCTCGGCGCCGAGCTCGTCGACGGCGGCGGCTATGCCGTCCACCTGGTCGATCGGCTCCTCGCGGCCCTCCTCCTCCTCGCCGGTGAACCGGGCCAGCGGGCGGTAGCGCACCTCGACCGGGTAGGTCCGCCCGGACACCTCGATGACCGGCGCCGGCTGTGCCGCTACCGACGCCTGGTCCTCCGGACGGCGCGGAGAACCCGGGCGAGGGGGCGGGCCCGCGAAATGCTCGGCGAAGCGCCCCGTCTCGATCGTCGCCGAGGTGATGATCAGCTTCAGGTCGGGGCGCTTGGGCAGCAGCTGGGCGAGGTAGCCGAGGATGAAGTCGATGTTGAGGCTGCGCTCGTGCGCCTCGTCGATGATCAGGGTGTCGTAGCGGCGCAGCATCCGGTCGGTCTGGATCTCGGCGAGCAGGATGCCGTCGGTCATCACCTTGACCATGGTCTCGTCGGTGACCTGGTCGGTGAAGCGGACCTTGTAGCCGACCGTCGAGCCCAGCGGGGTGCCGAGCTCCTCGGCGATCCGCTCGGCGACCGTGCGGGCCGCGATCCGGCGCGGCTGGGTGTGCCCGATCTGGCCGCGCAGGCCGCGGCCCAGCTCCAGGCAGATCTTCGGCAGCTGGGTGGTCTTGCCCGAGCCGGTCTCGCCGGCGATCACGACGACCTGGTGGTCCCGGATCGCCGCCATGATGTCGTCGCGGCGCTGGCTTACCGGCAACTCGTCCGGGTAGGTGATCGCCGGAACCGCCGCCAGCCGCGCGTCGCGGCGCTGCTCGGCCTGCGCCACCTCCGCGGCGATCTCGGCGAGCACGGCGGCGCGCGCGAGCTCCTCGCGGATCCGGCGGCTGCCCTCGAGCCGGCGCTGCAGGCGGCGCTCGTCGCGGGGCAGCAGGTCGGACATGCGGCGGCGGAGCTCGGCGGGGTCCTGGCTCAGGGGTGTCACAGACATGGCGCGTCAACAATAGGCAGTTCCGCCGCGTTCCGCCTCGTGATTACCGCCGCGTTGCCGGGCGGCGCCGGCTCACTTCCAGGTGTCGTACTGGTAGAGGTCGTACTTCTTCATCAGGCCGGTGACCTTGGTGTAGTAGTTCGGGTCGGTCGCGTAGCCGGCCTTCCACACCTTCATGATGAACTTGTTCGCGTCCTTGGTGTAGGCGAAGGCGCCGTCGTAGCGGCTGTTGACCTGCAGGAAGCTGCCGTGGTCCCGGAACGAGTGCGCCGGGCTGGCGTAGGTACGGAAGGCCGCCGACGTCTCGAAGCACTTGCCGGCCTTGGTGCACTCCTGCGTGCGCACGGTGCGGCAGCCGTTGGCGAGCTTGCCGTACCGGCCGTCCTGGCACTTGATGCCGAAGTAGTTGTTGCTGGTCGCCGACAGCGAGCTGCGGCCCCAGCCGGACTCGAGGATGGCCTGGGCGAGGGTGACCGACGCCGGGACGCCGTACTCGCGCCAGCCGGCCTGCGCGCCGGGCGCCGAGGCCTTGATGAACTGCTCCGGCGTCAGCTTCACCGCGGGCGGCGCGGGCGCCGGTGCCGGTGCCGGTGCCGGGCAGGCGGCCAGCTTGCCGGAGTAGATGTAGGCGTTCGGGATGTAGCCGCCGGCCCGGGTGCGGTCCCACTGCGTGGTGGACCGGACAGTGCCCTTGACCAGGTCGCCGGTGACCGAGCAGACCAGGTCGACCTTCGCGCCGCTGGCGAGCGTGCCGGCGGTGGCGGCCTTGGCCGACGCGGCGGCCCGCAGCGTGACGGCGCCGGTGGCGCTCTTGACCGTGCCGACCACGTACCTGGCGGCGGCGGGCGCGGCCGGCTTCGACGCGCAGCGCGGGATCTTGCCCGACGCCTTCACGTAGGCGTGCGAGATGTAGCGGTCGGTGCCGATCCGGTCCCAGGCGGTCGTGGTGCGCATCGTGCCCTTGACCCGCTGCCCGGTGATGACGCAGGAGATCGTCACCTTCTGGTTCCTGCGGACCGTTCCCACGATCTTCGCGGACTGCGACGGCGCGGAGCGCACCTTGAGCGTGTCGGCGGCCCGGACGGTTGCCGACACCCCGGCGGCGTTTGCGGCACCGGGAGCCACGACCAGCCCGGCGAACAGCCCGGCAGGAAGCAACAGCGCGGAGAGCATTCGGCGGCTGGTGTTCGACATCCCGATCCCCCATCTCGGCCGGCACCTTTGCGCGGCGTCCTCATCAAGGTCTCGTCGCGCCGTTGCGGGGCGGGAGGACGGCAGGTGCACCGGGGTTGCCGCGGGCGGATGTGGGGCCGGTGGGGCCGGACGCCACGAAAGGGGACTATGATTCCCCGCCGCACGAGCGCTTGAGAGGCTTGAGAAGCGTGCCGACTGGGCAAAGCGGAACCGCGCACCCGTGAGCTTCAGGAGGACACCACCCATGACGGCCCTGGCACGCCGAGCCGCGAAGACACCGGAACCCGTGGACCGCGGGGGTGGCCGGGGCTTCTGGCACGCGGTGGGGCACGCGTTCGTCGCGCTGCTGGCCGCCGCGGGCGTCGTCGCGGTCTACCTCGCCTGCGTGCGGACCCCTCTCGGGCAGTCCGTCGACACGCTGATGATGCGCGGCGCCGACGTCGACCACCCGCGCGTGGTCGAGGTGCTGAACCGGGCGCTGAACGGCACCACGCTCGCCAGCCTCGTGCTGGTCTGCGTGGCCGCCGCGGCGATCGGCTTCGTCCGGCGCCGGGTCGACCTGGCGGTCGCCGCGGGCGTGCTGGTGCTCGGCGCCAACGCCAGCACCCGGCTCTTCAAGCTCCGCCTGCCCAGGCCGAACCTGGACGACTTCCCGGCGCCGAACTCGTTCCCCAGCGGGCACACCACCGCGGCCGCGTCGGTGGCGTTCGCGCTGATCCTGGTCCTGCCGTTCGCGATCCGCGGCACCGTGGCGCTGATCGGCGCGGCCTACGTGACGATCATCGCGGTCGCCACCGTCTGGGCCGAGTGGCACCGGCCGAGCGACACCGTCGCCGCCCTGCTGGTCGTGCTGGCCTGGGGTGCGGGCGCGTCGGCACTGGTCCGGGCGTACCGGTCCACGAGCACCGGTGTCACCGTCCGGCCGAACCGGATGGCCATGCTGATCTTCGGCGGCGTCGGCGCGCTCAGCGCCCTGGCCGGGCTGCTCGGCGTCGGCGCCGTGGTCCTGGCCGAGAGCGCGATGCCCGACTTCGTCTCCGGCCGGTTCGCGTTCGCCGCGGGCATCGCCGGCATCGCGGCGGTGGTCGCCGCGGTCTTCGTGATCTGGGTACGGCTGGCGGCCGGCGACCGGCCGCAGCCGGCCGTTGCGGCGCCCGCCAGGCCGAAGAAACCCGCCGCCCGCCGCGGCGCCTAGAACACCGGGTGCCTAGAACACCGGGTCGAGCTGGGTGCGCAGCTTGGTCAGCGCCCTGGTGAGCAGGCGGCTGACGTGCATCTGGGAGATGCCGATCTGGTCGGCGATCTGGGACTGGGTCAGGTTGCCGTAGAAGCGCAGGGTGAGGATCTTCTGCTCGCGCTCGTCGAGGGTGGCCAGGGCCGGTCCGAGGGCGACGCGGGTTTCGGCGACCTCGAACTCGTGGTCGGTGTCGCCGAGGGTGTCGCCGAGTTCGGTGGTGCCGTCGGCGCTGATCGGGGTGGACAGGCTGGTGGCGTTGTAGGCGCGGGCGCCTTCGAGGCCTTCCAGGACGTCTTCCTCGGTGACGCCGAGGTGGACGGCGATGTCGGCGACGGTGGGTGAGCGGCCGAGGGTGTGGGTGAGGGTGCTGTTGGCCTCGGTGATGGCCAGGCGCAGTTCCTGCAGGCGGCGGGGTACGCGTACGGACCAGGTGCGGTCGCGGAAGTGGCGCTTGATCTCGCCGATGATGGTGGGGATGGCGTAGCCGGCGAAGTCGACGCCGCGGTCGGGGTCGAACTTGTCGACGGCTTTGATGAGGCCGACGGTGGCGGTCTGGACCAGGTCGTCGGTGGGTTCGCCGCGGCCGGAGTAGCGGTGTGCGAGGTGGCGGGCGAGCGGCAGCCAGGCCTCGATCGCCCGGCACCGCAGTGCGGCGCGCCGGCGGTCCGCCACCGGGGTCGCGGCCATCAGGTCGAGTAGTTCGGCGGCGCTCTCCTGGGCGGAGACTTCACTCACCGTGGTCGATACAGCAGCGGTGACGATCATCTGAGGGGTCCTCCATCAGGCGGGCAGAGAGCCGTGCCCGCACGCGGCGACCGTTCACTTCACCCCACGCTAGCCGAGCGGAGGAGGCTTGACTAGCCGAAAGTATGAGTGACATTCCGTTACCATGCGGCCGGGGAAGATCGTCACCTGTTAGAAGTTGCAGCGGGCGCTTGTACCTCTTACCGAGGCCGTGCCACGGTCGGATCGGCGGGGGTGGCACGATTCGGTTCCGGGTGTGTGTGGGTACACGCATCGGAAACGCACCGGAGACGGAGTAATGGCATGGCCATCCTGGGCATCGACATCGGCGGTTCCGGCGTGAAGGGTGCGCCGGTCGACACCGTGCGCGGAGAGCTGCTCGCCGAGCGGCACCGGGTACCGACACCGCAGCCGTCCGACGTGGGCGCGGTCGTGGCGGCCGTCGCCGAGGTGGCCGCCCAGTTCGACGGCTTCGACCGGGTCGGCGTGACGTTCCCGGGCGTGGTCGTCGACGGGGTCACCCGGACCGCCGCGAACGTGGACAAGTCGTGGATCGACGCGCCCGCCGCGCAGCTGTTCAGCGAGCGGCTCGGCAAGCCCGTCTCCGTGCTCAACGACGCCGACGCCGCGGGCGTCGCCGAGGTCGCCTTCGGCGCGGGGCATGAGCAGCACGGCCTGACGATGATGCTGACCTTCGGCACCGGCATCGGCAGCGCCCTGTTCCTCGACGGGATCCTGATACCCAACACCGAGCTCGGCCACCTCGAGCTGGACGGCGCCGACGCCGAGCTGCGCGCCTCCGACCGCGCCCGCGAGCAGGAGGACCTGAGCTGGGATAAGTGGGCCGGCCGGGTGCAGGACTACCTGCGGCACGTGGAGATGCTGCTGTCGCCGCGGCTGTTCATCGTCGGCGGCGGGGTGAGCAAGAAGTCGGACCGGTGGCTGCCGCTGATCGAGATCCGCACCCCGATCGTCCCCGCGCGCCTGCTCAACAACGCCGGCATCATCGGCGCGGCCGTCACGGCCGAGCAGGCGCACGGCCTGCCCGGCGCGATAGCGGTCGACGCCGCGCTGCGGGGCTGAGTGCCGTGGCCCGCACCGTCGCGACCACCACGAAGGTCGGGCGCGAGGAGCTGCTCGAGTTCCTCCGCACCCGGCACCAGGCGATCCTGATGACCACCCGCGGGGACGGCCGCCCGCAGGCGTCGCCGAACACCTGCGGCGTGGACGCGCAGGGCCGCATCGTCATCTCGACCTACCCGGAGCGGGCCAAGGCGGCGAACATCCGCCGCGACCCGCGGGTCAGCGTCTGCGTGCTCTCCGACTCCTTCGGCGGGCCGTGGGTGCAGGTCGACGGCGTCGCCGAGGTCATCGACCTGCCCGAGTCGGTCGAGCCGCTGGTCGAGTACTTCCGGGTGATCTCGGGCGAGCACCCGGACTGGGACGAGTACCGCGCGGCGATGCGCGCGCAGGGCAAGTCCCTGATCCGGGTGACCATCGAGCGCTGGGGCCCGATCGCGACCGGCGGCTTCCCCGCCCGCCTCGCCTGACTCACCCGGCGGCCGTCTCAGTCCCGCCAGGCCGCCAGCCGCTCGGCGGCCCGGCGCGCGAAGCCCTCGGCGACCGTACGCTCGGCCGAGATCGACTCGTAGCCGCGGTTCTCCACCAGCGCGACGGAGTCGCCGATCCGGACCGCGGCGACGTAGACCCGGTACGTCGACCCGTCGCCGGACAGCTCGCCGTCGTCGCCGCGGGCCGGCGTCGACCCCTGCACGAGCACCGACTCGTCGCCCACGCCGAGCGAACCCAGTGACCGGTAGGTGAACGTCAGGTGCTCCCGCTCGCCACGCGGGCAGGCGCGCACCGCCGCCCGGAACTCGTCCATGAAGTCCTCGGCGCCGTCGCCGGAGTAGACCGTGACCGTGTCGTGGACCTCGCCGGACGGGGTGTGCTCCGCGTCGTCGCCGTTCGCCCGGTAGAGGATCGAGACCGTCCCCCGCACCCCGGCCCGCGCGTCGGACGGGTAGCGGGCCGCCGCGCAGAACTCCGGCGGGCCTTCCGGCGGGTCGAGCCGCCGCAGCGAGGCCACGTTGGCGTCGGAGCGGCCGAGGAACGCCCGGGCCGGGATCGACGCGGGGATCGACGGCGTGCCGGCCTCCGTCGACGAGGGCGTGGCCGATGTGGACGGTGTGGAGGATGCCGAGGGTGCGGCCGTCGGCGTGGTGCTCTGCGCCGGCGGCAGCGGCGGGTGGGCGTCGTCGGCCAGGACCAGGCGCGCGCCGACGGTCACGCCCGCCACCAGGACCGCGGCCGCGGCCACGGCGCCGAGCGCACGGGTGACGGCGCGGCGGTCGGCGGCGCGGCGCACGGCGGCGGCGGGTGCGAGCCGGGCGTGGCGGGCGTCGTCGGACAGCGCGGCGAACGCGTTCTCGAGATCATTCGGCATCGTGCACCTCCACGGGTCGTCCCGCCGAGAGGATGGCGGCCAGGTCGGTACGGCCGCGGTGCAGCCAGGACGTCACGGTGCCGACGGGCGAGCCGGTCTCGGCCGCGATCTGGGCGACGGACATGTCGAACAGGTAGTGCAGGGCGACGGCCTGGCGCAGGTGTGCGGGCAGGCGGCGCAGGGCGGCGGTCAGCAGGACCGTGTCCTCGCTCGGCGGCGGGGCGGGTTCGGGCGGTCCCGACCTGATCAGCGCGGCGCGCCGGCCGCTGAGCCGCCGCCACCGGTCGGTGGCCAGCCGGGAGATCGCCAGCCGCAGCCAGCCCTCCGGCGCCGGGTGCACGGCGACCGTGCGCCAGTGCCGCCAGGCTCGGGTGTACGCCTCCTGCACGATGTCCTGCGCCTCGGCGAGGTCACCGGTCAGGGCGTAGCCGTAGCGCACCATCCGTAGCGACGTGTCCCGGTAGAACTCGTCGAACCCTTGCGCATCGCGCATCCCTCGTCCCCCGTCGTCCGCACAGTTATCAGCAGAACGGGGCGGCGCACGGAAATGCTGCGCGGCACGCCGATTATTTCCGGCGCGCTAGGCGCAGAGCAGGTAGACCAGGTCCTCGCGGTGCAGGTCGGAGACGGCCTCGAGCAGATCCGGGTGGCGCAGCAGGGCCGCGGCCTCGAGGTCGCGGGCGTCGGGGGCGGTCAGCCGGCGGAACTCGCTCGGCAAGTCACCCACGCGTCGTGGGCGCGGCCGGCTGTCCATGGCCGGGACCGCCGCGGCGACCGAGTCGACGGCGCGGGCGGCCAGCTGCGGGTCGGCGAGCAGGCAGGCGGCCCAGCTGACCACGACCTCGTCGACCCAGGTGCGCCAGCCCTCGCCGTCGGCCAGGTCGTCGTCGGGCTCGCTGCCGGCGCGCCAGTCGAGCACGGCGGAGCCGCCCGGGCCGGCGATGGCGACCAGCTCGGCGTCGACCGGCGTCGGGTAGCGCAGCCAGGCGGCGACCGTCACGGCCTGGCGCGCCTGCAGCTCGGCGAGCGTGTCGGCGGAGCGGTCGGCGCCGCTGGACGGGTACGCCCGGACCAGCCAGTGCGTGCTCGCCGCGATGACCGGCGACAGCGCGGCGGACGGACCGGCCATGGAGCCCTCCAGAAGTCTCGGTGCCACCCCGGCACGGGGTGCGTCAGCCGTACTTCTCGGCTCCGGAGCGGGCCGGATGAGGAGCCTCGCCCCGATGGCAACGCACGGCAACCGACGCGCAACCGCGTTCACGCGGAATTGACCACCTTCGTGGCGCTCGCGAGGGCGCGCCACGAGGGGCCGTCCCGAGCGCTCTCCGGTAGGTTGAAACCACCGGATGCGTCGCCGTTCGCGGTTGCTCCAATCCGGAGACCGATGGCTGACGGCTGCCCGGAATTCGCCCGTCGCCAAGCCCGCCCCTGCGCTTTCTGATTACGGTGGAGATCATGACCGGTCGCTTTCCCATCGAAGATGTGACGCCATCGGTGTCCTGTGGCCGCTATCCCGCCAAGGCGGTGGTCGGCGAGCTCGTGCCCATTTCCGCGGTGTCCTATCGGGAAGGCCACCACGCCCTCGGCGTGAACGTGGTATGGAAGGGCCCGCACGGCGCGCCCGAGCCGTTCACCCGGCTCGTGCCCGGCGAGCCCGGCCTGGACCGGTGGCACGGGGTGATCAAGCCGGACCGGGTCGGCCGGTGGACGTTCACCATCGAGGCGTTCGACGACCCCTACCTGACCTGGCGCAACGCGGTCACCAAGAAGATCGGCGCCGGGCAGGGCCTCGAGGACCTGGCCAACGACCTGGCCGAGGGCGCCGACGTGCTGGACCTCGCCGCCAAGATCGTGCCGGCCGCCGACGAGGAGCGGGTCCGCGCCGCCGCCGCGGCGCTGCGCGACGAGAGCCGCTCGCTGTTCTCCCGGGTCTCCCCCGCGCTGGAGCTGGAGAAGCTGCTCTGGCACAACCCCGTGCGCCACCTGGTCACCACGACCCGGTCGTACGCGATCTGGACCGACCGGCAGCGCGCGCTGTACTCCTCGTGGTACGAGTTCTTCCCGCGCTCCGAGGGCGCCGAGATCGGCCCCGACGCCACCCCGATCCGGCACGGCACGTTCGCGACCGCGGCGCGGCGCATCCCGGCCGTCGCGGCGATGGGCTTCGACGTGCTCTACCTGCCGCCGATCCACCCGATCGGCAAGATCAACCGCAAGGGCCGCAACAACACCCTGGTCGCCCGCGAGGGCATCGACGTCGGCTCGCCCTGGGCGATCGGCTCCGACGAGGGCGGCCACGACGCGATCAACCCGCTGCTCGGCGACCTGGCGGACTTCCGCGACTTCATCGCGGTCGCCCGGGACAACGGCATGGAGGTCGCGATGGACCTGGCGCTGCAGGCGGCGCCGGACCACCCGTGGGTCAAGACGCATCCGGAGTGGTTCACCACCCGGGCCGACGGCACCATCGCGTACGCGGAGAACCCGCCGAAGAAGTACCAGGACATCTACCCGATCAACTTCGACAACGATCCCCGCGGCCTGCGCGAGGAGGTCCTGCGGATCGTCCTGCACTGGGTCGAGAACGGCGTCAAGATCTTCCGGGTGGACAACCCGCACACCAAGACGCTGACGTTCTGGCAGTGGCTGATCTCCAAGGTCAAGACGGCCGACCCGGACGTGCTGTTCCTGGCCGAGGCGTTCACCCGGCCGGCCATGATGAACGGGCTCGGCCGGATCGGCTTCACCCAGTCGTACACGTACTTCACCTGGCGCACCACGGCCTGGGAGATGCGCGAGTACGTGGACCAGCTCAAGGCCTCGATCGACTGGATGCGCCCCAACTTCTGGCCCAACACCCCCGACATCCTGCACGAGTCGCTGCAGCACGGCGGCCCGCCGATGTTCAAGATCCGTACGGTGCTGGCGAGCATGCTCTCGCCGTCCTGGGGCATGTACTCGGGGCTGGAGCTCTTCGAGCACGTCAACCGGCCGGGCGCGGAAGAATACATCGACAACGAGAAGTTCGAGCTGAAGCCGCGGGACTGGGCCGGCGCCGAACGCTCCGGGCGGACACTGGCGCCGTACATCACCAAGCTGAACGCCATCCGGCGCGACAACCCGGCCCTGCACTGGCTGCGGAACACCGAGTTCCACGGCATCGACAATCCGTCGCTGCTGTGCTGGTCGAAACGCGATCCGGAGACAGGCAACACCGTTTTGGTGATCTGCTCGTTCGACTCGGCAAACGTGCAATGGGGCAACACGGCCCTCGACATGCCGGCCCTGGGCATGGACTGGCACGAACGGTTCACCGTCACCGACCAACTGACCGGGGCGACGTACGAGTGGGGTCAGCACAACGCCGTCCGGATCGACCCGAACGTCGAGCCGGCGCACGTGTTCGTGGTGCACCCACGCCATTAGCGGCACAGCGATTCAGTTCCTGCGGGGTGGGGTAGGTGAACGTCTGATGGATCTGACGACCAGACTCGGCGCGAGCGTCGAGCACAATCCCACGGAAGGCAGCCACGTCGAGGACGGGGTGGTCGAACACCCCACCGCCGACGACTTCGGTCATGCCCGGACGCTGCCGGCGGACCGGACCTGGTTCAAACGCGCGGTCTTCTACGAGGTGCTGGTCCGGGCCTTCTACGACTCGAGTTCGGACGGCTCCGGCGACCTGCGCGGGCTGATCGAGCGGCTGGACTATCTGCAGTGGCTCGGCGTCGACTGCCTCTGGCTGCCGCCGTTCTACGACTCGCCGCTGCGCGACGGCGGATACGACATCCGCGACTTCTACCGGGTGCTGCCCGAGTTCGGCACGGTCGACGACTTCGTCGCCCTGCTCGACGCGGCGCACAAGCGCGGCATCCGGGTCATCACCGACCTGGTCATGAACCACACCTCCGACTCGCACGCCTGGTTCCAGGAGTCGCGCCGCGACCCCGACGGCCCGTACGGCGACTACTACGTGTGGAGCGACACCAGCGAGCCGTACTCCGACGCCCGGGTCATCTTCGTGGACACCGAGGAGTCGAACTGGACGTTCGACCCGGTGCGCCGGCAGTTCTACTGGCACCGCTTCTTCTCGCACCAGCCGGACCTCAACTACGACAACCCGGCCGTGCAGGAGGCGATGATCGACGTCCTGCGCTTCTGGCTCGACCTGGGCATCGACGGCTTCCGCCTGGACGCGGTGCCGTACCTGTTCGAGCGCGAGGGCACCAACTGCGAGAACCTGCCCGAGACGCACGCGTTCCTCAAGCACTGCCGCAAGGTGATCGACGACGAGTTCCCCGGCCGGGTGCTGCTCGCCGAGGCGAACCAGTGGCCCGCCGACGTGGTCGAGTACTTCGGCGACCCCGACACCGGCGGCGACGAGTGCCACATGGCGTTCCACTTCCCGCTGATGCCGCGCATCTTCATGGCGGTACGGCGCGAGTCGCGCTTCCCCATCTCCGAGATCCTGGCGCAGACCCCGCCGATCCCGGACATGGCGCAGTGGGGCATCTTCCTGCGCAACCACGACGAGCTGACGCTCGAGATGGTCACCGACGAAGAGCGCGACTACATGTACTCCGAGTACGCCAAGGATCCGCGGATGAAGGCCAACGTCGGCATCCGCCGGCGGCTGGCGCCGCTGCTGGAGAACGACCGCAACCAGATCGAGCTGTTCACCGCCCTGCTGCTGTCGCTGCCCGGCTCGCCGGTGCTGTACTACGGCGACGAGATCGGCATGGGCGACAACATCTGGCTCGGCGACCGCGACGGCGTGCGCACCCCGATGCAGTGGACGCCGGACCGCAACGCGGGATTCTCCACCGCCAACCCCGGGCGGCTCTACCTGCCCGCCAACCAGGACCCGATCTACGGATACCAGTCGGTCAACGTGGAGGCCCAGCGGGACAGCTCGACGTCGCTGCTCAACTGGACCCGCACGATGCTGGCGGTGCGGCGCCGCCACGACGCGTTCGCCACCGGCAACTTCCGCGAGCTGGGCGGCTCCAACCCGTCGGTGCTCGCGTTCCTGCGCGAGGACGGCGACGACGTGGTGCTCTGCGTCAACAACCTCTCGCGCTTCCCCCAGCCCATCGAGCTGAACCTGCAGCACTGGAACGCGTACACGCCGGTCGAGCTGACCGGGCACGTGAACTTCCCGCGCATCGGCAACCTGCCGTACCTGCTGACCCTGCCGGGGCACGGGTTCTACTGGTTCCAGCTGTGCGGGTCGGAGGAGAAGCAATGACGCTGCCCTATGCCGAATGGCTGTCCCAGCAACGCTGGTACGCGGGCCGCAGCCGGACCCTGCGGGAGGTCCGGCAGGCCTCGTCCACCCCGCTCAAGGACGACCTGGACCTGGTCCTGCTGGACGTCGACTACACCGACGGCAGCACCGAGCGCTACCAGGTCCTGGTGGCCTGGGACTCCGGGCCGATCTCCGAGTTCAGCACCGTGGCGACGATCGGCACCGACGGCGAGCGCACCGGCTACGACGGCCTGTACGACCCGGCCGCCGCGGCGTTCCTGCTGTCGCTGATCTCCTCCGACGCCACCGTCGGCGACATCGTCTGCCAGTCCGAGCCCGGCGCGTCGTTCCCGCTGGAGTGCGAGGCGCGGGTCTTCGACGCGGAGCAGAGCAACACCAGCGTGATCTTCGAGCAGGAGGCCATCCTCAAGGTCTTCCGCCGGGTCGACGTCGGCGTCAACCCCGACATCGAGCTCAACCGGGTGCTCGGCCGGGCCGGCAACCCGCACGTCGCCCGGCTGCTCGGCTCTTTCGAGATCAACGTCGACGGCCGGCCGTGCCCGCTCGGCATGGTCACCGCGTACGCGGTGAACTCCGCCGAGGGCTGGGCGATGGCCACCGCCAGCGCCCGGGACCTGTTCGCCGACGCCGAGATGGGCGCCGACGAGGTCGGCGGCGACTTCGCCGGCGAGTCCTACCGCCTCGGCGAGGCGGTCGCCTCGGTGCACCGGACCCTCGCGGCCGAGCTCGGCTCGGGCCCGTCGCCGTTCCCGGTGGACGCCGTCGTCGCGCGGCTCGCCACCGCGACCGCCGCCGTGCCCGAGCTGCGCGACTACGCGCCGGCGATCGAGGAGCGGTTCCGCAAGCTCACCGGCGAGCTGGTCTCGGTGCAGCGGGTGCACGGCGACCTGCACCTGGGCCAGGTGCTGCGGGTCCCGGAGGCGTGGCTGCTCATCGACTTCGAGGGCGAGCCCGGCCAGCCGCTCGACGAGCGGCGGCTGCCCGACTCGCCGCTGCGCGACATCGCCGGCGTGCTGCGCAGCTACGAGTACGCGGCATACCAGCTGCTGGTGGACTCCGACGGCGACGAACACCTCGGCGTACGGGCCCGCGAGTGGGTGGACCGCAACCGGGACTCCTTCTGCGACGGGTACGCGGCGGCGGCCGGGCACGATCCGCGCGAGCACGGTTCGCTGCTCGCCGCGTACGAGCTGGACAAGGCGGTCTACGAGGCCGCGTACGAATCGCGGCACCGGCCCGGATGGCTGCGGATCCCGCTGCGGTCGATCTCCCGGCTCGTACGCTGATGACCCCCGGAGAAGGAGTACCGATGATCGGGCAGAGCACCCCACCCGGCCTGGCCGGCGACCAGCGCGCGATGAACGCGGTGATGTCCGGCGACACCCACGACCCGCACGGGCTGCTGGGCGCGCACCCCTCCGGCGGGCACACCGTCATCCGCACCATGCGCAAGGGCGCCAAGGACGTGTCCGTCGTCGTCGGCGGCGAGCGCACGGCGATGACTCAGGTGCACCCCGACGGCATCTTCGCGGTCGAGCTGCCCGGCACGGTGCTCGACTACGAGCTCGACGTCGACGGCACGGTCTGCGACGACCCGTACCGGCACCTGCCGACCCTCGGCGAGCTGGACCTGCACCTGATCGGCGAGGGCCGGCACGAGAAGCTGTGGAAGGTGCTGGGCGCGCAGCCCAAGGGCGACGGCGTCGGCTTCGCCGTCTGGGCGCCCGGCGCCCGCGGCGTGCAGCTCATCGGCGACGTCGCCGGCTGGGGCCCGTACGACGGCTGGCCGATGCGCTCGCTCGGCAGCAGCGGCGTCTGGGAGATCTACGTTCCGGGCGCGGCAACCGGTGCCAAGTACAAGTTCAAGATCCTCGGCCGGGACGGCGTCTGGCGCGAGAAGGCCGACCCGCTGGCACAGCACACCGAGGTGCCGCCGCGCACGGCGTCGGTGGTCTACGAGTCCACCTACGAGTGGCAGGACTCCGCCTGGATGTCCGAGCGCGCGACCAAGCAGTGGCACCAGGAGCCGATGAGCGCGTACGAGGTGCACCTCGGCTCGTGGCGGCCGGGCCTGAGCTACACCGAGCTCGCCGAGCAGCTGGTCGACTACGTGGTCGAGACGGGCTTCACCCACGTCGAGCTGATGCCGGTGATGGAGCACCCGTTCGGCGGCTCGTGGGGCTACCAGGTCACCGGCTACTTCGCGCCGACGTCGCGGTTCGGCTCGCCCGACGAGTTCCGCCACCTGGTCGACAAGCTGCACCAGGCCGGCATCGGCGTCATCCTGGACTGGGTGCCCGCGCACTTCCCCAAGGACGAGTGGGCCCTGGCCCGCTTCGACGGCACCCCGCTCTACGAGCACGGCGACTGGCGCCGCGGCGAACACCCCGACTGGGGCACCTACGTCTTCGACTTCGGCCGCCGCGAGGTCCGCAACTTCCTGGTGGCCAACGCGCTGTACTGGTGCGAGGAGTTCCACGCGGACGGGCTGCGCGTCGACGCGGTCGCGTCGATGCTCTACCTGGACTACTCCCGCAAGGACGGCGAGTGGACGCCGAACCAGTACGGCGGCCGGGAGAACCTCGACGCGATCAGCTTCCTGCAGGAGATGAACGCGACGGTCTACCGCAACTACCCGGGCGTGGTGACCATCGCCGAGGAGTCGACGGCGTGGCCGGGCGTCACCCGGCCGACCCACCTCGGCGGCCTCGGCTTCGGCTTCAAGTGGAACATGGGCTGGATGAACGACACCCTGACCTACATGGGTAAGGAGCCCATCCACCGGCAGTGGCACCACCACCAGATGACCTTCGCCACCGTGTACGCCTGGAGCGAGAACTACATCCTGCCGATCAGCCACGACGAGGTGGTGCACGGCAAGGGCTCGCTCACCGGCAAGATGCCCGGCGACCTGTGGCAGAAGCTGGCCAACACCCGCGCGCTGCTGGGCTTCATGTGGGCGTTCACCGGCAAGCAGCTCCTCTTCATGGGCGCCGAGCTCGGCGACGAGCAGGAGTGGAGCGAGGAGCGCGGGCTGGACTGGGGCCTGCTGGACGACGCCGCCCGCGGCGGCGGCATCCACCGGCTGGTGCAGGACCTGAACCGGGAGTACCGGCGCACCCCGGCGATCTGGTCGCAGGACACCACGCCGGGCGGCTTCCGCTGGATCACCAGCGAGGACTCGCAGCACAACACGTTCTCGTTCCTGCGCTTCGCGCCCGACGGCGCGGCGCTGGCCTGCGTGGTGAACTTCGCCGCGATCCCGCACGACGGCTACCGCATCGGCCTGCCGACCGCCGGCGTGTGGCGCGAGGTGGTCAACACCGACAGCACCCTGTACGGCGGCTCCGGCGTCGGCAACCTCGGCGAGGTGCACGCGGAGGCGCTGCCGTGGCACGGGCTCGACGCGTCGGCCTCGCTGCGGGTACCGCCGCTGGGCGCCGTCTGGCTCCGTTACGAGGGGTAGGGGGTCTATCGTGCGAGAGTGGCTATTCGACTGAACCCGTACATCTCGTTCCTCGGCGGCGACGCCCGGGCCGCGATGGAGTTCTACCACTCCGTCTTCGGCGGGACGCTCACCATCAACACCTTCGGTGAGTTCGGCGCCCCCGACCCATCGCTGGCCGACAAGGTCATGCACGGCCTGCTGGAGGTCGAGGGCGGGCTCACGCTGATGGCCGCCGACTCGCCGCCCGGCATGGAGCACACGGCCGGCAACAACATCGCCGTCAGCCTCAGCGGGGACGACGCCGACACGCTGCGCGAATGGTGGGCCAAGCTCGCCGAGGGCGGCACGGTCAGCGTGCCGCTCGAGAAGCAGATGTGGGGCGACGAGTTCGGCTCCTGCCAGGACCGCTTCGGCATCGAGTGGATGGTCAACATCGGCGCGCCCCGGCCCTGACCCGGCGGGCTCTCAGGACGCGAGGTAGTCCGTCCTCAGCAGGCCGTAGATCAGGTCGTCCGTCCACTCGTCCTTGATCCAGGTGTGGCCGCGCCGCAGGCCCTCGCGGGTGAAGCCCAGGCGCTCCAGCACCCGCGCCGACGCCACGTTGCGGGCGTCGCACTCCGCCGAGACCTTGTGCAGGCCGCGCACCCGGAAGAGGTGGTCGAGCACGGCCCGGACCGCCTCGGTGGCGTAGCCGTGCCCCTGCCGCCGCGGTGCGAGGGTGTAACCGATCTCGGCCTGCATGAGGTTGTCGTTCAGGTTCACCCCGACGTCGCCGACGTGCTCGCGACCGTCCTTGAGCTCGATCGCGTACTGGAACCAGCCGGGCTGCTCCGGATCCGCCGCGGCCATCGTCTCGATCGCATAGCGGGCCCGTTCCAGCGGATACGGCGCCCGCCACGACTGGTAGACCGCCACCTCCGGCGCCGACCGGTAGGCCGCCAGGGTCTCCGCGTCGCCGGCGCGGAAGCGGCGCAGCACCAGCCGTTCGGTCGCGATCAGCACAGCCGCGAGCCTAGCGCCACCGGCGGCCCCCGCGGCCGGCCACCGTGCGGGCCGGGTGCGCGGAGCGGCGAGCACCGTGGTACCCGCCGCTCCGCGCACACCTACCGCCGTGCCGGCACGGCGGACGGTCAGCCGCCGGCCGGCGCGACGCAGGTGCCGACCCGGGCCCGGGCCCACTCGCCGGCATCGTTCTGGTCCGCGCTGAATGCCCAGCTGAAGCCCACCCGGTCAGCGGCCGCGGCCCCGCTGGTCACGGCCGCCGTCCCGCACGCTGAAACCGACCCGTTTGCCGGCCCAGTCCCGGACCGGCTCGTCGGCCCGGGTGACGACGGCAGTCAGCGTCGCGGCGCCCGGACTGGTGAATCGAGACGTGAGCCGGGACTTTGATGTCAGGGGATATGTTGTGGCGGAAGTCGGTTGCGCGGCCGCCGTGGTGGGCCGCCAGATTGTCGGTCTATCCGCCCGAGTCCTGGGAGCTGCGATGATCAGCAGGAACACGCCCCTGGGGGCCGAAGGTCTCGGTTTCTGGATCGCATTCGGCTCTGTCTTCGGCCTTCTCCTCGGCGTCGTCGCCGGGGGTGTTTTCGACAACCTCGCTCTCGGTGTCGGGCTAGGTCTGTCCCTGGGTACGGGCCTGGGTGTGGTCGTCGGCTCCGTCTTCATCGCGCGAAGGAACGCCCGCGACGAATCCTGAGTGTCGCGCCCGGGTATGGGCTACGGGGTCGCAGGCGCCACCGCGGACACCGCGCTCGACTAGTCCGCCTCGACGTCCGCGACGATCACCGAGACGTTGTCCGGCGCGCCGGCCTCCAGCGTGCGGGCGATCAGCTCGGCCGCGCACACCTGCCGGTCCGGGTACGAGCGCAGCGTGGTCGCGATCACCTCGTCCTCGACGTAGTCGCTCAGCCCGTCGCTGCACAGCAGGAACCGGTCGCCGACGCGCACCGGCACCATCCGGCCGGCCGGGCGGAACGGCCCGCCCTGCACCGCCTGGGTCACCAGCGCCCGCTGCGGGTGCCGCCGGGCGTCCGACGGCGTCAGCACGCCCTGATCCACCAGCGCCTGCACGTACGTGTCGTCGCGGGTGAGCTGCGTCAGCTCGCCGTCGCGGCTCAGGTAGCAGCGCGAGTCCCCGACGTTGAGCGCCGCCAGCCGCTCGCCCGAGAGCAGCAGCGTGGTGACCGTGGTGCCCATGCCGTCGCGGGTGTCGTCGTCCGCGACGGCCGCCTCGATCCGCTCGTTCGCCGTGTCCAGCGCCGCGATCAGGTCCTGCAGCGGCTCGCCGGTGTCCGGCAGGGTGTCGACCTCGGCCAGGGTGCGGACCAGGATGTCGCTGGCCAGTTCCCCGGCCGGCAGCCCGCCCATGCCGTCGGCGACCACCAGCAGCCGGTCGCCGACGAAGACGGCGTCCTCGTTGTTCGACCTGACCAGGCCCTGGTCGGAGGCGGCGACCGCACGAAGCACGACACTCATGTCACAAGACTGCCAAAGGGCTGAGGCGGTGTCTGTAGTACGTAGTACGTAGTGTTGAGAGGTGATGCCGGTACCGATGGTGGGACGAGCGGGCGCGCTGGATGAGCTCACGCGCGCCTGGGAGCGCGTCGACGCGCGCCGCAGGTGCGTTCCCGCCGTGGTCACCGGCCCGCCCGGCACCGGCAAGAGCACCCTGGTCGCGGCGGCCCTGCAGGTCACGACCCCGCAGGTGGTGCTCTCCGGCTCCGCGCGGCTGCACTCGCCGGCGCCCTACGACTGGCTGGCGGCGGTGCTGGCCGGGCTCGGCCCCCGCCCCGACCTGCCGGTGCCCCCGGACGCGCTGGCCTGGCTGGCGCAGGACCCCGATGTCCCCCGGGAGCGTTACACGCCCGACGCGCTGCTGCGGCTCGCCGTCGCCACGGTGCGGACGCTGGTCGACGGCCGTCCGGCCGTACTCGTGGTGGAGGATCTCCACGCGCTCGACCCGGCCAGCCTGAACCTGATCGGCGAGCTGGCCGGCGCGGAGCTGCCGGCCCTGCTGCTGGTGACCAGCCGGCCGCCGGACGCGGCGGTCTCCCCGCTGCTCACGGCCCGGGTCCTGGCCCGCCTGTCGGGGGCGCCCGGCGCCGTGCGCCAGCACCTGGGTGCGCTGACCGCCGGGCAGGTGGCCCAGATTCTCGAACACGTGTACGAGGAGAGCCGCCCGCCGGCCGACGTCGCCGAGGCGGTGTGGCGCCGCACCGGCGGCAACCCGTACCGGCTGACCGAGCTGCTCGCGATGGCCGGCGGCCCGGAGGCGCTCGCCGACGCCACGCTGCCGACCTACCTGCAGGAGCAGCCCGACCTGACCGCCCGCGAGCGGGAGGTGATCGGCTGCCTGGCCGAGGGCATGTCCAACAAGCAGATCGCCCGGGCGCTGGGCATCTCGGTGCGCACGGTCACCGTGCACGTCTCCAACCTGCTGCGCAAGACCGGGGCGGTCTCCCGCACCGAGGCCGCGCTGTGGGCGGTTCAGCGCGACCTCAGGGCCACAGCAGCGTCTTGATCGACCGGCGCTCGTCCATCGCGGCGTACGCCTGCGCGACCTCCTCCATCGGCAGGTGCAGGTCGAAGACGGCGCTCGCGTCCAGCGTGCCGCCGAGCACGTCCGCCAGCAGCTCCGGCAGGTAGGGCCGGACCGGCGCGACGCCGCCGGCGACCGCGATGTTGTCGTCGAACATCTTCTGGATCGGCAGCTCGGCGCCGCCGAGCGGCACGCCGACGTAGCCGATGCGGCCGCCCGGGCGCACCGACGCCACCGACTGCGCCATCGACTCCTTGTTGCCGACGCACTCGAGCACCGCGTCCGCGCCCTCGCCGGCGAGCAGGTCGTGCAGGGCCGCGGCGCCCTCGTCGCCGCGCGCCGCGATGATGTCGGTCGCGCCGAAGCGGGTGGCGACCTGCTGCCGGTCGGCGTGCGAGGAGAAGGCGATCACCCGCTCCGCGCCGAGCCGGACGGAGGCGAGCACCGCGCACAGGCCGACCGCGCCGTCGCCGACGACCGCCACCGTGCGGCCGGGGCCGGCGCCACCGGACACGGCGGCGTGGTGACCGGTGACCAGCACGTCGGAGAGGGCGAGCAGGGCGGGAACCGTCCCGGTGTCCGGCAGGCCCGGCGTCGCGAGCAGGGTGCCGTCGGCGAGCGGCACCCGCAGGTACCGGCCCTGCCCGCCGTCCAGGACGCGGCCGTCGCGGTCCCGGCCGCCGTACCACTGCAGCTGATCGCAGGACGTGGTGACGCCCCGCCGGCAGTGCGCGCAGGTGCCGTCGCTGATCGAGAACGGCGAGATGACGAAATCGCCGGCCTTCAGCGTGGTGACGCCGGCGCCGGTCTCCTCGACGACGCCGACGAACTCGTGGCCGATCGGGTGCGGATCGGCGGGCGGCCGGGCACCCCGGTAGGTCCACAGGTCCGAGCCGCAGACGCAGGCCGCGACGACCCGTACGACCGCGTCCGTCGGCAGCTGGATCGCCGGATCGGGGCGCTGCTCCCAGCGGATGTCCCGGGTGCCGTACCACATGGCAGCGTGCATGACGGTGACCCTACCCGCGCCCGGCCGGGGTGATCGTCAACCGCTGTTTCGTGGGGCGGCGCGACAAGTGTCGGACGTCTGGTTCACAATCGTCGGCGTGACTACCGCCATCCATCAGCGCATTGCCCAGGAGCTCGGGGTCCGCGAGGGCCAGGTGACGGCCGCGGTCGACCTGCTGGACGGCGGCGCCACGGTGCCGTTCATCGCCCGGTACCGCAAGGAGGTCACCGGCACCCTCGACGACCAGCAGCTGCGCACGCTCGAGGAGCGGCTCGGCTACCTGCGTGAGCTCGAGGACCGCCGCGCCGCCGTGCTCGAGTCGATCCGCTCGCAGGGCAAGCTCGACGACGCCCTCGAGGCGCAGATCCTCGGCGCCGAGTCCAAGGCCCGACTCGAGGACATCTACCTGCCGTTCAAGCCCAAGCGCCGGACCCGGGCGCAGATCGCCCGCGAGGCCGGCCTGGAGCCCCTCGCCGACCTGCTGCTCGGCGACGCGACCCGGGACCCCAAGGTGGAGGCGGCGGCCTACGTGGACGCCGACAAGGGCGTCGCGGACGCGGCCGCCGCGCTCGACGGCGCCCGGGCGATCCTCGTCGAGCGCTTCGCCGAGGAGCCCGACCTCATCGGTGAGCTGCGCGAGCGCATGTGGACCAAGGGCCGGCTGATCGCCAAGGTGCGCGACGGCAAGCAGGCCGACGGCGCCAAGTTCGCCGACTACTTCGACTTCGCCGAGCCGTTCACCAAGCTGCCCTCGCACCGCATCCTCGCCATGTTCCGCGGCGAGAAGGAGGACGTCCTCGACCTGACCATGGAGCCGGAGGAGGGCGCCGAGGACGGCGCGCCGTCGTCCTTCGAGGCGTCGGTGGCCGGCCGGTTCGCCATCACCGACCACGGCCGCGCCGGCGACCGGTGGCTGCTCGACACGGTCCGCTGGGCGTGGCGCACCCGGATCCTCATCCACCTCGGCGCCGACCTGCGGGTCCGGCTCTGGCAGGCGGCCGAGGACGAGGCGGTGCGCGTCTTCGCCGCCAACCTGCGCGACCTGCTGCTCGCCGCGCCGGCCGGCACCCGGGCGACGATGGGGCTCGACCCCGGCTTCCGCACCGGCGTGAAGGTCGCGGTGGTCGACGGGACCGGCAAGTGCGTGGCGACCTCGACGATCTACCCGCACGTGCCGCAGAACAAGTGGGACCAGTCGCTGCACACCCTGGCCACCCTCGCCCAGCAGCACAACGTCGACCTGGTCGCGATCGGCAACGGCACCGCGTCGCGGGAGACCGACCGGCTGGCGGCCGACCTGATCAAGCTGCACCCCGGCCTCGGGCTGACCAAGGTGATGGTCTCCGAGGCGGGCGCGTCGGTCTACTCGGCCTCGGCGTACGCGTCGCAGGAGCTGCCCGGCATGGACGTCTCGCTGCGCGGCGCGGTCTCCATCGCCCGCCGCCTGCAGGACCCGCTCGCCGAGCTGGTGAAGATCGACCCGCGCTCCATCGGCGTCGGGCAGTACCAGCACGACCTGTCCGAGATGAAGCTCTCCAAGTCGCTCGACGCGGTGGTCGAGGACTGCGTCAACGCGGTCGGCGTCGACGTCAACACCGCGTCCGCTCCCCTGCTGACCCGGGTCTCCGGCATCGGCGCGGGCCTGGCGGAGAACATCGTCCTGCACCGCGACGCCAACGGCCCGTTCCGGAACCGCTCGGCGATCAAGAAGGTCGCCCGGCTCGGCCCCAAGGCGTTCGAGCAGTGCGCCGGCTTCCTGCGCATCCCCGGCGGCGACGACCCCCTCGACGCCTCCAGCGTGCACCCGGAGTCCTACCCGGTGGTCCGCACGATCCTGGCCGAGGCCGGCGGCGACCTCAAGACGGTGATCGGCAACAGCGCGCTGCTGCGCGGCCTGCGCCCGGAGAAGTTCGTCACCGGCACCGTCGGCCTGCCGACCGTCACCGACATCCTGCGCGAGCTGGAGAAGCCGGGACGCGACCCGCGGCCGGCGTTCACCACGGCCACGTTCGCCGAGGGCGTCGAGAAGATCGCCGACCTGCGGCCGGGCATGATCCTCGAGGGCGTGGTCACCAACGTGGCGGCGTTCGGCGCGTTCGTCGACGTCGGCGTGCACCAGGACGGCCTGGTGCACGTGTCGGCGCTGTCGAACACGTTCGTCAAGGATCCCCGCGAGGTGGTGAAGTCCGGCGACGTAGTCAAGGTGCGGGTCGTCGACGTCGACGAGGCCCGCAAGCGGATCTCGCTGACGATGAAGCTCGAGGACAAGCCGGAGCAGCGCGGCCCCCGCGAGCCGCGCCAGGGCGGCGGCCAGCCACGCCAGGGCGGGGGCGGTCAGCCGCGCCAGGGCGGCGGCCAGCGGCAGCCACGGCAGGGCGGCGGCCAGCGGCAGCCACGGCAGGGCGGCGGCCAGAGCGGCGGCCAGCGCTCCG
This sequence comes from Actinoplanes sp. NPDC049668, assembly GCF_044465445.1. Lineage (NCBI taxonomy): Bacteria > Bacillati > Actinomycetota > Actinomycetes > Micromonosporales > Micromonosporaceae > Actinoplanes > Actinoplanes sp. NPDC049668. Next base: position 405,405 of record NZ_JBITLR010000002.1, read on the forward strand.
GCGGCGGCCAGGGCGGCGGTCAGCGTTCCGGCGGCGGCCGCGGGCAGGGCTCGGCGGGCGGCGACTTCAACGGCGGCGCGATGGCCGACGCGTTGCGGCGCGCGGGACTGACGAAGGACTGAGCGACTTGCGGCCGGGCCCGCGCGGGCCCGGCCTCAGCGGCTGATCGGCCAGATCTTGATGTCGTTGAAGGCGACCGAGTACGGCCCCGCGAGCGGCGCGTCGCGCTCGGTGTAGATGCCGAGCACCACCCGGCCGCCGGTGATGTCCGGGTCCTGCACCGGCACGCTGCCCACCAGCTCGCCGTCGCGCAGCACCTCGAGCGTCTCGCCGACGATGCTGACCGTGATCCGGGTCGGCGTGGCGCCGACCCCGATCGCGTTGTCGTCCAGCGGGAACGTCTTGTAGACCTTCATCTCGGCCGACTTGTGCGTGCCGACGTAGACGTTGTGCTCGCACACCCGGACCTGATAGCCGCGGTAGCCGCTGAAGCGCAACCAGATCGAGCCGCAGCTGTCCGGCGTCAGCAGGCGGAGCCCGACCTCGGCCTGCAGGTCGCTCGGCTCGGCGTCCTCCGGGCCGCGGCAGCGGAAGACGCCGCGGGTCTCGCGGCGCACGACGAGGCCGGCGTCGAACGAGCAGCTCGCACCCTCGCCGGCGTCCGACGACGGGTGCCACAGCCGCTGTTCCAGCAGCGCGTCCTCGAGCAGCGCGCTCACCACGGGCCGGTCCGGCTCGGCCGCCGGGCTGCTGGTCACCGCGGCTTCGGGCGTGCCGCCGTCGCGCGGCCAGTACGTCGCGGTCAGCCCGGCGACGGCCAGGAGCGCGAGCACCAGCAGGCCGACGGCGGCCGGCAGCACCCACGGGCGGCGCGGCGCGGGGTCGTGGCTGAACGGGGTGGTCGGCCCGGCCGGCGAGGTCGGCACGGGCTGGGTGACGATCGAGTTCTCGTCGTAGCCGACCAGGTTCGACGCCGCCGCGGCCGCGGTCAGCTGGCGGGCCGGGTGGTAGCCGGTGACCGCCTGCGCCTCCTCGGCGGCGATCCGCAGCCCGGGCTGGTGGTCCAGGGCGGCGCCGGCGGCGGCCGGCCGCTGCGGCCCGGTGATCAGCAGATCGAGCAGCTCGCGGGCGCTGGGCCGGTTGGCCGGGTCCTTCTCCAGCGCGTGCGCGATGAGGTCGCGCAGCGGGCCGGACAGGCCGGACAGGTCCGGCGGCTGGGTGAGGATGCGCGCCGCGGTGGCGGGCGGCGAGTCCGCGCTGAACGGGGTGCGCCCGGTGCCCGCGTACGCGACGACGCCGCCCCAGGCGAAGACGTCTGCGGCGGGGGTGAGCGGGGTGTCCGAGCCGAACCGCTCGGGCGCCATGTACGCCACCGTCCCGACCATCTGGTCGGTGCGGGTGTGCGCGCTGGTCGCCTCCATCGCCCGGGCGATGCCGAAGTCGATGACCTTCGGGCTGCCCGGCGCGAGCAGCACGTTGCGCGGCTTCAGGTCGCGGTGGATGATTCCGGCGCCGTGGATCGCGGTCAGCGCGGTGGCCACCCCGATCGCGACGCTGTGCAGGTTGGAGGCGGTGAGCGGGCCGCGCCCCTCGACGACCTCGGCGAGGCTCGGCCCGGCCACGTACTCGACGACCAGGTAGGGCTGCTCGTGGTCGGGGTCGGCGTCGAGCACCTCGGCGGTGCAGAACGGCGGCACCTCGCGGACCCGGTTGACCTCGCTGCGGAACCGGCGGCGGAACTCGTCGTCGGGCGCCAGGTCGGCGCGGACCATCTTGACGGCGACCAGCACGCCGGCGGCGCTGCGGGCCAGGTAGACCGTGCCCATGCCGCCCTCACCGAGCCGGCCGATCAGCTCGTAAGAACCGAGCTTACGAGGGTCGAGTGGGCGCAGCGGGCTGGTCCGCTCGTCCGACATGCCGCTACTCCTACGCCCCCGGCGGCTTGGATGCCGTCCGCTCGCCCCCGACAGAAAGCTCACCCTATCGGGCGATGTCATTACCTGCGAAGACCCGTCCGCCCAATGCCGCCTAACCGACACTGTTCCGTGCCCGGACGCCGCTGCGCCGGGGGCGCCCGGCCGGGGCCCAGAGGGTTAGATTTACCGTCATGAGAGCGTGCGCATGACGCCGACGCAGCTGCGGGCCTACTCGGCCGTCGTGCGGCTCGGGTCCGTCAAGCAGGCCGCCGCCCAGCTTGAGGTCTCCGAGTCGGCGGTCTCGCTGCACATCGGCCAGCTCCGCCGGGAGCTGGGCGATCAGCTGTTCTCCCGGACCGCGGCGGGCCTGGCCTTCACCCCGGGCGGGCTGCGCCTGGCCAGCCGCGCGGCGGAGCTGCTCGGGCTGCAGGACCGCACGGTCCTCGAGGTCAGCGCGGCCGGCCGCGGGCGCCGGCTGCTGCGGGTGGCGTCGTCGAGCCTGTTCGCCGAGCACGCGGCGCCCGGCCTGATCGAGCTGTTCGCCAAGCGGGCGGCGGATCTCGACGTCGAGCTGAGCGTGCGCGACCCCGAGCAGTTCGACACGCTGCTGCTGACCCGCACCGTCGACATCGCGATCGGCCCGCAGCCGGCGGTGGTCGACCCGGCGCTGACCTGCCGGCCGGTGATGAACCACCGGATGGTGCTGGTCGTCGGACCGTCGCACCCGCTGGCCGGGCTGCCGGCGGTACCGCAGCGCCTGCGGGAGCAGATCTGGCTGATGGGCCCGTCGGCGACGGGCGCGGGCGCGGTGCCGGCGCTGCTGCGCCGGCTGGGCGTGCCGGAGGACCGCCAGCGGATCTTCCAGAGCCATGCGGCGGCGCTGGAGGAGGCGAAGCGCGGCAAGGGCGTGGCGGCCGGCCTGTCGTTCACGGTGGCGCAGGACGTGACGCGCGGACACCTGGTGCAGCTGACCGGGCCGCAGGTGGCGTTCGACGCGGTCTGGCACTCGCTGATGCTCACCGGGCCGGGCGGCCCGTCGGCCGCGGCCGAGCTCAGCCGGTTCGCGGCGACGCCCCGGGCGATCCAGGCGATGATGCGCGGCGCGGGCGTCACCGTCGGCCACTTCCGGCCGTCGATCCATGTGACCCTCTGGAGCTGACCGGCGCCGTCGCGCCGTCGGCAATCTGTTCCGCGACCCGGTCCAGGTCGCGGAACGTGCCGGCGGGCAGCAACCGGTCGCAGAACGGCAGCGCGGCCGCCATCGAGCCGACCCGCGGCGCGAACCCCGGCGCGCCGGCGCGCGGATTCATCCAGATGATCCGGTACGCCCGGCGCCGCAGGCGCGCCAGCACCGCCGCGAGCTCCGCCGGTGGATCGCTGTCCCAGCCGTCCGAGCCGATCACCACGACCGCGCCCCGCACGGCGTTGCCGTGGTGCGAGGCGAGCAGCGCGCGCAGGTTCGTGGCGATCCGGGTGCCGCCGAACCGGTCGGTGACGAGGTCGCCGGCCCGGGCGACGGCGGCCGGCGCCGAGGTGTGCCGCAGCACCGCCGTGAGCCGGGTCAGCGTCGTCGCGAACGCGAAGACCTCCGCGTCCGCCACCGCCGCGAAGGCGCGCATCAGGTGCAGGTAGGCGGCGGCCTGCGCCTGCATGGACTGGCTGACGTCGCAGAGCAGCACCACCCGGCGCGGGCGCCGCACCGGGCGGGACCGCACCAGGGCGACCGGCTCCCAACCGGTGCGCCGGGCTCGGGTCAGCGTCGGCCGCAGCGCGATCCGCCGCCCCGCCGCGCCGGTGCGCTGCCGCCGTGTCCGCCGGGTCGGCCAGGCGGCGGCGCGCAGCCGCTCGCCGAGCAGCGCCACCTGCGCGGCGTCCAGCTCCTCAAACGGGCGGTCGGCGAGCCCGGCGAGCGCGCTCGGCCGCCGGTCGGGCGTGCCGCGCTCGCCGGCGGGCCCGTCGGCGTCCGCGACCACCGGCGGCAGCGTCGCCCACGGCAGCCCGCCGGAGTCGGGCGCGCCGTGGTCGGCCGGCAGCGACACGAACGACTCGCCGCGCGGCGCGGGCCCCCGGCGCTCGGCGACGGCCGGGGCGTCGTCGAAGACGCCGGCGAACACCCGCTCGAACGCGGCCAGGTCGGCCTGGCGCCGGACCAGGCTGACCCGCGCGGTCCAGTAGAGCCGGTCGCGCGAGTGCGGCGGGCAGGCGCCGAGCGCCCGGACGAAGTCGTCCACGTCGGTCAGGCCGCAGGGCACGCCGGCGCGCCGCAGCCGCCCGGCGAGGCCGACCGCGAACGCGGCCCGGTCGACGCCGCGCAGGAAGACGTCAGCGCCGGACAACGACCCAGACGATCACGGCGGCGACCGCCGCGACCCCGACGCCGATCGGAATCAGCCGCTTGTAGACGGACCCGCCGGCCAGCCCGAGCAGGTCGAGGGCCTCGTCCTCCTGCCGCGGGCCGAAACCCGAGGACTTCGGCGGGAGCACCGGATCCCCGCCGGAGGCCGGAGCGCCGTCCGGCGCCGCCGCGACGGGCGCCTCGCCGACCGGCGCCGCCGCGCCGGGAGCGACGGGAGCGCCGGGCGGCACGGCCAGCGGCGGCGTGACCGCGCCGTCCGGCGCCGGGCCGGTGGCCGGGCCGGTGGCCGGGCCGGTGGCCGGGCCGGTGGCCGGGCCGGTGGCCGGGCCGGACTCCCCGGCGGCGAGCTTCGCCTCGAGATTCGCGACGAACTGGCCCAGCAGCTTCCCCGAGACCTCCTTGATCATGCCGCTCCCGAACTGGGCCAGCTTTCCCGAGATCTTCAGGTCGGTGTCCACGCTGACCAGCGTCCGGTCGCCGTCCGGCCGCAGCTGCGCCGTCACCACCGCCGCGGCGTTGCCGGCCGAGCGGGCGTCGCGGCCCTTGGCGTCGATCACCGCGCGGCGGGCCTGCTCGTCCTTCTCCAGGAACCGGGCCGTGCCCGCGAAGTCCGACACCACCGGGCCGACCTTGACCTTCACCCGCCCGGTGTAGGTGTCGCCCTCGACGCCGGTGAGCCGGGCGCCGGGCAGGCACGGCGCGATGCCCTCGAGGTCGGTCAGCACCGCCCAGGCCCGGTCGATCGGGGTGTTCACCACGAACTCGTTGGTGATCTTCATGGTTGCCTCTCCTGTGCCGCCGCCGGAAGGGCGGCCGTGATCAGATCACGGTCGTCGGGGGTCTTCGCGATGGCACCGAGGGTGCGGATCACGTGGTCCGGTACGAGCTCGGTGACGCCGAGCGCCGACAGCGCGGCGACCCAGTCGATGGTCTCGGCCATGCCGGGCGCCTTGTCCAGCTCCAGCCCGCGGACGTGCGCGATGAACGCCGCCGCCGCGGTGATCAGCGCGGCGTCCGCGCCGGGCACCGTGCGGCGCAGGATCTCCGCGGCCCGCCCGGCCGACGGGTAGTCGATCCAGTGGTAGAGGCAGCGGCGGCGCAGGGCGTCGTGCAGCTCGCGGCTGCGGTTGGAGGTCAGCACCACGACCGGCGGCCGGGCCGCGGTGAAGGTGCCCAGCTCGGGCACGGTGATCGCGGCCTCGCCGAGGAACTCGAACAGCAGCGCCTCGAACTCGTCGTCGGCCCGGTCGATCTCGTCGATCAGCAGCACCGGCGGCACCGGGCCCGGATGCCGCACGGCGCGCAGGATCGGCCGCTCGAGCAGGAACTCCGCGGTGAACAGGTCGGCCTCGCCGAGCTTCTCCGCCCGCGCCTCGGCGAGCCGGATGGCCAGCAGCTGCCGCTGGTGGTTCCACTCGTAGAGCGCCTCGGGCACGCCGAGGCCCTCGTAGCACTGCAGCCGGATCAGCGTCGTGTCGAGCGCCGCGGCGAGCGCCTTGGCCGCGGCGGTCTTGCCGACGCCCGGCTCGCCCTCGAGCAGCAGCGGCCGCCCGAGCCGCAGCGCCAGGAACAACGCCATGGCCAGCCCGTCGTCGACCAGGTAGTCGACCGCGTCGAGGCGGCGCCGCACCTCCTCCGGCGACGCGCCGGGGCGATCAGCCCACAAGGCGGTCTCCGGCCAGCAGCCGCTCGTAGTCCTCGCGGGTGTCGACGTCGATCGGCACCGGCCCCGGCACCGCGACCTCGACCGCCGGGTACTCCCCCGAGTGCAGCAGCTTCCACACCGCCTTGTCGCCCTTCAGGCCCGCCAGCGCGGTGAACACCTCGCGGCCGAACCAGAACGGGTGGCCGAGGCCGTCGTCGTACCGGCAGCTGCCGAGCGGACCGTCGCCGGCGGCGGCGAGCAGGGCGGCCACCGAGGACGCCCGCACGCCCGGCTGGTCGCCGAGCAGCAGCACGAGGCCGTCCGCCCGCGGATCGAGCGCGCCGACCGCGGTGCTCACCGAGGCGCCGCAGCCGGTGCCATCGGCCGGCACGTCGACGGTGCCGAACCCGCTCAGGTCGACCCGCGCCCGCACCGCGCCGGCCGAGCCGCCGAGCGTGACCAGCCGCTGGTCGAACGGGCAGGCCCGGGCCGTGTCCAGCGCCGCGTCCAGCAGGGTCCGGCCGCGGTACGGCAGCAGCTGCTTGGCCTCGCCCAGCCCGAGCCGCACCGAGTTGCCCGCGGCGAGGACCACGCCCGACACGTACACGGCTCAGGCCCGCGCCAGGAAGGCGTCGCGGCACCCCGTACCGCAGAAGTAGTCGCCGCCCGCCGAGACGGCGTCCGGGCCGATCAGGACGGTCATCCCGCAGATCGGGTCGATCGCCGTCGCCGGCGGCGCGGCCGCGGGCGCCGACGGCGCCAGGCCGTCGACCCGGACCGCCCGGACCACCTCGGCCATGATGGACAGGGCGATCTCCTGCGGGGTACGCGCGCCGATGTCGAGGCCCGCCGGCGTGTGCACGCGGCCGCGCTCGCCGGCGGTCAGGCCGAGCGCGTCGAGCACCGCCGCGCCGCGCGTGCGGCTCGCCACCAGCGCGATGAAGCCGACGCCGGCGTCCAGGGCCGCGCGGATCGCGTCCTCCTCGCCCCGGCCCAGCCCGGCCACCACGGCCGCGGTCGCGCCCGCCCAGTCGCCGTCGCGCGCCACCTCGAAGTCGAGGAAGTCCGCGAGGGTGGCCAGCGCCTCGCCGATCGGGGTCGCGCCGACCAGCCGCAGCACCGGCCGGGGCAGCACCGGCCGCAGGAAGATCTCGATCGCGCCGCCGGAGTGGCACGGGTTGACCACGACCAGCGCACCCGGCGTCTCGGGAAACTCCGACCCGCCGTCCGGCAGCACCCGCAGCAGCAGGGTGTTGCCGTCCCGCAGGGTGTCCAGCGCGGCGGAGCGCACCGAGTTCTCCGCGCAGTGGCCGCCGACGAAGCCCTCGATGGAGCCGTCGTCGAGGACGACGGCGGCGTCGCCCGCGCGGGCCGAGGTCGGCTGCTGCGCGCGGACGACGGTGGCGTGCACGAACGGGCGCCGCTGCTGGGTCAGCGCCCGGGCGCGCTCGGCGATGTCGGTCATGTCGTCCGCCCCGATCAGATCGGGGGCTGCGGCGCGCCGCGCATCGCGTCCCAGACCCGGGACGGGGTGAGCGGCATGTCGGCGTGGCGGATGCCGAACGGCGCGAGCGCGTCGACGACGGCGTTGACGATGGCCGGCGGCGAGCCGACGGTGGCGGACTCGCCGACGCCCTTGGCGCCGATCGGGTGGTGCGGCGACGGGGTGACGGTGAAGCCGGTCTCCCAGTCGGGCACCTCGAGCGCGGTGGGTATCAGGTAGTCCATCAGCGACGCGCCGAGGCAGTTGCCGTCCTCGTCGAAGGAGATCATCTCCATCAGCGCCATGCCGACGCCGTCGGTGAGGCCGCCGTGCACCTGACCCTCGATGATCATCGGGTTGATCCGGGTGCCGCAGTCGTCGACGGCGATGAACCGGCGCACCTTCACCTCGCCGGTGCCCGGGTCGACGTCGACCACGCAGATGTACGCGCCGTGCGGATAGGTCAGGTTCGACGGGTTGTAGCAGATCTGGGCCTCCAGGCCGCCCTCGACCCCGTCCGGCAGGTCGCCGGCGCCGTGCGCGCGCATCGCGATGTCCTGGATCGTCACCGACTTGCCGGGGTCGCCCTTGACCTGGAACCTGCCCTTCTCCCACTCCAGGTCGGCGACCGAGACCTCGAGCATCGCCGAGGCGATCAGCCGGGCCTTGTCGCGGACCTTGCGGGCGACGAGCGCGGCGGCCGCGCCGGACACCGGGGTGGACCGGCTGCCGTAGGTGCCGAGCCCGAACGGCGTGTTGTCGGTGTCGCCGTGCAGCACGTCGATGTCGGCGGGCGGGATGCCGATCTCCTCGGCGACGATCTGCGCGAACGTCGTCTCGTGCCCCTGGCCCTGCGACTGCACGCTGAGCCGGACCACGGCCTTGCCGGTCGGGTGCACCCGCAGCTCGCAGCCGTCGGCCATGCCCAGGCCGAGGATGTCCATGTCCTTGCGCGGCCCGGCGCCGACGGCCTCGGTGAAGAACGCGATGCCGATGCCCATCAGCTCGCCGCGGCCGCGCTTCTCGGCCTGCTCCTTGCGCAGGTCGGCGTACCCGGCCAGGTCCATCGCCAGGCGCATGGTCGGCTCGTAGTCGCCGGAGTCGTACACCCAGCCGGTCTTGGTCGTGTACGGGAACTGCTCGGGTCTGATGAAGTTCTTCAGGCGCAGCTCGGCCGGGTCCATGCCCAGCTCGGCGGCGAGGCAGTCGACGATCCGCTCGACCAGGTACACGGCCTCGGTGATCCGGAACGAGCACGCGTACGCGACCCCGCCGGGGGCCTTGTTGGTGTACACCGCCGTCATCGAGCAGTAGGCGGCCTCGATGTCGTAGCTGCCGGTGAAGACGCCGAAGAAGCCGGCCGGATACTTGACCGGGGCGGCCGTACCGTTGAAGGCGCCGTGATCGGCGAGCACGTCCGTGCGGATGCCGAGGATCCGGCCGTCGCGGGTCGCCGCGATCTCGCCGCGCATGATGTAGTCCCGGGCGAAGCCCGTGCTGATCAGGTTCTCCGAGCGGTCCTCCATCCACTTCACCGGCTTGCCGGTGACGATCGAGGCGACGATGGCGCAGACGTAGCCGGGGTAGATCGGCACCTTGTTGCCGAAGCCGCCGCCGAGGTCCGGCGAGATCACCTGGATCTTGTGCTCGGGCAGGCCGGCGACGATCGCGTACAGGGTGCGGTGCGCGTGCGGGGCCTGGGTGGTCGACCAGAGCTTGAGCCGGCCCTCGACCGCGTCGAAGTCGGCGACCGCGCCGCAGGTCTCCATCGGCGCCGGGTGCACCCGCGGATAGACGATGTCCTGCCGCACGACCACGTCCGCCGCCGCGAAGACCGCCTCGGTGGCGTCCTTGTCGCCGGTCTCCCAGTCGAAGCAGTGGTTGTTGGTCTTGCCGTCGAGGTCGTCGCGGATCACCGGCGCGTCCGGTGCGAGCGCGCGCCGCGCGTCGATGACCGGCTCGAGCACGTCGTACTCGACGTCGATCAGCTCGAGCGCGTCCCGGGCCGTGTAGCGGTCCTCGGCGACGACGAAGGCGACCTCCTGGCCCTGGAAGCGGACCTTGTCGGTGGCGAGCACCGCCTGCACGTCGCCGGAGAGCGTCGGCATCCAGGCCAGGCCCTGCGCGGCCAGGTCGGCGCCGGTGACCACGGCGCGGACCCGGGGCAGCGCGGCGGCGGCGCTGGTGTCGATGCCGACGATGCGCGCGTGCGCGAACGGCGAGCGCAGGATCGCCAGGTGCAGCATGCCGGGCAGCTGGATGTCGTCGGTGAAGCGGCCCCGGCCACGCACCAGGCGCGGGTCCTCCTTGCGCAGCATCCGCCCGTAGCCGACGGGCTTCTGGTCGTTGTCCTCGAAGGACGTGAGCCGCCCGGAACCCTGAACGGTCGTCATGACGTGACCTCCCGTTCGCCCGCCTCGTGGACCGAGGCCCAGCGCACCGAGCGGACGATCGTCGCGTAGCCGGTGCAGCGGCAGATCTGGCCGGAGATGGCCTCGCGGATCTCGGCCTCGGTCGGGTCCGGGTTGCGGTCGAGCAGCGCGCGGGCGGTCATCAGCATCCCCGGCGTGCAGAAGCCGCACTGCAGCCCGTGGCACCGGATGAAGCCCTCCTGCACCGGGTCGAGCGTGCCGTTCCTCGCCAGGCCCTCGACGGTGCGGACCTCGTGGCCGCCGGCCATCGCGGCGAGCACGGTGCACGACTTGACGGGCTCGCCGTCGAGCCACACCACGCAGGTGCCGCAGTTGCTGGTGTCGCAGCCCCAGTGCGTACCGGTGAGGCCGAGGACGTCGCGCAGGAAGTGCACGAGCAGCAGCCGTCCCTCGATCTCCTCGGTGACTTCGACGTCGTTGACGGTCATCGAGACCTGCATGCTCAGCCTCTCTCGGCGATGCGCGCCACGGCGCGGCGCAGGGTGCGGACGGTGAGCTCTTTGGCGAGGTGTCGCTTGTAGTCGGCGCTGCCGCGCTGGTCGGTGGTCGGTTCGCAGCTGCGGGCGGCGATCTCGCCGGCTTCGGCGTACAGCTGCTCGGACGGCGAGTTGCCGCGCAGGGCGGCGGAGATCGCCGGCAGGCCGGTGGTGTTCGGCCCGACCGCGGCGAGGCCGACCCGGGCGTCGCTGACCAGGCCGGTCTCGTCGAGCCACACCGCCGCGCCCGCGGAGACCACGGCCCAGTCGCCGGCCCGGCGCTCCACCTTCGCGTACGCGCTGGAGCCGCGCGGCCGCAGCGGTATCCGGACCTCGACGAGGATCTCCCCGTCGGCGACCGCCGTCTCGTACGGGCCGCGGTGGAAGTCCTCCATGGTCACCGTCCGGGTCCCGCCCGGCCCCCGGATCACGCAGCTCGCCCCGAGCGTGGTGCAGACCGCGGAGAGGTCCTCGGAGGGGTCGGCCTGGCAGAGCGAGCCGCCGAGGGTGCCGCGGTTGCGCACGACCGGGTCGGCGATCACCCGCTCGGCGTCCCGGAAGATCGGCAGCGCCGCTGCGAGGGCGTCGGACTCGAGCAGCTCGCGGTGGCGGGTCAGCGCGCCGATCCGGACCTGGTCCGCCTCGACGACGATGTGGCCGAGCTCGCCGTGCAGATCGTTGATGTCGATGAGGTATTCGAAGTTGGCCAGCCGCAGCTTCATCATGGGCAGCAGACTGTGTCCGCCGGCGACCAGCCGGGCGGTGTCGCCGTAGCGCTCCATGAGCCCGATGGCCTCGTCCACGGTGGTGGCCCGCGCGTATTCGAAGGGTGCCGGAACCTGCATGCCGCAGTATGGGCCGCTACCTGATCACGCTGTCAACGGCAACCTAAGCCAATGCTTAATCGGGCTTTCCGGCACCGATCGATGATCGTCCACATCGGGCGGTGCGGCGGCTCAGAGCGAGCGGATGTCCACGTCCGAGAAGGACACCACGTGCGGCGGCGCGGCACCGGCGCCCTCGGCGCTGAGCCCGAGCAGTACCTGGCCCGCGTCCGGCCCGCCGGCCGGCAGCGGTACCGCGCCCGCGAACTGCGCGCCGCGGAACACCTGCGCCTCGCCGTCGCGGACCACCAGGTGGATCCGGACCGGGCGGCGCGGCTCGATCCGGCGGTCGAGCGCGATCCGCCCGTACACCCGGCTGTCGTCCGGCAGGTCCGCGGCGACCGAGATCTCGTCCTGGCAGATCCGCAGCACCTGACCGCCGGCCTGCGGATCCCAGTGGAACCAGATCGCCGCGCAGGCGCCCGCGGACTGCAGCGCGGCGGTCACCTCGACCCCGAAGTCGTCGGCGATCTCCTCCTCCGGGCCGGCGCACTGGTGTGCGCCGGCGTCCGCCCGGGCGACGCGCAGCGCGCCGTCGACGGTGCAGTCGGCGTCCTGGCCGGGTACCTCGCTGTCCTGCCACAGGCCGGGCCGGCTCAGGGAGTCCTGGATGATCGGCTCGCCACCGTCCGGCTTCGCCGGCACCGGGCCGGCGCCCCGGGTGGGTTCGGGTGGGTCGGCGGGTTCCGTCGTGGGCGGGTCGCGCGGCGCCTCGGTCGCCTCGGCGCCGGCGCCCCGCGCGCCGTCGACCACCTGCGGATCGCCGGCCCGCGCATACGCCCCGAGCACCAGCGCGACCGTGGCCAGCCCGGCGAGGACGAGCAGGACGGCGAGGACCGCCAGGGACCGGCGGCCGCGGGCCCGGGGCGGCGGGGCGGCGGCCGGTACCGCGGACACCGCGGGAACCGGGCGCGCCGGCGCCCACCGGCGCTCGGCCGGCCGCTCGCCGAGCAGCAGGTCGAGTAGCTCGCGGGCCGTCGGCCGGTCCTCGGGATGCTTGGCGAGCGCGAGCTCGACGAGGCCACGCAGCGGCTCGGCCAGCCCGCCCAGGTGCGGCGGCTGGGTCAGGATCCGGGCGGCGGTCGCCGGCGGCGAGTCGCCGTGGAAGGGCGTCCGGCCGGTACCGGCGTACGCGACGACGCAGCCCCACGCGAACACGTCGGCGGCCGCGGTCAGCGGCGTGCCGGGCTCGGCGGAGAACCGCTCGGGCGCCATGTACGCGACCGTGCCGACCATCTGGTCCGTGCGGGTGTGCTGGCTGGTCGCCTCGAACGCCCGCGCGATGCCGAAGTCGATGACCTTGGGGCTGCCGGGCGCGAGCAGCACGTTGCCGGGCTTGAGGTCGCGGTGGATGACGCCCGCGCCGTGGATGCCGGTGAGCGCGGTGGCCACGCCGACCGCGAGCGAGTGCAGCGCCGCCGAGCGCAGCGGGCCGCTCTCCTCGACCACCTCGGCGAGGCTCGGCCCGTCGACGTACTCGACCACCAGGTACGGCGGGTTGTGGTCGAGGTCCGCGTCGAGCACCTCGGCCGTGCAGAACGACGGCACCTGCCGGGCCCGCTCGACCTCGCTGCGGAACCGCCCCCGGAACTGGGGGTCGCCGACCAGGTTGGCGTGCACGAGCTTGATCGCCACGAGCTCGTCGTCGCGGTCGGTGGCCAGGTAGACCACGCCCATGCCGCCGGAGCCGAGCCAGCCGATCACCCGGTACTCGCCCAGCCGCCCGGGATCGCCCCGGCGCAGCGGCCTCACCCGGGAGTCGGTGTCCACCCCTCAGCCGCCGACCGTCGCGCGGCGGCGCCGCGAGAGCAGGAGCGCCGCCAGCACCAGGCCCGCCAGCAACAGCGCGAACCAGCCCGCGCCGACCCGGCCGACCGCGCCGCTGAGCTGGTGCTGGATGCCCGAGGCGAAGTTGACCACCGGATCCCGCCCGGACTGCCGCAGGTCCCCGGCGAGCCGCAGCTCGTACCAGCCGTAATAGGCGACGTACGCGCCGGCGACGACCAGGACCGCGCCGCCGATGCGGGGCACGGCGGCGGACGCCCGGCGCAGCCGGGACACCGCGGAGACCCGGACCAGCGCGACGGCGAGCGCGGTCACGCCGATCACCAGCCCCATCCCGGCGGCGTAGCTGACGAACAGCGCGACGCCCTCGCCGATCGAGCCGGCCCGCAGGCTGGAGACGACGATCGCCAGGAACGGCCCGATCGCGCAGCCGAGCGACGCGAGCGCGTACGCCATGCCGAAGAGGACCATCGAGGCGGCCGAGCCGGTGAGCCGCGGCGCCCGCAGCGCCCGCGCCGGGTTCGGCAGCGAGCGGCCGGCGAGCAGCCAGCCGCCGAGCCCGAGCAGGCCCAGCCCGAAGACCACGGTCAGCCACGGCAGCCGCGGCAGCAGGACCCCGGTCAGCGGCGCCAGGACCAGCCCGAACGCGCCGAACACCGCGACGTACCCGACGGTCAGCGCGGCGGTGCAGCGCAGCGCGCGGCCGACGGCCGCGAGGCCCGGCCGGGAACCGTCGCTCTGGTCACCGGCGACCAGCACCGACAGGTACGCGGGCAGCAGCGCGAACCCGCACGGGTTGACGGCGCCGAGCATCCCCGCGGTCAGCGCGAGCAGCAGCGTGGCCCGCACCGCTCACGCCACCAGCGACTTGACCTTGGTGGTGAGCTGCAGGTCGTCGAGGTAGCTGCGGACCACGACCTTGCCGGCCCGGTCCAGGATCACGTAGGTGCTCTGCTCGGTGATGCCGAACTTCTTCCAGAGCTTGCCCGGCCCGTCGTCGAGGTGCGGCACCTCGCCGACCTCGAGGTCGGAGACGAACTCGTGCATGTCCTTGTTGCCGCCCATGCCGGCGATGCCCAGGATGTTGAGCCGCCCGGCGTACTCGTCCTGCAGGTCGGCGATCGACTGGGCCTCGCTCGCGCAGGTCGCGCACCACGGCGCCCAGAACCACAGGATGGTCGGCTTGCCGGCCATCGTCGCGGCGTCGAAGCTCTTGCCGTCCAGGGTCTTGCCCTTGAACTTCAGCGACGCGGGCACCACGGCCGGCGCCTCCGGCGGCTCGGTGGCACCGGCGTCGGCCGCCGGCGGCTCCGCTGCCTCCGCGGCGGCCGGCAGCGCCGGCTCGGCCGGCGGGGCAGCGGCCGAGCCGCACCCCGCGAGCGCGCCGGCGGCCAGCGCCGCCGCGATCAGGGACCTGATCCTGGGTACGGTCACTTCTTTACCGCCTCCGTCAGCCGCAGGGCCAGTGCCGGGCACACGTTGACCGCCTTGCGGGCGCCGTTCTCGAGCCACGGCGGCAGCGGCGTCTGCGGGAACGCCGGGAAGCCGTTCGCGTCGAGCCGGATGATCTCCGGGGCGACCGCCGAGCAGAGGCCGTGTCCGTCGCAGCGCGACCAGTCGACCGCGAGCTTCCGCGCGCCCTGATCGGTGTGGTACGGCAGCGGAAGGATGCCGCGCACCTGCTTGCCGCACCCCTCGCCGTTGGCGTGCAGCTCCACGTCGCGGGCGAAGACCTCGAGCGCGGAGAGGGCGAACCGCGCGGTGCCGTCCGGGTGGCTGCAGGCGCCGCGGCCCTTGACCACGCCGGCGGCCTGGCGCACGTTCTCCAGCGCGCTGCCGCCGAGCGCGACCAGGGTGACCGCGCGGGCCAGGTCGGGCAGGCCGAGGCGGCACGGGCCGCACTGGCCCGCCGACTCGCCGGCCAGGTACTGCACGACCTGGGCGACCTCGCCGAGCGGGCAGGTCGCCGAGCCGATCGGGATGAGCATCCCGGCGCCGAGCGTGCCGCCGACCTTGGCGAAGCCCTTGCGCGAGATGGTCACCGTCTTGGCCGCCTCGGCGGTGATCCACTTGCCGTGGTAGCCGCCGACCAGCAGGCCGGGCCCGATGTCGGCGCCGCACATGGTGAGCACGTCCATCAGCGGGGTGCCGGTCGGCGCCTCGACGACGGCGGGCGCGGTGGACGAGCCGCCGACGGTCAGCATGACCGTGCCGGGCTCCTCGGGGATGCCGACCGCGTTGTACTCCCACGGGCCGAGCCGGGCCGCGATCGCCAGCTGCGAGTAGGTCTCGGCGTTGGAGAGCAGGGTCGGCAGCCCGCCGACCCCGTTGTCGCTGGAGCGGACCTTGCGGCCGGGCGGGATGTGCGCCTCGCCGTTGATGCCGCGGACCAGCGCGCCGCCCTCGCCGGAGATGAACCGGTGCGGGACGGTGACGATCCGGGTCGGCACCGGCATCCGCCGCTCGGCCAGCGCCGCGGCGAGGGACTCCTGGCCGATGCCGTCGTCGGCGACGCCGATCACGATCTCCTCGGCGTCGAGCGCGGCGGCCGCGAGGGCCGCGCCGTCGAGGATCAGGTGCGGGCCGCGGGTCAGGACCGCCTTGTCCTTCCAGGACGGCGGCTCGCCCTCGGTGGCGTTGACCACGATCACCGGCGGCAGGTCCTGGCGCTGGCAGGAGTCGAGCACGGCGCGGACCTTGCGGGCGAACGGGAAGCCGGCGCCGCCGCGCCCGCGCAGCTCGATGCGGTCGGCGAGGCCGATCAGCTCACCGCTGGAGAGCGCCGCGAAGCCGCCGTGCACCTCCTGGTGCGCGACCAGGTCGAGCCGGCCGTACTCGTCGAACCCGGCGGTGATCCGTGGCGTGCCCACGCTCGTGACGGGCGGAACCCTGCCCTCACTCACGACGACGCCCCGCCGGTGCCGTGCGGTGCCCTGCTGCGCTCACTCACTGTGCTTCCCCTCGCAGCTGACGGAAGTATTGATCGTCAGCCGATTCGTCCCCGCCCTTGCCGCCTCGGCGAGCCCCCCGGCTCGCCGTACGGGCGGGTTCCTGCTGTGTCGCCCTGCGTGCCCGCCGGGACGCCATGTCTACCAGGGCCGGCGCCTCGTCGTACTCCGGGTCGGCGCTGTCGATTTGAGCGCCCCGGTCGCGCCGGGCCCGGGGCGCAGTCTCCGCATCGTCGGCGTAACGCGACGCGCGGGACGGCCTCGGCGGCTCGTCGTCCACGTAGCGATCCGAGCGGCGCCGCGGCGCCTCCTCGTACCGCTCGTCGTCCGGGTAGCGGCGCTGCCGCGGGGCCGGGGCGTCCTCGGCGTCGGCGAAACGGCGGCCGCGCGGCGCGGGCACCTCGTCCTCGTCGGCGTAGCGCCGGCCGCGCGGCTCCGGCGCCGGCTCCTGCTCGAACTCGGTGCCGGCGTAGCGCCGGGACCGGGCCGGCGGACGCTCCTCGGCGTAGTCGTCCTCGGCCCGGCGGCGTCCGCGCGGCGCGGGCACGTCGTCGTCCTCGGCGTACGCGCGCGGGACGTCCCCGGCGGCGCGCCGCGAGATCGCCCGGGTGGGCTCGTCGAAGCGCTCGGGCTCGGGCGCCCGCCGCTGGCGGGGCGCCGGCGCCTCGTCCTCGGCGTAGCGGCGCGAGCGCTGCGCCGGCATGTCGTCCTCCTCGAACTCCCACCGCTGGGTCGGCGCGTCGACGTAGTCGCGGCGGCGCCGGGCCCGCTCGTCGTCGTCGACGCCGCGGCGCGGACGGCGCTCGGACTGCGGCGGGGGGCCGGCCGGAGCCGCGACCGGCTCGCTGGGCACCGGGGCGGCCGGCGTCCAGGGCTCGACCGCCGCGGGGGCGACCGCGTCGTCGCGGCGGCTCTTGCCCCGGCCCTTGCTCGGGGCGGTGGTCGGCACGAGCTTGCCGACCGGCTGGATCTTGCCGGCGCCGGTGCCGGCCTGCGACGCGAAGTCCTTGCGCCGGTTGAGGCTGACCGAGAGCCGCACGGCGAGGCCGACGAGCACGCCCAGCACGCAGACGACGTAGCTGACGATGACCCAGGTGGCGGCCGGGCGGCCGGCGTTGAGGCCGTGCAGGAGGGCGAGCGGCCACATCAGGTACGAGATGGCGTGGATGCCGCGCCACATCCACGGCTTGCCCTTGCCGATGAACCGCGCCCGGGCCAGACCGGTCCACATGACCAGCACCATCACGTACGCGGAGACGCTGCCCAGACCGATGAAGAACCCGTTGTACGGCAGCAGGAACGGGATGAACACGTCCACCACGCCGACGAGGTTCATGGCGACCTTCGTCCAGACGTGCACGAAGAGGGCGCTGACCGCGATGATGCCGGTGGTGCGGTGCGCGGACTGCAGCAGCACCCGCTGCCGGATCGAGAGGACCAGCCGGTCGGTGGCGACCAGTCCCAGCATGATCGTGATCGAGAGCGACACGAGGCAGACCACGCCCATGTAGTACAGGCAGTACGAGAAGAAGTAGACGTAGCCCGTCTTGCCCGCGGACGTCAGCATCGCAGCGGCCCAGATTGCCGCGATGATGGAGACGCCGAGCACCGCGTAGGCGATCTTCGATGGCGGTGTCCGGCCGCCGGTGGCATCGATGGGGACATCCACACGCTGGTTCGTCTTCGTCCGGGCCATAACTCCTCGTTCTCCGCAGCGGTGTGGCGTCCGTCCTGGGCGGTCGGGACGCCGGCATCCGTGGGGGATGCCCCGCGCTCGTTACTGTCGGGCTGATCTACCGGCCATCTACCTTTCCTTACGGTGCGTTGTCGCCGGTCTCCTGCCCTCCCCCATCTACGTGCGCGGCCCGGGTTCGGATGAACAATCCGGAAGAACTTTCCGGCGAATCTTGGAGCGGCGCGCGGCCGCAACCGATGATAAAGGCACTGGCCAGGGAAGATACCTGTCGGTAACCAGCTGCTAAGACAAAAATAAGTGTTATCCCGGGTGATCCCCCGGGCCCGGGTGAACCTTTCGGGCGGCGGCGCCGAACTACCTTACGTGCGTGCGTTTTTGACGCCTCTGCGTAAGGAGATGATTGCTGTGCGGCATCGCACTGCTCTGCTGTCCGCCGTTCTGGCCGTGGTCGTCGCGACCCCGGCCCTACCGGGCCGCGCCGTCGCGGTCGAGCCCGGCTTCGCGGTGGCCATCACCGAGGTGCCCGCCACCTTCACCGCCGGGAAACAGGCACGTACGGTCACCGTGGTCGCCTCGTCCGAGGTGCGCCGCTGCCAGAAGGTCCGCTGGTCGCTGATCCTGCAGGTCGACGGCCCGGAGCTGGACGAGATCCGGGTCGCCCGGGTCGAGGACGGCCGCGACTTCCCGGTGCAGGTGCAGAACGGCGGCGCCGACAGCACCCGGATCACCGACGTGCGGCTCGATCCGGGCCAGCTCTGCCGCGGCCGCACGGTGACGGCGCGGTACGAGATCGCGTTCGACGACGACGCCGACGCCGGCGAGGTCATCTTCCAGGCACAGGCCTTCAACGCCCGGCAGACGCTGCTGCAGGAGACGACGGCCCGGAGCCGGATCGAGGGCGAGCAGGGCGAGGCGGAGCCGACGGCGTCGCCGGAGCCGTCGCCGAGCGAGACCGAGGAGGCCGAGGAGCCGGCCGGCGACGAGCCGGCGCCGCGGCCGGCCGAGTCCGACGACGACCTGGCGTCCGTGCCGACGGCCGGCAACGCCGCCACGCCGAGCCTGCTCGGCCCGGGCCTGATCGTCGGCGGCGTCCTGGTCTTCGTCGGCGTCGGCCTGCTGCTGCGCCTGCGGATGCGCGGCCGCGACCAGAAGCCGGGCCCGGCGCCGACCGGCTTCTACCCGGCCGGCTGACCGGTGGGCCGCCCCGTCGCGCGGGGCGGCCCGTCGACCGCTATCGATCTTCCTCCACAAAAACCTGTGGAAGACTTAGGACGCAGTTAAGACTCCGTCGCGGACAGTAGCCCTAGGGTTGGTCGGGCGTAACGCCAGCCCTACCGCGAAGGATCTCTGGTGATCAGATCTGTCCGTATCTCGGCCGGCGTCGGCGTGGCCGTACTGGCGCTCGTCGGCACCTCCTCCGGCGTCTCGTTCGCCGATGACCTGCCCGCACCCGTCACCGCCGACCGCTTCCTCGGCGGCCCGAGCAGCGTCCCGCCCGAGCTCGTCCCGCCCGCCGGCAACACCTTGACCTCCGTCTTCCGGGCCAAGGGCGTCCAGGTCTACGGCTGCACCGACGCCAAGTGGACCCTGATCGAACCCGCCGCCACGCTGACCGGCATCACGCTGAGCCCGGTGCGGCCGGTCTCGGCGCTTCACTTCCGCGGCCCGAGCTGGGAGTCCGACGAGGACGGCTCGCTGATCGAGGGCACCGCGCCGAAGGCGGCGCCGTCGGACACCCCCAACAGCATCCCGCAGCTGCTGGTCACGGGCGCCCGGACCCGGGGACCCGGCGTCTTCGGCGACGTCACCTACATCCAGCGGCTGTCGACGGTCGGCGGTGTCGCCCCGGCGACCGCGTGCGCCGCGGGCGCGACCACGTCGGTGCCGTACCGGGCCGTGTACCGCTTCTTCAAGAAGGGCTGACTTTCCCGAGGGGCCGGATGCCGGTGACCCGCCGATTCGGTGGGTCACCGGCATCTCCCGGTCACCCGGGCGAGCTCACGGCCCGTCGAGGCGCAGCACCGTCTCCTCGATCTCCTTGCCGCGGGCCGTCGAGTAGGCGACCTCGATGCCCTCCGGCCGGAAACCGGTCTTGCGGAGCACGGCGAGGGAACCGGCGTTGTCGCTCGCCGCGCGCGCGATGATCGGCCGCACCGGCACGAGGTCGAGCAGCAGCTCGACGGCGCGGGTGGCGACGCCGCGGCCCCACCAGGCCCGGTCCAGCCAGTACGTGATCTCGGTGTCGCCGCCGACGACGAAGCTCGCGACCGTCCCGGCGAGCTCGCCGTCGACCGTGATCGCCCGCAGCAGGATGTCCGGCGCGGTGCGCAGCCGCACGAAGTGCGCGTCGAACGCCGCCCGGTCGTCGGGATCCTCGGCGGTGAAGGCGGCCATCATGACGGCCTCGGGATCGCGCATCTGGTCGTAGAGCGCGTCGAGATCGTCGTCGCGCACCGGCCGCAGGCGGATCTCACCCATCGATCACTCCCGTCCGACCCGGATAACCGCGGCCGTCGCATTGTCGTCGCCGCCGGCCCGCAGGGAGTCCTCGAGCAGCGTCGTCGCCGCCGCGCCCGGGTCGGGGGTGCCCTGCAGCACCTCGGTGAGCCGTTCGTAGCCGACCTGCTCCGCGAGGCCGTCGGTGCAGAGCAGGAACACGTCGCCGGTGCGCAGCGCCACGCTGAGCACGTCCGGCTCGGGCGAGTCCGGATGCCCGGCGTAGCGGGTCAGCCGGTAGCGCGCCGCGTGCGCCTCGGGCGAGTCGGCCGGCCACCAGCCGTACACGGCGCCGAGCCAGGCGACCGTGTGGTCGGTGGTGAGCAGTTCGAGCAGGCCGTCGCGCAGGCGGTAGGCGCGCGAGTCGCCGAGCTGCACGATCCAGGCGTCCGGATCGTCGACGGCGCCGACGAACGCGGTCAGCGTGCAGCCGGTGAGCTCACCCAGCGCGGCGCCGGCCGCCCGGACCCGGAGCTGCACCTCGGCGACGGCGGCCCGCAGGGCCCGGGGCGTCGGCGCGGCCGTCGCCGCGGCCGCGAAGACGTCGACCGCCGTACGCCCGGCGATCGCGCTGCCGGGACCGTCGCCCATCCCGTCCGCCACGACCACCAGGGGCCAGACCGGATCGATGTGCAGCACGTCGAAGTTGGCCGGATAGCGGTTGCCGACCACGCTGCCCGCGGCGACGGTGAGCCGCCTGCCGGCCGCGGACGGCTCGGCACGCCGGACCTCGACCTGCTCGATGACCCACCCCCGATTGCTCAGTGTGGCGGCAGCCTACCGAACGTGGCGGTGATCGGTGGCGCTAGGCCAGGGAGGGTGTGAGGCGCTGCTGGGCCGCGGCGACGAGGGCCTCGGGGTCGTCGGCGTGGAACCGGATCTGCGTCACCGGCCGACCGCCGGTCTTCTTGTGCGCGACGGTCAGCGGCCGGCTCAGCACGACGTCGATGCTGGTCTGGCTGCCGACGCCGAAGGCGGCGGTGCCGGGCTCGACCGGGTACGGCCGGCGGGCGATCCAGAGCGCCGCCTCGTATCGCCCGGCGAAGGCCAGACCCTGCCGGACCGTCATGAGGCTCCTTCATCGTGGGCGGGCACCACCATCATGACCAGGTGATCATGCCCGACCGGGGTGCGGGCGGTTGCGGGACGGATGTGGTTCAGATGCGGGTCGCGCTGAGGTAAGCCGTCGCCATCGTGTGCCGGGTCGGCGTGCCGACCAGCCGCTCCACGTGTGCGTCCAGCCGCGCGCGCTCGGCGGGGGTCAGCGCCGCCGAGATCGCCTCGCCGTACGTCGGCGCCAGCGGGTTCGGTGCCGTGCGCTGGAGCGCCGCCCAGTCCGTGACGGGCGGCCCCGGCACGCCGACCTCCGCCCGGTAGTCGAGCGACACCCCGGTGAAGCCCGCCTCCCCGGCCCAGCGGAGCAGGTCGCGCTCGTCGAAGTCGGTCATCGGGCGGCCGTCCGGCACACCCGTGGTGAACTGCGCACGCACCCGGGCGACGAGGTCGGCCACGGGGGTCAGGTCCAGGCCGAAGAGTCCGTCGGCTCCCACCCGTACGGGAAAGCTGTTGATCGGCTCGAAGATGGACAACCGGCCGCCGGGGCGGAGCACCCGGAACAGCTCGGCGAAGGCCTCGCGCTTGCGGGCCACGTAGATCAGCACCGACCGGGTCGTCACGACGTCGACCGACGCGTCAGCGATCGGGGCCAGGTCGTCCGCCGCCGCCTCGACGAAGCTGCTGCGGTCCGGGTCGGCGAGCCGGCGGCACTCGTCGAGCAGCGCGGCCGAGACGTCGCTGAACACCACCCGCCCGGACGGGCCGACCAGGTCGAGGGCGCCGAGGCCGATCAGGCCGGTGCCCGTGCCGACGTCGAGGACCACGTCGCCCTCGGCGATCGCGGCGCGGCGCAGCACGCCGTCCCGGAACGCGGTCAGCTCGGCGGCGAACCGCTCGCCCAGGTCCGCCGAGCCGCCGTCCCGGCGGCCGAGCAGCCAGCTCGCCCATCTGTCTGTCGTCATCGGCAGACTTTAGTCAGAAAAGGGCGGGCGGCCCGGTCGTGGGAGAACCGGGCCGCCCGCGTCGGGAGTGGATCAGGAAAGGGGCGGGTACGCGTTCGCCATCAGCTGGCGGAACTGCGCCGAGAACCAGGCTCCCGAGATCGGGGCGCCGGACAGCGAGCCGGTCGGGCTGTTGCCGTTGCGCTCGTTGCCGGTGTAGGTCGGGTCACACATCCGGTCGAAGCCCTTGCCCTCGTTGTTCGGGATGAGGGTGCTGGAGCCGTCCGACTCGCCCGGGGGCTTGACCCAGACGTAGGCGTCGATGCCCGAGGCCGGTGCGGACCGGGGACGCTCGCCGAGGCCGGCGCCGTCCTGGTTGCACCAGTTGCCGGCGTGGATCCGCCGGTCGATGCGCGACTGGTTGACGAAGGTGTCGACAGCCGTGGAGGTGCTGGCCGCGGTGGGCCGGTTGGCGCCGCCCCAGCCGTTGCGCGAGGTGTCGATCAGCATGCCGATGCCGGAGTCGAAGCCGACCGAGACCAGCTTGGTCCGGAACCCCTGCGCGAACGACAGCTCGTCGACGTACTGGTTCCAGTCGACCCACTTGGACTGTCGCACCGAGGTGCCGTTCACCGAGGTGTTGATGGTGAAGTACGGCTCGGTCAGCGCCGAGTAGTTCGCCGTGTTGGTGATGAAGCCGTGCACGTTGCGCACGCTGCCGGACGCCTGGGCGGCCTGCAGCATGATGTCGGCGGTCGGGCCGAAGTTGGTGTCCCAGCCGATCCAGCCGTGGTGCGCGGCGTCGATGTAGTTGTAGACGTTGCCGATCGCGCCGAGCTTGTTCAGCGCGTAGCCGACGCCCTGCACGTAGCCGCCGTTCGACTTCATCGTGGCGCAGGTCGCGACGTTGGTGTTGGTGATCAGGTTCGGCAGCGAGTCGATCTCGATGATGTTGATGATCCGCAGGCCGGCGTACTTCGCGCGGCTCTGGATCGCGGCGATCGGGTCGATGTACTCGGCCTTGTAGCGGGGCAGGTCGTTCACGCCCAGCTCGCCGTTGGAGGCCAGCGCCGAGCAGTCGCGGCCGGGCAGGTTGTAGATGACGAACTGGATGTAGCCGGCGCCCTGCGCGAGCGCGGCGTCCAGGTGGTCCTCCACGCCCATCGAGCCGTTGGAGCTGCTGCCCGTCGTGCCCTCGATGGCGGCGATCCGGTCCAGCCAGACGGCGGTCGGGTTGCTCGATACCCGGCTACCGCCGGGCTCCGCGTCGGCCTTGGCCTTCCACTCCGGGTTCACATAACCCCGGGCACCCGCGTACGGGTTGTCGGCCTTGTTGCCGGGCGGCTGCGAGGTCGGCGGCGTGGTGGGCGGCGTCGTCGGCGGGGTCGTCGGCGGCGTGGTCGGCGGGGTCGTCGGCGGCGTGGTGGGCGGGGTCGTCGGCGCGGTGCCGGTGCAGACCGTGCCGTTGAGCGAGAACGACGCCGGCGCCGCGTTCGTGCCGGAGTAGTCGGCGTTGAAGCCGAAGTTCGCCGTGGCGTTGGTGGCCAGGCTGGCCGCCCAGGACGGGTTGACCGCGGTCACCACCTGGCCGGACTGGGTGATGGTGGCGCTCCAGCCCTGGGTGACCCGCTGGTTGCCGGCGAAGCTCCAGGTCAGTCGCCAACCGTTGGTGATCGGGTCACCGAGGTTGGTCACGGAGACGTTGCCGGTGAACCCGGTGCTCCACTGGTTGACCGAGTATGTGACGCGACAACCCGCGGCGGCACTGGCCTGTTGCGCCGCGACGGCGATGCCGGCGCCGGTGAGGAGGGTGATCGCGGCGGCGGCCGTCAGGCCGCGCGTCACGGTGTGGGGACGTGGACTCATGCGCAAGCGCTCCTGGAAGACATGGCAGCACCCGGGGAAGGCGCGACCGAGGGGAACGAACTTCCGCGCGGGGGGATCGATCGGTGTCGCTGACCTCCCGCGTCAGGTCAGCCTATGGGAGCGCTCCCATGACATCAATACGTAACTCCATCGAAACTTTTCGCACCGCACTTCTGGCACGCTCCCTATTGGAAGAGTTTCGCCGCGGTGATCACCGTCTGGATCACGCCGTAGCCGAGCAGCACGGCGACCAGCGCCCAGGACAGCACCAGCCGCACCGTCGAGGTCCTCATGCCACGGTCTCCTTCTCCTCGGCGGGCGTCTCGTGGAAGCTCTCCGGCACCGGGCGCACGAGCAGGTTGGCGACCAGGCCGACCGCGAGCAGGCCGACCATGGTGAACAGCGCCGGCCGGTACGCGGACGCGGTCAGCGTGCCCGGCTTGCCCTGCGCGTCCAGGAAGCCGTTGATGATCAGCGGGCCGGCCACGCCCGCGGCCGACCAGGCGGTCAGCAGCCGGCCGTGTATCGCGCCGACCTGGAACGTGCCGAACAGGTCACGCAGATAGGCCGGCACGGTCGCGAAGCCGCCGCCGTAGAACGACAGGATCAGGCCGGCGAGCAGGACGAACAGCCAGACTGCGGAGTGACCGACCGACGCGAGCAGGGCGTACAGGATCATGCCGCCGCCGAGATAGATCACGTACATGGGCTTGCGCCCGATCACGTCGGACGTGGACGACCAGGCGAACCGGCCGGCCATGTTGAACAGCGACAGCACCCCGACGAAGCCGGCCGCGGCGGAGACCGCGACCGTGGACACCCCGGCGTCGTCCCGGAAGAAGTCCTGGATCATCGGGCTGGCCTGTTCCAGGATCCCGATGCCCGCGGTCACGTTGCAGAAGAGCACGATCCAGAGCAGCCAGAACGACCTGGTCCGGATCGCGCCGCCCGCCGAGACGCTCGCCGTGGTGACCAGCGGCCGGGCCTCGACCGACGCCGGGTCGAAGCCCTCGGGCGCCCAGCCCTCGGGTGGCACGCGCACGGTGAACACGCCGAACATCATGATCACGAAGTAGCCGGCGCCCAGGGTCAGGAACAGCGCGACGAGCGCGCCGCCGGAGGCCACCGAGGTGGCGACGCTCGGGTCGTAGCCCGGGTCGTAGTAGGACAGCAGTTGCCGCGACAGCGGGCTGGCGATCAGCGCGCCGCCGCCGAAGCCCATGATGGCCAGGCCGGTGGCGAGGCCGGGCCGGTCCGGGAACCATTTGATCAGCGTGGAGACCGGCGAGATGTAGCCGATGCCGAGGCCGATGCCGCCGAGGACGCCGTAGCCGAGATAGACCAGCCACAGCTGCCCGGTGGCGATGCCCAGGGCGCTGACCACGAAGCCCGAGGCCCAGAAGCACGCCGAGACGAACATGGCCTTGCGCGGCCCGTTCGCCTCGACCCAGGTGCCGCCGAGCGCCGCCGACAGGCCGAGCATGACGATCGCGATGCTGAAGATGACGCCGATGGCGGTCTGGCCGACGTCGAAGTGCGCGATCAGCGAGTTCTTGTAGACGCTGGTCGCGTACACCTGGCCGATGCAGAGGTGAACGGAGAGCGCGGCCGGGGGGATCAGCCAGCGGCTGAAGCCGGGCGGGGCGACGGAGTGCTCGCGGTCGAGTGCGGACAGCATTGCGGCGCCTCCCGGACCTCGGCGAATTGATCGACGTTCATCATCGTCAACCCGCCTGATGGCCGCCGCAACACAGGGCGCGGCGGGCCCCGTTCGCACGGGACCCGCCTCGACCGCTACCGGCCCGACTCGTAGAGCTCCTTGATCTCGGTGGCGGACAGCGCCCGGTCGTAGAGGTGCACCTGGTCGATCGTGCCGTCGAGGTAGTCGACCGGGTTGCCGCCGTACCGGCCGCGGCCGATCACCGTGTTGCCGGTCGCCGCCGCCTGCGGCATGCAGGCGCCGGCCCGGCCGGCGGGCTCGCCGTCGACGTAGAGCCGCAGCTCGCCCCGCACACTGTCGCGCACCCCGGTCAGGTGGTACCAGCGGCCGACCTCCGGCCGCGCCGGGCCCAGCGCCCGCACGCCGGCGAAGCTCATCGCGAAGCGCTGGTCGGCGCCGGAGTACTGGAGGAAGAAGTCGCTGTTGGACGGGCCGTCCTGACTCACCGCCGTCTGGAACGCGCCGTCGACCTTGTCCAGCTTCACCCAGGCGGAGGCGGTGTAGTCCGAGGCCGTGTCCAGCACCGGCGCGCCGGCGTCGAGGAACTGGGTCGAGCCGTTGAGGTCGAGGCCCTGGCCCGACTTGCCGGCCACGTACGCCGGGCCGCCGACCGCGATGGCGTCGTGGTCGCCCGCGGCGTCCTCGGCCGTGCCGTCCAGCGGGTAGAACGCGACGCCGGCGAGCCCCGGCGTGCCCGGCGGCGGCTGCGGCAGGTTGTCCGCGGTGCCGTCGGCCTTCGCGATGATCTCCCGGTTGACCGCGCGGACCTGATCGAGGTCCATCTTGGCCACCTGCCGGTCGTAGGTCCAGAAGCCGTTGAGCTCGCCCTCGACGTCGGTGATCTGGGTGTAGATGGCCGCGCTGATGCCGCACGAGCGGGCCGAGGTGATGACGGCCTTCTGGTTCTCCACGTACTTGCGGGTCAGGGTCGCCGAGTCCGGCTCCATCTCGTACGCCTGGCCGTCGCCGAACCACATGTGGTTGGACGTCTTCAGGCCGAAGCCGCCGTGCTCGCCGTCGATCGACACCCGGTTCTCCTCCGGCGCCGGCGAGGCCGGGCCGAGGTACTGGTGGAAGTCGATCACATCGCCCCGGCCGGAGTCGCCGTGGGAGTTGCAGCAGTTCACCCCGCTGTGCGCGTTGACCAGCCGGGTCGGGTCCTGCGCCTTCACCGCGTCGGCGATGCGGCCGGTCGCGGCGCGGTCCCACTCGCCCCAGCCCTCGTTGAAGGGCACCCAGGCCACGATCGAGGTCCAGCTCTGGTGCTCGCGGACCATCTCGTGCAGCTCCGCCTCGAACTGGCCGCGCCACGGCTCGGGGATCGGCCCGGTGTTGGCGGCCGGCATGTCCTGCCAGACCAGCAGGCCAAGCCGGTCGGCCCAGTAGTACCAGCGGTCGGGCTCGACCTTGATGTGCTTGCGGACCGCGTTGAAGCCCATCTCCTTGTGCTGGCGCAGGTCGAACTTCAGCGCCGCGTCGGTCGGCGCGGTGTTCAGGCCGTCGGGCCAGAAGCCCTGGTCCAGGGTGGCCATGTTGAACAGGATCTTGCCGTTGAGCGCGATGCGCAGCTTGCCGTCGGCGCCCTTCTTCGTGCCGATCTCCCGCATGCCGAAGTACGACCGCACGGTGTCGACGGCCTTGCCGGCGCGCAGCAGCGTGACCTCGAGGTCGTACAGGAACGGCGAGTCCGGCGACCAGAGCTTCGCGTTCGGCACCGGCAGCCGCAGGTCCGCGTTCGCGGCGCCGGTGACCCGGCCGG
This sequence comes from Actinoplanes sp. NPDC049668, assembly GCF_044465445.1. Lineage (NCBI taxonomy): Bacteria > Bacillati > Actinomycetota > Actinomycetes > Micromonosporales > Micromonosporaceae > Actinoplanes > Actinoplanes sp. NPDC049668. The sequence goes on from NZ_JBITLR010000002.1 coordinate 432,864, forward strand.
CCACCCGGCCGTTCGCGCGCGCGACGGCGCTGACCGTGAGGCCGTCGCCGCCCGCCGCGTTCACCTTGAGTCTGAGGGCGGCGGCCGCCAGGTCCGGGGTGGTCACCAGCGACGAGACGCTGGACTCCGCGACCGGCTCCATCCAGACCGTGCGCCAGATGCCGGAGCTGCCCTGGTAGAAGATGCCGCGGTCGGAGGTCCGGCGCTGCTTGCCGATGGGCTGGCCGGTGGCGTCGGTGAGGTCCTCGGCCCAGACGATCAGCTCCTGCGGGCCCGCGGGGGTCAGCGCGTCCGTGACATCGATGTCGAAGCCGTCGTAGCCGCCCCGGTGGGTGGCGACCTGGGTGCCGTTGACCCACACCTTCGCGTCGTAGTCGACCGCGCCGAAGTGCAGCAGCAGCCGCTGGCCCCGGCCGACCTGCCAGCCGGCCGGCACGGTGAAGGCGCGGCGGTAGAACATCCGGTCCTCGCGGCGCTGGATGCCGGAGAGCGCGGACTCGATCGGGTACGGCACCAGCACCCGCTCGCCGAGCTCCCGGCCGACCGGCGGCGCCTCGCCGACGGCGGCCCTGGCGAACTCCCACACCCCGTTGAGGTTCTGCCAGCGGCCGCGGACCAGTTGGGGCCGGGGATACTCGGGCAGCGCGTTGCCGGGGCCGACCCGGTCGGTCCAGGGCGTCGCGACGGGCGCGATGCCCTTGCGCCAGGCCGGCGCGGCGGCCGGCGCCGCCGCGGAGACCAGCGCCGGCGCGGCGGCGGGGGTCGGTGCGGGTGACGGCGCGGCACCGGCGGCGCCCGCCGTGCCGACGGTGAGAGCCGTGACGGCGGCCACCGCGACGGCCCGCCGCCGGAACATCCAAGGTGCGGTCATGCGCGAAAGTCCTCTCGGTGGGAAAGAACGCGGGCAGCATCGACCGGCGCTCCAGCTTGGACGAGAATCGCCTGGAGCGCCTGCGGGAGACCACCCGGGAGCGAACACAGTCCAACAAGACTGCTCAGATCACGTCAAGGTTTCGAGCGAAGAACCTCGATGGTCCGACACTTTCCACCATGGACGCGCATGCGTTCGGGCAGCGCGCCCAGCGGGGTGTGCGACGATGCGGCGGTGCCAGAATCGATCTTGGAAGTCATCGCGCTGAACGCCGTCGATGCCCGCGCCGCGCAGGACGGCGGCGCCGACCGGGTCGAGCTGGTCGCCGACATGGGCCGGCAGGGCCTGACCCCGAGCCTCGCGACCTTCGCGTCGGTCCGGGCGGCGGTCGGCATCGGCGTCCGCGTCATGCTGCGCGCCGAGGACGGGTACGGGCTGAGCGACCCGGACGCCCTGGTCGACGCCGCGGCCGAGCTGCGCGCCGCCGGGGCCGACGAGTTCGTCCTGGGCTTCCTCGACGCGCGGGCCGCCGTCGACCTGGTGGCGGTCAAGGCCGTGCTGGCCGCGATCGAGGGCTGCCGGTGGACCTTCCACCGGGCCCTGGACCACGCCGCGGACCGCCCGGCCGCCCGGCGGGCCCTCGAACCTCTGCCCGGCCTGGACTTCGTGCTCACCGCGGGCGGCCCGGCGAGCGTCGCGGAGGGGCTGCCCGTGCTGGGCGCGGAGGCGGGCTCCCGGCCGCGGGTCCTGGCCGGCGGCGGGCTGCGCCACCACCACCTCGGCCCGCTGCTGGCCGCCGGGGTCGACGCGTTCCACACGGGCAGCGCGGTGCGCCCGCAGGGCGACTGGGACGCACCGGTGGACGCGGAGCTGGTCCGCGCGTGGCGCGCCGCCCTGACGGCCGGGCCGGCCGGGCGGATCAGCGGCCGGTGAGCGACAGGTAGCGGTAGCCGAGCTTGGCGAGGCGCGCGGGGTCGAGGCAGTGCCGGCCGTCCAGGATCACCGGCGTGCGCATCAGCGGGGCCAGCTTCGCCCAGTCCAGGTCCAGGTACTGGGCCCACTCGGTGACCAGCACCACCGCGTCGCTGTCGTCGAAGACGTCCTCGACGTCGTCGGCCAGGTGTTCCGCCAGGTCCGGCTGCTCGCGCCGCAGGCGCTCGGCGGCGACCGGGTCGTGCAGGCGCACCCGGGCGCCGCGGCCGATCAGCATGCGGGCGATGTCCAGCGCCGGCGCGTCGCGCATGTCGTCGGTCTCCGGCTTGAACGCGAGCCCGAGCAGGCCGATCCGGCGCCCCTTGAGGATGCGCAGCTCCCCCAGCAGCCGGTCGACCACCAGCCGGCGCTGCAGCCGGTTGACCTCGCGGGCGGCGGAGACGATGGGCATGTCGTGGTGGTACTCGGCGCTGGTGGCGATCAGGGCCGCGGTGTCCTTGCCGAAGCAGGAGCCGCCCCAGCCGATGCCGGGCTGCAGGAAGCGCGGCCCGATCCGGGTGTCCAGGCCGATGCCGCGGGTGACCTGGGAGATGTCGGCGCCGACCCGGCCGGCCAGCTGGCCGATCTCGTTCGCGAAGCTGATCTTCAGGGCCAGGAACGCGTTCGCGGCGTACTTGATCAGCTCGGCCGAGGCGAGGTCGGTGGAGACCATCGGCACGGCGCCGAGCCCGGCCGGCCGCGGCAGGTAGCTGGGCGGCGTGAACGTCTGGTTGAGGATGGTGCGGTAGAGGCGGTTGAGCACGTCGAGGCTGCGCGGGCTGTCCGAGCCGACGACGATCCGGTCCGGGTAGAGGGTGTCCTGGATCGCCGCGCCCTGGCGCAGGAACTCCGGGTTCGAGGCGACCGAGAACTCGCCGTCGCTGCGCCGCTCGTGGGTGCGCTCGAACGACTCGCGCAGGATCGAGTCGACCCAGTTGCTGCTGCCGATCGGCACCGTCGACTTGTTGACCACCACGGTGAACTCGCCGTCGATGTGACGTCCGACACTCTCCGCGGCCGAGCGCAGGTACGTCAGGTCCGGGTTGCCGTCGGGCAGCGACGGGGTCTGGACGGCGATGAAGACGACGTCCGCGCCGGGCACGGCCGCGCCGTAGTCGGTGGTGAAGGTCAGCCGCTCGGCCGCGTCGACCAGCAGCGCCTCCATGTGCGGCTCGTAAATCGGCGTCCGGCCGCCCGTGAGCAGGTCGACCTTCGCCTGGTCCAGGTCGACACAGGTGACGTCGTGGCCGAGAAAGGCCAGGCTGACACCGGTGGTGAGACCCACGTAACCAGTTCCGACCACACACACCCTCATGCCACGTTCCCTTCGTTCCGCCGGGCGGACGCCCCCGAATGCTGCACGGTAATCCGTCGAGTCCCGTGTCCCGCACCACCAACTTCCTCAGGCGCGTCGTGCCGCTGCCGATCACCCTGGCGTGACTCCTCCGGGCAATGAGGTGCTGACCATGAGTGCGACGGCGACCGAGCTGGCAACGATCGTTCTGGACGACCAGGCCCGGCTGCACCATGACCTCTGCGAGGCGATGACCAGGGACATCCCCTCGGTCGCACACATGCTCTCGATCGTGGCCAGCCGGCTCTCCGGTTCCTGCGGTATGCGCTCCGCGTCCGTTTTCGTCCTCGAGCCCGACGACGGCCGGCTGCTGCTGGAGGCCAAGTACGCCGACGCAGCGTCCGACGACGTCACCGTCGCGGGTCGCGTGTTCCGGGTCTCGGCGGCCGCGCCGCCGGTGCAGCACGGCGACCGGATGGCCATCCGGTTGCGGATCGGCGGACAGACGCTGGGCGTGCTCGTGCTCACCGGCACCGCCATGTCCGAGCTGCGGCCGAACGTGACCAGCATGATCGCCCTGCAGCTCGCCTCCACCCTGCAGGTTCTCGCCGCCGAGCGGCACCACCAGTACGTGACGCACGCCAACAGCACGATCCGCCGGCTCTTCGAGGAGGGCACGTCCGCGACCAGCGTCGAGGACGCCGGCCGGCTGCTGGCCAAGGCCACCGGCGAGGCGTTCCGGACCGAGCGGGCCGCCCTGCACCTGATCGGGCCCGACGGCCGGATCCGCTACGCCGCCGGCGTCGGCCTGACCGAGCAGATGACCGCCGAGATCGCCGGCAGCCTGGTCGGCAAGCTCGCCGCGGACTCGCCGGCCTGGCAGGCGATGCAGCTGCTCAACGGCCCGCTGCTGGTCGGCGACGTCACCCGCGCCGAGGTCCGGCCGGGCGGATTCGCCGAGACGCTGCAGCTGAGCTCGTTCATCGCGATTCCGCTGATGTCCGCCTCCGGCCCGGTCGGCGTGGTCATGTGCGGCGACTCCGGCACCACCCGGCACTGGACCGGCCGCGACCGCAGCCTGGCGCAGCAGGTGGCGATGGAGGGCACCCTGATCGTCGACAGCGCCCGGCTGCGCCAGTCCGAGCGGCAGCACGTCTCGGAGCTGACCCGGCAGGCGTACCACGACGGGCTGACCGGGCTGCCCAACCGCTCGCACCTGCTGGAGCGCGCGGAGCGGGAGGTCGATACCGCCCTCAAGAACTCCGGCACCCTCGGGCTGCTCCTGCTCGACCTGGACGGCTTCAAGCGGGTCAACGACACCGTCGGGCACCACGCCGGCGACGCCCTGCTGCACGAGGTCGGCCGCCGGCTGCAGGCCGAGGTGCGCGAGCACGACATCGTGGCCCGCCTCGGCGGCGACGAGTTCGCGGTCCTGCTGGCCGGCAACCCCGACCGGCGCGCCGCGACCGCGATCGCCGCGCGGATCCACGCGCGCCTGTCCGAGCCGTACGACATCGACGGCGGCGTGATCCGGGTGGGCGCGAGCATCGGCGTCGCGATGCTGCCGCCGGACGCGAACAACATGCCGGCCCTGATGCGGGGCGCGGACGCGGCCATGTACCTGGCGAAGCGCCAGGGCGGCGGGGTGCGTACCGCCTCCGCGTCGCCGGAGTCGGGCGAGGGCCTGCCTCACTAGACTTGGGCTCCATGCTCACCATGCAGGACGCGATCGGCCGGCTCACCGCGTACTGGACCGATCAGGGCTGCCTGGTCGTCCAGCCGATGAACACCGAGGTCGGCGCCGGGACCCTGAACCCGGCCACGTTCCTGCGCGTGCTCGGGCCGGAGCCGTGGCGGGTCGTCTACGTCGAACCGTCGGTGCGGCCGGACGACTCCCGCTACGGCGAGAACCCCAACCGCCTGCAGACACACACCCAGCTCCAGGTCATCCTCAAACCCGACCCCGGCAACCCCCAAGAGCTCTACCTCGGCAGCCTCACCGCCCTCGGCATCGACGTCACCGCCCACGACGTCCGCTTCGTCGAGGACAACTGGGCCTCCCCCGCCCTCGGCGCCTGGGGCCTGGGCTGGGAAGTCTGGCTCGACGGCCTCGAGATCACCCAGTTCACCTACTTCCAGCAGGCCGGCGGCCTCAACCTCGACCCACCCTCGGTCGAGATCACCTACGGCATCGAGCGCATCGTCATGGCGCTGCAGGGCGTCACCCACTTCAAGGAGATCGAGTACGCCGAGGGCGTCAGCTACGGCGAGGTCTTCGGCCAGTCCGAGTACGAGATGTCGCGGTACTACCTCGACGACGCCGACGTTCCCGCCAATCGGCGGCTGCTGGAGATCTACGCCGCAGAGGCACAACGACTCATCGACGCCGGCCTGCCCGTACCCGCACACACCTACGTCCTCAAATGCTCACAAGCCTTCAACGTCCTCGACTCCCGCGGCGCCGTCTCCACCGCCGACCGCGCCGCCGAGTTCGCCCGCATGCGCCGCCTCGCCGGCGACGTGGCCAGGCTCTGGCAGACCCGCCGCGAGGAACTCGGCCACCCGCTCGGCGTGGTCACCCCGCTCCCGCCGGCCGCCGCCGAGCAGGAGGCGCCGCTGGGCGACGAGCCGCGGACGCTGGTGTTCGAGATCGGCACCGAGGAGATGCCGCCCGCCGAGGCCCGCGCCGCCCGCGCGCAGGTGCTGCGCGAGCTGACCGAGCGGCTCGCCGGCACCCGGCTCGCGCACGGCGACATCCGCGTGCACGCCACCCCGCGACGCCTGATCGCCGTCGTCGCCGAGGTCGCCGCGCGCGAGGACGACCATGTCCGTACGGTGAAGGGCCCGAAGGCCGCGGCGCCGCAGCAGGCGGTCGCGGGCTTCGCGCGCTCGCAGGGCGTCGCCGTCGACTCGCTGCGGACGGCCGACTTCGGCGGCGTACCGCATCTGGTCGTGGAACGGCACGAGGCGGGACGCGCGGCACCCGCCGTGCTCGGCGAGGTGCTCGCGAAGGTCGCCGGCGGCCTGCGCTCGGCGAAGAACATGCGCTGGAGCGACCCGAACCTGTCCTTCACCCGGCCGATCCGCTGGCTGGTAGCACTTTGGGGCGACTGGACCGTGCCGTTCACCGTGTCGGCGCTGCGCGCCGGCCGGGACACCCGGGTGCTGCGCACGGCCGCCCGGCCGCGGATCAGCGTGGCGTCCGCGGAGACCTTCATGGAGACGCTGGCGATCAACGGCGTCGTCGCCGACGCCGAGGACCGCCGCGAGCTGATCGTGACCGGCGCGCAGGACCTGGTCTGGGACACCGGCCGGATCGACATCGCGGGCGAGAGCGCGCTGATCGAGACGATCACCTACCTGGTGGAGCAGCCGACGCCGCTGCTCGGCACGTTCGACGAGCGCTACCTGGAACTGCCGGCGGCCGTGCTCACCACGGTGATGCGCAAGCACCAGCGCTACCTGGCGGTCCGCGACGCGGACGGCGCCCTGCTGCCGCTGTTCGTCACGGTCGCGAACGGCCAGGTCGACGTCGAGCTGGTCCGGGCGGGCAACGAGGCGGTGCTGCGGGCCCGGTACGAGGACGCGGCGTTCTTCTACCGCGCGGACCGGCAGACCCCGCCGGCGGCGATGCGCGAGCGGCTGCGGCGGCTCACCTTCACCGACAAGCTCGGCTCGATGGCCGACCGCGCGGACCGGATCGCCGCGCTCGCCACGAGCCTGGTGTCCGACCCGTCGCCGACCCTGCTGCGGGCCGCCGAGCTGGTCAAGTTCGACCTCGGCGCCCAGCTGGTCACCGAGATGACCGGCCTGGCCGGGGTGATGGCCCGCGACTACGCGCTCCACGCCGGCGAGAGCCGGGCCGTGGCGCAGGCCGTCTACGAGGCCGAACTGCCCCGCCACGCCGGCGACGAGCTGCCGGCGGGCGAGCCGGGCGCGCTGCTGTCGCTCGCCGACCGGCTCGACCTGGTGGCCGGCCTGGCCGCGACGGTCGGCCTGCCGACCGGCAGCAGCGACCCCTTCGCCGTACGCCGGGCCGTGCTCGGCCTGATCGCCGTGCACCGGGCGCACCCGGCGCTGTCCGGCATCAGCCTCACCGCCGCGCTGGCGACCGCGGCCGCGGCGCAGCCGGTCGACGTGCCGGAACGGGTGCTGGCCGACGCGGGCGACTTCCTGGCCCGGCGCCTCGAGCAGGTGCTGGTCGAGGAGGGGCACCCGGTCGACCGGGTCCGCGCGGTGCTGCCGCACGCCGGCCGCCCGGCGTTCGCGGACCTGCTCCTGGCCCAGCTCGGCCGGCTCGTCGCGGAGCGTGAGTTCCTGGCGCTGGCCGAGGCGATCCAGCGCGCCCGCCGCATCGTCCCGGACGGCACGGCGGCGGCCTACGACCCGGCGCTGCTCAAGGAGCCGGCCGAGGTCACCCTGCACGAGGCCGTGCGGGCCGTGCGCGCCCAGCCGGCCCCGGCCGACCTGAGCGGCTTCACGGCGGTCGCGGGCCGCATCACCGGGCCGGTGCGCGCCTTCTTCGACGACGTGTTCGTGATGGCGGACGACCCGGCGGTGCGCGCCGCCCGGCTCGGCCTGCTGGCGTGCGTGCGCGACCTGGGCGCGGACCTGCTCGACTGGCCGCGGTTGCGGCTCTGACCCGCTACGCGGCGCGCGGCAGGCGTTCGGGGAGGGTCAGGGTGACCCGGTCGAGGTTCTCGGCGTCGACGGCGAACTGGGCGTGCAGCACGAAGCCGGCCAGCACCCACCGGTCCCACGGGCCGTAGTCGCCCAGGAAGCGGTCGCGGTAGGGCTCGCCCTGCTCGTCGGGGCGGCCCAGCATCGCCCACAGGTGCGCCCGGCGGGGCACGCTGCCGGCGCCGCCGGGTATCTCACCGGAGTACGACGTGAAGCCGTCGTCGCCGTGGAAGTGCAGGAAGACCGTGGTGACCACGCCGTGGGTATCGGCGGCGAGCTCGACGCCGGCGGCGCGGGCCAGGTAGGAGCGGGACAGCCCCGAGCCGGTGTCGGGGCCGGAGCGCGGGATGAGGCCGTACTCCCGGCAGACCTGCTGCACCCGCGCCTCGAGCACGGTCCGGCCGAGCAGCACCGTCAGGTCGGTGCGCCGGACCGGGCCGCTCTGGTCCGGTCTGGCCGGTGCGCGGCGGGCCGGCATCGCGTCGTAGAGCGGATCGTTGGAGCCGCCGTACGGTCCGGGCTTGGGCGCGTAACGGTCGTCGGGGCGGGGCGTTTGCTCGGTGCGACGCTCGAGAAATCCCATGATGACTCCACAAAGGCCTTTCACGGTGAGCGTTCGGACCACCACCCTAAGCCCACCCTCGATCGACCTCAAGGGATGAATGGTCCCGGTCTATCTCAACCCTTCCCCGGCGGCCGTCCCCCTACACGCGCCTTCGAATTCGATCAGCGGCGTTCGCCTGGCCGCCATGGCGACTTCGCCTCCGCGTCGAAGAGATCACCTGAACTCGGCCGCGGGAGTTCCGGCGACGGTCGCCGGCGGATCCCGTGGAGGAACCGTGGCAGACCGCCGAGAGGTGCTGCGCTTCGGCGCGCTGGCCGCCGGCGTACCGGCCGTGCTCGCGGGCGCCACGCCCGCGCACGCCACGCGCCGGCGGCATCCGCTGGTCCTGGGCCACCGGGGCGCCTCCGGCTACCGGCCCGAGCACACCCTCGCCTCGTACGAGCTGGCCGCCCGGCTCGGCGCCGACTTCATCGAGCCCGACCTGGTCGCCACGAAGGACCACGTCCTGGTCGCCCGGCACGAGCCGGAGATCGGCGGCACCACCGACGTCGCGTCGCGACCCGAGTTCGCGTCGCGCCGGCGCACCGTCGTGCTCGACGGCACGCCGGTGACCGGCTGGTTCACCCACGACTTCACCCTGGCCGAGCTGAGGACGCTGCGGGCGGTCGAGCGCATCCCGCTGGTGCGCCAGCGCAACACCCTCTACAACGGGCTGTTCCGGGTGCCGACCCTGCGGGAGGTCCTCGACCTGCGCAAGCGGCTGTCGAGGGAGCTGGACCGGGAGATCGGCGTCTACCCGGAGACCAAGCACCCGACCTACTTCCGCCGCCTCGGCCTGGACCTGGAGACGCCGCTGGTGCGGGCCCTGCGCGGCGCCGGCCTGGACCGGTCCAGCGCGCCGGTGTTCGTGCAGTCCTTCGAGGCGGGCAACCTGAAGAGCCTGCGCGAGGAGCACCGGCTGCGCGCGCCGCTGGTGTTCCTGGCCGGCGCGGCGGGCGGGCCCTTCGAGGACCCGACGAGCTACGCCGAGTACCTGACGCCGGCCGGGCTGCGGCGGCTGTCCGGCTTCGCCGACGGCATCGGCCCGGAGAAGGGCCTGGTCATCCCCCGCCGGGCGGACGGAACCCTGGGCACGCCGAGCACGCTGGTCGCCGACGCGCACGCGGCCGGGCTCAAGGTCATGCCGTACACGTTCCGGGCGGAGAACCAGTTCCTGCCGGCCGACTACCGCGTCGGCACCGACCCGAACGCGTACGGCCGGGCCATCGACGAGCAGGTCGTGTTCCTGCGGGCCGGGGTGGACGGGCTCTTCACCGACCAGGCCGACATCGGCGCGCTCGCCCGCGGCACGGCCTTCGCGCACGCGTAGGGCCTCAGCCCATGAGGCGGGCCAACTCGGTGCGCGAGCGCACGCCGAGCCGGGCGAAGACGTTGCGCAGGTGGTGGTCGATCGTGCGCGGGCTGAGGAAGAGCTGCTCGGCCACCTCCCGGTTGGTGGCGCCGTCGGCCACCAGCCGGGCGATCCGCTCCTGCTGCGCGGTCAGTCCGCGGGCCGCGGCGACCGGCCGGGGCGGCACGGCCGCGCCGGCGGCGCGCAGCTCGACGTCGGCCTGCGCCGCCCACGGCGCCGCGTCCAGCAGCCGGAACGTCTCCTCGGCCCGGCGCAGGTGTTCGCGGGCGGCGCCCGGCCGGCGCCGGCGCCGCAGGTCGCGGCCGTAGAGCAGCTCGGTGTGCGCGCGGGCGAAGTCGGCGTCGCCGCGCCGGTGCTCGCGCAGCGCCTCCTGGAAGTACTCCTCCGCGGCGCGCGGATCCGTCGCGCGCAGGGCCCGGCAGCGGGCGCGCAGCGCCAGCCAGTAGGGCTGCCCGGTGCCGGCCGCCCAGCGGTCGAACGGCTCGAAGACCCCGTCGAGCACCGCGGTCCGCGCCGCCGGCGGCGTGTGCGGCGGCGGGTCGCAGCGCCAGTACGCCTCGATCAGGTGCGGGGCGGCCGCCACCTGCACCACCAGGCTGCCGCGGCCGGCGGGCCCGACGAAGATCGAGTCCAGCCGGTGCAGCGCGGCGCGCGGCCGCCCCTCGACCAAGTCCAGCAGCGCGAGGGCCCACTCGCAGAAGGCGCGGGCCTGGCCGGGACCCTTGGCGCTGTCGTACACCCCGGCGGCGCGGATCCGCAGCACGCAGGTGTCCCGGTCGCCGACCAGCGCCGCCAGCACGGCGAGGATGCCGAGGTGGCTCTGCGCCAGGGCGGGCTGCCCGGTGGCCCGGGCCAGCGCCGCGCCCTCGGTCGCGGCGGCCAGCGCGACGTCGTGGTGCCCGGCCGCCAGCCCGGCGAAGGCCGCCACCTCCAGCCCCTGCGGCACCAGCGTCACCGCGCCGCGGTCCCCGGCCAGCTCGACCGCCCGGCCGGCCAGCACCCGGGCGGCGGGCCCGTCGCCGAGCAGCACCGCGGCGTTGGCGGCCCGGATCAGCGCGACGGGGTCCGCGACCGCCGGCGCCGTGCGCAGCACGTCGCGCAGGTGCGCGAAGGCGGCGTCGTGGTCGCCCTCGTACATGGCGGCGAGGCCGGCGACCTGGTGACAGGCCTGCGCCACCGGATCCGGCGCGTCGGGCGTGCGCCGCGCGAGGATCCGCCGGGCCAGCCCGCAGTAGCCGCCCTGCCCGCCGGCCAGGTGCACCGCCTCGCCGGCCAGTAGCAGGGCCTCCAGCGCGGCGGGGAGGTCCCGCGAGGACAGCTCCGCCGCCGCGCTCAGCAGGGTGTCCCGGGCGGTGGCGGCGTCGCCCTGGCGCAGGTCCATCTCGCCGGCGAGGCTGCGGGCGTGCGCGTGCGCCGGCGCCTGCGGGCTGCGCCCGGCGCGGCGCAGCAGCAGCCGGGCCTGCTGCCGCTCCCCCGCGAGCCAGGCCTGCCGGGCGGCGGCTGCGAGGGCCTCGACGGCGAAGTCGGCGGCGGTGGTCAGCTCCGCGGCGTACCGGTATGCGGCCGACGCCGTGCGGGCGGGCCCGTCGGCGGCCGCCGCGAACAGCTCGCGGGCCAGGCGCTCGTCGCTGCCGGCCGCCGCGGCGGCGCGGTGCACCAGGGCGCGCAGCCGCTCGCCGCGCCGGCCGAGCAGCTCGGCGAGGTCCAGGTGCGCGGCCCGGCGCCGCGCGTGCGGCGCGTCGTAATACACGACCGCGCGCAGCACGGCCGGCAGGAACTGCACCCCGGTCGGGGTGACCGTGACCAGGCAGGCCTGCTCGGCGGCGACGAGGTCCTGCTCGCCGGTCGCGGCCAGCAGCTCGCCGGCGGTCAGGTCCGGGTCCGCCGCGGCCAGCAGCAGGGCGTGGCGGGCCGGGCCGGGCAGCCCGGCGACGGCGGCCCGGCAGGCGCGCCCCAGCCGGCTGGTCAGCGGCAGGGTGCACGGCGGCGGCACGCTGCCGCGGATCTGCCCGGGCGTGAGCATCCCGGCGAGCTCGGTGAGGACGTCGGGGTCGCCGCCCGCGAGCCGGATCAGCGCGGTGACCAGCTCCTCGGGCAGGCCGGGCAGGCGCTCGGCCAGCAGCTCCCGGCAGGCACCCTCATCGAGGGCTTCTTGCACTAATGGTGCAATTACCATGCGGCCAAGTTTCCGGCTCGATCACCCGGCAGCGCAAGGCCGGTGATTTCACCGATGTGTCAAAACTGTTGCCGACGCAGGCTGCGAAGACCATCGATGCCCCCGTCTTGGAGGTCCACCTTGCGCCGGATGTTCGCAATCCTGCTCGCCGCCGTGGCCGCGCTCGCGGTCGCGCCCGCCGCCCCCGCGGCCGCGGCCGCCCGCACCCCGGTCGTCTTCGTGCACGGCTACACCGGCAGCGCCTCGAACTGGGCCACCGCACAGAGCGTGTTCCGGGCCGCCGGCTACAGCAGCAGCGAGCTGTACGCCTACGAGTACAACTCGTACGGCGACAACGTGACCAACGCCCGCGGGCTGGCCACCTTCGTCAGCCAGGTGCGCAGCCGCACCGGCGCCGCCAAGGTCGACATCGTGAACCACTCGATGGGCGGCCTGGTCAGCCTCTGGTACCTCAAGCAGCTCGGCGGCGCGCAGTACGTCAACCACCTGGCGTCGCTGGCCGGCGCCAACCACGGCACCACGTACGCGGGCGCCTGCCTGATCTACATCACCTGCCAGCAGATGTACCCCGGCTCGTCGTTCATCAACACGCTCAGCGCCGGCGACGAGACCCCCGGCGCGACGCGCTACGCCACCTGGTACTCCGCGTGCGACGGCATCATCATCCCGTACACCAGTACGGTCCTGAGCGGAGCGACCAACAACGCGGTGCTCTGCGAGACCCACCTCGGCTACCTCACCGACACCTCGGTGCTGTCCCAGGTCCGCGGCTTCCTGGGCACCTGACCGAGGTCAGCCGGGTTTGATCCAGTCGAAGGTGCGCTCGACCGCGCGGCGCCAGTTGTCGTACTCGCGGTCGCGCAGCGCCGGGTCCATCGCCGGCATCCACTGTGCCGCCCGGTGCCAGTTGCGCCGCAGGTCCTCCAGGTCCGGCCAGTAGCCGACCGCGAGGCCTGCGGCGTACGCGGCGCCCAGCGACACCGTCTCGCTGGCCAGCGGGCGGACCACCGGCACGTCCAGCACGTCGGCGATGAACTGCATCAGCAGGTTGTCCGCGGTCATCCCGCCGTCGACCTTGAGCGTCTTGAGGGTCAGCCCGGAGTCGGCGTTCATCGCGTCGACGACCTCGCGGGTCTGCCAGCCGGTCGCCTCCAGCACGGCCCGGGCCAGGTGGCCCTTGGTGATGTACGAGGTCAGGCCGACGATGACGCCGCGGGCCTCGCTGCGCCAGTACGGTGCGTACAGGCCGGAGAAGGCCGGGACGATGTAGCAGCCGCCGTTGTCGCCGACCGTGCGCGCCAGGGTCTCGATCTCCGGCGCGCTCGCGATCAGTTCGAGCTGGTCGCGGAACCACTGGACCAGCGAGCCGGTGATCGCGATCGAGCCCTCCAGGGCGTACTGCGCGGGCTCGCCGGCGAGCTGGTACGCGACGGTGCTGAGCAGCCCGTGCGTCGAGCGGACCAGCTCCGTACCGGTGTTGAGCAGCAGGAAGCTGCCGGTGCCGTAGGTGCATTTGGCCTCGCCGGGCGTGAAGCAGGTCTGGCCGAACAGCGCGGCCTGCTGGTCGCCGAGCGCCGCGCCGATCCGTACGCCCGGGAACGCGGCCGCCGCCGTCCCGAAGACCGCGACCGACGCGCGCACCTCCGGCAGCATGGCGCGGGGTATGCCGAAGAACTCGCAGGCCCGCGCCGACCAGCGCAGGCTGCGCACGTCCAGCAGCATGGTGCGGCTGGCGTTGGTCACGTCGGTGACGTGCAGTCCGCCGGTGAGGTTCCAGATCAGCCAGGTCTCCATCGTGCCGAAGAGCACCTCGCCGCGCTCGGCGCGCTCCCGCAGCCCGGGCGTGTGATCGAGCATCCAGCTCATCCGCGGGCCGGAGAAGTACGTGGCCAGCGGCAGCCCGCAGCACTCCTGCACCTCGTCGGCGCCGGGCGCGGCCAGCAGCGCGTTGACCAGGCCGTCGGTGCGGGTGTCCTGCCAGACGATGGCCCGCCCGACCGGCACGCCGGTGCGCCGGTCCCAGAGCACGGTGGTCTCCCGCTGGTTGGCGATGCCGACGGCGGCGACCTGCTCGGTGGTGATACCGGCCCGCTGCAGGGCCAACGGCCCCAGCCGCTCGACGTTGCGCCAGATCTCCGCCGCGTCGTGCTCGACCCAGCCGGGCCGGGGGAAGTACTGCTTGTGCTCCTGCTGAGCCAGGGAGACGAGCTGGCCGTGGCGATCGAACACGATGCACCGCGTCGAGGTGGTGCCCTGGTCGATGGCGACCACGTAGCGCTCGGTCATGATGCCTCCCTGAGTTCTCAGTGCCGGGCGGCCCCGAGATCCCGGGAGACCGCGCGGGCGGCGTCCCGGACGTAGCCGACCAGTCGCGGGTGCGGCCGGTACCTGGTGTCGCACATGCGCTCGACGAGCCCGGAGACGCCGATCGCGCCGACGACCAGGCCGCCGTACCCCCGGATCGGCGCGGCGATCGCCGCCTCGCCGAGGGTCAGCTCCTCGATCTCCGCGCCCCAGCCGGCCAGCCGCACCTGCTCGAGGGCCGCGGCGAGCTCGCGGGGCGACACGACGGTGCGCCGGGTGAACCGTTCGAGCTCCGCGGGCGGCAAAGCGGAGCGGTACGCGAGCAGCACCTTGCCCAGCGCGGTGGCGTGCAGCGGCAGGAGCGAGCCGACCTCCAGGGTCTGGAACGTGTCGTCGGGACGGAACACGTGGTGCACGACCAGCACCCGGCCCTCTAGGACGGTGCCGATCCGGACGGCCTCGCCGCTGCGCGCGGCGAGCGGGTCCGCCCAGTTGATCGATCGGGAGCGCAGTTCGTTGATGTCGAGATAGCTGGTGCCGAGGTGCAGCAGGGCCGCGCCGAGCTGATAACGGCCGGACACCCGGTCCTGCTCGACGAAGCCGACGCCCTGCAGCGTGCGCAGAATGCCGTGCGTCGTCCCCTTGGCGAGATCGAGGGATTTCGCGATCTCGCCGAGGCCGAGACGGCCGGTGCCACCGGCGAGCATCCGCAGGATCGCGGCCGCACGCTCGATCGACTGCACCGTGCCGGGCACGTTTCGGACTCTATGCCAATCAGTTACCGAGTGCGCACGCTGAGCGTTCGACAATGCCGAACGGCGTTCATTGCCGGTGCCCACCAGCGTCCATAGCGTCGGGTCACATCGGACCCTGGAGGGCACATGGCAGCACGACTCAAGATCCCGGGAATGCTCGGCGAGCTCGCGGCCGAGTTCGCCGGGACTCTGATCCTCATCCTCTTCGGCGTCGGCGTCGTCGCGCAGGTCGTGGCCGGCGGCTTCGGCGACCACGACAGCATCGCCTGGGCCTGGGGCCTGGGCGTCACGTTCGGCGTCTACGTCGCGGGCCGGATCAGCGGCGCGCACCTCAACCCCGCGGTCACCGTCGCGCTCGCGGTCTTCAAGGGCTTCGAGTGGCGCAAGGTGGCGCCCTACTGCGGCGCCCAGTTCCTCGGCGCGTTCGTCGCCGCGCTGCTGGTGCGCTGGAACTACACCGAGGCGCTGCACGCGGCGGACCCCGGCCTCACCATCAAGACCCAGGGGGTCTTCTCCACCCTGCCGGGCAACGGCGCGCTGCCGGTCAACGAGTGGGGCGCGCTGCGCGACCAGGTCATCGGCACCGCCATCCTGCTGTTCCTCATCCTCGCGGTCACCGAGGCCGCGGCGACTCCGCCGGGCGCCAACCTGGCGCCGTTCATCATCGGCCTGATCGTCGTGGCGATCGGCATGGCGTGGGGCACCAACGCCGGCTACGCGATCAACCCGGCGCGTGACTTCGGGCCGCGACTCGCCAGTTTCCTGACCGGATACGGTGGCGCATTCCGGGACCAGACGGGTTATCTGTACTTCTGGGTCCCGATCATCGGCCCGATCGTCGGCGGCATTCTGGGCGCCGGTCTCTACCAGGTACTGGTAGGACGGTTCCTTCCGACGGCCGGCCCGCAGGAACCGGGCAGACTTCCGACCCCGCCGAACGAGCACGTGGAGGCAAACCGTGGCTGACTTCGTCGCCGCCGTAGACCAGGGCACGACCAGCACCCGCTTCATGATCTTCGACCACGGCGGGAACGAGGTCGGCCGCCACCAGCTCGAGCACCAGCAGATCCTGCCGCAGGCCGGCTGGGTCGAGCACAACCCGATCGAGATCTGGGAACGGACCGTCTCGGTCATCCGGACCGCGATGCAGCAGGCCAACCTGCAGGCGAGCGACCTGGCCGCGCTGGGCGTCACCAACCAGCGCGAGACCACGGTGGTGTGGGACCGGCGCACCGGGCGCCCGTACTACAACGCGATCGTCTGGCAGGACACCCGCACCGACCGGATCGCCTCGGCGCTGGACCGCGACGGCCGCGGCGACGTCATCCGGCGCAAGGCCGGGCTGCCGCCGGCCACCTACTTCTCCGGCGGCAAGATCCAGTGGATCCTGGAGAACGTCGACGGGGTCCGCGCGGCGGCCGAGCGCGGCGACGCGATCTTCGGCAACACCGACAGCTGGCTGCTCTGGCACCTCACCGGCGGCGTCGAGGGCGGCAACCACATCACCGACGTGACCAACGCCAGCCGCACGATGCTGATGAACCTGGAGACCCTCGACTGGGACGACGAGCTGCTCTCGTTCTTCGGCATCCCGCGGCAGATGCTGCCGGAGATCCGGCCGTCGTCGGACCCGAACACCTACGGCATGGCGCACGCGCCCGGCCCGCTCGGCGGCGACGTCCCGCTCACCGGCGACCTCGGCGACCAGCAGGCGGCGACGGTCGGCCAGGTGTGCTTCGCGCCGGGCGAGGCCAAGAACACCTACGGTACGGGCAACTTCATGCTGCTCAACACCGGCACCGAGCTGGTGCGCTCGAACAACGGCCTGCTCACCACGGTCTGCTACAAGTTCGGCGACGCACCGGCGGTCTACGCCCTCGAGGGCTCGATCGCGGTCACCGGCTCTGCGGTGCAGTGGCTGCGCGACCAGCTGCACATCATCAACGAGGCGTCGGAGAGCGAGACCCTGGCCGCGACGGTGCCGGACACCGGCGGCGTCTACTTCGTGCCGGCGTTCTCCGGGCTGTTCGCGCCGTACTGGCGCTCGGACGCCCGCGGCGCGATCGTCGGGCTGTCGCGCTTCAACACCGGCGCACACCTGGCCCGGGCCGCCCTGGAGTCGATCTGCTACCAGAGCCGCGACGTCGTCGAGGCGATGGCGCAGGACTCCGGCGTCAACCTGGACGTGCTCAAGGTGGACGGCGGCATCACCGCCAACGAGCTGTGCATGCAGATCCAGGCGGACGTGCTCGGCGTCGCGGTGAGCCGGCCGGTCGTGGCCGAGACCACCGCGCTCGGCGCCGCCTACGCGGCCGGGCTGGCGGTCGGCTTCTGGAAGTCGACCGACGAGCTGCGGGAGAACTGGAACGAGTCGCGGCGCTGGCAGCCCGCGTGGACGGCGGAGCAGCGGGAACAGGGATACGGCCGGTGGAAGAAGGCCGTGCAGCGAACTCTCGATTGGGTCGACGTTGACTGACACCACTCTCTCTCCGGCCGGCCGGGGAGCCGCACTCTCCGCGCTGGCCGACAGCGAGGTCGACGTGCTCGTCGTAGGTGGCGGCGTGGTGGGCGCGGGCTGCGCCCTCGACGCCGCCACCCGCGGCCTCTCCGTCGGCCTGCTCGAGGCGCGCGACTTCGCCTCGGGCACGTCCAGCCGGTCCAGCAAGCTCATCCACGGCGGCCTGCGCTACCTGGAGATGCTGGACTTCGCCCTGGTCCGCGAGGCGCTGCGGGAACGCGGCCTGATCCTCACCCGGCTCGCGCCGCACCTGGCCCGGCCCGTCCCGTTCCTCTACCCCCTGCAGCACCGCGGCTGGGAGCGGCTCTACGCGGGAGCCGGGGTACTGCTCTACGACGCGATGGCCACGGCCGCGCCCGGCCTGCCGCGGCACCGGCACCTGTCGCGGCGCGGCGCCCTGCGGGTCTGCCCGGCGCTGCGGCGCGACGCCCTGGTCGGCGCGCTGCAGTACTACGACGCCCAGCTCGACGACGCCCGGCACACCATGTTCCTGGCCCGCACGGCCGCCGCGTACGGCGCGCACGTCGCGTCCCGCGCCGAGGTGGTCGGCTTCCTGCGCGAGGGCGAGCGGGTCACCGGCGTACGGGTGCACGACCTGGAGCACGACCACGTGTTCGAGGTGCGGGCCCAGCAGATCATCAACGCGACGGGCGTGTGGACCGACGACACCCAGGCGCTGGTCGGCGAGCGCGGCCAGTTCCACGTGCGGGCGTCGAAGGGCATCCACCTGATCGTGCCCCGGGACCGCATCCAGTCCTCGACGGGCCTGATCAGCCGCACCCCGAGCAGCGTGCTGTTCATCATCCCGTGGGGCCGGCACTGGATCATCGGCACCACCGACACCGACTGGACCCTGGACAAGGCGCACCCGGCCGCGTCCAGCACCGACATCGACTACCTGCTCGACCAGGTCAACCGGGTGCTGGCGACGCCGCTGAGCCGGACCGACGTGCAGGGCGTCTACGCCGGGCTGCGCCCGCTGCTCTCCGGCGAGTCGGAGTCCACGTCGAAGCTGTCCCGCGAGCACACCGTCGCCAGCCCGACGCCGGGGGTGGTCGTGGTGGCGGGCGGCAAGTACACGACGTACCGGGTGATGGCCCGCGACGCGGTGGACGCCGCGGTGCACGGCCTCGGCCGCTCGGTGCCCCGCTCGTGCACGGAACGGGTGCCGCTGCTGGGCGCCGAGGGTTACACCGCGCTGTGGAACCGCCGCCGGCTGCTGGCGGACTCCTCCGGCCTGCACGTCGCCCGGGTGGAGCACCTGCTCGGCCGGTACGGCTCCCTGATCGACGAGCTGCTCGAGCTGATCCGGGCCGACCCGGGCCTCGGCCGGCCGATCGAGGGCGCGGAGGACCACCTGCGCGCCGAGCTGGTCTACGCGGCCAGCCACGAGGGCGCCCGGCACCTGGAGGACGCGCTCACCCGGCGCACCCGGATCTCGATCGGGACGTTCGACCGCGGCATCGCCGCCGCGCCGGTCGCGGCGCAGCTGATGGGCCCGGTGCTGGGCTGGACCGCCGAGCAGACGGAACGGGAGGTGCGGCACTACCGGCTGCGGGTGGAGGCGGAACGCGCGTCGCAGGAGCAGCCGGACGACGAGACGGCCGACGCCGCGCGCCTCGGCGCCCCGGATGTCGTACCCCTGCGCACGCCCTGACGGGCGCCCGCCGGTGCGGTACGCCCGCAACGACGGGCTCAGCATCGCGTACCAGGTGCTGGAGGGTCCCGGTCCGGACCTGCTCTTCGTCCCGGGCTTCGTCACGCACCTGGACCTGGCGTGGGACGAGCCGTTCCTCGCCCGGTTCCTGCGCGGCCTGGCCGGCTTCAGCCGGCTGATCTGGTTCGACCGGCGCGGCACCGGCCTCTCGGATCCCACGCCGGCCGGCCTGACGCTCGACGACGCGGTCGAGGACGTCCGGGTCGTGCTGCGGGCCGCCGGCTCCGGCCCGGCGGTGCTGTTCGGCGTGGCGGTCGGCGCCGCCATCTGCACCGCGTACGCGCTGCGCCACCCGGCGGACGTCCGCTCGCTGGTGCTCTGGGCCGGGCACGCCCGGCTGCTGCGCGCGCCCGGATACCCGGCGGGCTGGACCGAGGAGTTCCTGGCCGACGTGCTCGCGGGCATCGACGCCGACTGGGCGCAGGGCGCGGGCGTCGCCGCGATGAACCCGACCCTGGCCGGCGACGAGCGGTACCGGGCCTGGTTCGTCCGCAACGCCCGGGCGGCCGCGAGCCCGGCGCAGGCGCGGGAGCTGTTCGGGCTGTGCGCGGCGACGGACTTCCGCGGCGACCTGGCCGGCATCTC
The DNA here is from genome assembly GCF_044465445.1 of Actinoplanes sp. NPDC049668. Taxonomy (NCBI): domain Bacteria; kingdom Bacillati; phylum Actinomycetota; class Actinomycetes; order Micromonosporales; family Micromonosporaceae; genus Actinoplanes; species Actinoplanes sp. NPDC049668. Next base: position 452,712 of record NZ_JBITLR010000002.1, read on the forward strand.
GGTGCCGACCCTGGCGGTGCAGCACGCCGACGACCCGTGGCTGTCGGCCGAGCACTCCCGCTACGTGGCCGCGCACATCCCGGAGGCCGAGCTGGTGGTGCTGCCCGGCGTCGACCACTGGCCGTGGATCGGCGACGCGGACGCGGCGCTGATCGAGATCGAGGCGTTCCTCACCGGGGTGCGGCACGGCCGCCGCGACCGGCCGGCGTGGGGACCGGAGGCGCTGACCCGCCGGGAGCGGGAGGTCGCCGCCCTCGCGGTGCAGGGGCTGAGCGCGGCGCGGATCGGCGCCCGCCTGCACATCAGCGAACGCACGGCCGAGTCGCACATCGCCGGCGCCTACCGCAAGCTCGGCGTCGGTTCCCGGGTGGAGCTGGTCCGGCGGGCCGCCGAGTGGGGACTCTGACCCGCGAACTTCGGTACCGGTACGGAGGCGCCGGCCGCCGGCCGCTCCTACCGTCACGGCATGGACACCACGACACTGGTACGCACGATCGCGACGGCGGACCCGGACGAGGTCCCCGAGGTGCTGGCGGCGGCGCTGGCCGGGCCGGGCGACTGGCTCGACGAGCAGTACCTGCGGCGCCCGGCCGACCGCGACTGGATGCTGTATCCGCTGTACCGGGCCGCGGACGGCCGCCGCTCGCTGGTCATCGCGGTCTTCCGCCCGGGCGCCGAGGCCCCGATCCACGACCACGGATCCTGGGCGGCGATCGGCATCTACCGGGGCCGGGAGCGCGAGACCTGGTACCGCATGAACGCCGAGGAGCGCCTGGAGCGGGTGCGCAGCTTCGTCAACGGCACCGGCGCGGTGAGCGTGATCCCGGACGGCGTGATCCACACCGTACGGGCCCTGGACGACACCGACGCGATCTCGATCCACGTGTACGGCACGGACATCGTCACGCAGGAGCGGAACATGTTCGACCCGCACACCCACCGGGCGTCCCGCTACCTGCCACCGTTCACCGAAACGACTTCGAAACATTGACTGCTACAAATATGTCTCCGTAGGCTCCCGGGAATGGGGGCAACCTTGCACACCTGGATGCGCCGGATCGCCGGCGCGGGCCTGGCGGCCGCGATGATCCTGACCGGGCCGGCCACCGCGGCCTCGGCGGCGGCGCCGGTGCTGTTCAGCGACGACTTCTCCGACGGCGACGCCGCCGGCTGGCGCACGTCCGGCGGCAGCTGGTCGGTCGCCGAGCAGAGCCTGCGCCAGGAGGCGACCGGCGCCCGGGCGGTCGCCCGGGCCGGTGAGGCGTCCTGGACCGACTACGCGGTCTCCGTCCGGGTCCGGCCCGCCGCCTACCGCGACGCGGGCTCCTCGGCCGGCGTGCAGGCCCGGGTGCAGGGCGACGGCAGCCACTACTACCTGGCGACCCGCGCCGACGACACCGTCGAGCTCGGCCGGGTGCTCGGCGGCCGGTCGACGACGCTGGCCACCGCGGCCTATCCGGCCGCCACGCAGATCTGGCGGTACCTGACCCTGGTCGTCAAGGGCACGACCGTGCTCGGCGTGGTCAACGGCGAGCCGCTGCTGCGCGCCACCGACACCCGGCTCGCCCGCGGCCGGGCCGGGCTCGCCACGACCTACACCGACGCCACGTTCGACGACGTCTCGGTCGGGTCGTACGCCGCCACCACACCGGACACCCAGGCGCCGCTCACCCCGGGGCGGCCTCGCGTCGTCGACGTCACGCCGACCACGGTGACGCTCTCCTGGCTGCCGACGATCGACAACGTCGGCGTGGTCGACTACGTCCTCTACCAGGGCGAACAGTTCTACCAGCAGTACCCGGTCCGCACGGTCACCGGCACCGGTCCGGTCACCCTGTCGATCAGCCCGACGGCGGCGTCCATCCACTACGCACTCGCGGCGCGCGACGCCGCGGGCAACACCTCACCGATCTCGGGGCGGACCAGCATCCCGCAGCCGCCGAGCTTCCCCCGCTCCGGCGACGACACGGTGGCGCCCACCAGGCCGGGCAGCCCGGTGCTGACCGGGCAGACCGCCGACGGCCGCGGGATCCTGAGCTGGACGCCCGCGACCGACAACGTCGGCGTGGTCGAGTACCACGTGCTGCTGACCGTCAACATCGACGAGGTCCGGGTGCTCGCCAAGGTCGCCGAGCCGACCGCGACGGTCTCGGTGAACAGCGGCGGCGGCCCGATGGTCCGGGTCATCGCGTACGACGCGGCGTGGAACGCGAGTTATGGCGCGATGGTTCCGTACGGGCCGGCGCCGACTCCGACACCGACGGCGCCGGGCAGCTGAGCAGGCCGGCGCGGTACTTGGCGTGCAGGACGTGGCCCGCCGCGTCGGTCACCCGGGCGGCGAAGACCGGGGACCGGCGCGCGGCGGCGAGCAGGGCCGCGGTCATCACGCCGACGTTCTGCGGCCGGATCGTCAGCACCAGGTCGCCGCCCGCGTCCACGAAGCGCACGGCCCGGTCGCCTTCCGGCACCGATTCGACGGCGTCCGCCGCGCCCAGATCGTCGGACATGATCAGGCCGGTGTAGCCGAGGCGCCCGCGCAGCAGGCCCGTGACGATCGGCCGCGAGAACACCGCGATGGAGGTGGGGTCCAGCCGCGGGTATGACGCCAGCGAGACCATCACCCCGGCCGAGCCGGCGTCGATCCCGGCCGCGAACGGCTCGAGGTACTCGTCCTCGGCGGTCGCGGTGTGATCGACCGCCCGGGTGGACGTGTCGGTGTTGGCGCGCACCCGGCCCAGCCCGGGGAAGTGTTTGAGGATCGTCAGCACGCCCGTGCCCTGCGAGGCCGGCACCACCGTACGGATGTCCTCGGCGACCCGTACCGGATCGGAGCCGTACTCCCGGCCGAACGCCCCGATCGGCGGGTTGGCCTCCCCCAGGCCGGCCGGCACCGTGTCCGCGACCGGCGCGAGGTTGACCGTCACGCCGATCCGCGCGAGCCGCCCGGCGCCGTCGCGGACGGTGTCGCGCAGCACCGCCGGCGGCCCGGCGCCGAGGCGCCGCGCGGCCGGGATCACCGGGAAGTCGGGGCCCTTGAGGGCCTGCACGCTGCCGCCCTCCTGGTCGACGGCGACGAGCAGGGGAAGTTCGGCGTCGCGTTGCAGCGCCGCGATGTCGCCGCGAAGGTCGGCGGCCGGGCGCACGCTGCGCCCGGACAGGAAGGCGCCGCCGAGGTGGTAGCGGGCCACCAGGCCGCCCAGCCCGCGCGGCGCGTTCGCCGGGACGCCCACCATGAGCAGCTGACCGACGCGCTCCTCGAGCGACAGCGCCACGACGGCCGCCGCCACGCACGGCGGGAAGGCGCCGACGGGCGCGGGCGCCGACGAGGTGGCGGGTGGCCGGACCGCGGAGGTCTCCGCGCCGACGACCGCGAGCGGGACCAGCGCGGCCGCCGCGAGACACCACCGCATGATCGTCATCGGCGCCCAATGTAGAACGGCGGGGCCACCGTGGTGGTGGCCCCGCCGTTCAAGGTCCTGCTACTGGTTGAGCGAGCAGGGCGCGAACCGCTCCAAACCCTCCGGCTTGGCCGCGGCCCGGCCGATCGCGGTCTCGATGCGGTTCAGCACCGCGAACCGCTTGTCCTCCAGCGGCCCGAGGATCGCGTTCTGGATGAAGTTCGGGCCGCCGTCGCCCGCGCTGGTCACCAGCCGCCTGTTCGCCTCGGCGATCTGCGTGTCGAGCAGCTCCAGGTTGCGGGTGACCTCGGCCGCCGCCTGCGCCGGGATGGCCGGAAGGCCGGTCACGGCGGGGCAGTTCACGGTGGGTGCCGCGCCCGCGTTGCCGGCGTCGCCCGCATTGCCGGCGTTGCCGGCGGCCGGTACCGCGGTCGGCTCGGGAGCGGCGACGCCGCCGCCGTTCTGGTTCAGCGAGCAGGTCGCCAGGCCGTTGACGTCGAGCACCGGCTTCGCCGCGTTGCGCCCGATCGCCGTGGCCATCCGGTTGATGGTCGCGACCCGCTTGTCCTTCAGCGGCCCGAGGATCGCGTTCTGGATGAAGTTCGCGCCGCCCTCGCCGATGCTGGAGGCCAGCCGCTTGTTCGCCTCGGCGATCTGCGTGTTGAGCAGCGCCAGGTTGCGCTCGATCTCGGCGGTGGCCTGCGCCGGGACGGCGCCGAGCGAACCCGCGACGGCCGGGCAGCTCACCGTCGGGGCGGCACCCGCCGCACCCTCCTCGGCGGGGTCCGCGGCCGGCACGTTCGCCGGCTCGGGAGCGGCGACGCCGCCGCCGTTCTGGTTCAGCGAGCACGTCGCCAGGCCGTTGACGTCGAGGTTCGGCTTCGGGGCGCTGCGCCCGATCGCGGTGGCCATCCGGTTGATGGTGGCGACCCGCTTGTCCTTCAGAGGTCCGAGAATGGCGTTCTGGATGAAGTTGGCGCCGCCCTCACCCGCGCTGGTGACGAGGCGCTTGTTGGCCTCGGCGATCTGGGTGTTGAGCAGTGCCAGGTTGCGCTCGATCTCCGCGGTCGCGCGGGCCGGCACGGCACCGAGCGAACCCGCGACGGCGGGGCAGTTCACCGTGGGGGCGCTGGACTCGGCGGCGGACGCGACACCCAGGCCGACGCCGACGAGTGCCACGGCGACCGCGCCGACGCCGGCGATCTGCCAGCGGCGGGCGGTGGTACGGGAGGAAATCATTCTTCGCCTGAGCCTTCCTGTCGTAGGACCTCGCCCCCTAGTACGGAAGCGCTCCCACAACGGATCAAGGTCAGGCGAATCTCCGGGAGATTTCGGCGCTCAGGGCGCCAGGGTCTTGCCGTCCAGCTTGCGGAAACCGTCCGCGACCAGCTCACGGAGCACGTCGGAGTCGACGTCCGCGAGCCGGCGGAGGTACAGGCACGACCTGCCGAGACGATGCGGGCCGAGGCGGTCGAGCATCTCCTGCTCGAAGCCCGCCGAGATGTAGATCGTCATGGCGCTCTTGCGCGGCGAGAGCCCCACCGGCGGCCAGTCGCCCTCCTGCCCGGAGGCGTACCGGTAGTGGTAGGTGCCGAAGCCGACGATGGCCGGGCCCCACATCTCCGGCGCCACCCCGGTGGCCTGCGCCATGAGCGCGCAGACGGCCTGGGCGTCGGCGCGGCGCTTCGGGTCCGGCACGGCGGCCAGGAAGTCGCCGACGCTGGCGCCGGTCCGTACCGTCTTGGGGGCGGACATGATCAGCTCACCATCTCCCACGGTGACACCCGGCGAGCCTAACCCGCCGAATGTGACCGCCGCCACACCCCGGGCCGCGGATCACTCGGCGGTGGGCGGGTCCACCAGCGGCCAGCCGCCGGCGGCGAGCCGGGCCGAGACCCGGACCACGTCCTCCGGGGTGGCCACCTGCAGCAGCGCCGTGCTGATCATCTGCTCGATGTCCTCGGTGCTGATCGGGTCGTCGCCGGCCAGCACCGACTGGTCCGCGAGGTCCACCGCGATCCGGCGGACCTCGTCCTCGGTCATCCGGCGGCGCAGCACGCCGAGCAGCGCGACGTAGTCCCCGCGTGGGATGCCCGCCGGATAGCCGGCCCGTAGCCACTCGACGGCACGGGTCATGAAATTCGCGCGTAGATCGGTCATGGTCTGCCGCTTACTTGTCCACGATCGCCGGGTAGAAGTGCTGGAAGCTCAGCGTCTTGCCGAAGCCGCCGGCGACGATGTAGGCGATACCCAGCGCGACGCCGAGCAACACGATCGCGAACAGAAGATAGCCGGTCACCGTGCCGATCGGGCGGGCCCGCGGGCCCGGCTCGGCGTCGTCGCCCGCGCCGTAGGACAGGGCCCGGACGCCCAGCGCGAACAGCAGCGGCAGGCCCGCGCCGAGCAGGACGCTCGCGAGGAGGACCTTTCCGGCGCCCTCGAGGGCGAATCCCAGGTTGTGCATGCCGGCTCCTCTCAGCTCGCCGCGCGGACGGTCACGGACTCGGCGGCGGGCACGGCCTGCTCGGCCGGCGCGCCCTCCCAGTCGTCGTTGACGTTGGTGTGGTCCACCCGGATCCGGCGCGACCGCAGGTACATGGCCGCCGCCAGGACCAGCAGGATCACGAAGACGACCGTCGCGCCGGCCAGCCCGCCGCCGAGCAGGCTGCCGATCCACCACATCAGGGCGCCGACGACCGCGGCCGCGGGCAGCGTGATCAGCCACGCCGCGAACATCCGGCCGGCCACCCGCCAGCGCACCTGCGCGCCGGGGCGCCCGACGCCGGAGCCCAGGATCGAGCCGGTCGCGACGTGCGTGGTGGAGAGCGCGAAGCCGAGGTGGCTCGAGGCGAGGATCACCGTCGCCGAGGTGGAGTCGGCGGCGAGGCCCTGCCGCGGCGCGATCTCGACCAGGCCCTTGCCGAGCGAGCGGATGATCCGCCAGCCGCCGAGATAGGTGCCGAGCGCGATCGCCACGGCGCAGGCGGCCTTCACCCAGAACGGGATGTTCTCGGTGTCGGTCCAGTCGCCCGCCGCGATCAGCGCGAGCGTGATGACGCCCATCGTCTTCTGCGCGTCGTTGGTGCCGTGCGCGAGCGAGATCAGGGAGGCGCCGCCGATCTGGCCCCAGCGGAAGCCGTTCCGGGTGAACCGCTCCGCCATCCCGGCGGTGACCCGGTAGATGAGCCAGGTGCCGGTCGCGGCGACCACGCCGGCGATGACCGGCGACATGAAGGCGGGCAGGATCACCTTGCCGACCACGCCGTCGAGCTTGCTGCCGTCGCCGTTCCAGTTGACCCCGGCCCAGCCGAGGCCGGCGACGGTGGCGCCGACCAGGCCGCCGAACAGGGCGTGCGAGGAGCTGGACGGCAGCCCGAGCAGCCAGGTCAGCAGGTTCCAGACGATGCCGCCGACCAGGCCGGCGAGCACGATCAGCAGCAGCGCGGACCCGCCGTCGGCGAGCAGCTCGGGCCGGGGCGCCCCGCTCGAGCTCTGGATCTTCACGACGGCGTTCGTCACGGTCAGCGCGACCTCGACGGACAGGAACGCCCCGATGAGATTGAGGACGCCGGAGAGGGCGACGGCGGCCTTCGGCCTGAGCGCGCCGGTGGCGATGGAGGTGGCCATCGCGTTGGCGGTGTCGTGGAATCCGTTCGTGAAGTCGAACCCGAGCGCGGTGACGACCACGAGGGCCAATATCACGGATGTGTCTGTCACACGCAGATAGTGGCTGTCCAGATCAAGAAGGAAAAGAGGCTAACGGGTAACACATCGGAATCTGCGACGACATCACACCCGAACCTTCCCCGGGGTCACTGCAAGATCACCCACCGGCGCGCCTCGGGGCCGGCACGCGCCGGCCCCCGGGGCCACTCAGAACGCCTCGGCGTCCGCCGCGCGGATCGCGTCCACGAGGATCGCCAGGCCCTCGCGGGCCTCGTCGTCGGTCAGCGTCAGCGGCGGGCCCATGCGCAGGACGTTGCCGTACAGGCCGCCCTTGCCGACCAGCAGGCCGCCGCGGCGGCAGCCGTCGAAGACGCGCATCGTCGAGGCCGGGTCCGGATCTGTCGTGCCGGGGCGGACGAACTCGACGCCGATCATCAGGCCGCGGCCGCGTACCTCCGCGACGATCCTGGTGTCGGCCACCGCCTCGCGCAGGCCGTCGAGCAGGATCCGGCCCGTGCGCTTGGCGTTCGCCTGCAGGTCGTGGTCCAGGACGTAGTCGAGGACCGCGATGCCCGCCGCCGTCGAGACCGGGTTGCCGCCGAAGGTGGAGAAACTCGTCGCCGGCACCGCGTTCACCAGCTCCGCGCGCCCGACCACGCCGGCCAGGGCGAAGCCGTTGCCGATGCCCTTGGCGAAGGTGATCAGATCCGGCTGCACGTCGTGCGCCTGGTAGCCCCAGAAGTGGTCGCCGGTGCGGCCCCAGCCGGTCTGCACCTCGTCGGCGATGAGCAGGATGCCGTGGTTGTCGAGCTCCTTCTTCAGCGCGCCGAGCAGCCCGTCGGGCGCGTGCACAAAGCCACCGACGCCCTGGATCGGCTCGGCGATCAGCGCGGCCACGTCGCCCGAGGTGGTGGTCGCCAGCACCTCGCGCAGGTCCTCGACGGCCGCCTCGATGTGATCGGCATCGGACAGTCCCTTCATCCGGCCGCGGAGCCGGTCGCCCGAGCTGAGCCAGGACACGGTCACCGGGCTCAGCGCGCTCGCCGACCAGCTGCGGTGCCCGGTGATCGCCATCGCCGCGAACGACCGGCCGTGGTAGCTGTTGCGGATCGCCAGGATCTGGTTGGAGCGGCGATGGTTGGTGGTGAACAGCAGCGCCGCCTCGTTCGCCTCGGTGCCCGAGTTGGTGAAGAAGACCCGCGGGTCGGCGATCCCGGAGACCCGGGCGATCTTCTCGGCGAGCTCGACCTGCTTGCGGATCAGGTAGAGCGTCGAGCTGTGCACGATGCCGGTGGCGATCTGCCGCTCGACCGCCTCGCGCACCTCGGCGACGTCGTAGCCGAGCATGTTGGTCAGCACGCCGCCGAAGAAGTCCAGGTAGGAGCGCCCGTTCGCGTCGGTCACGCGCCGGCCGGAGCCGCTCACGAGCTCGATCGCGTCGTCGCCGTAGTAGGTCGTCACCCAGGACGGCAGCACGGCCTGGTGCCGGGCGAGCAGGTCATCGGTCACGGAGTCCTCCAAGTGAGCTAGCGCCAGCCCGGCGGGTGCGGGCGGGAACGGTGGCCGCTGCCGCGCGAGGACGCGCCGGCGGCGGAGGCGAGAATCTCGGCCAGGGAGTCGAAGTCGTCGCGGATCAGGCCGACGGTCACCCGGACGTGCTCGGCGCCGAGCGGGGTGACCTCGAAGGGCGCGCCGGGCGCGACGGCGATGCCGTGCGCGGCGAGCGCGAGCATCGCCATCTGCTGATCCTCGACGGTCAGCCAGAGGTTGATGCCGTCCGCGGCGACGGCCTTCGCGCCACGGGCGGCGAGCGCGGACAGCATCGTGGCGCGGCGCCGGGCGTACGCGTCGCGGGCCGCGGCGACCTGCGCGATCGCGGGCTCGGACGTGAGCAGGTCGAGCAGGACGGCCTGCAGCAGCCGGCTGGACCAGCCCGGCCCGAGCAGGCGGCGGTCGGCCACCGCGGCGATCAGCGCGGCCGGTCCGCCGAGGGCGGCCAGCCGCAGGTCGGGGCCGTGGCTCTTGGAGAAGCCGGCCACGTGCGCGGTCCGATCCGGCAGCCGGGTGCCGAGGCTGACCGGCGGCGCGGTCGCGATGTCGCCGGCGTGGTCGTCCTCGACGATCGTGACCTGCGGGTACGCGGCGAGCGCGTCCGCCAGCTCGGCGACCCGCCGCGCGGTGAGGCTGACGCCGGTCGGGTTGTGCGCCCGCGGCTGCAGGTAGACCGCGACCGGGTCGTACTCGCGCAGCGCCGCGCCCAGCGCCTCCGGGCACATCCCCTGGTCGTCGACCGGCACGCCGACCACCGTCGCGCCGACGGCCTCGAGCAGGTCGAGCACCGGCGGGAAGGCCGGGCTCTCGACCAGGACGTGGTCGCCGAAGCGGACCAGGGCGGCGGTCACCCGGTCGAGCGCGTCGAGCGCGCCGTCGACCACGGTCAACCGCTCCACCGGGTACGGCCAGCGCTGCCGCAGCACCGTCTCCAACCCCGGCAACACCGGCCCCTCGAGGTAACTCGTGGTGAGCCGGGCGTCGCCGACGCGCTTCAGCGACTCGGCGAGGCTCGGCAGCAGGTCGTAGTCGGGTACGCCGGTGGAGAGATCGCGCACGACCCCGGGCAGCAGGCTGCCCAGCTGCGCGTACCGGAGGCGCTGGCGGGCCAGGACCGGGACGCTGACGAAGGAGCCGGACCGGCCGCGGGTCTGGATCGCCCCGGCCCGGGCCAGGCCGCGCCAGGCCTCGCTCACGGTGGTCGGGCTGACCCCGAGCTCCCGGGCGACGTCGCGCACCGTGGGCAGCCGCGCCCCGACGGGCAGATCACCCGCGGTGACGAGGCGCCCGACGGCCGCGGCGATCCCCCGGGCACTGCGGTCGTCGACCGCCCCCGCGATAAGCCCAAGCAGCAAATTACGTCTCCGAAACATTTGATAACAGGCGAGTGATTGTCCGCCTGAAGTTGTGTCATTAGTGTCCTACCTCATCGACCCATGATGTCAAGCGATGAGCTGGTGACGATGACAGACGGTGGACGGACGATCACAATCGTGGGGTGACCCACGCCACCGGAACAGAGGAGGCATATCCATGAGCAATGTCATCCGGGCCGCCCTCGTCCAGACCAACTGGACGGGCGACAAGGAATCGATGATCAAGGCGCACGAGGCGTACGCCCGGGAAGCCGCGGCCCAGGGTGCGAAGGTGATCTGCTTCCAGGAGCTGTTCTACGGCCCCTACTTCTGCCAGGTGCAGGACCCGGCCTACTACGAGTACGCCGAGGCGATCCCCGGCCCGACCACCGAGCGCTTCCAGGCGCTCGCGGCCGAGCTCGGCATGGTGATGGTCCTGCCGATGTACGAGCAGGAGCAGCCCGGCGTCCTCTACAACACCGCCGCGGTGCTCGACGCGGACGGCAGCTACCTCGGCAAGTACCGCAAGAACCACATCCCCCAGGTCAAGGGCTTCTGGGAGAAGTTCTACTTCCGCCCCGGCAACCTGGGCTACCCGGTGTTCGACACCGCGGTCGGCAAGGTCGGCGTCTACATCTGCTACGACCGGCACTTCCCCGAGGGCTGGCGCGCGCTCGGCCTGAACGGCGCGCAGATCGTCTTCAACCCGTCGGCGACCAGCCGCGGCCTGTCGTCGTACCTGTGGCAGCTGGAGCAGCCGGCCAGCGCGGTGGCGAACGAGTACTTCATCGGCGCGATCAACCGGACCGGCATCGAGGAGCTCGGCGACAACGACTTCTACGGGCAGTCGTACTTCGTCGACCCGGAGGGCAAGTTCGTCGGCGAGGTCGCCGACACGCACAACCCGGAGCTGGTCGTCCGCGACCTGGACCTGGACCTGCTGGCCACGGTCCGCGACCGGTGGGCGTTCTACCGCGACCGCCGCCCCGACAGCTACGACGGTCTGGTGGCGCCGTGATGACGAGCTACCTGATCAAGGGAGGGACGGTCGTCGGCCCGACCGGCGCCGCCCCGGCGGACGTGCTGGTCGACGGCGAGACCATCGCGGCGGTCTTCGCACCGGGCCGCGGGCCGGAGGGCGTCGAGACCATCGACGCGACCGGCCGGTACGTGATCCCCGGCGCGATCGACGCGCACACCCACATGGAGCTGCCGTTCGGCGGCACGGCCGCGAGCGACACGTTCGACACCGGCACCCGGGCGGCGGCCTTCGGCGGGGTCACCACGATCATCGACTTCGCCGTGCAGCGCTACGGCGAGGTGGTGCAGGACGGCCTGGCCGCGTGGCACGCCAAGGCCGAGGGCAACTGCCACATCGACTACGGCTTCCACATGATCCTGGGCGGCGTGACCGACGAGTCGCTCAAGGCCATGGATCAGCTGGTCAACGACGAGGGCATCGCCAGCTTCAAGCTGTTCATGGCGTACCCGGGCGTGTTCCTCAGCGACGACGGGCAGATCCTGCGGGCGATGCAGAAGGCGCGCGACAACGGCGCCATGATCATGATGCACGCGGAGAACGGTCCCGCGATCGACGTCCTGGTCAAGCAGGCCCTCGAGCGCGGCGAGACCGACCCGTACTACCACGGCGTGACCCGGCCGCAGGAGCTCGAGGCCGAGGCGACCAGCCGGGCGATCTGGCTGGCCAGCGTGGCCGCCGACTGCCCGCTGTACATCGTGCACCTGTCCGCGAGCAAGGCGCTCGAACAGGTCGCGGCGGCCCGGGACACCGGCCGCAACGTCTTCGCCGAGACCTGCCCGCAGTACCTCTACCTGACGCTGGAGGACCAGCTCGGCGCGCCCGGCTTCGAGGGCGCCAAGTGGGTCTGCTCGACGCCGCTGCGCAGCAAGCACGAGAGCCACCGCGCCGACCTGTGGCGGGGCCTGCGCACCAACGACCTCGCCGTGGTCTCCACCGACCACTGCCCGTTCTGCATGAAGGACCAGAAGGAGCTCGGGCTCGGCGACTTCTCCAAGATCCCGAACGGCATCGGCGGCGTCGAGCACCGCGTCGACCTGCTGTACCAGGGCGTGGTCGACGGGAAGCTGTCGCTGGCCCGCTGGGTCGAGACGATCGCGACGACGCCGGCGCGGATGTTCGGCATGTACCCGAGGAAGGGCATCATCGCGCCCGGCTCCGACGCCGACATCGTGCTCTACGACCCGAAGGGCCGGACCCGGATCAGCGCGTCCACCCACCACATGAACATGGACTACTCGGCCTGGGAGGGCTGGGAGATCTCCGGCAAGGTCGACACGGTCATCTCGCGGGGTGCCGTCGTCGTGCAGGGCAACGAGTACAAGGGACGAAAGGGTCACGGCCGGTACGTGCGCCGCGGGCTTTCGGACTACCTGGTCTAGGGGGCCACATGCGTGAGATCAGACATTGGCTCGACGGCGGCGCCGTCCCCGGCGGCGGCACGCGGCGGCTGCCGGTGTGGGACCCGGCGACCGGCGAGCAGCAGGCATACGTCGTCGCGGCGACCGCGGACGAGACCGCGCGGGCCGTCGCGTCGGCCGCGAAGGCCTTCCCCGCCTGGCGGGCGGCGTCGCTGTCCCGCCGCTCGGAGGTCATGTTCCGGTTCCGGGAACTGGTCGACGCGAACCGCAAGGAGATCGCGTCGCTGGTCAGCCAGGAACACGGCAAGACCGTCGCGGACGCGGGCGGCGAGCTGGCCCGCGGGCTGGAGAACATCGAGTTCGCCGCGGGCGCGCCGCACCTGCTCAAGGGCGGCTACAGCGAGCAGGCCTCGTCCGGCGTCGACGTCTACTCGATCCGCCAGCCGCTCGGGGTGGTCGCCGGCATCACGCCGTTCAACTTCCCGGCCATGGTGCCGATGTGGATGTTCTGCAACGCCCTGGTCTGCGGCAACACGTTCGTGCTCAAGCCGAGCGAGAAGGACCCGTCCGTCTCGCTGATGCTGGCCGACCTGCTGCGCCAGGCCGGGCTGCCGGACGGCGCGTTCAACGTCGTGCAGGGCGACCGGGAGGCCGTCGAGACGCTGATCGCCCACCCGGACGTGCAGGCGCTGAGCTTCGTCGGCTCGACGCCGGTCGCCAAGAGCATCTACGAGCAGGGCACCCGGGCCGGCAAGCGGGTGCAGGCGCTCGGCGGCGCGAAGAACCACATGGTGGTGCTCCCGGACGCCGACGTCGACTCGGCCGCGGACGCCGCGGTCAGCGCCGGCTACGGCTCGGCCGGCGAGCGCTGCATGGCGGTCTCGGTCGTGGTGGCCGTCGGCGCGGTCGGCGATCCGCTCGTCGCCGCGATCCGGGACCGGATCGGCCGGATCGCGGTCGGCCCGGCCAGCGACCCGTCCGCCGAGATGGGCCCGCTGATCAGCCGCGAGCACCGCGACAAGGTGGCGGGCTACCTGGCCGCACCCGGCGCCGCCGACGTCGTCGTCGACGGCCGGGACGCACCGATCAGCGACGGGCCGGGCTTCTTCCTCGGCGCGTCGCTGGTCGACAAGGTGCCGACGGACTCGCCGCTGTACACCGACGAGATCTTCGGGCCGGTGCTGTCGGTGGTGCGCACCGACAGCTACGAGGAGGCGCTGGAGCTGGTCAACGACAACGAGTTCGGCAACGGGACGGCGATCTTCACCCGCGACGGCGGCGCCGCCCGGCGGTTCCAGTACGACGTCAACTGCGGCATGGTCGGCGTCAACGTGCCGGTGCCGGTGCCGGTCGCGTACTACAGCTTCGGCGGCTGGAAGTCCTCGCTCTTCGGCGACCTGCACATGTACGGCCCGGAGGGCATCCAGTTCTACACCCGGAGCAAGGTCGTCACCTCCCGCTGGCCGGACCCGGCCACCTCGGAGGTCGACCTCGGCTTCCCGAAGGTGCGGTGAGGCAATGGACATCGGAGTGGTCCTGCAGTGCGACCCGCCCGCCATGGACGTGGTCGAGTGGGCGAAGAAGGCCGAGGACCTGGGCTACAGCCACGTGTGGACGTTCGACTCGCACGTGCTGTGGCAGGAGCCGTTCGTCATCTACAGCAAGATCCTCGCCGACACCCGGCGGGTGATCGTCGGCCCGATGGTCACCAACCCCGGCACCCGGGACTGGACGGTCATCGCGTCGCAGTTCGCCACCCTCAACGAGATGTACGGCAACCGCACGATCTGCGGCATCGGCCGCGGTGACTCGGCGCTGCGGGTGCTCGGCCTGCAGCCGAACACGCTCGCTCAGATGCGCGAGAGCATCGGCGTCATCAAGCGCCTGGCCAGCGGCGAGACGGTGTCGCTGCGCGGCCAGGAGCTGCAGTTCGCCTGGGCGCCGGAGAGCCGGCTGGACGTGTGGGTCGCGGCGTACGGCCCGAAGGCCCTCGCGGTGGCCGGCGAGGTCGGCGACGGTTACATCCTGCAGCTGGCCGACCCGGACATCGCCGCCTGGATGATCAAGACGGTCCGGGACGCCGCCGAGCGGGCGGGCCGCGACCCGGCCGCGGTCAAGTTCTGCGTCGCGGCGCCGGCCTACGTCGGCGACGACCTCGCGCACCAGCGCGAGCAGACCCGGTGGTTCGGCGGCATGGTCGGCAACCACGTCGCCGACATCGTCGCGCGCTACGGCGCGACCGGCGCCGTGCCGCAGGTGCTGACCGACTACATCAAGGGCCGGGACGGCTACGACTACGCCGAGCACGGCCGGGCCGGCAACTCGCACACCACGTTCGTGCCCGACGAGGTGGTCGACCGGTTCTGCATCCTCGGCCCGGTCGAGAACCACCTGAAGCGGCTCGAGGAGCTGCGGGCGCTCGGCGTCGACCAGTTCGCGGTGTACCTGCAGCACGACGACAAGGAGGCGACGCTGCGGGCGTACGGGGAAAAGATCATTCCGGTCATGTCGTGAGACGCCCGCTGAGCGCCCTGGTCGGTCTGGTCGTGCTGGCCGCCCTCTGGGAGGGCTACAAGGCGGTCGGCAACCCGGACGGGACCGTGCTGTTCGGGGTGCGGATCCTGCCCCGGGCCGACGACCTGTCGATGCCGCACGTGTGGGACATGCTGAGCCGGCTCGGCCGCCCGGAGCTCGCGGGCGGCCGGCCGGTCTGGCAGGTGGTGCTGAGCGGCAGCCTGTTCACGCTCGGCGTCACCGCCGTCGGCTTCGTCGCCGGCGCCGCGATCGGCCTGCTGCTGGCGATCGCCATGCAGCGGTTCCGGATCGTGGAGCGTGGCCTGCTCCCCTACGTGATCCTGTCGCAGACGGTGCCGCTGGTCGCCCTCGCGCCGCTGATCGCCGGCTGGAGCGGGAACCTGTCGTTCGGGCCCTATCCGTGGCAGGACTGGATGACGGTCGCGGTCATCGCCGCGTACCTCGCGTTCTTCCCCGTCGCGGTCGGCATGCTGCGCGGCCTGCAGTCGCCGCCGGCGGCCGGGGTCGAGCTGATGCGCAGCTACGCCGCCGGCTGGTGGCGGACCCTGGTCAAGCTCCGCCTGCCGGCGTCGCTGCCCTACCTCTTCCCCGCGCTGCGGCTGGCCGGCGCGGCCGCCGTCGTCGGCGCGGTGGTCGGCGAGATCTCCACCGGTACGCGCGGCGGCATCGGCCGGCTCATCATCGAGTACTCCCGGGAGGCCACCTCGGATCCGGCGAAGGTGTACACCGCCATGTTCGGCGCGGCCCTGCTCGGCCTCGTCGTCGCGGGCCTGGTCGCGCTCCTGGAGCTGCCGCTGATGCGGCACCGCGACCGCGTCTCGGTGGTGACGATGTGAGCGCCGTGTCCCTGGCCGGAGTGACCAAGGTCTTCAACGCCGGCCGGCCGGACGAGGTCACCGCCCTGTCCGACATCGACCTGACCATCGCGCGGGGCGAGTTCGTCTCGCTGATCGGCCCGTCCGGCTGCGGGAAGAGCACGCTGCTGCGGCTGATCGCCGACCTGATCCCGGCCACCCGCGGCACGGTCGAGGTCGCCGGCAAGCCGGCCGCGAAGGCCCGCCTCGACCAGGAGTACGGCATCGCGTTCCAGCAGGCCGGGCTCTTCGAGTGGCGGACCGTGCAGCGCAACGTCGAGCTACCGCTGGAGCTGCGCGGCGCCTCCCGGGCCGAACGCCGCGCCCGCGCCGCCGAGATGCTGGCGCTGGTCGGGCTCGCCGACTTCGCCCGGCACTACCCGGCGCAGCTCTCCGGCGGCATGCAGCAGCGGGTCGCCATCGCCCGGGCCCTGGCCGTGCACCCGCCGCTGCTGCTGATGGACGAGCCGTTCGGCGCGCTGGACGAGATGACCCGCGAGCGGCTGCAGGCGGAGCTGCTGGCGATCTGCACGAAGACGGGCACCAGCACGGTCTTCGTCACGCACTCCATCCCGGAGGCGGTCTTCCTGTCCGGCCGGGTCGTGGTGATGTCGCCGCGGCCGGGCCGGATCGCCGCCACCGTGCCCATCGACCTGCCCGTGCGCGACGACGCGGCCCGGCAGTCGCCGGCCTTCTTCGAGGCGATCACCGCGGTCCGCCGCGCGCTGCGCGAACCCGGTGAGATCCCGGCGGCGACGCCGTGAGGCACCTGCTGCGGATCGCCCCGCCGATCGTGGTGGGCGTCGTCGCCCTGGTCGCCTGGGAGCTGGTGGTCTCGCTCGGCCGGATCGCGCCGTTCATCCTGCCGGCGCCGTCCGCGATCTGGCACGAGCTGGTCGCCCAGCGCGGCAACGTCTGGGACGCCGCGCTGGCCAGCGGCCTCAACGCGCTCGTCGGCCTGGCCTGGGGCACGATCGCCGGGGTCCTCGCGGCGATGGCCGCGAGCCGCTTCCGGCCGCTGTCCGAGGTGTCCATCCCGCTCGCGGCGGTGCTCAACGCGCTGCCGATCATCGCGCTCGCCCCGATCCTCAACAACATGTTCGAGTCGACCTCGAGCGTCCCGCGCCGCCTGGTCGCCGGGATCATCGCGTTCTTCCCGGTCTTCATCAACACGCTGCGCGGGCTGCGCGAGGTCGACCCGACCCACCGGGAGCTGATGGCCAGCTACGCCGCGGGCGGCTGGACGTTCACCCGGCTGGTCCGGCTGCCCGGCGCGCTGCCCTTCGTCTTCACCGGCCTGCGACAGGCGTCGTCGCTGGCCGTCATCGCCGCGGTCGTCGCCGAGTACTTCGGCGGCCTGCAGAACGGGCTCGGCTCGCGGATCACCTCCGCCGCCGCGTTCACCGCGTACTCCCGTGCCTGGGCCTTCGTGGTCGGCGCCTGCCTGCTCGGACTCGTCTTCTACCTATCGACGCTCCTGCTGGAGCGCCTCGCCATGCCCTGGAAAACCAGGCTCATCTCCTGACGCTCCCCTTCGTCCTCACCCTGTTCCGCCAATTCCTTGGAGGATCCCCAGTGAGAAGATTCCGCCTTCTGTCCGCCGCCGCGCTCGCCGCGGTGCTGGCCGTGACGGGGTGCGGCACCGCCGACACCCCGTCGACACCGGCGCCCGGCGCGAGCGGCGCCCGGACCCCGATCAAGCTGCAGCTGCAGTGGTTCTTCCAGGCCCAGTTCGCCGGCTACATCGCCGCCGTGGACAAGGGCTTCTACACCGAGCAGGGCCTGGACGTGCAACTGCTCGAGGGCGGCGTGGACATCGTGCCGCAGACCGTGCTGGCCCAGGGCAAGGCCGACTACGCGATCGCCTGGGTGCCCAAGGCGCTCGCCTCGCGGGAGCAGGGCGCGGCGATCACCGACGTCGGCCAGATCTTCGCCCGCTCCGGCACGTACCAGGTGGCCTTCAAGGAGAGCGGGATCACCGGCCCGGCGGACTTCAAGGGCCGCAAGGTCGGCAACTGGGGCTTCGGCAACGAGTTCGAGCTCTTCGCGGGCATGACCGGCGCCGGGCTCAACCCCGGCAAGGACGTCACGCTGGTGCAGCAGCAGTTCGACATGCAGGCGCTGCTCAAGAAGGAGATCGACCTCGCGCAGGCGATGAGCTACAACGAGTACGCGCAGCTGCTGGAGGCCAAGAACCCGGCGACGGGCAAGCTGTACACGCCGGAGGACTTCACGGTCATCGACTGGAAGACGGTCGGCACGTCCATGCTGCAGGACGCGGTGTGGGCCAACACCGGCAAGCTCAACGACCCGGCGTACCAGCAGCAGACCGTGAAGTTCCTGCTCGGCACGGTCAAGGGCTGGGCGTACTGCCGCGACAACGCGGAGGAGTGCCGCGACCTGGTGGTCAAGAAAGGCTCGAAGCTCGGCAAGAGCCACCAGCTCTGGCAGATGAACGAGGTCAACAAGCTGATCTGGCCGTCGGCGGCCGGCGTCGGCCTGGTCAGCGAGGCGGACTGGAAGCAGACGGTCGACCTGTCGATGAACACCAAGAACCAGACCGGCGACACGGTGCTGACCAAGCAGCCGGAGGGTCTCGCCTACACCAACGACTACATCCAGCAGGCGCTGGAGCAGGCGAAGGCGGCGGGCGTCGACGTGACCGGCGCGGGGTTCCAGCCACAGACCGTGACCCTGAACGCGGGCGGCGCCTAGCCACCCGCCCCCGAACGACGGGCCCGGCCGCCCCCCGTCGGCCGGGCCCGTCCCTTACCCGCCGCTCTGGAACCGGGCGATGGCCTCGATCGCGCCGACGGTCGAGGACGTCGCGCCGGCGATGCTCTCCGCGCCCTGCGCCGCGAGCACCAGCCGCTGGAAAAAGTTATTGATCTTTCCCAGCAGGCCGGGATCCCTAATATCCTCGCGCCTCACGAATGCGCCGGTAAGGCAATCCAACGCGTCTTCAAGATCGACTGTTCCGGTGATCCGCGAACCGAGCAGCGCGGTTTCAATGTCGCGCAGACGGCGGACCAGAAATGTCTTTGCCTCCGCCGACAGCGTCGGGCTGCCGGTCACCGAATCAATCAATTCCCGGACGTCATGTATCAATGAGTCAAGGTGCTCGAGCCCGATCGCCGGTTCGGGGCAGCACCGGTGCAGCGCCCTGGACGCCGCCTCCAGCCCGAACAGCGCCGCGCCGTCCAGCGGCACCGGAACGAGGAACTTGGCGGCGAACAGGTCCGTCGGCGCATAGCCGGCCGCGCCCATCACCACGTCGTCGGTCAACCGCTTGACGAGCGTCTCCACCTGGTGGAAGTGCTGCAGGAGGAAGGCCGGATCCTCCGCGTCGGGCAGGGCCTGCACCGCCGACCGGGTCGCCCGCGCCAGCCGCCCGATCTCCAGAATTCTCAGCGCCACCGCGAACGGCTCGTCGGCATCCTCCGCCAGACCCAGCACTTCACCGATTGTCTTGTCGCCATTTCGACTGTGCAATGTCTCAAGGAATGCACCCAGCCGCCCAGCGGGATTGTCCATCCATCTCGGCATGTCCGACACTGTAACAACGGCAATACTGTGAGTCACAAAACACGCACGCCACCGCTGCGGTAAGCCATTCGGCCGATATGCATCCTACGTACGTACGTCAGCTGGAAATGAGGCGCGCGGTAAGGGCGACGGCATTGATGTCGCCCTCGCGGAGTGCGGCCGCCGCGTCCGCCTCGCCCAGGCTGACCATTCGCTGCGCCGCCGTGTCGATGATGTCCTGGTTGCCGCTGAGCAGCTTGCGGGCCAGGTTCGCCTGCAGCGGGGTGAGCTCCGCGTAGGCGCAGCGGTCCAGCGCGACGACGGTCTCCTGGTCCAGGTGTCCCGCCAGGGCCCGCTCGGTGACGACGCGCAGCAGCCAGGAGGGCCACCACCCGTACTTGCCGAGCAGGTGCCCCGAGCGCACCGCTTCCGCCGGCTGCTGGCCGCCCTCCAGCAGCCGCAGGGCCATCGGGACGTCGAAGCGCTCCAGGCGCAGCGCCGTCACGAACAGCTTCTGCAGCTTCGCGGTGCCGACCACCGGCTCGGCCCCCGCGGCCGCCGCGGCGTACTCGCCGCGCAGGGCCAGGGCGACGGTGGCCGCCTCGGCCGTGGAGATCTCCGCGCCCGTCGCGCTGTCGTTCATCCGCTCCAGGGTCCGGGCCAGGCGCTCGGTGGCCTTCTCGGCCAGCTCGGCCCGCTCGGTGATGCCGGGGCGCTCCAGGTGGCGTACCACGCTGGCCACGGCGAGCTCCACCTCGCGGCGCAGCAGCGGGTACCCGATGTGCGGGGTGAGCAGGTCGCCGATGCCCTCGACCAGGTACGCGGCGTCGAAGTGGTCCGACGCCTCGAGGAACTGCGCCCACCACTGCTCCTGGTGCCTCCCCACGACCACCAGCGTGGCGCAATCCACGGCCGGGCGGGCACCAAACGGCCGAGGTCACCGCCGTGGGTTACCGGTGGTGACCTCGGCCGTCCGGATGGATCAGCCCGCGGTCGGGGTCAGGACGACCTGGTCCGAGCCGCTCTGCGGCGGGGTGCCGGAGTCGGTGTACTCCGCGACGAACACCGCGGTCAGGTCGTCGGCGCCGGCGTGGCCGCCGTCGACGAACGTGGTGATCGAGCCGGTGCAGCCGGCCGCCGTCTGCAGCGGGTGGCCGTGCTGCGCGTGGCCCAGGATGTAGGTGACCGTGACCCTCGAGCAGTCGACCGGCTGGTCGTCGACGACGCTGACCTCGAAGTTCACCGTGTCACCGAACTCGAACGGCTGACCCTCGCTCGGTGACACCAGGGTGACGACCGGCGCCAGGGTGCCGACCGGAAGGATGACCTCGGCCGAGGCCCAGCGACCCGTCGGATCCGTGACCTTCAGCGTCGGGCGGTAGTTGCCGTTCTGGGTGAACGTGTACACCGCGTTCGGCGCTCGGGAGTCGACCACGCCGTCGCCGTTGAAGTCCCACGCGTACCGCAGGCTGTCACCGTCCGGGTCGGTCGTGCCGGCGCTGGAGAAGGTGACGGTCAGCGGTGCCGCGCCACTGGTCGGCGTCGCCGAGACGCGCGGGATCGGCGTCCGGTTGCCGCGCACGTAGTCGATGCGGGCCAGCTGGGCGTCCGGGTTCTCGGAGAAGAAGCCGTCGCCGTACTCGAGCACGTAGAGCGAGCCGTCCGGGCCGAACTCGAGGTCCATCGGGTTGTCGAAGACCACCGAGGGCAGCACGGACTCGATCGAGGTGACCTGGTTGGCCGGGCCGAGGGTGAAGCCCTTGACGTAGTCGCGGGTCCACTCGTAGAACAGCGGCTTGCCGTCGTAGTACCGCGGCCACTTCGTGGCCGAGGAGTTGCGCGCGTCGAAGTCGTACGCCGGACCGCCCATCGGGCCGATGCCGCCGGTGCCGAGCTCGGGGAACGCGGGCGTCAGGCCGTACGAGTAGATGACCTCGGCCTTCTCGACCGGCGGGAGCCTGCGCTTGCCGGTGTTGTTCGGCGACTCGTTGACCGGCGCCGCGCAGTTGAACGGCGCGCCCGAGACCCCGGTGGCGAAGTCGTAGTCGATGTACGGCAGGTCGGGCGAGACGCAGTAGGGCCAGCCGTAGTTGGCGGGCTTGTCGACGGCCATCCAGCGGCCCTGCCCGGCCGGACCGCGGGCCGGGTTCGGCGCGTTCGCGTCCGGCGAGTAGTCGCCGACGTAGACCACGCCGGTGTTGTCGTCGACCGCGAAGCGGAACGGGTTGCGCAGGCCCATCGCGTAGATCTCCGGGCGGGTGTACGCGGTGCCCGGCTTGAACAGGTTGCCCTTCGGGATGGTGTAGCTGCCGTTGCCCCTCACCTTGATCCGCAGCAGCTTGCCGCGCAGGTCGTTGGTGTTGGCGGCGGTGCGCTGCGCGTCGAAGGCGGGGTTGCGGTTCGCCCGCTCGTCGATCGGCACGTAGCCGTTGGAGGCGAACGGGTTGGTGTCGTCGCCCGTCGACAGGTACAGGTTGCCCTTGGCGTCGAAGTCGATCTTGCCGCCGACGTGGCAGCAGATGCCCCGGTCGGTGCCGACCTCGATGATCTTCTGTTCGCTGCCGAGCGACAGCGTGTTGCCGTTGAGCTTGAAGCGGGACAGCCGCATCACGCCTTTGAACGGCGCGAAGTCCGCCGCGGTGCCCTGCTCGGGCGCGTTGCCCTCGTTGACCGACGGCGTCGCCGGGTCGTCCGCCGGGGTGTTCAGCGGCGGCGAGTAGTAGATGTAGACCCACTTGTTGCGCGCGAAGTCCGGGTCGATCGCGACGCCCTGCACGCCCTCCTCGTCGTGCTGGTACACCGGGATCGTGGCGGCGAGGATGTTGCGGCCGCTCCTCGGGTCGTTGATGCGTACCTCGCCCTTGCGCGCGGTGTGCAACACCCGCTTGTCGGGCAGCACGGCCAGCGCGATCGGCTCGCCCGGGAAGTCGTTGAGGGTCACCTTCTGGAAGTCGGAGTCCGGCGGAGGCGCGGCGGCCTGCCCGGCGGCCGGGCCCGACGGCACGGTCAGCGCGGTCGCGACCAGCGCCAGCGCGGCGACGGCGGTGGAAAGTCTCTTCATTCGGCTCACCCCTTAGAACCGGAGGGTGTCGAGGAAGCGGAAGCCGACCTCGGCCGTGGTCAGGGCGTCGGCGGGTACGCGCGGAGGCGTGCCGGCGTCGTCGCGCTCCACGATGTACTCGACCAGGCCGGCCTCGCGGGAGTGCTCGAAGATGCGCCCGAAGTCGATCAGACCCTGGCCGGGGTCGGCGAAACTGCCGGAGGGCGCCAGGTCCTTGACGTGCACCTGCCGGATCCGGCCGCGGTGCCGGTGTATCAGGTCGACCGGGTCGCTGGCCCCGCGGAACGCCCAGAACAGGTCGACCTCGAGGTGCACGAGCCGGGGATCGGTCTCGCCGGTCAGGATGTCGAAGCCGGTGCGCTCGCCGCCGTCCTGACGGGCGAACTCGTTGTGGTGGTTGTGGTAGCCGAAGCTGAGCCCGGCCTTGCGGGCCAGCGCGCCCGCCTTGTTCAGGTCCCGCGCGAAGGCCCGGTACACCGCGCCGTCGCGGATCGGCGCGCCGCCGGCGCCGACGCCGAAGAACGGGTGCACGATGTACTTGTTGCCGACGATGTGCGCGTTGTCGAGCGCCGCCTGCCAGGCCGCGGCGTCGAACGGCTGCGGGATGCCGACGTGCCCGGAGGTCGCCTTGAGGCCGGCCCGGTCCAGGGCGGCGCGGAACTGCGCCGCGGTGCGCCCGACGAAGCCGGCGTGCTCGACCCGCCGGTAGCCGATCTCGGCCAGCCGGGCCAGGGTGCCGTCGAGGTCGATGTTGAGCTGGTCGCGCAGGGTGTACAGCTGCACGCTGATCTGGTCACGCGGCACCCGGGACGGCCCGCGGCCGCCCTTGGCGGCGGCCGGCGAGGCGAGCACGGCGGAGGTGCCGATCGCGGCGGCACCGGCCGCGGCGGCGCCCAGTAGGTTTCGGCGGCTGACTGTTGACTCGTTCTGCATCGCTTGCACTGCCTCCCGGTCGGTGGTGCGGGAATCGACGTGGGCGCGCGGAAGCGGCCGATCGGGCGGCGGCTTCCTCAGCCGCGCGCCACGCCGGAGCACTTTTGTTGCATCGAAGTCGTTCGCTTGCTGATATTAAGCACAGGTTTCGCTGGAGTGGCGAAAAGAATCTTCGAAATATGCAAAAGTTTCGCTCAGCCAGTGCATAAGTCCCCGCCAATGCCGTGAGTCTGACCGATGTGGACACGCCGGACATCGCCCGCTCCAGGCGCTTCGCACTGTCCCGAGCCTAGGTCCGCATCGGACTGTCCGCTCGTTGATTAGGCGGTCACGGCGCCCTGCTGCGCCGCGAGCAGCGCGGTGAAGTCGGCGGCGGCCATCGGCCGGGCCAGGTGATAGCCCTGGCCGTAGGTGTAGCCCAGGTCCCGCAGCTGCTGGACCTGAGCCTCGTTCTCGATGCCCTCGGCGACCGTCTCCAGCCCCAGCGCGTCCGCCAGCTGAACGACCGCGCGGGCCACCGCCTGGCGGGCGTCGCGCGCCGACGGGCTCGCATAGTCGAGCTCGATGCCGTCGACGAACGACTTGTCCAGCTTCACGATCGCGGCCGGGAACGCGCGCAGCAGGCTCAGCGACGACTCCCCCGTGCCGAAGTCGTCCAGGGCCAGCTTGACGCCGAGGCGGTCGAGCTCGTGCAGGGTCTGCGACACCTGGCCGCCGCGCAGCACCGCGGACTCCGTCAGCTCCAATACCAGGCGGTCGGTGGACAGACCGCTGTCGGCGAGCGCCGCCAGCACGTCGGCGACGAAGTCCGGGTCGTGCAGCTGGCGGGCCGAGACGTTGACGGCCGGACGCTGCAGCGCGTCGGGGCCGAACTCGGCCAGCCAGGCCGCGGTCTGCCGGCAGGTCTCGCGCAGCACGAAGCGGCCCAGCTCGACGATCAGGCCGGTCCGCTCGGCGGCCGGGATGAACTCGATCGGCGGCACCGTGCCGCGGATCGGGTGGTGCCAGCGCACCAGCGCCTCGACCCCGACGATCTTGCCGGTGCCGAGCGCGACCAGCGGCTGGTACACGACCCGGAACTCGCCGGCGTCGAGGCCGCGGCGGATCTCGCCGCCGAGCTGGATGTGCGCGAGGACCGGCTCCTCCATCCCGGGCACGTAGCGCACGTGGCCCGCCTTGCCGCGCTCCTTGGCCGCGTACATCGCGACGTCGGCGTCGCGCAGCACGCTGTCGACCGTCGCGCCCGGAGCGACCGTCGCGATGCCGATGCTGGCCCGCACGAGCAACCGGTGCTCGCTGATCGGCCGGCTCAGCGCGTCGAGGATGCGCTGGGCGACGGTCTCGCCCACCGTCGTGCCGCCGACGAGCAGCACCGCGAACTCGTCGCCGCCGACGCGCACCGGCAGGGCGTCGGCGCCGCACTGCTCGGTGAGCACCTCGGCCACCGCGACGAGCAGGTGGTCGCCGACGTCGTGGCCGAGCGAGTCGTTGACGGTCTTGAAGTCGTCCAGGTCGACCAGGAGCACGGTCGCGGGCCGCTCGGCCGCGAGGGCGGCCTGCAGCACGTCGCGGAACCGGGCCCGGTTGGCCAGGCCGGTGAGGCCGTCGTGGCTGACCTCGTGCTGCAGCCGCTCCTCCTGGCCACGGACCTCGCGCAGCAGGCGCCGGTTGTCGCGGGAGGCCACGAACTGGCGGACCGTCACCAGGATGCTGACCAGCACTGCGGCGGACAGCGTGACCCGGCCCGGCCAGCGCAGCGTGCCCGAGGCGACCGCGATCAGGCACAGGTCCACCGCCGCGATCGACAGGTAGGGCAGCAGCGGCGAGGAGCGCCGCGACGCCCGGCGCCGGCCGAGGGTGGCCCGGGCCTGCGTGCGGACGGCGAGGGCCAGCAGCGCCGGTCCCAGCGGCAGCACCACGGCCTGCGACGGCACCCCGCCGGCGTACCCGAAGGTGGTGGCGAGCACCGCGACGCCGGCGGCGGTCAGGCCGACGGCGGCGACCATCCGCATCGCCGTGCGGTCGACCGGGCCGTCGCCGAGGTACGAGACCTTGGTGAGGCCGGCGATCGTCAGCAGGAAGGCGAGGCCGATCAGGAACAGGGTCTGCGTGCTCCACCGCTCGGCCGAGGTCAGCATTCCGGCGAACCCGAAGTGCCAGAGCACCGTCGCGCAGCACACGCAGGCGAGCGCCCGGTCCAGGTTCATCCGCCAGCGCTCGGCGGGGCCGACGGCGCCGACGGGCACCCGGGCGACCGCGGCCATGGCGAGCGTGAAGCCGAGGGCGATGGCCGCGGCGGCCGGCAGCGGCATGTTCGGCGGCATGTCGCCGACCGTGTAGATCGCCGCGTGCACGGCCATCACCAGGTAGCCGAGCGTCATGCTGACCGCGGCGGCCAGCAGGGCGCGCCAGAACCGGCCGGCGATCGGGTTGCCGCGCACCGTGCGCCAGAAGCCGAACACGGCGGCGACGGCGACGCAGCCCTCCAGCGGCGCGGCCAGATAGGCGATGGCCACCGGCCCCGCGCCGACGGTGGCGTGCAGGAGGTACCACAACGCGCTGGCGGCGACGATTCCGGCGTTGATCCACACGTAGCGCGTGAATGAACGGGTCTCGTCGGCCATGGTGTGTGCATCGGCGAGGTGGTGGACGGGTGAAGGGAAACCCCGGGCTGTGGGGCGATTCACACCATGGCGTCGCTCACGGACGGGATCGGCCGAAAGGCAGAGGGCGGCCGGGCTTCTCGGTCCCCCGTCAGATGTGTACCCGGCCGGCGCGACGGAATGCTGACTGCACTACCGCGCTCGAGCTCAGGGGGAACCGCGATGACGTCCGTACCGCACCACTACGACACGGCGCCGCTCGTGCACACCGACGTCCTGGTCCTGGACTACCTGGCCGCGCTCTGGGCCGCGAGCGAGGACCTCGAGCCGGGGATGCGCGACGAGCTGATGGCCACGGTCGCCGACTACATCGCGATGCGCCGGACCGCCGCCGCCGATCCGCTCGAGGACCCGCAGCAGATCCTGCATCGGCTGGGTCCGCCCGAGTCGCTCGCGGCGGCCGCCCGCCGCGGGCGGGTCCCGGCCCACCTGCGGCGGCCCGCACCTCCCCTGCCGCTGCCGCCGCCCGCACCGGCGCCCTCCGGTCATCTCGAGTACGCGGGGATCGCGCTGCTCACCGCGGGTTCCGTGGTGTTGCCGGTGATCTGCCCGCTCGCCGGGCTGCTGCTGGTCTCCGGCTCGCCGCGGTGGAGCCCGGCGCAGAAGACGGCGGCCTGGGTGCTCACCGCGCTGCCCGCGTTGCTCGCCTTCGTGCTGGTGCTGGGCGCGCTCGCGGTCGGCGGCGGCGCCGAGATCCTGGTGCTCGGCTACCTGGCGATGGTCGCCGGCGCCGTCATCGCGGGCCTCTCCCTGCTGCCCGGCCTGACGGCACGGCGGCGCTACTGAGCTCCGGCCGGGCGGCGCAGCGTGGCGCGGGCCAGCATCGCGAGGGAGAACGCCGAGTGCGCCAGCAGCAGGCCCAGCGCCGGGAACACGCCGCCGGACAGGAACCCCGCGCCGACCGCGGCCACCGCTCCGGCGGCCACCGAGAGCAGCCCGCCGATCCCCGCCTGCGCGACGCCGTCGGTGCCGCGGACGACGGCCACCAGGCCGGACAGCGCGGCGGCGACGGCCAGCAGCAGCACCGCCTGGGTGGCCGGCGAGCCGAACGCCGCCTGGTGCGCCACCTCGGGGATGCCGGAGCAGAGCGCGGCCGCGTACGGCAGCTCGAACAGCGGCGGAAGTAGCCACATCAGCTGGGCCGGCCGGCACACCGTCGCGCTCGCCGTCGATCCGGTCATGGTGCCCCTCCGTCGGTAGCTCGGAGTCCAGTCTCCTCCCGCACCGCAACTCCGGCGCTCAACGGGTCGGCGAGCAGCCGGCCGAAGGCCAGCTCGGCGGCGCCGATCAGGGCGGCGTCGCGGCCGAGCGCCGCGGCCCGCAGCAGCACGCGCTCGCGGGAGGCGGGCAGCGCATGGACGTCGAGGCGGCGGTGCACCACGTCGGCGCCGGCGGCGTAGACCTGCCGCAGCGAGCCGCCGAAGACCACCAGGCCGGGGTTGACCACGTTGAGCAGGCTGGCCACGCCGAGCCCCAGCCAGTCGGCGACCCGGTGCACCGCCGCGCGGGCCGTCTGCTCGCCGTGCTCGGCGGCGCGCAGCACCTCCGCCGCCGTGTGGCCCGCGGGCCCGGGCTCCCGGCCGGCGTGCCGCAGCAGGGCGGCCGCGCCGATCTCGGTCTCCCAGCAGCCGCGCGAGCCGCAGCCGCACCGCACGCCGCCCGGGTTGACCACCATGTGGCCGACCTTGCCGCCGTGCCCGCGATGGCCGGTGAGCAGCCGGCCACCGGTGATGATGCCGGCGCTGACGCCGAGGTCGCCGTGCAGGTAGACGACGTCGTCGGTGCCCGCCGCGACCCCGCGGGCGTGCTCGGCCAGCGCGGCGATGTCGGCCAGGTCCCCGGCGACGAAGCCCGGGTCTGCCGGGAACTCGGCGCGCAGGGCGGCGCCCAGCTCCGCGTCGGCGCGGCCGATCCGGA
This sequence comes from Actinoplanes sp. NPDC049668, assembly GCF_044465445.1. NCBI lineage: Bacteria > Bacillati > Actinomycetota > Actinomycetes > Micromonosporales > Micromonosporaceae > Actinoplanes > Actinoplanes sp. NPDC049668. The sequence goes on from NZ_JBITLR010000002.1 coordinate 480,570, forward strand.
TCCGGCCGTCGGCGTCGCGGGTGGTGTCCGCGACGGCGACGGCGCCGCCCGCGCACCGGGCGCCCTCGGCGAGGCCGCGCTCCATCTCACGGACGAGGCAGGCCAGCGGCCCGGCCGCCGCGGCCGCCGGCATGCCCGGCGGGCGGGCGACCTCGCGCAGGTCGAGGACGCGGCCGCCGAGCCCGACGCAGGCGGCGCGGAGCCGGTCGGACTCGATGCTCAGCGCCCGCGCGTAGACGCCGCCGGAGCGGGGGCTGACCACCAGCGAGGGCCGGCCGGCCCGCAGCGCGACGGTCGGCGCCTCCTCGGTGACCAGCCCGCCGGCCGCCAGATCGGCGGCGAGCGCCCCGATGGTGCTGCGGTTGAGCCCGAGCCGGCCGGTCAGCTCGGCGCGGGAGGTCGGGCCGTGCAGGTGGACGTGGCGCAGCACGGCGCCGAGGTTCTGCCGCCGGATCTCCTCCTGGCCGGGCAGGTACGGCACGTCGGTACCCGCCTTCCTGATCTCGGTGCCCCTGACGGCGAAGGGCCCCCGGAGACGAGCTCCGGGGGCCCAAGGGTCGTCGATGACTACCCTGCGTTTACTGCGTTGATTACTTGGTGAGCGGCGCGAGCTTCGGGTCGTTCGCGTACGCCTCGGCCGCGTTCGCCTTGGTGACGGCGACCGGGGGGAGCAGGTACGTGTCGACGACCTTGACGCCGTTGTTGTAGGACTTCTGGTCGTTCACCTGCGGGGTGCCACCGGTCTGGAGCGCCTTGACCATGTTGATGGTCTCCTTGACCAGGGTCCGGGTGTCCTTGTTGATGGTCATGTACTGCTCGCCGGCCATGATCGACTTGATCGACTCGACCTCGGAGTCCTGGCCGGTGACGACCGGGACGGGCTTGCCGGCACCCTTGATCGAGGTGATGATCGCGCGGGCCAGCGTGTCGTTCGGGGAGAGAACGCCGTCGAGGGCCTTGTCACCGTAGGTCGAGGTCAGCAGCTGGTCCATGCGGGCCTGCGCACCCTCGGCCTTCCAGCCCTGGATCGCGGTCTGCTTGACCTCGGTCTGCTTCGACGCGACGACCAGGTTGCCCTTGTCGATCTCCGGCTTGAGGACGTCCATCGCACCGTTGAAGAAGACACCGGCGTTGTTGTCGTCCGGCGAGCCCGAGAAGAGCTCGATGTTGTACGGGCCGGTCGCCTTCTTGGCCTTGAGGCCGTCCAGCAGGGCCTGGCCCTGGAGCTGGCCGACCTTGAAGTTGTCGAACGCGACGTAGTAGTCGAGGTCCGGCGTGTTGGTGATCAGGCGGTCGTACGCGATGACCTTCGCGCCGGCCTGGTGCGCCGCGGCGACCTGGGTCGACAGCTGCGCGGCGTCGGTCGCGCCGATGACGATGACCTTCGCGCCCTTGGTCACCATGGCGGTGATCTGCGCCTGCTGGTCGGCGACCGTGGTCGACGCGCCGGCGTACTGCACGTCGCTCTGGAAGCCGGCCTCCTTCAGGCCGTTGGTGAACAGGTCACCGGCGAGGACCCAGTTCTCCGAGGTCTTGGCCGGCAGGGCCACACCGATCAGGGAGTTGGCAGCGAAGCCCTTGGCCGGGGCGTCCGTGCCGGCGGCCTCGTCGTCGCGGCCGCCGCCGCAGGCCGTCAGGGCCAGCATCGAGATGGCGCCGATGGCCACCGTCTTGGCAAAGAAAGTACGCATGAGGGGGTGTTGCCCTTCTTCAGAGAGGTGATACGGGTGATGGGTGTTACCGGTGAGAGGGGTCGGTGGCCGTCAGCCGGACACCGTCGTCTTGGCGGGCTCGGTGACCGCGTCTGACGAGGTTGCCGGTTTGGCGGTTGCCTCCCGGCGGAACGGGCGCATGAGGCTTCCGATGATGGAGAAGCGCCCCTGGCTCTTGTTGTAGACGTCGAGCGCGACGGCCAGCAGCAGGACCATGCCCTTGATGACCTGGACCTGGTCGGAGCCGATGCCCTTCAGCTGCAGGCCGTTGTTGAGCACCGCCATGACCAGACCACCGACGATGGAGCCGCTGATGGTGCCGATGCCGCCGGAGACCGCCGCGCCGCCGATGAAGACCGCGGCGATCGCGTCCAGCTCCCAGCCGATGCCGTCCTGCGGGCCGGAGGCCTGGGACCGCGCCACGAAGATCATGCCGGCCAGGGCGGCCAGGACGGACATGTTCATCATGACCAGGAAGTTGACCCGGCGGAGCTTGACGCCGGACAGCTCGGCGGCGCGCGAGTTGCCGCCGACCGCGTAGATGTGCCGGCCGCCGGCCGTGTTGCGGGTGTAGAACGAGTACAGGATCACCAGCGCCACCAGGATGATGCCGGAGACCGGGAAGCTGGTGCCGACGCGGCCGCTGGCGAAGCGCAGGGTGGCGAAGAGGATCACGCCGACCATGACGGCCATCCGCAGGATGGAGATCCACATCGGAGCGGTGTCGGCGTCCATCGCGTGGCGGGTCCGGCGGGCCTGCACCTCGCGCCAGATGACGGCCAGGCAGGCCAGGAAGCCGAGCAGCAGCGTCAGGTTGTTGTAGCCGGTCTTCGGGCCGACCTCGGGCAGGTAGCCCGAACCGATCGACCAGAAGCCCTCGGGTACCGGGACGGTGCTCGCATTGCCGATCCACTGGTTGCCGCCGCGGAAGATCAACATGCCGGCCAGTGTCACGATGAACGCCGGTACCCCGACGAAGGCGACCCAGAAGCCCTGCCAGGCGCCGATGGCCGCGCCGACCAGGAGACCGAAGACGATGGCCAGCGGCCAGGGCAGGTGCCATTCCGCCATGGACTTGGCGACCAGGATGCCGGCGAAGGCGGCGACCGAGCCGACCGAGAGGTCGATGTGCCCGGCCACGATGACCATCAACATGCCGATCGCGAGGATCAGGATGTACGAGTTCTGCTGGAACAACGCGATGAGGTTGTCCGAGCGCAGGGTCAGGCCGTCGGTCCAGATCTGGAACAGGACGACGATCGCCACGAGGGTGAAGATCATCCCGAACTGACGGGCGTTGGAGGTGGTGCCTCCGAAGAGGTTCTTCTGAAGGTCCTTGAATCGGCTCATCGCGTCTGCATCTTCTTCGTCGAGGTCATCTGCTTCATGAGGGTCTCCGGGTCCGCGTCCTGCCGGGGGATGTCCCCGGTGATGGAGCCTTCGAACACGGTGTAGATGCGGTCGCAGAGCCCGATCAGCTCGGGCAACTCCGAGGAGATGACGATGACGCCCTTCCCCTGCTCGGCGAGCCGCTGGATGATGCCGTAGATCTCGTACTTCGCACCCACGTCGATGCCGCGGGTCGGCTCGTCGAGGATCAGCAGGTCGGGGTCCGTGAACATCCACTTCGCCAGCACGACCTTCTGCTGGTTGCCGCCGGAGAGCTTGGAGACGCCCTCGTCGACGGTGGGCGCCTTGGTGCGCAGCTCCTTGCGGTAGCCCTCGGCCGCCTTGTACTCCGCGACCTCGTCGATGACGCCGTGGCGGGTGATCTTGGACAGCTTGGCGGCCACCGTCGAGGTCTTGATGTCGTCGAGCAGGTTGAGGCCGATCGCCTTGCGGTCCTCGCTGACGTAGGCGAGGCCGTGCGCGATGGCGTCGGCCACCGACTTGAGCACGATCTCCTTGCCGTCCTTGATGATCGTGCCCGACTCCCAGACGCCGTACGACCGACCGAAGACGCTCATCGCGAGCTCGGTGCGGCCGGCGCCCATCAGGCCGGCGAAGCCGACGATCTCGCCGCGGCGCACCACGAAGCTCTCGTTCTTGCAGACCTGGCGCTCCGCGGAGATCGGGTGCCGCACGTTCCAGTCGCGGACCTCGAAGAAGACCTCGCCGACCGACGGCGTGTGGTCCGGGAACCGGCTGCCGAGCTCGCGGCCGACCATGCCCCGCACGATCCGGTCCTCGTCGACGCCGTCCCGCTTGATGTTCAACGTCTCGACGGTCTTGCCGTCCCGCAGGATGGTGATCTCGTCGGAGATCGCCTCGATCTCGTTCAGCTTGTGCGAGATCATGATCGAGGTGATGCCGCGCTCGCGGAAGCCGCGCAGCAGGTCCAGCAGGTGCCGGGAGTCGGCCTCGTTCAGCGCGGCGGTCGGCTCGTCCAGGATGAGCAGCTTGACGTCCTTGGCGAACGCCTTGGCGATCTCCACGAGCTGCTGCTTGCCGACGCCGATGTCCTTGATCAGGGTGTCGGGGTCCTCCTGCAGGCCGACCCGGGCCATCAGGTCCAGCGCCATCCGGTTGGCGGACTTCCAGTCGATCGCGCCGCGCTTGCGGGGCTCGTTGCCGAGGAAGATGTTCTCGGTGATCGACATGTCCGGAATGAGGGCGAGCTCCTGGTGAATGATCACGATGCCCGCGTGCTCACTCGCCCGAATGTCCGAAAAACGGGTCTCTGCACCCTGGTAAACGATGTCACCGTCGTACGTGCCGTACGGGTAGACGCCGCTGAGCACCTTCATCAGCGTCGACTTGCCGGCACCGTTCTCGCCGCAGATGGCGTGGATCTCGCCGGCACGAACCACCAGGTTGACGTCGGAGAGGGCCTTGACCCCGGGAAACTCCTTGGTGATGGAGCGCATCTCCAGGAGGATGGGCGCGTCGCTCATAGGTCGCACCACCTCGCCAACGTCATGGATGCCTCCGGGAGGGTCTCGCCTTCAGATGGTTTTGTTGCCGAAGGCAACCTATTCAGAGCGGAAGATGATTCGCAAGTTTTCTTGATCACCGTTCCGGTAACAATCCGGCAATGAAGAGCCGGGGGGGGGGGCGCCCCCCCCCCCGGGGGGGGGGGGGGGGGGGGGTGAGAACCCCCCCGGGTGGCGGTGCCCCGGGGGAAACACATTTTTGGGGGGGCCCGCCCCCCCCAAGGGCACGG
>NZ_JBITLR010000002.1:485454-1286542 GCF_044465445.1 Actinoplanes sp. NPDC049668
GGTTCGTGGCTTTTTTTTGTTGTTGTCCCCGACGCCCCCACGCTCGTGGCTTTTTTTTTTCCTTTTTTTTTTTGCACCCCGGGCCGGGCCCCCCCCCCCCCCCCCGGGGGGGGGGGCCCCCCCCCCCCCCCCGGCTCGGGTGGTTCTGCTCTGGGTTCAGACCGCCGCTGGTTCGCGTTCCCGCTGGTCATCCAGTTGATCGCGGAGCCGCTCGCCCTCGATGTCGACGTTCGGCAGGGCCCGGTTCAGCCACCGCGGCAGCCACCAGGCCGCCTTCCCGAGCAGTGAGATGACCGCCGGGACTATTGTCATGCGGACAACAAACGCGTCGATCGCGACGCCGACCGCCAGCGCGAAGCCCATCGACTTGATCACCGGGTCGTCGAGCAGGATGAAGCCGGCGAAGACCGACGTCATGATCAGCGCGGCGGCGGTGACCACCCGGGCGCCGTGGCCCATGCCGCTGATCGTGGCCTCCTGCGCGTCCGCGCCGTGCACGAAGTCCTCGCGCATCCGCGACACCAGGAACACCTCGTAGTCCATCGCGAGGCCGAACAGGATGCCGATCAGCAGGATCGGCAGGAAGCTGATCAGCGGGCCCGGGGTGTCCAGGCCGACCAGCTCGCTCAGGTGCCCCTGCTGGAACACCAGCACCGTGATCCCGAAGGTCGCGCCGACGGTCAGCAGGAAGCCGAGCGCGGCCTTGACCGGCACCAGCACCGAGCGGAACACCAGCATCAGCAGCAGCACCGAGAGCCCGACCACCAGCAGCAGGTAGACCGGCATCGCGTCGGACAGCTTCTCCGACACGTCGATGCCGACCGCGGTCTGCCCGGTCAGGGCCACGTCCGCGCCGCTCACCCCGGCCACCCGGTGGCGCACCTCGTGCACCAGGTCCTCGGTGGCCGCGTCGAGCGGTCCGGTGGTCGGGATGACCGCCAGCAGGGCCGTGAGCTTGTCGCGGCTCAGGTTCGGCGGGGTGACCGCGAGCAGGTTCGGGGTGCCCTGCAGCACCTGGGTGACCTGCTGGACGGCCGCGCCGGTCCGCTCCGGCGAGTCGCTCGAGACGACCAGCGCGAGACGGCCGTTGAAGCCCGGGCCGAAGCCCGAGGTGATCAGGTCGGCGGCCTCGCGGGCCGCCGTGCCGGCCGGCGCCGCGGTCGCGTCCGGCAGCGCCACCCGCATGTCCGCGGCCGGCAACGCCAGGGCGCCGAGGGTCAGGACACCGACCAGGATCACCGGTACCCGCAGCCGGGTCACGATCCGCGCCCAGCGGAAGCCGAAGGTCTCCCCCGCGGCGTCCGGCGCCGGCCGGTCCGCGCTCGAGCGCAGCTTGCGCGGCAGCACCAGCGCGCCGGCGAAGCCGAGGAACGCGGGCAGCAGCGTGATCGCGACCAGCACCGCGACCGCCACGGTGCCGGCCGCGGCCAGGCCCATGACGGTGAGGAACGGGATGCCGACCACGGCGAGCCCGGCGAGGGCGATGACGACGGTGACGCCCGCGAAGACGACCGCGGAACCCGCCGTGCCGACCGCGCGGGCCGCCGCCTCCTGCGGCTCGAGGCCGTCGAGCAGGTTCTGCCGGTGCCGCGACGTGATGAACAGCGAGTAGTCGATGCCGACCGCGAGGCCGAGCATCAGCGCCAGCACCGGAGCGGTGCTGGTGAGGTCGACGACGCCGCTGAGCGCGAAGAGGCCGGCCATGCCGGCGCCGACGCCGATCAGCGCGTTGAGCATGGTCATCCCCGCGGCCACCAGCGAGCCGAACGTGACGACCAGGACGACCAGGGCGATGAGGACGCCGATGCCCTCGGTGCCGCCGACCTCGGGCTCGGAGTTCATCACCTCGCCGCCGTGCTCCACCCGCAGGCCGGCCGCCTCCGCGGCGGCGCCGCTCGCCTCGTACGCGGCGCGCTGCTCCTTGGTGACGGCGTCCGCGCGCTCGGCGAACTGCACCTGGATCAGCGCGTGCCGGCCGTCCTGGGACAGGGCCTTCACCGCGTACGGGTCGACGGCGCCGAGCGCGCCCGGCAGCCCCGAGGCCTCCTTGACCAGGCCCTGCACCGCCGCCGTGAGCTTCGGGTCGGCGAGCGTCGCGCCCTGCGGCGCGGCCACGACGATGGTGCCGGTCGCGCCGCTGGCCTCCGGGAACTCCCGCTGCAGGGCGTCGATGGCGCGCTGCGACTCGGTGCCGGGCATGGTGAAGTTGCTCGCCGTCGGGCCCTTGAAGGCCAGCGCCGCGCCGCCGAGCGCGGCCAGCAGCACCAGCCACAGGACGACCACGAGCTTGCGTCGCCGGAACGAGGCCCGGCCGAGTCGGTACAGCAGGGTTGCCATTCTCAGTCCTTGTCGTGAGGGGTGATCAGGGCACGCTTGGCCACGGCGACGAGCGCCTCGCGCAGGTCCTCCCCGGCCTTGTCGATGACGACTCCGGCGATGCCGCCGAGCAGCACCTCCGCGGCGAGACAGTCCGCCGGTTCCGGCGACCGGCCGGCGAGCGCGGCGCACAGGTTGTCGATGTGCGGGCGCAGGAACGCGAACGCGGGCTCCCGCAGGAACCGCGCCGCGTCGCCGTAGATGAGGGCCGCCTCCTGGCGGTATCGCAGCACCAGGTCCACGAAGCCCTCGATGGCCGCCACCTGGAGCTCGGGTCCGTCGAGGGCGGCGAGCCGCGCGTCGAGGGCGGCGAGTTCCTGCGCGGCCGGGCCGATCAGGGCGGCGAGGATCGCGTCCTTGCCGGCGAAGTGGTAGAGCAGCGTGGCCTTGGAGCAGCCGACCTCGGCGGCGATCTCCTGCAGCGAGGCGCCCTTGAACCCGACGTGGGCGAACTGCGCGGCGGCGACGACGAGGATCTCGTCACGGGTACTCCTGCGGGGCATGCGCTTCAGCATGCCTGACCGATCGGTCAGATCCTGTCCGATCGGTCAGGAAAGTGACGGAGACAACTCCCGCGGCGGGCCGCCGCGCCGGGCGGCGGGCGTCAGCGGCAGGTGCACACGATCAGGTTCGGCGACCCACGGCCGGCCGAGGTGACCTTGCCGTGGGAGGCGGCGCGCAGCAGCGCCACCCGCACCGAACTCGGCTTCCAGGTGCGGTGTGCTGCCAGCAGCAGCGCGGCCGCGCCGGCCACGTGCGGTGCCGCCATCGAGGTACCGGACATCACCTGGTGGGCCTTGTCGCTCGACTTCCAGTCCGAGGTGATCGCGAGGCCCGGCGCGAACAGGTCCACGCACCGGCCGTAGTTGGAGAACCCGGCGCGCCGGTCGCCGCGGTCGGTGGCGGCGACGGTCAGGGCGGACGGCTCGCGGGCCGGCGAGAAGTCGCAGGCGTCGCGGGACTTGTTCCCGGCGGCGACCACGAAGGTGATACCGGCGGCGACCGCCCGCTTCACCGCGTCATCGAGCACCCGGGACGGCGGGCCGTCGATGCTCATGTTCACCACGGCCGGGCCGGCCGCGTGCGCGATGATCCAGTCGATCCCGGCGATCATCTTGGCGTAGCTGCCCTTGCCCTTGCAGTCCAGCACCCGCACGGCGACGAGCCGGACCCGCCTGGCCACGCCGTACCGGGTGCCGCCGACCGTGCCGGCGACGTGGGTGCCGTGGCCGTTGCAGTCGTCGGCCTTCGCGTCACCGCCGATGAAGTCCCAGCCGTACCTGGCCCTGGCGCCGAAGTCGCTGTGGCCGATGCGGATGCCGCTGTCCAGCACGTAGACGGTCACCCCGGCGCCGCCGGTGGAGGGATAGGTGTAGGCGCCGGACAGGCGCTTTCCGCGCTGGTCGACGCGGTCCAGCCCCCACGACGGAGGCGTCCTGGCGGTGGTCGACGCGGACACCTCCCCGTCGTCGGTGACGTACGCCACGGCAGGGTCGGTGCCGAGCCGGGCGGCCGCGGACGGCGACATCCGGGTGGCGAAGCCGAGCAGGCCGCTGGTGTACATCTCGTGCACGACCCCGCCGAACCGCCGGGCCAGCGCGTCAGCCGTGGTGGGCACCTCGGCCGGGTCCGTGCCGGGCGCCAGGACGACCAGATAGTCCGCCAGCGCCTCCTGCGGACTCCGGACGCCGTGCGGGCGGGCCAACGAGGCCAGCACGCCGACGACCGCGGCGACCCACAGCGCACCCCGGACGTACCGACGTGCTCGCCGCATGCGCAGACCCCCTCGTGAAGATACGAGGAAGACATCGGCGTACCGCGGCAGGGCTTGAGCAGTTCGAGAATGACGACCGATCGGCGAGACGGCCGGCGCCAGGCGGCCGCATCACCGATGCGGCCGCATGACGGCACGTCTCTCACGCCCGGCGCAGTCGCCGCCGGCGGGTCGCCACGATCAGGCCGAGCCCGCCGAGGATCAGGGCCTGGCCGACGAGCAGGCTGACCGACAGGTCGTCTCCGGTCACCGGCAGGCCCTGTTTCACCGGGCCGTCGGGGGCACCCGGGATGGTCAGGGTGGACGGCGCCGAGGTGATCGGCGTGTCCCCGTCCTCCGGAGTCCCGATCGCGACCGCGGTGTCCTTGAGCCTGCCCGCGCGGACGTCGGCCGCGGTGAGCCGGTACGTGGCGGTGCAGCTGACCTCGGCACCGGGCTCCAGCGACGCGGCCGCGGGCGGGCAGCTCACCACCGGCACCGGACCGGAGCCGGTGAACACCGTCTCGCGGACGGCGACGTCGGTGAGGGTGACATCACCCACGTTCGTCACCAGATAGGTGAAGGTCACCGTCTGGCCCTCGACGAACCGTGCGGGAGAGGTCGGTGAGCCGCTCTTGACCACCTCGATGGCGGGCGTGCCCGCGGCGCCCCCGCTGTTGGTGATCACCTCGGTGTCGCTGGGTGGCGACGTGACCGTGCCGCCGCCGGGGGTCTTTCCGCTCGCCGTCGCGACGTTGCTGATCACGCCCCGGTCGAGGTCCTCCTGGGTCACGTCGTAGGTGACGGTGCAGGTCGTCGCGGTGCCGGGGGCCAGCGGTCCGGCGAGCGCCACGGGTGCGCAGCTCGGCGCGCCGAGCGTGCCGGTCCCGGTGAAGGACGTCTCGTCCAGGGTCAGGTCGGACAGTGGGACGCCGCCGGTGTTGTCGATGAGGTACGTGTAGGTGATCCGCTCCCCGACCGTGTCCACGGCGTCGGGGGCGACGCTCTTGGTCAGGTCCAGGTGGGGCAACCCGGTGGGTGTCACGCCCGGGACCGTCACGACGGCGGACGCCGGGTTGGAGACGACGCTGCCGCCACCGTCGGCCGCCGTGCCGACCGCGACCGCGGTGTTCCGGATGGTTTCGCGGTCCACGTCGGCCTGGGTCACCGTGTACGTCGCGGTGCAGGTGATGGACTCCGACGGTGCCAGCGGCGCGGTGAGCGCGGTGGGCCGGCAGGTCGGCGTGGAGAGCCTGCCGGTGCCGGTGAACGTGGTCTCGTCGATCGAGGAGAGGGTCACCGCCACGCTGCTGTTGTTGGTGATCTGGAAGGTGTAGGTGATCCGGTCGCCGGCGGTGTCGTAGACATCCGGATCGGCGTCCTTGACCAGGGCGAGGGCCAGGCGGGTGGTGACGCCGACGGTCGCCGGGGCCTCGGGAGAGGTGGTCGTCGACCCGTCCGGCGCGATGCCGGTGGCGGTGGCCACGTTGGACACATGACCGGCGTTGATGTCGGCCTGGGTGACCGCGTACCTGGCGGTGCAGGTGGCCCTGGCGCCCGGCGCGAGCGTCGTCGGGCTCAGCGCGCAGGGCGGGTTCGCCAAGGTGCCGGTGCCGCTGAACTCGACGTCCCGCACGGCGGCGCCGGTCAGGGTCACGTTGCCGCTGTTGACGGCCGTGAAGGTGTAGGTCACGGTCTGCCCGGCCGCGTCGACCGTGGCGGGTGTGACCGTCTTGGTCAGCTCCAGCGACGGCTCCTGGCTGAGGTCGACCGGGGCGGAGTCCTCGTTGGAGGTCACGGGCAGACCACCGGGATCGGTGCCGGCGGCCCGGGCCTCGTTGGTGATGATCGGCTGCGGGTCGTCCATGTCGGCCTGGGTCACCGTGTACGTCGCGGTGCAGGTCACGGTGATGCCGGGCGCCAGCGAGGCGGCCTCGGCCGGGCACCTGATCGACGACAGGTCTCCGGCGCCGTCGAAGCCGGTCTCGGAGATGTTCACCCCGCTGACGGGTACGTTGCCGGTGTTGGTGACCGCGTAGGAGTAGGCGACCTGCTGCCCGGCGGCGGTGATCAGGACCGGATCCGCGCTCTTCTCCAGCGACAGGCGGGCCACCCTCAGGCTCGGAATGACCACGGTGGAGGGCGGCGATTCCACCGGGACCAGCGAATCCGGCGGGGTGCCGGTCGCGACGGCCGTGTTCTCGACGGAGAGTTTGCCCACGTCGGCGCCCGTGAGGGTGTACGTGGCGGTGCACACGGTCTGCTCCGTGGGTGCGAGCAGGGCGGCCTTCGCGTCGCAGGCGATGGCGGAGATGGCGCCCGAACCGGTGAAGTCCGTTTCGCGGATGCCGACGTTGGTCAGCGGGACGTTCCCGGAGTTGGTCGCCACGAAGGTGTACGTGATGGTCTGGCCGTCGACGAAGGTCGACTGACCCAACGGTGCGGCGGACTTCTTGATCGTGATCGCCGGCTGCGCCATCGCGGTGTTGGTCACCGTGCAGGCGTAGTCATGGGTGGTGGTGATCGGCAGCGTCCAGCTCCCGGCGCCGCCGCCGGGGGTGACCGGGGCGCCGGTGGTGGTGTCGGTGCACGTGATCGTGGAGTCGTAGTCGGCCAGGTCCGACGCCGAACCTTCGGCCATCGCGTCGGTGATGGTGTAGGTGCCGTTGTCGTCGACCGGCCAGTTGGTGGTGCTCGCCGTGGTGGCGCCGCCCGCGGTGGTGGCCGAGGTGACGGGGTCGCCGCCGCTGTCGAGCAGGCTCACGGTGAACTGGTCACTCGCCCGCAGGCGCGCGGGCACCGACTTGGTGAGCGTGACCGTGGGAATCCGGTCCAGGAAGCACCGCGCGCCGTCGTTGCCGGACGAGGTGGGTCCCTTGGAGACCAGGATCGCGGCGCGGGTACCCGGGTCGATGCGGTAGATGAAGCCGCTCTCGTTGTTCGAGGCGTACAGGAAGCCGCTGGCGTCGGCGTAGGTGGCGCCGTACGCGGACCTCTGGTTCTTCACCTCCGACGGCACGCCGGCGATCGCACCCAGGTCCGACATGACATGCGAGGTCCGGTCGAAGCGGAGCAGGTGGGCGTTGCCGCTGCCCGAGGTGGTCTCGGCGACCCCGAACAGCGCGCCGGCGACGTAGGACCAGTCCGAGGGCAGGTACAGCCCGGGCAGGCGGGCGATCGTGCCCTTGGCGACCAACGCGGGAGGGGTGGACGCCCCGGGTGCCAGGTCGACCTCGAACCACAGCGCCGGGGTGGCATTGGAGTTCATCTGCCACAGGTGCCCGGACGGGTCGAAGTCGCCGACGTTGATGGCGGTGACCGGGAAACCGGTGGGCCGGCCCAGCCCGAACATGGTTCCGTCTTTGTGGATCCGCGTCAGCTGGTCGGTCTGCTGGTCCCAGCCGTAGAAGTAGTCGTCGAGGGTGTTGTAGCCGACTCCGTTCACGGCGCGCGTCGTCTTACCTGAACCGGTGGCGACGGCGCCGGTGGCGAGGTTGACCTGCTGGACGTGGTGCGGGGTGCTGGTCGTCCCGTTCGGGCTCTGGAACAGGTAACCGAACTGGTCACAGGTCCACGGTTCAGTCGCGGCCAGTGCGGGGGCGGGTGCTCCGACCGCGGCCGCGGCCGCGCTCGTGACCGCCAGCAACACGGCCCCGACCCAGGCCGCCCGGCGGCGGACTTGATGACGTCCAAACATGAGCTTCTCCCGTAACAGCCGCCGCTTCACGCGACACAGGTGCCGTTTCATCCATGCCGAACGCAGTTATAGCGTCACAATTAGTCATCAAATCGTTGAATAGCGATTCCGATGGTCATAACTGGCCATACCACCCACGAAGCCGCTTGGCGACTACTTTCCGTGATCGCCGGGCGGCGTCTAGTCGCGCAGTTCGCGCAGGATGCGGGCCAGCTCGGTGCGGTCGCCGCCGCTGAGGCCGGCGAAGAAGCGCTCCGCCGCGGCCTGCCGGGCCGCCTTGATCGCCGCGCCGGTGGCGGTGCCCGCCTCGGTGAGGGTCAGCAGGGTCGCGCGCCGGTCGGCCGGGTCGGGCGCGCGGACGACCAGGCCGCGCTCCTGCAGGTCGTCGACGACCTCGGTGGCCGAGCGGGGCGCGATCCGCAGGTGCTCGGCGAGCGCGCCCGGGCGCATCGGGCCGTGGCGCCACAGGACGCTGAGCGCCCGGCCGTGCGACGGCGAGACGTTCAGCGGGCCGAGGGTCTCGCGGTTGAGATGGCGCAGGTTTCGGGCGACGGACCAGAACAGCTCGGACAGGCTGTCGTCGTCGGCGGTTCGGTCCACCGGAATACCGTACCAGCGATTGCGGTTGTTCCCTCATGTTGAGGTAACCTCAGCTAATCACCGTACCGGAAGAAGGTAGTCGCTCTTGGAATCACCACCCGCGGAAGGCGGCCGCCGCGGCCGCGCACACACCGTCACCGCCGCCGAGAGGAAGCAGGCCGGCGAGGTCTCGCTGCGCCGCATCGGCGGGCTCTTCGCCGCGCACCGCCCGCAGCTCGCACTCGTCACCGCGATCATCGTGGCCTCCTCCGTGCTCGCCATGGCCGCGCCGTTCCTGCTCCGCGAGATCATCGACCGCGCGCTGCCCACGCAGGACCTGACGCTGCTGGCCTGGCTGGTCGCCGGCATGGTCGCCGTCGCCGCCGTGACCTCCGCGCTCGGCGTCGTGCAGACCTGGATCTCCACCACCGTCGGCCAGCGGGTCATGCACCGGCTGCGCACCGAGGTCTTCGCGCACCTGCACCGCCAGTCCGTGGCGTTCTTCACCCGGACCCGGACCGGCGAGGTCCAGTCGCGGATCACCAACGACATCGGCGGCATGCAGTCGGTGGTCACCTCGACCGCGACCTCGATCGCCGCCAACCTCACCACCGCCGTCGCCACCGCGGTCGCCATGGCCGCCCTGTCCTGGCAGCTCTCCCTCGTCTCGCTGATCGTGCTCCCGCCGGCGATCCACCTGACCCGCCGCGTCGCGCGGATGCGCCGGGAGATCACCGCGCGGCGCCAGCGCGAGCTCGCCGACCTCAACGTGATCGTCGAGGAGGGACTGTCGATCAGCGGCGTGCAGCTGAGCAAGACCATGGGCACCGGCCCCGCGCTGGTCGAACGCTTCACCGCATCGTCGACCCGGCTCATCGACCTGGAGCTGCGCTCCGAGCTGGCCGGCCGCTGGCGGATGGCCGCGATGAGCATCATCTTCGCCGCCATCCCCGCGCTCATCTACCTCAGCGCCGGCCTGCCGATGACCGCCGGCACGCTCAGCATCGGCACCCTGGTCGCGTTCACCGGCCTGCAGGCCGGCCTGTTCCGGCCGCTGATGGGCCTGCTGGGCGTCGGCGTGTCGCTGACCAGCTCGCTCGCCCTGTTCGCGCGCATCTTCGAATACCTGGACCTGCCGGTCGAGGTGGACGACCCCGCCGAGCCGGTACGCCTGGACCGGCCGGTCCGCGGCCACCTGCGCTTCGAGGACGTCACGTTCGCGTACCCCGGCAGCGCCACCGCCGCGGTCACCGGCGTCACCCTGGACGTCCCGGCCGGCACCTCGCTCGCCCTGGTCGGCGCGACCGGCTCCGGCAAGAGCACCATCGCCGCCCTGATCGCCCGCCTGTACGACCCGGCCGCCGGCCGCATCACCGTCGACGGAATCGACATCCGCGACCTGCGCCTGGCCGACCTGGCCGACATCGTCGGCGTGGTCAGCCAGGAGACCTACCTGCTGCACACGACGGTCCGGGAGAACCTGCGCTACGCCCGCCCCGACGCGACCGACGAACAGATCGAACAGGCCGCGCGGGCCGCACACATCCACGACCTGATCGCGGCCCTGCCCGAGGGCTACGACACGGTCGTCGGCTCCCGCGGACACCGCTTCTCCGGCGGCGAGAAACAACGCATCGCGATCGCCCGAACCCTGCTGCGCGACCCGCGGATCCTGGTCCTGGACGAGGCCACCAGCGCCCTCGACACCGTGACCGAACGCGCCGTCCAGCACGCCTTCGACGAACTCTCCCGCGGCCGCACCACGGTCACCATCGCCCACCGCCTCTCCACAATCCGCGACGCCGACCAGATCGCGGTGGTCGAGCACGGCCGCGTCCTCGAGTCCGGCGACCACGCCACCCTCCTCTCGGCCGGCGGCAACTACGCCGCACTGGCCGCCTGACCGGCAGCACCCACACCACCCAGCCCACACCCGCAGCCGCAGCCGCAGCCGCAGCCGCAGCCGCAGCCGCAGCCGCAGCCTCGACCCCAGGCCGCGTGGCCAGCGGAACCACACCACCCAGGCCACATGCCCGGCCGCAGCCGCCACCCCGGCCGCATAACCAGCGGAACCACACCACCCAGGCCGCGCGACCTGCGACAACCACCGCCTGGGTGATCACCGTGCTCGCCGCACCGCCCCGGCCACGCGACCAGCGACAACCCCACCGCCCAGACCGCGCGACCAGCGACAACCACCGCCTGGGTGATCACCGTGCTCGCCGCACCACCCCGACCACGCGACCAGCGACAACCCCACCGCCCAAGCCACTTGAACGGCGATCCACGTCGGTAACTCGTGGAAATAGCCCCGCCCGTCGGCCTCCTGGGTCGGACGGGGACCGTCGGCATTTCCGGGGCTACTCCCCCGGCTTCCGGATGACGGCCTCCGAGGTGCGCCCGCAGTGCAGCGCCTGGACAGCAGCTGCCGCACACGGACGCGCCACCGGGCGGTCGTGATCGCCAACAGCAGCAGGCGGGCTGTGTAGGTGCCGCTGTACAGACCCGAACCTCGACCATCAGGAGGCACTCCGCGGCCCCGACCGGGTGTCGAGCCTGTCCCGGCTGGGGAGCCCGGCTTCCACCGTTGCCGGCCTCCTTCACGTGCTCGCCGGCCCACCCGGATTCGGCACCCCTTGCGGATCACGACGCGCTTTCAGTGCCACCGACGCTGACACGACAGGTCACTCCGCGCGAATTCCACTCCCACCGCAAAATAGAGCGAAATGTGTGCGGACCTGCCGATGATGACACATCCGCCGGGCCGCCGGAAATGCCTGATGCAGCGAGCATCCTATTCGCCGCGATATCCCAGGTTCGAAATTACTGGGCTGGCGGAGGTCTTGCATTCTGCCGTTGGTTGTCGCGATTCAATTCGCGGTGGGTGCTGCTTGTTGTTCGCGCGTGGATGCCGACCCAGTCGCGATGATCCTGGTGCGGATGAGGTCGGCGCGGGCGGCCACGGTTCGCCAGTGCGGTGCGGGTGGG
The DNA here is from genome assembly GCF_044465445.1 of Actinoplanes sp. NPDC049668. Classification (NCBI taxonomy): domain Bacteria; kingdom Bacillati; phylum Actinomycetota; class Actinomycetes; order Micromonosporales; family Micromonosporaceae; genus Actinoplanes; species Actinoplanes sp. NPDC049668. The sequence goes on from NZ_JBITLR010000002.1 coordinate 496,848, forward strand.
CGTGGCGGCGGCCCGCTGCCCTTCGCCGGCGCGTTCCTCCGGGGGTGGTCGCCGAATGCGGTTCGGGTCGCGATCCCGGCACCGGCTCGCCCATGCCGTCCCAGTCGGCCCACCTGGCCGGGTGGGTCTGACAGGCCGGGGAATCGGGGTCGGCGTCTCCCAGCGAGGCCGATCCGATGATCGGTCTCGCCGAGCGGGCAGGTCTTGGCTGATCCCACCTGGCCTGAGGTTTCGCCCGGCAAGCGCGCCTGTCCGATCTCCATTTGACCGGCGACCCCGTTCGGCGGATGCACTTTGGTCGGTTCCACCGGATCGGTGATCCCGTCCGGTGGAAACGTCCGCACAGGTTCCACCAGGGCGCGCGGTTTCACCCGACGGAGCCGTCCGCGCAGGATCCACCAGGTGCACGATCCCACCCGACGGAGACGCCCGTGCAGATCCCGCCACGTGCGCGGTTCCGCTCGGCGGAGACGTCCCGCGCAGGTTTTGCCTGGTCGGCGAGGCCGGTGAGCCGGTGCGCCTCGGTGGGGTCGGTCTTGCCGGGGGTTCGGGGTTGTCGACGGCGGGCAGGCTGCGGTGCCGCGACGGATCCCGATGGGTCGGGGTGGTGCGGTCCGGCGCCGGGCGTCGGGTCGGTTCGACGTGGACGGGTCCGGCTCGGTGGGTCGGCTGCGGGCTCTCCGGGCGCCGCCCCGCCGGGCCTGCCGCAGGGTGTTCACCGTGTCGGCCGCGCAGCTGCCGCAGGCGCCGGGCATGGCGTTGGGTCAAGCCCCATGCGCGGTGCCGCTCGTGCTCGCGGCGGAACTCGTCGCGCTCGGCGGAGTGATTTCGGGATGCGGTGCGGTCACGCATGGCGGCCAACTCGCTGCTGGTGAAGAACTGAAGCTGCCGCGTCCGCATGTATTCATTGTCCCGGAACGGCTGACGCTTTTCCTTTCCTACCCGCTTTCGATCATGCCAACTTTATCGTCGGCGAATACGGATCATGAAATGGCCGCGTGTTTAGATGAGCGCCACAATAAATGCTTAACAGGCCGACCCTCTCATGGCGTCGAGAATACGGCTGCTCAGTGTGCCTGCCTGAGACATACTGAGTTCGGACCGGTGGCAGAGCCGGGTTAATGCATCGCTCAGAGTCGTTGGCCGGGCACGCACGGGCGACTCGAAGGCGCGTGGGGCCGCTGGCGTGCCATGCCCCACCAGGGGTTCAAATCCCCTCCGGTCCGCGAGTTCCTCTGCCTGCGGTCGCGCTCGGTGCCGGACCACGGGTGGCAGGACCTGGCCGACTGCCCGCATGCACTCCAAGCCCAACCGTGCCGGAGCAGGCCACCAAGCCGCGCTTGCCCTCGCCGACCTGGCAAGCCGCCTTACCTCGATCGAACTCCGTGACACTCGGTTCCCCGACTACGGCCTGAGCCGCGAGGATCTCGCCGGACTGATCCCGTGGGCGCACCAATGGGCCGACGACATCGTGTTACGTCTGCGCCAGGAACCCGATCCGGGCAGCCCGAAGCGGTACCGGCTGGCGAGCCACATCAGCCGGCCGACCCCGACGGCTGCTACGCCGCCCTGGCGGCGGAGAGCCGGCGACAGCGGGCGGTGGTGGATCAGGGCTTGCAGGTGGTCTGGAGGTTGGTGCTGACCCGGTCGGCGAAGGTGGCGTCATCGGTGAGGCGCTGCCGCAGCTGGGTGACCTGGGTCTTGGTGAGCCCCGGGTATGCCGGGGTGGCCGCGTAGGCCTTGGCCATCTCGGCGGGGTCGTCGTACACGGTGGACTGCACGGAGCACAGGTGCGCGGCGGTCGCGGTGATGAAGGTGTCCTCGGCCGTCTGTGGTCCGCCGGCCGGTGCGGCCTCTGCGGTCGCCTCCGCCTGGGCCGGGGCGACCTGGGCCGCGGCGGTGGTTTCGGTCTGTGCGCCGCAGCCGGTGAGTCCGAGCAGGGCTGTCGCCGCCGCGGCGCCGGCCGCGGCGAGGGTCAAGGTGCGGGTGAGGGTGGCGCGTGCTCGCATGGTCGGCTCCGTTCGGGTGGCGGGCAGGGTGGTCAGACGGCGCCGAGCAGGATCGAGCCGGTGAAGCTGCCGCCGTCGTAGGTGGCCTTGACCGGGACGCGGACGGTGGTGTCGGCGGGCTGGTTCCAGGCGGTGGCGTCGAGGCGGACGCGGACGAAGTCGTCCTGGCCGACCGGCAGGGTGGAGCCGCCGTCGAGGCCCGCGGAGTCGCGGTCGCCGGGGTAGACGACGCTCAGCCCGGCCGGCGGGGTGAGGGTGACGCGGAAGTTGTCCAGGTTCGGCCTGTTGCCCCGGAAGGTGATCGTGGTCCAGGTCGGGGTGTCCTTCTTGATCAGGACGGGTGCCGTCTTCAGGACCACTGCCGGGTCTGTGCTCGGCGTCACGGGCAGGGTCACGGGCAGGCTCACGCTGCCCTTGGGCCCGCTGCAGACGACCTTCTTGTCCTTGAGGTCGTCGTCCTTCTTGATCTGCCCGGGCGGGAGTACGCGATAGTCCACGTTCAGCGTCAGCGCGACGGGTGCGGCCGCGGCGGGTGCCGTGACGCGGAACGCGGTGTAGTCCAGGTTCCCCGCGGCGAGCGTGTCGGCGGTGTAGAACGACGAGAAGTCACCGGTGCTGGCCGGGTAGCCGACCGTCGGCCCCTTGCCGGTGAGGGTCACCTGGACGTCGCAGACGTCCTGGTCGGCCCGCCACATGGTGCTGACCCAGCCCTGCTGGCCGGGAAGCATCGTGGCCAGGGTCGGCACCATCAGCGTCAGGGCTTCGTCCTTGGCCGCCGCCGAGGCCGGCGCCGCGAGGCTCACCATCCCGGTCCCCGTCGCCGCCATCAGCACCGATGCCGCGCCTACCCGAACCCGCATTCGACCATCCCCCGTTTGACGTCGGCGTACTGCCCGTACGCAGGCACCATCGGCACCGGATCGGGCGCCGTTAGCCCGGATCCCGGTCACGGCGGGCTGAACGTGTGAGCGGCTACCCGGCGGCAACCGGACGGGACCGCGCCCGCAACGCGGGGGTCAGGACGGGTCGGCGGACCGGTTCGCGGCGTGGCGGTCGAAGGGGTCGCCGTATTCGCGGACCGCGGTTCGGGCGAAGGCCTGCTGGAACGTGGAGACGCGTTCCGAGCGCCCCCGGCCCAGGAAGCTGACCGCCCAGTGCAGCACCGCCGTGACCCGGTTCTTGAAGCCGACCAGGTAGAGCAGGTGCACGGCGAGCCACATCAGCCAGCCGAGGAAGCCCGACACCCGCAGCCGGCCGACGCTCGCCACCGCCGAGAAGCGGGAGATCGTCGCCATGCTGCCCTTGTCGAAGTACTTGAACGCCGGCCCGGGCTCGCGGCCGCCCAGGCGGCGTTTGACCTGGTCGGCGACGTAGCGGCCGCTCTGGATCGCGACCTGGGCGACGCCGGGCAGGGCGTCGAGGGACATCATGTCGCCGACCGCGAAGATCTCCGGGTGTCCGGGCAGCGAGCAGTCCGGGTTCACCCGCAGGCGGCCCGCGCGGTCCGTGCCGGTGCCGGTCGCCTCGGCGAGGCGGGCGGCCAGCGGGGGTGCGGCGACGCCGGCGGCCCACATCTTGGTCATGGATTCGATGCGCAGGCGGCCGCGCTTCGTCTCCACCTCGATGCCGGTGGCGTCGACGCCGACCACGCGGGTCTCCAGCTCGACCTCGACGCCGAGCAGGTGCAGCCGGCGCAGGGCGCGGGTGGACAGCTGGTCGCCGAAGGTGTTGAGCACCGCGGGAAGGGCGTCGACCAGGATGATCCGGGCGCGGCGCGGGTCGATGTGGCGGTACTGGCCGGGCAGGTTGCGGTGGGCCAGTTCGGCGATCTGGCCGGCCATCTCGACGCCGGTCGGGCCGGCGCCGACGACGACGAAGGTCAGCCAGCGTTCCGCGGCGGCGGGGTCGGGCTGCAGGTCCGCCAGTTCGAACGCGCCGAAGATGCGGGCGCGCAGCTCCAGCGCGTCGTCGATGCTCTTCATGCCGGGCGCGTGGTCGGCGTAGGCGTCGTTGCCGAAGTAGGACTGTGACGCGCCGGCGGCGACGATCAGGGTGTCGTAGCCGACGGTGTAGTCGATGCCGGGCGCCTCGACCGCCAGGGTCTTGGCCGCGACGTCGATGTCGGTGACCGTGCCGAGCTTGACGTCGACGTTGTCCTGGCGGCGCAGGATCTCCCGGATCGGCGGGGCGATCTCGCCCTCGGAGAGGATGCCGGTCGCCACCTGGTAGAGCAGCGGCTGGAACAGGTGGTAGGCGGTGCTGTTGATCAGGGTGACGTCGACCGGTGCGCGGCGCAGGGACTTCGTGGCGAAGAGCCCACCGAAGCCGGCTCCGACGACCACCACGCGGTGCCGGCGATCAGATCTTTGTGGCATCAGACGACGGTACGCCTGCCGGTGGTCACCATCGGGGCGGGAGGTGACCACCGGCAGGCCGTTGCGGGCCCGTCAGTTCTGCACGAACACCGCCGTCGTACGGGCCGGCACCCTGAAGGTGCCGGTGGCCCGGTCGAAGCCGGCCGGCTCGTGCTGGGCCGGGTGCAGGCCGATCGAGGCGCCCGCGAGCGCCGGGACCGTCTGGCCGACCTCGGCCGGGGTGGCGTTGAAGACCACCGTCACGGACTTCCAGCGGCGGTCCAGGCCGCGGCCGTCCAGGTGCATCGTGATCACACCGGGGGTCTCGGCCGTGCCGGAGAGCGGGAACGACAGGCGCTTCTGCACCTCGGCCGCCGTCGGCAGCCCGAAGACCGGCGACGACTTGCGGATCTCCAGCAGCTCCCGGTAGCGGGCGTCGGCGAGGTTCACCGCGTCACAGCCCGGCACCAGCTTCGGGTCGGCCAGCAGCGGCTTGGCGTACTGCCACTTGGGCTCGTTGTCGGCGGCCGGGGGCAGGCCGCGGCCGAAGCCGTTGCCCTTGGTGCAGTCCCACTGGATCTGGTTGAACCAGTCACCGGAGTTGAACGAGTTGCGGTCGAGCGACTTCGAGCGCAGCCGCTCGCTGCCCGCGGTGACGAAGCCAACGCCCTGGCCGAGCGCCGTCGTCGCCAGGGCGACGGACTGCAGCTTGGCGCGGTCCAGCGCCGGCGTCGCCTGCGGCAGCTTGTACGCGAACGCGTCGTACAGGATCTCGTTGTCGTGCGCGTCGACGTAGGTGATCGCCTCGCCCGGCGCGGCGTTGTAGCCCGCCGGGGACCCGTTGTAGTCGATCTGCGCGCCGGTGACCGGCTTGCCCGCGCTGCCGACGAACCGGTACGCCGCCAGGTTGCCGCTCAGGCCCACCTTGATCTGGTCCTGGTAGCGCAGCAGCCGGGCCTTCTGCTCCTCGGGCGTGCCGTTGATCGGGTCGCCGTTGGGCGCGGTGAACAGGCCGGACGCGAAGCCCTGAATCCGCGGGTTGCCGTCGAACGGTCCGCCGCCGCGCACGGCGTCGCGGAGCCGGTCGTTGAACGTGCCGATGCCGGTGCCGGCCATGTTGGCCTGGGTGGCCTGCTCGAACCGCGCGTCGTTCGCGATCTCGCCGAAGTTCCAGCCCTCGCCGTACAGGTAGATCTTCTTGCCGTCGACGCCGTCGCGGGAGAGCGTGAGCTTGTCGAGCGCGGCCCGCACGGCCAGGATGTTCGCCTTCGGGTGGTGGCCCATCAGGTCGAAGCGGAAGCCGTCGACCTTGTACGCCTTCGCCCAGGTGACGATCGAGTCGACGACGAGCTTGCCCATCATCGTGTTCTCCGGCGCGGTGTTGGCGCAGCAGGTCGAGTTCGCCACCGTGCCGTCCTCCAGCAGGCGCTGGTAGTAGCCGGGGACGATCTGGTCGAGCACCGAGTGCGGGTCGGTGCCGGCCGCCGACGTGTGGTTGTAGACGACGTCCATGACCGCCCGCAGGCCGGTGCCGTTGAGCCCGGCGACCATCTGCCGGAACTCCTTGGTCCGCGCGGCCGGGTCGACGGCGTAGCCGCCCTCCGGCGTCGTGTAGTGCAGCGGGTCGTAACCCCAGTTGAAGCCGTCCTGCGCGGCGACCGCCGCGACGCACTTCTGCTGCTCGTCGGAGTCCGGCGGCAGCTTCGCCAGGTCGCAGGCCGGCTGCTTCTGGTCGGCGCGCCGCTCGGGGATGGTGGCGAAGTCGAACACCGGCAGCAGGTGCACGTGGGTGGTGCCGGCCGTGGCGAGGGACTTCAGCTGCTTCATGCCCGCGGTCCGCGGGTCGGTGAAGGCGCCGTAGGTGCCGCGTTGCGCCGCGGGCACCGTCTCGTCGGCGATGGAGAAGTCGCGGACGCTGAGCTCCGAGATCTGGATCCGGGCGGGGGTGTACTCCGGCTTGCGCAGCCCGGACCAGCCCGCCGGGGCGAGCGCCGGGTCGGTCAGGTCGGTGATCCGGCTGTGCGTCGAGTCGGCCGACAGGTCGACCGAGTACGGGTCGGTCACCGACGCCGTCACGACCTTGCCCGCGGCCGGCTGCCAGGCGGTGACCCGGTACCGGTAGTACTTGCCCTTCCAGTCCTTGGTGCCGGTCGCCGACCAGACGCCGGTGTCGGCGTCGCGGGTCATCGGCACCTGCTTCGCGGTCGCCGCCGGGTCGTCGAAGAGCTCGAGCGCGACGGTACGGGCGGTGGGCGCCCAGACGGCGAGCGTCGGCCGCTTGCCGTCGAAGGTCGGGCCGAGGTCCTCGCCGGCCGCATCGGCGTAGACGTCGTCGAGGACACCCGCGGTCTGCACGCCGGTGGCGGAGAGCAGCTTGCCCTCGGCGTCGCGCTCGGTGACCGCGACCTGGCCGCGCAGCACGTTCTTGAGCCCGGGCAGGTCGCCGGTGCGGAACGCCGGGTACTGCCACAGGTGCGGGTTCTTCGCGCGCTGCGCCTCGGTGAGGCCGTTGCGCCGGGCGGTGAGCCGGACGCTCTCGTGCGGGCCGGCCAGCTCGCCGTCGAGGATGCTCAGGCCACCTTCGGGCGCCCAGACCAGGTCGTACACGCGGCCGTCGGTGCCCGCCCCGACCGGCTCGAGCGTGGTGCCGGTGCCGGTCTTCCAGGCGATCGTCTGCCGGTCGATCCAGACGGCGTTCGACTTGCTCAGGTCGGCGACGCCGCCGCCGGCCTTGCGCACCACGGGCAGCAGCCGGTCCGGTACGCCGGCGAGCAGCCAGGTCTCGCGCCCGGCGGCGGAGAAGTCGAGCCGCTGGTCGTCGGGGAGGTCCTTGGTGTCGCCCTTGTGAATGATGTAGTTCAGCCCGGTCGCCCCGGCCGCCAGCGGCACCCGGAACGTCACGCCGTAGTCGTCGGTCGCGGCGGGCGCCAGCGGCGCGGACCAGTCGGTCGGGCTCGCCGCGCCGGACCAGACGTGCATGCCCCAGCCGGCGTAGTCGTTGTCGGCGCGCCGGTAGTGGATGACCGCCGTGTTCGGGTCCTGCTCGACGGCCGGCCCGGTGGTGACGATCGCCGGGTCGCCCTGCTTGAGCCAGATCTCGGGGTTCTTCCCGGGGTCGAGGAAGCGGTCCTGCCCGACGTCCTTCACGCCGTTCTTGTCGACCACGATGAACCCGACGTTCTTGGCTCCGGGCTTCAACTTCACCCAGGCGAAGCGCCCGTACGCGTCCACGCCGTCGAACGGCTGCCCGGCGGGCCACTCGGTGGCGGCCGACGGGTCGATGTCGCCGAAGGTGTACAGCCCCCAGTCGTCGTAGTCGCCGTCGGGACGCTGGTAGTGCACGATCGCGTAGTCGGGCCCGGCGGTGACCGCCGGCGTGCCGACCTTGATCTGCGTCGTGGTGGTCGCGAGGCGGCCCTTGCTGTCCCGCACGACCGCCTTGTACCTGACCGCGGTGCCGCCGGCCAGGCCGGTCAGGTCGTGGTAGACCCGGTACGGCGCGCGGTCGGCGGTGCCGAGCGGCCGCCACGGCCCGTTGCCGACCTGCGCGGCGAAGGTGACCGTGGAGAGCGGGTCGCCGGTGGTCTCGGCGGTGAGCGCGGCGCGGGTCGGCACGAGCGCGCCGGCCGCGGGCGCGGTGAACTTCACGGTCGGCGCGGCCGCCGCCGCGGCGATCGGCTTCGCGGCCTTGACCACCACGGTCGACAGCGCGGGTACCCGGACGGTCAGCTTGCCGTCGGCGCCGGTGGCGGCCGGCGCCGCGCCGCCGTAGACGCCCGCGAAGGAGGCGTTCGGCGTCCAGGTGTCGAGCGTGACGGTCTGCGCGGTGGTCGCGTTGTTGGCGGCGACCACGTACTCGGTGTTGGTGCGGCGGTCGATCCGCGAGGCGGCGAAGACGCCGGGGCCGTCGGCCGCGTACCGGGTGACCTGCACGCCGTCGACCAGCGCCGGGTGCAGCTTGCGCACGTCGGCGAGCGAGCGGATGGTCCGGTAGATCGGGTGGTTGCTCTCGTAGTTGGCGCTCGCGTGGGTGCGGTCGGTGCCGATCAGGTCGTCGTCGAGGTACTCGGCCGTCTTGGACGCGAACATGTCCTGCCGGGCGTCCTTGTCGCCGCCGGGGCCGGTGAAGCCCTGCTCGTCGCCGGAGTAGACGACCGGCTGGCCGCGGGTCAGGAACATCAGCTCGTGCGCGAGCTGGTCGCGGCGCAGGTAGGTGGCGGGGTCGGCGGAGCCGCCCTGGATGAACGAGCCGATCCGGCCTATGTCGTGGTTGCCGAGGAAGGTCGGCAGCCGGTCGGCGCCGGTGTCGGGCGCGGTGTAGAGGTCGTCCGCCTCGTAGAGGCCGGAGAGCGCCTTCGCCGAGCCGCCGTCCGCGGTGAACGACTTCGCGGCCGCCTGGAAGGAGAAGTCGAGGGTCGCCGGCAGGCCGCCGCGGCGCACGTAGGTCGACTGGATCTCCTGGTCGGCGCTGTACACCTCGCCGAACATGAAGAAGTCCTTCTTACCGGCCTTGCGGGCGGCGGCGTCGATGCCGTCCGCGAACTGCGGCCAGAAGTCCAGGTTGGTGTGCTTGACCGTGTCGAGGCGGTAGCCGTCGATGCCGGTCTTCGCGATCCAGTCGCCGTAGATCTTCGTCATGCCCTTGACGACCTCGGGGCGCTCGGTGAACAGGTCGTCGAGGCCGAAGAAGTCGCCGTACTCGCTGTCCTCGCCGACGAAGGTCGAGTCGCCGCGGTTGTGGTACATCGCCGGGTCGTTGAGCCAGGACGGCGACTTGACCCGCGCGTCCTTCGCCTCGATCACCGGGGTGTACGGGTACGACGCGTCGTTGAGCTTCGGGAAGGCCCGGGTGCCGTCGGCGTAGTTGCGGTCCTCGAACGGCCGGCCCTGCGCGTCGGTGTACGGCGAGGTCGGCTTGTCGATGTAGCTGTACTTGTCCTCGGCGTACTTGATGACGTCCGCGGTGTGGTTGACGATGATGTCGAGGAAGATCTTCATCCCGCGCTTGTGCGCGAGCTTGACCAGCCGCTCGAGGTCGGCGTTCGTGCCGAAGTGCGGGTCGACCTGGGTGAAGTCGGTGATCCAGTAGCCGTGGTACCCGGCCGAGATGTCGGCGCCGCGGCCCTGCACGGGCCGGTTCTTGAAGACCGGCGCGAGCCAGATGGCGGTGGTGCCCAGCCCGTGGATGTAGTCCAGCCGGTCGATGATGCCCTGCAGGTCGCCACCGTGGTAGAAGCCCTTGTCGGCGGGGTCGTAGCCGGTCGAGAGCCGGTCGCCGGGCAGCCCGCCGTCGTCGTTGGCCGGGTTGCCGTTGGCGAACCGGTCCGGCAGGACGAAGTAGAACTGCTCGGACGGCCCGGGCCGCTGGTCGAAGCCCCAGCTCGCGAGCGCGGCCGCGGTCGGCTCGGCGCCGCTCGCCGCGCGCGCGGGCACGGCGGAGGCCACCGGGAGCAGCACGGCGAGGACCAGCATGACGACGAAGCTCAGACGACGTCTGAGCAGCAGGATTTCCACATTGAGGCCTTCCGATGGGTGGCGACGGACGCACGCTAACCCTCGACGGATGGCCCTTGCAAGACCTTGCAGTAACTGTCGCGTAATTACATCGCATCGCCGCAGTAACAATATGGACATAGGGGCCTCAGCCGGCCGCACCGTCCGGCCGCAGCCGCACCACTCGCCCCTCGAGCCGGGCCCGCTCCGCGGCCCAGACCACCCGGTGCGTGGCAAGACTTTGCGTCGGCGACCTCGAGGACCTCCTCGGCACCGGTACGGAAGTCGACGTACCGCAGCCGCGCGCCGTCGCCGTCCAGGTAGCCGTGCGTGCCCATGAGCCGCGTGCGGCGGTGCTCCTGCGGCGTGAACGCGCTCATGGTGAACGAGCAGGTCGCGCCGGCACCGAGGTCATCGTCGCGCAGGCGCCGGCCTAGGCCGGCGCGGCCTCCTGCTCGCGCTCGATCTGCTGGTTCCACTCGCGCTTGGTGGACTGCCAGCCGTCCTCGTTCAGGCCGCGGCGCCAGTACCCGGAGATCGACAGCTGGGACATCGGCAGGCCGAGCTCGACCCGCAGCAGGGCGCGCAGGTCCTTCACGAACGTCGCCTCGCCGTGCACGAACGCGTGCACCCGCCCCTCCGGGAAGTCCAGCCCGCGCACCGCCGGCACCAGCAGCTCGCCGTGCGGCCGGTCGCCGCGGTGCAGCCAGGTGATCTCGGCGTCCGCGGCCGTCTCCAGCTTCTGCTCCTCCGCCGGGTCCTCGACCTCGATGAACGCCCGGACCCGGGTCCCGGCCGGCATGGCCTCCAGCGCGACGGCGATCGCCGGCAGCGCGCTCTCGTCGCCGGCCAGCAGGTGCCAGGCGGCGTCCGGGTCGGGCGCGTAGCCGCCGCCCGGGCCCATGAAGCGGACCGGGTCGCCGGGCCGCGCGCGGGCCGCCCACGGGCCGGCGATGCCGGCGTCGCCGTGCACCACGAAGTCGATCCACAGCTCCGGCACCTCGGGCAGCCAGCGGCGGACCGTGTACGTCCGCACCACCGGGTGCTGCTCGCGCGGCATCGTCTCGCGGATCACGGCCGGGTCGAACGGCTCCGGGTAGGTGACGCCCGGCGGCGGGAACAGCAGCTTGACGTAGTGGTCGGTGAACTCGCCGGCGCTCATCCCGGCCAGGCCGGTCCCGCCGACCACGACGCGGACCATGTGCGGCGTGAGCTGCTCGACCCGGGTGACCTCCCCGAACCTCGCCGCCCGGACTGGCCTGTTCGCCATAGAACACTTCCCCTACTGGTGTCGGTCCGGGTAAGGCTACCCTTACGACACCACCCGCGCCGGGCGCCCCGTGCGGCATCATCCGGGCACATCGGGTGCGACCCCCGACGGGATCGCCGGAGTCGTGGCATGGTGTCCGGATAGGAGGGTGCCATGACCGTCGACCGCACGTTCGTCATCGCCGGCGCCGGGCTCGCCGGCGCGAAGGCCGCCGAGACCCTGCGCGCCGAGGGCTGCACCGGCCGGATCCTGCTGATCGGCACCGAGGACGAGCGGCCGTACGAACGGCCGCCGCTGTCCAAGGGGCTGCTGCTCGGCACGGCCGAGCGCGCCGACGCCTACGTACACGACGCCGCCTGGTACGGCGAGCACGACGTCGAGCTGCGCACCGGCACCACCGTGGGCGCCATCGACCCCGAGAAGCGCCGGGTGCGCCTCTCCGACGGCGACGAGCTCACCTACGACCGGCTGCTGCTCTCCACCGGCGCCTCGCCCCGGCCCCTCGCGGTGCCCGGCGTCGGGCTGGGCGGCGTGCTCACCCTGCGTACGCTCGCCGACTCGGACCGGATCTCCGCCGCCGTGCGCGGGGGCACCCGGCTGGTCATCGTGGGATCCGGCTGGATCGGCCTCGAGGTGGCCGCGGCCGCCCGCGGCCGCGGCGCCGAGGTGACCGTGGTGACGCCCGACGCGCTGCCGCTGCGCAACGTCCTCGGCGACCGCATGGCGCAGGTGTTCCTGCGGCTGCACCGCGACCAGGGCGTCGACTTCCGCCTCGGCACGCAGGTCGGCGAGCTGCGCGGCGACGCCGACGTGTCGCAGGTCGTGCTCACCGACGGCACCGTCATCCCCGCCGACGCCGTGCTGGTGGCGATCGGCGTCACCCCGAACACGGGCCTCGCCGACCAGGCCCGGCTCCCGGTCGACAACGGCGTGCTCGTCGACGCCCGGCTGCGCACCGCCGACCCGGACATCTTCGCCGCCGGCGACGTCGCCAACATCGACCATCCGCTGCTCGGCGCGCGGATCCGGGTCGAGCACTGGGCGACGGCGCTGAACACCGGCCCGGTGGCGGCCCGCGCGATGCTCGGCCAGGACGTCCGGTGGGACCACCTGCCGTACTTCTTCACCGACCAGTACGACCTGGGCATGGAGTACGCCGGCTGGGTGCCGCCCGGCGCCGCCGCCGAGGTGGTGGTCCGCGGCGACGAGCGGGGCGGGGAGTTCATCGCGTTCTGGACCGTCGACGGCCGGGTCGCGGCCGGCATGAACGTTAATGTGTGGGATGTGACCGACCAGATACAGGACCTGGTCCGGGCGGGCCTGCGCGGCGAGCGGGTCGACCCGGCCCGGCTGGCCGACCCGGACGTGCCGCTGACGGAGGTGGGGAATTGAGCGAGGCGCTTACCCGGCTGCTGCGGTGGGAGGAGTCCGGCGGGAACTGGCGGGTCCTCGTGCGCACCCCGGACGCGGTCGAACTGGCCCTGCTCACCTGCGACGCGGGCGAGGAGGTCGACCGGCTGCTCACGGCCGACCCGGCCGTCCTCGAGCATCTCGGCGACCGCACCAGCTCCGGGCAGTAGGGCCGGCTACGGCGCGGACGCTGTGACCTCGACGATCAGGTGCTTGGTCAGCGGCTGGTCGCTCTGCGGGCTGTTGTCGGTTAGCGCGCACAGCACGTTCAGCTCCGGCATGTAGCCGGTGACGCAGCCCCGCGGGGTGTCGTAGCCGACCGCCCGGTAGCCCCAGACCGTCCGGGTGCTGCCGTCGCGGGCGTGGCTGGTGATGTCGATCAGGTCGAACTCGCCCAGCCCGCGCTCGGCCATGTCCTCGCGGTTCATGAAGAGCAGGGTGCGCAGGTTCTTGACGCCCCGGTAGCGGTCGTTGTCGGAGTAGATCGTGGTGTTCCACTGGTCGTGCGAGCGGACCGTCGACAGCATCAGCCGCCCCGCCGGCGGCACCACGTCCGGCATCGGCGCCGGGTTGAACTCCGCCTTGCCCGAGGCGGTCAGCCAGACCCGCTCGCGGGCGGGCTGGGCCAGCCGGAAGCCGAGCGGCTCGCGGGCCCGGCGGTTGAAGTCCTCGAAGCCGGTCAGGGCCCGGGACATCACGTCGCGGATCCGGTCGTAGTCCTCGGCGTACAGCTCCCACGGCGTCGCGGAGTCCGGGAGCGTGGCCCGGGCCATGCCGCACAGGATCGCGCACTCCGAGCGCAGGTGCGGCGACGCGGGCTTGCGCTTGCCGTACGACAGGTGCACGTAGCTCATCGAGTCCTCGACCGTGATCCCCTGCTCGCCGGTCGCCCGCACGTCCTTCTCCGTGCGGCCCAGGCAGGGCAGGATCAGCGCGCGGCGCCCGTGCACCAGGTGGCTGCGGTTGAGCTTGGTGCTCACCTGCACGGTCAGGTCGGTGTTGCGCAGGGCCGCGAACGTGGCCGCGGTGTCCGGCGCCGCCAGGGCGAAGTTGCCGCCGAGGCTGACGAAGACCTTCACCCGGCCGGCCGCCATCGCCTCGATGGTGGCGACCGTGCCGAGCCCGTGCTCGCGCGGCGAGACGATGCCGGTCGCCGCGTCGTGCTTGGCCAGCCACTCCTCGGTCGGGTGGTGGTTGACGCCGCACGTCCGGTTGCCCTGCACGTTGCTGTGCCCGCGGATCGGCGACGGCCCGGCGCCGCGGCGGCCGATGTTGCCGCGCAGCAGGAGCAGGTTGATGATCTCGCGCATCGTGTCGACGCTGTGCTCCTGCTGGGTCAGGCCCAGGCACCAGGCGATGATCGTGCGCCGCGACGCGATGTACCTGCCGGCCAGGTCCCGGATGACCTCCTCGGCGACCCCGGACTGGTGCACGATGTCGTCCCAGCCGGTGTCGTCGACCAGCTTGCGGTACGCCTCGTAGGAGTCGGTGTGCGCCTCGATGAACTCCTGGTCGACGGCGTCCTGCTCGAGCACCACCTTGGCCAGGCCGCGCAGCAGGGCCAAGTCACCGCCGATGCGTGGCTGGACGTTCATGGTGCCGGTCTTGGTGGAACGCATGGTGGCCATCGAGGTGAAGTCGTGCGGCACGATGGTGCGCTTGCTCGCCGCCTCGATCAGCGGGTTGACGTGCACGATCTCGGCGCCGCGCCGGGCCGCCGCGGCCAGCGAGGTGAGCATCCGGGGCGCGTTCGAGGCGGCGTTGACCGCCATCAGGATCAGCAGGTCCGTCGACTCCCAGTCGTCGAGGTCGCAGGTGCCCTTGCCGGTGCCGATCGCCGCGTTCAGCGCCCGGCCGCTCGCCTCGTGGCACATGTTGGAGCAGTCGGGCATGTTGTTGGTGCCGAACTCGCGCACCATGAGCTGGTAGAGGAACGTCGCCTCGTTGCTGAGCCGCCCGGAGGTGTAGAACGCCGCCTCGTCCGGGCCGGCCAGGCCGCGCAGGGCGTCGCCGACCAGGGCGTACGCGTCGTCCCAGGAGATCGGCAGGTACCGGTCGGTCGCCGGGTCGTAGCTCAGCGGCTCGGTGAGCCGGCCCTGGTTCTCCAGGTCGAAGTCGTTCCAGCCGTTGAGCTCCGCGACCGTGTGCTCGGCGAAGAACGCGGCGTCGACCTTCTTGCGGGTCATCTCCCACGTGACGTGCTTGATGCCGTTCTCGCAGACGTCCAGGTGCAGGCCCTTGCGGTCGTCCGGCCAGGCGCAGCCGGGGCAGTCGAAGCCGTCCTTGCCCGGGGCGAGCTTGAGCTGGTTCATCTTGAGGATCGCGTGCGGGGCGGCGAGCGGCTCCCGGGCGGCGGCGATGATCCGGCCGACGCTGCGGGTGGCGCCCCAGCCGGCCGACGGGTGGTCGTCGTCGCGCCGGGAGAAGTCGCCGCCGCGGCCGGGCCCCCGCCCGGTCGCCGGCGTGCCCGGCGAACCCTGCCCCAGCCGGTCTCCAGGGATCTCCGTCATGACTGCTCCTTTCGCCCGGCGCGCGCTACTGTCACCCACGCTTGCACGCCGGTCGCAAGATAGCCAACCGCGACGGAAACAGTGGTCTTAGGGTCTTGTCTGCTGCGGATCCGGTGGAAAGATGTCTCCGCGAGGCGTGATATCACTGCGGGAGGCCGGATGACCACCAAGAGCGTGCTGACCAACTTCATCGGCGGGGCCGCGGTCGAGCCGGTCGAGGGGCGCTACGAGGACCTGATCGACCCGTCGACCGGCGAGGTGTTCGCCGCCGCGCCCGTCTCCGGGCAGGCCGACGTGGACAACGCGATGGCGGCGGCCGCGGCCGCGTTCGAGAAGTGGCGGGACACCACGCCCGCCGAGCGCCAGCGCGCCCTGCTGCGCTTCGCCGACGCGCTGGAGAGCCGCACCGACGAGCTGGTCGCCGCCGAGTCGCGCAACACCGGCAAGCCGCTCGGCCTGACCGCCAGCGAGGAGCTGCCGCCGGCGATCGACCAGATCCGGTTCTTCGCGGGCGCGGCGCGGCTGCTCGAGGGCCGCTCCGCCGGCGAGTACCTGTCCGGCTACACCAGCTACGTGCGGCGCGAGCCGGTCGGCGTGTGCGCGCAGGTCACGCCCTGGAACTATCCGCTGATGATGGCGGTGTGGAAGCTGGCGCCCGCGATCGCGGCCGGCAACTCGGTGGTGCTCAAGCCGTCCGACACCACGCCGGTCACCACGCTGATGCTGGCCGAGATCGCCGCCGAGTTCCTGCCGCCGGGCGTGCTCAACGTCGTGGCCGGCGACCGCGACACCGGCCGGGCGCTGGTGTCGCACCGGACCCCGGCGATGGTGTCGATCACCGGGTCGGTCCGGGCCGGCCGGGAGGTCGCCTCGGCGGCCGCCGCCGACCTCAAGCGCACCCACCTCGAGCTGGGCGGCAAGGCCCCGGTGGTGATCTTCGACGACGCCGACGTCGAGGCGGCCGCCGCGGCCATCGCCGAGGCCGGCTACTTCAACGCCGGCCAGGACTGCACCGCCGCCACCCGGGTGCTGGCCGCGCCGGGCGTGTACACCGACTTCGTCGCGGCGCTGAGCGAGCAGGCCCGCGGCACCCGGACCGGCCCGCCCAGCGACGCGGACGTGCTCTACGGCCCGCTCAACAACGCCCGGCAGCTGGACCGGGTCGGCGGCTTCATCGACCGGCTGCCCGGGCACGCCAGCCTCGACGCGGGCGGCGCCCGGGTCGGCGAGCGGGGCTACTTCTACTCGCCGACCGTGGTGTCCGGGCTGCGGCAGGACGACGAGATCATCCAGGACGAGGTGTTCGGCCCGGTCATCACCGTCCAGCGCTTCACCGACGAGGACGAGGCGGTGCGCTGGGCCAACGGCGTCGAGTACGGCCTGGCCTCCTCGGTCTGGACCACCGACCACGGCCGGGCGATGCGGATGACCCGGCGGCTCGACTTCGGCTGCGTCTGGGTCAACTGCCACATACCCTTGGTGGCGGAGATGCCGCACGGCGGGTTCAAGCACTCCGGGCACGGCAAGGACCTCTCCGTGTACGGCCTGGAGGACTACACCCGCATCAAGCACGTCATGCACAGTCTCGAGGGCTGAGGATGAACTCCGGGGAGCTGCACAAGCGCCGCGGCGCCGCCGTCGCGCGCGGGGTCACCTCGGTGATCCCGTCCTACGTCGACCACGCGTCCGGCGGCAGCCTGCACGACGTCGACGGCCGGGAGTGGATCGACTTCGGCTCCGGCATCGCGGTGACCAGCGTCGGCAACTCGGCGCCCCGGGTCGTCGCCGCCGTGCGCGAGCAGGTCGAGCGGTTCACCCACACCTGCTTCATGGTCGCGCCCTACGAGTCGTACGTCGCGGTCTGCGAGCAGCTCGCCGAGCTGACGCCGGGCGCCTTCGACAAGCGTGCCGCGCTGTTCAACTCCGGCGCCGAGGCGGTGGAGAACGCGGTCAAGATCGCCCGGCACGCGACCGGGCGGCAGGCCGTGGTGGTGTTCGACCACGCGTACCACGGGCGGACCAACCTGACGATGGCGCTGACCGCCAAGTCGATGCCGTACAAGCACCGGTTCGGCCCGTTCGCGCCGGAGGTGTACCGGGCGCCGATGTCGTACCCGCTGCGCGACGGCGGCCTCGCAGGCTCGCAGGCGGCGGCGCGGGCGATCGACGTGATCGAGAAGCAGGTCGGCGCCGCCAACGTGGCGGCGGTGCTGATCGAGCCGATCCAGGGCGAGGGCGGCTTCGTGGTGCCGGCGCCCGGCTTCCTGCCGGCGCTGGCGGCCTGGTCCTCCTCGGCCGGCGCGGTGTTCATCGCCGACGAGATCCAGACCGGCTTCTGCCGCACCGGCTCGTGGTTCGCCTGCGAGCACGAGGGCGTCGAGCCCGACCTGGTGACGACGGCGAAGGGCATGGCCGGCGGGCTGCCGCTGGCGGGGGTGGTCGGCCGCGCCGAGCTGATGGACGCGGTGCACCCCGGCGGGCTGGGCGGCACGTACGGCGGCAATCCGATCGCCTGCGCGGCGGCGCTCGCGGCCATCGAGACGATGCGCGAGCTCGACCTGAACGCGGCGGCGGCGCGGATCGAGACGTGGTTCCGGCCGCGCCTGGACGCCCTCGCGGCGGCCGACGCGGGCATCGGCGAGGTGCGCGGCCGCGGCGCGATGCTGGCGATCGAGCTGGTCCGGCCCGGTTCGACCGAGCCGGACCCGGCACGCACCGCGGCGGTGGCCCGGGCCTGCCACGACGCCGGGCTGCTGGCGCTGACCTGCGGCACCTACGGCAACGTGCTGCGCTTCCTGCCCCCGCTGGTGATCTCCGAGGAGCAAGTCACCCGGGGCCTGGACATCCTCGCCGGGTCACTGCTTTCGCAGCTGCCAGGGTGAGCCGTACTCGACGAGCTTGTCGAGGAAGGGCACGGCGTCGAAGGCCTCCGGGCCCAGGACGCCGGCGCCCCGCCACACCCCGGCGGCGAGCAGCTCCAGGGCGATCACCGGGTTGACGGCCGTCTGCCAGACGACGGCCTGCGACCCGTACTCCCGCATGGACCATTCGTTGTCGACGACGTGGTAGAGGTACACCGTCAGCGGATCGCCGTCGGTGTCCGCGCCGGTGACCAGCGTGCCCGCGCAGGTGCTGCCGGTCATCCGGTGCCCGAGCGCCGCCGGGTCGGGCAGGCAGGCCGCCACCACGTCACGCGGCGACACCGACACCCCGCCGACCCGGACCGGCGCCGTGCGGTCCAGCCCCAGCTTGCGCAGGGTCTTCAGCACGTCGATGAACTCCTTGCCCAGGCCGTACTTGAAGGTGACCCGCCGCGCGGGCACCCAGCGCGGGATGAGCAGCACCTCCTCGTGCTCGACGTGCACGCACTCGACCTCGCCGATGCCGCCGGGGAAGTCGAAGACCTCCGGCTCGCTCAGCGGCTCGGTGGTGAACCAGCCGCGGTCCGCCTCCCAGATCACCGGCGGGTTGAGGCACTCCTCGATCGTGGTCCACACCGAGAACGAGGGCGCGAAGTCGTAGCCGGCGACGACCAGGTTGCCGCCGTCGCGGATGCCGATCTCGTCGATCCGGGAGAAGAGGTGGTCGGCGGCGTACCGCGCGAAGACATCCGACAGGCCCGGCTCGACGCCCATGCCGACCAGGGCGAGCCGGCCCGCGTCCAGCCAGCGGCCGGCCGCGGCGAACTGCTCGTCGCCCAGCTTGACGCCCGTGTCGGTGTACGGCCGCTCGGCGTGCGGGCGCGACAGCGACATGGCCATGTCGAGGTAGTCGGCGCCGGCCTCGTACGCGCCGTCGAAGATCGGCATGACGAAGCGCGGGTCGACGGCGTTGAGCACGTGGGTGATGCCGTGCTCGCGGCAGAGGGCGGCGACGGCCGCCGCCGACGAGGCATCGAGCTGGGCGGCGACGAAGCCCCGCGCCCGGTGGCCGGCGACGGCCGCCCGCGCGCGGGAGAGGTCGTAGTCGGCGACCACGAAGTGCTCGTAGAAGTCGCGGCGCGCGGCGATGCCGACGGCGGCGGCGCCCACGCCGCCGGCGCCCACGAGCAGTACACGCATGACAACGCTCCTCCGCGTAACAAGCACCGAAAACGTGTTACGAGCACGTTAGCGCGACGGAAACGCTTGTCAATGGGCCAAAAATCTGCGATAAACGCAGTTGTGAGACCTGCACGCGACCCGCCGAAGCACCGGCACCACGCTCGGGGAGCCAGCGCGACGGAATCACGGGACTGACCGGAACTCGCCAACGGATTCCGTTGCGATTCACCCCGGCTCAGGCCAGAATCGCTGCGTGACGGACCTGGCCCTGGACGATGTCAACAAGCAGATCATCGAGCACCTGCAGCGCGACGGACGGATGTCCTACGCCGGGCTCGCCAAGATCATCGGGTTGTCGGAGGCCGCCGTCCGGCAGCGCGTACAGCGCCTGCTCGACGGAGGCATGATGCAGATCGTCGCGGTCACCGACCCGCTGATGCTGGGCTTCGCCCGGCAGGCGATGGTCGGCGTCAAGGTGACCGGCGACCTGCGCCCGGTGGCCGAGGCCCTCGCCCAGATACCCGAGGTCGACTACGTCGTCTACTGCGCCGGCGGCTACGACCTGCTCGTCGAGCTCGTCTGCACCGACGACGAGCATCTGCTGACGCTGCTCAACGACTCCATCCGTGCGGTGCCGGGCGTCACCGGCACCGAGACTTACATGTACCTGAAGCTCGCCAAGCAGACCTACGCGTGGGGGACCCGATGACCGAAGAACTCTCCGCCGCCGCCCGGGACCATCTGTGGATGCACTTCACCCGGATGTCCTCGTACACCGGCGCCGGCGCCGGCGAGGTGCCGGTCATCGTGCGCGGTTCCGGGCCGTACATCTGGGACCAGCAGGGCCGCCGCTACCTGGACGGGCTCTCCGGCCTGTTCGTGGTGCAGGCCGGGCACGGCCGCAGCGAGCTGGCCGAGGCGGCGTCCAAGCAGGCCTCCGAGCTCGCCTACTTCCCGCTCTGGTCCTACGCGCACCCGACCGCGGTCGAGCTGGCCGAGCGGCTCGCCGGGCTGGCGCCCGGCGACCTGAACCGGGTCTTCTTCACCACCGGCGGCTCCGAGGCCGTCGAGAGCGCGTGGAAGCTGGCCCGCAGCTACTTCAAGCTGACCGGCAAGCCGATGAAGACCAAGGCGATCTCGCGGACCATCGCGTACCACGGCACCACCATGGGCGCGCTGTCGCTGACCGGCCTGCCGCTGATCAAGCAGGAGTTCGAGCCGCTGGTGCCGGGCGCGCTGAAGGTGCCGAACACCAACTACTACCGGCGCCCCGACGAGTCGATGAGCGAGGAGCAGTTCGGCATCTGGGCCGCGGACCGCATCGCCGAGGCCATCGAGTTCGAGGGCCCGGACACGGTGGCCTGCGTGTTCCTGGAGCCGGTGCAGAACGCCGGCGGCTGCTTCCCGCCGCCGCCCGGCTACTTCCAGCGGGTCCGCGAGATCTGCGACCGCTACGACGTGCTGCTCGTCTCCGACGAGGTGATCTGCGCGTTCGGCCGGCTCGGCGAGTACTTCGGCTCCGCCCGCTACGGCTACACCCCCGACATCATCACCTGCGCCAAGGGCCTGACCTCCGGGTACGTCCCGCTGGGCGCGATGATCGCGTCCGAGCGCCTGATCGAGCCGTTCCTGAGCGGTGCGAACTCGTTCTCGCACGGCATCACGTTCGGCGGGCACCCGGTGGCGTCCGCGGTCGCCCTGGCCAACCTCGACATCTTCGAGCGCGAGGACCTCAACGGCCACGTCCGGGCGAACTCGGCGCTGTTCCGGTCCTACCTGGATCGGCTGACCGACCTGCCGATCGTCGGCGACGTCCGCGGCGACGGCTACTTCTTCGGCATCGAGCTGGTCAAGGACAAGGCCACCAAGGCCACGTTCGACGCCGCCGAGTCCGAGCGGCTGCTGCGCGGCTTCCTGTCCCGCGCGCTGTTCGAGAGCGGGCTGTACTGCCGCGCCGACGACCGCGGCGACCCGGTCATCCAGCTCGCTCCCCCGCTGATCTGCGAGGAGCGGCACTTCGCCGAGATCGAGCAGGCGCTGCGCTCGGTGCTCACCGAGGCCTGGACCCACCTCTGAGCGCGTCGTACTGGCTGGCCGCCGCGCACGAGCCGGCGGCCGCCCGGGCGCCGCTGCCCGGCGATCGCGACGTCGACGTCGCGATCGTCGGCGGCGGGTACACCGGGCTGTGGACCGCGTACTACCTGGCGCGGGCGGACCCCGGCCTGCGGATCGCGGTGTTGGAGGCCGAGTACGCCGGCTTCGGCGCGTCGGGCCGCAACGGCGGCTGGTGCTCCGGGCTGTTCCCGGTGCCGGTGCGCGCGCTGGCCCGCCGGCACGGCCGCGACGCGGCAGTCGCCATGCACCGCGCGCTGGCCGCGAGCGTGGACGAGGTGGGCCGGGCCGCCGCGGCGGAGGGCATCGACTGCTCCTTCGCCAAGGGCGGGACGGTGGCGCTCGCCCGCTCGGCCGCCCAGCTGCGCCGGGCCGAGGCCGAGGCGCGCGAGGCCGAGGAGTACGGCCTGGACCTGCGGCTGCTGGACGCCGCGGCGGCGGCGCGGATCTGCGGCGCGTCCGGCGTCCGCGGCGCCACGTTCAGCCCGGACTGCGCCTCGCTGCAGCCCGCCACCCTGGTCCGCGGCCTGGCCGCGACGGTCGAGCGTGCTGGCGTCGCGATCTACGAGGGCACCCGGGCGCTGCGGCTCTCCCGCGGGTCGGTGGCCACCGACCACGGCACGGTACGCGCGGACGTCGTGGTCCGCGCCCTGGAGGGCTACACCGCGGGGCTGGCCGGGCACGCCCGGGAGCTGGCGCCGGTGTACTCGCTGATGATCGCCACCGAGCCGCTGCCGCCGTCGGCGTGGGAGCGGATCGGGCTGGCCCGGCGGGAGACGTTCACCGACCACCGGCACATGATCGTCTACGGCCAGCGCACCGCGGACGACCGGCTCGCGTTCGGCGGCCGGGGCGCGCCGTACCACTTCGGATCGCGGGTGCGCCCGGCCTACGACCGGGAGCCGGCGGTCTTCGACGCGCTGCGCCGGTCCCTGGCCGACCTGTTCGGCGTCGACGTGCCGGTCGCGTACCGGTGGGGCGGGCCGCTCGGCATCCCCCGGGACTGGATGCCCTCGGCAGGGCTGCGCGACGGCCTGGCCTGGGCCGGCGGCTACGTCGGCGACGGCGTCGCGGCGGCCAACCTGGCCGGCCGGACGCTCGCCGACCTGATCACCGGCACCGACAGCGAGCTGACCGGGCTGCCCTGGGTCGGCCACCGGTCCCCGCGCTGGGAACCGGAGCCGCTGCGCTGGCTCGGCATCAACTCGGCCCGGCACGCGACCGCCCTGCTCGACCGGCTGGAACGCGCCCGTCTTTAGGAATTCGCCGAATAAAGGTGCAGATGGCGATCGGCCGGCCGATGGAAGGGCCGAGAAGTAGATCATCTGACGGGAGTACGGCATGGCGGTAGAAGGCATCGGCCCGGCGAACTCGACCGGTTCCGCCCCGCGCATCGAGTTCCAGCGGTTCCAGCACAAGATCGCCACGGACCTCGCCGAGAAGGCTGCCGAGAAGGTAGCCGCCGCGGACAAGGAGGCGATCGTCAAGACCGACCTGAAGGTGCTGGCGGAGCGGCAGGAGAAGAGCGCCACCCTGGACGTGTTCGCCTGACGGACGGTCACACCCCGCGCGGCGCGCCGCGCGGGGCCGGGCCGGGCCGGAAGGTTCCGGATCGGGCGGCAGCGACCGATAATGAACGCTGTGAGTGAGGCCTCGATCGCCGCGCGCGACCTGGACGCGGAACTGACCGCGCTGGAGGACCGCTTCGGGGCGGACATCGAGACCGTGCTGGCCCGCTCGGAGCAGATCGAGCTGGCCGCCGGCGCGCTCGCGGACGAGGCGGTGCAGGTCCGCGCCCGGCTGCTGCAGGCCAACATGCACCGGCGCGCCGGCGACGTGGCCCGGGCCGCCCGGATGTGCTGGGAGGCCAACAGCTGGGCCGACGAGCGCGCGCACCGGCCGCTGCTGGCCCGCAGCCACCAGATGCTGTCGGCGGTCTACGACAACCTCGGCGACACCGCGACCGGGCTCGAGCACGCGCTGCGCGCCGTCGAGTTCCTCGACGACGACACCCCGCCGCGGCTGCGCGCCGTGATGCTGGTGAAGCTGGCCGACGACCTGGCCATGGCCGGGTCACCGGACGCCGCCCGCGAGCGGTACCGGCAGGCCGAGGAGATCGCGCTCGGTCTGGCGGACATCGCCATGCTGGTGACGGTGCTCAACAACCTCGCGTACGCGGAGTACCTCGCCGGCGACTTCGAGCGGGCCTGGGCCGCGATGGCGCGGCTGCGCGAGACCACCGACCGGGCCGGGCAGCGGCTCACCCCGGACGCCATGGACACCCTCGCGCGCATCGAGATCGCCCTGGGCCGGCACGCCGACGCGGCCCGGACCGCGGCCGCGAACGTGGCGGAGCACGCGGCCGGCGGCGGGGACGACAACGACTCGATGGCCGAGTTCCTGCTCACCCTCGCGGTGGCGCAGCGCCACCTGGGCGAGACCGCGGCGGCGCAGGACAGCCTCGACGAGTGCGCCGCCCTGTGCCGGGAGCGCGACCTCGCCGGCATCGGCGTGCGGGTGCTGCAGGAGCAGGCGGAGCTGCACGGCGCGCGCGGCGAGTTCGCCCGCGCCTTCGCCACGCACAAGGAGTACCACGCGGCCGAGCAGCGCCTGGTGTCGCGGGAGCGGGCGGCGCAGGCCCGCACCCGGCACGCGATGTTCGAGACCGCGGAGGCCCGGCGCGAGGCCGAGCGGTTCCGCGAGCAGGCCCGGCGGGACCCGCTGACCGGCCTGCACAACCGCCGCTACGTCGACGAGCAGCTGCCGGCGCTGCTGTCCCGGACGCCGGCGGTCGTGGCGATCGCCGACCTGGACCACTTCAAGCGGATCAACGACCAGTGCTCACACCAGATCGGCGACCGGGTGCTGGTCGCGGTCGCCGAGCTGCTGCACGCGGCCACCGCGGCGCCGGGCTTCGCGGCCCGGCTCGGCGGCGAGGAGTTCCTGATCGTGCTCGCCGGCCCGGACGACGCCGACCTGGCCACCCGGCTCGAGGAGCTGCGGCGCGCGGTGGCCGAGCACGACTGGGCACCGCTGACCGGCGACCTTCCGGTGACGGTCAGCCTGGGTGTGGCGAGCGCCGCGCTGGGCAGCGATCCGTCGCCGGTGCTGGCCCGGGCCGACCGCGCCCTGTACGCCGCCAAGCACGGCGGCCGCAACCGGGTCAGCCTCGCATCGCATTGATGCACTTGACTGTCTTCGATCCGGCGGCTTAACGTCTCGGAAACCTTCCGCGCACCGTCGAAGCCATTCGAGGTCGATCGATGAAACGTTTCATGCTCGCCGCGGTCCTGCTGCTCGCCACCCTCCTGGCGGGCGCGCCCGCGCTGGCGGCGGCGCCGTCCGTGACACAGACCTCGGTCACCGTGCTCACCACGACGGGCCGGACCGCGCTGACCTACACCGGCTACATGAACGGCGAGTCCTTCCAGCAGGACGGCATCACCACGGTCGCCGGCTGGCAGTACACGGCGTTCTGGGACCAGAGCGGCTACGTCAACCTGTCCCGGCGCAAGCTGCCCGCCGGCGCCTGGCAGAACCTGCGGCTCACCGACTACGCGACCACCTCGACCGACTCGCACAACACCATCAGCATCGGCGTCTCCCGCCAGGACGGCACGCTGCACCTCGCCTTCGACATGCACTCCTCGGCGCTGCGCTACCGCAGGTCGGTCGCCGGGCTGACCACCTCGCCGGACACCGCGGCCTGGCAGGCGAGCAGCTTCGGCGCGGTGCGGACGACCCTGACCGGGGCGGCCATGCCGGCGCTGACCTACCCGCAGTTCCTCACCACCCCGGCCGGCAAGCTGCAGCTCGCCCTGCGGACCGGCACCAGCGGCGCCGGCGACGAGGTGCTCTACGAGTACGCGTCCGGGGCGTGGATCCTGGTCGGCGAGTTCATCGACGGCACGACGGCCGACAACAACGCCTACCTGTTCGGCCTCGAGTACGACTCGACGGGCCTGCTGCACGCCACCTGGACGGTCCGCGAGACCTCGAACGCGAGCACCAATCACGACCTGTTCTACGCGTACAGCCGGGACGACGGGCGCAGCTGGCGCAACAACGCCGGGTCGGTCGTCGCGACGACCGGCAGCACGCCGCTGATCTCCGACTCGGCCGGGCTGCGGGTCTGGTCGATCGGCCAGAACCGCGGCCTGATCAACCAGGAGTCCCAGGTCGTCGACAAGGCCGGCATCGTGCACGTGCTGGCGTCGCACCTGCCCGCGGCGGCGCCCTCCAATTCGGACTTCACCGCCGCCCGGGAGAGCGCCGTGCTGGTGCACTACTGGCGGGACAAGGCGTCGAAGGTCTGGCACCAGACCTACACGCCGTTCCTGGAGCGGTCCAGCCGCGGTGACATCGGCGTCGACTCCGGCGACAACCTCTACGTCGCCAGCGGGGACTCCTCGACCCGCAAGCTGCACATCGAGACCGCGTCGAAGGCCTCCGGCTGGTCGGACTGGACGCTGCGGTACACCTCGGCGGCGATCTACTACTCCGACCCGCTGATCGACCACGAGCGGCTGCGCACCCTCGGCGTGCTGAGCATCTTCGCCCCGCGCTACGGCGGCAGCCAGATCGACGTGCAGGACTGGACGGTCCGACCCTGACGACATCTTGACGAGAGTCGATGTATTGCGCTGAGATGAACGCCATCGATTGTTACCGGTCACAATTGGAGGAGCCGTGCACCGACGAATCCTGGCCGCCGCGCTGGGCGGCCTGCTGTGCGGCGCCGCCCTCGCCGTGGTTCCCGCGAATACCGCCGCCGCGGCGGGCCCGGCACCGCACTACCTGATGACCGCGTTCACCAACTCCAGCGAGTCCAACATGTACGTCTACGACTCGTCCAACGCCACCGACTACAGCCTGATCCGGGCGAACGCGTTCACCCCGCCGTCCGGGCTGATCCGCGACCCCAGCGTCATGCGGCACACCGACGGCTACTACTACATCGTCTACACCACCAACTGGACCGGGAACACGATCGGCTTCGCCCGCAGCGCCGACCACGTGAACTGGACGTTCCTGCGCAACGTCACCGTCGGGCTCAACGGCTCGACCGGCAGCACCTGGGCGCCGGAGTGGTTCAAGGACACCGACGGCAGCATCCACGTCATCTTCTCCGCGTCGACCGCGGGGACGGCGGGGCAGTTCCAGCCGTACCGGATCACCGCGACCAGCGCCGACCTCTCCACCTGGAGCGCACGCGCGGCGATCGGCATCCCGGCGAACCACATCGACACCTTCGTCGTGCGCTCCGGCGGCACCTACCACGCGTTCGTCAAGAACGAGACCACCAAGTACATCGAGCACGCGACGGCATCGTCGCTCACCGGGCCGTGGACCTTCACCGGTACGGGCAACTGGGCAGGCTGGGGCTCCGGGCTCGAGGGCCCGGCGCTGGTGCAGCTCCCGTCGGGCGCCTGGCGGCTCTACTTCGACCAGTACGGCGCGGGCCGCTACTACTACGCCGACAGCACCAACCTGAACACCTGGTCGGCCAAGACCGAGCTACCCGGGCTCTCCGGCACCGTCCGGCACTTCACCGTGCTGCGCGAGAACGTCGGCGACAGCACCGCCGTGCCGACCGGCAACCGGTCGCTGCGCTCGGCCAACTTCACCGACCGGTACGTGCGGCACCGCGACAACCTGGGCTACCTCGACCCGCTGAGCGCGGCGAGCAGCGCCGCCGACCGGCAGTCCGCGACGTTCACCGTGGGCGCCGGGCTGGCCAACGGCAACTGCTACTCGCTGCAGTCGGTCAATCCGGCCGGGCGCTACCTGCGTCACTACAACAACCGCCTGGTGCTGGCGACCAACGACGGCACGGCGACGTTCCGCAACGACGCCACCTTCTGCGGCCGCGCCGGCCTGTCCGGCACCGGTACGACGTCGTTCGAGTCGTACAACTACCCGGGCTTCTACATCCGGCACTACAACTACGAGCTGCGCATCGACCGCAACGACGGCAGCGCGACGCTGCGGGCGGACGCGTCCTTCACCGTCACCACGCCGCTCGCCTGATCCGTCCGGCCGGCGACCGTGCGCTTCCCCCAACCCGCACGGTTGCCGGCCGGCGCGAAAGTCTTGTCGAAGGGTAGGTCGCCCGTCGCGCTTGGCCTCACCTTGACGTCCCGATTCCCCCGTAACGCTCCGCGTAACCGGGCGAGGGCGACCATTCCCCTTCAACGAGATCAATACTCGTCGACGGACCTTGTACGAAGCATGGGATACTGGACGCGATCCTTGTAGATATCTTGAATCTCCTGGTGGGGAGCGTCTTGCGAAGGGTGTGCTGAGGTCAGTTGGCGGCGGAGTTCGGGGTGCTCGGCGCGGTGGAGGCCCGGATCGGCGGCCAATCGATCGTCATCGGACACGCTCGGCAACGCTCCGTTCTCGGCGTGCTACTGGTCGAGGCCGGCCACCCGGTCACGGTCGACCAGCTGATCGACCGGGTGTGGGGCGAGGACGCCCCGCAGCGGGCCGCCGGCGCGCTCTACAGCTACCTGTCCCGGTTGCGGGGTGCCCTCGCCGCCGAGGTGGCGATCGAGCGCCGGCCCAGCGGGTACGTCCTGGCCGTCGACCCGCAGACGGTGGACCTCCACCGCTTCCGCCTGCTGATCACGCAGGCGCGGGCGGCGGAGTCGGACCAGTCGGCCACTGAACTGACGACCCGGGCGCTGGCCCTGTGGCGTGGCGAACCGTTCGCCGGCCTGGACACCCCGTGGCTGGCCGCGACGCGGCGGCTGCTGCTCAGCGAGCGGTTCGCCGCCGAACTGGACCACAACGACGTGCTGCTCCGGCTGGGCCGGCACGGCGAGCTGTTGCCCGCGCTGGCCGCCGCCACCGACGAGCATCCGCTCGACGAACGACTCGCCGAGCAGTCGATGCTCGCCCTCTACCGGTGCGGCCGCCAGGCCGACGCCGACGAGCGGTACCGGCGGATCCGCCGCGGCCTCGCCGACGAGCTCGGCAGCGACCCCGGCGCCGCGCTACGCCGGCTGCACGAACGGATCCTCGCCGCCGACCCCACCCTGGGCATCCCGGCCGGTGACGCCCGCGCCCCGGGCGTCCAGCTCGCCGCTCCCCCGACGGTGCCGGCGCAACTGCCGGCGGACGTGCGCGCCTTCACCGGGCGTACCGGGGAACTCGCCGCGCTGGACCGGCTGCTCGCGCCGCCCGAGGGCGACGAGCCGCCGCTGACCGTCGCCCTGCTCTCCGGCACGGCCGGCGTCGGCAAGTCCGCCCTGGCCGTCCGCTGGGCGCACCGCGTCCGGGAGGCGTTCCCCGACGGACAGCTGTACGTGAACCTGCGCGGCTACGACGCCGAACAGCCCGTCGCGGTCGCCGACGCGCTGGCCGGGTTCCTGACCGCGCTCGGCGTACGGGGGCCGGAGATCCCGCCGGGGGTCGACGAGCGCGCCGGCCGCTACCGGTCCGAGCTGACCGGCCGGCGGATGCTCGTGCTGCTCGACAACGCCTCCTCGGTGGAGCAGGTCCGGCCGCTGCTGCCCGGCACCGGCTCCTGCCTGGTGCTGATCACCAGCCGGGACTCGTTGCCCGCCATGGTGGCCGTGCACGGCGCCGAACGGGTCGGCCTGGACCTGCTTCCGCCGGCCGACGCGGTCGGCCTGCTGCGCCGCCTGATCGGCACCCGGGTGGACCACGAGCCGTCGGTCGCCGCGGACCTGGCCGCGGCGTGCGCCCGGCTGCCCCTGGCGCTGCGGATCGCCGCCGAGCTGGCCGCGGCGCGCACCGACGTCTCGCTGGCCGAACTGGTCGCCGAGCTGGGCGACCACCGGCTGCGGCTGGACCTGCTCGACGCGGGCGGCGACCCGCGCGCCGCGGTCCGCGCCGTCTTCTCCTGGTCGTACCAGCACCTGCCGGCCGACGCGGCCCGGGCGTTCCGGCTGCTCGGCCTGCATCCGGGCGACAGCGTGCACGTCGATGCCGTCGCGGCGCTGACCGGCGCCGACGTCGGCGAGGCCCGGCGGCTGCTCGGCGTGCTGGTCCGCGCCAGCCTGATCCACATCGGACGCGGCGGCCGGTACGGCATGCACGATCTGCTGCGGGCGTACGCGGCGGAACTCGCGACGGCGCACGACCCCGCGCCGGACCGCAAGGCCGCGCTGACCCGCCTGTTCGATCACTACCTGGCCGGTTCCGTCGCGGCGATGAACGCGCTCTACCCGGAGCAGTCCGCGGCCGGCGGCGACCCGGACGCGGCCCGGAACTGGATCGAGGCCGAGCGGCCCAACCTGGCCGCCGCCTGCCTCCACGGCGCCGCACACGGCTGGCACCGGCACGCCATCGACCTCGCGGGAACCCTGTTCCGCTATCTCGACGCCGGCGGCCCGGTCGCCGAGGCGGTCACCGTCACCGCGTCCGCCGTCTCGGCCGCCCGTGCCGCCGGCGACCGGGCGGCACAGGCCCGGGCGCTGTCCGATCTGGGCCGGCTGCACCGGCGGCAGGGACGCCTCGACGAGGCGGCCGCGATCTACCGGCAGGCCCTGGCCCTCTACGCCGACCTCGGCGAGCGCGCCGCCGAGGCGGTGGCGCTGCGCAACCTGGGCAGCGTCCACTGGCGACTCGGCGACTACCGGCAGGCCGCGGAGCATTATCAGCGGGCCTGGACACACCACCGGCGGCTCGGCGACGAGGCCGGGCAGGCCGACGCCCTGGTCCAGCTCGGGCTGGTCGACGCCCGGCTCGGCGACGAGGAGCAGGCGACCGAGCGGCTGCGGGCGGCCCTCGAACTCTCCGCGCGGCTCGGCGACCGGTTCAGCGAGGCGTACGTGCTCTCCCTGCTCGCCCGGCTGTCCCGCGAGCCGGCTCAGCTCGAACGGGCCGCCCGCCACCTCGAACAGAGCCTCGCCGCGGTCCGGCAGGCCGGCGACCGCACCGCGGAGGCGTACGCGCTGACCGATCTCGCCGCGATATACGCCCGCGGCGGCCGGCTCGCCGACGCGGCCGGTCACCTGCGTCAGGCCCTGGTCCTGCACCGGCAGATCGGGGACCGGGCCAGCGAGGCCGAGGCGCTCAACGACCTCGGCC
This sequence comes from Actinoplanes sp. NPDC049668, assembly GCF_044465445.1. Classification (NCBI taxonomy): domain Bacteria; kingdom Bacillati; phylum Actinomycetota; class Actinomycetes; order Micromonosporales; family Micromonosporaceae; genus Actinoplanes; species Actinoplanes sp. NPDC049668. The sequence goes on from NZ_JBITLR010000002.1 coordinate 527,109, forward strand.
AGGTCCTGCGCGCCGCGGGCGACGCGGCCGACGCCCGCGCCCAGCACGACCAGGCGCTGGTCCTGGCCCGGGAGATCGGCGACCGGTACGAGCAGGCCCGCGCCCACGACGGAATCTCCACCACGTGCGGCGGCGGGCCACACCTTGACCTGGCCCGGCGCATCTTCGCCGACCTCGCGGTGCCCGCCGCGCCGCGCGTCGAACCTTAGGCCCTGAGCACGCCGTCCACCCAGAGCACGGTGACCGGGAGTCCGCGGGCCCGGGCGTACGCGACTATGTCCGCGGTGCCGCCCAGTCCGCGGGCCGGACGGCCGTCCCAGACGGCGAAGAGATGGTCGCAGCGCTCCACCAGAGCCTGACCGGCGGCGAGGAAGGCGTGCTCGCTGGGCTCCGGGTAGGGCATGGTGACGACCGTCGCCGCCGCCCGCCTGAGCTCCTCGAACCGCGCCCGGCTGTCGTCCGCGATCAAGGTGCCGGCGTAGCCCTCGCACGGCAGCACCACCTCGAGGGTGCCGCCGGCCGCCAGGATCTGCGCGGCGAACAGCTGGTCAGCGCCGTCGGCGAGGTTGGACACCCCGTGCGGCCGGGCGCCGGCGGGCAGCACCCGGCGCCAATGGTCCACCACGTGGTCGACGATGGCCGGCGGGAGAATTCGATGACCGGTGACACCGAATCGCACATCGACCTCCGTACCAGGGCTCGTCCAGCTCGAGCGCACCATGACGATACGGTCTCCCGCCTTCCTGATGGGGGCAGTGACAGGGCACAATCTGTCGTCGCCGTACGCGCCGACCACGGGGGACTTGCAATGACCTTCAATGGGTTCATTTCGTACAGCCATGCCGCGGACGGCCGGCTGGCCCCTGCCGTGCAGCGGGGTCTACACCGGTTGGCAAAGCCTTGGCATCGTCGGCGCGCGCTGTGGATCTTCCGAGATCAGACCGGTTTGGCGGTGACGCCAGGGTTGTGGTCGTCGATCCAGACGGCGTTGGACGGCTCGGAGTATTTCGTGTTGCTCTCCTGTCCCGAGGCGGCGCAGTCGCATTGGGTGAACAAGGAGATCGAGCACTGGATCGCCACGAAGTCGGCGGATCGGATCCTGCCCGTGGTGACCGACGGGCAGTGGGCGTGGGATTACGAGCGTCACGATTTCACCGAGGACTCGACGGCGGTACCCGACGCGCTGCGGGGGGTGTTCACGGAGGAGCCGTTGTTCCTGGACCTGCGGTGGGCGCGCGGCAGCGAGCACCTCAGCCTGCAACACCCCCAATTCCGGGACGCAATCGCCCAGCTGGCCGCCCCTATGCACGGGGTGAGCAAGGACGAGCTGGTGGGTGAGGACGTCCGGCAGCATCGCCGGGCGCGCCGGCTGCGGTCCGGTGCGGTGGCGTCGCTGGCGGTGCTGACCCTGCTGGCGGGGCTGACCAGCGTGTCGGCGGTGCGTAACGCGGACCGGGCGACGGCCGCGGCGGCCGAGGCGTTGCGTCAGCAGCAGGAGGCCCAGGCGCAGCGCAGCAGCGCCGAGCGGTCCGCGGAGGAGGCGGCCCGCCAGCAGGAGGCGGCGCGGCAGCAGCAGGAGGCAGCGGCGGCAGCGGCGGCCGAGGCGGACCGGTCGGAGCGGTTGGCGCAGGAACAGCAGAAGCTGGCGGATCAGGCGGCGGCCGAGGCCGACCGGCAGCAGCGGATCGCCGATCAGGCGGCCAGGCGGACCCGGGAACAGCAGCGGCTGGCGAAGAAGGCCGCCGAGCGGGCACAGGAACTGCAGCGGGAGGCGCAGCGGCAGGAGGAGGAAGCGCGGCGGCTGGAGAAGATCGCCGCGGAGAACCGGCGCCTGGCCGACGAAGCCGCCAAGGAAGCCGCCCGGCAACAGGCCAAAGCGGACCACCAGCAGAAGGTCGCGGTCAGCCGCCGGCTGACCACCCAGGCCAAGGCGGCGATCGTCAACGAACCGGAGACCGCCCTGAAGCTGGGAGCGGCCGCCCAGGCGGTCATGCCTGACGCCGGGACCCTCAGCGAGGTCACCGGCGTCGTCGCAGCGACGCGCTACGCCGGCACGATCGGTGATGTGACATCGGCCGCCTACGGGCCGGACGGCGTCCTGGCAGCCCTCGGCACTGACGGCAAGGTGTCGCTGTGGAACGCGACCGACCGGACAAATCCGGTCCGGATCGCCACGCTCAGCGATCCTGTCTCGGCCGACGCCGATCTGACGTTCAGCCCGGACGGGCGAACCCTGGCCTTTGTCGACCAGGGCGCCGCGGTCCTGTTGGACGTGGCCGACCGGTCCCGTCCGGTCCGGCTCATCACGCTGTCGACCGACGACAAGTTGACCTCGATTGCGTTCAGTGGAGACGGGATCACCTTCGCCACGGGCGACCGTGACGGGACCACGACGCTATGGGACATTGCCGACCGCTCCCGGCCCCGGCGACTCTTCACGTGGGACGCCTGGTCCCCTCCCGACCTCGAACCCGGACAACCCGCTCCCCCAGGAGGGGGACGATTCACTGCGGTGAATGGTCTCGCGTTCAGCCCGGACGGCCGAACCTTGATCGTGGACGTGTACGAGCGTGCCACGGCATTCGACGTGACCGATCGGACCGATCCCGCCGCGTTCCGCTTCGCGGTCACCCTCTGGTTGTCCCAGCCGATGATGTTCGATCCGACCGGATCAACCCTGGCCGCCGCGGATAGCAACGGCAGAGTGAGTTTGTTTGACCTGAGGCGTACGGAAACCGCCCGGGGAATGCAAAGTCAGATTGAGCCGCCGGACATGCCCGCCGAGGAGCCGGACGACGGTCCGATCGTGCCGCCGGACCTCCCTCCCGAGGCCTTCGATGAGGACAACTGCAACATGGATGACATAGCGGAGCGACCCATCCCCGTCTGTGCGGTGAGCGGCCTCCCCGGTGATGTCACGGCGGTCGCTTTCAGCGCGGACGGGCACTATCTGGCCGCCGGCAGCGATCAGGGCGTGGCTATGGTGTGGGACCTCAAGACGTCGGGCCAGGTATACAGGCCGGTCGTCACCGTGCAGGCCGGCGGCGGGATCCGGTCGGTCTCCTTCGACCCGGACGGGGAAACGCTGGTCACCGTTGACAGCTCGACGACGGCGACCTTCTGGAACGCGCACCCCCTCGGTGCTCCGGACCTGCTCGCCGCGCTCACCGTCCAGGGTGCGCAGGTTCAGGCGGCGGCGTTCCGGCCGGACGGACGTTCCCTGGTCGCCGCCGGCTCGAACGGCACAGCGAACTCCTGGAATGTGACCGATCCCGCCCGGCCGGTCCGGGGTGCCGACCTGACCATCCGCGGCGGGGAGGTCAGGTCGGTGGCGTTCAGCCCCGACGGCCGCACGGCGGCGGCCGTCGGGAAGCAGGACGGCCTGCTGACGCTGACGGATCTGACCCGCCCGGCACAGCCGGTGGTGCTCCCCACCTCGACCCAGGCCGCGGCAGAGACGAACGCGATGGTGTTCAGCCCGGACGGGCGCACCCTCGCCGTCGTCGCCGGCCCCACCAGGTTGCTGCTGTGGAACGTGGCCGACCGGGCCCGCCCCGCCCTGCTGGCCACGCTGAGCGGCGGCGTCACCTTCGGGGCCGCGGTGGCCTTCAGTCCGGACGGACGCTCCCTGGCCACCGGCGGCGGCGATCGGGCCCTGACGCTGTGGGATGTGACCGACCGCTCCGCACCCGCACGGCTCGGCACGTTGGCCGGCCACAACCAACCCGCGAGCTCGGTGGCCTTCAGCCCGGACGGGCGCACCGTGGCGAGCGGCGGCTCCGACGCCATCGCGATGCTGTGGGACGTCACCGACCGGGCCCGCCCCCACCGGCTGGCCACGCTGACCGGCCACTACGGCGCCGTGAGCCCGGTGGCCTTCAGCCCGGACGGCGGCACCCTGGTGACCGGGGATCAGGGCTCCGCATTCCTGTGGGACATCGCCAACCCGACCGGGCCGATGCGGCTCGTCACGCTGCATGGCCTCGGCGGCGGTCCGCAGGCGGTGCTGTTCAAGCGCGACGGGCGCACCCTGGCCGTCGCCGCCCGGTCCGGCCGTCGGCCCCCGGCCGTCACGCTGTGGAACTACACGAAGCTGAACCGGCTTCGCGCCGACCCGGCCGCATACGCCTGCGTCAGCGCCGGCCGCGGCCTGAACGCCGGCGAATGGGCCCGCTACATTCCCGAGATCCCGTACCGGCCTACCTGCGCCGGCTGACGGCTCGCCGCTCGCGACGGTGCCCGGGAACCGATGCGTTCCCGGGCACCGCGCGGTAGCGGTACAGGAAGGGCAGTGCGCCTTGGATGAGTAGCCCGGCTTCCCATCGGGGCAGTGACAGGCGACAATCTGTGGTCGCCGATCGTGCCGATCCTCGGGGGAACCGGTAATGACCTTCAATGGGTTTATTTCGTACAGCCATGCCGCGGACGGGCGGCTGGCTCCCGCCGTGCAGCGGGGTCTGCACCGGCTGGCCAAGCCTTGGCATCGCCGGCGTGCGCTGTGGATCTTCCGAGATCAGACCGGTCTGGCGGTGACCCCCGGGCTGTGGTCGTCCATCCAGACGGCGTTGGACGGCTCGGAGTACTTCGTGTTGCTCTCCTGCCCCGAGGCCGCCCAGTCGCACTGGGTGAACAAGGAGATCGAACACTGGATCGCCACGAAGTCGCCGGATCGGATCCTGCCCGTGGTCACCGACGGCGAGTGGGCATGGGACCGGGAGCGTCACGACTTCACCGAGGACTCGACGGCGGTGCCGGAGGCGTTGCGGGGGGTGTTCACCGAGGAGCCACTGTTCCTGGACCTGCGGTGGGCGCGCGGCAGCGAGCATCTCAGCCTGCAACACTCCCGTTTCCGGGACGCGATCGCCCAGCTGGCCGCCCCGATGCACGGGGTGAGCAAGGACGAACTGGAGGGTGAGGACGTCCGGCAGCATCGCCGGGCGCGGCGGCTGCGCTCCGGTGCGGTGGCTTCGCTGGTGGTGCTGACCTTGCTGGCGGGGCTGACCAGCGTGTCAGCGGTACGTAACTCGGACCGGGCGACGGCCGCGGCGGCCGAGGCGTTGCGGCAGCAGCAGGAGGCGCAGACGCAGCGCAGCAGCGCCGAGCGGTCCGCGGAGGAGGCGAGCCGGCAGCAGGAGGTGGCGCAGCAGCAGCAGCTTCGGGCGGCGGAAGCCGCGGCCGAGGCCGAGCGCTCGGAGCGGTTGGCGCAGGAACAGCAGCGGCTGGCGGACGAGGCGGCGGCCGTGGCGGACGAGGCGGCGGCCGCGGCGGACGAGGCGGCGGCCGAGGCACGGCGGCAGCAGCGGATCGCGGATCAGGCGGCGAAGCGGACCCGGGAACAGCAGCGGCTGGCGAAGGAGGCCGCCCAGCGGGCGCAGCAGCTGGAGCAGAAGGCGCAGCGGCTGGAGGCCGAGGCGAAGCGGCTGGAGGCCGAGGCGCAACGGCTGGCGAAGATCGCCGAGGAGAACCGGCGGGCGGCCGAGGAGGCCGCCAAGGAGGCCGCCCGGCAGCAGGCCAAGGCGGACCACCAGCAGCGGCTCGCGATCAGCCGGCGGCTGACCACTCAGGCCCGGGCGGCGATCGTCAGCGATCCGAAGTCGGCCCTGATGCTGGGGGCGGCCGCCCAGGCGGTCCTGCCCGACATCGAGACCCGCAGGGAGGTCACCGGCGTCGTCACCGCGACGAGTTTCGCCGGCAGGATCACGGACGCGACAGCGGCCGCCTACGGACCCGACGGCGTCCTGGCGGTCCTCGACATCGACCTCAAGGTGTCGCTGTGGAAGACGACCGACCCGAAGAACCCGGTCCGGATCGCCACGCTCAGCGATCCCGTCGCGGCCGACACCGACCTGACGTTCAGCCCGGACGGGCGGACCTTGGCCGTTGTCGACCCGCAGGGCGCGGCGGTCCTGTGGAGCGTGGCCGACCGGTCGCGTCCGGTCCGGCTCGCCACGCTGCCGGGCACCGTGACGGCGATGGCGTTCAGCAGGGACGGGACCACGCTCGCCACGGGCTACCAAAGTTCGGCAACGACACTGTGGGACCTGGCCGACCGATCCCGGCCCCAGGAACTCGGCACGTACTACTACCACGGACCCGGCATGAGTTTCGACGTGGATGGCCTTGCGTTCAGCCCGGACGGACGCAGCTTGGTCGTGGACGAGGGCCTGTCCACGTACATCCTGGACGTGACCGATCCGTTCGATCCCTTCGTGGTCCGCACGTTTCCCGGCGTGCCCGGAAGCACGATGGCGTTCGATCCAACCGGAGCAACCCTGGTGCTGGCGCAGGTCGACGGCGTGCTGACCGTGTACGACATGAGACGTCCGGCCACCGCCCGGGTCGTGAAAGGTCAGGTTGAGCCGCCGACGATGCCCACCGACGACGTGGACCCCGCCGACGGCCCGGGCAACCAACCGGTGCCGCCGACGATCCCCCCGGAGGAGCCGGACCCCGCCGACCACCCGGACGACCAGTCGTACTGGCCGGTGTCCGGTCCGACCGATCTTCGCGCGATCGCATACAGCCCCGACGGGCGCTATCTTGCCGCCGGCGGCAAGCAGGGCACGGCGATGGTGTGGGACCTGACCGAGATGCGGAGGCCCATGCTGGTCAACACCGTGCGGGCCAACGGCGCGATCAACACGGTCTCCTTCGACCCGAAGGGGCGAAAGCTGGTCACCGGTGACACCTCGGCGACGACGACCGTGTGGAACACCGTGCCCCTCACGAGTCCGGACCGGCTCGCCGCGCTCAACGTCCCGGAAGGGCCGATTCGGGCGACGGCGCTGAGGACGGACGGACGCAATCTGGTCGCCGCCCGCTCCGACGGCAAGGCCAACTCCTGGACGGTCACCGACCCTGCGCGGCCGGTCCGCGGTGCCGACCTGGCCCTTCGCGGTGGAGAGATCGGGGCGGCGGCGTTCAGCCCCGACGGCCGCACGGCGGCGGCCGTCGGGAGGTTTGACGGGCTGGTGACGCTGACGGACGTGACCCGCCCGCAACAGCCGGTGGCGCTCCCGGTCCCGTTCGCGGTCGGGTCCGGGACAGGGACCGCGTTCGCGTTCAGCCCGGACGGGCGCACCCTCGCCTTCGCCACCTGGCCCCACCTGGTGCTGTGGGACGTGACCGACCGTACCCGTCCCGCCCTGCTGGCCACGCTGAACAATGTCGTCCCCTGGGGAGGGTCGGTGGCGGCCTTCAGCCCGGACGGACACACTCTGGTCACCGGCGCCGACCGGATCCTGACACTGTGGGACATGACCAACCGCTCCGCCCCCGCCAAGCTCGGCACGCTGGCCGGCCACACCGACAGGGTGGAGTCGTTGGCCTTCAGCCCGGACGGGCGCACCGTGGCGACCGGCAGCAGGGACGCCACGGCGATGCTGTGGAATGTCAGCGAACCGGCCCGTCCGCGCCGGATCGCCTCGCTGGCCGACCACGACCACGCGGTGACCGCGCTGGCTTTCAGCCCGGACGGGCGCACCCTGGCAACCGGAGACAACGAGTACGAACTGGTCCTGTGGGACACCACGAACCCGGCCGCACCGATCCGGCTCATCTCCATGCGCGGCCCCGGCGACGACGCGGTGCGGGGGATTCTGTTCAAGCGCGACGGGCGCACCCTGGCCGTCACCGTCAACGCCAACGAAAGAAACAACACCGCCGACATGAATCGCGCGAGCGTCACGCTGTGGAGCTACGCGAAGCTGCACGGCATCCTCGCCGACCCGGCCGAATACGCCTGCACCGCGACCGGCCGGGGCCTCGACGCCGAGGAATGGGCCCGCTACATTCCCGAGCTCCCGTACCGGCGCACCTGTACCCGCTGACGGCTCGGCGCCCGGGAACCTCCTGCGTTCCCGGGCGCGTGGTGCAGGACGAGCAGCGCGACGAGGGCGCAGAGCATGTCCCCCGCGGAGATGGCGAGCCAGATGCCGGTGATCGTGGTGTGGCCGGCGGCGAGAACGAGGGGGATCTTCACCAGGAGCAGGCCGCCGGCGGAGAGCAGGTATGCCGGCCGCGCGCGGCCGAGGGATTGGAAGTACGCCGAGACCAGCGGAGTGATGCCGCCGAAGGCGAGGCCGATCGCGAGGATGCGTAAGGCGTGCACGGCCGCCGGGGTGACGGCGGGGTCGTGCGTGAACACGGCGATGAGGGGCTCGGCGGCCAGGCCGATGGCGAGGGCCGCGAAGGTGCTGTAGCCGATGGTGGCCCGCAAGGCCAGGGTACGGGCCCGGTGGACCCGCTCATTCAGGCCGCGACCCGCGTTGTAGCCGACGACGGGTTGCAGCCCTTGGCTGATGCCGATCTGCGGCATGGCGGCGAAGGTCTGTATGCGGGCGCAGACGGCGTATGCGGCCAACGCGGTGGCGCCCGCGGCGGTGGCGGCGAGCACGTTGTTGACGAGCACGGCGAGCAGGGTGGCGCCGAATCCGGCGAGGAACGACGGGGCCCCGATGGCGATCAGCGCCCGGACGGTCGGGCCGTGCGGGCGCAGGTCCCGGGCCGTGACGCGGTAGGGGCGTCCACGCTGGACGAAGAAGAACCACAGGCTCATGCCGGCGGAAACGGCCTGGCCGCCGACGGTACCGAGGGCCGCACCGCGCACGCCCAGGCCGAGGCCGAAGATCAGCAAGGGGTCGAGGGCCATCTGCACGAGGATCGGGATCAACCAGATCATGGTGGCGTATCGCAGGCGGCCCTCGGCGCGGATGAGGCTGGAGAAGCCGGTGGAGACGAGCGCGCCGCACAGCAGGATCACGGCGTATTCGCGGGTCAGGCCGCGGGTGGTGTCCTGCGCGCCGAGCACGGTGAGCAGCGGTTCGAGGGCGATCAGCCCGCCCACGGTGGTGGCCGCGGCGCAGGCCCAGAAGAGCAGGAAGGCGTTGCCGGTCGCGCGGGCCGCGCCGGCCGGGTCGTCCGCGCCGAGGTGCCGCGAGACCAGGGAGGCGCCGCCCGCGCCGACCGTGGTCGACACGGCGCCGAGAATGAGCAGGACGGGCGCGGCGAGGTTGACCGCGGCCATGGCGTCGGTGCCGACGCCGCGGGCGACGAACCATGCGTTGGTCAGGGCGTAGACGCCATAGGCGCTTACCGACAGGGTGGTCTGCGAGCAGGTGTGCCACAGCAGCCGCCCGATGCCGCGGCTGCCCAGCGCCTGCGTGCCGTCGACCGGGCCTTTCAGTGCGCGGCCTCGCCGAACAGGACCATGACCTCGCGCAGGCGCTCACGGGCCCAGTCGTACTGCTTGGTGTCGGTGTGGCCGCGGTAGTCCGTCTCGATGATCATGATGAGGACCAGGTACAGCGTGTACAGCCTGCGGCGCTCGCGTTCGGAGTCGCTGAGCCCGGGATGGCCGTAGCCGCGCAGGAAGGCGGCGGGGTCGCCGACGGCGGGCAGGTCGATCGCGGTGAAGCCGGCCTCGATGAGCGGGTCGCCGTAGAAGGCCCGTTCGTGGTCGATGATGCAGACGATCTCGCCGTCGCGCACCATGACGTTGCTGTCCCACAGGTCCCACTCGACCAGGTGGGGTTCGGTGACCTCGTCCAGGTGGCCGGCGCGCCCGGCGATGATCTTCCGGATGAGGGCGTAGTCGTAGCCCAGGTCGACGGCGCGGCGCTCCCCGTCGGCGAGCACGTCGCCGATCATGCGGGTGAAGCAGGCCCGCCAGGTCGGGTCGCCGGGGCCGGCGAGGGGCCCGAACGCGGTACCGCGGATGCCGTTGATGCCGCGGGTGGCCGCGCCGATCGCCTCGTTGTACGCGTCGAGCTGGTCCGGGGTGAGGGTGTCCCGGACGATGCCGAGGTTGTCCGCGTCGATGAAGGGCATGAAGAAGTAGTCGGCGTCGCACAGCTCGCGACTGCGGTCGGCGTAGTCGACCGGGGGGACGGGCACGTCGCTGTTCGTCCTGATCAGTTCCAGCGCGGCGAGTTCGATGCCCATGGCGCCGTGCTCGTAGGTCATGACCTCGATCTGCGGCGGCGGGGCGATCTTGCAGACGACCCGGCGGCCGTCCGCCAGCCGGATGAGGTAGGCCACGTTGAACCAGCCGTGCCCGAGCTCGCTGACCCAGTCCTGGTCACCGGGGTTCGGCACCTGGTCGACGCCGTAGGCGCGGCCGATCATCGCGCGCAGGGTCTCGGGCGACTGGCGGTTCTTGGTGATGCTCTCCATGGTTCCCGCACGGTAGTGGGAGAGCGCTCTCTGCGCCATCCCGAAAAAGAACGCCGTCAGGCGGCGAGGACGCCTGCGGCGGTCACGGGTGGCCGGGACTCGGCGAGGACGGCCGAGATCGTCTCGGGCTCGACCGGCAGCTCGGCCGCGCCCGCGCCTGACACCGGTCGTGGCCGGCGCGGCCGCACCCGGCCCGAGCTGCCGCCGCGGCCCGGGTAGACCATCAGGCCGTTGACCGGGTCGGGCACCGCGTCCAGGGCGGCGCGCACGGCCGGCAGGTCCCGGAACACCGGCCACTGCTCGTCGCCGCGGAAACCGATCTCGAACAGCACGCCCCAGCTGTGCCGGTGCCAGTGCCACTCGTACGCGCCGTTGGTCACGGCGGCCTCGGTGAGCGCGTTGCCGTGCGCGTCCTGCCAGCGCGCCGCCGATAGCGCCGCGCCGTCGAAGACCTCGATCGACCACCATTGCAGGTCCATGGTGTGCCCGATGCTACGCCGGGGCCGCCCGGAAATGGCAGACCGCCGGCTCCATTTGCGAGAAGGCCGGCGGTCGCTCGGTAGCGATTACTTGAGGTAGGGACCCGCGGTACCGATCTTGCCGGGCGCGGGGTTGCCCGGCAGGCTCAGCACGTACACCCGGAGGTTGCCCTTGCCGGAGGCGGCCGCGGTCAGCGTGCCGTTGCCGACGGTCCGGGTGTCACCGGTGACCGCGTCGACGTAGGTGCCGTTCGGGATGCCGGTGAAGGTGGCCGTGCCGGAGAGGGCGACCAGCGCGAAGCTGTCGACGCCGCCGGAGGTGAAGCGGCGCTTGAACGCCATGGTTCCGGAGATGCCCTCGGTGGAGTACTGGCCCTTCTGCAGCGCGGGGATCGCCCGGCGGATCTGGTTGAGCCGCTGCACGTGCTTGACCAGCGGCTGGGCCAGGGTCGTCGCCACCGCGCCGGAGGCGCTCGACACGACGCCGAAGTCCGCGGCGGTGACCGAGCCGGCCAGGTGGTCGCCGTAGTACGCGCGGCCGGTCGTCGCCAGCGGGCAGGTCGGCCCGCAGTCGATCGGCTTGCCGGCCTGGAACTCGATCTCCGAGCCGTAGTAGAGCGTCGGGATGCCGCGGAACGTCCACATCAGGCTCATGTTCTCGGCCCAGGCGTCGGTGCCGCCGGCGTAGCGGACCGAGGACTTGTTCGGGCCGTAGTCGTGGCTGTCGACGTACACGGCGTTGTAGGTGGCGTCGTTGTAGCTGTCGTCGGAGTCCTTGCCGTTGTAGAAGGCGTTGCTCGCCTCGCCGAAGTTCATGTGCATGCGCATGTCGATCACGTTCATGCCGGAGAACCTGCTGTGGTCCGGCGCGTGGTACGTGTTGCCGTTGAGGAACGCGTTGGTGCTGGTCGGCTGGTTTCCCGTGCCCATCAGGTTCTCGTACTCGAACTGCTCCGCGGCCGCGCGGATGTCGTCGGCGCTGTACTCCTTGCGCTCCTTCCAGGTGAAGAACTGCGCGGAGTGGTTGACCGAGCCCCGGTTCCACTTGTCGTGCACGAACGCGGCGACCTCGCCGAAGACGTAGAAGTCCCGGCCCTTCTCGCCGTGGGTGGCGACCGCGTGCGCCTGGATGGCCGGCAGGAAGCGCCGGTTCCAGGTGTTGCGCGGGATGTGCACGGCGGTGTCGACTCGGAAGCCGTCGACGCCCATGTCGATGTAGCGGTTGTAGACGTCGATCAGGTAGTTCTGTACGACCGTGCTCTCGGTGTTGAAGTCGGCCAGGTCCTCGTGGATCCAGCAGCTGCGGGCGTCCTCGCCCTCCCAGTTGCCGATCCAGCAGCGGTGGTAGTACTCGGCGGGGAACATGCCGGAGGTCGGGCTGGGCCACTGGCAGTGGTACAGCGTGTAGCCCTCGGCGCTCTTGCCTCCGGTCGGCTTACCCCAGTTGAGGCAGGTGTTGCCGACCGGCTCGGTCGTCGACCAGATGTCGCCGTTGTAGTACGACTTGCCCGAGGTCGGCTCGACGGTCAGGCCGTCGTAGGCGAAGCCCGCGTTCTTCTGGTCGTAGTACCAGCTCCACTGGGAGTCCCGGGTGCCGTAGACGGTCGGTGTGAAGAGGCCCTTGGCGCCCCAGCGGGAGCTGTGGTTGTAGACCACGTCCTGGTAGATCTTGATGCCCTTGCCGTGCGCCTTGTCGATCAGGTCCTGGTAGGTGTTGCCGGCGGTCTCCAGGCGACCGTCGACGCGGTAGAAGTCCCAGCCGTGGTAGCCGTGGTAGTCGTAGTCCGAGCGGTTGAGCACCACCGGGGTGATCCAGATGGCCGAGAAGCCGAGGCCCTTGATGTAGTCGAGCTTGTCGATCAGGCCCTTGAAGTCGCCGCGGAACATCGGGTCGCTGTTCGCCGCGTTGCCGGACTTCACGTGCTGGCTGCCGCCGCGGTTGTTGGCGCTGTCGCCGTCGTTGAAGCGGGCGGTCATGACGAAGTAGATGCTGTCCTCGCGCGGGTCGCCGCCGAGCGGGGTCCCGGTCGGGGTGCCGGGCGTCGAGGTCGGGGTGGCCGTCGGCGTGGGTGTCGCCGTCGGCGAGGTGCCGGCCGTGGGCGTCGGCGAGGAGGTCGCGCAGGGATTTCCGGTGCCCGGGCGGCCGGCGGCCACCGTGACGTCGCCGGTGCCGAGGCTGTAGTTGGCGCCGTTGTTGTTGTCCCAGACGCCGCTGCCGTTGTTGAACACGACCTGCAGGCCGGTGGCGTCGCCGAGGTCGATGGTGCGCGACAGCCAGCCGGTGCAGGCCGTCTGCATCGGCACGCCCGGCACGGCCGTCCAGCTGCCGCCGTACGGTGCGTAGTGGATGTTGACCGTGGTCCAGCCGGACGGGCGCTGGTAGTAGACGGTCACGCTGCTCGCGGCGGACGCGGCGGCGACGAAGCCGAACGTCGCGACGGCCAGGACCGATGCCATGGCCAGGCCGAGACGTTTTCTGATGCTCACCTTCACCGAGGGCTCCTCAGGGGTGCAAACAAGCCCCCGTGGCGGGGGCACCAGGGGGTCATGATTGGAACGTCTTGCGAATGACAGCCCTGCACCGGGGCCTGCGCCTGCCCACGCCCTGCAAGACCTTGCAAGTTGTTTCAGAAGTTACCAAGTGATGACGATGACGTAAAGAGGCGTGCACATGTATCGATGAAATGTCGCCGCGCGGGGGGACGTGACGAAGCCGTCAGCGTGCGCGCACCCGAATGGCGCGTAGGCTGGCAGGACCCTCGAGGTGACCGCCGCCCTGGTTCGTCGCCCGGGTTCCTCATCCGGCCGGACTGTCGCCAGTCAGGCTTCTCGGCACCACCGATTCGACGCACGGCCTCAGCCCCCGACCCCTCGGGGGCTACCGGGTGTGCCCGCGCGGATCGACGCGTCCACTACGAAAGCAGGCCCCGTGGCCACCAGGTACGGCTTCCTCAGCACTCACCCGCCGACCCATTGCGGCCTCGCCACCTTCAACGCCGCCCTCGCCGCGAGCCTCACCGCCGGCGCCGGCCCCGGCGGTGTGGTCCGCGTCACGACAGGCGCCGCCGAGGGACCGCCGGGACCCGACGTCGTGCACACCTGGCAGGCACAGGAGGCCGGCGGGTGGCGGGCCGCCGCCGACGCCCTCAACGACCACGAGGTCGCGATCGTCCAGCACGAGTACGGCATCTACCCCGGCGCCGACGGAGCGGACGTGCTGCGGCTGATGCGGCGGCTGACGGTGCCCAGCATCGTCGTCCTGCACACCGTGCTCGCCTGGCCGACGCCCCGGCAGAAGTCGGTGCTGGAGCAGATCGTGGCCACGGCCGGGGCCGTGGTCACCATGACCGGCACCGCACACGACCGGCTCGTGGTCGGCTACGACGTCGACCCCGCGAAGATCTCCGTCATCCCGCACGGCGCCGCCGTACCCGCCGGCGCTCCGGTGGCCCGCGGGCCGCGGCCGCACCTGCTCACCTGGGGCCTGCTCGGACCCGGCAAGGGCATCGAGTGGGCCATCCGCGCCCTGGCCCATCTGCGCCGGCTCGACCCCGTCTACACCGTGGCCGGCCGGACCCACCCCAAGGTGATCGAGCGGCACGGCGAGGCGTACCGGACCGGCCTGCATCAGCTCGGCGCCGAGCTCGGCGTCGCCCACGCGGTGACCTACCGGGCCGGCTATCTCGACGACGCCGAGCTGGGCGGCCTCATCCGCTCCGCCGACGTCGTCGTCCTGCCGTACGACTCCGTCGAGCAGGTCACCTCCGGCGTGTTGGTCGAGGCGGTCGCCGCCGGCGTCCCGGTGGTCGCCACCGCCTTCCCGCACGCCGTGGAACTGCTCACCGACGGGCCGGGGCTGCTCGTGCCGCACCGCAATCCGCGGGCGCTGGCCGCCGCCGTCCGCAAGGTGCTCACCCGGCCCGCCAGCGTCACGGCCGCCGGCGACGTCGCCGCGATGGGCTGGCCGCAGGTCGCGGCCCGCTACGACAGGCTGGCCGACCGGCTCATCGCCACCCGCACCGCCCCCACGCCGGCGTGACCGCCGTCCTGGGCGCGACGGCGCCCAGCTTCGCCCATCTCCGCCGGCTGACCGACGACACCGGGCTGCTGGAGCACGCCCGGCACGCCGTGGCCCGGCGGGCGCACGGCTACTGCACCGACGACGTGGCCCGCGGACTGGTCGTCACCAGCCGCGAGGCCGAGCCGTCGCCGGCGGTGCAACGGCTGGCCGAGGTCTACCTGAGCTTCCTGACGCACGCGCAGCACGACAGCGGCGCCTTCCACAACCGGCTCGGCTACGACCGGCGCTGGACCGACGAGCCGGGGCTGGGCGACTGGTGGGGCCGGGCGCTGTGGGGTCTGGGCACGGCCGCCGCCCGGAGTACCGCGCCCTGGATCCGGCGGGAGGCCATGGTCGCCTTCAACCTGGGCGCCGCACGCCGCTCGCCGGCGCCGCACGCCATGGCCTTCGCCGGGCTAGGCGCCGCCGAGGTGCTGCGCCGGGAGCCGGGCAACGCCACGGCGGCGGCCCTGCTCGCCGACGCCGCCAAGGCCGTCGGCTGGCCGGCATCCGATCCGGAGTGGTCCTGGCCCGGGCCTCACCTCTCCTACGCGAGCGCCGCGCTGGCCGAGGTCGTCATCGCCGCCGGCCGGTTCCAGCAGGACGTCGCGCTGCTGGCGGCCGGCCTGCGCATGCTGGCCTGGCTGCGCGACAGCCAGCTCGTCGACGGGCGGCTGTCGGTGCTGCCGGCGGCCGGCTGGCGGCGCGGCGAACCGCGGCAGCGTTACGACCAGCAGCCGATCGAGGTCGCCGCGCTGGCCGACGCCTGCGCCACCGCGGCCGCGGCGACCGGGGACGACGGCTGGCACGACGGCGTCCGGCAGGCGATCGGCTGGTTCCTCGGCGACAACGACCGCGGCGCGGTGATGTGGGACCCGGCGACCGGCGGAGCCTACGACGGGCTGACGCCGCTCGGCCCGAACCTCAATCAGGGCGCGGAGTCCACCCTGGCGCTGATCGCCACCTTCCAGCACGCGCAACGGACCCCGTAGGCCGTCCGGGCAGTACGCTTCATCCGTACCGGGGAAGAGGGATCATGATCGGACCTTCGCCACGACGTCACCGCCGCAGACACGCACGTCCTGGGCGGCGATGATGACCGAGGTGGTGTTCCTGACCGAGTACCGCAGGGAACCCACCCGGTTACTCATGCTGCTCCGGCGCTCGGCGGCGGACGACCGGGACGCCTTCACCCGGCTCTACCACGCGCTCTCGCCGGACGTTCACGCGATCGTGCACGCCACGCTCGGCGACGACCGCGTCAACGAGGTCGCCGCCGCCACCTTCCTGGAGGCCTGGCACTCCGCCGACCTGCACACCGCCCCGGGTACGGACGTGGCCGGCTGGATCATCGGCATCGCCGCCCGACGCGCGGAGGAGCAGGACCAACCCGCGGGTCCCGGCGTCGGGATGTCCCACCCGAGTCACGCCTCCTGCTCACCCCGGGAAGTGCTGGCCGGGCTGCTGAAGCGCAGAACCATGCGCCGCAGCCCGTTCCGCCGGCTCTGAGCGTGACTCAGGCGTGCGACAGGACCGGCGGGTCGGCGCCCTCATGCTCTGGGCCCTCCGGCGCGGTGCCGGCGCAGTCCGCGCCGAAGGGGCCGCCGGCGACATCCGGGTGGCCCCGCGAGCCGTCGGCCAGCGAGGCGGCGCACTGCTCGTCGAACGCCTCGCCGGGAAGGCCGGCGGGGCTGCCGGTCGTCCACAGGAACGGCGCCTGCCCGGCCTTGGCCGGCCCGGCCCGCGCGCCGAAGCCCGCGCGGGAGGTACGGATGGTGCGGCCGTGCGTGATGCAGCGGTGGCCGGTGGGACCCGGCACCAGCAGCTGCGCCTCCCAGCCGTCGGGCTGTGGGGCGAGGCCGAACTCCTGATCGGTGAGGGTGCTCATCGCGTGCTCCCCTTCTGACGGGTGACCGGGTCGAAGGGCGTGCCGCGAAAGACCCGGCACCATTGACATGTCCGCCGCCGGCCCCCACCAAACCTGCTCCACCAAGGTCAAAAGCGACAATCCGGCTCACGCCGGTTCGGTGCCGGTCACCTTCCAGTCGGCGAGGACCTCGCGGGTGTGCTCGCCGGGCAGCGCGGGCCGGCCGACCGGCCCGGGCGGGGTCAGCGAGAACCGGGGCGCCGCGGCCGGCTGCCGCACCCCGCCGGGGCTCTCGAACGTGCCGCGCTCCTCCAGGTGCGGATGGCGGGCGGCCTCGGAGAGCGACAGCACCGGCGCGACGCACGCCTCGGTGCCCTCGAAGACCGCGGCCCACTCCTGCCGGGTGCGGGTCTCGAAGGCGGCCGCGATCCGGGCGCGCAGCTCCGGCCAGCGGGCGATGTCGTACTGCGCGGGCAGGTCGTCGCCGGGCGCGAGCAGCCGGATGAACTCGGCGTAGAACTGTGGCTCCAGCGCGCCGACCGCGAGGTAGCCGCCGTCCGCCGCCGGGTAGACGTCGTAGAACGGCGCGCCGGTGTCGAGGATGTTCACGCCCCGCTCGTCGCGCCAGCGGCCCTCGGCGCTCAGCCCGTACAGCAGGGTGGTCAGGTGGGCGGCGCCGTCGGTGATCGCCGCGTCGACCACCTGGCCCCGGCCGGTGCGCTCGGCCTCGCGCAGCGCGGCGAGCACGCCGACCACCAGGTAGAGGGAGCCGCCGCCGAAGTCGCCGAGCAGGTTCGCCGGCACCTGCGGCGGGCCGCCGGCGCGGCCGATCGCGTGCAGGGCCCCGGTGATCGCCAGGTAGGTGATGTCGTGCCCGGCACTGGCGGCGAGCGGACCGTCCTGCCCCCAGCCGGTCATCCGCGCGTAGACCAGGGCCGGGTTGCGGGCGAGCGCCGCTTCCGGGCCGACGCCTAGCCGCTCGGCGACGCCGGGCCGGTAGCCCTCGATGAGCACGGCGGCCCGCTCGGCCAGGGACAGCACGAGCTCGCGGTCGGCGTCGCTCTTGAGGTCGGCGGCGATCGAGCGCTTGCCGCGGTTGAGCAGGTCGTACCGGGGGTCGCCGGACAGCGGCGAGCCGGGGCCGACCCGGTCCACCCGCACCACGTCGGCGCCGAGGTCGGCCAGCAGCATCCCGGCGAACGGCGCCGGGCCGATACCCGCCAGCTCGATCACTTTCAGGCCGCGGAGCGGACCTTGATCACCTGACACATCTGCCTCCTAGGTGGAAATGCGAATAGGATTCCGACCATGTATCCGCCGGAACCCTGGGACCTGCGCGGTCAGCTGTACCTCTCGGTCTTCGCCGTGCCGCGCGGCGACCTGCCCACGCTGCCCGATCCTCTCGCCGCGGCGGTGCGTCCGCTGCCGTTCGGGCGGCGTGCGCTCGTCGGCGCCGCGTGGGTGCGCTACGAGCCGGGCGGGATCCTGCAGTACCGGGAGCTGCTGTCGGCGGTCCTGGTGCGCGAGGGGCGGCGGCCCCGGGTCAGCATCACCGAGATCTGGGTGGACAGCGCGGAGTCCCGCGACGGCGGCCGCGAACTCTGGGGCATCCCCAAGGACCTGGCCGAGCTGGACGTGCGCACCGGGCCGGACGGCCGGACCGAGGGGTCCGCGACCATCGCGGGCGGCCGGATCGCCGCGGCGTCGTTCGGCGCCGGGCTGCGGCTGCCCGGCCGCTGGCCGGCGCCGATGTCGGTGGCCCAGGCGCTCGACGGCGCGGTCAAGCGCACGACCGTGCGCGGGCGGGCCGGGCTGCGGCTCGGCGGCTCCAGCTGGCGGGTAGAGGCGGACGGGCCGCTGGGTTACCTCGCCGGGCGGCGGCCCCTGCTGACCGTCACCCTGGCCGACTTCACGCTGCGCTTCGGGGTGCCCGCGCCGGCCGCCGCCGCCTCGTCCTGACGCCCGCATCTCAGCGGAAGTCGGCGGGGCGCGGCCGCGCGGTCCGGCGGCGGTACTCCCCCGCCATGCCGGGCCAGTTGGTGACGACCCGGCCGCTCGTGTTGCGGTACCAGCTCTGGCAGGCGGTCCAGACGCTGCCGGCGAGGCGGCCCTGCACCTCCGCGTCGTACGCGGCGGTCACCTCCGGGCGCACCTCGAGCGGCGCGGCGCCGGCCGCGAGCATCCGCACCGCCTCGACGATGTAGCGCGCCTGCGCCTCGTGGAAGTAGATGACCGAGGTGTTGCCGGTGTTCGTGTTGGGCCCGTAGACCAGGAACATGTTCGGGAACGCGGGCACGGTCATGCCCAGGTACGCGTACGCGCCGTCGCGCCACACCCGGTCGAGCCGCTCGCCCGCGCGGCCCGTCACCCGCATCGGCACCAGGAACTCGGTCGCGGCGAAGCCGGTGCCGTAGACGAGCACGTCGCAGCGGTGCTCGACGCCGTCCGCGGTGCGGATGCCGTCCGGGGTCACGGCGACGATCTTCTCGGTGACCAGGTCGACGTCGGCGCGGGCGAGCGTGGGCAGCCACGCGCTGGTGAACAGCACCCGCTTGCAGCCCATCGGCTCGTCGGGCGTGACCCGGGCCCGCAGCAGCGGATCGCGGACCTGCCACCGGCGCTGGGTCCGCGAGGCGAGGCGCAGGAACGCGCCCGCCGCCCGGTTGCCCAGCACGGCGGCGCCGGTGAAGATCGTCATCGCCCAGGTGCCGCCGCGGGACGCCGCCATCAGGGCGGGCAGCCGCCGGTACGCGGCCTGGCGCAGCCGGCCGTACCGGCGGTCGGGCTTGGGCAGCGTCCACGGCGCGCTGCGCTGGAAGACGATCACCCGCTCGGCGCGCCCGGCGATCGCCGGCACGAGCTGGATGGCGCTGGCGCCGGTGCCGACGACCGCGACCCTTCTGCCCTCGACCCGCAGTTCCGGGTCCCACCGCGCGGTGTGCAGCGCCGGGCCGCGGAACAGCTCGGCGCCCGGCAGCTCGGGGATGGTCGGCCGGGAGAGCTGCCCGACGGCGGGCACCAGCACGTCGGCGACGATCTCCTCGCCGGCCGCGGTGCGCAGCCGCCACTCGCGCCGCTCCTCGTCCCAGGTCGCGTCCGTCACCTCGGTGCCCAGCCGCAGGCTGTCCCGCAGCCCGAAGCGGGTCACGCAGTCGTTGAGGTAGGCGAGGATCTCCTCGTGCGGCGGGAACCGGCGCGACCAGCCGGGATTCGGCGCGAAGGAGTACGAGTACAGCGGCGCCGGCACGTCGCAGGCACACCCGGGATAGGCGTTGTCGCGCCACACGCCGCCGACCCGGTCCGCCTTCTCCAGCAGCACCACGTCGGTGAACCCGGCGCGGCGCAGCCCGACGGCGGCCGCGACCCCGCCGAAGCCGGCGCCGATGATCGCCACCCGCGGCCGGGCCGTCATGCCCGCTCGCAGAACGTCATGGTGCCGAACGTTAGCAACCTGTTGACAGGTTGCCAATAGGCTCAGCGAGCCGGCGCGACGATGGTCGGGATGACCTGCTCCACGATGGCCAGCAGCGTCGTCGCGAGCAGCAGGTGCACCTGCGCCCGGGTCAGCGCGGAGCGGTTGAGCCACTCCTTGGCGGTGGCGGTGGCCAGGCCGACGTAGGCGCGGATCATCCCGCGCAGCTCCTCGCGGTGCTCGGCCACCTCGGCGAGCCCGACGGCGACCAGCACGCTGTCGGCCGCGGCGTCCTCGGCCTGCGCCAGCACCCGCTCCACGTCGGCGTCGCGGCCCATCCCGCCCGCGTTCACCGCGGCCAGCCAGGACGTGCTGTGCCGGGACACCACGTCGAGGAACCAGGACACGCTGGCGTCCACCCGGGTGCGCAGGTCACCGGCGGGCAGCCGCTCGACGGCCACCTCCGGGATGGTCAGCATCACCCGGATGACCTCGAGGTAGAGGTCCTTCTTGGTGCCGAAGTAGTGGTTGATCAGCCCGCGGGCCACCCCGGCCGCGCGGGCGATGTCGGTGGTCGACACCTCGGCGTACGGGCGCTCGCCGAACAACCGCACCGCGCAGGTCAGGATCTGCCCGCGCCGGACGTCCGGCTCCAGCCGTCTGCGCGCCTGCGCCGCCTCGACAATCACGCAACGACCCTAGCGCCTGTTCGGATAGGGGACCGGGCTACGGCGGCCCCAGCTGCCGCCTGGCCGCACGCCGGGATCACCCGGATACAACACCGGTATCCGGGCAATCCCGGCGCACACCCAGACAACACCTGGACCTCGCCTCACCTCGACCCCCTATCCGAACAGGCGCTAGCCGCCGCCGAGCCGCAGGGCGCCGACGGCGGCGGACGGCACCGCCGGATGCCGGGGCGGCACCGGCGCGACCCGGGCGTACGGCGCGCCGGGCGCCGGGCGCGGATCCGCCTCGCCGGCGTTGGGCCAGAGCGCGACCGCCCGTTCGGCGAGCGCGGTGATGGTCAGCGACGGGTTGACCCCGAGATTCGCGGCGACCACCGAGCCGTCGATCACGTGCAGGCCGGGATGGCCGTACAGCCGGTGGTACGCGTCGACGACGCCGGTGTCCGGGTCGGTGCCGATCGCGCAGCCGCCGATGAAGTGGCCGGTCACCGGCCGCCCGACCAGCTCGGTGACCGAGCCGAGCGGCACCCCGTCGATCTTCTCGGCGACGCGGCGGGCCACGTCGTGCGCGGAGGGCACCCACTCCGGGTTCGGCTCGCCGACGCCCGGGCGGGTGGTCAGCCGCCCGCGCCTGGTGTAGACGGTGACGGAGTTGTCCAGGGGCTGCATCGCCAGCAGCACGATGGTCTGCTCCGACCAGCGCCGCGGCGAGGCGAGCAGCCGCAGGTCACGCCAGTTGCGGGCCAGCTCGCGCAGGCCCGCCACCCAGCGCCGCCGGCCGCCGGTGTCGTCGACGAGCACGGTGGCCAGCAGGGCGAGCAGGTTGCTGCCGCGGCCGTACCGCACCGGCTCCACGTGGGTGACGGGATCGGGGTGGATGGACGAGGTGATGGCGATGCCCTTGCTGACGTCGACGTCGCGCCGCCGGGTCCGCGCGCCCAGGATGGACTCGGAGTTGGTCCGGCTCAGCTCGCCGAGCCGCGGCGAGACGGCGGGCAGCGTGCCCCGGTCGCGCATCCGGTGCAGCAGCCGCTGGGTGCCGAGCGCGCCGGCCGAGAAGATCACCTGCCCGGCGGTGAAGCGGCGCCGGCGGCGCAGGCCGCCGGTGGCCCGGGTGTCGACCGCGTACCCGCCACCGGCCAGCGGCGCCACCGAGGTCACCGTGGTCAGCGGGTGCACGACGGCGCCGGCCGCCTCGGCCAGGTACAGGTAGTTCTTCACGACGGTGTTCTTCGCGCCGACCCGGCAGCCGGTCATGCAGGCGCCGCACGCCGTGCAGGCCCGCCGGGCCGGACCGGCGCCGCCGAAGAACGGGTCCGGGACCTCGGCGCCGGGCGCGTCGCCGAAGAGCACGCCCACCGGCGTACGCCGGAAGGTGTGCCCGACGCCGAGGTCGTCGGCGACGGCGCGCAGCGCGCCGTCGGCCACGGTCTCGAGCGGGTTGGTCACCACGCCGAGCATCCGGCTCGCCTGGTCGTAGTACGGGCCCAGCTCCGTCTTCCAGTCCGTGATCGACGCCCACTGCGGATCGGCGAAGAACGCGTCCGGCGGCTCGTAGAGGGTGTTGGCATAGCCGAGCGATCCGCCGCCGACCCCGGCGCCGGACATCACCATGACGTCGTGCAGCAGGGTCAGCCGCAGGATTCCGTAGCAGCCGAGCGCGGGCGCGTACAGGTAGTCGCGCAGCCGCCAGGAGGTCCTGGCGAACTGCTCGTCGGTGAACCTGCGGCCGGCCTCGAGCACGCCGACCCGGTAGCCCTTCTCGGTAAGTCGTAGCGCGCTGACACCGCCGCCGAAGCCGGAGCCGATGATCAGCACGTCGTAGTCGTACGCCATGAGCTACCGTGGCCCCTTGTTGTCGGCCTGTCAACAAAGGGGTGGGGCGATGCTGGCCCACGAACGACGCGGTAGCGGACCCGTACTGGTGCTCATCCACGGCCTCGGCAGCCGCCGTCAGGTGTGGGAGCCGATCGTCGGCGCCCTGGCCCGGCACCGCGAGGTCATCGCGCTCGACCTGCCGGGCTTCGGCGAGTCGCCGGCCTGGGAGCCGCCGCGCCCGGGAGTGGTGCCCGGATCGGTGGACCACCTCGCCGACCTGGTCGCGGACTTCCTCGCCGGCCTCGGCGTCGAGTCGCCCGAGCTGGCGGGCAGCTCGCTGGGCGGCGGCATCGCGCTGGAGCTCGGCCGGCGCGGGCTGGCCCGGTCGGTGACCGCGTTCGCGCCGATCGGCTTCTGGGGACCGGCCGGCCGGCGCTGGTGCCAGGCGGTGCTCGGCGGCTCCCGGGCCCTGAGCACGGTCCTGTCCCCCGCACTGCCCCGCATCGTCGCCACCCGGCCGGGCCGGACCGCGCTCTGCTCGATCTTCTACGGCCGGCCGGGCCGGCCGTCCGCCGTGGACACCCTCGACTCCGCGCGGGCGCTGTCCGCCGCGCCGGGCTTCGCCGCGGCCCGCCGGGCGTTCGGCGTCTGGCGGCTGCCGGTCGGCGCGGACCCCGCCGGACTCTCCGCCATCCCGGTGACGATCGCCTGGGGCGATCGCGACCTGGTGCTGCCGTACCGCAGCCAGGCGCGCCGGGCGGTCGAGGAGCTTCCGGACGCCCGGCACGTGCTGCTGCCGGGCTGCGGCCACCTGCCGTTCGCGGACGACCCCGAGCGCTGCGCCGAACTATTGACAGTCCGCCAATAACTCACCAAGGTGGAACCATGCCAAACCCGGGACCCACCTCGTGGCGCGAGCCCGAGCACGACGAGCTCGCCGACCTGGTCCGCACGTTCTTCGCCAAGGAGGTGCTGCCGCACGCCGACCGGGTGCTCGCGCAGGGCCATCCCGACCGCGAGCACTACCGCCGCGCCGGCGAACTCGGACTGCTCGGCCTCTCGGTCTCCGCGGAGTACGGCGGCGGAGACGGCGACTTCACCCACGAGGCCGTGATGCTGCACGAGCAGGCCCGCTCGGGCGACAACAGCCTCGGGCTCGCGGTGCACAGCGGCATCGTCACCGGCTATCTCGAGACGTACGGCAACGAGGAGCAGAAGCGGCGCTGGCTGCCCGGACTCTGCTCGGGCGAGCTGATCGGCGCCATCGCGATGACCGAGCCGGACGGCGGCTCCGACCTGCAGGCGATGCGGACCCGGGCGGTCCGCGACGGCGACGACTACGTGGTCACCGGCGCGAAGACCTTCATCAGCAACGGCGGCCTGGCCGACATCGTCATCCTGGCCGCCAAGACCGACCCGTCGCAGGGCGCCGCCGGCGTCTCCCTGCTGGTCTGCGAGACCGGCGGCGACGAGCGGCCGGGCTTCCGGCGCGGGCGGCTCATCTCCAAGATCGGCCTGCGCGGCAACGACACCGCGGAGCTCTTCTTCGACGGCCTGCGGGTGCCCGCCGCCAACCTGCTCGGCGAGGCCGAGGGCCTCGGCTTCATCCAGCTGATGAGCCAGCTCCCGCAGGAGCGCCTGGTGATCGGCATCGGCGCGGTCGCCGCGATGGAGCGCGCCGTCGAGCTGACCGTCGCGTACGCCAAGGAGCGCACCGCGTTCGGCAAGCCGCTGATCGGCCACCAGAACACCCGGATGGTCCTCGCCGAGTGCGCCACCCGGGCGCGCGCGAGCCGGGTCTTCCTGGACGACTGCATCGTCCGGCACGTGCGCGGCGAACTCGACGTCGCGACCGCCGCGATGGCGAAATACTGGCTCACCGACGGCCAGTGCGAGGTCATCGACCGCTGCCTGCAGCTGTTCGGCGGCTACGGCTACACCACCGAGTTCCCGATCGCCCAGATGTACACCGACGCCCGCGCTCAGAAGATCTACGGCGGCACCAACGAAATCATGAAGGAGCTGATCGCCCGTGCCCTCTGACGGCCAGGCGTATGTCTACGACGCCGTCCGCACCCCGCGCGGCCGCGGCCGCGACACCGGTTCGCTGCACGGCGTCAAGCCGATCTCGCTGGTCACCGGCCTGATCGACGCGCTGCGCGAGCGGCTGCCGGAGCTCGACACGGACCGGCTCGACGACCTCGTGATGGGTATCGTCTCGCCGGTCGGCGAGCAGGGCGGCGACCTGCCCCGCGCCGCGGCGCTGCTGGCCGGCCTGCCCGACCACGTCGGCGGCGTGCAGCTGAACCGCTTCTGCGCCTCCGGGCTGGAGGCGGTCAACACCGCCGCGGCGCGGGTGCGCTCGGGCTGGGACAGCCTGATCCTGGCCGGCGGCGTCGAGGCGATGTCGCGGGTGCCGATGGGCTCCGACGGCGGCGCCTGGGCGATGGACCCGGAGACCGCCCTGGCCACCTCGTTCGTGCCGCAGGGCATCAGCGCGGACCTGATCGCCACCCTGGAGGGCTTCGGCCGCGACGACGTCGACGGGTACGCGATCACCTCGCAGGAGCGGGCCGCCAAGGCCTGGGCCGGCGGGTACTTCGCGCGCTCGGTGGTGCCGGTGCGCGACCGCACCGGCGGCGTGATCCTCGCGACCGACGAGCACATGCGCCCGGACACCACCCGGGCCGGCCTCGGCAAGCTCAAGCCGTCCTTCGCGGGCATCGGCGACGCCGGCGGCTTCGACGCGGTGGCGCTGCAGAAGTACCACTGGGTCGAGTCGATCGAGCACGTGCACCACGCCGGCAACTCCTCGGGCATCGTGGACGGCGCGTCGCTGGTGCTGATCGGCTCCGACACCGTCGGCCGCGACCTCGGGCTCACCCCGCGCGGCCGGATCGTCTCGGCCGCGGTCAGCGGCACCGACCCGACGATCATGCTCACCGGCCCGATCCCGGCCACGCACAAGGCCCTGGCGACCGCCGGGCTCACCGTCGCCGACATCGACCTCTTCGAGATCAACGAGGCGTTCGCCGCGGTGGTGCTCAAGTACACCCGCGACCTCGGCCTCGACCCGGAGCAGGTCAACGTCAACGGCGGGGCGATCGCGCTCGGCCACCCGCTCGGCGCCACCGGCGCCATGCTCGTCGGCACCGTCCTGGACGAGCTCGAGCGTCGCGACGCGCGCCGGGCCCTGGTGACGCTCTGCATCGGCGGCGGCATGGGCGTCGCGACCATCATCGAGCGCCTGTAGCCATCGGCACCGGCCAGACACCAGACAGAGGAACCCACCGTGACCTGCAGCAACACAGAGGCTCCGCGATGACCGCCACGATCGCGTACCACCGCGACCCCGACGGCGTCGTCACGCTCACCCTGGACGACCCGGGCCAGTCCGCGAACACCATGAACCGCGCGTACGCGGCCTCGATGACCGCGGTCGTCGACCGGCTGGTGGCCGAGAAGGACGCCGTCACCGGTGTCATCGTCACGAGCGCGAAGCAGACGTTCTTCGCCGGCGGCGACCTGCCCGAGATGATCAAAGTGACGCCCGAGGACGCACCCGCGGTCACCGCGCTGCTCGCCACCATCAAGGGCGACCTGCGCCGGCTGGAGACCCTGGGCCGCCCGGTGGTCGCCGCGATCAACGGCTCCGCGCTCGGCGGCGGCCTGGAGATCGCGCTGGCCTGCCACCACCGCATCGCGCTGGACGCCGCCGGCTCGCGGCTGGGCCTGCCCGAGGTCACCCTCGGCCTGCTGCCCGGCGGCGGCGGCGTCACCCGGACCGTACGGATGCTGGGTCTGGCCACGGCCCTGACCACCGTCCTGCTGACCGGGCGGCAGTTCCGGCCGGCCGACGCGCTCGCGGCCGGGCTCGTCGACGCGGTCGTGGCGACCCCCGAGGAGCTGATCGCCGGGGCCCGGGCCTGGATCGCGGCGCACCCCGACGCGGCGCAGCCGTGGGACCGGCCCGGCTACCGGATGCCCGGCGGCACGCCGTCGAGCCCGTCGCTGGCGGCCCAGCTGCCGGCGTTCCCCGCGAACCTGCGCAAGCAGCTCAAGGGCAACCGGATGCCGGCGCCCGAGGCGATCCTGGCCGCCGCGGTCGAGGGCGCGCAGGTCGACCTCGACACCGCGCTCACCGTCGAGACCCGGCACCTGGTCACGCTGCTGACCGGCCAGGTCGCCAAGAACATGATCGGGGCGTTCTTCTTCGACCTGAAGACCGTCAACGGCGGCGCGGGCCGGCCGACAGTCGAGGTCGCGCCGACGACCCGGGTCGCGGTGCTCGGGGCGGGGATGATGGGCGCCGGGATCGCGTACGCGTGCGCCCGGGCCGGCATCGACGTGGTGCTCAAGGACGTCACCGAGGAGGCCGCCGCGCGCGGCCGGGCACACGCGGAGAAGCTGGTGAGCCGGCTGCCCGCGGAGAAGGCCGCCGCGATCCTGGCGCGGATCACCGCCACCTCCGACGTCGCCGCGCTGGCCGGCTGCGACGCGGTCATCGAGGCGGTCTTCGAGGACCCCGAGCTCAAGCGCACGGTGTTCGCCGAGGTCGAGCAGGTGCTCGCGCCCGGCGCCCTGCTCGCGTCCAACACCTCGACGCTGCCGATCACCGGCCTGGCGGCGGGCGTCGCCCGGCCGGCGGACTTCATCGGCATGCACTTCTTCTCCCCCGTCGACAAGATGCCGCTGCTGGAGATCGTGGTCGGCGAGCAGACCGGCGACGCGGCCCTGGCCCGCGCCTTCGACCTGGGCCGGCGGCTCGGCAAGACCCCGATCGTGGTCAACGACGGCCGCGGGTTCTTCACCAGCCGGGTGATCGGCCGCTTCCTGGACGAGGCGATCGGCATGCTGGCCGAGGGCGTTCCGGCGCCGTCGATCGAGCAGGCGGCGCTGCAGGCCGGCTACCCGACCGGCCCGCTCGCGCTGGCCGACGAGGTGTCGCTGACCCTGATGCGGCGCATCCGCCGCCAGTTCGAGGCGGCGCAGGGCGACGACTTCGCCGCCATGCCGTCGCACGGCGTCGTCGACCTGCTGGACGGCCTCGGCCGGGCGGGCCGGGCGGCCGGCCAGGGCTTCTACGACTACGAGAACGGCCGGCGCGGCCGGCTCTGGAGCGGCCTGGCACCGATGGCGACCGCCGAGGGGCGCGCGATCCCGCTGGCCGACCTGCAGGAGCGGCTGCTGTTCGCCGAGTCGCTGGACGCGCTGCGCTGCCTCGACGAGGGCGTGCTGCGCTCGGAGACCGACGGCGACATCGGCTCGCTGCTCGGCATCGGGTTCCCCGCCTGGACCGGCGGGGTGCTGCGCTACGTGCGGCAGTACCCGGGCGGGCCGGCGGGCTTCGCGGCCCGCGCGAGCGAGCTGGCCAAGCTGTACGGCGACCGCTTCACCCCGCCGGGACACCTGCCCGGGTCGGAGTAGGCGGACACCGCTCGACGTGCGCCGCCCGGGCTTGGTTCGCCGTGGCCGCCCCGCCCGGGCGGGCTTGGTTCGGGCGGGCTTGGTTCGGGCGGGCTTGGTTCGGGCGGCGACGCGGTGCCGTCGGGCCCGGTCGGTCACGCGCCGGGCGTAGCCTCGCGGCATGCGACTGATCGCCGGTCTGACCCGGCCAACGATGTCCGGCGGCGAGGCGGTCCGGGTCGGCGGGCGGGCGCTCTCCGCGGAGCGGCTGCTGGCCGCCGCGACGGCGGTCGCCGACGACGTGGCGGGCGCGCGGGTCGTCGCGGTGCACGCGACCGCGACCGCCGAGACCGTGGTGGCGATGGTCGGCGCCCTGCTCTCCGGCGCCGCCGTCGTGCCGCTGCCGCCCGACTCCGGCGAGACGGAGGCGGCGCACATCCTGCGCGACTCCGGCGCCGAGCTGCTGCTCGCCGGCGCCGCGCACCCGCCGGCCGGGCCGCGCACGGTGCCGGTCGACCTGCGGCGGACCTCCGCCGCCGGCTACCCGGCGCCGCCGCCGGAGGCGACCGCGCTGATCATGTACACCAGCGGGACCACCGGGGCGCCCAAGGGCGCGGTGCTCTCACACCGGGCCGTCGAGGCCGGGCTCGACGCGTTCGCGGACGCCGTCGCCTGGCACCCCGACGATCTGCTGGTGCACGGCCTGCCCCTGTTCCACGTGCACGGGCTGGTGCTGGGCGTGTTCGGCGCGCTGCGGATCGGCGGGCGGCTGCATCACACCGGGCGGCCCGGCCCCGAGGCGTACGCGGCGGCCGGCGGGAGCCTCTACTTCGGCGTACCCACGGTCTGGTCCCGGCTCTGCGCACAGCCCGGCGCCGCCGCCCGGCTGGCCGGCGCGCGGCTGCTGGTGTCCGGCAGCGCGGCCCTGCCGGCGCCGGTGTTCGAGCGGATGCGTGACCTCACGGGTCACCGCCCCGTTGAGCGGTACGGCATGACCGAGACCCTGATAACCGTGAGCAACCGGGCCGACGACCCCGATCGGCGCCCCGGGCAGGTCGGCACGCCCGTCGCGGGCGCCGCCACCCGCGTGGTCGACGACGAGGGCCGGGCGGTACCGGCCGACGGCGAGTCCATCGGCGAGCTGTGGGTACGCGGCCCGATGCTGTTCGACGGCTACCTGGGCCGGCCCGAGGTCACCGCCGGGTCGCTCGGCGCGGACGGCTGGTTCCGCACCGGCGACATCGCCGCCGTCGCGCCCGACGGCCGGCACCGGATCGTCGGCCGCCGCTCGACAGACATGATCAAGAGCGGCGGCTACCGGATCGGCGCCGGCGAGGTCGAGGACGCACTGCTCGCCCACCCGGGCGTGCGGGAGGCCGCGGTGATCGGCACGCCGCACGACGACCTCGGCGAGCAGGTCACCGCGTACGTGGTGGGCGACGCGGTGAGCGCGGACGAGCTGATCGGCTTCGTCGCGCGCACCCTGTCGGCGCACAAGCGGCCCCGGGAGATCCGCTTCGTGCCGGAGCTGCCCCGCAACGCGATGGGCAAGGTGCAGAAGCGGCTGCTCTCCCGGTGACCTACTCCTCGTCGGCCTCCTCGGTCACCTCGGCCTCCTCCTGCGCCTCGGGCCGGGGCTCGGTCATCGCCTCCTGGCGCATCGCCGGAACGGGCTCGTCCGTGGTCACCGCGCCGTGCCGGCCGGGGCGGGACTCCTCCGGGTCAACCAGCTCGCCGGTGACCTGGGGCTGGTCCACCCAGAGCGCCCGCAGCTGGCCCTGCATGAACGAGGTGAGCCGGCCGCGGTACTCGCGGTCGAACTGCTCGAGGGCCTCGATCTGCTCCTGCAGCGCCTCGCGCTTGTTGCCCAGGCTGCCCACGACGTCGTCGTAGCGCTGCTGCGCCTGCACCCGCAGGTGCTCGGAGTTCGCCCGCGCCTCCGCGGCGATCCCGTCGGCCCGCGCCTGCGCCTCGGCGACGATCTTGTCCGCGTGCCGCTGGGCGTCCTCGGCGGCGGCCCGGGCGTCCCGCGCGTTCTGCTCCGAGGCGGCGCGGGCGTCGAAGAGCACCTTGTCCGCCTCGCGGCGCACGTTGTGCGCGTGGATCTGCGCGTCCCGGGCGATCTGCTCGGCGGCGGCCAGCGCGTCGGTGCGAATCTTGTCGGCCTGCTGGTGCGCGGTGGCGACGTGCTCCTCGGCGGTGCGCTGCGCCATCGTGAGCACCTGCAGCGCCTGGTTCGGCAGGGCGGGCAGCTGTCCGCCGTTGACCAGCGCGTGCTCCGAGGTGGCCCCGTCGGGCGACGTTCCCAGCATCACTTTCACACGGTCCTTCATCCGGTTGTCAGTCACAGGAGACCTCCGTTGGTACGGGTCGCCGCGGTGATCACACCGCCGAGAAATGGGCGTACGGATGCACCGGCGATGTTGCTGACAGCCCGGCGTTTCCCACCGAGCCCTGGCCACGATCCGCGGCATGTTACCAACCTGAACAGGCGATACGCGAGGGCTGTTCAGGGGCGGGAAACGCAGAATCGGCCGATCGGTTCAAGTTCGCCAGGCGAGCGACCTAAGGCTTACGGGCGACGGCGCCGAACTCGTCGACTTCGCGCAGATCCTCCGGTGCGGCGTGGGCCCGGGGCCGCCAGGCGGCGCACGGGACCAGCCCCGGCTCGACGACCTCGAGGCCGGTGAGGTAGGTCGACAGCTCCTCGGGCGTGCGCAGGTGGTACGAGAGCGGCGCGTTGGCGTTCCACACCCCGATCGCCTCCTCGAACGCCTCCTTGTCGAGCACGTTGGTGCCGTCCGCGGTGACCAGGTAGCTGCCGGAGGGCAGGGCGTCGACGAGGCGGGCCACGATCGACTGTGCCTGCGCCAGCTCGGGTACGTGTCCGAGGATGTTCATCAGGATCAGCCCGACGGGCTGCGTGAAGTCGAGCGTGGTGCGCCCGGCCAGCTCGAGGATCCGTTCGGGCTCGTGCAGGTCGGCGTCGAGGTACTCGGTGGCGCCCTGCGGGGTGCCGGTCAGCAGCGCCCGGGCGTGCGCGAGGACCATCGGGTCGTTGTCGACGTAGACGATCCGGGCCTCGGGGGCCGCCGCCTGGGCGACCTGGTGCGTGTTGTCCACCGTGGGCAGGCCGGTGCCGATGTCGAGGAACTGCCGGATGCCGCACTCGGCGGCCAGGTAGGTGACGGCCCGGGTCAGGAAGCCGCGCGAGCTGCGGGCCACCACGGTGATGTCGGGGTACAGCCCGGCGAACTGGTCGCCGACCTGGCGGTCCGACTGGAAGTTGTCCTTGCCCCCGAGCCAGTAGTTCCACACCCGGGCGGAGTGCGGCACCATCTGGTCGATCTTCGCCGCCGTGGCCTGGTCGAAGTCGTCTGTGCTGTTCATGGGTGCCGGCTCCTCGTCACCTGGTGCATCGGGGGACACCGACTTTACGCCACGCCTTCGAGGTCCCTACACAATGGACGGTCACGGCTCCGGCGCGACCAGGTGGCCGTCGGCCGCGTCGCGTACGGCGATCGCCTCGACCGGGCAGGACTCGGCGGCGTCGACCACCGCCGGGTCCGGCTCTACCGGCGCCGGGCTCGCCACCGACACCCCGTCGACCAGGGTGAACAGCGCGGGCGCGAGGGCGGCGCACATGCCCGAGCCGATGCAGGTACCGGCGTCGACGCTCAGCCGCCAGGCGGTGCCGGGCGCGCTCACCAGGTCACCGGCAGGGCGCGCAGGCCCCGGACCAGCAGGCCGGACTTCCACTCCAGCTCCTTCTCGTCGACCGCGAGCGCCAGCGCGGGCACGCGGCGCAGCAGCGTGCCCAGCGCTACCTGGAGCTCCATCCGGGCGAGCTGCGCGCCGATGCAGTGGTGCACGCCGTGGCCGAAGCCGAGGTGCGGGTTGGCGCCGCGGGTGATGTCGAGCCCGTCGGGGTCCTCGAAGACCTCGCCGTCGCGGTTCGCCGAGGACAGCGAGCCGATCACCGGGTCGCCGGCGCGGATGCGCACGCCGCCCAGCGTCAGGTCCTCGGTGGCGTACCGGGCGAATGAGGACGCCGCGCCGAGCGGCACGTAGCGCAGCAGCTCCTCCACCGCCGCGGGCACCAGGTCGGGCCGCGAGCGCAGCAGCGCGAGCTGCTCGGGGTTGGTGAGCAGCACGTAGACGAAGTTGGAGATCTGGGTGACCGTCGTCTCGTGGCCGGCGGCGAGCAGCCCGGCGGCGAGCTCGACCATCTCCTGCTCGCTGAGCCGGTCGTCGCCGGTGTCGCGGGCCTGCACCAGGGCGCCGATCAGGTCGTCGGCCGGCGCCCGGCGCCGCTCGGCGACCAGCCCGGCCATGTAGGCGTGCAGGTTGCCCAGGTATTCCATGATCCGCTCGGGCGGCAGCGACGTGGTCGAGACGACCGCCTCGGACCAGGTGCGGAACAGGCCCTGGTCGGCGACGGGAACGCCGAGCAGGCGGCAGATCACCCGCACCGGCAGCGGGGTGGAGAAGGCCTCGACCAGGTCCGCCGGCGGCCCGGCCGCGAGCATCGCGTCGGCCAGCTCGTCCGCGATCTCGGCGGTGGCCGGGCGCAGCAGCTCCACCCGGCGCGCGGTGAAGGCCTTGGCGACCAGGCGCCGCAGCCGGCTGTGGTCGGGCGGGTCCATCGCGAGGATGCCGGAGCCGATCTGCTGCGGGGTGGTGCGGGGCTCGTCGCGCCCGATGCTCGCGGCGCGGCTGAACCGGGGGTCGCCGAGCACCGTCCGGACGTCGGCGTAGCGAGTGGCGAGCCAGGCCTCCTCACCGAACGGCAGCCGGACCCGGGTGACCGGCTCCTGCCGGCGCAGGTGGGCGTAGAGCGGATCGAGGTTGAGCCGGTCGGGAGCGCTGAACGGATAGGACCGCGCCGTGCCGGGCTGCCTGATGTCTGTCATCGCCACACTCCCACCGGACTATGAGCAACACAACAGACACGGATAGTAGTGGCCGCGAGCGTCCCGCAACACCCATCAATCCATATTCGTCGAACAATCGCCGCGAATCGTCAGCCCCGTCCGGGCGATTCGTTAATCATTAGAGCTTTCGCCCGAAAGATGCTGCTTAGCATGATCTAACCTGCTTCAAAGAATGGGGAAACCGTGAAGAGTCGGCGCTCGGTGACCGTCGCGATGGCGGCGGTAAGCGTGCTGGTGGGTACGGCGCCGACGGCTGATGCCGCCCGGAACCGCCCGGTGTCGGCGTGGAGCCGCCCGGTGGCCGTGTGGAACATGAACGAGTGGTCCGGTTCCCGGACCATGGTGGACAGCAGCGGCAACGGGCTCAACGGCCGGATCGGCACCGAGGTCGGCACGGGCCTGCGCCTGGCCGGCGCGACCGGCTACCGCTTCAACCGGCTGGAGCCGGACTCCCCGCCGACGCACCCCGGGCACCTGGTGATCGTCGGCGACTCGCCGAACCTGGACCCGGGCATGCGCGACTTCACCATGACCGTCCGGCTCCGCACTACGCACAAGTTCGGCAACGTCGTCCAGAAAGGCCAGGCGACGGTCCGCGGCGGCAACTTCAAGATGCAGATTCCCGGCGGCATCGCGGAGTGCCTGTTCCGCGGCTCGGCCGACTCGATCCTGGTGCGCTCGCCGACCCGGCTCAACGACGGGCGCTGGCACACGGTCCGCTGCAACCGCAACGGGACCGGGCTGACCATGACGGTGGACGGCAGGGTCGTGGCGCGCAAGCCCGGCTGGACCGGCGCGATCTCGAACTCGTGGCCGGTCACCATCGGCGGCAAGACCGACTGCGACCAGATCGAGGTCGGCTGCGACTACTACGCCGGCGACCTGGACTACGTGCAGCTCGACGCCGGCTAGGGCTCAGCCGGACACGAGCACCGCGAACGGCACGTCGCCGCAGTCGTGCCGGGCCCAGCCCGCCGGGACCGACCGGACCAGCGAGCCCGTCACGTGCTCGGGCAGCGTCGACACCACCACCCGCCCGGCCCGGTTGACCACCGTGGCCGGGCGCCCGCAGGCCCGCAGCGCCGGCAGCAGCAGCCGCTCGGCCCGGGCCACGTAGACGTCCGAGCCGACCACGGCCGCCATCGACCCGTCGGCGCGGCGCACCGGAACGGTGAACGTCAGCGTGTACGCGTCGGTGCAGAGATAGTCCACGTACGGCCCGGTGATGTGCCGCAGCCCGGTGCGCCGCGGCACCGCCCACCACTCCAGCACGGTGTAGTCGCGGAAACCGTCGCGCGCCGGATCGGACACCACCCGCAGCGGCGTGATCTCCCGGTCCGCGCCGACCGTCCACCAGGCCAGGTGCCACGGCGCGTCCGCGATCAGAGCCGGGTCGGCGATCAGGCCGGAGCCGGCCACCAGGGCGTCGCCGCGGTTCAGCTCCGCGACCGCCGCCGCCCGCACCACGCCCAGGTCGGCCAGCAGCGGCGCCCGGCCGGCCGGGATGGCCGCGGCCACCGCCTCGGCCAGGCTCAGCAGCGGCGCGAACACCGTCGCGCAGAGCCGTTCGACTTCGGCGGCGATCCCGGCCGCGGCCGGTGCCGCGGCCGGACGCACGTAGACCTCAGTCATCGACCAACTCCAGGCGCACTCGGACCACCTCGTTGATCGCACGCCCGACGTGCTCCGCTGTCAAGTCCCGCGCCCGCGCCCGGTCGCCGGACGCGATCGCGTCGACGATCCCGGCGTGGTCGGCCTCGGAGCGCTCCCGGCCGTCCTCGGTGGCCATCGCCAGCCAGAGCAGCGGCCCGAACTCGGCCTGCAGCCGCAGCTCCTCCTGCGTCATCCGGGCGGACTGGGTCGCGGCCGCGACCTCGAGGTGGAACTGCGCCTCGGCCCGGCGGGAGCCGCCCGGGTCCATCGCCCGGCGGACGCCGACCTCGCGCAGCCGGTCCAGGTCCTCCTCGGCCGCGCGCTCGGCGGCGAGCGCCGCGGCCGCGCCGGCGATGGCCCGGTAGAAGTCGCCGAAGTCGCGGATGTCCACCAGCGACAGCTCGGCCAGCCGGGTGCGGACCAGCACCGCGTCCGGGTTGGCGGGCGCGCGCACGAAGCTGCCGCCGCCGCGGCCCCGCCGGGTGGTGACCAGGCCCAGGTCGCGCAGCGCCTGCAGGGACTCCCGCGCGGTGACCGGCGCGACGCCGAGCGACTCGGCCAGGTCGACTTCGGACGGCAGCTGCTCGCCGTCGCGGAACACACCCAGCACGATGGCGTCGCGCAGCCGGCGGGTGACCGCCTCGGCGCGTCCCGGCTGGGTGAGCGGGGCGAAGACCGCACGGTGCGCGTGCGGTACGACCCGGCCCGGCATCGACCCTCCTCGAGGCTTGTGCTTTGAACTATGAAGCCATAGGTTTTCGCCACAGTACCCGGATTTCCCGTACGGACGGGGGCCTGCGTGGACACTGCCCCGGCGATCAGGCTGACCGGCCTGCGCAAGAGCTTCGGACCCACCGTCGCGGTCGACGGCGTCGACCTCGAGATCGCCGACGGCGAGTTCTTCGCCATGCTGGGGCCGTCCGGCTCGGGCAAGACGACGGTGCTGCGGATGATCGCCGGCTTCGAGCGGCCGACCGCCGGCTCCATCGAGCTGGCCGGCGCCGACGTCACCGCCGCCGCGCCCTTCCAGCGCGACGTGACGACGGTCTTCCAGGACTACGCCCTCTTCCCGCACCTCAGCGTCCGGCAGAACGTCGAGTACGGACTGGCCGTGCGCGGCGTCGGCCGGGCCGACCGCCGCGAGCGCGCCGAGCAGGCCCTGGCCGGGGTGCGGATGGCCGGCCTCGGCGACCGCAAGCCGGCCCAGCTCTCCGGCGGGCAGCGCCAGCGGGTCGCCCTGGCCCGCGCGCTCGTGGTGCGGCCCCGGGTGCTGCTGCTGGACGAGCCGCTCGGCGCCCTCGACCTCAAGCTGCGCCAGCAGATGCAGGTCGAGCTCAAGCAGCTGCAGCGCGACGCCGGCATCACGTTCGTCTTCGTCACGCACGACCAGGAGGAGGCGCTCACCATGAGCGACCGGATCGCGGTGTTCAACCACGGCCGGATCGCACAGGTCGGCACCGCGGCACAGATCTACGAGCAGCCGCGCACCGAGTTCGTCGCCGGCTTCGTCGGCACCTCGAGCGTCCTGTCCGGGCAGGCCGCCGTCGACATCATCGGCCGGCCGGGCACGTTCGTGGTGCGCCCCGAGCGGGTCCGGCTGGCCCGCGGAACGGCGGCGGCGCCGGGGCAGGCGGCCGGCACCATCGCCGAGGTGGTCTACCTCGGCGCGACCACCCGATATCTGGTCGACCTCGAGTCCGGGCCGCGGGTCACCGCGAGCGAGCCCAACACCGGGGCCGGCGACGCCGCGACGGCGCGCCGCGGCGAACAGGTCCTCGTCAGTATCCGACCCGGCGACGTCGTCGCCCTGGAGAGCACCCACCAACCCCGCTGACTCCACCCTCGTCGGAAGGGCCCGATCATGCGACACGAGAGCTTTCTGATCCGGTGCACGGCCCTGGTCGCCGTCACCCTGCTCGCCGCGGCCTGCGGCACGTCGTCCGGGGACGGCGACGGCGCTCCGGCGCCGGGCGCCTCCGGCTTCACCCCACCGAAGATCCCCCAGCTCGAGCAGCTCGGCGCCGGTGAGGGCGCCGTCTCGATCCTGGCCTGGCCCGGGTACGCGGAGAACGGCAGCAACGATCCCCAGGTCGACTGGGTGACGCCGTTCGAGAAGCAGACCGGCTGCAAGGCCTCGGTGAAGACGTTCGGCACCTCCGACGAGGCGGTGACCCTGATGAAGACCGGCGACTACGACGTGGTGTCGGCGTCCGGCGACGCCTCGCTGCGGCTGATCGCCGCGGGCGACGTCGCGCCGGTGAACACCGCCCTGGTGCCCAACTACCCGGACGTCATCGACTTCCTCAAGGACAAGGCCTGGAACTCGGTCGGCGGCCAGATGTACGGCGTGCCGCACGGCTGGGGCGCCAACCTGCTGATGTACCGCACCGACAAGGTGAACCCGGCGCCGACGTCCTGGTCCGCGGTGTTCACCGACGCGGGCAAGTACCCGGGCAAGGTCACCGCGTACGACTCGCCGATCTACATCGCCGACGCGGCGCTGTTCCTGATGAACACCAAGCCCGAGCTGGGCATCAAGAACCCGTACGCGCTGGACGACAAGCAGCTCGCGGCCGCCGTCGACCTGCTGAAGGCGCAGAAGGCGCACGTCAGCGAGTACTGGTCGGACTACCTCAAGGAGGTGCAGTCCTTCAAGAGCGGCAACTCCGTCATCGGCACCACGTGGCAGGTCATCGTCAACACGGCCGTCGCCGAGAAGACGCCGGTGAAGGCGGTGCTGCCCGACGAGGGCTCGACCGGCTGGTCCGACACGTGGATGGTCGCGGCCGGGAGCAAGCGCCCGAACTGCGCGTACCAGTGGCTCAACTGGATCATCAGCCCGGCGGCGAACGCGCAGGTCGCCGAGTACTTCGGCGAGGCGCCCGCGAACAAGAAGGCGTGCGAGCTCACCACGGACAAGTCGCACTGCGAGACCTACCACGCCGACGACGCCGCGTACGCGGAGAAGGTCTGGTACTGGAGCACCCCGATCCCGCAGTGCCTGGACGGCCGCACGGACGTGAAGTGCACCGACTACGCGGCCTGGACCCGGGCCTGGACCGAGATCAAGGGCTAGGCGCGGATGACCGGCGACGTCGCGCTGCCGCGGGACGGCCTGCGCAGGCGGCTCTCGGCGCGGCTCACCCGCTCGCCGCGGAGCCGGCTGGCCCTGCTGCTGACGGCGCCGCTGCTCTGGCTCGGGCTCGCCTACCTGGGCGCCCTGGCGGCGTTGCTGGTCACCGCCCTGTGGACGACGAACACGTTCACCGGCGACATCGAACGCGTCTGGACCCTGGACAACCTGCGCATCGTCGTGACCGACTCGGTGTACCGGTCGGTCACGCTGCGGACCGTCGGGGTGGCGGCGCTGGTCACGGTGATCGACGCGGTGCTGGCCGCGCCGGTGGCGTTCTTCATGGCCAAGGTCGCCTCGCCGCGCTGGCAGCCGCTGCTGGTCGCCGCGATCCTGCTCCCGCTGTGGGCGTCCTACCTGGTCAAGGCGTACGCCTGGCGCAGCATGTTCGGCGGCGGCGGGCTGATCGACTGGGCCGGGTCGCCGTTCGGGCTCGGCTCGCCCGGGTACGGGCTGACGGCGACGGTGTGCACGCTGGCGTACCTGTGGTTCCCGTACATGGTGCTGCCGATCTTCGCCGGCCTGGAACGCCTGCCGGACTCCCTGCTGGAGGCGTCCGGCGACCTGGGCGCGCGGCCGGGCCGCACCCTGCGCACGGTGGTGCTGCCGCTCGCCTTCCCGGCGGTGGTCGCGGGCTCGATCTTCACGTTCTCGCTCTCCCTCGGCGACTACGTGGCGGTCGAGATCGTCGGCGGCACCAGCCAGTTCCTGGGCAACCTGGTCTACGACAACATCGGCGCGGCCAACAACCAGCCGCTCGCCGCGGCCGTCGGCCTGGTACCCGTGGTCGTCATGATCGTGTATCTGTTCCTGTCCCGGCGGGCCGGCGCCCTGGAGAACCTCTGATGTACCTGACCCGCGCCACCCGGATCGCGCTGCGCACCGCCACGGCGGTCATCCTGGCGCTCGGCTTCGTGCCGCTGATCGTCGTGGTGATCAACTCGTTCAACTCCGACCGCGCGTTCGGCTGGCCGCCGGCGGGCTTCACCCTGCAGTGGTGGTACCGGGCCGCGCACAACGCCGGGCTGCTCGACGCGCTGCGCACCTCGGTCGTGGTCGGCCTGCTGTCCACGGCGGTCGCCCTGATCCTGGGCACCCTCGCGGCGATGTCGCTGCAGCGGCACCGCTTCTTCGGCCGCGAGGCGGTGTCGCTGCTGGTGATCCTGCCGATCGCGCTGCCCGGCATCGTCACGGGCATCGCGCTGAACAACGCGTTCCGGACCATCCTCGGCGTGCCGCTGTCGCTGCTGACCCTGGTGGTGGCGCACGCGACGTTCTGCGTCGTGGTGGTCTTCAACAACGTGATCGCCCGGCTGCGCCGCCTCGGCGGCGACCTCGAGGAGGCCTCGATGGACCTCGGCGCGGACGGCTTCACCACGTTCTGGCGGGTCACCTTCCCGCTGATGCGGACGGCCCTGCTGGCGGGCGGCCTGCTGGCGTTCGCGCTGAGCTTCGACGAGATCATCGTGACCCGCTTCACCGCGAGCCAGGCCACCACCACGCTGCCGATCTGGATCATGGACAACCTGTTCCGCCCGAACCAGGCCCCGATCGTGAACGTGGTGGCGACGGCCCTGGTGATCCTCTCGATCATCCCGATCGCCATCGCCCAGCGCCTGTCCGGCGACCCCTCCGGCGGCCGCGTCTAGCCGCCGGAGGGGTCGCACCGCTCAGCCGGCCCGGACCAGCTCCGGCTCCGGCTGGTCCTGGCCTGTTCCGGAAAGGGCGTGCCGGCCGCGGCTCCGCATGAAGCGCGGCGCCCACCAGTTCGCCGGGCCGAGCAGCGTCATCAGCGACGGCAGCACCACCGCCCGGATGATCGTCGCGTCGAGCAGGATCGCCGCGGCCAGGCCGACGCCGAGCTGCTTCATGTCGATGGTGCTCAGCGTCGCGAAGATCGAGAAGACCGCCACCATGACGATCGCGGCGCTGCTCACCACGCCGGCCGAGCCGGTGATGCCCTCGGCGACGGCCTGCCGGTTCGGCACGCCCCGCCGCACCGCCTCGCGGATCCGGCTCACCACGAAGACGTGGTAGTCCATGGAGAGGCCGAACAGGACCACGAACAGGAACAGCGGCAGCCAGGTGACGATCGCGCCCATCGAGGTGAAGCCGAGCAGCCCCTCGGCCCAGGTGTGCTGGAAGACCAGGACCAGCAGGCCGTACGCCGCGGCGGCGGAGAGCAGGTTGAGCAGGATCGAGGTCAGCGCGACGACCACCGACCGGAACGTCCAGGCCATCACCAGGAACGTCAGCACCAGGACGAAGAGGACGACGACCGGCAGCTTGCGCCAGATGTGCGCCGCGTAGTCCTCGCTGCCGGCGACGTCGCCGCCGACCGCGTAGGTGACGCCCGGCACGCCGGCCAGCGCGGCCGGGACCAGGTCGTCGCGCAGCCGGTGCAGGGAGCGTCCGGCCTCGTCGCTGCGCGAGGAGAACGGCGTGGCGACCGACAGCACGCTCACCCGCCCGTCGGGCGACACCTCGATCTTCGGCCCGGACTCCTCGACGGGTGCGAACAGGGCGTCGCCGCCGGCGCTGGTGGCCAGCGAGGTCAGCGCCGCCTTGACGGCGCCGGCCTGCGCCGCGCTCGCCCGCACGACCACCTGGTGGCTGGTGCCGTTGCTCGGGTACGCGGCGGCCAGCCGGTCGTAGGCCTGCATCGCCGGGGTGGTCCGGGGCAGGTCCTCGGTGCCCGGGAACTTGAGCTGCATGCCCAGGGCCGGCGCGGCGAGGGCGAGCAGCAGCCCGACGCTCACGATCAGCGTGGGCAGCGGCCGGCGCAGGGCGGGACGCAGCACGAACGGCCAGAACCAGCCGGCGCCGGAGCGGCGGGCGGTCAGGCGCCACAGCAGCGGGACGCGCGGCCGGTCCACCCAGCGCCCGAGCTTGGCGAGCAGCGCCGGCAGGACCGTCAGCGAGCCGATCACCGCGACGGCGACGACGAGGATCGAGCCGACCGCGAGCGACGAGAAGATGGCGTCGCCGGCGAGGAACAGGCCCGACATCGCGATGACGACCGCCGTGCCGGAGACGACGACCGCGTGGCCGGAGGTCTCCGCCGCGATCTCCACCGCGTCGACGTGGCCGCGACCCTTGGCACGCTCCTCCCGCTCGCGCCGGACGTAGAAGAGCGAGTAGTCGATGCCGACGGCCATGCCGATGAGCAGGATGACGCTGCCGGTCGAGTCGCTGGCCGGCACGAGGTGCGAGGCCAGGGTGGACAGGCCCATGGCGGCGGCGACCGACGAGAGCGCCAGCAGCAGCGGCACGCCGGCGGCGATCAGCGCGCCGAACGCGATGATCAGGATGGTCAGGGTGACGGGCAGGCTGAGCAGCTCGGCGCGCTCGAAGTCGGCGCCGAGGGTGTCGTCGAGGGCCTTGCCGATGGACGGGCCGCCGACCTGCTCGACCCGCAGCGCGGGATGCGCGGTCTGCACCTGCGCGGTGGCCGCGCGCAGCGGCTCGACCCGGTCGGAGGCGGTCTCGGGGTCGCCGCTCATGGTGATCGGGAGCAGCAGCGCGGAGCCGTCGTG
Source organism: Actinoplanes sp. NPDC049668 (assembly GCF_044465445.1). Lineage (NCBI taxonomy): Bacteria > Bacillati > Actinomycetota > Actinomycetes > Micromonosporales > Micromonosporaceae > Actinoplanes > Actinoplanes sp. NPDC049668. Next base: position 568,269 of record NZ_JBITLR010000002.1, read on the forward strand.
CGCCGGCACCGGGTCGCCGACCTCGGCCACCCCGGGCACGCCGCGCAGCTTCGCTGCCGCGTCCTTGGCCGCGGCGGTCGCGGCCGCGGTGTCCAGGGTGCCGCCGCGGGCGGTGATCAGTACATTGTCGACCGCCGGCTCGTCGCCGAACGCGCCGTTCTCGATCATCACGGAGGCGCGGCCGGACTCGCCGACCGCCATGTCCTCGGCGGTGGCCTCCTTCAGGCCGGCGGCGTTGCCGCCGACGAAGCACACCGCGACGAAGACCACCCACAGCGCCAGTGCGCGCCACGGGTGCTCGGCGCTCCATCTCGCCACGCGTACGGTCACCGGTCGCCTGCCCATCGCGGGCCTCCTACGGTCGGGGTCTCTGTGTCGAACCTGAAGGTAGGCAGCGCGCGGGCTGTGAACATCCGGGCTGGACCCGCGTGACCCCCTGATCCCCCGCCGGCGCGCCCCGGACGGATAGGCGACAGCGGCAAGCGGCAAAACGCGCGTACCCGGCACGGGCGGCGCGGGGCACCGGACATTCCGGCCACCGGCCCCGACATCGCGGTCGGGGTTTACCCGGTGTTGCCCCGGAGCGGCCGTGATCATTGACGCCGGGGCGGGAGAGGACAAAATGGTCGGATGACGATTCCGCGCCCGCCCGCGCCGTGGCTCATCCGGCCCGTGAAGCTGCCGGCCACCACCCCGCCGCCGCTGACCGGGCCGTGGGCGCCGGCGGACACCCGCCTGGACGACGTCGAGCTGCTGACGGTGCCCGGTCACGGCCCGGAGGACGTCGCGGTCGGCCCGGAGGGCCACGTCTACTCCGGCACGGAGGACGGGCGGATCTGGCGCTGGCAGCCCGACGCGCGCGCCGGCGCCGAGCCCGAGCCGCTCGCCGACACCGGCGGCCGGCCGCTGGGCATCGAGGTCGATCCGCGCGACGGCAGCCTGATCGTCTGCGACGCCTACCGGGGGCTGCTGCGGATCACCGGCGACGGCACGGTCACCGACCTGGCGCACCGGGTCGGCGACAGCCGCATCCTGCTGTGCAACAACGCCGCCGTCGCCGCGGACGGGGTCGTCTACTTCACCGACAGCTCCAACCGCTTCCCGGTCTCGCACTGGCGTCGCGACCTGCTGGAACACCGGCCCAACGGCCGCGTCCTCGCCTACGATCCGGGCACCGGCCGCACGGCCGTGGTCGCCGAGGGCTTCCACTTCCCCAACGGCGTGGCGCTCACCCCGGAGCAGGACGCGCTGCTGGTCTGCGAGACGGTGTCGCACCGGCTGCTGCGCATCTCGCTGCCCGACGGCGCCGTGCGGGACCTGGGCGACCTGCCCGCGTACCCGGACAACATGTCGTCGGTCGGCGACGGCACCTACTGGATCGCGCTGGCCAGCCCGCGGGTCGCGATCGCCGAGAAGCTGCTGCCCCATCCGCACCTGCGGCGGATCGCGGCGGTGCTGCCCGCCCGCCTGCAGCCGCAGCCGCTGCCGTACACCATCGCCGCCCTTGTGGACGGCGAGGGCACCGTGCTGCGCACGCTGCACGGCCCGGCCGGCCGGTACGTGATGACGACCGGCGTTCGCCAGCCGCAACACGCTCTGGCTCGGCAGCCTCACCGAGAGTGCGATCGCCCGCACCTCGCTCGAATAATTGTTATCTCTCTGTCATTGCCTGCTCACTCGACGTCATAATTTCCGCCCTCGGCGAATACGTAAAGGCCTAGACTCCGAGTACTACGCACGTGCGCACTTGTCTGGTCGCCGAATCGGACAACAATCGAGTCATGACCTACGGCAAGAAGGATCTGCCTTTCCCTTACGATCAGGACTTCTCTGGCATCGTCACGAGGGTCAAGGGCGTACGGGAGGCGACCCGGGTCGCGCTCATCAACTCGCCGAAGGTGGCCTCGTACCTCAAGGCGGGCGCCAACCTGATCGAGCAGCACTTCGGCGGCGACACGCCGGCGTCGGCCGCGGCCGACGCGGAGAGCGGGCGCAAGCCGTACTGGTCGGGCATCCGCTTCCTCAGCGAGCGCGCGCTCTCGCGCGAGATGGAGAACCTCGAGCCGCCCTTCCTGCGCCAGAAGGGCGACGGGCCCTACCGCTCCACCTGGGCCTGCCACGACGACTACCTCAACGACCTGCTGGCGTTCATCTTCCACGACATGAACTACGACCCGCAGTACAACGCGGAGATCGAGACCCGGGGCAGCTGGGTGAGCACCGACTCCAGCTTCGTCGACGTCGTCGACCGGGCCACCTTCCATGAGCTGCAGACCATCTGCCGCATGCCGCTGTTCCGGCTGCAGCTGCTGATGGTCGCCACCGCACACCGCAACGACGGCATCCACGACGCGATCTCCAGCAACTACGAGGGCGCGCTGGACCCGTGGAAGAAGATCTACGAGTCCACCATCGCCGCCCGCGGCTTCCAGCTGCGCGAGGGCATCACGCTCGACCAGTTCACCAACATGCTCGCCGCGATCACCGAGGGCTTCGCCATCCGCAACCTCGGCGATCCCAGCGCCGGCGTCGTCGGCGACGACCCCGCGGACAACCTGGCCGGCATGGCCGTCCTCGCCATCCTGAACAGCTACCTCGAGCCGGCGGGCGCCTCCAGCGGCACGACTCTGCGCGAGACCTTCGGCGACATCTCGGACAGGGTGCGTCCGGCCTACGGCGCGGACGACGGCACGGACGACGACTGCGGGGGGCCGACATGACGAGCACGACCGACCGGGCCACGATCCGGGCCACCAGGGAACCGTCCTGGTGGGACCGGCAGGGCGACCTGATCATGCGGCGGCCGTTCAACGAGTGGACGTTCACCCACATGAACTGGCTGATGCCGACCGAGCGCGTGGCCCGCAGCGGGCCGCACCGCCCGCTGCCGCTGAGCCCCGACCCGCTCGACCTCACCTACCGCTTCGCCGACGCCGACCACACCCTGGTCGACCTGCATCGCCGCACCTTCACCACGGCGTTCATCGTCCTGCACCACGGCGCGATCGTGCACGAGACCTACCCCGGCGCCTTCGCCGGGCCGCGCACCCGCATGCAGCTGTTCAGCGTCTCCAAGTCGGTGACGTCGATGCTGGTCGGCATCGCCCTGGCCGACGGCGCCATCGGCAGCGTCAAGGACCGGGTCACCGACTACCGCCCCGACTTCCTCGGCACGGCCTACGACCAGACCACCCTGGCCGAGCTGCTCGACATGACCAGCGGCGTCGGCGAGCCCGAGCTGTGGGACGTGCCCGACAGCGGCATCAAGCGCTTCGAGCAGGCCATCATGGGCGGCGGCGACGTCACCGGAGTGATCCGCTCGGCGCCTCGAACGGCCGCGCCGAGCGAACGCTTCAACTACTCGTCGTTCGACGCGCAGATCCTCGGCTGGGTGCTCGAGGCCGCGACCGGGACCACCCTCGCCGAATACGCGGCCAAGCGGCTGTGGCGCTTCATCGGCGCCGACCGCGACGCCTACTACTGGCTCACCCGGGCGCGCCCGCGCACCGCCGTCGGCGCCGGCTCGTTCAACGCCACCCCGCGCGACGTCGCCCGCCTCGGCCTGCTCATGGCGAACGACGGGGTCGCCGACGGCATCCAGATCGTGCCCCGCGAATGGGTGCGCCGCAGCCGCGGCAGCGACCTCCCCCAGCTCGCCGTCGGGTCGCTCGGCCCGAGCGGCTACCCGCACTACGGCTACGCCAACCAGTGGTGGACCCTGGGCGACAGCGCCTTCCAGGCCTTCACCGGCATCGGCGTGCACGGCCAGTACCTCTTCGTCGACCCGAGCGCCGACATCGTCATCGTCAAGTGCAGCGCCTGGCCCACCCAGGACGACGAGCTTCGCGACCTCGAGACCATCACCGCCCTGCGGCGTATCGCCGATCATTTCGCCTGAGCTGTTTTTTCACACCATTTCGTAATTCATTCCGGGCTGCTCCGTGCCCGAGAAACCCAGCCCTGAAAGGGATCGATAGTGAACTCTGCCCTGCTCAAATGGGTGGCCGCCGTCAATGTCGCGATCGTCTGCGCCGCCATTCTCTTTTTCGTCGGCGGCCCGGCCGGCGCGGCCATCGCCCCCGGCACGGTCATCGTCTCCGGCACGGCGACGCTGCCCGCTGAGCTGTCGTCGCTGGCGACCGGCAAGCGCATCGCGTACACCACCACCGCCCTGAACGGCGCGACGGCCACCGCGACCGGCCTGGTCATGACGCCGAAGAGCAACCGGAAGAACAAGACCGTGGTGTGGGGTCACGGCACGACCGGGCTGGCCGACAAGTGCGCGCCGTCGGCCAGCCAGGCCGTGTTCTGGCCCGAGGCGCGTGCGGCGATCGCCGCCCTGCTGGCCAAGGGCTGGACGGTCACGGCACCGGACTACCCGGGCCTGGGCACGCCGGGTGCGCACCCCTACCTGATCGGGCTCAGCGAGGCCCGCGCGATGATCGACAGCGTCAAGGCGGCGCGCAATCTCGACAACAAGCTCACCACGCAGTACGCGGTCGACGGCCACTCGCAGGGCGGGCAGGGCGCCCTGTTCGCCGGGCAGATCGCACCCGCCTACGACGGCGCCCTGGTGCTCAAGGGCGTCTCGTCGATCGCGCCGGTGTCCAACGTGCCGATCTTCGCCCCGCTGGTCCCCGGCACAAGCGGCCAGGGCTACCTGGTGATGGGCCTGTACGGGCTGAACGCCGTCAACCCGGCCTTCGACCCGAACTCCGTGCTGGCGGCGCCGGCCAAGCAGCGGACGTCGGTGCTGCAGAGCGGCTGCCTCTACGAGATCCTCGCCGCGTACGAGAGCCTGACGGCGGAGGAGCTGCTGGTCGGCGGCGCGCTGCCGCAGCCGGTGGTCGACCAGCTCGCCGCCTACGACGACCCGGCACAGAGCGCGCCGACCGCGCCGGTGCTGCTGGTCCACGGCACCGAAGACGAGGCCGTGCCCTACGTCCTCACCGCGGGACCGCTGCTGGAGCAGCTCACCGCGTACCAGACCCAGCCCGTGGAATTCCTGAGCGTCGACGGCGCGAACCACGACCAATCCGTCTTCGCGACGACCGGCCAGGTCGCCGCCTGGATCGCCGCCCGCTTCGCCTGACGGCGAACCCGGACCGACGGCGCCCCGCGCGATCCACCCCCGTGCGGGGCGCCGTCACGGACCAGAAAACCACCGACCACCAAGTGAGGCACGATCGATGAACTTCACAGTGCGACCCCCCGCCTGCTCGTTCGCCGCACGCACCGGCGCCCCGCGTGGCTCGCGTCACCCACGCCGGTGCGACCGGGCCACCGTGGCCCGCACGCCCGCGCCGCCGGTGCACGACATGTCCGTGCCGGAGCTGACGGCGCTGGCCTGCGGCAACCACCCGCACCGCGGCCGGGCGGTGCTCGAACTGATCGGCCGGGCCCGGACCGACGACGCCGCGACCGACGCGCTCGGCGACCTGAGCCGCCTGCCGTCGCTGCGCGAGGACCGGATGTTCCACCTGGTCTCGCTGGCCTGGGCCGCCATCATCGGCCTGCTCGCGGCCGCGACCGAGCGGTCCTGGGCGACCGCGCACGCCGCCTTCGCCGACCTCGACTTCGACGACCGGCTGGCGCTGCTCACCTACCTGGAGAGCACCAGCGACCTCGCCGACGGTACCTGGGCCTGATGAGCCTCTGTCAGCGCAGCAGCGACATCAGCCCGGCCACGACGGCCGGGAGGTCGCCCGGCGCGGGCAGGGCGTACGGGTCGCTCGGGGTGCTCACAATCGCGAGGAGCAGGCCACCGCAGACGCAGAGCAGGATCACCAGACTGATCACGAGCAACACGATCGAGACGGCCATGCCGGGGTACTTCTGCGGCGGCGCGCCCAGCGCACCGCTCATGAAGGCGATCATCGGCGCCCGGTACTCGAGCTCGACGGTCTGCCCGGGCAGCACGTTGACGCCCAGGTCCGCGACGCCGATCCGGGACGGGATCAGGTACGGCACGTGCACGTGCAGGTGGTACTGGCCCGGCTGCACGGGCAGAACCGTGCGGGTCTTCCAGCCGGACTGGACCTGGTGCCCGTTGATCTGCACCTGCGGCTTGAAGAGCCCGAGCAGGAACGTGATCGGGTGATACTTCAGCGTGAGCGCGATCGCGCTGGCCCCGGCGCCCTGCGGCGGATAGCCGGGCTGTTGCGGCTGGCCGAAGGGCTGCTGCTCATACATGGTGATGTTTCCTCCCCCTGCGCGGGCTCGAAGAATAGCGTCCCGCGCAGGGTGCCCGACCGGGGGCTAGGAGGCCGTCCAGAACAGGGCCCGGGCGAACTCGGCGTAGAGGCCCTTGGGATGCGCCCGGAACAGCGGTTCGGTGCCGAACATGACCGCCCGGCCGCCCCGGGCCGTCGCGCCCGAGATCACCGCGGCCTGGCCCGCCGCCTGCTCCGGGCCGCCGGCGCCCGGCGACGTCGGCAGCCAGTGCCCGGCGACCAGCGGGTCGGCGGCGTAACGCTGCTCGACCGTGAAGCCGGTGCCGGTGAACCAGAGCGGCGAGAAGGCGAAGGAGTGCGGCGGCGAGCCCACGCCGACGACCGGTCCGGTGTTGCGCACCGCGACCACCCCGTTGGCGTCGGTGCGGCCGGTCACCGCGGTCGCCGGCAGCAGCCCGGCCGCCGCGTTGAAGGCCGCGCCGGTGCGGCCCCGGGTCACCACGCCGCCGCGGGCGAGCAGCTCGTCGACCTCGGCCTTGGCGGCCGCGTTGAGCTGGGCGTACACCAGGCCGGAGGAGACCACGAGGGTGTCGGCGTCGGACAGTTCCGCGCCCGCGTTGAGCAGGGCCGTCGAGACGGGACGGACCTCGAAGCCCATCTCGCGCAGCGCGAACAGCTCGTCGGCCGAGACCGCGGCGGCGAGCACCGGGGCCGTGAGCGGGGTGCCCGTGGTTCCGCGCGGCGCGGCGGTGAGGCGTACCCCGTACCGGAAAGCGACGACCTCGGCCTCGCGGCGCGCGCCGGCCGGGACCACGACGGTGGCCGCGTCGGTCCGGCGCAGCTCGACGCCGAGGCCGAGCAGGGCGTTGACGGCGCGCACGTCGGCGCCGTCGCGCAGGGTCAGGGCCAGGTCGCGGCCCCGCGCGGCGGTGACGGCGCCGGTCGGCGACGCCGCGGTGACGCGGGCGGTGGCCACCCGCGGCGCGGCCGTCGCGCTGATGTCGACCGAGGCGCCCCAGAGCAGCCGGTTGCTCCAGCCCGAGATGTCGTACATCTGCGGCACCAGCGCCGAGATGTCGCGGCCGGCCTCGAGCAGGGCGTTGGCCAGGCCGCGCTTGGGCTGGTGCATGTCGACCACGTAGGAGCCGGCGCGGTAGTGCCGGCCGGCGAGGGCGAAGCCGTGCCGGGCCCGCGTCACCCGCACATCGTTGGCGACCAGGTGGTCGACGAGCCGGGCCGCGGCGGCCGGGGAACGCTGCGCGGCGCCGACCGGGATGACGTACGCGCGCGGGAACCGGGTCGAGAAGCGGTCCTCGGGGCCGAACCCGGGCACGAAGCCGTCCGGGATCTCCGGCGACGGCGCACCGGCCCAGCCCCGGCGGAACTGCTCGATCTGGTCGGCGAGCAGGGCCGCGCGGTGCTCGTCGGCGTAGCCGATCGCGGCCTCGATGGTCGCCGCGGCGACGTCGGTGTTGACCCCCGCGCGGCGGCGCAGCTCCTCGACCGGCAGCGTGTCGTACTCACCGTGGTTGACCGCGAGGGGAATCTCCACCGTGTGCCCGACGGCGCCCTGGTAGATCGCGTACATCGGGGTGAAGACCGGCGGCCAGTCGTCCCAGTCGCCCGGCTCGAAGTCGCGGAACGGGATGTCGGCCCGCGCCGTCTCGGGGTGGCCGAGCCGCTGGATCGCGGCCTCCATGCCCTCGGCGTTCGCCAGCGCGTGCTTGATGTAGAGGTCGTATTCGTAGTTCTGGCCGTGCGGCGGCGTCGCCGGCTCGATCAGGGTGGTGCCGGTGTAGCCGTGCTCGTCGAGCATCACGAACGGCTGGGTCGCGATGACGACGTCACGCGTGGCCCGCGACTCCGGCTGCGAGTTGGTCGCCTGGTCGCGGTTGATGTCGAAGCCGGCGCCGTTGGCGCGGGTGCCGGCGATCCGCCCGTCGGGGTTGTTGGTCACGGTCACGTACAGCCGGGTGCGCTCCAGCAGGCGCCGGGTCGCGGTGTCGGTCGCGCCGGCGAGCCGCTCGATGACGCGCAGGGCGCCGTCGGTGCCCTCCCACTCGTCGCCGTGGATGTTCGCGTTGATCCACACTGGCGTCTTGTAGCCGCGACGCAGCGCCCGGTCGCGCCGGGCGGCGCCCGGGTCGTCCTCGATCAGCGCGCGCCAGCGGTCCTGCCGGGCGGCCTCGGCGGCGGACTCCGGCGCGGTCACGGTGACCAGGTACAGCTCGCGGCCGAGGGCGGAGTGCCCGATCACCTCGGCGGAGACCCGGTCGGAGGCCGCCTGCAGCGCGTTCAACCTCGGCGCGATCCCATGGTACGGAACGAGCCCGAGCTTGATCGACTTGTCGGCGGGGTTGTCGGGGTAGACGCGCAGCTCGGTCTGCCGCGGGTAGCCCCGGCGCGGCGGCGGCGTCCAGCGGCTGTCCGGCGGCGCGCCGAGCGGCGCGGACCGCGCTGCGGCGGCGCTCGCCTCGGCGGTGGTCGCGGCGACCTCGTTGCGCTCGGCGCCGTTGCCGAAGTCTCTCGTCGAGTGCGCGGCCGGCGCGGGTTCGGCGGGCACGGCCGACGCCGGGTTCGGCACGAGTGCGGTGGCGAGCAGCAGTGCGCTGAGTCCGGCCAGGGTCCGGGGCGAATCCACAAGGCACCTCCGTTGGCGTGGCCCTGACCTTCTCGTGTGGATCGCACCACACGCAACGGTCCGTGCCGGACAGGGGCATACCAATCTGCCCATTGCACCGAAATCGTAGGTTGCCGCCGAGCCGCTGCGCAGGCGAAACTCTCAGCTCCACCCCGGCGCCGGCCCGATCGGGCCGCCGACTACGCCGCGTTAACACTTATTGCACTCTGGTTAAACTCTCGCCGCGGCATTGACCACTGTGGCGATAAGAACCAATCTATGGCGGCAACTCGGCGGCTGTGAGTACTCAGCCATCGGACCCACCCCACCTCTAGCTTTCACGCTGCCCGCTTCACTCTGCGAGGGATCCACCCCATGAAATATCGGCTTACCGCGGCCGTCGCCGCCCTGACGTTGAGTATCGCCGGTTGCAGCGGCGCCACCTCAGACGCCGGCACCGACGACAAACCCGCCGCCGGCTCCAAAGGCACCGTGAAAATCGCCGTCAACCCCTGGGTCGGCTACGAGGCCAACGCGGCCGTCGTCGGATACCTGCTCGAACACGAACTCGGCTACACCGTCGACAAGAAGAACCTCAAAGAGGAAATCTCCTGGCAGGGCTTCGAAACCGGTGAGGTCGACGTCATCCTCGAGAACTGGGGACACGACGACCTGAAGAAGACCTACGTCCAGGAGAAGAAGACCGCGGTCGAGGTCGGGCCGACCGGCAACAAGGGCGTCATCGGCTGGTACGTGCCCCAGTGGATGGTCGACAAGTACCCGGACATCACCGACTACAAGAACCTGAACAAGTACGCGGACCTGTTCAAGACCTCCGAGTCCAAGGGCAAGGGCCAGCTCCTCGACGGCGACCCCTCGTTCGTCACCAACGACGCCGCCCTGGTGAGCAACCTCAAGCTCAACTACGAGGTGGTCTTCTCCGGCAGCGAGGCCGCGATCATCAAGGCCGCACAGCAGGCCACCGCGCAGAAGAAGCCGCTGCTGTTCTACTTCTACGAGCCGCAGTGGCTGTTCGCCAAGGAGAAGTACGTGCGGGTCAAGCTGCCGCCGTACACCGCGGGCTGCGACGCCGACCCCAAGAAGGTCGCCTGCGACTACCCCGACTACACCCTCGACAAGATCGCCAGCAAGAAGTTCGCCGACACGAACAGCACGGCGTACCAGCTGGTCAAGAACTTCCAGTGGACCAACGAGGACCAGAACCTGGTCTCCGACTACATCACCAACCAGGGCATGACCGCCGAAGCAGCCGGCGAGAAGTGGGTCAAGGAACACGAGGCCACCTGGAAGCCCTGGATCCCCGCGGCCGCCTGACAGACCCTTCGTAGATCATCGCGCGGCGCCCGTTCGGGCGTCGTGCGATGGTCGACGTCCACTTCACACCTTCCTGACAATTCCCGGCCGGACGCCGATCTCGGATCCGCCCCGGAATCGACATCTGATCGAAATCTTCCGGCGGCAGCATGATCCCCCCGGGCGATGATCAAATGAAGCCTCAGCCATCGACAAACCTGACAGTTCGCCCCGCGTCGCTACGCGAACTGAGTAGTTTTTGCTTTGGTTCCTAGTACATCGTGGACTACCGGTCCGCTCATCGATATGGTCCGGAAAGCCACGGCAAGGCCAAGCCGCCCCCAAGGCCAAGGAGAGTTTGCGTGTCCGCAGGGAGTCGTCCGGCCGCAGGCCCGATCGAGATCGGCATCCGGTTCGGACCCGGCGCCACCGCCGCCGCACCACTCCAAAGGCGGCGGTAATCCGATGAGAATCCCCCGACCCCGCACCCCCGGCCACGACGGCGCCGTCGCGACCGGCAACGTCGCGACCGGCCCCGTTTCGGCCGGCACCGGCGGCACCATCCGCCGCCGCGTCGTACGAACCCTCACGCTACCCGTCGTCGCCGTCCTCGTCCTGCTCGGTGTCATCACCGTCATCGAGGTCGACAACTACCGCACGGCCGCCGCCTCCGCGCGCGCCGTCACCCTCGTGCTCGCCGTGCAGGACCTGGTACAGGAGCTGCAGACCGAGCGTGGTCTCACGGCCGGCCTGCTCGGCGGCAACGTCGGCTTCAAGGCCGAGCTCGTGCCGGCGCGCAAGCGCGTCGACGAGCAGCGCGCCAAGGTGGAGGACCTGATCTCCTCCGGCGGCGTCGCGCAGGATCGCGTGGCCACCGCCGTACGGCAGCTCGACGGCCTGGCCGGCGTCCGGGCCGGCACCGACGCGGGCGCCGCCGACCGCGCGCCGACCTTCACCTTCTACACCGGCCGCATCGCCGAGCTGAGCAACGTCGACTACGGCCTCGACAGCTCCGCCGACCCGGACCTGCGCCGCGGCGTCTCGGCGCTCGAGGCGCTGGGGGACGCCAAGGAGAGCACCGCGCAGAAGCGCGCGTTCCTCAACGGCGTCTTCTCCGCCAGCGGCTTCAAGGGCAACGAGTTCCTCCAGTTCGTCACCATGCGCTCGGCCGAGGACGCGGCCCTGGCCACGTTCGCCCGCTACGCGACGGACACCCAGCTCAAGGCCCGCGACTACGTCTTCAACACCGGCGCCGCGCAGACCGCCGCGTACTTCGAAGAGGTCGCGCTGAACTCCGGCGACGGGCGCAACCTGCAGGTCAACCCGCAGTCCTGGTGGTCCTCGCAGACCACCGTGCTGGACGACCTGCGACAGCTGCAGCAGCACGTCGGCTCGGTCATCCAGGCCCGCGCCGCGACCCTGCAGGACCAGGCCAGCACCCGGATGGGCCTGCTGATCGCCACCGTGATCCTGTGCTTCGCCGGCTCGGTCTACCTGGCCACCGTCGCATCCCGCTCGATCGCCCGGCCGCTGGCGACCCTCGCCGGCGAGGCCAACCGGCTGGCCGGCGAGCAGCTGCCGGAGGCGGTCCGCCGGGCCACCGCCGGCGACGGCGACGCCGCGCCGCCGCCCATCCGGATCCCGGCCGGCGCCAGCGACGAGATCCGCCTCGTCGCCGACGCCCTCGACCGGGTGCAGGCCACCGCCTACTCACTGGCGACCGAGCAGGCGATGCTGCGGCGCAGCACCACCGAGTCGCTGGCCAACCTGGGCCGGCGCAACCAGAACCTGCTGCGCCGCCAGCTGGGCTTCATCACCAGCCTCGAGCGTGAGGAGTCGGACCCGACGGGCCTGGCGAACCTGTTCGAGCTCGACCACCTCGCCACCCGCATGCGCCGGAACGCGGAGAGCCTGCTGGTCCTGGTCGGCGCGGCCAGCCCGCGGCAGTGGTCGGAGCCGCTGCCGATCGCCGACGTCATCCGCGCCGCCGTCTCCGAGGTCGAGGAGTACCGGCGCGTCCAGCTGCGCCGGGTCGACGAGACCCTGGTCGCCGGCGCGGTCGTCAGCGGCATCGCGCACATGCTCGCCGAGCTGGTGGAGAACGGCCTGTCCTTCTCGCCGCCGGACGTCGACGTCGAGATCCAGGGCCGCCGCATCGGCGAGAACTACCTGATCGCCATCACCGACCAGGGCATCGGCATGAGCCACGCCGATCTCGAGCTGGCCAACCAGCGCCTGCGCGGCGAGGGCGACTTCATCACCGCGCCGACCCGCTTCCTCGGCCACTACGTGGTCGGCCGGCTGGCCATCGAGATGGGCATCGACGTGCAGCTCGCGCCGTCGCCGGTGACCGGCGTGACGGCACGCATCGTGCTGCCGCCGTCGATGCTCGCCCACCCGCAGCAGGTGGCCGCGCCGAGCCGGCAGTCTCCCCCGGCGCCGGAGCAGGTGCAGGCCGCCGAGCGCCCGCGTGCCCTCGAGTCGTCCGACCCGGCGATCACCCAGGTGCTGACGATGCCGCCCATCGAGCCGCCGGCGCCGTCCTCCGACGGCCGCATCCGGCCGACGACCATCGAGTACGTCACCGCCGCCGGCAGCCCCGCCGTGCGGACGCAGCCGGCCGAGTCGGCCGGCAACTCCTCGTCCGCCCGGTACGAGGCGGCGATGGCCTCGTCGAACCTCGCCATGGACATGGACATGTACACCTTCGCACCGCCGCCCGACGACGCCGATCGAACCCCCAACGGCCTGCGCCGCCGCACCCCCGGTACGCGCAAGGCCGGCAAGCCCGGCGCCGACCGCGGGGCGGCACCCACCCGCACCGCGGAGCGCCCGGCACCCGTCGGCGACTCCCCCGAGGAGGTTCGTGCCCGGCTGACCGCGTTCCGCAGTGGCGTGCAGCGCGGCAGCAACGAACCCGCCGATCGACCGTGACCCCCCACCCCGCCCCTAGGTCGAAAGAAGCCTCATGAGCGTCGACACGTCTGCCGACCGGCACCAGTTCAATTGGTTGCTGGGCAACTTCGTCCACCAGACAGACGGGGTCCGCGACGCGGTCGCGGTGTCCTCGGACGGCCTGCTGATCGCCAGTTCGGACGGGTTGAGCCGGGCCGAGGCCGACCACCTCGCGGCGATCGTCTCCAGCCTGGCCAGCGTCGCGCGCAGCGCGTCGCGTCGCTACGACTTCGACGGCCTCAAGCTCATCATGATCGAGATGCGGCGCGGCTTCCTGCTGGTCTCGGTCATCGCGGGCGGCAGCTGCCTCGGGGTGGTGGCCGGCGGTGACAGCGACGTCGGCCTGGTCGGCTACGAGATCTCCCTGTTGGCCGACCGGTTCGGCGCCCTGCTCACCCCGGCGCTGATATCCGAGTCCCGGCAGTACCTACCCCGATGAGCCACCGGCGGGAGTGGGGCCCGGACCCCCGCATGAGCCCCTACACCGGTTCGCAGCCGCCGCCCGCCTGGACGCCGCCGGCGCCGGGGCGGCCACGCGACGCGGAACCCGGCGACGAGCTCGTGGTTCGCCCGTTCATGCTCACCGGCGGTCGGACCCGCCCGCTGCACGACGGGCTGCGCATCGAGACGCTGCTGCACGCCTCCCCCGCGGCGCTGTCGGCTCCGCTGCGCTTCGAGTCGCGCCGGATCGTCGAGCTCTGCCAGGCGCCGATGTCGATCGCCGACCTGGCCGTCGCCATCGGCGTGCCGCTCGGCGTGATCAGGGTGATCGTCGCCGACCTGGTGACCGACGGCTACGTCCGGGTCGAGGAGCAGCTCGGTGAACTTCCCATCGCATTGATCGAAAGGATCAGGGATCGTGTACGGGCGCTCTAGTGAACCGGTGCCGGCGCCCCTGCCGCCGGTGGCGGTCAAAATCGTCATCAGTGGCGGCTTCGGCGTCGGCAAGACCACCTTCGTCGGCGCGATCTCCGAGATCGAGCCGCTGGTGACCGAGGCCGAGATGACCGAGCGGTCGATCGGCATCGACGACACCTCCGCGGTGGCCTCCAAGACCACCACGACCGTCGCGCTCGACTTCGGCCGCATCACCCTCGACGACGCGCTGCTGCTGTACCTGTTCGGCACGCCCGGCCAGGACCGCTTCGCCTTCCTCTGGGACGACCTGGTCGACGGCGCGCTCGGCGCCATCGTGCTGCTCGACACCCGTCGGATCGAGGACTGCTTCGCCGCTGTCGACTATTTCGAAGAACATGAGATCCCATTCCTCATCGGGGTCAACACGTTCGACCGCAGCCAGCGCTTCGACCTCGAGGAGGTCCGCGACGCGCTGGGCATCGGACCGGACGTGCCGATCCTGGAGTGCGACGCGCGACAGCGCGAGTCGGTGAAGGAGATCCTGGTCGCCCTGACCGAGGAGGTCCTGGCCAAGCGCCTGAGCCGCGAGCGGCCGGTGCCCACGTGGTAGGCGCAACCAAGCAGAAACGGACTTCGATGCTGAACGGAACGCGCCGGCTGGCGGCGCTGCTGAGCGTGGTGGCGCTGGCCGCCTGCGGTGACTCGTCGGCCGCCATCACCGCGCCGCCCGGCGTGGAGCGCGCGCCCTGCGGCACCGTCCAGATCGCCGTCAACCCCTGGGTGGGCTACGCGGCGAACGTCGCGGTGGTCAGCTACCTGCTCAAGCAGGAGCTGGGCTGCAAGGTGGTGGAGACGGACCTGACCGAGGACGAGTCGTGGGAGGGCCTGGCCAGCGGCAAGATCGACGTCATCCTGGAGAACTGGGGCCACGACGACCTGAAGAAGACCTACATCGACGACAAGAAGGTCGCCGTCGAGCAGGGCCTGACCGGCAACAAGGGCGTCATCGGCTGGTACGTTCCGCCGTGGATGGCCAAGGAGTACCCGAACATCACGAAGTGGAAGAACCTCAACGACTTCGCCGACATGTTCAAGACGGACAAGTCCGAGGGCAAGGGCCAGCTGCTCGGCGGCGACCCGTCGTTCGTGACCAACGACGCCTCCCTGATCAAGAACCTGGACCTCGACTTCTCCGTGGTCTACGCGGGCAGCGAGGACGCGCTGATCGCCGAGTTCAAGAAGGCCGAGGCCGAGCGGAAGCCGTTGATCGGCTACTTCTACACGCCGCAGTGGCTGCTGTCGGAGATCAAGCTGGTGCACATCCCGCTGCCGCTGTACAAGCCGGGCTGCGACTCCGATCCGGAGACGGTGGCCTGCGACTACCAGCCGTACGACCTCGACAAGATCGCTCGGAAGGCCTTCGTCGACTCCGGCAGCCCGGCCGCCGACCTGATCAAGAACTTCCGCTGGACCAACGACGACCAGAACGCGGTCGCCCGCGACATCACGGTCAAGAAGCTGTCCCGTGACGCCGCCGCGAAGCGCTGGCTGGACTCGCACCGCACCACCTGGCAGCAGTGGATTCCCCAGTAACCGCGCCCGTGGCCTGAGGACGGCCCGGCACCGGCACCTACCGTGCCGGCGGCCGGGCCGTTTCCTTGCCCCCGCCGTCAGGGCGACGCGGCGGCCCGGGGTACGCCGATCAGCCGCAGGGCGGACGGTCGCACCCGGACGGTGACGGGTGCGCGGCCGAGCGGCTCGCCGTCGGCGTACACGGGCAGCGGCCGGTCGGCCGCGACGGTGACCTGCCGGACCCGCCGGGTCTCGATGCCGGGCAGGCCGACGTGTGCGCCGCGGCGCAGCGCGGCGAGCACGCTCACCATCCGGTACCGCGGCAGCGCACCCACGATGACCAGGTCGAGCAGGCCGTCGTCGAGGCGGGCGTTCGGCGCGACCCGCAGGCCGCCGCCGTACCAGGGCGCGTTGGCGACGACGACGGTGTGCCCGGACAGCCGCACGGTCTCGCCGTCGACGGTCAGCGTGTAGCCGACCGGCCGCCACCGGACCGCGACGGCGAGCGCGGCGAGCTGGTAGGCGACCGGGCGCCGGGGCAGCCGGCGGCGGTTCGCGAGATCGTTGGCGGCGGCGTCGATGCCCGCGTAGACGCTGCCGACGACGACCCGGCCGCCGGCCTCCGCCACGTCGACCGGGGCGCTGGGCAGCGTGCGCAGCGCGGCGGCGGCCTCGGCCGGGTCGCTCGGCAGCGGCACGGCGCGGGACAGGTCGTTGCCGCGCCCGGCCGGGATGACCGCCAGCTCGGCCCCGGTGCCGGCCAGCCCGGCGGCGACCGCACCGGCCAGTCCGTCGCCGCCGGCGGCCAGCACGGCGTGGCCCAGGGCGGCGGCCTCGGCGGCCAGGTCGGTGGCGTGTGCCAGGCCGCGGCTGTACCGGACCGTCACCGCGGCGCCGCCCTCGCGCAGCTCCCGGGCCAGGCGGGTGATCCGGCCGGCCGCGGCACCCGACCCGGCCGCGGGGTTCACCACCGCGGTGAAGGCTTCGCGGCTCACGGCAGCAGGATCCCGGGATTGAGGATCCCCTGCGGGTCGAGCGCGGCCTTGACCCCGCGCAGGGCGGCGGCGCCGACCGGGCCGATCTCGCGGCCGTACCAGGGCCGGTGGTCGCGGCCGACGCCGTGATGGTGGGTGATCGTCGCGCCGGTGGCGGCGATCGCGTCGCTCGCCGCCGCCTTCGCCGCGCGCCATTGCGCGACCGGGTCCGGCGCCTGCGCCGCGACCACGGTGAAGTAGAGCGACGCGCCGGTCTCGTAGACGTGCGAGATGTGGCAGAGCACGAGCGGCGGCGTCCCCGCGGCGGCGAGCGTCTCGACGAGCGCGTCGCGCACCGCGGCGTAGGTCTCGGGCAGCCGGTCCCAGAACGTCGCGGTCTCCAGCGTCTCGGCGAGCGCGCCGGCGTCGAGCAGCGCGTCGCGCAGGTACGGCGCCCGGAACCGCCCGGCGCGCCACTGCTCGCCCGGCGCCTCGCCGAGCGACGTGCCGCCGAGCTCGGTCAGCCGCCGGTACGCGGCGTCGGCGCGGTCGGACACGTCTGCCTGCGTACCCTCGAATCCGACGACGGCCAGGCAGCCGCCGTCGGCGTCCGGGCCGCTTCCGGTGGCCGCGTTGATCGCGGTCTCGGTCTCGTCGGAGAGCCGCAGGACGGTCGGCAGCGGGCCGTCCTGTGCCAGCGCCCGCAGCGCGCGGGCGCCGTCGGCGAAGGACGGGAACGTCCAGCCGGCGTAGCGGCGCGCGGCCGGCGCCGGGCGCACCCGCAGCGTCAGCTCGGTGACGACGCCGAAGACGCCCTCGGAGCCGAGCAGCAGCTGCCGCAGGTCGGGGCCGGCGGCGGACTCCGGCGCCCGGCCGACGTCGAGGGTGCCGATAGCAGTGGCCGCGCGCAGCCCGACCACCATCCGGTCGAAGCGGCCGTAGCCGGCGGAGGCCTGGCCGCTGGAGCGGGTGGCGGCGAAGCCGCCGAGGCTCGCGTACTCGAAGGACTGCGGGAAGTGGCCGAGCGTGAGGCCCTCGGCGGCCAGCAGCCGCTCGGCGGCCGGCGCGCGCACCCCGGCCTCGAACGTCGCGGTGCGCGAGACCGGGTCGAGCCGCAGCAGCCGGCCGAGGCCGGCGAGGTCGAGGGCGAGCACGCCGGCGTAGCCCGCGCGGTCGGCGGCGAGGCCGCCGACCACCGAGGTGCCGCCGCCGAACGGCACGACCGCGACGCGGTGCCGCGCGCAGGCCGCGAGCAGCGCCGCGACCTCGTCGTGGCCGCCGGGCCGGGCCACCGCGTCCGGCGCGCCGGGCGCGTCGCCCGCGCGCAGCCGCAGCAGGTCCTCGGTGGACTTGCCGGCGGCGTGCGCCAGCCGGGCGGCGTCGTCGGTGTCCACCCGCGGGCAGGCGGCGCGCAGGTCGTCCAGCACCGCGGCGTCGAGGGCGGCGCGGGGCAGCACGGCGGCGTGCGCGGCCGGCCGGGGCTCCTTGACGCCCAGCGCGTTGCCGAGCAGGGCGGCGACGCCGGGCGGCAGCGTCAGGGCGTCGGCGGGGTCGCCCCATCGGGCCACGTCATGCAGGTCATTCATGGGTTACACTGTGACACATGACGTCCAGTCGTAACACCCCTGAGCGGCGTACGACCGAAGATGCGCTGCTCGACGCCGCCCGGGACTGCGTTCTCGCCGTCGGGCTGCGGCGCACCACGCTCACCGACGTCGCCCGCCGCGCCGGCGTCTCCCGGATGACCATGTACCGCCGCTGGCCCGACATGGCGTCGCTGGTCGGCGACCTGATGACCCGCGAGTGGAGCGAGCTCGCGCTGCGCGCCCAGGCCGACGCCGACGGCGAGCACGCGCGGCACCGGCTCGTCGACGGCCTGGCCACCGGCGCCCGGCAGCTGCGCGAGCACCCGGTGTTCCGCCGCATCGTCGAGCTGGACCCCGAGGTGCTGCTGCCGTACCTGGTGGACCGGCGCGGCACCAGCCAGGACCGGATGCTCGCCGGGCTGGAGGAGCTCATCGGCGAGGGCCACGCCGACGGCTCGGTGCGCGCCGGGCCCGCCGAACTGCTCGGCCGCGCCGTGCTGCTCGCCCTGCACGGCTTCGTCATCTCGGCCGCCACGATGACCGACGGGATCACCGAGGCCGACCTCGACGCCGAGCTGCGCCTGCTCCTCGACCGTTACCTCGCGCCATGAGCGAGCTTGCGAGCGAATCATCAACTCAGTCCCGAGCTCTTGTCATCGCCGGAGCGCCAGCGGAGGTGATGGCATGAGCGGCACCGCGCTCAACGCCGCGCGCCGCGACCGGGAGCTGGCCGCGATGGCCGCCGGTGACGTCGTCGACCTGCTCGTCGTCGGGCTCGGCGTCACCGGGGCCGGCGTCGCCCTCGACGCCGCGTCTCGCGGGCTCACCGTCGCCGCCGTCGACGCGCACGACCTCGCCTTCGGCACCTCCCGGTGGAGCTCCAAACTGGTGCACGGCGGCCTGCGCTACCTGGCCGGCGGGCACGTCGGGCTGGCGTATGAGAGCGCGGTCGAGCGCGACATCCTGCTGCGCCGGGTCGCACCGCACCTGGTCAACCCGCTGCCCTCGGTTCTGCCGCTGACCCCGCTGATCTCCGGCGCCCGGGCCGCCGTGACCCGCGCCGGCTTCCTGGCCGGCGACGCGCTGCGCGCCGCCGCCGGCACGCCCGCCCGCCGGCTGCCGCGCTCGCGCCGGATCACCCCGACCGAGGTGCACCGGCTGGTGCCCGCCGTGCGCCGCGCCGGGCTCCGCGGCGGCCTGATCGGCTGGGACGGCCAGCTGATCGACGACGCGCGGCTCGTGATCGCGCTCGCCCGCACCGCCGCCGGGCACGGCGCCCGCGTCATCACCCGGTGCCGCGTCACCGAGCTGCACGGCGGCGGCGCCACCGTCGTCGACACCCGCACCGGCCAGGAACACCGGCTCCGCGCCCGCGCCGTCGTCAACGCCACCGGCGTGTGGGCGGACCAGCTCGATCCCGGCGTACGGCTGCGCCCGTCCCGCGGCACCCACCTCGTCCTGCGCCCGGGCGCCCTCGGCGCGCAGACCGCCGCGCTCACCATCCCGGTACCCGACGAGACCAGCCGGTTCGTCTTCGCGCTCCCCCAGAGCGACGGCCGCGTCTACCTCGGGCTGACCGACGAGCCCGTCGACGGCCCGGTGCCCGACGTGCCCGAGCCCAGCCCGGCCGAGCGCGGCTTCCTGCTCGACGTGCTCGCCACCGCCGTCGACCCGGCACCGTCCGAGGCGGACGTGGTCGGCGCGTTCGCGGGGCTGCGCCCCCTGCTGGCCGGCGCGGCCGACAGCACCGCCGACCTGTCCCGCCGGCACGCCGTACGCACCTCGCCCGGCGGGGTCACCACGATCGTCGGCGGGAAGCTGACCACGTACCGGCGGATGGCCCGCGACGCGGTCGACGCCGCGCTGAGCGCCAACGGCCTGCCGGTGGGTCGCTGCCGCACGGCCCGGCTGCCCCTGGTCGGCGCCGCGCCGCCGGAGCGGCTGGCCCGGATTCCGGCGCCGGCCCGGCTGGTCGCCCGCTACGGCACCGAGGCGCCGGACGTCGCGGCCCTGGCGGCCGACGACCCCGCGCTGGCCGAGCCCGTCGCCGCCGGCGTCGCGGTGACCGGGGCCGAGCTGCTGTGGGGCCTGCTCCGGGAGGGCGCGCTCGACGAGGACGACCTGCTCGACCGGCGCACCCGGATCGGCCTCGTCCCGGCCGATCGGGACCGCGCCCTGCCGGCCGCCCGCTCCGCCGTCACCCGCGCGGCGGCGACCGTCGGCCCCTGACGGCCGGGCGCGGAGGGATATCGTGCGGCATGACTGCCGTTGCGCGCGTGCGAGCCGCCTCGTACATCACCAGGAGCGGCCCGAGGGGGCGGGAACTCCTGGTGTTCGACTATCCCTCCGCGCCGGACGCCGGCACGCACCTGCCCGGCGGCGGGGTCGAGCCCGGCGAACGGCCCGACGCCGCCGCCCTGCGGGAGGCCGTCGAGGAGACCGGCATCCGGGGCGGCCTCGAGCTGCGCGGCGTCGTCGGCGTGCAGCAGGGCACCTACAACACCGGCGACCCGCGCATCAGCATCTACTTCCACCTGGCCACCGACGAGCCGCGCGACGCCTGGACACACACGATGGTCGGCGACGACGGCGCCTGGGACACCGGCCTGCGGATCCACTGCCGGTTCGTCCCGCTCGCCGAGGCCGCCGACCTGCTGCGGACGAGCTGGCACCACCAGGAGGAGTTCGTCGGCGCGCTGTAGGCGCTCACCTCCTGCGGCGCGGTACTTCGCCGGTGCCGTCCTGGTGGACGTGGGTCGTGTTGTGGTCGCCGACCGCGAGGTGGCCCACGTTCTCGATCTTTCCGATCCGGATCCGGCTGCCGGTGGCACCGCCGCCCGGGTCGTCCTCGGACCGCTCGGGCGCGCGCCGGCGCGCGGCGATCAGCGCGGTCCCGGCGAGCGTGGCCAGCGCCAGCAGGAAGCTGCCGACGCTGGCGTACTGGTCGGCCTCGCCGAGCGAACCGCGCGTGGCGAAGAAGACGCCGGCGAGCACGAATCCGAGGGCGCATCCGGCGGCGGTCAGCCAGAACCTCATCGGGACCACCAGGCCGGGTCGGGTTCCGCCCCGTCGGTGCGGTCCGGCCGCGGCGGCCGGCGCGCGCGGTGCCGCTCGACGCCGCGCCTGATGTCCTCCTCGGGCTTGAACGCGGCGGGATGCAGGTCCAGCTCGGTGTGCAGCCGGTTGCCGACGCCGATCATGACGCTGGTGGCCTGGTCCACCGTGACCAGCCCGAACAGCCCGAGCACGGAGGCGCGCTGCTCCGGCAGCCCGTCGGCGTAGCCGAGCACGTTCTCGTCCGTGGCGTTGCCGGCGGCGCCGACCAGGTCGCCGAGGAACGCGGCCATCACGCCGGGATCGTCGCGGGCGCCGGCCGAGAGGTCGACGTAGCGGCGCGCCAGGTCCTCGCTGTCGGCGAGCAGCGCGCCCGCCGGTACGACCGTGCGCTCCACCACGTAGCGGGAGTCGAGGCGGGTCAGGGCGTCGTCGCCGAGCTGTACCGTCGCCGCCCGGTGGATGGACGCCACGCAGTCCGCGCGGATCCGCCGGGACATCGTCGTCGGCCCGGCCTCCTCGGGGCGCTCCACCAGGTCGTTCAGCGCCGCGCGCAGGTCGCGCACGACCCGGGCGTTGTCCTGGCCGGGTTCGGCCCGGGCGACGATGTCGCGGACCCGGGTGGACCGCAGCGCGTCGTCCTGCGCCACGACCGCCTGCCGGACGTGCACGTGGTCGACCTGGGTGAGCTCGCAGTTGTCGCCGACCACCACCGACGTCGAGTCGCGGGCGTGCACGGTGTGCGGCGGGAACATCAGGCCGAGGCCCCGGCTGTCGATCCGGCCGTGCGCGTGGGTGGCGGCCTGCAGGACGCCGACGCCGTGGAACTCCGGCCGTACCCGGGCGGGTCTCGACGATCCGGGCCAGCGGATCGGGTAGGTCCGCCGGGGCCGGGTCTCACCCTTCGCGCCCGCCTCGGCCCACACCTCCGGCGGCAGCATCCGCTCCAGCAGGAAGATCCGCGGGTCCTCGGCCGCGGACGCTGCCGGCCCCCCGGCTCTGCGGGCTCGGGTGCGCTCCGGCGCCGCCGGGCGTTTCGCCTCGGCGCGGGACAGCAGGTAACGGGCGAGGCCGGACCGCGGAACGGGCCGCTCGGCCCTGAGGTCGGGCGGGACGTCGCTCTCCTGCCGCGCCTCCACTTCGGACGCGGTCTCGTGCCTGGTCTGCCGAGCGGAGTACTGGTACACCACAACCCCCGGAGTCACACGCTCCGTCCAGGCTGACAGATCCACGCCGCGGCAGACAGACCGCGGGCGTGTCACATCCGCCGGTGTTGACAACCGGACGGCCGGCCGGGCCCGTCTGAGGGGTGATGACCCAACGGAGGGCGGCGGCGGGATGCGGGACGGTTCGCAAGAGGAGTACGTCGAGTACGTCACGGCGCGGATCCCCGCGCTGCGGCGGCTGGCATACCTCCTGGCCGGGGACGAGCACCGCGCCGACGACCTGGTGCAGCAGACGATCACCACGCTGTTCGTGAAGTGGCGGCGCGCGCGCACCGCCACCCACCTCGACGGATACGTGCGGACCATGCTGGTCCGCACGTATCTCGACGAGCGGCGGCTGGCGTGGGCCCGGGTCCGGCTGCTGCGCGAGACACCCGAGCGGCCGGCGCGGGCCGGGGACACCGGCGTCGAGGACCGTCACGTCCTGCGGGCGGCGCTGGCCCGGGTGCCCCGCCGGCAGCAGGCCGTGCTGGTGCTGCGGTTCTACTACGACCTGCCGGTCGACGAGGTGGCCGCGACGCTCGGCTGTTCCGCGGGCACGGTCAAGAGCCAGACCTCCCGCGGGCTGGCCACGCTGCGACGCCTGCTGGGCGAGACGGAGCTCGCGGGATTCACCAATCAGGGATCGAGGAGCCGATGATGCCGTCCGAATTCGAATTGCTGCGACAGCTCGACGACGAGCCGCGTACGCCGTCCACGGTGGACGTCCGGCGCGCCGTCGCCGACGGGCGGCGCAGGCTGCGCGCCCGACGCGCCGCCGGCTACGGTGGCGCCGCGGCGGTGACCGCGATCGCCGTCGCCGGCACGTCGTTCGCGGCGGGGGTGGTCGGCCGCGACGCCCCCGAACACCCGGCGACCGGCGCGGCGCCCAGCGTCGCGCCCGCCGCACCGACCGGCTGCACCCTCGGCCGGCTGCCCGTGCCGGACAAGGAGCCGATGGCGCTGGTCACCGGCGGCGACAACACCGGCCGGTACCTGGTCGGGCGCACGTATCCGAAGGCCGGCGGCTACCAGGCGGTGATCTGGCACGACGGCAAGGTCCGCAAGGTGATGCTCCCCGGCGACCTCGAGGAGTCGCTGCCGGACGTCAACTCGGCGGGCACGGCCGTCGGCTGGAGCTACACGTCCGGCGGGCCGGTCCCGTTCGTCTACCGCGACGGCGAGGTGTCGAAGCTGCCGGGGGTGGCGCACGGATCGGCGTACGCGATCAACGACGCCGGGGTGATCGTCGGCGACGACGACCGGGCCGCGCTGCTCTGGCCGTCGGCGACGGCGGAGCCGAGGCGGCTGCCGGTGCCCGCCGGCGCGTCGGAGGCGACCGCCGCCGACATCGACGAGGACGGGACGGTGGCCGGCAGCGTGGGCCGGCGGCCGTACGTCTGGTTCCCGGACGGCACCCACCGCGAGCTGCCGATGCCGGTCCTGGACGGCAAGCCGGCCACGACCGGCCACGTCTTCGCCATCCGCAACGGCTGGGCGACCGGGGTGGCCGCCGGCGGCGCCGGTGCCAAGGGTGACGCCAGGAGCAAGGCGGCCGGCGAGGCCTCCGTGTCGGCCGCGGTGCGCTGGAATGTCCGCACCGGCGAAGCGCGGGTGTTCGCCGACCTGACGATGGGCGCCACCGCGGTGAACGCGCACGGCTGGCAGGTCGGCACGGACCGGCAGGGTCGCGCGGTGCTGGTCGCCGACCGGACCGTGGTGCTGCCGGATCTGGCCGCACACGAGCCGAACGGGCTGGGCAACATCGCGAGCTCGGTGAGCGACGACGGGCGCACGATCGGCGGACAGTCGGACGACGCGACGGGCACGATCCAGGCGGTCGTGTGGCGCTGCCGGTGACGAGCAGCGGGCGGGCCCGGGCGGGCCCGCCCGCTCACCGGTCTCCCAGTGCGTCTGCCTCTGCCGCGTCGAGCAACGCGGTGTGGTGGATCTGCCAGTCCGGCTGACGGTGGACGTGCTCCTCCCGATTCACTTCGTTCTTCCCCCGCGTGGGCCACGGCGCGCGATGACAGCGGCAGAGGTCTTCAGCTGATCAAGCGGGTCGCGTGCAACGACGCCAGGAGCTGCAGCCGGTCCGCGTCGGCGCTGCCCGGCTCGGCGGTGAAGACCAGCATTACCGGGCCGGGGTTGCCGGGCAACGGATAGGTGTCCCAGTCCAGGACGACGTCGCCGATCTCGGGCACCCGGAAGGTCTTGGTGCCGCTGACCGACACGCGTACGTCGTGCCGGGACCACAGCCGACGGAACTCGGCGCTGCGGATGCTCAGCTCACCGACGATCGCGGTGGCGCGAGGATGGGTCGGGTCGGTGGCGACGGCGGTGCGCATCATGCCGATGTAGTCCAGGGCTTGGCGCTCCCAGTCCGGGCAGCCTCGCTCACCGGTCCGCGTGTCATCGAACATCAGCAGGAGCATGTTGAGCCGGTCGGGCGAGTAGGCGTCCGGGTCGCCGAGCAGAGCCCGCGCCATCGGGTTCCAGTCGAGCAGGTCGAGGTGCCGGCCGAGCACGACCGCCGGGGTGTCCATCACCCGCAGCAGTCTCCGCGTGCTGTCGGGGACCTGTTCCGGCTCGTGGCCCATCCGGGCGGGCATCGGCCGGCGGGCGGCGTGAGCCAGGGTGAAAAGGTGCCGGCGTTCCTCGTCGTCGAGGCCGAGCGCGGCGGCGAGCGCGTCCAGGACGTCGTCGGACGGGCGTACCTCCCGGCCCTGCTCCATCCGCTGGTAGTAGTCGGTGCTCAGCCCGGCGAGCAGGGCCAGCTCCTCGCGTCGCAGGCCGGTGACCTTGCGCCGGCCGCCCGGCTCCAGGCCGACGTCGTGCGGCTGCAGCCGGCCGCGCCGGGCGCGCAGGAAGTCACCGAGCTCGCGGGCGTACGGATGGGTCATTCCGCAAGTGTGCCGCCTCGCCGGGCACCCGAGGTAGGTCCCACATTCCTAGGCAACCGGGTACGACCGAACCGGCTCGCGTTGCTCCTAGCGTCGTCGGTCTTACCGCCCCGACACTGCCAGGAGTAGCTGATGACCGGATGGACCGCCGACCGCATCCCCGACCAGCGGGGCCGGGTCGCCGTCGTGACCGGCGCGAACTCGGGCCTCGGCCTGGTCACCGCCACCGAACTGGCCCGCCACGGCGCCCGCGTCGTGCTCGCCGTCCGCAACACCGCGGCCGGCGAGGACGCCGCCCGCCGGATCGGCGGCGACGTCGAGGTGCGCGAGCTGGACCTGGCCTCGCTCGCCTCGGTACGCGCGTTCGCGGCGAAGCTGGCCGTCGACCACCCGGCGATCGACGTACTGATCAACAACGCCGGCGTGGTGCTGCTCGGCCCGCGCCGCGTCTCCACCGACGGTTTCGAGCTGCAACTCGCCACCAACATGCTGGGCCATTTCGCGCTGACCGGCCTGCTGCTCGCCAACCTGGCCGCGGCGCGGGAATCCCGGGTGGTCAGTCTCAGTTCGATCACCCACAGGAACGCGCATCTCGATTTCGACGACGTCATGTTCGAGCGTGACTACCGGGCGGCGCGCGCCTACGGCCGGTCCAAGCTCGCCACCACGATCTTCGGCATCGAACTGGACCGACGCCTGCGCGCCGCCGGCTCGCCGATCGTCAGCGCGCTGGCCCACCCCGGTCTCACCCGCACCAACCTGACTCCACGTGCCTGGGAGCACCGTGGCCGGCTCGGGCGGTGGATCGGGTTGGCCGGCCTGCTGGCCACCCAGCCGGTGGAGCAGGGCGCGCTACCGCAGTTGCGCGCCGCTACCGAGCCCGGTGTGCGGGGCGGCCAGTTCTTCGGCCCGTCCCGGCTCTGGGAAACCCGGGGCCAGGTCGCCGAGGCCCGGATCAGCCGGGAGGCGGCCGATCCAGCCGTCGGCGAACGGCTCTGGACAACGGCCGGAGAACTGACCGGCGTCAACTACCTCTGACAGAGCGCCATCCTCACCCTGGCAGGTCCGCGACGACCAGCTCACCCGGGGCGGCACCGGCCTGCACGATGACCGTGCCGTCCGGTCTCCGGAATCCGGAACCGCCGCCGCCGAGCAGCGGCCCGTCGGGCCCCGCGCCAGGTCGGCAGCCGGTCACGGGGTGGCGGGCGCCGGCCCGGTGGGCGTCGCCGAGGTCGGGAGGGTGTGTACGTGGGCGCCGGCGGCCGCCGCCGAGTCGGCCAGGGTGCCGTGGGCGGCGCGGTGCCGGCCCATGGCCACGGCCATCGCGACGCCGAGGAGGCTGATCGCCGCCATCGTCCAGGCGGCGGCCGACAGGCCCGCGGCGAGCGCGTCGGCGCCCGGTTCGCCCTGGGCGGTGCGGTCCGCGATCACGGTGCCGTAGATCGTCGCGGCGAGTGCCGTCGCCACGGCCGCGCCGACGTAGCGGGCCATGTTGGAGACGCCCGAGGCAGCGCCGACCTGGGCCGGCTCGACCGAGGCCGTCGCGGCGGACGAGGCGGGGCCGTTCGAGAGGCCCATGCCGAGGGCGACGGCGACCAGGGGCAGGACGAAGGCCGCGTACTTCCAGGAGGACTCGACCAGGCCGATCGCCGCGAAGCCGGCGGCGGTGATCGCGAAGCCGGCGGCGACGACCTGGCGGCCGCCGAAGCGGGCCGCGAGGCGCGGCACGAAGGCGGCGACCGCGACGAGGCCGGCGGTGGCCGGCAGGGTTGCCAGGCCGGCCTGCAGCGGGCTGAACCCGAGCGTCTGCGGGTCCTGGAAGTAGAGGCTGACCAGGTACATCAGGCCGTTGATGGTGCCGGCTCCGATGAGGATGGCGATGGTGGAGGCGACCAGGATCCGGTTGCGCAGCAGCGACAGGTCGAGCATGGGTACGGCGACCCGGCTCTCCACGGCCACGAAGGCGAAGCCTGCGGCGACGGCCAGGGCCAGGCTGCCCAGGGTGGCCACCGACGTCCAGCCCCAGTCGCCGCCCTTGCTCAGCGCGAGCACGAACGGCATGAGGGTGAGCGCGACCAGCAGGCTCCCGGCGATGTCGATCGAGCGGGACCGGCCGGGGTCGCGCGACTCGGCGACGGTGGCGGCCGTCAGCGCCATGCACACCCCGGCGACGCCGGCGTCCACCCAGAACAGCGCCTGCCAGCTGGCCAGCTCGACCAGGACGCCGCCGAGCAGCGGGCCGGCGGCGGCGCCGACCGCCGCGGCCGCGCCCCAGTACGAGACGGCCCGCAGCTGCGCGGCGCCGCGGGTGGCCACCGAGAGCAGGCTGAGCCCGCAGGCCAGGATCGTCGCGCCCGAGGCGCCCTGTATCGCGCGGCCGAGGATGACCATGCCGCCCGAGTCGGAGAGCGCGATCAGCACGCAGGACGCGATGAAGAGCAGCAGGCCGTACTGGAAGATGCGCCGGCGGCCGAAGACGTCGCCGAGCGAGCCGGAGGTCACGATGGTCGCGGCGCCGACCAGCGAGTAGCCGGTCACGGCCCACTGCAGGGTGGTCACCGACATGCCGGTGTCGGTGCTGATCGCCGGGAGCAGGATGCTGACCGCGGACGTGTTCGCGTTGACCACCAGGGTGGACAGGCAGGTGGCGATGAGGACGCCTCGGGCCGAAGTCTCAGTTGCCTGCATCGTTGCATCGTCGCGGCAGGGGCCCGGAGCCCGCCTCATCCGCGTCGAGTGACCTGCCTGCGCCGCCGGAGCTCCTCGGCGGCCGGGTGCCGCCCGGGCAGGTCTCCCACGGACGTCTCGGCCGCCGCCGTGTCCTGCGCCTCCTCGGCGATCCCCTCGGCGCCCTCCTCGCCCGCCACGTAGCGGTAGCCGAGCCCGGCGACCACGCCGCCCACCATCGGGGCCAGCCAGAACAGCCAGAGCTGGGCGAGCGCCCAGCCGCCGACGAACAACGCCGGGCCGGTCGAGCGCGCCGGGTTCACCGAGGTGTTGGTGACCGGAATGATGACCAGGTGGATGAGGGTCAGGCACAGGCCGATCGCGAGCGGGCCCATGCCCTTGGGCGCGCGCCGGTCGGTCGCGCCGAGGATGACCATCAGGAACAGCGCGGTCATCACCAGCTCGGCGACGGCCGCGGAGGCCAGGGTGTACCCGCCGGGCGAGTGCTCGCCGTACCCGTTGGTGGCGAATCCGCTCTCCGAGGCGCTGAAGCCCGCCTGGCCGGAGGCGATCACCCACAGCACGGCCGACGCGACGATCGCCGCCGCCACCTGGGTGACGATGTACGGCACCACGTCGCGCCCGGGCGTGCGCCGGCCGAGCCACAGCCCGACCGTGACCGCCGGGTTGAAGTGCCCGCCGGAGATGTGCCCGAAGGCGTACGCCATGGTCAGCACGGTGAGGCCGAAGGCCAGCGCGACGCCGAGCATCCCGATGCCGCCACCGGGGACCGTCGCGGCCAGCACCGCGGCGCCGCATCCACCCAGCACCAGCCAGAAGGTGCCGATGAACTCGGCGCCCAGACGCCTGGAGAGAGTCACCGGCCAAGATTAATCCCGGGCCGGCGTCCGGCGCGGCGAGTTGCGCGATCCCGGCGTCAGCCGGTGGCCTGCCGCTCGGACCAGGACTGCACGCCCGACAGGTTGACCGCGCCGCCGTCGAGGACGGCCCGGTGGGCGGCGCGGGCCAGCCGCTCTCCCCACAGCGAGCGCGGGCCGGCGTAGTCCGCCGCCGGGCCGGTGCGCGGGCAGAGCACGGCGACCGCGTCGGTGGCGGTGCCGGTGGCGGCCAGGCCCAGCTCGCGGATCGCCTGCGTCTTGGCCTCGGTGAGGGTGGCGACCGCGTTCACCAGGGCGCCGTCGCTCAGCCGCCGCGGCACCCAGGCCACGATGTTGACCGTGCCGGCGTGCGGCGCGCGCGGGCCGTCGGCGGCCGCGGCCTGGATCGGCGCGCCGAGGCCGACAGTGGCCCAGAGCCGCACCTCGCCGTCGCCGGTCGCCACCACGTCGGCGACGTCGACGCCGGTGAGCAGGCCGACGCCGGGACCGGAGAGCCCGAGCCCGGCGGCGATCTCGCGCAGGTGCGCGGCCGGGTCGCCCCGGTCGTACGACATCGGCACGCTCGCGTTGACCAGCCAGCCGCAGGGCCCGATCCCGCCGCCGAGCACCGCCGACGAGATCGCGATCACCGGCTCGGGCAGGCGCCAGACCAGCAGCGGAATGTCGTGGCCGCCCTCGGCGCGGTGGGTCAGGTCGGGTTCGGTGATCACCGACCGACCCTAGCCGGAGGACCCGCGTCGATTTCTTGACAGGCGGCCGGGTCTGCGCTGGGCTGGTGGAATCGCCAGCGGATCGCGGAGGTCGTCGATGGCTGCATCAACCACCACCACCAGATCGAGGCGGCTGTTCAGCGCCGCCGTCGCCGCCTTCGGCGCCGCGCTGCTCGCGCTCACCGGCCCGGCCGTCGCGTCCGGCGAGCGGCCGGCCTCCTGGACCGGCACGTGGAGCACGGGGGTGACCGGCGCGGCGACCCCGCCGGTGCCGGCGGTCACGTTCGAGGACCAGACCCTGCGCCAGATCGTGCATGTCAGCGTCGCGGGCCGGTCGCTGCGGGTGCGCCTTTCCAACGAGTACGGCACCGAGCCGCTCGTCATCGGCGAGGCGCGCGTCGCCCGGCGCGCCGCCGGTGCGGAGACCGTCGCCGGCACGGACCGCGCGCTCACCTTCGGCGGGCGCTCCTCGGTGCGCGTCCCGCCCGGCGCGCCCGCGCTCAGCGATGCCGTGACGCTGGCCGTACCCGCCGGATCCGATCTGGTGGTGAGCGTCTACCTGCCGGGGCGGACCGCCGCCGCGACCCAGCACGGGTCCGCCTTCCAGACCAACTACCTCGCCGCCGGCAACGTCACCCGCGCGCGCACCCTGACCGGCGCCACGACCTCGACGTCCTGGTACTTCATCTCCGGCGTCAGCGTCGCCGCATCGCGCGGAGCGGCCTCCGTCGTCGCGTTCGGCGACTCCATCACCGACGGCGCGATCACCACGATCGACGCCAACCGCCGCTGGCCGGACCTGCTGGCCGGCCGTCTCGGCGGCCGGGGCCTCGGGGTGCTCAACAAGGGCATCGGCGGCAACCGCCTGCTGTACGACGGCAACACGCTCGCCGACGGCCCGTTCGCCGGCCTCGGGCCGATCTTCGGTGACAGCGCGCTCAGCCGCTTCGACCGCGACGTGCTCGCCCAGCCCGGGGCCCGCTACGTGATCGTGCTGCTCGGCATCAACGACATCGGGCAGCCGAGCTCGATCGCGCCGCCGTCGGAGGCGGTGACCGTCGACGACCTGATCTTCGGGTACCGGCAGCTGATCGCCCGCGCGCACGAGCGCGGCCTGCTGATCTTCGGCGCCACCATGACGCCGTTCCAGGACACCACCATCCCCGGCTACTACAGCGAGGCCGGCGAGGCCAAGCGGGTCGCGGCCAACCGGTGGATCCGCACGAGCGGCGAGTACGACGGCGTCATCGACTTCGACCGGGCCGTGCGGGATCCGGCGCAGCCGGCGCGCATGCTCGCGCGCTACGACAGCGGCGACCACCTGCACCCCAACGACGCGGGCATGGCCGCGATGGCCGACGCGATCCCGCTGCGACTCTTCGACAGCCGTTGACGTGCCGCCGCACGCGGCCCGTCCGGTCTTCCGCCTCGACGAGGCGGTGGCCGACGTCTACGGCGACCTGCGGCTGGCACCCGTGCTGCGGCGCCTGCTGCGGCACACCGGACGGCTGACCGGCTCGGCGGCGGGCAGCGTCTCCCTCATCGACGCCGACCGGGGCTGCTACGTCAAGGTCGCCGAGTACGGCGTCTCCTGCCGGCTCGGCCACTCGTTCCCGCTGGACGAGGGGGCGACCGGGCGCGCGTTCGGCAGCCGCCGCCCGGTGG
Source organism: Actinoplanes sp. NPDC049668 (assembly GCF_044465445.1). Lineage (NCBI taxonomy): Bacteria > Bacillati > Actinomycetota > Actinomycetes > Micromonosporales > Micromonosporaceae > Actinoplanes > Actinoplanes sp. NPDC049668. Next base: position 599,424 of record NZ_JBITLR010000002.1, read on the forward strand.
TGATCCCGGACTACGGGCAGCTGCGGGCCGGCCACCTGGCCGCGGCGCACCCGGCGCGCAACGGCCCGGCGGCCGCGGTGCCGATCTGGTGGCGCGGCGAGGTGATCGCGGTCAGCGTCGCGTTCGCGCCGTCGGCCGGCACGCTCTCGCCGCGCGGCGTCGACGAGCTGGAGGCGCTGACCCAGTCCGCGGCGGCGGCGATCGTCGAGTCCGGCCGGCGCGACCCGTCGCTGGCCGCGCTGATCCGGCGGCGCTTCGCCCCCGCGGCCGGCGGCCCGGCCGCGCACGCGGTGGTCACCGAGGCCGGCGTGGTCCGGCCGGTCTCGCCGGAGGTGGCCCGGGTCGCCGCGGACCTGGTGGCCGGCGCGGGCCGGGCGGCGGCGCGGCGGCGGCCGTACCCGCGCCTGCACGTCGCGATCGTCTACCGCCCGCACGGGCTGCGGGTGCTGGTGCAGGACGAGACGACCGGCTCGGTGGCGGCCTCCGGCGCGGACCCGCTGGGCATGGGCACCGGCACCTGGGACGAGCTGGTGCGCCTGGCCGGCGGCGGCGTCACCGTCGAGCAGGTGCACGGCTGGGGCGTGCTGGTGCGCGCCGACCTGCCGTACTCGGTGGGTGCGCCGCACGGCCGGTCCGGGCCGCCGCCGTTCACCCCGCGGGAGGCCGAGGTGCTGGAGCTGCTGCGGCAGGGGCTGACCTACCGCGAGATGGCGAGCCGGCTGCTGCTGTCCACGAAGACCGTGGAGAAGCACGTCGGCGCGATCATGCGCAAGACCGGAGCCTCCAACCGTACGGCCGCGGTCGTCACCGCCCTGGGCAACGACTGGCTGTGATGGGGAACCTTCCCCATACCGGCGACCGCGTTCGGAGGTCTTGACTGGCGGCATGCCCGTCGTCGCCATGAAGGAGATCCTCGACCGCGCGCTGGCCGAGCGGTACGGCGTCGCCGCCATCAACATCGTCAACGACCTCACCATCGAGGCCGTGCTCGCCGCCGCCGAGCAGGAGCGGGCACCGGTCATCCTGCAGACGTCGGTGAAGACCGTCGACATGTACGGCCGGCGCCGGCTGCACGACATCTTCCAGGCGCTGGCGCGCGACGCGTCGGTCCCGGTGACCCTGCACCTGGACCACTGCCCGAAGCGCTCGGTCATCACCGACTGCCTGCGCGGCGGCTGGAACTCGGTGCTGTTCGACGCGCACGAGCTCGACGTCGCGGAGAACCTGCGGCAGACCACCGAGGTGGTGGCCGAGGCCCGCGCGGCCGGCGCGCACGTCGAGGGCGAGATCGAGGGCATCCAGGGCGTCGAGGACGACCTCGGCTCCGACGAGGCCTCGGTGGTGCAGAGCCTGGAGGTCGCCGTCGACTTCATCGAGCGGACCGGCGTCGACTGCTTCGCGCCGGCCATCGGCAACGCGCACGGCCGGTACAAGCAGGCGCCGACGCTGGACGCGCAGCGGGTCAGCGACCTGGTCTCCGCCACCGGCGTCCCGATGGCGCTGCACGGCGGCACCGGGCTGTCCGACGAGCAGTTCACCGACCTGATCGCCCGGGGCTGCGCGAAGGTCAACATCTCGACGGCGCTCAAGGAGACGTACCTGAAGTCGAGCCTCGAGCTGCTGCGGGAGGCGGCCGAGCGGGACCGGTGGGACCCGCCGACGCTGTTCCGGCACCAGCGGGCGGCGGTGGTGGACATGGCGCGCCGGCACATCCGGCTGTTCGGCGGTTCGGGGCGCGCGTGGTGACCGCGCTGGTGTTCGACTGCGACGGCGTGCTCGCCGACACCGAGCGGCACGGCCACCTGCCGGCGTTCAACGCGACGTTCGAGCGGTTCGGGCTGCCCGCGCGGTGGAGCGAGGACGAGTACGCCGGCAAGCTGCGGATCGGCGGCGGCAAGGAGCGGATGGCGAGCCTGTTCGAGGACCCGGCGTTCGCCGCGGCCGTCGGCGACGCCGACCGGGCCGAGCTGCTGCTGACCTGGCACCGGGCGAAGACGGCGGAGTTCCGGCGGCTGGTCGGGCAGGGCCGGATACCGGCCCGGCCGGGCGTCGCCCGGATCATCGGCGGTGCGCTGGACGCCGGATGGACGGTCGCGGTCGCGTCGACGTCGGCCGAGGAATCGGTACGCGCGGTGTTGGAGCACGCGGTCGGCCCGCACGCGGCCGCGCGGATACCGGTGTTCGCCGGCGACGTGGTGCCGGCCAAGAAGCCGGATCCGGCGATCTACCGGCTGACGGCCGACCGGCTGGGCCTGAACGCCCGGGACACGCTGGTGATCGAGGACTCCCGCAACGGGCTGCTCGCCGCGACCGGCGCCGGGTTCCGCTGCCTGGTGACGGTCAACGGCTACACCCGGCACGAGGATTTCGGCGAGGCGTCGCTGGTCGTCTCGGAGCTCGGCGAGCCGGGCCGGCCCCGGATCGAGGTGCTGGCCAACCGGAGCGGGGCGCGCCCGAAGGCCTACCTGACGCTGGAAGATCTGCGCGCCTGCCTGGACGGAGGAGCGGGATGAGCGGAAATGCGCTGCCGGGCGCCGAACTGGTGGTCCGGACGATCGCCGAGACCGCGATCGAGAACGAGAAGTACTTCGGCGACCTCGACGCCGTCGTCGGCGACGGCGACCTCGGCTACTCGCTGGCGCGCGGTTTCGAGAAGCTGCTCGACGGCTGGGACGCGATCGACCGCAGCGACGCCGGCACGTTCCTCAAGCGCACCGGGATGGTCCTCGCGTCCCGGATCGGCGGCACGTCCGGGCCGCTCTGGGGCACCGCCTTCCTGCGCGCGGGCGCCGCCGCGGGCACCGCCGCGGACCTGTCCGGCGCGCAGGTGGTCGCGATGGTCCGCGCGGCCGTCGAGGGGATCAAGGCGCGCGGGCAGTCGGACGTCGGCGACAAGACGCTGCTGGACGCCCTGGTGCCGCTCGCCGACCGGCTCGAGCGGGAGTTCGCCGCCGGCGCGGGCGCGGCCGACGCCCTGCGGGCGGCCGCCGAGACCACCCGGGAGGCGGCCGAGGCGACCAGCGGGATGGTCGCGAAGCGGGGACGCGCGGCGTACACCGGCGAGCGCAGCAGGGGCTCGGTCGACGCGGGCGCCACCGCGGTCGCGGTGATCGTCGAGCGGATCAGTGAGACCTGGCAGAGACAAGGAGCTACGTCGTGAAGAAGTTCGTCAACGATCCCAAGAACTACGTGGCCGAAATGCTCGAGGGCGTCGCCCTGGCCAACCCGGACCGCCTCCGGTACGTGCCGGAGTACAACCTGATCATGCGCACCGACGCGCCCCGGGAGGACAAGGTCTCCATCGTCCAGGGCTCGGGCTCCGGCCACGAGCCGGCGCACGTCATGGCGGTCGGCCGCGGCATGCTCGACGCGGCCTGCCCCGGCGACGTGTTCGCCGCCCCGCCGATGGACTACGTGTACGAGACCGCCAAGCTGCTCGCCTCGCCGCGGGGCGTGCTGCTGCTGGTGAACAACTACACCGGCGACCGGATGGCGTTCGACATGGGTAGGGAGATGGCCGAGGCGGACGGCGTGACCGCGGAGATCCTGACGATCAACGACGACGTGGCCGTGCAGGACTCCACCTACACCGTCGGGCGGCGCGGCGTGGCCGGCAACTTCTTCGTCATCAAGGCCGTCGGCGCCGCCTCCGAGGAGGGCGCGGACATGGCCGAGGTGCTGCGGATCGGGCGCAAGGTCAACGACGTCACCCGGACCATGGGCGTCGCGCTGACCGCCTGCACGCCGCCCGCGAAGGGCTCGCCGCTGTTCGAGCTCGGCGGCGACGAGATCGAGTTCGGGGTCGGCATCCACGGCGAGCCGGGCCGGGAACGCCGCCGGATCAAGGACGCCGACGCGATCGTCGACGACATGCTGGAGGCGGTGGCCGGCGACCTGCCGTACCGGTCCGGCGACCGGGTCGCGCTGATGATCAACGGGCTCGGCGGCACGCCGATCAGCGAGCTGTACATCCTCTACCGGCACGCGCACCGGCGGCTGGCGGAGCGCGGCATCACCGTCGGGCGCAGCTACGTCAACGAGTACTGCACGTCGCTCGACATGGCCGGCGCCTCGCTGACCCTGGTGCGGCTGGACGACGAGATCGACGGCCTGCTGGGCGCGCCCGCCGAGGTGGCAGCGCGGGTGTTCTGACCGCCGCCGCCGGAGACCGGGCCGGTTGCCGCCGGCCCGGTCTCCATAGAAGGACGTCTCTGGTAAGGTCGCTGGGAGCGCTCCCAAGACCACCAGGAGGATCCGATGCGCCGGGCCGTGCAGGCATTGGTAATCGGCGGCGTGCTGCTCCCGGCGGCCGCCTGCGGCATGGCCACGGGCCCGACGCCCGCGGTGCCGGGCGGCGCCCCGGCGGCGCCGAGCGCCGCGGCGAACGCCGCCGACGGCTCACTCAGATCCTCGTGCGAGGCCCTCGGCCAGGTGTACGGCAAGAACCTGGCCCCGGTCGCCGAGGCGCTCACCGACCTGGTGACCGCGCGGCAGAAGGCCGCCTCCGACAAGGCGCCCCGGGCGGAGGTGCGGCGGTCGCTGACCGAGTTCGCGTCCGCCATCCGGGCGGCCACCAGCGCCAGCGCCGACCCGGGGCTGCGGGCCGACGGTGAGCGGACCGCCGAGCAGATTCAGGCCAAGGCCGACGACGCCGGCTTCGTCGGCGCGGTCAAGACCAGCGAGGACGTGCAGACCGTGCTCGGCCCGACGCTGAAGCAGTGGCTGTCCCCGGTCGCACAGCACTGCTCCTGACTTGACTGGCGCTGCACCTGGTCTTGAGGTTCGCGGCGCACAGTAACCACATGAACACCGAGCCGCTGACCTCCGCCACCGAACAGGTCCTCCGTAGCGTGCTCGACCACCGCGCCATCCACCTCGCGTTCCAACCCGTCGTCCAACTCCACGACGGCCTCGTCCGCGGCTACGAAGCCCTCGCCCGCTTCGACCACCAACACTTCACCAGCCCCGTACACGCCTTCGCCGCCGCCAACGCCGCCGGCCTCGGCGTCGAACTCGAACTCCTCGCCGCCCAAACCGCCTTCCAACGCCTCGACGACATGCCACCCGGCGCCTGGCTCAGCATCAACCTCTCCGTCGAAGCCCTCACCACCCCCGCCGTCACCAACCTCCTCCTCACACACGCCCACCGCGGCATCACCATCGAACTCACCGAACACACCCAGGTCAGCGACTACCACGCCCTCAACCAAGTCACCGACCAACTCCGCGCCGCCGGCATCCTCATCGCCGTCGACGACGCCGGCGCCGGCTACGCCAGCCTCAGCCACGTCCTGCAACTACGCCCCGACATCATCAAACTCGACATCACCCTCGTCCGAGACATCGACACCGACCCCATCCGCACCGCCCTCGCCCGCGCCCTGGCCACCTTCGCCCGCGAAACCGGCGCCATGCTCATCGCCGAAGGCATCGAAACCCACGCCGAACACGAAAAACTCCGCTCCCTCGGCATCGAACTCGGCCAGGGCTACTACATGGCCCGCCCCGGACCACTACCCAGCCGCCACATCGAACCGCTGCTGTAACGGCCGTCCATAGGGGAGACTGGGCCATGGCGTCCCCTCCCCCAGGCCACCGCCGTGCGGTGAACGGGCTGGCATTCAGCCCCGATGGCCGGCTGCTGGCCTCGTGCGGCGACGACCGGTGCGCCGTACTGTGGAGCGTCGCCGACCCGGAGCACCCGGCGCGGATCGCCGTCCTCGACGGCCACCGCCGCGCGGTGCGCGCGGTCGCGTTCAGCCCGGACGGGCGAACGCTCGCGACAGGCGGCGGGGACCGGATCGTTCTACTGTGGAACATCGCCGATCCGGCGCACCCCACTCGCCTCGCCACCCTCGTGCACGACCGGCCCGGCCTGCTCCTCCGCGACGCGCGGCAGGAGTCCGGGGTCAACGCGGCGGGGTTCAGCCCGGACGGCCGGCTGCTGGCCTGCGGCAGCGACCGGACCGTGCATCTCTGGGAGGTCAGCGATCCGGCGCGCCCCGCGCGGCGGGCGGCCACGGCCCGGCGGTCCGGGCCGGTCAAGGCGGTGGGTTTCGCACCGGGCGGGCGGCTGCTGGCCACCGGCGCCGCCGATCCGGAGAACACCGGAATCCTCTGGGAAATCACAGATCCGGCCCATCCGGTACGGATGAGCACGCTCGCGCCGTTCGTCCGGAGCCGGGCGACGACGGCGTTCTTCGCCGGCGCGCCCTCGATCAACGCGGTGGCGTTCAGCCCGGACGGACGCCTGCTGGCCACCGCCGACGGGGACTTCGGCGTCGCCGGCGGCACCGGCGGGTCGTGGCGCAAGGGCAGCGCCTCGCTGTGGGACGTCACCGATCCGGCCGCCGTGACCCGCACGGCGACGCTGACGCCGGGCGGCGGCGCGGGTCAGGTCCGCGCGGTGGCGTTCAGCCCGGACGGCCGGTCGCTCGCCTGGGCCGGCGACGCCACAGACCTCATCGTCTGCGACGTCACCGATCCGGTACGCCCGGACCTGGCCGCCACCCTCACCGGGCACCGCGGCGCCGTACGGGCGGTGGCCTACAGCCCTGACGGGCGGTGGCTGGCGTCCGGCGGTGTCGACCGGACGGTCCGGCTGTGGGCCGCGGTCAGCGGCCGACGCGACCGAACTTGACCCGGCCGCGGTCGAAGATCTTCGCCAGCTTCACCCGGTCGCCGGGCTTCGGCGCGTGCCACACCTTGCCCTTACCGGCGTAGACGCCGACGTGGTACGCGCGGCCGCCGCGCTGCCAGAACACCAGGTCGCCGGGGCGCACGGACTTGCCGGAGATCCGCCGGACCTTGTGGTACTGGCTGTCGGCGGTGCGGGGAAGCTTCAGCTTGGCCTTGCGGTAGGTGTAGCTGGTCAGCCCGGAGCAGTCGAACGCCCGAGGGCCGCGCGAGCCCATCCGGTACGGCTTGCCCTTCTGCGCCTTCGCGAACGCGACGATCCGCAGTCCGCGGGCGCGAGCGGCCGCGTTCAACCGGACATTCCTGGCGGCCCGGAGCTTTGCGGCCCTGGCGGCGCGGGCCTTCGCGGCCGCGGCGGCGGCGACGCGGGCGGACGGCTTCGTGGCGGCCGCCGTCTCGGCGGTGCGGGGACCGGCGGTCGCGGCCGACGGCCGGACGGAGACGCCCATGGTGGCCATCATGGCCGCGGCCATGCCGAAGTGTGCGAGTCGACGCGGGATGTTCTCAAGGCGGTAGGACACTAACGTTCCTTGTCCTTCAACCCACGTGCGAGGCCGGCTGTGGCCCAGCCTCGCTCCCGCCCATCGAAGTCGCTGATAGGAGTCAGTCTTCGTTGACGCTCTCGACGGGCGGGACTCCGTGGCCGAGAGCGGCGTCCCAGGTTCGGGAGGCGCCCCATACGCATCGGCACGAAAGCCGCCGGTCGCAGGCCGGGCGTGAGCCACCGCAGCCACACCGTTCACTAACCCGACGACCGGTCGGGATGCGGGCGGGACATCGACCGCCCGCATCACCCAAAAACGGGTATCCAGGACACGCCGCCGGTGGCTTTTGTCACGCCGAAACTGAGACGATGGCGGCGGCCCTTTGGGCGATTTCGTCGCGTACGAGGGCGGCAGGAGGTTTGTGATGACCGCGCCGGACGACGACTTCGACCAGATCTACCGCGCCGCGGCCGCCTCCGGCGGGCCGCCCTGGGACATCGGCGGGCCGCAGCCCGCGCTCGCGGCCGCCCTCGACGGCCTGAAGGGCCCAAGGGTGCTCGACATCGGCTGCGGAACGGGCGACCTCGCGCTCGCCCTGGCCCGCCGCGGCCACGACGTGACGGCGGTGGACGTCTCGCGCGTGGCGATCGACCTGGCCCGCGCCAAGGCGGCCGCCGAGAACCTGCCGGTGCGTTTCGAGGTACAGGACGCGACCCGCCTGTCGCTGCCGCCGGCCCGTTTCGACTCGATCTTCGACTCCGGCCTGCTGCACATCCTGCACCGCCGCGGCGACGGCGCGGCGGAGGCCTACCTCGCGATGCTGCCGGGCCTCGCGGCGCCGGGCGCCACGGTGTTCGTGCTCGCGGTGTCCATCGAGGCGGGTCACGGCTGGGGCGTGACCGAGGAGTACCTGCGGGCGAGCTTCGCCGGGCCGGACTGGACGGCGACGGTGATCGAGCGGATCGACGTCGCCGCCGAGACCGGCGGGCGGCCGCTCACCCTGCGCGGCTTCCTGCTCCGCACGGTCAGGGGCGGCGGGTCAGCACCTGGGGCCCCTCGGCCGTGACGGCGACCGTGTGTTCGGAGTGCGCGGTGCGGGAGCCGTCGGCGGAGCGGATCGTCCAGCCGTCGCGGTCGAACCTGATCTCGTCGGTGGAGCGGCAGAACCAGGGCTCGACGGCGATGGTGAGGCCCGGGTCGAGCCGCATGCCGCGCCGGGCGCGGCCGCTGTTCGGCACGTGCGGCGCCTCGTGCATGGTGCGGCCGATGCCGTGCCCGCCGAACTCGTTGTTGACGCTGTAGCCGTAGGAGTGTGCGACCTCGCCGATGGCGGCGGAGATGTCGCCGAGGCGGCCGCCGGGCTGGGCGGCGGCGATGCCGGCCTCCAGCGCGACCTCGGTCGCCTCGATCAGCTTGAGGTCGGCCGGGTCGGGCGTGCCGACGACGACCGAGAGCGCGGAGTCGGCGACCCACCCGTCGATGCCGGCCGCCATGTCGATGCTGAGCAGGTCGCCGTCGCGCAGCACGTAGTCGTGCGGCAGGCCGTGCAGCACCGCGTCGTTGACCGACAGGCAGAGCACGTTGCGGAACGGGCCGCGGCCGAACGAAGGGGCGTAGTCCCAGTAGCAGGACTCGGCCCCGCGCTCCTTGATCCGGCGGCGGGCGAGGCGCTCGAGGTCCATCAGGTTGATGCCGACGGCGGCGGTGGCGCCCAGCTCGGCGAGCAGCTCGCCGACGAACCGGCCGGCCACCGCCATCCGGCCGATCTCCTCGGCGGACTTGAGCTCGATCACGACGGCCTCCCCCTCCGGCTACGTACTTTTATACCGGTATTCCCGCGTCAGCCGTTGCCTTCCAGGATCTCCCGGACCGAGGCGAGCATACGGAAGATCTCGAGGCGCCCGTCGATGAACCCGATCCGGTAGTCCGCACCGGTCTCCGGATGCTGCGCCCGCGCCGCGTCCCGGCATCCGGCCAGGGCGTCCGCGCGCCCCGCGCCGTAGGCCATCAGCGCGTCCTCCATCGCCACTCCCCCGTCCCGTCGCGGCCGGCGTCGTGCCGGCCGCGCGACAATCTCGCACGTCGCGCCGGCGCGCGGCACCGGCCGTCCATCCAATGCACGGTGAGTAGCCGCACACCCGCATCAGTGTTACCGGGTCATGACGGCGGGGTATCGATCCCATCCAATGGAATGGTGACGAGTTAGAGAGATCATAATCTATCAACTATGACGGTCGGTCCACTTAGTATCGGGCCAAGAGAGAGGGGCCGACTCGGTGGATACGGATCAACTGCTGACCACGACACGCGCCGTGCGCCGGCGGCTGGATCTCACCCGGCCGGTGGAGCTCGACACCGTCAAGGACTGCCTGCGCGTCGCGCTGCAGGCGCCCTCCGGCGGCAACGCGCAGGCGTGGCGCTGGCTGGTGGTCACCGATCCGGCACAGCGCGCGGCCGTCGGCCGCTGGCACACCCGGGCCTGGCAGGAGCGTTTTCTGCCGCGGCAGGAGGAATATCCCGCCGCGATGGTGGCGAGCGCCGGTCATCTCGCCCGGCACATCGCCGACGTACCCGTCCTGGTGATCCCGTGCCTCGAGCTCGAGTCCGCCGCGCTGCCCGCGGGCAGCCAGGCCAGTCTCTGGGGCTCGCTGCTGCCCGCCGCCTGGAGCTACATGCTCGCCGCCCGGTCCCGGGGGCTGGGCACCGCCTGGACGACCGTGCACCTCGCGTACGAGCGGGAGGTGGCCGAGGTGCTGGGGCTGCCGGACAACGTGCGCCAGGGCGCGCTGATCCCGACCGCGTACGCGCTGGGCGGCGAGTTCCGGCCGGCCCGGCGGCGGCCCCTCGAAGAGGTTTTGTACGTCGACCGCTGGACGAGAAGGTGAGGTACCGGGCAATGAGACAGGGCAGCTCAGCGACCGCGCTGCGGGAACACGAACCACCCGAACTGACGGCCCGCCTGCGCGTCGACCAGGACGATCCGTTCTTCTTCGACCACCCGCTCGACCACGTTCCCGGCATGCTGCTGGTCTGCGGCGCGGTCGGCCTGGTGCGCGCGGGCGCCGGCGGGGAGTCCGGCGACCGGATCCGGGCCGCGATGACGTTCCGGAACATCTGCGAGCTCGATCCGGCCCCCGAGGTGCGGGTCTCCGGCGGCGACCGCGGCCGGATCTCGGTCACCCAGGGCCCGGTGACCGTCGCCGACGGCTGGTTCGAGTTCTCCGCCGCGGACGACGTGCCCGCGACCGGGTCCCCGGCCGGGTCGGGCCCGCAGGCGCCGGCGAGCGCGGTACTGGTGCACCGGTCCCGCGACGAGAACATCATGATCGGCGCGCCCGCGCAGGGCGACGGGCACGTCACCGCCGCCGTGCTGCCGCCGTCGGATGGGCACGCACTCGCCGGGCGCCGGCCCGGCGCGCACGCGGTCGAGTACCTCGTCGAGGCGGGCCGGCAGTTCTCGACCTGGCTGCCGCACCGGCTCGGCCGGTGGCCGCTGGACGCGCACATGCTGTGGATCGGGGTGACCGCGGACCTGCCCATGCGCCTGCCGCGCTCGCTGCCGGTCGCGCTGCGGTGGCAGCGGGCGCCGATCGCGGGCGACAAGGCCAAGTTCCACTTCGACCTGATCGCCGCCGACGGCAGCGGCCCGGTGCTCGGCTCGCTCCGCTACGCCAGCAAGATGCTCGGACCGGACGAGTACTCCCGGTTCCGCGGCGACGGCGGGACCGAGCGGTGAACCAGCGCCTCGTCGTCGCGGGCCTGCGCGCCCTGCTGCCGGTGACCGTCGCCGCGTTCGTCGTCGCGATCGGCGTGCACGCCGCCCAGGCGAGCCGGCCGCCGCACCTGCTCGCGGCCGTGCTCTGCGCCGCCTATCTGCTGTGGATCCTGGCCGAGAGCCGGATCACGGTGCGCCACCCGTCGGAGGCGCCCGCCGAGAACGGCACCCTTCTCCCGTACGCGCTGAGCCGGGCCGGTGTCGGCGTCTCTGCCGCGCTGTGGCCGCTGCGGTGGGACCGGCTGTCGGCCTGGATGATCCTGCCGATCGCGCTGTTCGCCGGGGCCGTGGCGCTGCGGCTGGTCGCCATCAGGACGCTGGGCCGGTTCTACTCCCATCACGTGGTCCGCTACTCGGACCACTCGATCGTCAGCACCGGGCCGTACCGGTTCGTGCGGCACCCCGCGTACACGGGGATGCTCCTGGCCAACGCGGGGTTCGTGGCCTTCTTCCTCAATCCGCTCAGCGTCCTGCTGCTCGCGGCGCTGTGCGCCGTGGTGGTCTGGCGGATCGGCGTCGAGGAGCAGGTGCTGCTCGGCGTACCCGGCTACCGCGACTACGCCGGCGGACGCGCCCGCCTGCTGCCCGGAGTGTGGTGAGCATGCACCTCGTACTCGACGGACCGGGGCTGTCCGACCCGACCCTGGTCGGGCACAAGTTCGCCCGGCAGGACCTGATGCGCCACGCCGGCATGCCGGTGCCCCGCTTCCTCTGTCTCACCGGCGAGGCGTTCGCGGACCTGACGCCCGCCGCGACGCCGCTGCCCGGGCCGGACGCGGGCGCCGGCGAGCTGATCGCCTGGGCGGGCGCCAACCGGGACCGGGTCCGCGCCGGCGGGCTGCCCGCCGAGCTCGCGGAGCGGGTGCTGGCCGAGGTGGACGCGATCGCCGGCGAGGACGGCCTGGTCGCCGTCCGGGCCTGCGTGGTCGCGTCCGCCGACGGCGCCGGCGAGGACGGCGCCGACGACCCGTTCGCCGGCCTGTCCGACAGCTTCCTGTACGTGCGCCGGGACGCCGTGCCGGACCGCATCGTGGACTGCTGGGCCTCCGCCTACAACCCCGAGGCGGTCCTCTACCGGGTGCGGCGCGGCCTGGACCCGGCCGCCGTCCGGGTCGCGGTCGGCGTGCAGCGCATGGTGCCGGGCACGCGGTCGTTCGTCGCCTTCACCCGCGACCCGCGCACCGGCGCCGACCGACGGGTGATCGCCGCCGCGCACGGCATCGGCGAGGGGATCGTGCAGGAGAAGGCCGACATCGACCACTTCTTCGTCGACGGCGCTACCGGCGCGATCGAGGTCGACGCCGTGGCCAAGACGACGATGGTCGGCCTGGACCCCGAGCGGCCCGGCGACGGGCCGGTCCCGCTGCCCGTGCCCGCGGACCGGGCGCAGGCGCCGGTGCTCGGCGACGCGGAGGTGCGCGAGGTGTGCGCGCTGGCGGTCGCGGCGCAGGAGCTCTTCGGCGCTCCGCAGGACGTCGAGGGCACCATCACCGCGGACGGGACCATCCACCTGGTGCAGTCGAGGCCGGCGGTGCTGGAGCACCAGGGCGCCGAGGTGCCGTGGACCAACCACAACCTCACCGAGAGCTTCCCCGGGCGGACCAGCACGCTGACCTACAGCCAGGCGTGCGTCTTCTACGAGATGGGTTTCACCGACTTCTACCGGCGCATGGGCGTGCCCGAGGAGTCGCTGCGCCGCGACCGGCACCACCTGAGGCGCATGATCGGCTACCTGGACGGCCAGGTGTACTACCGGCTGGACGCGTGGTTCGCCCTGCACGGCCGGATTCCCGGGTTCGAGCTGATGCGGCCGCTGTGGGAACGCTCGCTCGGGCTCACCGAACGCACCGGCATGCCCCGCGAGCGCACCGGGCGCCCGTGGCTGCGGGTGCTCCGGGCCGCGCCGCGGCTCGCGCTGCTGCTGGCCCGGCAGCCGCGGGAGACCCGCTCGTTCCTGCGCTGGTGGGACGCGTTCGTCGCGGACACGGCGTCGCTCGAGTCCCGCTCGGCGGACGAGTTGATCGTCCTGTACCGGCGGATGTGGGCCGAGGCCGAACGGCGCTGGGGTACCACGATGGTGAACAGCTACTTCGGGCTGGCCGTCATGGCGCTCGCCACCGTGCTGCTGACCCGCTGGACGCGCGACGGCGCGGCGCTGCTGCCGCAGCTCGTGTCCGGCGGCCGGGCCAACCGGACGCTGGAGGCGGTCCGCTCCGCGATCGCGCTCGCGGAGCTGGTCGACGGGCGCCCACCGCTGCGCGAGGCGGTGCTGGGGCGGCCCGAGCGTGAGGTCTGGGACGACATCGCGGCCGGCCGGCACGGCGCCGAGGCCGCCGGGGCCTTCGCCCGGCACCTGGCCCGCTTCGGCGACCGTGCGCTGCACGACCTCAAGCTCGAGGTGGTCACGCCCCGGCAGCAGCCCTGGATGATCATCGCCACGCTGCGGCCGTTCGTCACGCAGGGACTGACCGTCGCCGGCAGCGTGGCCGACGAGCGGCGCGCCGCGGCCGGTGCCCGGCGCACGTTGCGCGAGACCTGCCCGAATCCGGTGCGGCGGGCCGTCATCGGCGCCCTCGTCGCGTCCCTGCGGTTCTTCGTCCGGGCCCGCGAGGACACCCGGTTCTGCCGCAGCCAGCTCTACGGGATCTCCCGCGACGTCCTCTGGCGCCTGGCCGACCGGCTGGTCGCCGCCGGGATGCTGGACGAGGCCGGCGACGTCGCGCACCTGCGGGTCGAGGAGGTGCTCGGCGCGTTCGACGGCACCCTGCCCGACGCGGACCTGCGGGACCTGGCGGCGCGCCGCCGGGCGGAACTGGCCGCCTCGGCGGACCGGCCGAGCCTGCCCGCGTACTTCACCACGCCGGCCGGGGCGCCCGTCGGGGTCGGGCCGGTGCCGTGGCGCGACGCCGGTACTGCCGCGGCCGCCGCCGACGGCGACGGCGTGCTGCGCGGGCTGGCCTCGAGCAGCGGCCGGGTGCGCGGCCGGGCCCGGGTGCTCACCGACCCCGCGGTGCCGCCGGAGACCTGCGCGGACCGGATCCTCGTCGCCCGGGAGACCGACCCCGGCTGGCTGCCGCTGATGATGGTGGCCCGGGGAATGGTGGTCGAGCGCGGCAGCCTGGTGTCGCACACCGCGATCACCGGCCGGCTGCTGGGCATACCCACCGTGGTCGCGGTCGCCGGTGCCGCCGTCCTGATCCCGGACGGCGCGCCGGTGGAGATCGACGGCGGCACCGGAACGGTCCGCCTGCTGTCCGAAGCCGAATACGAAACACCCGTGGAGTAGCAGTGCGCGTGGAGAACCTGCACCTGGCAGGACTGGGCAGCTATGTACCCGAGCCGTTCCCGGCCGGGCGGGCGGTCGCCGAGGGCCGCTACGACGAGGAGGACTGGAAGAACAGCGGCTGGACCGGCGCGGCGGTGGCGGGCGACATCTCGGCGCCCGAGATGGCGGTCGTCGCGGCGAACGAGGCCCTCGCGCGCTCGGGCCACGACCGGGACGAGGTCGGCCTGCTGCTGCACGCCTCGGTCGGCGATCAGGGGCCGGACGGCTGGTCGCCGCACCACTACATCGTGCGGCACACCGTCGGCGGCGCCATCCCGGCGATGGAGGTCCGGCAGGGCTGCAACGGCGTGCTGGCGAGCATGGAGCTCGCGCACGGCTACCTCAGCGCCGGCCCGGGCCGGGTCGCCGCCCTGGTCACCGGCGCGGACAACTTCGGCGTGGCGCGGTTCGACCGGTGGCGCTACTCCTCCGGCACGAACACCAACCGGGGCTCGATCATCGGCGACGCGGCGAGCGCCGTCGTGCTGTCCACCCGGAACGGCTTCGCCCGGGTCAAGGCGATGAACTCGGCGTCGCTGCCCGAGCTGGAGGAGATGAACCGCCCGGACGGCCCGCTGTTCCCGCCGGCGCTCACCTTCGACCGGCCGGTGGACGTGGCCGCCCGGATGACCGGCTTCACCCGGCGGTTCCCGGCGGCGGCGGCCGCGGCCAAGAGGTCGCTGTCCGACGCCCGCACCGAGCTCGCCCTGCGCACCATCGCCGAGGCCGGCATCACGCCCGCGGACATCGTCCGGAGTACCCACGTGTTCTCCGGCGGCGAGGGATACATCCGCAGCGTCCTGGCGCCGATCGGCATCGACCCGGCGCGGGGCATGCTCGAGCTCGGGCGCGGCCTGGGACATCTGTCGGTCAGCGACCACCTGGTCGCCCTGGCCCACCTCGTGCGGACCCTGCACGTCGGCCCGGGCGACCACGTCCTGATGATCAGTAACGGGGTGGGTGTATCCCTCGCGGCCGCGGTCGTCGAGATCACCGCCGTGCCCGCCTGGGCCACCGGAACCCCCGAGGCCTACCGGGAGACGGTATGAACGTCCAGCGCTGGATCGGCGAGCTCGAGGCCGGCTGGCGCGACCGCGATCCCGCGGCGATCGCCGCGCTGTTCACCGAGGACGCCGCGTACCACCAGGGGCCGTTCGGGTCCCCGCACGTCGGCACGGAGGCGATCGCCGCGCACTGGACGGCGACGCTGTCGCGCCAGAAGGATCCGGTCATCTGGTTCGGCACGCCGGCCGTGTGCGCCGACCGCGCCACGGTCGAGTGGTGGTGCGTCCTGCACGACCCCGCAACCGGTGCGCCACGGACCGCTGCGGGCTGCCTGGTGCTGCGGTTCGCGGGCGACGGCCGCTGCGCCGAGTTCCGCGAGTACTGGCAATCCGCGCCGGAGAGCGCGCTGGAGCCGGCGGCGGGGTGGATCCGGTGAGCGTGCGATCCGATCAGGTGGCGCCGGAGCCCGGCGTCTGCCCGCACTATCCGTTCGAGGATCGCCCCGGCATCAGCCTCGCGCCGGAGTACGCCGGCCTGTTCGCCGACGAGCCGCTGGTACCCGTGCAGCTGCCCAACGGACGGCAGGCGCTGCTGGTCACCAGGTATTCCGACGTCAAGACCGTGCTGGCCGACCCGAGGTTCAGCCGGGAGGCCTGGCGCAACGGCACCCTCTTCGCCCGGGACAACAGCACGCTCGCCCTGGTCACCAGCGACGCGCCGACGCACACCCGGCGGCGGCGCGCGGTGCAGCAATGGTTCACCCACCGCAGCGCGGAACGGGCCCGGCCCCGCATCGCCGCCATCGCGGCGCGGCTGGTGGACGACATCGTGGCGGCCGAGTCGACGGTGGACCTGATCAGCGCCTTCACCACGCCCCTGCCGTACCAGGTGATCTGCGAACTGCTCGGGATACCCGTCGACGACCTCGACCTGCTGCTGCCCCGCGTGACGGTGATGATGTCGGCGGGGCGGTTCCCCGCCGACGAGGTCGCGGCCGCCCACGAGGCCATGTACGAGTACTTCTTCGGCCAGCTGGCGGCGCGCGAGCGGGCGGTTGCCGCGGGCGAGGCGGGCGACGACCTGCTCACCGGCCTGCTGACGGCGCCCGAGGAGTCCCGGCTCAGCACCCAGGAGATCGCGGTCTTCGGTTTCGGCCTGTTGATGGCCGGCGGCGAGACGACCGCGTCCCACCTGGCGATGTGCGTGCTGCAACTGCTCCGCAGGCCCACATTGGCCGAGTCGCTGCGCCGGGACCCGGCGGCGATCCCCGCGTTCATCGAGGAGATGCTGCGCTGGGTGTGGTTCGCCGGCACCGGGGGGCAGCCGCACGTCGCCGTCGCGGAGGTGGAGCTCGCCGGCACGGTCATTCCCGCGGGCCAGGTCGTCGTCCCCCTCACCGACGCGGCGAACCGGGATCCTGAGGTCTTCGCCGACTCCGAGGAGTTCCGCCCCGACCGCACGCCGAATCCACACCTGGGGCTGGGCCACGGCCGGCACATGTGCCTCGGCGCCGCGCACGCCCGGGTGGAGTTGCAGGAGGGCCTGGCGGCGATCCTGCCGCACGTCGGCCGGATGGAGCTCGCGGTGGACGAGTCACAACTCGACTGGCGCAGCCGGATGTTCATGCGCGGGCTGTGGACGCTGCCGGTGCTCATGCGCGGCGGGAAGGCCGGCTCATGACGCGGCGCTGGGCCCGCTTCGTCGCCGGCAGCTACCCTCCGCTGCCCTCGCTGCTCTTCGCCGTCGCCTGGGCCTACGGCGTCACCGGCCTGTTCGCCGCCGTCGACCCGCGTGCGGCGCACTGGCGGCCGGACGCCGGCACCGCCGTCGCCGCGTTGACCCTCGCGGTCGACCTGCTGCTCATGCGGGCGCTGGACGACATCCGGGATCTCGACTACGACCGCCGGTTCAACCCCGGCCGGCCCCTGGCCGCCGGGGCCGTGCGGACGGGCGACCTGTTCGTTCTGTACGCGGTCGGCTCGGCGCTGCTGCTGATCCTCAACGCGGGCACCCCGGCGGCGATGGCGGTGCTCGCCGCGCAGCTCGGCTACGGCGTGCTGGTCGTGGCCGTCCATCTCCGGCTGCGCTGGCCCTCCGGCGACGACCTGCTGCTCAGCCTGCTGGTGAGCTTCCCGGCGCAGCTGCTGCTGCACCTGTACCTGTACGCCGGTTACCTGCACGGCACGGGCCTCGCCCCGGACCGCGACGCGTGGATCGCGATCGGCATCGTCGTGCTGGCCTCCGTCCATCTCGAACTCGCGAAGAAGATCACCCGGGAACCGCGGCCGGGCGAACGCACCTACGTCGACGTCTTCGGGCTCAAGGGCACGACGGCCGTCGCGCTGATCGCCCCGGCGGTCTCGACCGCGCTCCTGCTCCCGGCGCTGCGCCCGGACGGTGCCTGGGCGCTCGTGGCCGTCGTACCCTTGGCGCTGCCCGCTCTCGCCGGGTGGCGCTTCTTCAGCACGGCAGCGCCCCGATGGTCCGCCACCTCACCCGCGCTGTACCTTCTGCTGACGTTCGCCGGCTACTTCCTGCTCGGCCTCCAGCCATGACGTGTTCGCGCGAGCTGTTGCCGCCGTCCCCCCGGAGGCACAGGATCGAAGACACTGGAAGGAGCGCCGTGCGCAAGTCTGATACCCGGGCCCGGATCATCGCCAGCGCGAGCGTTCTGCTGCGCCGGCACGGATATCACGCCACCGGGCTGGCGCAGATCATCGCGCACAGCGGCGCGCCGCGCGGTTCGGTCTACTTCCTCTTCCCGGGCGGCAAGGAGCAGCTGGCCGTCGCGGCGGTCAACGGGTGGACCGAGGAGTTCGAGCGGCGCATCCGCGCCCTGCACGCCGCGCACGGCACCGCCCGCGCCTGGGTGGAGGCGATGGCCGACGAGTTCGCCGGCGAGCTGCGCGCCTCCGGCTACACCGAGGGCCTGCCGATCACCATCATCACCCTGGACTCGGTGCCCGCGTCGGCGGCGCTGACCGAGGCGTGCCGCAGCGCGTACGACACGTGGCTGGCCGCGCTGACCGAGGGGCTGGTGGCGCACGGCGCGGCCGCCGGGCACGCGGAGCGGCTGGCCAAGCTGATGCTGGCCAGCCTGGAGGGCGCGGCGGTGCTCTGCCGGGCGTACCAGTCGACGGCGCCGCTGGAGCAGATCGTTCCGTTCGTGCTGGAGCAGCTGCCGGCCGGCGCGGGCGAGCCGCGATATACAGGCTGAATCAGAAGGATCTTCGCAAAAGTGGCAAGATCCCGAACATGGGCGAGGATGAGGAGGTCCTTTACCACAACGATCGGACATACGTATCCCGCCAGCGCGCACCGGACGGCTCCGGAAGCGTGGTGTGCAAGCGCGCCATCGGCCCCGGCGCGGCGCGGCGGCTCGAGCACGAACGGGCGGTCCTGCGGCGGCTCGCCGGCGTACCCGGGGTGCCGCGGCTCGCGGACCGCCAGGCCCGGCAGGCGCTGACCCTGCGCGACGACGGCGGCCGGTCGCCGTCCGGCACCGGGCTGCCGTCGGCCCGGCTGATCGAGGTCGCCACGGAGCTGGCGAACACGGTGGCCGCCGTGCACCGGGCCGGGATCGTGCACCGGGACATCACGCCCGCCAACCTGATCCTGACCGGCGCGGGCCCGCCGGTCCTGATCGACTTCGACCTGGCGCTGACCGGCCCGGAGACCGACGCCGACCTCGCGGACGCGGACGAACCCGTGGGCACGCTGGGCTACCTGGCGCCGGAGCAGACCGGCCGGATCCGGCTACCGGTCGACCGCCGTTCCGACCTCTACGGCCTGGGCGCCACCCTGTACGCGCTGGCGACCGGGGTCGCGCCGTTCGCCGGCGACGACCCGCTGGAGCTGATCCGCGACACCCTGGTCCGGGTGCCCACCTTCCCGGCCGGCCAGAACGCCCGGCTGCCGCGCCGCTTCGGCGAGATCGTCATGCGGCTGCTGGAGAAGGACCCGGACCGGCGGTACCAGAGCGCCGAGGGCCTGGCGTACGACCTGGCCCGGCTGGACGCCGAACCCGCCGGGACGTGGCGGCTGGGCGTACGGGACTTTCCGGCCTTCCTGTCCGCGGGGTCCCGGCTGGTCGGCCGGGAGCCGGAGGCGCGCGGCCTGGCCGGCGCGCTCGACCGGGCGCAGACCGGAGGCTGTCCCGCCGTGCTCGTCACCGGCCCGCCGGGCATCGGCAAGACCGCGCTGATCCAGACCCTGCGACCCGTGGTCACCGCCCGCGGCGGGCTGTTCGTCACGGGAAAGTACGACCAGTTCGGCACCGTGACCGGCCGGCGCGCGATCACCCGCGGGCTGCGCGGGCTGATCCGGCTGCTGCTCGCCGAGCCCGAGCCGGAGGTGGCCGGACACCGGCAGCGGCTCGGCGCGGCCCTCGGCCCCAGCGCGCCGGTGATCGCCGCCGTGGTGCCGGAGATGGCGGTGCTGCTCGGCGTCGCGCCGGAGCCCGGGACCATCAACGCGGCGACCGGGCCGGGACGGATCAGCGCCGCGATCGTCGCCCTGCTCCGGGCCGTCGCCGCGCACCGTCCGGTGGTCTTCGTCCTCGACGACCTGCAGTGGGCGAACGGACCCTCGCTGCGGGTGCTGGACGCCATCCTGGATGCCGGGCCGATACCGGGGCTGCTCGTGCTCTGCACCTACCGGGACCGGGAGATCGACGCGGGCCATCCGCTGTCGCCGCTGCTCGCCCGCTGGGAGCGCGACGGGGCGGTCGAACCGCCGCTGCGGCTGACCGGCCTCGCCGGAGAGGGGCTGGCCGAGCTGATCGGCGCGATCCTGCGGATGGCGCCCCAGGCGGTGTCCGGCCTGGCCGGCCTGATCAGCGAGGGCAGCGCCGGCAACCCGTACGAGACGGTCGAGCTGCTCAACGCGCTGCGGGCCGACGGCCTGCTGGCGCTGGCCGAGGACGGCTGGAGCTGGGACCCGGACGCGGTACGCGCGTTCGTGGCCCGCCAGCGCGTGCCGCAGCTGCTCGCGGCCCGGCTGGACCAGCAGCCGGAGCGGACCCGGCTGCTGCTGGCCACGCTGGCCTGCCTCGGCCCCGACGTGCGCCCGGCGCTGCTGGCCATCGGCGCCGGACTGCGCGAGCCGGAGCTGGGCCGGCACCTCGCGCCCGCGATCACCGACGGCCTGATCACCACCGACCGGGCCGGGCCGACGGCCGGCGCGATCCGGTTCCGGCACGACCTCGTCCAGCGGGCCGCCCGGCAGGGCCTGGACGCGCCCGGGCGGGACCGGCTCCGGCTGGCGATGGCCCGTCGGCTCGCCGGTCACCGGCAGAGCCGGCTGGAGGCGGCCGACCAGTACGTCGCCGTCGCCGGCCTGATCGAGACGCCGCGGGAGCGCCGCGTCGCGGCGGCCCTGCTGCGCGCCGCCGGGCGCAGCTCCGCCGAGCTGACCAACTACCTGATGGCCGAGGAGTTCCTCGCCGTCGCCGGGAAGCTGCTGGAGGGCGACGGCAGCGCCGCGGACCGCGACGCGGTCGCCGCCGACCGGCACGCGGTGCTGCACTGCCTCGGCCGCCTCGACGAGGCCGACGAGGTCTACCGGGCACTGGCCGCCCGGTACCCCGAGCCGATCACCCTGGCGACCGCGACCTGCACCCAGATCAACAGCCTCGCGCAGCGGGCCCGGCTGCGCGAGAGCGCCGACCTGGGGCTGGAGGTGCTGCGGCGGTTCGGGGTCACCGTTCCCACCGACCTGGCGACCGACGTCGAGCGGGCCACCGCGGAGCTGTACCGGTGGGCCGGCGCGCTGCGCCCGCCCGGCGGCGACACCCCCGAGACGGACGACCCGCGGATCGTGGTCACCGGCCGCCTGATCAACCGGCTGCTCGGGCCCGCCTACCTGCTCGACCCGCTGCTGTACTCGTGGCTGGTGCTGCAGGCGCACCGGCTCTGGGCCCGCCACGGCGTGTGCGCGCCCCTGGTCGGCACGCTGGGCGCCGCGCCGGCCGTGACGATCGAACAGCGCGACGACTACCGCACCGGATACCGGCTGACCCGGTACGTCATCGCCGTCGGTGAGGACCGCGGCTACCGGGCCGAGACGGCGCTGGCCCGGTACATGTACGTCGCCCTGGCCGCGCACTGGTTCGAGCCGCTGGAGGACGTCGCCGAGCTCGCGCACCAGGCCCGGGACGAGCTGGTGGCCGCGGGCGACATCCAGGTCGCCTGCATGACCTCCGCGCGGCTGGTGTCCGTCCTGCTGGACAGCGCCGAGTCGCTGGACGCGTGCGCGGACGAGCTGCCGCCGGCCCTGGCGTTCGCCGCGCGGACCGGCAATCCGTACGCGGCGCTCACCATCACCGGCTACCAGCGACTGCTCGCCGTCCTGCGCGGGGAGACGTCCGCGCCGGGCGAGTTCGCAGGGCCGGACTTCGACGAGGCCGGCTACCTGGCCGACGTGGCGGGCAGCCGGCTGGCGGCGGTGGCGTACCACGTCAGCCGCGGCATCGCCGCGGCGATCTTCGGCGACGCCGAGGCGCTCGACGCGCACTCCGCGGTCGCGATGGCGGAGCGGCCGGCCATCCGGGGGCTCTACCTGACCGCGCTCGCCCGGGTGCTGCGCTGTCTGAGCCTGGCCCGGCGGCTGCGCGCCGCGGGCGACGGCGCCGGGCCGGCCGAGCTGGCCGAGCTGGACGAGGCGCGTCAGTGGCTCGCCCGGCGGGCCGCCGACGCGCCGGGCAACTTCCGGCACCTGCTGCGCCTGGTCGACGCGGAGCGGGCCTGGGCGCTGGGCGAGGTCGCCGACGCGACCCGCAACTTCGACGCCGGCCTGCACGAGGTGACCGGGCGCCCCTGGCACCGGGCCCTGCTCGCCGAGCGGGCCGGGCGGTTCCAGCTCGAACAGGGGCTCCCGCACTCCGGCCGGGGCCTGCTCGCCGAGGCGCGCGACGCGTACCGCGACTGGGGCGCGGACGGCAAGGTCGCCCAGCTGGAGGCCGAGCACGCGTTCCTGCGGGCGTCGGCGTCCGCCGGGCGCGGGCGCGCGAGTGAGGCCGACGCCCGCCGGATCGACCTCATGGCGATCCTGCGCGCCTCCCAGGCGCTCAGCTCGCAGACCACCCTGGCGGGCCTGCGGGACCAGGTCGGCGACCTGCTGTGCGCGATGACCGGGGCGACCGACGTGCACCTCGTGCTGCGCCGCCCGGAGACGACGCACTGGTACGTCTCCGCGCTGGCCGGCACCGGGACGCGGGACCAGGAGGCCGCGGCGCCGATCGTCGACCCCGAGGCCGCCGCCCCGGCCGACGCGGACACGGTCACCGAGGACGAGCGCCGCATGCCGCTGTCGGCAGTGCGGTACGTGCTGCGCACCCGCGAACCGCTGCTGGTCGCGGACGCGACCCGCGACGACCGCTTCGCCCGCGATCCGTACCTCGCCGGCCTGGCGGCCTGCGCGCTGCTGGTGGTACCGATCCTGAGCCGGAGCACCGCGCGGGCCGTGCTGGTGTGTGAGAACCGCGGGCAGGGCGGGGTCTTCTCCACCGACCGCCTGGAGACGGTGCGGCTGCTCGCCGGGCAGCTCTCCGTCTCGCTGGACAACACGCTGCTCTACGACTCCCTGGAGAGCACGGTGCGCGCGCGCACCGCCGACCTGGCGGCGACCAACCAGCGCCTGGCCGACAGCGAGCGCCGCCTGCGCTCACACTTCGAGCACGCCGCCGTCGGGCAGGTCATCCACGGCACCGACGACCGGATCCTGGACGCGAACAAGGCCTTCGCCGCGATGACCGGGGTGCCGCCGCGGGAGCTGGCCGGCACCAAGCTCACCGACCGGTTCGACCCGGCCGACCGGGCGGCGCACCGCCGCGAGCTCGGCGCGGTCATCGCCGGCCGGCAGAAGCTCATCGCCGCCGAGCTGGTGCTGCTGCGCGCCGACGGCCGGCGCCTCGACGTGCACGTCACCGTCTCGGCCGTCCGGGCGGCGGACGGCCAGCCGGAACACCTGGTCAGCATCTTCCAGGACATCAGCGCGCGGCGGACGGCCGAGATCGCGCGGGACGCCGCCACCCTCGAGCTGGCCGAGCGCAACAGCGAGCTGGAGAACGCCAACCAGCTCAAGGCCGACCTGATCGGGATGCTCGGGCACGAGATCAGCAACCCGCTGGCGATCATCCTCGGCTACGTCGACCTGGCCCTGGACGACCAGACGGCGCCGGCCCCGGTACGCGACCTCATCACCAAGATCGGCCACAGCACGTCCCGGCTCGCCACCATCGTCCAGGAGGTCCTCGCGCTGGTCAGCATCGACGCGGGCCGGCTGACCGCGACGCCCCAGCCGGTGTGCGTCGCCGAGCACATCCGCTCGGCGCTGGCCGTCACGGCCGTCGCCGGCGTGCGGCTCGACTGCCCGCCGGGGCTGGAGGCCGCGGTGCAGCCGGGGCACCTCGACCACATCCTCACCAACCTGATCAGCAACGCGGACAAGTACGGCGGCGGCGCGACCGCGATCATCGCGACCCGCGCCGGGCGTACCGTCACCATCGAGGTCCGCGACGAGGGCGCCGGGGTGCCCGCCGAGTTCCGGGAGCGCCTCTTCGACCGGTTCGCCCGGGCGGACTCCACGGCCGGCACGGTGACCGGCACCGGGCTCGGCCTGTACATCGTCCGCGAGCTGGCCGGCGCCAACGGCGGCGACATCCGGTACCGCCCGGCGGTGCCGCACGGGTCGGTCTTCGTGCTCACCCTCCCGGCGGCCGGCGCCGATCCGTCCCCGCGGGCCGCGCCCGACCGGGCGCCGGCGACCGCGTCGTGATCACGATGACGGCCACGGAGTGTCACCCGCGCCTAATCTTGACTGATTCCAGAATAGCGAGCAGACTTCCGGGCGTGGACTTCCAGCAACTGCTGCGTGGGGCCGCGTTGCGGGTGACCCGGCCTCGGGTCGCGGTGCTGAGCGCGGTGCACACGCACCCGCACGCCGACACCGACTCGATCATCGGGGCGGTCCGGCGGGACCTGCCCGAGGTCTCCCACCAGGCCGTCTACAACACGCTGCACGCGCTGACCGCCGCGAGGCTGGTCCGGCGCATCCAGCCGGCCGGCTCCGTCGCCCGGTACGAGGCCCGGGTCGGCGACAACCACCACCACATCGTGTGCCGCTCCTGCGGCCTCATCGCCGACGTCGACTGCGCCGTCGGCGAGGCGCCCTGTCTCGAGGCTTCCGACGACAGCGGCTTCTCGATCGACGAGGCGGAGGTCGTCTTCTGGGGCCAGTGCCCCGCCTGCTCCTGAAACAGCTTGTGATTCACCCAGTCACGGAGGAAACCATGTCCGACAACCACGACGCCATCGTCCACGACCCGGAGGCGGGCGCCACGTCCGTGCCGTCCCAGGACCACGAGCCGATCATCCACGACGAGGAGGCGGGCGCCGAGTCCCGCTGCCCGGTCGCGCACGGCCGCGCCGCGCACCCGACCGAGGGCGGCGGAAACCGCGCCTGGTGGCCGAACCAGCTGAACCTGAAGATCCTCGCCAAGAACCCGGCGGTGGCCAACCCGCTCGGCGGCGAGTTCGACTACGCCGCGGCGTTCAAGACCCTCGACCTGCCGGCCGTGAAGCGGGACGTCGCCGAGGTGCTGACGGCCTCGCAGGACTGGTGGCCGGCCGACTACGGCCACTACGGCCCGTTCATGATCCGGATGGCGTGGCACAGCGCGGGCACCTACCGCGTCAGCGACGGCCGTGGCGGCGGCGGCGCCGGCCAGCAGCGCTTCGCGCCGCTGAACAGCTGGCCGGACAACGCGAACCTGGACAAGGCCCGCCGCCTGCTCTGGCCGGTCAAGAAGAAGTACGGCCAGAACCTCTCCTGGGCCGACCTCATGATCCTCGCCGGCAACGTGGCCCTGGAGTCGATGGGCTTCAAGACCTTCGGCTTCGCCGGCGGCCGCCCCGACGTCTGGGAGCCGGACCAGGACGTCTACTGGGGTCCCGAGACCACCTGGCTGGGCGACGAGCGCTACTCCGGCGACCGGGACCTCGAGAACCCGCTCGCCGCGGTGCAGATGGGCCTCATCTACGTCAACCCGGAGGGTCCGAACGGCAACCCGGACCCGCTCGCCTCGGCCCGCGACATCCGCGAGACGTTCGGCCGGATGGCCATGAACGACGAGGAGACGGTCGCGCTCATCGCCGGCGGCCACACGTTCGGCAAGACGCACGGCGCCGGCCCGGCCGACAACGTCGGCCTCGAGCCCGAGGCCGCCTCGCTCGAGGAGCAGGGCCTGGGCTGGCGCAACGCGTTCGGCACCGGCAAGGGCGGCGACACGATCACCAGCGGCCTCGAGGGCGCCTGGACGAACACCCCCGCCACCTGGGACAACAGCTTCTTCGACATCCTCTTCGGGTACGAGTGGGAGCTGACCAAGAGCCCGGCCGGCGCGAACCAGTGGAAGCCGAAGGGCGGCGCCGGTGCCGGCACCGTCCCCGACGCGCACGACGCGGCCAAGACCCACGCGCCGACGATGCTCACGACGGACCTCGCGCTGCGCCTGGACCCCGTCTACGGCCCGATCTCGAAGCGCTTCCACGAGAACCCGGCCGAGTTCGCGGACGCCTTCGCCCGCGCCTGGTTCAAGCTGACCCACCGCGACATGGGCCCGATCGACCGCTACCTCGGACCCGAGGTGCCGGCCGAGCGGCTGATCTGGCAGGACCCGGTGCCGGCCGTCGACCACGAGCTGGTCGACGCCGCGGACGTGGCCGGCCTCAAGGGCCAGGTCCTCGCCTCGGGCCTGTCGGTCGCCCAGCTGGTCTCCACCGCGTGGGCCTCGGCCTCGACGTTCCGCGGCAGCGACAAGCGCGGCGGCGCCAACGGCGCGCGCCTGCGCCTCGAGCCGCAGAGCGGGTGGGAGGTCAACGACCCCTCCGAGCTGGCCGGCGTCCTGCGCACCCTGGAGGGCATCCGGGAGTCGTTCAACGCCGCGCAGACCGGCGGGAAGCGGATCTCGCTCGCCGACCTGATCGTGCTCGCCGGCTCCGCGGCCGTCGAGCAGGCCGCCCGCAACGCCGGCCACACGGTCGACGTGCCGTTCACCCCGGGCCGTACCGACGCGACGCCGGAGCAGACCGACGTCGAGTCCTTCGCCGTGCTCGAGCCGGTCGCGGACGGGTTCCGCAACTACCTCGGCAAGGGCAACCGGCTGCCGGCCGAGTTCCTCCTGGTCGACAGGGCGAACCTGCTCACCCTGAGCGCGCCCGAGATGACCGTGCTGGTCGGCGGTCTGCGCGTCCTCGGCGCGAACTACCAGCAGTCGCCGGTCGGCGTCCTCACCGACAACCCCGGGTCGCTGACCAACGACTTCTTCGTCAACCTGCTCGACCTGGGCACGGTGTGGAAGCCGACGTCGGAGGACGCGACCAGCTTCGAGGCCCGCGACCTCGCCACCGGCGAGGTCCGGTGGACCGGCAGCCGGGTCGACCTGCTGTTCGGCTCCAACTCGGAGCTGCGCGCCCTGGCCGAGGTCTACGCCAGCGACGACGCCCGCGAGAAGTTCGTCGCCGACTTCGTCGCGGCCTGGGTCAAGACGATGAACCTGGACCGCTTCGACCTCAACTGATCCACCGATCCACCGACCCCCGGCCGGCCCGACGCATTCGTCGGGCCGGCCGGGGGCGTTTCGGCGCCTGCAGGCGACCCCTTGTGCATAGTGGAGTACCTCGATATGTTAACAGGAAATCACATCTTGCGTTCCTTTGAAACCTGCCCCTGTGACCGCCACGAGCTGGTGTTCAAGGTGACGTCAGGCCGAACGGGAAGTAGGCAAGCTAATGCAGAATCTCAGCAGAAGGCACGTCCTGACCCTCGGGGCCGCGCTGGGCCTGGTCGGCGTGGCGGACCCGGCCAGGGCGTGGGCGTGGTCGTCCGCGGACTCGATCGCCGCGGCCGACACGGTCACCGACCCGTGGGGCGTCTGGGATGACGCCACCGACCCGCTCGTCGCCTCACTCCTGGAGAACGGTCAGATCCCGGCCGTCAACACCGCGTTCGAGTCATGGATCAACAACGGCGACCCGGTTCCCGGCGGCCTGCCCGCGGACCTCTCCGCCTACCTCCAGCGGGTCAACGGCCTGCCGTCGTGGGCCGACCAGGCCAAGCTGAACCGCGGCGCCCGGTTCAACAACCGCATGAGCATGTACCTGTTCCTGTTGTACGGCCTGGGCAGCGGGATCATGAGCACGGTGATCCCGCGGGAGGCACGCAACGTCTACTACTCCGAGGGCGGCGCCGACATGCAGTCGCGGGCGGCCAAGACCTTCACGTACGGCTACGACCTGAGCGCGGCCGACGCCTTCCA
Organism: Actinoplanes sp. NPDC049668; assembly: GCF_044465445.1. Lineage (NCBI taxonomy): Bacteria > Bacillati > Actinomycetota > Actinomycetes > Micromonosporales > Micromonosporaceae > Actinoplanes > Actinoplanes sp. NPDC049668. Next base: position 627,026 of record NZ_JBITLR010000002.1, read on the forward strand.
GCCCTCGGGCCACTTCGTGGTCACCTCCAACAAGACCCGTCTGACTCACGCCGCGGTGCGCCACCTGCTGCCGCAGTCACCGGCGTGGCGGGCGGTCACGGACGACCAGGACTTCCTGCCGATCAGCAACGGCGACATCCTGGTCACCTTCCACAGCCTCGGCACCTACGTGCACGGCAAGCTGAGCTCCTGGGGCATCCGGATGTCGTCCGCGGAACAGGACGCCTATCTGCACATGTGGCAGGTCGCACTGCACCTGCTGGGCGTGCGGGACGACTTCATCCCGGCGAGCTGGGCCGCCGCGAAGCGGCAGTCGTCCTATGTGTTGACGCCTATCCTCGCCCCGACGCCGGAGGGCAGGAATCTGGCCGACATCCTGTTCGGCCTCACCGGCCAGATCGACCTGGGCGTCACCCGGGGATTCCTGCACGAATTCGCGCGCTACGTGCTCAGCGACACGATCGGTGACTGGCTACGACTTCCGCGCGACCTCGTGGCGCGCGGCCTGATCGAGGTCGGCTGGCCGGCGTACGTCGCGTTTCGCGAGGGGCTGTCGCCGGTCATGCCGAACGGGTTCTCCATGTTCGACCGGCTCGTACGCGGCCTGGCGATGCTCTTCCTCAACAACGGCACCTCGGCGACCTACACTCCCATCACCATCCCGACGGGAAACCGGCCCGGCGCCTGACTCAGCGGGTCAGGGCGCCGATGACCAGGGCGGTGACGGCGTCCCGATGGCCGGGGGCGTTCTGCCATCGCAGCGCGCGTCCGGCCTCGACCACCACGCCGAACCCCGCGTGCACCAGCAGGCGCGCCTGGTGCGGGTCCAACTCGGGACGGACCATTCTCAACTGCTGCTCCCAGACGGCGATGTGCTCACGCTGTGCAAGGATCAGGGGCCGCCTCAGGTCGGCCGGCAGGCCGCGGATCTCGGCCTCGGCGACGCTGTTGAGCGCGTTGTGCTCGAAGCTGTAGGCCACGTACGCCGCGGCCAGCGCGACCACGGCCTCGCGCGGGTCGGCCGCCTGATGGACGCTCCGCTCCACCGCCTGGGCCAGCAGCCCCGCGGCCTGCAGACACGCGGCCACCAGGATATCGACCTTGCCGGGATAGTGGCGGTAGATCCCGGACGGGGTGAGCCCCACCGCCTGCGCGATCTGCCCGTTGGTGACGGTAGCGAACCCGTCCCGGGCGAACAGCGGGATGGCCGCCGCCAGGATCTCGGCACGTCGGGTACGCGGCACGGGCTGTACGGGCAGTTCGACCAGGCGCGCACTGCCGGCGGCCGACGTCGGATCGGTCGCGGCCACCCGCATGGCGGATGCCAGCAGGAGGTCCTCGATCCGGCGTTGGGCGACCGAGCTGTGATGCATCGTGATCGACCCGATCGCGCCGAGGGCGGCCACGGCACGCAGGCGCTCCTCGGGCAGCGGATGCTCGTGCCGGACGATCTCGGACACCCGCCCCACCACGTGTGCGAACTTGCCTGCAAGCAGCCGGCGGTCCGCGCGCTCGAGGTAGCGGGCCTCCCACCGGTACAGGCCACCCGACGCGCGGTGGGCGACCGTCACCCGGGTGAGCGCGGCGAGCACGTCCTTCAGAGCCGCCTCGGGCGACTCGTCGAGCGCCGCGACGAGCCGGTCCACCATGACGTCGGCGCACTCGGCGAACAAGGCGTACTTGTTGGGAAAGTGCCGGTACAGCGCCGCGGCACTGATGCCGACGCCGGCGGCGATCTCCTCCATGGACGACGCGTGGTAGCCGCGCTCGCTGAACACCTGGCCGGCCGCCTCGACGATGAGCTGCTTGCGGTTGCTCGGTCGAGTGGCCGCGGTCGGCCCGGCGGTCACCGGACCACTCGAACTGACGCGGGCGGACACAGTGCCATACGGGCAAGTCAATCACAGCGCGGCGCCGGCGGACCGAAGACCGAACCGGCGCTGACCGAAGCCGCGCCGGCTGTCAGTGTTACCGACCGTAAAACGTCCAGTAACGTGTGGCGACAGCGGCGTGGCCAGGGCGTTACGCTCGACAGATGATCCACTCTCGCGCCGGTGGCTCGTGAGTGGGCCGATCGGCGAACGGCCGACGACCCGGCGCGGTGACCTGCCGCTGATCGAGTCGCGCCGGTCGCGCGACTCGGCCGGTGCGGTGCTGCGCGCGGTGCTCGATCACGGGCCGATCGCCCGCAGTTCGGTAGCCCGGGTGACCCGCCTGTCCGCGGCGTCGGTGACCGGCGTCGCCTCCTCCCTGCTGGCGCGCGGGCTGATCCGTGAGGTGCCGGAAGCGGCCGGGCCGCCCGGGATCGGCCGCCCGCACGTGCCGCTGGACATCCAGGTACAGGGCGCCGCCGTGGTCGGGGTGCACATCGCGGTCCCACGGATCACGGTGTCGCTCCTGGACCTGCGGGGGCGGATCATCGCGCAGATCCAGGAGCCGCACGGCCGCACCGACCCGGCGAGCGTCATCGCCGCGGTCGCCGCCCGGATCGCCACGCTCCGCCGCCGGCACTCGCGCCGCCGGATTCTGGGGCTGGGCCTGGCGACCGGCGGCTGGGTCGACTCCTCGAACGGGACGATCATCGAGCATCCGCCGCTGGGCTGGCGGGACGTGCGGATCGGCGCGGCGCTGGCGAAGGCGACCGGCCTGCCGGTGCGCGCCGACAACAACTCCCGGGCACTGCTGCGCGCCGAGCTGCTGTTCGGTGAGGTGGCCGGCCGGGCCCGGGAGAGCGCCGTGCACCTGTTCGTCGGCAACGTCGTCGACGTGGCGTTCGCGACCGGCGGCGCCGTCCACCACGGACCGCGGTCGGCGTCGGGAGCGGTGGCGCATCTGCCCGTCGAGGGCTGCCGGGAGGCCTGCTCGTGCGGCCGGGTCGGCTGCCTGCAGGCGGCCGTCTCGGAGCGGGTGCTGGTCCGGCGGGCGCTGGCCGGCGGGCTGATCGACCAGCCGGTCATCTCCGCCCTGGTGCGGGCGGCGGCCGGCGGCAGCGCCGGCGCGCTGGAGCTGCTGCGGAACCGGGCCCAGCTGGTGGGCCGGGCCGCGGCGCTGCTGCTGGACCTGTTCGACCCGGAGGTGCTGGTGGTCGCCGAGGCCGGCGCCAACCAGCTGCCGGAGTGTCTGGCGACGCTGCGGGCCGAGGTGGCGGGCTGGTCGTCCGCCGCGGCCGACGTGGGCCGGGTGGTGCGCCCGTCGAGCTTCCCGGGCACCGTGCTGGCGGTGGCCGGCGGGGCCGTCGCCCTGGACCAGGTGTATGCGTCGCCACTGGACCTCGGGGTGCGACTGCGCGCGTCCTGAGCAGCCGGGACTTAATTCAGTTCGGCGCATTGTTGCCCTCTAATCCTAGCTGCATAGTATGAATTCCACGGTGACCGCACCGGACGGCTCCACCCACCTCTGACCTCAGGCCCGCCGTGTCCGGGCCCGATCGGCCCTGCCCCTCTCGATTCCGGTTGGGAGCCCCTCATGACCGTCACCGTTTCCCGCCCGACCTCGGTCGACGCCGCCCTGTTCCGTCGGGTGTTCCGCCGCCACGCCGCCGGCGTGGCCGTGGTGACCGCCGACGCCGGCCGCGGCGCCGCGGGCGTCACCGTCACGTCGCTCGCCTCGCTGTCGTCCGAGCCGCCGCTGCTGTCGTTCAGCATCACGGGCACCGCGTCGGCGTGGCCGCACCTGCGCGACGCCGGCACCGCCGTCGTGCATCTGCTGGGCGCCGCGCACACCGAGCTCGCGCGGACCTTCGCGACCAGCGGCATCGACCGGTTCGCCGCACCGACGCGCTGGCGGCGGCTGCCGACCGGCGAGCCCGTGCTGGACGACGCCGCCGCCTGGCTGCGGATCTCGATCGAGCTGCGCCATCCCGCCGGCGGATCGCACCTGGTCATCGGCCGGATCGAGGAGGTCGGTCTCGCCGAGCACAGCGCGCCACTGCTCTACCACGACGGCAACTTCCACGTTCTCTGACGCCGCAGAAAAGGACGAACCCATGAGACGAACCTCCCCCCGTACGGTCATAGCCGTCCTCGCCGCCGCCGTGCTGCTCGCCGCGGGTTGCGCCGAGGAACAGGCCGGAACCAAACTCGATCTGGCGGCGGCGCTGCCGGACCAGGTGCCCAGCGGCACCGTGCTGCGCCTCGGCGACCCACAGATCGAGTCCATCGTGAGAGTCTCCGGCCAGGACAAGGAGCTCGCCGACGCCGGTGTGAAGGTCGAGTGGGCCAACATCAGCGGCGGCCCGAAGAGCATCCAGGCGTTCCGCGCCGACAAGCTGGACTGCAGCGCGGTCGCCGACATCCCGTCGCTGTTCGCCGCGTGGACCGGCACCTCCACGAAGATCGTGTTCCAGTCGGTCACCCTCGACCCGCTGAAGTACCCGATCTACAAGCTCGGCGTCGCGCCCGGCGCGAACGTCGCGTCGCTGGCCGACCTGCGGGGCAAGAAGATCGCCTACAGCGCGGGTCAGGCACAGGGCGCCCTGGTGCTGCGGGTGCTGCAGAAGGCCGGGCTGAGCAAGCAGGACGTCAACCTGGTCGAGCTGACCAGCACCGGCGACTCCTACGTGACCGCGCTCGGCAGCAAGGCCGTCGACGTCGCGCCGATCGGCGCCCAGAACATCAAGCTCTACGAGGCCAAATACCCGGGCGCCAGCTCCATCGACACCGGCATCCGCGACGACGCCTCCACCCTGTACTGCCTTACCAGCGCGGTGCAGGACCCGCAGAAGGCGGCCGCGCTGAAGGCGTACGTCGCCGTGCGCACCAAGGCCGTGCTGTGGGCCAACGAGCACCCCGACGAGTACGCGAAGGCGTTCTACTCCGACCATGAAGGGCTCAGTGAGGCCGATGCGAAGGCGGTCGTCGAGATCAGCGGCGTCAAGGGCATCCCGGCGAGCTGGGACGCCGCCATCGCCCGCCTCCAGGAGACCGCCGACCTGCTCGCCAAGGAGCAGAACCACGAGAAGATCGACGTGAACACCCTCGTCGACCGCCGTTTCGAAGCCGTCCAGGCGGCGGCCGCCGGCTCCCAGGTGGTCACCGGTGATGCCGCATGACCGCCATCCTGCACACCCCCGAGGTGAAGGTCCGCGACCGGGTCGACGCGCGGGTCGTGCGCCGCCGGCTCGGCCCCGGCCGCCGTATCCGCTTCGCCTTCTGGATCGGCCCGGTCCTCGCGCTGGCCCTCTGGTCGGCCGGGTCGGCGACCGGCGTCATCAAGCCCGCGATCCTGTCCGCGCCGTGGGACGTGGTGGTCGCCTTCGAGGACCAGTGGGTCAACAACGACCTGCTCGGCAACATCCTCGCCTCGCTGCAGCGCGCGGCGATCGGCCTGGCCCTCGGCGTGGTCACCGGCGCGGTGCTGGCGGTCGTCTCCGGACTGTCCCGGTTCGGTGAGTCGCTGATCGACGGGCCGATCCAGATCAAGCGGTCGATACCGACGCTCGCGGTGATCCCGCTGTTCATCGCCTGGTTCGGCATCGGCGAGGAGATGAAGATCATCACGATCGCGCTGATCAGCCTCGTGCCGATCTACATCCACACCCACAACGGGCTGCGCTCGATCGACGGCAGGTACGCCGAACTGGCCGAGACCATCGGCATCAACCACGGCGAGTTCGTCCGCCACGTGGTGCTGCCCGGCGCGCTACCCGGGTTCCTGCTCGGCATGCGGTTCGCCGTCACCGCGGCGCTGCTCGGCCTCGTGGTCGTCGAGCAGTACAACGCGGTCGCCGGCGTCGGCCACATGATCACCCTGGCCGAGCAGTACGGGCAGACCGACGTGATCGTCGTCGGCCTGGTCATCTACGGGATCTTCGGCTACTGCGCGGACAGCGCGGTGCGCCTCACCGGAAGGAAGGCGCTGGCATGGCGACAGACGCTCGACGGCTGACCAGGGACCTCGCGGTCCGCGTCCGCGACCTGCACCGCAGCTTCAACTCCGACGGCGGGGTCCTCAACGGTCTCGACCTGGACATCGCCGCCGGCGAGTTCGTCGCCCTGATCGGCCGCTCCGGCACCGGCAAGAGCACCCTGCTGCGGGCCCTCGCGGGCCTGGACCGCGACGTCGCCGGGCACGGGCGGATCACCGTCCCGGAGCAGGTCTCAGTGGTCTTCCAGGACTCCCGGCTGCTGCCCTGGAAGCGGGTCCTGGACAACGTCATTTTCGGGCTGCGCGGCTCGGACGCCGGCGACCGGGGCCGGCAGGCGCTCGAGGAGGTCGGACTCGCCGGGCGGGAACGCGCGTGGCCGTACCAGTTGTCCGGGGGTGAGCAGCAGCGAGCCGCGCTCGCGCGCTCGCTGGTCCGCGAACCGCAACTGCTGCTCGCCGACGAACCGTTCGGCGCCCTGGACGCCCTGACCCGCATCCGCATGCACGCCCTGCTGCGCAAGCTGTGCGAGGCACACCGGCCGGCCGTGCTGCTGGTCACCCACGACGTCGACGAGGCCATCGTGCTCGCCGACCGGGTGATCCTGCTCGACGCCGGTGTGGTGCGCACCGACGTCCGCGTCGAGCTCACCCACCGGTCCCGCTCCGACGCCGGGTTCGCCAAGCTGCGCACGCTGCTGCTGGACGGTCTGGGCGTGGACGAGGAGGTCCGGCGATGACCCGCAACCCGAACCGGCTGCACCTCAACGCGTTCCTGATGGGCGTCGGGCACCACGAGGCGTCGTGGCGTCTGCCCGAGAGCGACCCGTACGCGAGCTGGAGCGTCAAGCACTACCAGGAGCTGGCCCGCACCGCCGAACGCGGGCGGCTGGACTCGCTGTTCCTGGCCGACAGCCCGGTGCAGCAGGGCGACCCCGGCCGCCGGCCGACCGGCAAGCTGGAACCCACCGTGCTGCTGACCGCGCTGGCCTGCGTCACCGAGCACATCGGACTGATCGCCACCGCCTCCACCTCCTACAACGAGCCCTACAACCTGGCCCGGCGGTTCTCGTCCCTCGACCACGTGTCGGGCGGCCGGGCCGGGTGGAACATCGTCACCACCGCCGGCGCCGACGCGGCCCGCAACTTCGGCCTCGAGGACGTGCCGCCGCACCGGGAGCGCTACGAGCGGGCGGACGAGTTCCTGGAGGTCGCCACGAAACTGTGGGACAGCTGGGCCGACGACGCCGTCATCGCCGACAAGGAGGGCGGCGTCCACTCCGACGCCGCCAAGGTACGGGCGATCGACTATCGGGGCCGGTTCTTCCGGGTGGACGGGCCGCTCAACGTGCCGCGGTCGCCGCAGGGCTGGCCGCTGCTGGTGCAGGCCGGCTCGTCGGAGGACGGCAAGGGCTTCGCCGCCAAGTGGGCCGAGGCGGTCTTCACCGCCCAGCAGACCCTCGGCGAGGCACAGGCCTTCTACCGCGACCTCAAGCGGCGCACCGCCGCGGCCGGCCGCGACCCGAACGGCATCAAGATCCTGCCCGGGATCGTGCCGGTCATCGGCGACACCGAGGCGCGGGCCCGCGAACTCGACGCCGAACTGGAACGGCTGATCAGCCCCGAGTACGCCCGCAAGCAGCTCGCCGAACGTTTCAACCTGGACCCGGCCGACCTGCCGCTGGACGAGCCGCTGCCGGACAACCTGCCGACCGAGGACGAGATCGAGGGCGCGAAGAGCCGCTTCACCCTGATCGTCGACCTGGCCCGCCGGGAGAACCTGACGGTGCGGCAGCTCATCGGCCGCCTCGGCGGAGGCCGCGGCCACCGCACCTTCGCCGGCACCCCGGAGCAGGTCGCCGACACCATCGAGGAGTGGTTCGACGCCGGGGCCGCGGACGGCTTCAACATCATGCCCGCGGTGCTGCCGTCCGGCCTGGTCACCTTCGTCGATCACGTGGTGCCGATCCTGCAGCGGCGGGGCCGGTTCCGCACCGACTACGAGGGCACCACCCTGCGCGACCACTACGGCCTCCCCCGCCCCGCCGACAGCCTGGAGTTGATAGCGCAATGAGCCGGCAGCTGCATTTCAACCTGTTCCTGCACGACACCGGCCACCACGAGGCGTCCTGGCGACTGCCGGAGTCCGACCCGTACGCGAATCTGTCGCTCGCCGCCCACCAGCACCTGACCCGCGTCGCGGAGGAGGCGAAGTTCGACTCGGTGTTCCTCGCCGACAGCCCGGTGCTGTGGAGCGACCCGGGCCGCCGCCCCGCCGGCAAGCTGGAGCCGACGTTGCTGCTCGCCTCGCTGGCCGCGACCACCACCCGGATCGGCTTGATCGCGACCGCGTCCACCTCGTACAACGAGCCCTTCAACCTGGCCCGGCGGTTCGCCTCGCTGGACCACCTGTCCGGTGGCCGGGCCGGCTGGAACATCGTCACCACCGCCGGGGAGGCGGCCGCCCGCAACTTCGGCCTGGACGAGCAGCCCCAGCACCGGAACCGTTACGAACGGGCCGACGAGTTCCTCGAGGTCTCCACGAAGCTGTGGGACAGCTGGACCGACGACGCGATCGTCGCCGACAAGCGGGCCGGCGTGCACGCCGTGCGGGACCGGGTCCGCGGCATCGACCACCGCGGCACCTACTTCCGGGTGGACGGGCCGCTGAACGTGCCCCGCTCCCCGCAGGGATACCCGCTGCTGGTGCAGGCCGGCTCGTCGGACAACGGCAAGGAGTTCGCCGCCAAGTGGGCCGAGGCGATCTTCGTCGCCCAGCCGACCCTGCGGGAGAGCCAGGCCTTCTACGCCGACCTGAAGCGCCGCGCCGTGGCGGCCGGCCGCGACCCCGATCACGTCGTCATCCTGCCCGGCATCGTGCCGGTCATCGGCGACACCGAGGCGCAGGCCCGCGAACTCGACGCCGAACTGGAGCGGCTGATCGCCCCGGAGTTCGCGGTCGCCACCCTGGCCACGGTCCTGGGGGTGGACGCCGACCGGCTCAAGCTGGACGAGCCGCTGCCGGCGGATCTGCCCGGCGAGGACGAGATCGAGGGCCACAAGAGCCGGCGCACCCTGATCGTCGGTTGGGGCCGGCGGGAGAACCTGACGGTGCGCCAGCTCATCGGCAAGCTCGGCGGCGGTCGCGGGCACCGCACGTTCACCGGTACGCCCGTCCAGGTCGCCGACACGATCCAGCACTACTTCGAGAACGGGGCCGCGGACGGCTTCAACATCATGCCGGCGGTGCTGCCGTCCGGCATCGAGGCGTTCGCCGCCAAGGTCGTGCCGATCCTGCAGGAACGCGGTCTGTTCCGCACCGAATACACCGGCCGCACGCTGCGCGAACACTACGGGCTCCCCCGTCCCGCCAACCACCTGGAGCTGATTTCCCGATGACCGTTCCGCTGCGCCCGTTCGGCCGTACCGGCGTCAAGGTCGGTGCCCTCGCCCTGGGCACCATGATGTTCGGTTCCCGCGGCAATCCCGACCACGACGACAGCATCCGGATCATTCACCACGCCCTCGACGCCGGCATCAACCTGATCGACACCGCCGACGTCTACAGCCAGGGCGAGTCCGAGACGATCGTCGGCAAGGCCCTGCTCGGCCGCCGCGACGAGGTCTTCCTGGCCACCAAGTTCCACGGCCAGATCGGCACCGACCCGAACCACTTCGGCAACTCCCGCCGCTGGATCGTCCGCGCGGTCGAGCACAGCCTGCGCCGCCTGCAGACCGACCACATCGACCTCTACCAGGTGCACCGGCCCGAGGAGGACACCGACTTCGACGACACCCTCGGCGCCCTGTCCGACCTCGTGCACCAAGGCAAGATCCGTTACCTCGGCACGTCCACCTTCGCGCCGTCGGCGATCGTCGAGGGCCAGTGGATCGCCGAGCGGCGCGGCCGCGAGCGGGTCGTCGCCGAGCAGCCGCCGTACTCGATCCTGGCCCGCGGCATCGAGCGCGAGGTCCTCCCGGTCGCCCAGCGGTACGGCCTCGCCGTGATCGGTTGGAGCCCGCTCGCCGGTGGCTGGCTGACCGGGAGGTTCCGAGCCGGCGGCGCCCAGCCGTCGAGCAGCCGCGCGGGCCGGCAGCCCGGCCGCTTCGAGATCGACGCCCCCGAGAACGCGGCCAAGGTCGCCGCCGTCGAGGCCCTCGCCGAGCTCGCCGAGCAGTCCGGCCTGTCGCTGATCCACCTGGCGCTCGGGTTCGTCCTCGAACACCCCGCGGTCACCGCCCCGATCATCGGCCCGCGCACCCTCGAACAGCTCGAAGGCCAGCTCGGCGCCGCCCGGGTCCGCCTCAGCCGGGACATCCTCGACGAGATCGACAAGATCGTGCCGCCCGGCGTCACCCTCTCCGCCCGCGACCAGGGCTACCACCCGCCGGCGCTCACCGACCCGGCCCGACGCCGTAGGAGCGCGGCATGAGCGAGCCGACTTTTCTGTGGTACATCCCGAACACCGTCGAGCCCGGGCACCGCGGCGACGACACCGTCAGCGGGTACGGCACCCTCGACCACAGCGTCGACCTGGCCCGGACCGCCGAGGAACACGGCTGGTCGGGGGCGCTGATCGGCACCGGCTGGGGCCGGCCGGACACGTTCACCGTCGCCACCGCGATCGCGGCACGGACCACGACGTTCCGGCCGCTGGCCGCGATCCGGCCCGGTTACTGGACCCCGGCGCACTTCGCCAGCGCCGCGGCGACGCTCGACCACCTCAGCGGCGGCCGCCTGCTGATCAACATCGTCAGCGGGCAGGACAATCTCGCCGCCTACGGCGACGTCGAGGGCGATCAGAGCCAGCGGTACGCGCGGACCAGGGAGTTCATGCGCATCGTACGCAGGCTGTGGACCGAGCAGAACGTGACGTACGCCGGGGAACACTTCAGCGTCACCGACTCGACGGTCGCGCTCCGGCCGTACCGTCAAGGTCCTCGCCTGTATTTCGGTGGCGCGTCAGCCGCCGCCGAGAAGGTCGCCGCGACCGAGGCCGACGTGCAGCTGTTCTGGGGCGAGCCGCTCGACGGCATCGCCGAGCGCATCGACCGGCTCCGCGGCCTCAGCGCCGAACTGGACCGCGACCTACCGCCGCTGGAGTTCGGGCTGCGCATCACCACGCTGATCCGCGACACCACGGAGGAGGCCTGGCGGGACGCCGAGGCGAAGGTCGCCGAGCTGGGCACCCGCCCGGCGAGCGGCCGGTGGCCGCACCAGCAGCGCGGACCCGCGGTCGGCCAGCAGCGGCTGCTCGACCTGGCCGACCGCGGCGACGTGCTGGACACCTGCCTGTACACGGCGCCGGGCCGCCACGGCGGAGGCGGGGCCGGCACGACGTGGCTGGTCGGGTCGGCCGACGACGTGGCCGCGGCCCTGCGCCGCTACGCCGAACTGGGCATCAGCCACTTCGTGCTCTCCGACACCCCCTACAAGCGGGAGACCGCCCGGGTCGGTGACGCCCTGATCGGCCGCCTGCGCGAACCGGCGCCGGTGGTCGGCGGCTAGGGCCGGTTCGCGGTTGCTCCGACCAGGCGCAGGGCGGCGGCGGTGACCGCGCGCTGCAGTCTCTCGGGCGGGGCGAGGGTGGGCAGCTCGCGGCGCATCTCGATGACGCTTTCCACCAGGCCGAAGACCAGGTCGCCGACGATGTCCGGGTCGTCGATGCCGCCGGTGGCGGCCGCGGCCGCGAGGGTGCGGTAGGTCCGGCGCAGCTGTTCGCGTTCGTGGCGGAACCGGGTGAAGGGTTCGGTGGCGACCTCGGGCAGGGCGTAGAGGATGCCGACGTTCCAGCGGGCGCCGAGCAGGACGCCGACGTCGTACTCCACCAGGTCGTGCAGGGCGGCCGCGGGGTCCAGGTCCTGGCCGGCGAGCTCCTCGGCGTGGGTGAGGGTCGGGCGGACGGTGGCCTCGAGCAGTTCGGCGAGGATCTGTTCCTTGTTGGCGAAGTGGTAGTAGAGCGACGCCTGGCGGATGCCGACGGTCTCGGCGATGAGCCGGGTGGACGTGGCGGCATAGCCGCGCTGGACGAAGAGTTCGGCGGCGGCGTCGAGGATCTCCTCGCGGGCGGTGGCGTCCGGGAGGCGCCGGGCGCCGGAGCGGGGCCGGCCGGCGGTCGGCGTCGAGGGCGAGGGGCTCACGCCTGCATCGTCGCATGTGGTGCGGTCACCACCGGCCGGGCGGCGTGGTAACCCCGGCGACACACCCGGTAACTCAAGATTAACGGCGCAGAAACCCTCGTCGATGAACGCCTCCCTCAGCCTGTCACTTGACAGGTATTCCGGCCCGAGGAGGCGGTCATGTCAACTACCCCCGTACTGTCGGCACCACCCCCGAGCGACAAGGCCGACGCCGCCGACCTGCGCGGTTTCGGGTACCAGCCGGAGCTGCGCCGCGGTCTGGGCAGCTACGCGTCGTTCGCCGCCGGGTTCTCCTTCGTCTCGATCCTCACCACGGTCTTCCAGCTTTTCGCCTTCGGCTTCTCGTTCGGCGGCCCGGCCTTCTTCTGGACCTGGCCGCTGGTCTTCGCCGGCCAGTTCCTGGTGGCGCTCAACTTCGCCGAGCTGGCCGCCCGCTACCCGCTGTCCGGCTGCATCTACCAGTGGTCGCGGCGGCTGGCCAACGCCACGGTCGGATGGTTCGCCGGCTGGGTCATGATCATCGCCCAGATCGCCACGGTCGCCGCCGCCGCGATCGCGCTGCAGGTGGTGCTCCCGTCGATCTGGTCCGGGTTCCAGCTCGTCGGCGACGATCCGGCACTCACGTCGACCAGTGGCGCCACCAACGCCGTCGTCCTCGGCTCCATCCTGATCGCGCTGACCACCCTGGTGAACGTCCTCGGTGTCCGCCTGATGGCCATTGTGAACAGCACCGGCGTCACCCTGGAGATCATCGGCGTGGTCGCGGTGGTGGTGCTGCTGCTGGTCAACGCCGAACGCGGGCCCGGCGTCGTCTTCGACACCGGTGGCGCCGGCAGCGGCCTCGCGTACGTCGGCCCGTTCCTGGTCTCGGCACTGATGGCCGCGTACGTGGTCGTCGGCTTCGACAGCGCCGGCGAGCTCAGCGAGGAGACCCGCGACCCGCGGCACACCGCACCCCGCACGATCCTGCGGGCGCTCGCCGCCGCCGGCATCGGCGGCGGCCTGATGCTACTGGCCGCCCTGATGGCCGCGCCCAGCCTCACCGACGGCCGGCTCGCCACCGAAGGCCTGCCCTACGTGCTGACCAGCCGCCTCGGCGAGACCGGCGGCCGGATCCTGCTGATCGACGTCGCCATCGCCGTCGCGGTCTGCACCCTCGCCATCCAGACCGCGGGCAGCCGCATGATCTTCTCGATGGCCCGCGACGGCGTCCTGCCGTTCTCCGCCGCCCTGAGCAGGGTGCCGGCGCGCACGGGAACTCCGACGGTGCCGGCGATGGTCGTCGGGGTCGGCGCGATCGCGGTCCTGCTCGTCAACATCGGCCAGGCGGCCCTGTTCACCGCCGTCACCAGCGTCTGCATCGTGATGCTCTACATCGCCTACGCCCTGGTCACGATCCCGCTGCTGCTCCGCCGCCGTAAGGGCTGGCCGAACGGCGAGGAGGCGACGGGTACCGAACGCGGCGGACGGCTGTTCGCGCTCGGCCGGTTCGGGATCGTCGTCAACGTCCTGGCCGTCGTCTACGGCATCGGCATGATCCTCAATCTCGGCTGGCCACGGCAGGAGGTCTACGACCCGGCCGGCACCCACTGGTACCTGCACTACTTCTCGCTGCTGTTCGTCGGCGGCGCCCTGCTCGTGGGCGGCCTCGCCTACCTGCGCTACCGCAGCCGCGCACACGCCCTGCAGCCGCGGCTGTCGTTCCCGGCCGTCGTCCCCGCCGCTCTCGAGGGAGAGACCGCGTGAGCACCGCGACCACCGCGGGAGCCCGCGAACACGCGCGCGCCCAGGGCGGAACCGTCGTCGACTGCATGCCGATCGTGCCCGCCACCCGGCTCGGCGAGAACCTCACCTGGGCCGAGACCATTCCCGGCGGCGGCTACGCGAGCAGGCGCCTCGCCCGCGGAACCACGCTGCGCCTGACCGACCTGCACGGTGACGCCTGCGTCTCGGTGCTGCTGTTCAACGCCGACGAACCGTGGGAGCGGCTCAACGTCGCCGACACCGTGAAGGTGCTGTGGCAGGCCTACGTCGGGGAGGGCCACCTGCTCCTCTCCGACCAGGGCCGGGTCCTCGCCTCGGTCACCGCCGGGGCGCGGGACCGCTCGGACACCTTCTGCGGCACGAGCACCCGAGGCGGCAACACCGAGAGGTACGGCGACGGCAGCCCGCACGGCCCGTCGCCGGCCGGCCGGGAACTGTTCGCTCTCGCCGCCGCCAAACACGGCCTCACCCGCCGCGATCTGCCGCCGAGCATCTCCTTCTTCCAGGGGGTACGGGTCGGCGACGACGGCACGTTCACCCGGCTCGGCCCGGCCGGACCGGGAGCGACGGTCGAACTGCGGGCCGAGATGCCGGTCACGGTGCTGCTGGCCAACGTTCCGCACCCGCTCGACCCGCGGGAGGCGTACACCTGCACCCCGGTCGAGATCAGGGCCTGGAGGGGCGCGCCCACCGTGCACACCGACCAGCTCTGGTCCCGCTCACCGGAAGGCGAGCGCGCCTTCGCGAACACCGCCGACTACCTCACCGCCCGGGGGATCGCATGACCGTCTCCGCCGCCGAATCGCCCGCGCTGGTGCCGGGCACGATCGTCCTCGACCAGCGGGTCGCGGCGCGCGCGCCGTGGTCGGCGATCGTGCGTCGCGGACAGGTGCTGACCATCGTCGACCTGCACGGCAACCAGGCCGTCGACTGCCTGATCTACAACGCCGACGACACCGCCGAGCGCTACTCGGCACCGGACACCGTGGCCGCCCAGGGCGGCATCTTCCTCACCACCGGCAGCGTGCTCCGCTCCTGCGAGGGCCGCCCACTGATGACGGTGGTGGCCGACGAGGTCGGCCGGCACGACACCGTCGGCGGCGCCTGCAGCCGCGAGTCCAACACCCTCCGGTACGGCCAGCACACCAAACACCAGCACGCCTGCGTCGAGAACTTCCTGACCGAGGGCTCGAGGTGGGGGCTCGGCAAACGCGACCTGGTCAGCAACATCAACTGGTACATGAACGTCCCCGTCGACCCGGACGGCAGCCTCGGCATCGTCGACGGCATCTCCGCACCGGGCCTGCGCGTCGCGTTGCGCGCCGAGATGGACGTGCTGGTGCTGGTGTCGAACTGCCCGCAGATCAACAACCCGTGCAACGGCTTCGACCCGACGCCCGTGCGCATGGTCGTCACGTCCTCCTGACCGCCGGCGCAGAAAGGCCCGCTCCCATGTTCGACACCCTGCTCGTCGCCAACCGCGGCGAGATCGCCTGCCGGATCATCCGTACCGCCGAGCGGATGGGCCTCAAGACCGTCGCGGTCTTCTCCGACCCGGACCGGGCCGCGCCGCACGTGCGGATGGCCGACCTGGCCGTACGCCTCGGCCCCGCCCCGGCCCGCGACAGCTATCTGCTCGTCGACCGGGTGCTCGACGCCGCGCTGTCCACCGGTGCCGGCGCCGTGCACCCCGGCTACGGCTTCCTCTCCGAGGACGCCGGGTTCGCCACCGCCGTCGAACAGGCCGGGCTCGCGTTCGTCGGTCCCACCCCGCCGCAACTCACCGCGTTCGGCGCCAAGCACACCGCCCGGAGCCTGGCCCAGGCCGCCGGAGTGCCGATGATCGACGGAACCGGCCTGCTCTCCGGCCTCGACGAGGCCCTCGACGCCGCGGAGCGCATCGGCTACCCCGTCATGGTCAAGGCCACCGGCGGGGGCGGCGGCATCGGCATGCAGGCCTGCCACAGTTCCGCCGAACTGACCGCGGCGTACGACCGGGTCGAACGGATGGCCGTGGCCAGCTTCGGCAGCGGCGGCGTCTTCCTCGAACGCTTCGTGCAGCGAGCCCGCCACGTCGAGGTGCAGGTCTTCGGCGACGGCGCAGGCCGCGTGGTCGCGCTCGGCGATCGCGACTGCAGCCTGCAGCGCCGCAACCAGAAGGTGATCGAGGAAGCGCCCGCGCCGGGTCTGCCCGATGCGGTCCGCGAGCAACTGCACACCTCGGCGACGGCGCTGTGCGCGTCCGTGAACTACCGCTCGGCGGGCACTGTCGAGTTCGTCTACGACGCCGAACGTGAACAGGCCTCGTTCCTCGAGGTGAACGCCCGCCTGCAGGTCGAGCACCCGGTCACCGAGGAGACCTGGGGCGTCGACCTCGTCGAGTGGATGCTGCGCCTGGCCCAGGGCGACGACACCGTCCTCGACACCCCTCGCAGGGCGGCCGGTACGGCCGTCGAGGCCCGCGTCTACGCCGAGGACCCGACCCAGGGGCACCGCCCCAGCGCCGGCCTGATCACCGGCGTGCGGTTCCCGGACGACGCGCGCGTCGACGGCTGGGTGGAGGCCGGCACCGAAGTGTCCACCTCGTACGACCCGATGCTCGCCAAGGTCATCGTCACTGGCGCCACCCGCGACGCGGCGTACGCGAAGCTCCGCACCGCCCTCGCGGCCACCCGCGTGGACGGCATCGAGACCAACCTCGGCCTGCTGCGCGCCGCGGCCGCCGACGAGGCCGTGCTGGCCGCCCGGCACTGCACCGCCACCCTCGCCGACGTGCACGACGTCGAGCCGCGCATCGTGGTCGAACGACCCGGCACGCTGACCGCGGTGCAGGACTGGCCCGGCCGTACCGGCCTCTGGGAGGTCGGTGTCCCGCCGTCCGGACCGATGGACGACCTCTCCTTCCGCCTCGGCAACCGCGCCCTCGGCAACCCCGAAGGCGCTCCCGGCCTGGAATGCACCGTCGACGGTCCGGCCCTGCGCTTCACCGCGGCGGCCACGGTCTGCGTCACCGGCGCCGCCGCGCCGGTCACCGTCGACGGCGTGCGCGTCCCCCGCTGGACGCCGGTACCCGTCCCGGCCGGCGGCGTGCTGGACGTCGGGAAGGCCACCGACGGCGGGCTGCGCAGCTACATCCTGTTCGCCGGCGGTCTCGACGTGCCCCCCTACCTGGGCAGCGCCGCCACCTTCACCCTCGGCCAGTTCGGCGGTCACGGCGGGCGCACCCTGCGCGTCGGCGACGTCCTGCGCCACCGCGAACCCACCGGACCGGTCGCCGGCCCGGTGCCTCTCGACCAGCGCCCGGCCATCCGGCGGGACTGGCGGATCGCCGTCACCGAGGGACCGCACGCCGCCCCCGAGTTCTTCCTCCGCGAGGACATCGACACCTTTTACGCCGCCGAGTGGCAGGTCCACTTCAACTCCGCCCGCACCGGCGTGCGCCTGGTCGGCCCCAAACCCCGCTGGGCGCGCACCGACGGCGGCGAGGCCGGGCTGCACCCGTCGAACATCCACGACACCCCGTACTCGGTCGGCGCCGTCGACTTCACCGGCGACGTGCCCATCCTGCTCGGACCCGACGGCCCCAGCCTCGGCGGATTCGTCTGCCCGGCCACCGTGATCACCGCCGAACGCTGGAAACTCGGCCAGCTCAGCCCCGGCGACACCGTCCGGTTCGTACCCGTCTGCGACGACACCGCGCTGAAACTGCGTACCCGGCCACTCGCCCCGGTGACGCCGCTGACCACCGGCGACGACGGCGTTCTCGCCCGCCGCGAGCCCACCGACACCGCACCGGCGGTCACCTACCGCCGCTCCGGCGACGACAACCTGCTCGTCGAGTACGGGCCGATGACCCTCGACCTCGGCCTACGGATGCGCGGACACGCTCTGATGGACCGGCTCCGCGCCGAGGGCCTGCCGGGCGTCGTCGACCTCACCCCCGGCATCCGGTCGCTCCAGATTCACGTCGACCCCGGCCGTCTGCCCGTACGCCGGCTGCTCGGCCTGGTCCGCGAGATCGAGGACGAACTGCCCGCCATCCGCGAACTCGCGGTGCCCAGCCGGACGGTGCACCTGCCGCTGTCCTGGGACGACCCGGCCACCCGGGAGGCGATCGCCCGCTACATGGCCGGCGTCCGCGACGACGCCCCGTGGTGCCCGTGGAACATCGAGTTCATCCGCCGGGTCAACGGACTCGACAGCGTCGACGACGTCTACCGCACCGTCTACGACGCCAGCTACCTCGTCCTCGGCCTCGGCGACGTCTACCTCGGCGCCCCGGTCGCCACCCCACTCGACCCGCGGCACCGCCTCGTCACCACGAAATACAACCCGGCCCGCACCTGGACGCCGGAGAACGCGGTCGGCATCGGCGGCGCCTACCTGTGCGTCTACGGCATGGAAGGGCCCGGCGGTTACCAGTTCGTCGGCCGCACCGTGCAGGTGTGGAACCGGTGGCGGCGCGAGCCCGGCGACCCGTGGCTGCTGCGCCACTTCGACCGGATCTCCTGGTACCCGGTCGGCGCCGAGGAACTGCTCGACCTGCGCGCCGACATCGCGGCCGGGCGGCACCGGCTGCGCATCGACGACGGCACCTTCCGGCTCGCCGACCACGAGGACTTCCTCGCCGCGAACGCCGCCTCCATCGCGGACTTCCGGGCGACGCAGGCCGCCGCCTTCGGACAGGAACGACAGGCGTGGGCCGCCGCCGGCGAGTTCGACCCGCGGCCCGAGCCCGAGGCACCGCCGCCCGCCGGCGAGGTGACCGTTCCCGACGGCGGCGTGCTGATCGAGGCGCCGTTCGTGTCCAGCGTGTGGCGCATCGACGTGCGCCCCGGCGACCGGGTGACCGCCGGTCAGCCGCTGCTCGCGCTGGAGGCGATGAAGCTGGAGAGCGTGGTCACCGCCCCGCAGGACGGCGAGGTCGCCGTCGTCCTGGTCAAGCCCGGCAGCCAGGTGGCGCCGGGCAGCCCACTGCTCGTACTCGCCGGAAGGACCACCGCATGACCCCGCAGGACCGCGTCCGCGACGCCTACGCCCGGCTCGCCCTCGGCGAGCGACCCGAAGCGTGGATCACCCTGCGCGACGAACAGGACGTGCTGGCCGAGGCGGCGGCCCTGGAAACCCGCCTGGCGGCGGGCGAAACGCTGCCACTGTCCGGATCGCTCCTGGCGGTCAAGGACAACATCGACGTGGCCGGGCTTGCCACAACGGCAGGATGCCCGGGGTACGCCTACCGTCCGTCCCGCAGCGCCCCGGCGGTCCAGCGGCTCGTCGACGCGGGCGCGATCGTGCTCGGCAAGACCAACCTGGA
The DNA here is from genome assembly GCF_044465445.1 of Actinoplanes sp. NPDC049668. Classification (NCBI taxonomy): domain Bacteria; kingdom Bacillati; phylum Actinomycetota; class Actinomycetes; order Micromonosporales; family Micromonosporaceae; genus Actinoplanes; species Actinoplanes sp. NPDC049668. The sequence continues at coordinate 646,107 of NZ_JBITLR010000002.1, forward strand.
CCAGTTCGCGACCGGGCTCGTCGGGACCCGCAGCCCGTACGGCGCGGTGCGCGACGCCCGCGATCCGCAGCGGGTCTCCGGCGGGTCCAGCTCCGGGTCGGCCGTGGTCGTAGCGCTGGGCATCGCGGACCTGGCACTCGGCACCGACACCGCGGGCTCCGGGCGGGTGCCGGCCGCCTTCCAAGGCATCGTCGGGATCAAGCCGACCCGTGGCCTGGTGCCCACCGAGGGGGTCGTGCCCGCCTGCCGCAGCTTCGACTGCGTCACCGTCCTCGCCCGCACCCTCGGCGCGGCACAACAAGCGATCACGATCATGAGCGATGCGGCGTGGCCGGTGGACGCGCCCCTTGCCGCTCCGCCTCAGCCGGTGGTCGCGGTTCCGGACCGCGGCGAGCTCACCGGCCTGTCCGAGGAGTGGCGCGACGCCTTCGAGCAGGCGGCCAAGATCCTGGAGACCGGTGGCGCGCGGCTGCGGCCGATCCGGCTCGCACCGTTCCTCGCCGCCGCGAAACTGCTCTACGGCGGCGGCTTCGTCGCCGAACGCTACGCCGCCGTCGGCGCCTTCATCGACGAGCACCCCGACGGCGTGGACCCGACCGTCGGGGCGATCATCTCCGCGGCCCGGGACATCCCCGCACACGTGCTCGTCGCCGACACCGAGCGCCTGGAACGGCTGCGTGCCGAGGCGATGGCCGAGTGGGGCGACGCGGACGCGCTGCTGCTGCCCACCGCCCCGATCCACCCCACGATCGCGGAGGTCACCGCGGATCCGGTCGGCGTCAACGCGCTCGTCGGCACGTACACCAACTTCTGCAACCTCTTCGACCTCGCCGCCGTCGCCGTCCCCGCCGGCGAGACCGGCGACGGACCCTTCGGCGTCCAGGTGATCGCCCGCGGTTTCGCCGACGCGGTCGCCGCCGGCGTCGCCGCGCTGCTGACCGGTTCACCCGTGCCGGCACCGGCCGCCGCGGGTCTACGGCTGCTCGTCGTCGGTGCGCACCTGACCAGCCAGCCGCTCAACTCGCAGCTCACCACCGTCGGCGCCCGGTACGCCGGCCGGGTCCGCACCGCACCGGAGTACCGCCTGCACGCCCTGCCCACCCACCCGCCGAAGCCGGGACTCGTCCGGGTTGCCGCCGGCGGCGCGAGCATCGAGGGCGAGGTGTGGGAGCTTCCCCCGGCCGCGCTCGGACCGTTCCTCGCCGCCCTGCCGGAACCCATGGTCCTCGGCAAGGTACGACTCACCGACGGCACCTCCGTCACCGGCTTCCTCTGCGAGACCGCCGCCGTCGAGGGGGCCACCGACATCACCGCCCACGGCGACTGGCTCGCCTACCTCACGTCCCGGAAGTGACGCCTCAGGCCGCGTAGGCGCGGTGGCGGGCCGGGGCGGCGGGGCGGTAGTGGTTGTCGCGGTGGCGGCTGTAGATGACGAACGTGTCGCGGATGGTGCGCACGATGCTCTTGGTGGTGACCGTGGAGCCGGCGACCCGCTCCTCGAGCCGGACCGGCAGCGCCTTCAGGTCGTCGATGCCGGCGGCGCCGGCCGCGACGAACAGCTCCAGGTCGAAGGCGAAGCGGCGCTCCCGCAGCCGGGGCAGCACGGTCGCCAGCACGTCCCGGCGAACGATCTTGCAGCCGGTCTGGGTGTCGCGGACGTCGAGGCCGAACAGGCCGGTGACCAGCGTCGAGTAGCTGATCGAGACCAGCTTGCGGAAGCCGGAGGCGCCGCTGACCGAGGCGACGTGCCGCTTGTCGGCGTAGACCACGGCGTGGCCGCCGGTGCGGGCCACGTTCAGGTACTCGACCAGGTGCTGCGGGTCGATGTCGCCGTCGGCGTCGACGAAGCCGATCCAGGCGCCGCGGGCGGCGGCGAAGCCGCGGTGCAGCGCGGCGCCCTTGCCCTGGTTGATCGGGATGTCGATGACCCGGACGCCGGCCAGGCCGCCCAGGGTCTGCGCCGAGCCGTCGGTCGAGCCGTCGGAGACCGCGATCACCTCGTAGGCGACCCGGGCCTCGGTCAGGCAGGCGACCAGCCGCTCGACCGTGCTGCGCAGCGCCATGCCGGGGTTGTAGAACGGGACCACCACGGTCAGCTCGACGTCGGCGGTCGCCTGCTCCCAGAGGATGGCGAGGTTGTCGGTGCCGGCGGTGGGGCGGAGCTGCAAGGTCGCGTTCATGCCCGACCAGATCGGGCCGCTACCTCAAGACAACCTCAGGCCGTCCTCAAACACCGGGCAAGGAAACCCACGGCGTATCGGACATATCAGCCCAGTCGACTCATCGAGGGGACAGTCGGGCGGTTGACGGCGTCGGCGACGGGGTCGCCCCGCAGCGCGAGGCGCACATTCTCGGCGACCATGACACCGGCCTTGGCCTGCGCCTCCGCGGTCGCGGCGCCCAGGTGCGGTGTGGCGACGACGGCGTCGAGAGCGAGCAGCGGCGAGTCGGTGCACGGTTCGGTGGCGAACACGTCGATGCCGGCCCCGGCCACCCGGCCGGCGGCGATGGCGGCGGCCAGCGCGTCCTCGTCGATGAGGCCGCCCCGGGCGGTGTTGACGATGCGCACGCCGGGCTTCACCCGGGCCAGCTCGGCCGCGCCGATCAGGCCCGTCGTCGACGGCGTCCGGGGTACGTGCAGCGAGATGAAGTCGCTGCCGGCCAGGAGCCGGTCCAGCGGGACCAGGCTGACGCCGACCCGGGCCGCGCGCTCCGCGGTGGCGTACGGGTCGTGCGCGATCACCCGGGCGCCGAAGGCGGCCATCCGCTGCGCGAACAGCACGCCGACCCGGCCCAGCCCGATGACGCCGACGGTCTTGCCGGCGATCTCCACGCCGGTGAACCGGGACCGTTCCCAGCGCCCCTCGCGCAGGGCGGTGCCGGCGTTGACGGTGTGCCGGGCCACGGCCAGCAGCAGCGCGACCGCCTGCTCGGCGGCGGACACGACGTTGGCGGTCGGCGCGTTGACGACCAGCACGCCGCGGCCGGTCGCCGCCTCGACGTCGATGTTGTCGACGCCGACGCCGGCGCGGGCGACCACGGACAGCCGGCGACCGGCGTCCAGGGCCTCGGCGTCGACCCGGGTCGCGCTGCGGACGATGATCGCGTCCGCGTCCGGCAGCGCGGCGAGCAGCGCGGCGCGGTCGGTGCCGGTCACCTGGCGTACCTCGAAGTCGTCGGCCAGCGCGTGCCGCGCCTCGGCGGCCAGTTCCTCGGCGATCAGCACGACCTGCCGCCGTCCGCCGTCCCGTTCCGGCCGCGTGCGCTCGCTCATGCCGTACCTCCCAGCTGTCGTCGGTGTGGTGCCGACTGTGCGGCGCCGCGGTTCCCCGGCGGTTACGCGGTGAGGGAGACCGGCTGCAGCGAAGGCGGCTCGGCCGGCGCCGGCTCGGTGCCGAGCAGCCGGCCGGAGAGCGCCAGTTCGAAGATCTTCTGGGTACGGTGCGACGGCGCGACATCGAGCCCGTCCCGCAGCCGCTGCGCGCAGAGGTCGTGCCAGTTGCGCACCTGACCCAGCTCGCCGAGCATGCCGTGCACCACGAAGAGGTTCTGGTACGCCTCCTCGAGGAACGGGTCGATCGAGAGGATCCGGCGGCACCAGGTGATCACGGCGCCGGGGTCGCTGCGGCGCATCGCGTCGGCGCGCAGGTGGTTGAGCGAGCCGAGGACCATCGAGCGGGCCCACTGGCGCTGCTCGTCGGCCCACTGCGCGGCCTCGCCGTCCAGGAAGTCGCCCCGGTAGAGGGTGATAGCCCGGTGGTGCGCGGCGAGGGCGCCGCCGGGATCGCCGTCGCGCTCGGCCGCGCGGGCCGCCTCGATGGCCGCCTCGAACTGCTCGATGTCGACCCAGACGCCGTCGCAGCGCAGCAGGTAGCCGACGTCCTGGTAGGAGATGCTGACGTCGTCGCTGCCGAGGATCCGGCGCAGGGCGTGCGCCGCGACCTTGAGCGAGGTGGAACGGTCGCCGTCGCCGTCCGGCCACAGCACCTCGTAGAGGCGGTCCCGGGGCACCACCTGACCCCGGTTGAACAAAAGGAATTGAAAGAGATTACGGGCCTTTCCGGCACGCCAGGATTCCACTGGCGTGCCGGCAATCGTCACCGAGAAATCACCGAGGCTTCGTACAACCATGAGGGCGGTGGTGTTGCCGTTCATCGGCCGTCCTTCCGTATTCGTCAAGACTGTTTCGGATGCGACGGAGGTCTTGCCGCTCACGGTAGGAAGCCCGATTTCGCGTGGACAAGTAGCGCGCCCCGAAGTGGGTACTCCTGCGGACGCAGGTAGCACTGCGACTACGACTTTCGGAGCAGGCGCCGCTACGACGAAGGGAATGCATCATGCCGGAGGAACCAGCGGCGGCTTTCCGGGGCGTCGGCCGGGCGTTGTGGCTTTCGCTGCGCGAGGCCCGGCCGCAGGTTCAGGTGATCTTCGTGCTGCGCTTCGCGACCGCGGCCGCGCTGGCCCTGCTCAGCGGCGCCGCGCCGGGACCGGCCATCCTCGCCGGCGCCGCGGCCTGGTTCCTGCTGACCTGGGCGATATATCTGGTCAACGGAATCGGCGACATTGTGGAGGACCGCGCCAACGGCTCCACCCGCCCGATCGCCCGGGGAGACCTGAGCCCGGCCACGGCGTGGTGGATCGCCGGCGGCCTGGCCGTCGCCGGGATGGCGCTCGCCGCGGCGGTCTCGCCGCTGCTGGCTCTGCTCGGCTCCGGGCAGCTGCTGCTCGGCTGGGCGTACTCGATGGGTCCGGCGCCGTTGAAGCGGGTGACCGTGCAGGCCGTGGTGGCCGTCGTGCTGGCCGGCCTGCTGACCTACGCGGCCGGCGTCGTGTCCGCGGGCGGGCGGCCGGAGCGACACCTCCTGGTGTTTCCGCTGATGATGGCGTTGTGGATGGCGGTCGGCGGCGTGACCAAGGACCTGTCGGACGTGCCGGGCGATCGCCTGGCCGGGCGCCGTACGCTGCCGATCCTGCTCGGTGAGCGGCGCGCCCGCCGGGTGATGGCGCTGGTCGCGGGGGCCGTCGCGGGCGGCTTCGTGGTGCTGGCCGCCGACTCGCCGCCGACCGTGCGCCTGGCCTCCTGGCTGGTCCTGCTCGGCGCCGTGGTCCTGGCGTGGGTGGTGTGCGCGCCGGCCGGGCGGGACGACGCTTTCCGCCGTCGCTGGCCCTACCGAATTTTCATGGCGACCCAGTACATCGCCCACATTTCGGTACTTCTCAGGTTTGCATCGGCTTGAGTGCTGACGGAAACTACCAGTCAGGGGTCGGATTAGCGCTCGCCTTACGGGGGGCACGCTGAGAGGTGTTGTGGTCGAGGCCGGGGCGAGGGTCGACGCATCGGAGCATGGCGTTCCACCTGCTCTCCGTGCCGAAATCCTGGCCGCCTATGAGGCCCGGCTGGAAGCCACCGAAAATCCCATTCACGCCGATTCGCATGCGTTAAGCCAGGCGCTGCTCCAGGCCGAAGCGGTGATCGAAGATGTAGCCCGTTATCGAAACAGCGGCACCGCCGATGTCGGGGCGAAATCGTTGGCCGTCTCCCTGGACGTCGGCACCGACCGCGCCGAGCACGGCGTGCACCCGCTGCACTCCCTGCGGGCGGCGACCGCGCTGTTCGAGGCCGCGCTGCCGCCGCTGCTGGCGCACTTCACCGGCCCGGCCGTGGCCTCGCCCAGCGCCGAGGGGGACGTCGCGATCACGCTGCACCGCGCGATCATGGTCCGGGTGACCGTCGGCTCGCTGTCCTACGTGGGCTTTCTGCTGGAGCAGGTGTACACCTCACACCTCGAGGAGCGCCGCCGCATCGCCCGGGACCTGCACGACCGGGTCGCGCACGCGATCGGCGTCGGGCTCCAGCACTTCGACCTGCACCGGATCTACCAGGAGCGGGCCCTGGAGGGTGACAGCGAGCGCGCCGCCGGCCAGCTGAGCCGGGTCGACCAGTCGCTGCGCGACGCCATCGCGATCACCCGCGGACTCTCCGACGAGCTGCGCCTGTCGGTCGGGCCGCAGGGCCTGGACCAGGCCCTGCGCGGCTATCTCGACGCCAACGTGCCGCCCGGCGTCGTGGTCGAGTACACCGCGCGGGGCGACAGCTCGGGCCTGCCGGGGGTGATCGCCGAGGAGGTCTACGTCGTGCTCCAGGAGGCGGTGCGCAACGCGCTGCTGCACTCGGGCACCGACCGGCTGGCGGTGGCGCTGTCGGTCAGCGAGTCGGCCGTCGTCGCGGACGTCGCCGACCACGGCCGGGGCTTCGACCGCCGGCCCGAGGTCTTCCACCGCGGCGGCATGCTGTCGATGCGCGAGCGCGTCGAGCTGATCGGCGGCACGATGTCCATCTCGGACAATCCGAGCGGCGGCACCACGGTCCGGGTGCACGTGTCGCTGCCGGGCAGCGGACCGTGATGGACCGGCCGGGCGGCGCCCGGCGGACGGTCCGGGTGGTGCTCGCCGACGACCACACGCTGTTCCGCGAGGGCCTGCGCGAGCTGCTGGAGACCGATCCCGACTGCTCGGTGGTGGGCGAGGCCGGCAATTCCGGCGACGCGCTGGCCCTGGTCGCCGACCTGCGGCCGGACGTGCTGCTGCTCGACGTGGAGATGCCGGGCCCGGGCGCGGCGGCGGTGATCGACCGGCTGGCCCGCAGCCGGTCGAGGACCCGCGTGATCGTCGTGACCATGCACGAGAACCCCGCGATCGTGCACGACCTGCTGGAGCGCGGCGCCAACGCGTTCCTGGTCAAGACCATCGCCGGCGAGGAGCTGATCGCGGCCGTGCACTCGGTCAACCGCGGCCGTGACAACGTGCTGCTCTCGGTGTCCCGCGACACCATGGACCGGCTGGACGGCTCCCGCGAGCGGATGGAGCCGGCCCAGGCGCCGCTGACCGCCCGCGAGCTCGAGGTGCTGCGCCTGGTCGCCAAGGCCTTCAGCAACGGGCAGGTAGCGGCCCGGCTCGGCATCACCGAGAGCACCGTGAAGCGGCACCTGACCAACGTGTACGCCAAGCTCCAGGCCGTGTCGCGGGTCGACGCGATCCGCAAGGCGGTCGGCGCGAAGCTGCTGTCCGAGGACGACCGGCTGCGCTGACCGCCGTCGCGGTCAGCGCCAGCGCACGCGGGCCGAGGCGACCGTTCCGGCCGGGTCGCCGGTCAGCACCAGCTCCCGGTGCCGGTCGTTGCGCTCGGACATCGTCGGCCCGGCGGTACGCCCGGCGGCCCGCGCGACGTTCACCACGCCGTCGATCAGCTCGGGCAGCCGGCTGGTCGGCAGCGCCTGCTTGCCGTCGCACAGCGCGGCGGCGGGGTCGCAGTGCGTCTCCACGATGATCCCGTCGGCGCCGCACGCCGCGGCCGCGAGCGCGAGCGGGATGACCCGCGCGGTCTCGCCCGCCGCATGGCTCGGGTCGACGATGATCGGCAGGTGGCTGCGCTCCTTGAACACCGGCACCGCGCCGATGTCGAGGGTGAACCGGTACCCGGTCTCGAAGGTGCGGATGCCGCGCTCGCAGAGCACCACGTCGGTGTTCCCACCGTCCAGGATGTACTCGGCTGCCATCAGCGTCTCGTCGATGCTGGCCGCCAGCCCGCGCTTGAGCAGGACCGGGATCCGCAGCGTGCCGAGCTCGCGCAGCAGGGCGAAGTTCTGCATGTTGCGGGCGCCGACCTGGACCATGTCGACGCAGGGCAGCATCGCGGGCAGGTCGCGCACGTCGAGCACCTCGGTGACGACCGGCAGGCCGGTCTCCCGGCGGGCCTCCGCGAGCAGGTCCAGGCCGCGGCGGCCGAGGCCCTGGAAGGCGTACGGCGAGCTGCGCGGCTTGAACGCGCCGCCGCGCAGGGCGTGCCCGCCGGCGTCCTTGACGGCGCGGCCCACCTCCATCAGCTGGTCGTGGTTCTCCACCGAGCAGGGCCCGGCGACGACCGTGAACTGGCCCGGGCCGAACGCGGCCTGGCCCAGCGCCACGGTGCTCGGCCGGCCCATCCGGGACTGCACCGAGGCCCGCGGGTAGTCGCCCTGCACCCGCGCGACGTGCCGTACCTGCGGCAGGTGGCCGACCGCCCGGTCGACGACGGCCATATCGCCGGTGGTCGAGAGCAGGCTCGGCGAGTGCACCCGCACCTCGCCGCAGGCGCGCTGGGTCAGGGCGGCGGCCTGCTGCTGCTCGGTCCGAGTTGAGCTGTCCGTCAATACGACTAGCACGGTCATCGGGTGTTCACCTCGCTGATCTCGGGTGGTCCGCACCGGTCGGCACGGTGATGTACGGCGTTACTCACACACCGGCGCGGGCGTCGGCTCCGAGCCCGGCACAGAACGCGGCGTCGATGCCGGCGACGCGCTCGCGGCTCAGGACCCCGGGCTGATAGGTCCAGGTCAGGCGCGGGGCGTCGCCGCCCGGGCGCAGGGTCAGGTCGAGGGCGACGCCGGGCAGGGCGTTGGCCCGGAACACCGGCGCGTCCCAGCCCTCCCGCTCCGGGTCGTGCTCGCTCACGACGCGGACCGCGAGCACCGGGCCGCCGTCGCCCGGGGTGTCACCGCGGGCGGCCGCGTCACGCAGCTCGGCGGCGCGGTCGGCCGGGCTCGAGCCGCCGGCCTCCGGAACCGCGACCAGCCGGTCCTCGTCGAGCGCGCCGAGCACGTCGTGCGCGGCGTCGGGCACCTCGCCGAGGGGAACCAGGACCCGGGTACCCGATCCGCAGGCGTCGGCGGCGAGCACCGTGACCAGCCACAGCGGATCGACGTCGCGCGTACCGGCGGCCTCCAGCAGGGCCGGCCACACCCGGGCGTCGAGCCGGTCGTGGTGATCGGCGGTCGGCGGCGGGTCGCCGGCCGGCGGCGCCGTGGCGGGCGCCCGGCCGGCCGCGGTCAGCACGTCCCGCACGGTCAGCTCCGGCGCCGGTGCGTCCAGGTCCTCGTAGCGGTCGGCGAGCAGGCGCGGCAGCACCTCGTCGAGGCCGCGGTCGTCGCCGGCGCGCGCGTCCATCGCCAGGTGCACGGCCAGCACCTCGTCCGGCAGCAGGGTGAGCCGCAGCCGGTACGGCGGGCCGGCGCCGTCGAAGCGGGTGGCCAGCAGCTCGGCGCGGATCGCGTCGAGGCGCTCGGCGACGGCCGCGTCGTCGAGGTCGCTCAGGTCGAGCACGGACGGCTCGCCGGGCGGCGCGTCCGGCTCGGGCACGACCCGCTGGCCGCCGGCGTCGTCGAAGGTCAGCCGCAGGGCGTCCTGCTGCGCGACCAGCCGCTGCCACGCCTGCACCAGCCGATCCGGGTCGAGCCACTCCTGGTGCCACTCGGCGTACCGGACACCCGGGCCGGCGGTCACCGCGAACGGCTCGTACCGGGCCTGCGGGTCGTGCCGCGGCTCCGGCCGCGCGGCCGGCGCGGCGCCGGGCAGCAGGCCGACCAGCGCCGCGACCGTCGGCGTGCGGACCAGTTGGGACATCCGCAGGTTGACACCGAGCTCGGTGCGCAGGCCGGCGAGCATCCGCATCACCCGCAGCGAGTCGCCGCCGAGCTCGAAGAAGTCGTCGTCGACGCCGACCTCGTCCAGTTCGAGGGTGTCGGCCCAGATCCGGGCGACGTCGCGCTCGGCGTCGGTGGCCGGCGCGCGGTACTCGGTGAACAGGTCGGGGCGGGTCCGCGGCGGCGGCGGCAGCGCGGCCCGGTCGATCTTTCCGTTCGGCGTGGTCCGCAGGTCGCCGACCACGAACGCGGACGGCACCATGTATCCGGGCAGCCGCTCGCGCAGGGCGGCCTGCACGGCGGCGACCCGCGGCGGCGCGGCGGGGTCCGGCTCGAGGTAGGCCACCAGCCGCCGCTCGCCGGGCACGTCCTCGCGGGCCAGCACGGCGCACTGCCGCACGCCGGGCTGCTCGGCGAGCGCGCCCTCCACCTCGCCCAGGTGCACCCGGTAACCGCGGATCTTCACCTCGTTGTCGGTCCGGCCGATGATCTCGACAGTGCCGTCCGACCAGTACCGGGCGACGTCGCCGCTGCGGTACAGCACCGGGTACGGGTCGCCGGGCACGTCGTTGGCCAGGAACTTCTCGTCGTTCGCGTCCGGCCGGTTGAGGTAGCCGCGGGACAGGCTCGCGCCGGAGATGTACAGCTCGCCGAGCACGCCCGGCGGCACCGGCTGGCGGTTGGCGTCCAGCACGTAGGTGCGCACGTTGGCCACCGGCCGGCCGATCGGCGGCATCCGCCCGCCGGCGCCGGCGCCCAGCTCGGTGAGGTCGCAGGTGGCCACGACGGTCGCCTCGGCCGAGCCGTACACGTTGAGGACGTGGAACGGCAGCCGCGGGCCGGGCCAGGTGCGCACCCGCTCGCCGGCGATCCGCATGCAGCGCAGCTCGGTGCCGTCCGGCCACGGCAGCGTCCAGAGCCGCTCGGCCATCGCGGTCAGCACCAGGGACTGGCTGATCTTCTGCTCGACGAGCCAGTCGCGCAGCTGCTCGGGCGAGGCGGCGACCGACGGCTCGGGAATGTGCACGGTGCCGCCGGCCAGCAGGATCGGGAAGCAGTCCACCTGCACCAGGCCGAAGCCGGGCGAGCACAGCCAGGTGCCCCGGACCCCGGCGGTCAGGCCGCACTGCTCCCGCAGGACGTAGGCGGTGTTGCGCAGCGGGCCGTGCCGCAGCTGCACCGCCTTGGGCTTTCCGGTCGAGCCCGACGTGTACGCGACGTGGCAGACCTCCTCGTCGTACACCTCGGCGCCGGGGTCGACGGCCGGCGCGTCGCGCCAGGCGTCGCCGTCGACGGCGACGACCGGGCACGGCGGGGTGCCGAGCCGCCCGGACAGGCCCTCGCGGGTCAGCACCGCGGCCGCGGCCGAGTCCTCGATCATGAACTCCAGCCGCTCCCCCGGGTACTCCGGGTCGAGCAGCACCGCGGTCGCCGCCAGCCGGAACACGGCGAGCTGCGACAGCAGGCTCTCCGGGCTGCGCTCGAAGAACACGCCGACCCGGTCGCCGCGGCCGACGCCGAGGCCGGCGAGGTGCTGCGCCAGCCGGTTGGCGTCCTGGTCGAGCCGCCCGTAGGTCAGGGACCGGGAGCCGGACACGACGGCGACCCGGTCGGGCGCCTCGGCCGCGATCCGGGCGATGGCCGCCGGGAACTGCTCGTCCGGCACGTCGCGGGCGGTGTCGTTCCAGCCGTGCAGGATGCGGGCCTCCTCCTCGCCGTCGAGCAGGGACAGCCGGGCCAGCGACGGCGCGCCGGGCGCGGCGCCGGCGGCCAGCAGCCGGGCGAGGTGACCGGCGATCCGCTCGACGTCGGCGCCCGGGATGGTGGCGTCGGCGACCAGGGACCAGCGTCCGTCGCGGTCCGCGACGGCGGTCAGCTCGGCGGCGACGGTGCCGAGGTCGGTACGCCCGCCGGTGACCACGGCGGCGTGGCACGGCCGCTGCGGGCCGGCGTCGAGGCCGTGCAGCTCCCGCAGCCGCTCCGGCGTCACGGCGCCGAGCTGCCCGGCGGCGTCGGTCAGGTCCGGCACCGCGTCGCGCAGCTCGGCGAACGGCCGGGCGGCGTCGACGGCCAGCCGCGGCACGGTCAGCCGTCCCGGCGCCGCCTCGTCGTCCACGCCGACCAGCAGCGGCGACTCGCCGCTGTAGCGGTGCAGCAGCGCGGCCAGGCCGGCGACGAGCTCGGCGGCGGAGTACGGGCCCCCGGGTATCTCGCGAGCCTCCGGCCCGCCGTCCGGCCCCGCCTCGCGCCGGTCGACGGGCAGGCCGACCAGCCGGGGCAGGTCCTGCAGGTGTCGTTCCCAAGCAGCGGTGTCGGACACAGCCGTCTCCTTTCGGGTACACCGATGTAGTCCCGGCGGACGCTACGGACGGGTGGTTAGGCACGGGTTACGGTGCGCCGGTGCCGGGTAACCCGGGCCGAACCCGCCGTCGTTACCTTGCGCGGACGCGATCGGGAGGAGGTACGCCGATGGCACCGGCAGCACCGCAGTACCTGCGGATCGTCGTCAACGCGGAACGCCGCTACGGCCTGTGGCCGTTCACCCGCCGGATCCCGCCCGGCTGGACCGACACCTACTTCGTCGGCAGCCGGCTGCGCTGCCTGGCGCAGATCACCGAGCTGACCCGCCAGCACGGGCCGCGACCGGCGGCGCCGCCCGGCGGCCACCCGGGCGCCGGCGGCCGGACGGTCACCGGGCGGCTCGGCCTGGTCGCCGGGTTCGCGCCGCACCGTCCCGCGGTGCTGGGCGCCGGGCGCCCGCTCACCTACGGCGGCCTAGAACTGCGCGCCGACGCGCTGGCCCGTACCGTCGCGGAGCACGGCGTGCGCCGCGGTGAGCTGGTCGGGCTGCGGCTGCGCCCCGGCGCCGACGCCGTGGTCGCGCGGCTGGCGGTGCTCAAGGCCGGCGCGGCGTACCTGCCGATGCGGGACGACTCGCCGCAGGCCCGGCCGGGCCTGCGGCTGATCATCGCGGAGCCGGAGCTGGCCGGCCCGGCCCGGCGCCACGGGCTGCCGGTGCTGGTCTGGCGGCGGCGCGACCGGGCGGGCGGCCGGGCACCGGCCCGGGCGGTGCTGCCCGGCGACCCGGCGTACGTGGTGCCGGGCCCGGCGCCCGGCGGCGGCCTGGTCTTCGACCACGGCCGCCTGGTCGTGGCCGCGGCCGCGACGCGCGCCGCGGGCGGGCCGCTGCCCGCGGGCGGGCCGCCGGAGTGCGCGGTGCCCGGCCCGGACTGCGACGAGCTGGTCATCTGGGGGCAGCTGCTGCACGGCGACCCGGTCCGGTTCGACGGTCACGCCGTGGCCGCGCCGCCGGGCGCGGGCGACGCGGACCCGCACCGCGGCCGGTGGTACGTGCTCGACGACGAGCTGCACCCGGTGCCGGAGGGCGAGCTGTACCTGGCCGCAGCCTGGCTGGGCGGCGGGTTCGGCGACGGGCCGACCCGCGCCGCCCGGTGGCTGCGCCCCGACCCGTTCGACCGGGCCGGCGGCGGGACGATGCTGTGGACCGGCCACCGGGCGCGCCGCGACAACGGCGTGCTGCGGCTGGCCGATCAGTGACGGCCGGCCCGGCTCAGGCCGCGGCCGGCACGCCGCTCACGAAGTTGCTGAGCAGCCGCATCCCGTGCTCGGTGCGGACGCTCTCGGGATGGAACTGCACCGACTCGACCGGCAGGGTCTCGTGGCGCAGCGCCATCACGTAGCCGTCGTCGGCGGCGACGGCGCTGCACCGCAGGCCGGTGCCGGCGAGGCTGTCGCCGTCGACGATCAGGGAGTGGTACCGGGTGACCCGGAAGCCGTCGGGCACGCCGGCGAAGACGCCGTGCCCGTCGTGGCTCACCTCGCTGGTCTTGCCGTGCATCAGGTGCGACGCGCGGGCCACCTGGGCGCCGAACGCGCGCCCGATGGCCTGGTGCCCGAGGCAGACCCCGAGGATCGGCAGCCGGTCGGCGTACGCCCGGACCAGCTCGACGTGGCCGGAGGTGTCCGGGTGCCCGGGTCCCGGGCCGAGCAGGATCGCGTCGGCGCCGGTGGCCGGGACGTCGGCGACGCCGAGCTCATCCGAGCGGACCACCTCGGTGTCCACGCCGATGCTCAGCAGGTACTGGCGGATGATGTGCACGAAGCTGTCGAACGCGTCGACCAGCAGGACCTTCTTCACAGCAGTTCCTCTCCGGTGACCGCCCAGTAGGTGGCGCTGAGCTTGGCCAGGGTCTCGCGCCACTCCCGGTCGGCCCGGGAGTCGGCGACCACGCCGGCCGAGGCCCGCGCGGTGTAACGGCCGCCGTCGTGCACCAGGCTGCGGATGCACAGGGCGAGGTCGACGTAGCCGCCGAGCCCGATGACGCCGAACGCGCCCGCGTACAGGCCGCGGCGGCTCTGCTCCATCGACTCGATGATCTCCATCGCCCGGATCTTCGGCGCCCCGGTCATCGTCCCCGCCGGGAACAGCGCGGCCAGCACGGCGTAGCTGTCCAGCCCCGCGCGGACCGCACCCTCCACCGAGGACACCAGGTGCAGCACGTGCGAGTACGCCTCGACCGACATCGTGTCGGTGACCCGCAGCGTGTCCGGCTCGCAGATCCGGCCGATGTCGTTGCGGCAGAGGTCGACCAGCATGATGTGCTCGGCGATCTCCTTCGGGTCCGAGCGCAGCCGCTCCCCGATCTCCTCGTCGCCCGCGCCGCCGGCCGCGCGCGGCGCGGTGCCGGCGATCGGCCGCATCGTGGCCGTGCCGCCCTCGACCCGCACGAAGAGCTCCGGGCTGGCACTGATCAGCGTCCGGCCGACCAGCGGGGCCATCGACATGTACGGCGAGGGATTGCGCTCGCGCAGCCGGCGGTACACCTCGACCGGGTCGGCGGCGGTGTCGATGGTGACCTGGTGACCGATCTGCACCTGGTAGATGTCGCCGGCCGCGATGTGTTCGAGGCAGCGGTCGACGGTGTCGTGGTAGTCGGGCCGGTCGATGTCGTCGCTCACCGCGCGCGGCGGCGGCAGCGCCCGGGGCGCCGGTACGCCGCGGCCGGCCGTGCCGGCGAGCAGCGTCCTCAGCTCGTCCGCGGGGTCGTCGGGCCAGCCGTCGCCGCGGTGCAGCAGCAGCTCGGTACCGCCGCCGCGCAGGTCGAAGCGGACCAGCCCGCGGTGCAGAACCAGGCAGGCGTCGGGCAGCGGGTCACCGGACTCGATCAGGTACGGCAGCCGCTCGAAGTGCCGCGCCGCGTCGTACCCGAGAAAGGCCAGGAAGCCGAAGGAGAACCGGTCGGTCTCCCGCGGCCCGTCGACGAGCTGATGCACCGCCCGGAGGATCTCCTCGAGGCCCTCGGCACGGGCTGTCCGCTCGCGGGCCGCGTCACGCAGGGCCGGTATCCCCTCGACCGTGACGTCCCCGCCCTCGACCGAGACCGACAGCAGCTCGCCGAAGCCGACGTAGGCGTGCCGGCAGTCGTCGGCCGGCCCCGCCGGCGACTCGAGCAGGTAAACCTGATCGGGGCCGTACCGTTCGCGCAGGGCCAGGTAGACGGCGAGCGGGTCGCCGGCCGGCACCACGTGCCGCTCGGTGGTCACCCGGATCGCGGCGGACGGCCGCGGGGATGTGATGGTCATCGGTCGCTCCTCGGTGGTCAGGTGGTGACCCGGTGCGCGGTGGCGACCGCCCGGGCGGCCTCGGCGTCGGCATCGCCGGTCACCCGGTTGTCCCGGATCCGGGCGGCCTTCCAGCTCACGAACGCCCCGGTGTTGGTGATCGGGTCGAGCTCGGTGGTGACGTCGACCCGGGCCGGCACCCCGAAGTGCTCGCTCAGCCGGGCGGCGGTCTCGGCGCCCAGCCGGGCGGCCTCCTCGCCGTCCGGGGTGCGCAGGTCGAGGTGGACGGTCAGCCGGTCACCGCCGTCCGCGTCGGCGTCGATGACGACCTGGTAGCCGAGGCAGCCGGTCAGCCCGCCGAGCACGCTCGACTCGATCTGCGCCGGCCGGTAGCCGTTCGCCCCGATGCGCACCCGGTCGGCGACCCGGCCCAGCACCTCGACCACGTCGCCGGGGCCGCCGCAGCCGCACGCGTTGGGCGAGACGATGACCAGGTCGCCGGTGCGGTAGCGGATCAGCGGCTTGATCCCGTCGATCAGCATGGTCAGGCACAGCTCGCCTGTGCCGTAGCCGCCGAGGCTCGCCGAGGTGTCCGGGTCGAGGACCTCCACCAGGTAGTTCGGCTGCGAGATGTGCAGCCGGTCGTGGGTGCAGCCGGTGCCGATGGACAGCGCCTCCTGCGAGCCGTACAGGGCCGGGCGCACGTCGGCGCCCCAGATGGACCTGACGTTCTCGCCGAACGCCGGGGTGCAGATCTCCCCCAGCGTGCAGAACAGCTTGACGGAGAAGTCCCGCGCCGGGTCGAGGCCGTTCTGCAGCGCCGCCTTGGCCAGGTTCAGGCACAGGGCCGGCGCCGCGACGACGACCTCGACCTCCAGCTCACGCAGCAGCCGCAGCGCCTTGCGGAAGCCGACCCGCGGCGACTCGGGCCAGATCTTGACGTGGCAGGCGTCCAGCCGCTGCGCGACGTCGCCGAACGTGTCGCCGAACGCGTACAGCTCCGACGGGCCCATCAGCCCGACCACCGGGCGGCGCGCGCCGAAGTAGTGCTCGAACATCCGCCGCCAGGCCCACTCGACGTGGATGTTGCTGGTCTTCACGTCCTTGGCGTCGCGCGGGCACGGCGTCGAGGCGCCGGTCGTCCCGGTCGTCTCGTAGTACATCAGCGCCTGCGCCGGGCCGCCGCTGAGCGCGTCGAACATCTCCCGGCGCAGGTCGTCCTTGGTGGTGAAGGGCAGCCGGTCGAGGGTGTCCGGCGTGATCGAGTCCACGTCGATCCCCGCCAGGTGCCGGCCGTAGAACGGCGAGCGGTCCCGCACGTGCCGGAGCGTGGTACGCAGCCGGCCGCGCCGCCACTGGCTCCAGTCCTCGGCGGTCAGCTCGGCGGTCTGGTAACGGTCGAAGAAGGGCAGGTACTCCTCCAGCCAGAGGCTGTTGGCCGCGGTCGTCGTCATCGTCGTCGCTCCCGGGTGTCGTCAGTGCCACCGAACGCTCGCGACCGTAAGCGGCGCCGGTTGACCGCCGGTTACGTCCACGACCCGGGACCGCGGCGTAACCGCGCCGGCCTACGGTGGCCCATCCCGCCGCGAGGAGGTTGACGTGAAGACCCTGACGGCCCGGCTGGCCTCGATGTCCGCCGAAGAACGCGGCCGATTCCTGGCCAAGGCCCGCACCGCCGCGACCGGCACCGCCGTCGCCGACGAGCCACGGCTGGCACCCGGCTCGTGCCCGGACGGTCGGGGCCCGGCCTCGTTCGTGCAGGAGCAGCTCTGGTTCGTCAGCCGGCTCGCCGACGGCGTGCCGGCCTACAACGTCTCGTTCGCCCTCCGGCTGGACGGCCCGCTCGACGCGGACGCGCTGCGCGGCGCGGTCGCCGACGTCGCCGGGCGCCACGACGTGCTGCGCACCCGGCTGGTGGTGTCCGACGGCCGGCTGGGCCAGGAGGTGACCGACCTGGTGCCGGAGGTGCCGCCGACCGACGTGAGCGCGGCCGACGATCCGGACGCGGCGGCCGCGGAACTCGTCGCGGAGCTGTCCCGGACCGTCTTCGACCTGTCCGCCGGACCGCCGCTGCGGCTCGCGCTGCTGCGGGTCCGCGACGACCGGCACGTGCTGGCCTGGATCGCGCACCACACGCTGGTCGACGGCTGGTCGTTCGGGATCATCGGCACCGAGCTGGCCGCGGCGTACCGCGCCCGGCGCGCCGGCCGGCCGGCGGACCTGCCGCCCGTGCGGCTGCAGTACCTGGACGTCGCGAGCTGGCAGCGGGCGCGGGTCGACGGCGACCTGCTGCGGGACCTGGTCTCCGGCTGGCGCGACCGGCTCGCCGGGCCGGCGCCGCGGGAGCTGCCCACCGACCGGCCCCGGCCGGACCGGCAGACCTTCCGCGGCGGCATGCGCCGCTTCGACCTGGGCGCCCCGGCCGCGCGGGCCGTGACCGCCGCCGCCGAGTCCGCCGGCGTCACCCCGTTCGGGGTGCTGCTCGGCGCGTACGCGCTCACCCTGGCCGCGCACGCGGGCGGCGACGCCGGCGTGATCGGCGTGCCGCTGGCCGGGCGCGGGCGACCGGAGCTCGACGGCGTCGTCGGGCCCTGCTCCAACACGCTGCCGCTGCGGGTCGACCTCGCCGGCGACCCGACCCTGGCCGAGGTCGCCGTACGGGCGAACGAGGCGATGCTGGCGGCGGTGTCCGGGCAGGACGTGCCGTTCGGCAAGCTGGCCGAGGCGATGCAGCCGGACCGCGACGCCAGCCGCAACCCACTCTTCGACGTCCTGTTCAACCTCGGCAACCTGCCGCCGGGCAGCGACCGGGCCGAGCTCGGCCCGGACACCACGATGCGGATCGACGGGTGCCCCAACGGGACCGTGCGGCTCGACCTGGAGCTGACCGTCGAGCATGGACCCGACGCGCTGACCGGGCGGCTGGAGTACAACGCGGAGCTGTTCGACGACGCCACCGCCGAGTCCCTGATCGAGGACCTCCGGCACGTGCTGGAGCAGCTCGCCGGGCGGCCGGACGAGCGCCGTTCGGCGGTGCGGCCGCCCGGGGCGACCCGCCGGCGGATGGCGGCCAAGGCCCGCCTGCTGAGCCACGACAGCGCCCCGGCGCCGCGGCGTTCGCGGGGGTGGTCGCGATAGGCGCCTTTGACCAGGGGACTTACCCTTGGCGCCATGCCGATGCGGCGCAGAGCCCGCTGGGGAATCCGTACGGGAGTGGTCCTGGCCCTCTGCGCACCGTTCGAGTTGGTGATCGGCTGGCTGACCGGAGTCCCCGTCCCCGTGAGTCTGGTGCTGGGCGTCCCGCTGTCCCTCTTCTGCTACTACTTCGTCGCCCGACGCGACGGCTTCTTCGGCGATCTGAAGATGTTCCCCTGGATACTGCGCAACACACCCGGCTGGGCGCAGTCCTTGTGGTTCCTGACGTTCATCGCTCTTGTCCTCGCCATGCCGGTGACGCACCAGACCGAAATTCCCTTCGCCCTGCTCCCGGCTCTCGGCCTCTACTTCGCGGTGACCAACGTGATGACGTGCTGGGCGCGGCTACGGGAGAGCGACGCGGTCTAACTGAGCGCGGCACGGTCCTCTTCGGGCAGCCAGCACTCCGACAGGGGGTAGGCGCGCCAGCCCTCCAGGGTGCCGAGGTCGTCGAGCAGCGCGATGAAGTCGTGCAGCAGCCGCCGCCGGTCGCTGCCGCGCCACAGCAGCGACCACGGATACACCGGCCGGGGCTCGGCAAGCGCCACCGCCCGCAGGTCGGCGGCCTCGGGGTTGGCCACGTCGGCGGCGGACAGGAACACCTGGCCGCGCGCCCTGCCCCGGCGCAGCACCTGGTCGGCGCTGACGTTGTCCACCTGTTCGAAGGTGAGCGGAATGCCGAATTCGTCGGCGAAACGCTGCACGAACCCGGCCCACTCCACGGCGCTGCCGGGATTGGGCACCCAGACGCCGAAATCGCGCAGCGCGGCCGGGCTCACCGCGTCGTGCCGGGCCAGCGGATGATCCGCGGCGACGATCGCCACCAGAGGTTCGAGCCGCACCAAGGTGTGGTCCAGCCCGGTCGCGGGTACCAATTGCGACACCCGGCCGAATACGGCGTCGATTTCGGAGCGCCGCAGCGCCGGCAGTGCCAGGTTCAGACCCCGCCGGGCACTGAGCTCGAGACGCAGACCCGGATTGCCTTCGGTCAGGGTGGTGATGAGGTGCACCGGACCCAACCGGTCGTGCAGCACATCGATCCGCAGCGGCGTGCCCTGCCGTCGCACGCTGGCCACGGCGGCGTCGCCGGCCGCGAGCAGCTCACCGGCGGGCCCGAGGAAGCGCCGGCCGGACTCGGTGAGCCCGGTGGTACGCGTGGAGCGCTCGAAGAGCGACGCGTCGAGCGTCTCCTCCAGCCGGGCGATGCGCTTGGACAGGGCCTGCTGCGAGACGCCGAGCCGCTGGCTGGCCCGGCCGAAATGCAGCTCCTCGGCCGTCACCACGAACGCCCGCACCAGGGCCAGGTCGAGGTCGACGTCGTCCATCACGCCATTTTGGCCGACAACCATCCGTTGTCAAACGGGTCGCACCGTTGTTGGACCCGTGACGCCGGTGCGGATTGACTGAAAGGGAGATTGGAAAAGCCGAAACCACATCGGAATCCCTGGCTCACAAACCCCGGAAGGAGGGGCAGGAATGGCTACCACGAAGCCCCAAAAGGTAACCGAAAGGGCCGATCCTCGGCGTTGGCGAGCACTCGGTCTGCTCGCGCTCGTGCAGTTCATCATTTTCCTCGACGCGACCATCGTCAACGTCGCACTGCCGTCGATCCAGAAGGACCTCGGTCTGGCGGACGCGACCCTGACCTGGGTGGTCAGCGCCTACCTGATCACCGCCGGCGGCCTGCTGCTGGTCGGCGGCCGCCTCGCCGACATGTACGGCCGCCGCCGGGTGTTCTGCCTCGGCGCCGGGCTGTTCGCCGTCGCCTCGATCACCGCCGGGCTGGCGCAGAACGGCGGAGTGCTGCTCGCCGGCCGTTCGCTGCAGGGCGTCGCCGAGGCGCTCGCGGCACCCGCCGCCATGTCGATGGTGGCGCTGCTGTTCACCGACCCGAAAGAGCGGGCCAAGGCGTTCGGCATCTGGGGCGGCCTGGCCGGCCTGGGCTCCGCGGCCGGCGTGCTGCTCTCCGGCGTGCTGACCGACCTGGTCAGCTGGCGCTGGGTCTTCCTGATCAACATCCCGCTGGCGCTCATCCCGATGCTGATGCTGCCGAAGTACGCCGACGAGAACAAGGCCCCGGCCACCGGCCGGCGGCGCCTCGACCTGCCCGGCGCGGTGCTCGTCACCGGCGGTCTGATCGCGATCCTGAACGCCATCCTGGCCGCGGCGCGCAACCCGCTCGACTCGGCCCAGGTGCTGGTGCCGCTCGGCATCGGCGCGGTGGCCCTGATCGCGTTCGTGATCGTCGAGTCCCGGGTCGCCCAGCCGCTGGTGCCGCTGCGCTTCTTCGCCAACCGCGTCCGCGCCACCGCCAACGTCGCGACGGTGTTCATCGCCGCCAGCTCGGCCGCGGTGTTCTTCATGGTCGTGCTCTACGGCCAGAACGTCCTGGGCTACTCGCCGCTGATGAGCGGCCTGGCCTGGCTGCCGTTCTGCGTGGCGTTCATGCCCGGCCTGTTCCTG
The DNA here is from genome assembly GCF_044465445.1 of Actinoplanes sp. NPDC049668. NCBI lineage: Bacteria > Bacillati > Actinomycetota > Actinomycetes > Micromonosporales > Micromonosporaceae > Actinoplanes > Actinoplanes sp. NPDC049668. The sequence continues at coordinate 666,806 of NZ_JBITLR010000002.1, forward strand.
TCGACCCAGCTCATGACCAGGTACGGCCCGCGGATCGCGCTCGCGTCCGGCCTGGCGGTCTCGGCCGTCGGCGTGGCCCTGTTCACCCGGCTCAGCGTCGACGGCTCGTACCTGACCGAGCTGCTGCCGGCGATGATCGTGACCGCGCTCGGCTTCGGCATGACCAACCCGGCCATGCAGAACGCCGCGGTGCACGACGTCTCCGAGGCCGACGCCGGCCTGGGCTCCGGCATCGTCACCACGGTGCTGCAGCTGGGCGGCGCGCTCGGCCTGACCGTGTTCGTGGCCCTGGCGCTCAGCTACCAGCAGAACGAGCAGGCGGCCGGCGCCGCGGATGCGGCCGCCGTCACCAGCGGATACACGTTCGCCTTCATGATCGCGGCGATCGCGCTGGCGGTCGGCTCGGTGGCCTCGATGCTGCTGCTGCGCGGCGTACGGGCCGAGGCGCCCGCCGCACCGCCGGCGCCGAGCACCCCGGAGGTCGGTACGGAGGTGAACGAGGAGTCCCGCAACGGCAGGGTGACCGACTCGGAACTGGTCGGCCGCCGCAACCGGACCTGACCGAAGGTCTTGTCGAAGGCCGGTGGCCGGGGGCGGATCCGCCCCCGGCCACCGGCTTGTCCGCCGTCGCGACATCATGTCCGCGTGAGCTCAATCATCAAGTTCTTCGTCGCCCCCGACGACGCCGCGGCGGCGGCCCTCGCGGTCGACGGGCCCGGCGCCGACCTCGAGCCGGCCGTGTACGGCAACTTCGACGTCATCTCGACGCTCGAGGAGTGGGAGAGCGTCCTGACGGGCCGCGACCTCGAGGAGCTCATCGACTCCGGCGGAGCGGACGTGGTGAGCGGCGACGACGAGCCGCTGGTGCTGCTCGTCCCGCCCGCGCTCACCGGCGCACTTGCCGGCGCGGACGCGCACGCACTCGCCGCGGCCGCCGGGCGCTGGATCGCGCTGCGGGCCGAGGAGGGCGAGACCATCGACGAGGAGCTGGCGGAGGAGATCCTCGGCGAGCTGGCCGCCCTGTCGTCGAGGGCGGCGAAGACCGGCGGCTCCCTCTACTGCTGGATCTGCTGAGCCGCTCTTCCCAGCGCCGAACCTCGGACCAGCTTCGATAGACAGGCGCCCGGAAAAGGTCGCGTCTGCGAGGGGCGCGCGGGGTAGCGTCCCTCACATGGGTGCCCAGGCGGTTCGGTTCCGCGATCCGACGTCGGCCTATTCGCTGTACACCCTGGCTGCGCACCCCATCGACGTGGTGTGTCCGCGATGCTCGGCCCACGCCCGCGTGATCGCGGATCCGGGCGACGACCAGCCGTCGACGACTCGGCCGCGACGGCTGGTGTGCCGTGAGTGCGGGCGCACGGGGACGTGGTCACCACGGAGCGGTTCGTCATGGTGGGGTACGGCCGTCGACCCGTTCTTCCAGCAGCCGTTGTGGCTTACCGCGACGGTTCGCGGACACCGGTTGTGGGTGTACAACCGCGAACATCTCGCCCTGCTGGCCCAGTATGCGGCGGCTGAACTGCGCGAGCGTGGTCCGCACGGGGGCTGCTCGATGTCCATGATTGAAACCTTGCCGGCGTGGATGAAATCGGCCGGCAATCGCGCTCACCTTCTGTCCGCGATGGCCCGGCTCGAGGCCCGCGTCGGCGACCCTGGCCGGTCCAGGACACGTCCTCGGCGACCGGCGAGGAGCGTTGACCTGCGTCGGATCGGCGCGCAAGAACACCGTTACCACTTTGCCGCGAGTCCGTCGCCGGGCGCACGGACCTAGGGGCGGTTGAAGTTGCGCGTCAGGGCTCCCGCCACCGCGGTGAAGAGGATCCAGCCCATCGCCGTCAGGACGTACGCCAGCCACTGCGCCCGCCCGGTGATGCCGAACGCGCGTTCCTGACCGAGGTTCACGATCGGGATGAGCAGGTCCACGGTGTAGACGAGCGGGTTGAAGGCCGTGCCGCCGGCCACACCCGCCGGCGGATACAGGGTGAATACGGTGGTGCCGAGCACGGTCAGCGCGAGCAGCCACAGCGCTGCCCATGCCGGGCGATAGCCGTATCCGACCAGCCCGTCCTGCAGCAGGCCCCATGCCGCGCCGGCCGGGGACAGTTGCCGTCGGCGGCGTCGCTGCTTGACCAGCAGTACGGTGCGCGCGTCGACCTCGTGCCCGGTCTGCCGAAGGTGCCTGGCAAGGTGCTCGTACGGCTGCGGCCGGTATCCCTCCGGATCCAGGTCCAGCCAACGCAGCCGATCCCGGACAGCGCCGGCCGGTTCCAGCGCGGTGTACGTGGCCCCGTCCAGCTGTAGCTGAGCCGGCCAGCGGTCCGGGTCGTCACGAAGCACCTCGACCCGGGCGTGCCGCAGGTCTACCGCACCGTCGGTGCGTTCAGGCAGCAGCGACAACTGCCCGGCCCGCAGGCCCCATGCGCCGAGGGCCACGCCACCGGGGTTCAGCAGGACCGCGTCGGTCAGGTCGACTTCTCCAGCCACCTCGGCACCGCGCAGCCGCAACTCTCCTTCCACCCGCAGCCCTTGGTGGCCGTACACCGTGCCCCGGACGCGCATACCGGCCAGTTCAACGTTGCCGGTGGCGGTCGCGCCCTGCAGGTACAGATGCCGGCCCACTTGGACCCCATCGCCGAACACCGCGGCGGCCCGGTCGCCGAAGAGCTCCTCCGGTCGGCGGTCGGCGGCCAGCCGTGCCCAGTCGAGGTCCAGGTCTCCACTGACGTTCAGGCCGTAGACCACGAGGGCGCCCGTGAAGGTGCTTTTCACGAAGCTGAGGGTGCCCTGGACGACGGCCGCGAACGCGTCGAGACCCGGCAGTGTGCTGCCCTCGAAGGAGACGCCGCGGAGACGGGCGAACGACAGCTGCGGCACCGCATCGAACGTGCAGCCGATGAGGTCGATCGCAGGCTCGATCTCGGCCTGGTAAAGGTCGAGGCAGCCGGCAACCTCGGCGCCACGCAGGCACAGCGCCGCGCGGTGGCCCGGCTCGGCCTCACGAGCGCCGAGGAGCAGGGACCGGATCACCGTGGCGCGCACCGTGCGAGGAGCATCCGCGCTCAGCACCACCTCCGCGCCACGCGGAAAGGCGTCCCACAGTAACTGCTCCGCCGGGGACAACGCGCCGAGTTCTGCGGGGATCACTCCCGGCACCCTGCCGTCCCGCCGTGGCTCAGGCAAGGTGGTCGTCACGAGGTGATTCGCAGTGGCGGCGCGGTCACCGGGTCCGGGCGGTACGGCAGGGACCGGAACGGACGGCCACCGCCGAAGCTCGCGACCGCCCGGGATGCCTTGTCCTTGTTCAGTTTCCAGCCGTCGATGCGACGGAACGCGACGATCTCACTGCCGTGAACGACGCCGATGTAGCGGTAGGTCTCGTCGTCGGGGCCCCAGGCGTCGAAGTGGACGACCGCGTCGATCATTGTCCACGACCGGAGTTCGGCGGGACGGCGTTCGCTGTCACGGCCGAGGAACACGCCGTTGTCGTCGATCACCAGGGCCCGTTCCCGGCGGATGGCGCGACACAGGTAGAAGACGAACAGGTAGATCGCACCAAGCTCGAAGACCGACGCGATGATCAAGCCGGTTCGGTTCGCCTCGGGATCGCGCAACGACAGCGCGATCGGCACCATGAAGGTCAGGACGCCGACCAGACCGAACAGAGTGGACCGATGTCCGAAGCGGACGTCATAGCTGTCCATGGCCGCAGAGTAGCCGCTACACGTGATCGGGAAGCCGGCCATGCTGGACGGCGGGGTGCCGGGGCTGACGGTGCCCCCGATGGGGCCGCTACCTGGTCGGGAGCCGGGAGCCGGCCGAGACCGCACTGCGTACAGCGCGGGCCTCCTGGGGTGAGGCTACGTCAGCGGGATGAGACATGCCGGCCCAGAACCGGCATGTCGTCGACGCGCGTGCCGGGCTGCCAGGGCCAACGCTGGTACCGGTCCGGCCACACGATCTGCAGCGCCGCTACAGCAGCAGAGCCGGCATAGAACTGCGCGGCAACGGGCAGATGGCGTTCCGGCTCGGTCACCGCAACGAACAGGACCTGGTGTCCCTCGAGAACGTCGTCTGCGTGTCGTCCCGCGACGCACGTCCGCCGGCCTGCGATGACGTCGCCGGCAACGGTACGCAGTGCGGGTCGCGAAATGTCCGGCGGTAGCCCGAACAAGATCAGTTCAGGGTGATCGTGGCCGGTCAGACCGATCGTGTACCAGCACGTCTCCAAAGGATTCGGCTGGGGCACGAACTCCAGGTGAACGCCAGAACGCTCGATGGTCTCGCCGATCCGGCGAAGCCCGGTGTCCCGCTGTCCGGCCGTCATCAGGCTCACCTTCCGCCCGCTCGCTGTTGATGGGGTGCCCTTCCAAACCCTAGGCCGCATCGCCGGGCCGGGGTGGAGATTGCCGGCACGCTCACTCGCGCAATGCGGCCTCGTAGGCCGAGCGGAGCTCGTCGGCCGCGCGCGGAGCGTGCGGATCCGGCCGACGGGCGCCGAGGTGCAGGTGGCGCAGGTCGTCCATGAAGCGAGCGAGTAGTCCCGGGCCGCCGTCGCGGAGCAACTCGGCACGAACCCGCAGGCGACGTTCGCCGCCGCGGTGGGCGAGGCCCCACGAGCCGAGCGCCACCATGATCGGCAACGTCTGGATGCCGGCCTCCGTGAGCGAGTAGGCCGCCCGTTGCCCACGCCGGGCTTCCTGCCGGGTGAGCAGACCCGCATCCGAGAGCCGCCGCAGGCGGCTGCTGAGGATGTTCGGGGCGATGCCTTCCTCGCTGCCGGCGAGCAGTCCGCGGAAGTGACGCCGGTCGCCGAACATGATGTCGCGCAGCACGAGCATCGCCCACGGGTCGCCCAGGACCTCGACCGCCTGATTGATCGGGCAGCCCGAGCGTGGCGCGGGACCCATCGACAGCCCTCCTCGCAAGTGATTGCAGATTACTATCACTCCATTTAGGGTGGCTATCACTTGGAGGGCCGATGCCAGGCCGGTTCGTGTACTGGATGAACGTGTCCCTCGACCTGAGGATCGAGCACGCCGAGGACGAGCAGGGCGGCGGATCGTGGATGCGCATCGGCGAGTCCCTGCACCACGAGTTCAACTCGCGGGCGCGAGCGCTGTCGCTCATGGTCCAGGGACGCACGATCTACGAGACGATGGAGGGATTCTGGCCGAGCGCGCGTGACGACGCCTCGTTGCCCGAGTTCCTTCGCGAGTACGGACAGATCTGGACCTCGATGCCGAAGGTGCTGGTGTCGCGAACCCGCACCGGCGCCGAGCACAACACGCGGGTCATCACCGCCGACGACGCCGTCCCCGCGCTCGCCGACCTGCGCGCGCAGGCCGAGGGCGACATCGGCGTCGGGGGTGCCACGCTGGCTACCGCGCTGCTCCGGGCCGGGCTGCTGGATGAACTGCTGCTCTTCACCCACCCCGTCATCCTCGGCGCCGGCCGGCCGCTGTTCGACGGCCACGACGAGCCGCTGGAACTGGACCTGCTCGAGCAGGCGCGCTTCGACCAGGGCGTCACGCTCCACCGGTACGCCGTCCGTGGGTCGCGGGCATGACCATGAGCACCGGACTCGCCGTGCTGACCTGGCCACTGCACACCGACCGGCTGACGTTGCGGCCGGCAACCACGGACGACGCCGACGCCACCTGGCGTTTCCGCCGCCGCGAGGACGTGAGCCGTTGGACCACCCGCGCCTCCGCCACCCTGGACGAGCACCGAACCTGGTTCCGGACCCCCGAGAGTCTGGCCAGGACCCTCGTGATCGAGCACAGCGGCACGATCATCGGCGATCTCATGCTGAGGATCGAGGACGCCTGGGCCCAGGCGGAGATCGCCGAACGCGCCCGCGGCGTGCAAGCGGAGCTGGGCTGGGTGCTGCACCCGGAGCACGCCGGCCACGGATACGCCACCGAGGCTGTCCGGGAGCTGCTCCGGCTCTGCTTCGAGGATCTCGGACTGCACCGCGTGACAGCCACCTGCTTCGCCGCCAACGAGGCATCGTGGCGACTCATGGAACGCGTCGGGATGCGCCGCGAGTTCTACACCGTCCGGGATTCCCTGCACCGATCCGGCGAGTGGCTCGACTGCGTCGGCTACGCCCTGCTCTCCGACGAGTGGCCCGGTCCGGCATAGCCTGCGGATCGAGCCGCACCATCGCCGGACCCGGCAAGCGGGTCAGCGGTCGAGCCGTCCGGATCGACAACCGTCGGTGCAGCAGCTCGCCGGATGATCCGGGCATCAGGAGACAGCGCGATCAAGACTCGGCCGCTTCACAGTCCTCGTAGGCGATGCGCTTGACCAGCTCAGCCGTACCGGCGTGGGCAGGTACCGCCACAGCATGGATCGGATAGGTGATGGCACACAACGTCACGCATTTGCCGCCGGGCCGGATCTCCCACGCCATGGCCCTCATGTGTCGGTTGAAGACCTGGATCGCATCGATCAGGACGGAATATCCGGTGTTCGAACACGCCCCGAGCGCCGCGACAACGCACATCTCGGTCTGCCAGTCCACTGCCGGCACCGGCGGCCCGAATCGATCTCCAGAGGGCGATCCCGCCCACTGTCGGGTCCATTCGTCGGCATCGCGTACGACGTGCAGGCCCTCCGGAGGTCTCAGGTCCGACCGCACAAGGGTGCTGATCGTGCGGAACGGAAGCCAGACCGGGGCAGCCGACTCGACCATCAGGTCAATGTACCGGCGCCCGCGATCACCTGAAAAGTCCGAACGGCCGCCGTACCGCAGGGTACCGGTCGGAGAATCCCGACCGGCACGCGCACTCCGAGGATTCCGGGTCAGACCCGGGCGCCGGCGCTGACCTCGCGGAGGATGTTCTCCACCCGCTCCTTGGCGTCGCCGAAGAGCATCGAGCAGTTCTCGCGGAAGAACAGCGGGTTCTGCACGCCGGCGTAGCCGGAGGCCATCGAGCGCTTGAAGACGATGACGTTCTCGGCCTCCCACACGGTGAGGACCGGCATGCCGGCGATGGGGCTGCCGGGGTCGTCGGTCGCCGCGGGGTTGACCGTGTCGTTGGCGCCGATCACCAGCACCACCGACGTCTCCGCGAAGTCGTCGTTGACCTCGTCCATCTCCAGGACCACGTCGTACGGCACCCGGGCCTCGGCGAGCAGCACGTTCATGTGGCCGGGCAGCCGGCCCGCCACCGGGTGGATGCCGAAGCGGACGTTGACGCCTCGCTGGCGGAGCACGGCGGTGAGCTCGGCGACGCCGTGCTGCGCCTGTGCGACCGCCATGCCGTACCCGGGGGTGATGATCACCGAGTCGGCCGCGGTGAGCAGCTCGGCGACCCGCTCGGGGGTGATTTCGCGGTGGTCGCCGTAGTCCTTGTCGTCGGCGGGGCCGGCCTCGATGCCGAAGCCGCCGGCGATCACCGAGATGAAGGAGCGGTTCATCGCCTTGCACATGATGTACGACAGGTAGGCGCCGGACGAGCCGACGAGCGCGCCGGTGACGATGAGCAGGTCGTTCTCGAGCAGGAAGCCGGCGGCCGCCGCGGCCCAGCCGGAGTAGCTGTTGAGCATCGACACCACGACCGGCATGTCGCCGCCGCCGATGGAGGCGACCAGGTGCCAGCCGAGCAGCAGGGCGATCAGGGTGGCGGCGACCAGCAGCCACAGGTTGGGTGAGACCACGAACCAGGCGGTCAGCACGGCGAACGCGGCGAGCGCGCCGAGGTTGAGCAGGTTCTTGCCGGGCAGGGTCAGCGGGCTGGACCGGATCCGGGCGGAGAGCTTGAGGTAGGCGACGATCGAGCCGGTGAAGGTGACCGCGCCGATGAAGACGCCGATGACCACCTCGGCGCTGTGGATGCCCAGCATGTCCTGGCCGCGCAGCAGCTCGGCCTCCGCGCCGCCCGCGCCCTCGACGTGCAGGTAGCCGTTCCAGCCGACCAGGACCGCGGCGAGGCCGACGAAGCTGTGCAGCAGGGCGATCAGCTCCGGCATTCCGGTCATCTCGACGCGGCGGGCCCGGTACAGGCCGATCGCGGCGCCGATCAGGGTCGCCACGGCGAGCAGGATCAGGCCGGTCGCGCTCATCTCGCCGGCGACCGCCAGCGCGACGGTGGCGCCCAGCGCGACGGTCATGCCGGCGATGCCGAACGTGTTGCCGGCCTTGGCGGTCTCGTGCTTCGACAGTCCGGCCAGCGCCAGGATGAAGAGCAGCGCCGCGACGAGGTACGCGGCCTGCGCCGCGGATTCGATGGTCATCAGTTCAGCTCCTGGAGAACATGGCGAGCATGCGGCGGGTCACCGCGAAGCCACCGAAGACGTTGATGCCGGCCAGCAGGATCGCGACGAAGGACAGCCCGGTGACGAGGCCGTCGCCGTGCCCGATCTGGAGCAGCGCGCCGACGACGATGATCCCGGAGATCGCGTTGGTCACCGACATCAGCGGGGTGTGCAGGGCGTGGTGCACATGGCCGATGACGTAGTAGCCGATGACGATCGCCAGGGCGAAGACCGTGAGGTGCCCGCGCATGGCGGCCGGCGACAGCGCCGCGAGCAGGAACAGCCCGGCCGCGACGGCGCCGACCACCGCCATCCGGCGGCGCGGCGATGCCGGGGGCTTCGGGGCCGGCTTGGCCACCACGACGGCCGGCGCGACGGCGGGCGCCGCCGACACCGACACCGGGGGCGGCGGCCAGGTCAGCTCGCCGTCGCGGACCACGGTGATCGAGCGCTGGACGACGTCGTCGAAGTCGAGGACGAGCTCGCCGTCCGAGCTCGGCGTCATCAGCTTCATCAGGTTCACCAGGTTGGTGCCGTACAGCTGGGAGGCCTGCGCGGGCAGGCGCCCGGGCAGGTCGGTGTATCCGATGATGGTCACGCCGTTCGCGGTGGTCACCACCTCGCCGGCGACGGCGCCCTCGACGTTTCCGCCGTTCGCGGCCGCCATGTCGACGATCACGCTGCCCGGCTTCATGGTGGCCACCATCGCCGCGGTGATCAGGGTCGGTGCCGGCCGGCCGGGGATGAGCGCGGTGGTGATGATGATGTCGACGTCGGTGGCCTGCTGGGCGTAGAGCCGGGCGGCGCGCTCGTTGTAGTCGTCGGACATCTGCTTGGCGTAGCCGGTCGAGGAGACCTCGACGTCGGCGGACTCGATCGACAGGTACTCACCGCCGAGGGACCTGACCTGGTCGGCGACCTCGGGGCGCGGGTCGGTCGCCCGCACGATCGCGCCGAGGCTGCCGGCGGCGCCGATCGCCGCGAGGCCCGCGACGCCCGCGCCGGCGACCAGCACCTTGGCCGGCGGCACCTTGCCCGCCGCGGTCACCTGGCCGGTGAAGAAGCGGCCGAACGCGTGTGCCGCCTCGACGACCGCGCGGTAGCCGGCGATGTTGGCCATCGAGGAGAGCACGTCCAGCGACTGCGCCCGGGAGATCCGCGGCACGGCGTCCATCGACAGCGCGGTGATCGGCCGGCGGGCGAGGTCCTCGACCAGGTCCGGGTCGAGCCGCGGGTTCAGCATGCCGATCAGCGTGACGCCGGCGGGCAGCCGGTCGCGCAGCTCCGGCGGCGGCGGGTTGATCGCGAAGAGGATGTCGGCGGTCAGCGGGTCGCCGATCGTCGCGCCGGAGTCGGCGTACGCCTCGTCGGAGAACGACGACCCGGCGCCGGCGCCGGATTCCACCACGACGCCGTAGCCGAGCTTGACCAACGCCGCCACGTTGGCGGGTGTCGCCGCCACCCGGCGTTCACCCGGTTGCGGGTCGCGCGCCACGCCGATGATCATGTATTGACTCCCCGGTTGAAGTTGACCATGACAACGGGAAACGCGGCCCGGTAGTTCAATGCGCCCCGAAATTTGTTACTCGCGAGTACGGTGAGGTTAGGGCGTTCGGCGTCCCGACGCCAGTGCCCGGAGCACCGAATGTCACGGGCGTGTCGCGCTCAGGCGCAAAGCCGTCCCGTGAACCTGCTGGCAGGCCGAGTGCCGCCGAGCCGGGCACGCGGCGGGATCGCGGTGGTTCACCGCGGCGAGGTACGGCTCGCGAAAGGGCCGCCGGGACCATTCCGGTCCGCGGCGGCCCCTTCGGGTCGGTGCGATCAGCGATGGCCGACGGCGACCAGCGGTTCGCCCCGCGGGGCCGGGTCGGCGACCGGGTCGGCGGATTCATCGGACATTCTGCGCACCGCGATCCAGCCCGCCACCCACGCCAGCGCGGCCGCGACGACGAGCAGCCCCAGGTACCAGCCGAAGCGGCCGTGCCCGGCGAGGTAGGTGGCGATGAACGGGGTCAGGCCGCCGGCCAGCGAGTTGGCGATCCCGTGCGGCAGGCCGAGGCCGCTGGCGCGCAGCTCGACCGGGAAGAGCGCGGCCATCAGCTTGGGCATGACCGAGGTCAGGCACGCCATCAGCACCAGGCCGGTGCCCATGCTCAGCACCAGGCTCCCGAGGCTGGGCTTCATCGCGGCCAGCGCGATCGGGCCGGCCACCGCGAAGCCGAGCAGGCTCACGGTGAGCATCGGCAGCACGCCGACCCGGTCGGCGAGCAGCCCGAACGGGATCTGGACCAGCATCGCCAGGCCGATCGACGCGCTGACCGCCGCGTAGACGACCGCCGGGTCGGCGTGCAGCCCGGTCTGCGCCAGCGCCGGCGCCACCGTCGTCCAGGTGGTGGTGTTGATCGTCAGGCCGGCCACGAACAGCGCGGCGACCACGACCGCCCGCGGGTGCTCGCGCAGCAGGCGGCGCAGGCCGCCGCGGGGCCGGGTGCGACGGGCCCGGGCGAACGGCTCGCTCTCGGCGAGCTGCCGGCGCAGCAGCAGCAGGACACCGGACAGGGCCGCGCCGACCAGGAACGGGACCCGCCACGCCCACTGCGCCATGGCGCCCGCGCCGAAGAACGCGCCGAGGCCGAGCCCCAGCATGGCGGCCGCCAGCCCGCCGGCGGCCGAGCTGACCGCGAAGTAGCTGCCATACAGGCAGCGCCTGCTCCGCGGCGCCAGCTCCATCAGGTACGACACGGCGGCCGGCCACTCGCCGCCGGCGGACAGGCCCTGCGCGGCGCGGGCCAGGAACAGCAGGACCGGCGCCGCGACGCCGATGCTCGCGTACGCCGGGAGCAGCCCGATGACCAGGCTGCCGCCGCCCATCAGCGAGATGGACAGCAGCAGCGCCACCCGCCGGCCCCGGCGGTCGGCGAGCCGGCCGGCCAGGATGCCGCCGAGCGGCCGGAAGAACATGCCGGCGGCGTACGCCGAGAAGACCCCGAGCACCGCGGTGAGCGCGCTGCCGCCGGGGAAGAAGTGCTGCGCCAGGATCGGCGCGTACAGCCCGAAGATGAGCCAGTCGAAGTACTCGATGAAGTTGCCGGCCACGGTGGTGGCGACGGTCCGGAACCGGGACCTCGGCGTGCTGGCGGTCGGCGCGGTGTAAGTGGTCACGATCGGGCACCTCCTGCTGCGTGTGCTGTCGGACGGGCCGCGTCGACCAGGCGCAGCCGGGCACCGGCCGTGCGGGCCGGGTCGAGAACGAGGTCGTCGCCGTCCGGCGGGGGCCCGCAGGCGGCCAGCGCGGGCCGCCAGCGCTCGGGCTCCTCGACGGCGAGGTCCACCTGGAACAGCCCCGGTCCGTACCGTCCCAGGTGGACGTCGACCGGGTCGCCGCACCGGCCGGGCGTAACCAGGCGCAGGCGGCGGCCGTCGGGCAGCGTCCAGGCGGCGCTGCGGTCGCCGGTCAGCGGCGGCGTGTCGAGCAGGGCGGCGTACTCGGCGGTGCGGGCCGGCAGGTCCGGCACCGCGATCTCGACGCCGGCCAGGCCCAGGATGCCGTTGCGGGTCAGCTCGTCCGGGTCCGGCTCCTCCTCCGGCCACGGATCCAGGTACTCGATCATGGACGGCAGCCGGCCGGTGCGGAACTCCTCGCCGTGCGCGCCGATCCGCCAGCGCCGGCGGCGCCCGTCCGGGCGCACCGACTCGCCGGCGACCGGCGCCGCGAGCTCGATGCCCCGCTCGCGCAGGGCGCGGCAGGTGCCGTCGAGATCGGTGACGGCGAGCACCGGCGCCGCCCAGCCGCCGCCGGCCTCGATCACGTCGGACAGCCGCCGCCCGGCCGGGCGGGACCGGGCCGTCTCCCGGTCGAAGACCGTGATCAGCTCCAGGTAGGTGTCCGCGAACCGCAGCACGGCGTTGGCCGTGCCCCAGCCGGGGTGGCGGCTGCCGGGCCGGACCGGGCGGCCGAGGCGGGCCTGCAGTGCGGCGCGGGCGGCGTCGAGGTCGCCGGTGGCGAGCATGACGTGATCGATTCCGATGATCGGCATGGTGTGCTCCTCACTCGGTCAGTGCGTCGATGTCGCCGTCGTCGAGCCCGGCGAGGTAGTCGGCGACAGCGTCGACCGTCGCGGCGCGGTCGGGGTCGGCGACCAGCGCCTCGGCGACCTCGGCGACGGTCGGTCCGGTGAAGACCGCCTTGAGCGGCAGGTCGACGCCGAACATCTCCCGCACCCGGGACACCAGCTGGGTCGCGATGACCGAGTTGCCGCCCAGCTCGAAGAAGTTGTCGCGCCCGCCGACCCGGTCGAGCCCGATCAGCTCGGCCCACATCGCGGCGATCAGTTCCTGCACCGGACCGTCCGGCGCGACGTAGTCGCGGCTGTCGTCGCGCCCACCGGCCAGCGCGGCGAGCGCGAGCCGGTCCACCTTGCCGTTGCCGGTCAGCGGCAGCGCGTCGAGCACGCCGATCGAGCCCGGCATCATGTAACGCGGCAGCCGATCGGCCAGGAACGCGGTCAGCTCGTCCGGGGAGGGATCGGCGCCGGTCACGTAGGCGATCAACCGGCGCGCCTGATCGGTGGCCACCGCGACGGCCCGGTCCACCGACGGGTGCTCGGCCAGGACCGCCTCGATCTCACCGAGCTCGATGCGATGCCCCTGGATCTTCACCTGGAAGTCGGTGCGCCCCAGGATCTCGATCGTGCCGTCGGGCAGGTAGCGCCCCAGGTCGCCGGAGGCGTACATCCGCACACCGGTGGCCGGGTTGCGGACGAACTGGGCGGCGGTGCGCTCCTCGTCGCGCCAGTAGCCGCGGGCCAGCCCGACCGGGCTCTCGATGTAGATCTCACCGGGCACCCACACCGGCCGGTGCTCACGCCGGGCGTCGAGGATGTGGTAACGCTGGTTGGTCATCGGCCGCCCGTACGGGATGCTCTGCCAGGCCGGGTCCACGTCGCCGATCGGATAGACCACCGACCAGACGCAGCTCTCCGTCGGGCCGCCGGAGCCGATCACCGCGACGTCGGGTGCCAGCGCCCGGAGCCGGTCCGGCAGGGTCACCGGGATCCAGTCACCGGCCAGCACGACCGCGCGCAGCGACGCGAGGGGCTCGCCGTGCGCGACGAGCATCTCCAGCAGCGCCGGCACCGAGTTCCAGAACGTGACCTTCTCGGCGCGGACCAGCTCGGCCCACCGCCCGGGCTCCGGGTTGGCCGTGCTCGGCGGTATCACCACCGTTCCCCCGGCGGCGATCATGCCGAACGTGTCGTACACGGATAGGTCGAAGTGCAGGCCGGAGACGGCCAGGCAGGAATCGCCCGGGCCGATGCTCAGCCGCCGGTTCATGTCCAGGATGGTGTTCGCCGCGCCCCGGTGATCGACCATCACGCCCTTCGGGCGGCCGGTCGAGCCGGAGGTGTAGATGACGTACGCCAGGTCGCTGACCTCCTGCGCCGGCTCCAGCGGCGCCGGGTCGACGTCGTCGAAGTCGCCGTCGACCAGCAGCCGCCGCACGGTGTCCGGCCACTCCAGCCCGGCATCCAGCGCCGCGCTGGTCAGTGCGGTGTCGACCTGGCCGTGTTCGAGCAGGTAGCGCAGGCGTTCGGGCGGCACGTCGGCGGCGATGGGCAGGTAGGCGGCGCCGGAGGCGAGGATGCCGTGCGCGGCGACGAGCTGTTCCCAGCCCTTCTCCAGCACGATCGCCACCAACGTGTCCGGGCGCGCGCCCTCGGCGCGCAGCCGCCGGCCGACCTGGTTCACCCGCCGGTCCAGCTCCCGGTAGGTCAGGCGGACGTCACCGCTGACCACCGCGACCGCGTCGGGCCGCGCCGCGGCGTGCTCGGCGACCGGCGTGTGCAGCAACAGCTCCGGCAGCCGCGCGTCGGTGCGGTTGACCTCCTCGCGGACCCGCAGCTGCGCCCGCGGCACCAGCGGGAAGCGCTCGCTGCGCCAGCTCGCCGCGTCCGTCACCAGGCCGTCGAGCAGCCCGCGGTACGCGTCGAACATGTCCGCGAGCATCCCGGCCGGAAACACCTCGTCGATGCTGTCCCAGCTGAAGTGCAGCGCGCCGTCCACCTCGGAGACCTGGAAGTCCAGCGTCACCTGCGGCGTCTGGGTGCTGGTGTGGATCGCCTCGCCGAGCGCGGTGGTGAAGCGCCGCGGCGGCTGCCCCAGCAGGCTGGTGACGACCACCGGGAACGCGGCGCCGCCGTGGCCCCCGCCGCGGCGGGCCAGCTCGCGCATCACCCGCACGCCGCCGAAGTGGCGGTGCTCCAGGTCCTCGAAGAGCCGCTCCTGAATGGCGCGGGCGCGCTCGGCGAACGTGCCGTCGACCTTCTCGACCGCCAGCAGCGAGGTGGTGGTGAAGTCACCGATCAGCGCGTCCACGTCCTCGTGCAGCGGCAGCCGGTTGAACAGCGGGAAGTTCACCGTGAACCGGTCGTTGCCGCTCCACGCGCGCAGCACCTCGGCGAACGCGGCGACCACCACGCCGGACGGCGTGGCACCGGCGGCCTGCGCCCGCTCCTTGAGCCGGCTCCAGGCGGCCGGCTCCAGCCGGTGCTCCCGGCGGGTGAACCGGACGTCGCCGAGCTCGCCGGTGGCTCGGGGCAACTCCGGCGCGTTCGGCAGCCCTTCGTCGAGCCGGCCCATCCAGTACCGGCGCGACCGCCGGTACTCCTCGGACTGTTCCAGGGCCACGTCGGCGGCCAGCACGTAGTCGCGGAAGGAGAGCCCGAGGGGCGCCGGCTCGGCCTGCGGGTCCTCGTAGAACGTGATCAGGTCCGGCACCAGGATCTGGAAGTAGCTCCAGGCGTCGATGATCAGCAGATCCAGGCTCAGGTGGATCCTCGTCCGGCCGCCGGGCAGCAGGGTCAGCCGCACGTCCCACAGCGGCCAGGTGTCGGCCGGCGTCACGTGATGCGACAGGTGGTCACGGACCTTCGCTGCCTCGTCCTCTGCCGCGTCATGCTCGCGCAGATCGAGCAGCGGGATCTCGTATTCGGGCAGGTCGCTCAGGATCCGCTGGGTCCCGTCCGCGTTGATCACCGCGCGCAGCATGTCGTGCCTGTCCAGCACCCGCGACCAGGCGGCGCGGAACCGGTCCACGTCGAGGCCGGAGCTCTCCCACTCCCAATAGCCGTGGCAGCCGACGCTGCCCAGCTCGACCGCGTCGCTACGGCCGATCCAGTACGCCTGCTGGGTGTCGGTGAGCGGGAACGGCTCGAAGCGCGCCTCGGGGTGGTGCTCGATCGGCGGCAGCGCACCGAAGGGTTCGCCGTCGTCCGTGCGCGCCGCCTCCACCAGGGCCGCGACGCCGCCGATCGAGGTGACCTGTGCGTCGTCGAGCTCCAGCTCGTACCGGCTGGCGACCAGGGCGCGCAGCGCGTCCCGCACGGCCGAGCCGGTCAGGTCGTCGTCTACGCCGATCTCGTCCACCCCGAGCACCTCGGCGCACAGGTCGGCGAGCTCCCGCTCGACCGGGTTGCGGGGCGCCACGTGCGGCACGCCGGTCACCGGCGCCGGCGGCTCCGGCAGGGCCCGGCGGTCCAGCTTGCCGTTGGGCAGCCAGGGCAGGCCGGGCAGCCGGACCACGGCGCTGGGCAGCAGGTGTGACGGCAGCTGGTTGGCCAGGCTCTGCCGCAGGGTCCGGCTGGAGAAGGCGGCCTCGTCGGCCGGCACCACGTACGCGACGAGGCGGACCGCGCCGTCGTCGTCGGTGTGCGCCAGCACGGCGGTCTCCCGGACCGCGGCGTCGGCGACCACGGCCGCCTCGACGTCGCGGAGCGCGACCTGGTGTCCGCGGATCCGCACCACGCTGTCCGCCCGGCCGACGACCTCGATCGTGCCGTCGGCGCGGTAGCGGGCGAGGTCGCCGCTGCGGTACAGCACCGGCTCGGGCTCCTCCGGCAGCGGGTTCGGCACGAAGGCCTCGGCGGCCAGCTCCGGGCGGTCCAGGTAGCCGGCGGCCAGCCCGGCGCCGGCCACGTACAGCTCGCCGGGCACCCCGATCGGCACCGGGTTGCGGTGCTGGTCCAGCAGGTACACCCGCAGGTTGGCGATCGGCCGGCCGACCGTCGGCACGCGCACGGCCCGCTCGTCCTCGGGCACCGACCGCGACGTGCAGCGCACGCCGCCGACCAGGTCGTAGCTGCTGGTCACGGCGCCGACCTCGGTGGCGCCGTAGCAGGCGACCACCTCGAACGGCAGCGACGGCGCGGGCCAGTGCCGCATCGGCTCGCCGACCGCGACCAGGATCCGTAGCGCCGAGCGCTCCGGCCAGAACATCCCGGCCAGGCGCTCCGCGACGTGGTTGAGCACCAGCGCGTGGGTGACGCCCCGGGCCACCAGCCAGTCGCGGAGCCGGTTCGCCGTCGCGGCGGTACGCCCGTCGGCGATGTTGATCTCGGCGCCGCAGGCGAGGAACGGCATCCACTCGAGCATGCCGATGCCGTAGCCGGGCGCGGAGATCCAGCTGGCCCGGTCGTCGGCGCTCACCCCGTACGCCCGGGCGGTCCAGTCGGCCAGGTTGTCCAGGGTGCAGTGGCGCTGCAGCACCGGCTTGGGCTCGTGCGTCGAGCCCGAGGTGTACGCGATCTGGCTGACGTCGCCGGCCCGCGGCGCGGAGACCTCCGGCGCGGTCGCCGGCCGGGCGTCGACGGCCGCGGCGTCACGGTCCAGGCAGACCGCCCGCTCGGCGAGAGCGTCCGGCAGGTCGGCGAGCCGCGCGGCGGTGGTCACCACGGCGTCCGGGCCGGTCTCGGCCGCCATCATCGCGGTACGGGCCGCCGGCTGCGCGGGATCGAACAGCACGACGGCGGCGCCGGCCCGGTGTACGGCGAGGGTGGCCACCACCGCGGCGGCGCTGCGGTCGAGGTAGAGGGCGACCCGCCCGGCGTCCGGCAGCCCGCGGTCGCGGAGCTGGTGCGCGAGCCGGTTGGCGGCGGCGTCGAGCTGGGCGAAGGTGAGCCGGCTGCCGCGGTCGCGGACGGCCGGCGCGGACGGCCGGCGCCGGGCCAGGTCGGCGATGCGCGCCGCCCACGGCCGCTCGTCGGCGAAGGACACCGCGGTGTCGTTGAAGTCGACGAGCAGCCGGCGCCGCTCGTCGTCGCCGAGCAGCCGGGCCCGGGTCACCGGCCGGTCCGGGTGCGCGACCAGGTCGCCCAGCAGGGTCGCGAGGTGCCGGGCGAGACGGGCAGCGGTGCGGTTGACGAACAGCCCGGCGTCGTAATAAAGGCGCGCGCCCTCGGCGTCCACCGCCAGGGTGAGGTCCGCGCCGGACCAGGCGGCCGCGACGCCGGGATCGTCGTCGCGGACGAATCCGATCGCGAACGGGGCCACCGTGCCGGGCAGTTCGTCCGGCCGGGTCAGCTCGCCCGCCTCGGACAGCGGCAACGGGGGCAGCCGGTTCGCCGCCGCCTCGGCGGCCTCGACCCGGTTCAGCAGGTCCCGGAAGGTGACGCCGGACGGTGCGACGATGCGGCGGGCCGACGCGAGCTGTGCGTCGCCGGCGGGCACGCCGATCACCAGCTCGGTGTCGCCGGTGTAGCGGACCAGCAGCGCGGTGAACGCGGCCAGCCAGCCGGTCGACTCGTCGGTGTCCAGGTCGGCGAGCGCCGCCCGCACGCCCGGCGGCACCGGCACCGGCACCCGGGCGGCGCACTGCTCGCGCTCGACCGGGCGGAGGCGGTCGAGCGGCAGCTCGACCGTGACCGGCGCACCGGCGAGATAGCTGAGCCACGCCTGGCGGACCCGGTCCGTGCTCTCGGGTCCACCGGCGCCGGATCCACTGGGTATCGCATTGCCGATGGGCAGCGAAGACGTCACGGTAGCTCCTCTCTCCACGCCGCAGCGCTCAGATCCGGCCACGCTAGGAACCGGCGGTTCGACGCCGGTTACGTAACCGGCCGCGGACCCCGGCGGCGCAGCATCCCGGAATGGTTTGTCAGCCGCACCACCTCGACCTGCCCGGCGCGGGCGTGCGCCTGCACGCCGCCCGCTGGCCGGGCCCGCCCGGTCCGCCGCCGCTGCTGGTCCTGCACGGCATCTGGGAGTCCTGGCGCACGTTCGCCGCCAGCGCCGAGCGGCTCTCGGCCGGCCGCACCGTCTACTGCCTGGACCTGCGCGGGCACGGCGACAGCGAGCGCCCGCACGGCGGGTACCGGTTCGCCGACTACGCGGCCGACGTCCGGGCCGTGCTGCCCCGGCTGGGCACCGTCGTCGACGTGCTGGGCCACTCGCTCGGCGCGGCCGTCGCCCTGCACGCGGCCGCCGCCCGGCCCGGCCCGGCCCGGATCCGGCGGCTGGTGGCGGCCGAACCGCCGGTGCTGCTGAGCGGCGACTGGCCGGCCGTACGCGCGGACATGGCCCGGTTCCGGGAGCTGCGCCGGCGCCCGGTCGACGAGATCCTGCGCGAGCTGGCGGCTACGCCGGCCCGCACGAAGGCGTGGCGGCGGATGATCGCGCGGGCGCTGGCCGAGACCGACGACGGCGTGTTCCGGGCCATGATCGAGGGCGAGCAGGGCGAGGTGGACTGGGGTGCGCTGCTGTCCCGGGTCGGCGCGGACACCCTGGCGATCGGCGCCGACCCGGCGGTGCCCGGCGCGCTGCTGACCGGCGCGCGGATGCGGACCCTGACCGCGGGCCTGCCCTCGGCGGCGGTGGCGGTGCTGCCGGCCGCCGGGCACCACGTGGAGATCGACAGCCCCGCCGCCTTCCACGCCCTCGTCGAGGAGTTCCTGGCCTGAGCCGCGGCCGTCAGCTCATCCGTTCACCCGCGTCGCAACGTGTGGGAGGGGGTGGTGCCGTAGACGGCGCGGTAGTCGGCGGTGAAGCGGCTGTGGCTGGGAAAGCCCCAGCGTCCGGCGACGGCGGTCACGGTGTCGGTGACCGGGTCGGCGGCCAGCAGGTCCTGATGCGCGTGGGACAGGCGGACCCGGCGCAGGTAGGCCATGGGGGTGATGTCGAGGTGGCGGCGGAAGGCGAGCTGGAGGGTGCGGATCGTGACGTCGGCGGCGACGGCGATGTCGGCGGGCCCGATGTCGCGGTGCGCGTTGTCCTCGATGAACGCGACGGCACGGCGCAGCGAGCGGGGGTGCGCGTCGCGGCGGTCCTCGATGGTGGGGTCGCGCAGGGCGTTGTTGGGGAACGTGGCCAGCGCGATCGCGGCGAGGAACCGGGCGGCACCGCCGAGCAGCAGGGGCGAGGTCGCCACCGGCTCGGGAACGAACGTGTCGCGGACGTATGCGCAGGTGTCGCGCCAGGCCGCGGCGCCGGATCCGGTGACCGGATAACGTGCGGTGAAGCGGACGGGCTCCGCGACCCTGGGCGCGGTCGAGGCGACCTGGGCGAGCAGCGCACCGTCGAGAGCCACGTAATGGCCGTCCATGCCCTCGCTACCGACCTGGATCGGCTGGTCGGGGTACGCGCACAGGAAGGTCTCGCCGGCGCTGAAGGTGATGGTGTCGCCGCCGACCTGGTAGGTGACGGCGCCGTCGATCATGTGTCCGAAGTAGTAGCAACCCATGGAATCGCCGGTGACCTCGGCGTTCATCCCCCAGGTGACGTGGTGCAACTGGAACGAACCCAGGTCGTCCTGCCGGACCCGCAGCGACGACCGGGCATCGGCGGGCGCCAGGCGCCGGACGCCGTAGATCAGGGAGAGCATGCGGTGCGCGGTCTCGAGATCGTCGGTGTCCAGCAGGGTGGTCATCGTCGGCCTCGTAGCGTCCTGATAGGCCATGGCACGCCCTCCTGGTAACCGCGCGGTCAGGCAGCCTCCCAACATACGTCGTGGCGCCGCGCCGGGTGGCTGGACGCGCGCGGTTCAGCGGTCCCGGACCAGGTCCTCGGGCAGGGCGTCGAAGACCGAGCCGTCGGCGTGCAGGAAGAAATGGCCGCCCGGGAAGGTGTGGTGCCGGACCGGGCCGGTCGTGTAGCCGGCCCACTTCTCGACCAGGTCGGGGGTGGCGCCGCGGTCCTGGCGGCCGGACCAGGTGGTCAGCGGGAGGTCCAGTGCCGGGCCGGGCCGGTACGTGTAGGTCTCGGCCATGGTGAAGTCGGCCCGCAGCATCGGCAGGCACAGCTCGCGCAGTTCGGGATCGTCCAGCGCGGCCGCCGGGGTCGCCCCGAACCGCTGCACCGCGGCGACGAACTCGTCGTCGGGCAGGCCCGACAGGCCGCGCCCGGCGGGCGTCACGTGCGGCGCGGCCCGGCCGGACAGCACCAGCGTGGACGGCTGGGTGTCGCCGTTGTCGCGCAGCGCGCGGGCCAGCTCGAAGGCGAGCAGCGCGCCCAGGCTGTGCCCGAAGAACGCGACCGGGACTCCCGAGCCGGCGATCGGGCCCGCCAGCGCGTCCCGCAGCCGCTCGACCAGGTCGTCGAGGCTGGTGTACGCCGGCTCGAAGAGGCGCTGCTCGCGCCCGGGTAGGCACACCGGCCACACCTCGACGTTCGCGGGCAGCCGCGTCGACCAGGGCTGGAAGGCGGTCGCGCCGCCGCCGGCGTACGGGAAGCAGAACAGGCGGACCGTCGCGGCCGGCCGCCGGCCGGCGCAGGATATCCACGCCGACTCGACGGCGGTCCGGGTCACGACTGCCCCGCGGTCTCGTAGCGGCGGGCGAACCAGCGGTCGTCGCGCTCGTTGTCCTGGTCGGCCGCCAGCACGTCGCGGCCGGTGAGCTCGCGGTGCTCGGCGAGGACCCGGGCCATGGCGGCCATCCGGACCAGCATCCGGTCCATCATCTCCACGCCCTCCTCGTCGCGGACGGCCTCGCCGCGGTGGTTGCCGTACAGGATGGCCGGGAAGCCGGCGCCGACCATGACCATGCGGTTGAGCAGCACGTTGTCGACGAGCTGGTGGTAGACCTCGGTGTGGCTGTAGCGGCGGCCGACGACGATGACCCCGCCGACCTTGTTGGTCAGCGGCCGCTGGAAGCGCAGGTAGCCGACGCCGGCCCGTTCGATGAACGCCTGCATGGTGGTGCAGAGCCCGAAGCCGTGCACCGGCGCGGCCAGGATGACCCCGTCGGCGAGGCTCATCCGGTCGACGAGCGCCGGCAGGTCGTCGCCGGCCAGCACGCAGGGCTCGGTGCGGGCGTTGCAGTCGCCGCACGGCCCGCAGCCGGTCAGCCGGTACTCCGCCAGGTTGATCACGTCCAGGTCGACGCCGCGCGCGTCCAGCACGTCGGCGGCGTGCGCCAGCAGCTCGCTGGTGTTGCCGTCGGCCCGCTCCGAGCCGTTGACGGCGACGAACCTCATCCTGCCGTTCATCTGCTTCTCCAGTCTCAGGCGGTGACCGCGACGCGGTCCATGGGGTAGCCCGGCAGCGGGTGCTCCCGGCACAGCCGCGCCACCCGCTCGCGGGCCAGGTCACGCACGGCGCCGGGCAGGCGGTACTCCCGGTCGCCGAGCGGCTGCACGGAGGCCAGGACCAGGTCGACGAGCTCGGCGCACTCGGCCGCGGCCTCGTCGCCCATGCCGCGCCGGGCGATGCTGTTGGTGCCGATCCGCAGGCCCGCGGTGACCAGGGCCGGGGTGGTGTCGCGCGGCACCCGGTTCTTGTTCACCACGATGTGGCACTCCTCGAGCGCCTGCTCCGCCACCAGCCCGGTCATGCCCCAGCGGGACAGGTCGACCAGGACGATGTGGTTGTCGGTGCCGCCGGAGACCACGTCGTGGCCGAGCTCGGCCAGGGTGTCCGCCATGGACCGGGCGGTCGCCACGATCCGGCCGACGGTGTCGTCGAACTCCGGCCCCGCGGCGATGTCCAGCGCCCGGGCCTTGGCCGCGATCGCGTTGAGCACGGGCGCGCCCTGGAAGTACGGGAAGATGGTGCGCTGCACGAACTGGGCGAGCGTGCCCTTGCCGCGCGGCGCCGGCGAGTCCGCGTCCCGGCCGGACAGGATCAGGCCGCCACGCGGGCCGTACAGCTGCTTGTGGGTGCAGGTGGTGGTGAGGTGTGCGTGGTCGATCGGGCTGGGGTGCCGGCCGGTGATGACCAGGCCGGCGGTGTGCGAGATGTCCGCCAGCAGGTACGCGCCGACCGAGTCGGCGATGCGCCGGAACCGGGCGAAGTCGATGAGCCGCGGGTACGCGGTCGCGCCGCAGACGATCATCTTGGGCCGGTGCTCGCGGGCCAGGGCGGCCACCTCGTCGTAGTCGATGAGGCCGGCGTCGTCCAGGCCGTACCCGATCGCGGTGAAGTAGCGGCCGGCGTACGCGGCGGGGCTGCCGTGCGTCAGGTGGCCGCCGGACTCCAGCTCCATGCCGAGCAGGGTGTCGCCGGGCTCCAGCAGGCTGGAGAGCACCGCGTAGTTGGCGGTGGTCGCCGAGTGCGGCTGCACGTTGGCGTACCGGGCACCGAACGCCGCCTTGGCCCGGTCGATGGCGAGCTGCTCGATGCCGTCGATGACCTCGCAGCCGGCGTGGTACCGCCGGCCCGGGTAGCCCTCGGCGGTCACGTTGACCGCGGCGGACGCCTGGCTGACCAGCACCGACGGGTCGACCGGGCTGCACGAGGCGACCAGGGACAGGGTCGCGGCCTGGCGTTCCTGCTCGTGTACGAGCACCCGGTGCAGCCGCGGGTCGGCGCTGGCGAGCTCGTTGGCGCCGGTGGTGAGCAGTTCGCCCATCGGATCGGTGATGCTCATGCTGTCGCCTCCTCGGCGGGATGGTCTCGATCGATTCGCGCGGCCACGACGTCCGCCCGGTCCCGGACGAAGTAATGTCCGCCGCCCGGCACCACGGCCAGGTCGAGGTCGCCGACGAGGCGCCCCCAGTCGGCGTAGCGCTGCGCGAAGTGCTCGGTCGCCGGGTCGGCGTCGCCGAAGAATCCGACGGTGCGCGCCCGCACGGACGTCGGCGGGCCGGCGTCCGCGCGGCGCAGGAAGGTCATCGCGCCGACGTGGTCGTGCCGGCCGACGGTCATCATGTGCTCGACCGTCGACCAGCCCAGCGCGCCGTCGAAGCCGCCGATGGTGGTGAGGTAGCCGGCCCACTCCTCGTCGGAGGTGACGCGCTCGGCGGCGAGTGCGCCGTCGGGGTCGTCGGACGGCAGCGCCGCGGCCAGGTAGAGGCCCCGCACGTCGGCGCCGCGCTCCTCGAGGAGCCGGGCCAGGGCCGCCGCCATGTAGGTGCCGGCGCAGTGGCCGTACACGATGACCGGGCCGTCGACCCGGCGCACCACCTCGTCGGCGGCGTCGTCGACGATGCGGTCGAAGGGCTGGAAGTCGGCCGGGTCGCCGCCGGGGTCGTAGCCCGGCTGGTTGAGCGCGAGCAGCCGGAACCGCTCCGGCAGCGCCTCGGCCAGCGGCCGGTACGCGATCGCGTTGCCGCCGCCGTACGGCAGGCAGACGACGGTGGCCGCCGCCGCCCGGCCGGCCGGGGTCAGCTCGTGCAGCAGCTCGCGCTCCCCCGTGCCGGCGGCGCGGAGCCGCTCCGCCAGCCCTCGGATGGTCGGGTACTTGAACAGCTCCACCACCGGCACCGGGTTGTCGAGGGCGACCATGGCGCGTACCGCCGCGAACGAGTCGCCGCCGAGCTGGAAGAAGCTGTCGTCGATGGACACCTCGGGCAGGGACAGCACCTCGCTCCAGGCCGCCGCGATCCGCCGTTCCAGGTCGTCGCGGGGCGCCTCGCCGCCGCCGGCCCGCTCGAGGTCGCGGGCGGCGAGCGCCTTGCGGTCCACCTTGCCGTTGGGGGTGGTGGGGAACTCCTCGACGGTCTCGATGACCGCCGGGACCATGTGCCGGGGCAGCCGCTCGCCGAGCCAGTCGCGCAGGGCCGCGCCGTCGGCCGGTTCGCCCGTGGTGCGGACGTAGCCGGCCAGGGTGGCGTGGCCCGGCTCGCCGTGCGCCACGACGACGGCGTCGGCGACGCCCGGATGCCCGCGCAGCACGGCCTCGATCTCGCCGGCCTCGATCCGCATGCCGTGGATCTTCACCTGGAAGTCCAGCCGGCCGAGCAGCTCGATCACCCCGTCGCGGCGGTAGCGGGCCAGGTCACCGGTGCGGTACAGCCGCTCGGTCCGGCCGCCGGGCAGGGTCCGCTCGACGAACTTCTCGGCGGTCAGCTCCGGGCGGCCGAGGTAGCCGCGGGCCAGCCCGGCGCCGGCCAGGTTCAGCTCGCCCGGCACGCCGGCCGGCTGCGGGTTGTCGAAGCGGTCCAAGATGTAGGCGCGCTGGTTGGCCATCGGCCGCCCGTACGGGATGCTGGCCCAGCCCTCGTCGACCTCGGTCACCTCGAAGATGATCGAGTCCATGGACGCCTCGGTGGCGCCGCCGAGGGCGACGAACCGGACGTCCGGCGCGACGGCGCGCAGCCGGTCGGGCTGTGCGACCGGGATCCAGTCGCCGCCGAGCAGGGCCAGCCGCAGGCTCGGCAGCTCGATCCGGTGCCGCTCGGCGTGCTCGAGCAGCAGGTCGAGCAGGGCCGGCGCGGAGTGCCAGACGCTCACGCCGTGCGCGCGGATCAGCCGGGTCCAGGCGCCGGGGTCACGCAGCTCGTCCTGGGTCGGCAGTACCACGGTGCCGCCGCAGCCGACGGTGCCGAGCAGGTCGTAGACCGACATGTCGAAACTCGGCGAGGAGACCGCGAGCAGCGCGTCGCCGGTGCCGAGCGCGAACCGGGTGTTGAAGTCGGTGAAGTTGTTGACCGCGCCGGCGTGCCGCAGGCCGATGCCCTTGGGCGTGCCGGTCGATCCGGAGGTGTAGATGACGTAGGCCAGGTCGTCGGGGCCGACGTCGACGCCGGGGCGTTGGTCGGAGCGGTCCGGGTCCGGCTCGGTGACGTCGACGGTCCACGTGTCGCCGACCCGGCCGGCGAGGGTCGGCTCGGTGAGCACGCCCCACAGGCCGGCGTCGCGGCACATGAACTCGAGCCGTTCCGCCGGGTAGTCCGGGTCGAGCGGCACGAACGCCCCGCCGGCCTTGAGCACCGCCAGGACCGCGACCGGCTGGTCGATGCCGCGGTGCAGGCAGACGCCGACCAGGTCGCCGACGGCGACGCCGGCGTCGCGGAGCCGGTGCGCCAGCCGGTTCGCCCGCCGGTCCAGCTCGCCGTAGCTGAGGGTGGTGTCGCCGCTGACCAGGGCGGCGCGGTCGGGTCCGGCGTCCACCTGGTCCTCGAAGAGCCGGTGCAGGCAAACCTCGGCGCCGGTGTCTGCGCCGGTGTCGTTCCAGGTCCACACCGCGTCGGTCAGCTCGGCGTCGGTGAGCATGGTCAGCTCGCTCACCGGCCGGTCCGGCGCGGCGAGCGCCTCCTGCCAGAGCCGCACCAGGTGGGCGAGCATCCGCTCGACGGTGCCGGGGTCGAACAGCTCGGTGCTGAAGACGCTGTCCACCTCCGGCTCCGCCGCGCCCGGGCGCAGCACGAAGCCGAGCTCGAAGCGGGCGGTGGAGAAGTCCGGCGGGATCGCCTCCGCGGTCAGGCCGGCGAACTCGGGCAGGACGACGGCGGCCTCGTCGATGTTCACGTACACCCGGAAGAACGGGGTGCGGCCCGGCGTCCGGGCCGGCGCGAGCTCCTGCACCAGCGCGTCGAACGGCAGGTCGGCGTTGGCCAGGTCGGCGCGGTTCGCGGCAACGGTCCGGCGCAGCAGCTCGCGGAAGGACGGCTCGCCGGACACGTCGGTGCGCAGCACGACGGTGTTGGGGAAGAAGCCGATCAGGTCGGCCAGGCCTTCGGTGTCGCGGGCCGACCAGACGGTGCCGAGCGGCACGTCGTCCTGGCCGCTGTAGCGCTGCATCAGCAGGGCGGTGCCGGCCACGACGGCGTCGAACAGGGTGCCGCCGCAGGAACCCGCGAGCTCACCGAGCCGGCGGATCAGATCCGGTTCGACCGGCGAGCGGACGAAGCCGCCCTCGCCGGTCGGCATCCGGCCGGCCGGGCGGTCCGTCGGCAGGTCCAGCTCCGGCAGGTCGCGCAGCCGCTCACGCCAGTACGACAGCCGCCGGCCGGTCAGCTCGCCGGTCATCGCGGCCCGCTCCCGTACGGCGTGATCGGCGTACTGGAACGCGAGCGGGGGCAGGCCGTCCGTGGTGCCGGACAGGTGCGCGCGGTAGCCCGCGGCGAGGTCGCGGTAGAGCACCGGCGTCGAGCCGGCGTCGATGGCGATGTGGTGCACGCTCAGCAGCAGGACGTGCCGGTCGGCGGCCAGCCGGAGCAGCGCGGCGCGCACTACCGGGCCGGTGCCGAGGTCGAACGGGCGCGTCTCGGCGTCGTCGAACGCGGCGTCGAGGGCGTCGTCCTGGTCGTTCTCGTCCATCGTGGACAGGTCGGTCTCGGCGAGCTCGACCGGGGCCGGCGGCTCGATCACCTGCACCGGCTCGCCGTCCTGCGCCACGTACCGGGTGCGCAGGATCTCGTGCCGCTCGACGAGGCCGGACAGCGCCCCGCGCAGCGCGGCGACGTCGAGGTCGCCGACGAAGCGCAGCGGCAGCAGGACGTTGTACGCGCTGCGCTCGTCCTCGAGCTGGCTCAACAGCCAGAGCCGCCCCTGCGCGGCCGAGGCCGGTGCCCGGCGGGTGCTGGTCTGCTCATACGCCTCGGTCATGTCGGTCTCGACCTCCACTCGCGTCGTGATCTGCGGCGACGTTAGGCGCCGGTGGTTCAGGGGCGGTTACGTCCGATCGCGCCAGTGCTGTTCGACGTAGGCGAGGCAGGACTCGCGGTTGTCCTCGCCGTGCACGACCCGCCAGCCCGAGGGCACCCGCAGCCCGGCGGGCCAGAGCGAGTGCCGCCCGTCGTCGTTGACCAGAACGGTGAAGGCCGCGTCCGGCCGGTCGAAGACGCTCATGACGACTCCATTCGCCAGGCGACCCGGACCCGGGCGCCCCGGCTCGGCACCATGATGATGTTGCGCATGACCCCGCGCTCGTCCCGCGCGCCGACCGGCCGCAGGTCGACGGCGCGAAGCACGGTGCGCAGGATGACGTCCATCTCGGTGAGCGCGAACATCGCGCCCAGGCAGCGGTGCGCGCCGCCGCCGAACGGCAGGTAGGCCCGTGTCGGCGGGTCCGGCTCCAGCCAGCGCTCCGGCCGGAACCGCTCGGCGTCGGCACCCCAGGTCCCGTGGTGGGTGTGTATCGCCGCCAGCGACGGCCACACGAACGTCCCGGCCGGCAGCCGGTACCCGCCGGCCTCGACCGGCTCGGCGATCCGCCGGCCGACGTTGTAGCTGACCTGCCGCAGCCGCAGCGTCTCCTTGATCACCGCGGCCCGGAACTCGTCGTCGTCGCGGTCCAGCCCGGCCCGGACCCGGGCGAGGGCGGCGGGGTGGCGCAGCAGCCGCTCGAACATCCAGGCGGTGGCCACGGCCGTCGTCTCGTGGCCGCCGGTGAGCAGGGTGACCACCTCGGAGCGCACCAGGTCGTCGTCCGGCTCGCCGTCCAGCAGCATGGACAGCACGTCCGGGCGCGTGCGCCGGTCCGGGTCCCGGCGGCGCCGGGCGATCTCGGCGAACAGCAGGTCGTCGGCGCGGTCGAGGTCGCGCACGGCCCGGCGCCAGGGCCCGATCCGGGTGAGCCACGGCCACTTCCACATGAACAGGTCGAGCGTGCCGATGTCGACGACCCGGCGCAGGGCGGCGACCAGCCGGTCCGCGCGGTCGCGCTCCTCGACGCCGAGGACGACCCGGATGATCACCTTGAGGGTGAGGTCGCGCATCCGGTCGACCAGCGGGAAGTCCCGGTCGACCGGCCAGCTCGCGACCTCCTCCTCGGCGAGGCCCCGCATCAGCGAGACCACGCCGGCGAGGCGCTCGCCGTGCAGGGCCGGCATCATCCGCCGGCGCTCGGCGGTGTGCTCGGCGCCGTCGAGGCCGAGCACGCTGCGCCGGCCGAGCAGCGGCTCGAAGAGCGCGTTGCCCTCGCCGACCGGGCAGGTGGCCGGGCCGCCCATGGTGACCGCGCGCACGTCGCTCGGCGCGGTCAGGACCACGATCCGGCCGACCGGCGCGGCGTGCACGCTGAACGTGTCGCCGTGGCGGCGCCGCAGCGCCGGGAAGTAGGTGTTGCGGGTGGCCCAGACCCGCAGGGACTGCCACGCGCGGGGTGCGCGCGGCCCGGGCGGCAGCGCCTCGCCGGGCCGCGGCTCGGCGTGCCGGATGTCGGGCCGCCAGGTGTGCAGGCGGTCGCGGGCCGAGGTACGGGCGCTCATGGCGCTCACTTCCAGCCCGGGAAGTACGGGTCGACCCGGAAGCGGGGCACCGGCTTGGCGTTCGCCGGGTCCAGGGCGTTGAGGGCGTGCAGCCAGGCGCGCTCGTTGTAGATGATGCCGGCGTGCTCGCAGAGGTCCTCCGGGCAGCCGTCCTGCAGCAGGATGTTGGTGACGTTCGGACCGTCCAGGAAGGCCTTGGTGTACGGCGTGACGATCTGATCGTGCTCGGTCATGATCACCGTGTACTGCGGTCCCGGCCGGGTGTCGCCCTGCCCGTAGATCTTCTCGATCATCTCGGAGTCGACGGCGCCCTGGTCGGCCAGCGGGAAGAGCTTGCGGGCCAGCAGGTGGTAGGAGCGCGGGAAGGCGTTGCGCTGCACGTACGTCATGGTGCTCACCGAGACGCCGTGGTTGGACGGCGCGATCGAGACCGCCTTGTCGATGTGGTGGTATCCCTCCAGGACGTTGAGGTAGTACTGCATCAGCAGTCCCCCGCCGCCGGAGTGGCCGACCAGGTCGATCTTGTCGACGCCGGTCACCTTCTTGATCCGCTCGACCTCGGCCTGCAGCTGCCGGGCGCTGCCGGCGAGGTCGGCGTTGCCCTGGAACGGCACCTCGAAGCGCCCCGCCCACTTCGGCTTGCCCCAGTTCATGGTGAACACGCAGAACCCGTGGTTGCGCAGGAACGGCGCGCCGGCCTGGAAGTTGAACGACTGGTTGGACATGAACGCGTGCAGCAGCAGCACCGGGCGCGGGTGCTCCTTGGTCGGGAAGTTGGTGGGATCGTTGGCGCCCGGCGGCGGCTTGCTCGGCGTACGCCAGGCACGCACCCCGGTGCGCATGTCCCACACGACGGGCAGCTGCCCGGTCGCCTGCTCGCGGTTTTCGGCTTGCCTGGTCACGGTGCTGGTCATCGGTGGCCTCCTCGGTCACTCGGGTGGGTCGAATCTCATCGGCGCCAGGTTCTGGCGCCGGACGACGGACATCGGCAGGTGTCTCAGCAGGAGGTCGCGCAGGCCGGCGACGGCCGGGTTGGCGAGCTGCTCGATGCGGCTCAGCCGCCGCGAGGCCGAGACCAGCCACCGGGTGCGGTCCCGGCGGGCGCGCTCGTAGCCGCGCAGCCCGGCCGCCGGGTCGCCGGCCTCGGCGAGGTGGTGCGCCAGGGTGTGCGCGTCCTCGATCGCCGATCCGGCCCCCTGGCTCAGGCTGGTCAGCATCGGATGGGCGGCGTCGCCGACCAGGGTCACCGGCCCGTCGCCCCAGGAGTCGAGGAACGTCCGGTCCTGCGCCGGCACGGCGACGATGTCCTCCTCGGCGGTGCCCGCCACGGCCTCGAGCACCTCGGGCGCCCAGCCGTCGAAGGCCCGCAGCACCTCGCCGCGCAGGCCGGCCCGCGGGCGGGTGTCGCGCGCCGCGACGTTCCTGGTGCCCCACCAGTACGCGTCGCCGCCGCCGATGTCGATCAGGCCGAAGCGCTGCCCTTTGCCCCAGTAGTGCGCGGCGCCGCCGGGCGGCAGGCGGGGGTGCTCGAAACCGGTGGTCGCGATCCAGCAGACGTACCCGTAGTCGTTGACCGGCTCCGGGCCGGTCAGCTGCGCCCGTACCGTCGATCCGATGCCGTCCGCGCCGATCAGCACGTCGGCGGCGACGACGCGGCCGTCCGCGCAGGTGACCGCGACCCCCGCGCCGTCCCGGTCGTACCGGACGACCTCGGCGCCGTGCCGGACCGGCGTGCCGGCCAGCGCGTCGCGCAGCACGGACACCAGGTCGCGGCGGCGCACGTTGACCACCGGGGAGCCCAGCTCCTCGGCGATCGAGCGGATCGGTATCGCCCGGAGCGGCCGGCCGGCCGTGGTGCGCAGGTCGAACCGCCCGCAGACCCGCCCGACGCCGAGTGCCGGCAGGTCGATGCCGAGCGCCCGCAGCACCTTGGTGGCGTTGCTGGCCAGGCCGAGCCCGCCGCCGGACGTCCGGCTCGCCGGCGCGGCCTCCAGCAGCTCGACGTCGATGCCCCGCCGGCGCAGCGCGATCGCGGTGGTCAGGCCGCCGACCCCGGCGCCGGC
The DNA here is from genome assembly GCF_044465445.1 of Actinoplanes sp. NPDC049668. Taxonomy (NCBI): domain Bacteria; kingdom Bacillati; phylum Actinomycetota; class Actinomycetes; order Micromonosporales; family Micromonosporaceae; genus Actinoplanes; species Actinoplanes sp. NPDC049668. The sequence goes on from NZ_JBITLR010000002.1 coordinate 697,273, forward strand.
CACCACGGCCCTCACCGGGCCACCTCGCTGTCCCGGCGGCGCGCCGGGGCGGCGCCGCCGGCGAGCTGCCGGCGGATCATCGAGTCGAGGACCCGGTCCGGCAGCAGGCGGGCCGCGAGGGCGGCCGTCCACGAGTCGGCGCCGACCCGGTAGCGGGTCCGGGGCCGCCGGGCGGTCATCGCGTGCCCGATGGCGCGCGCCACGGCGACGGGCCGGGTCCGGCTGCGCCGCGCCCGTTCCTCGTTGCGGGCGACGAAGTCCTCGAACCCGGCGCGGTATTCGGCGGCGACCTCCTCGGCGCTGTCGTCGAGCACCCGCCGCGCGGCCGCCGACATCTTGGACCAGATCGGCGTCATGATCGCGCCCGGTTCGACGACCGAGACGCTGACCGAGCCCGGCGGCAGCTCCCGGCGCAGCGCGTCCGACACGCCCTCCTTGGCGAACTGCGAGGCGGCGTACGCGCCGAGGAACGGCGCGGCGACCCGGCCGATGCCCGAGCTGATGTTGACGATCCGGCCGGCCGGCGCCGCCGTCGGCGCGGTGGCCGGTCGCGAGCGCAGCAGCGGCAGGAACTCCTGCGTCACCGCGACCGCGCCGATCAGGTTCACCTCCAGCTCGGCGCGCAGATCGTCGAGCGGCACGCACTCCAGCGGCGCCGACACGCAGATCCCGGCGTTGTTCACCAGGCCGTGCAGGCCGGCGCCGGCGGTCTGTTCGCGGACCAGGTCGCCGGCCGCGCGCACCGAGCCGGCCGACGTGACGTCGAGGGTCAGCGGGCGGATGGACGGGCTCAGGGCGGCGACCCGGTCCGCGCCGTCCGCGGAGCGCACGCCGGCGTACACGGTGAAGCCGGCCTCGGCCAGGTGGAGCGCGGTCGCCGCGCCCAGCCCGGAGGACGCTCCGGTGACGACGATCGCGCCTCGGTCGTTAATCATGATCAACCTCTCGTCAGGCCCGACAGCAGGACCGAGACCGCCCGGTCCGCGATCTGCTCGGCGGCGGCGCCGGGCACCGCGCCGTCGATGTGGGTGAAGTTCCAGTGCAGGGCGCCGTGGCTGGTGTTCACGGCCGCGACCAGGTACCCGCTGATCGAGACGCCCGCGATGAACTGGGCGCCGGAGAGCCGCCAGGGGCCGATCCGGTCGGGGAAGTCGAGGCGGCCCAGGTTCGACAGGCAGACGTTGCCGGGGCCGGCCCGGTCGACGAAGCCGACCGCACGCGCGCTCGCGGCGGCCGACCGCGGCGACATCAGCCGCAGCAGCGAGACCAGCGCGAGGTGTTCCCGCAGGCGGCGGCGCCGGCGCAGGTCCCGGTGTGCGCTACGGGCCGCGGCCCACAGGCCGCCGCCGGGGTGCCCCACCCGGACGTACGACGGCACGGTCGCCACGTAGGCGCCGGCGTCGCGGCGCCCGACCGGGTGCGTCAGCTCGGTGCGGAAGTCCACCGGGGCGCCGACGCACACGCTGCGCGGGTTCGGCGGGCACAGGGCGGCCACCGCGATCGCCATCGCCGCGGACATCGCGCTGTGCACCGTCACGCCCTCTAGGCGGCACCTGGCGGCCAGCTCGGCCACCCGGTCGGCGGACAGCTCCCGCCGGATCAGCCGGGTGCGCCGCCGCGCGGGCGCGACCGCCACCGCCGGCGCGAGCCGGCGCGGCCGGGCCTGTGCCCTGGCGATCCGGTCGGCGAGCAGCGCGGCGAGGATCCGTACCGGGCGCGGCACCCCGTTGACGCGGCCGGGCAGGAGCGCCTCGACCGGCGGCAGCGCGCCGCGCGGCCGCGGCGCCGCGGCGGGATCCGCGGCGAGCTCCACCAGCCGCCGCAGCAGTTCCAGGGCGGTGGTGCCGTCGGCGATCACGTGCGACACGGTGAGGATCAGGTCGTGCCCGTCGTCGTGCGCGACCTCGACGATCCGAGCCAGCGGGCCGGTGCGCCAGTCGACCGAGGTCACCAGCTCGACGTCGCCGACCTCGCGTTCCCAGCGGCCGGCGCAGTACTGCCCGGACCGCACGGACCGGACCGGGATGCCGCCGGGCGCGGCGACGAAGCGCGGCCGGGTGCCGTCGGGCTCGGCGGCGATGGCGACCCGCAGCAGCGGGTGCTCCAGGGCCAGCCCGGCCGCCGCCCGCGCCAGGTCCGCGCGGGGGCACCGGCCGGCCAGCCGCACCCGGGCGACGACGTTGAGCGGCGAGATCTGATCGCAGATCCAGTACCAGCGCTCCATCGCGCCCAGCGGGCGGCGGACCTCCTCGGCGGGTGCGGTCATGACGCCACCCCCAGCCCGGCGCGGCGCCCGGCCTCGGCGCGGGCGAGCGCGCCGCCGAGCTCGGCGGCCACGGCGGCGGCCTGCGGCGGGTCCATCATCGACAGGTGGTTGCCGGGTACCCGCACGGTCTCGACCGGATGACCGGCCCGTTGTTCCCAGCCGTTGGCGGGGCCGTCGAACATGCCGCCCGCCGTGCGGTGCGCGGCGGCCAGTCCGGGCGGAAGCGGGTCGGACGCCTGCAGGACGACCAGGCCCGGGTGCACCGCGGTGACGCGGTAGTCCACCGTCGCCTGGTAGTTCGCCCGGAAGACCCGGTACAGCCGGCGCAGCAGCCGCGGCGAGCCGTCCGCCGGCAGGATGCCGAGCTCGACGGTCCGGCGGAAGACCGCGTCGAACAGCTCGCCGGGCTCGGTCGCGGCCAGGTCGAGACTGTCGTCGGAGGCGCCCGAGGACCAGAGCAGCTCGCGGAAGAACAGCGAGATGAGCCGGCTTTCGTCCAGGACGGGCCGGTGGCCGTCGTCGAGCGCGACGGTGTCGAGCAGCGTGAGCGAGGCGACGTCGGCGTCGTCGAGCCGCCGGGCCATCTCCACGGCGACGTAGCCGCCGAACGACCAGCCGGCGAGGTGCAACGGCCCGCTCGGGCATACCCGTCGTATCGCCGCAAGGTACGAGCCTGCGAGGGCCTCCATCGACTCCAGCGGCTCGGTGCCCGGCTCCGCGCCCGCCGCTTGCAGGCCGTACACGGCCCGGTCGCCGGGCAGGCGCGCGGCCAGTTCGCGGTAGCACAGCACGTTGCCGCCGATCGGGTGTACCAGGAACAGCGGCGGCCGGTCCGGGTCGGCGGGCTCGCGCAGGGTGACGACCGGATCGAAGCCGCGGCGGCCGTCGTGCGAGCGGACCAGGCCGGCGAGCTGCCGGGCGGTCGGCGCCGCGAGGAACGTCTGCAGCGGCAGCTCGACGCCCCACCGCCGGGCGATGGTCATCGAGACCCGGGTGGCGCCGATCGAGGTGCCCCCGGCGTCGAAGAAGCTGGTGCCGGCGGCCAGGTCGTCGACGCCGGCGAACTCCGCCAGCAGCGCGGCGATCTCGTCCTGCAGGTCGTCGCCGGTCGGCTCCGGCGCGTCGTCGGGTGTGGAGCCGAGCGCCCGCAGCGCGGCGTCGTCGCGTTTTCCGCTCGGGGTCAGCGGCATCGCCTCGACCCAGCGGAAGCGCGCGGGCACCAGGTGCGGCGGGAGCACCTCGCCGAGCTCACGGCGTACCGTATCGATCTCGATCTTGTCGGGGTCGCCGGCCAGGAACGCGTGCAGGACCGCGTCGGCACCGCCCAGCTCGCGCGGCACCACCGCCACCTGCTCGATGCCCTCGGCGGCCAGCGCGAGGACGGCCAGCTCGATCTCGGCGCACTCGACCCGGAAGCCGCGCACCTTGACCTGGCCGTCGGCCCGCCCGAGGCAGACGATCTCGCCGCCGGGCAGGGCGACGCCGATGTCGCCGGTGCGGTAGCGCACCGAGCCGTCCGGCCCGGCGACGAACCGCTCGGCGGTCAGCGCCGGCCGGCCGTGGTAGCCACGCGCGACGCAGGCCCCGCTGACGTAGATCTCGCCGGGCACGCCCGGCAGCACCGGCTCCAGCTCCTGGTCGAGCAGCTCGACGGCGGTCCGCAGGATCGGGTGGCCGACCGGCGGCAGCGGCGGGTGGTCCGCCGGGTCCGCGGGCAGCTGCTGCGCCAGCACCACGTGGGTCTCGGTCGGCCCGTACTGGTTCTCCAGCACCGTGCCGGGATGCGCGGCGCAGAGCGCGCGGATCTCGGGGGTGATCCGCAGCTGCTCGCCGGAGGAGACGATCGCGCGCAGCGAGGCCGGGTAGGTGCCGGTCGCGGCGGCCACCTCGGCCATCGCCTGCAGGGCGACGTACGGCAGGAAGATCCGGTTGATCCCCCGCTCGTCGACGGCCCGGAGCACCGCGCCCAGGTCCGCGTGCACGTCGGCGTCGATGACGTGCAGCGTGCCGGCGGCGCACAGGGTGGAGAAGATCTCCTGGAAGGCCACGTCGAAGCTGAGCGGCGCGAACTGCAGCGTGTGCCGGCCGGCGCCGCCGGTCGGGCGGCGGTGCTGCCACTCGATCAGGTTCGTCAGCGCCCGGTGCGGCATGGCGACGCCCTTCGGCTCGCCGGTGGATCCGGACGTGAACAGCACGTAGGCGATGTCCTCGGCGCCGATCCGGGGCAGCGGGACCGCCTGCTCCGGGTCGGGCTCGGCGAGCAGCTCGCCCGCGTCCGGGTCGGTGACCACCAGGTACGGCTCCGCGATCTCGACCATCGAGCGGATCCGGGCGCTCGGGTAGGTGGGGTCGAGCGGGACCACGGCGGCGCCGGCCCGCAGCACGCCGAGCACCACCGCCACCAGCTCGGGCGACCGCCGCATCCGGACCGCGACCCGGGAGCCCGGCGGCATGCCCCGGCCCAGCAGCCGCTGCGCCACGTTGTCCGCGGCGGCGGACAGCCGGCGGTAGTCCCACCGCTGCGCGTCGTGCACGACCGCGTCCCGCGCCGGATGCCGGGCGGCCACCTCGGCGGCCAGCTCCGCGACGTCGCGGTCGCGCAGCACGCCCAGGTCGATCTCGTCGTCCGGCCGCCGGACCAGCTCGGCGAGGATCCGGACCAGGTTCCAGCCGAACCGCGCGCACTGCCCGGCGGTCGGCCCGGCCTCGTCCGCGCTGATCCGCAGCGAGATCCCGCCGTCGCGCGGGTCGACCAGCGCCGTGGTCAGCAGCGCGAAGTTGGTCTCCTCGCGCACCTCGACGTCGGCCAGCTCCACCCGGCCGATCACCTCGTCGAAGACGTGGTAGTCGACGAAGTTGAACGCGGTCTCGAAGACCGGGCCGCCGTGCTCGGCGACCAGGGCGCTGACCGGGTACCGGCGGTGCGGGAACGACTCGCGCTCCCAGGCGGCGACCCGATCGGCCGCCTCGCCCCAGGTGCGCTCTTGCGCGTCGAGCCGTACCGGAACGGTGTTGAGGAACAGCCCGGCGCAGCGCTCGGAGCCGGCGCGCTCGGGGCGGGCGTGTGTGACGCAGCCGGTGACGACGTCGTCCGATCCGGACATCGCCCGCAGCGTGAGGCAGTGCGCCGCCAGCAGCAGCGACTTCACCGGCACGCCGCGCCGGCGGGCGGCCTGCCGGACGCACCGGTCCAGCCACCGCGGCAGCGGCAGCGTCGCCTGGCCCGCCGCGCCGTCGTCCCCGGTGTGCGCCCGGGCCGGTTCGATCGTCGTCGGCCGGACGCCGTCCACCTCCCGCGCCCAGAACTCGCGCGCCGCGCGGTCCTCGCGGGACGCGCGCTCCGCCCGGACGTGCTCGGCGAGCAGCAGCGTCGCGTCCGGCAGCGGCTCGGCCTCCGGCAGCTCGGCGCCGAGCCCGGCCAGGTAGTCCCGCAGGAGTTCGCTGATCAGGGTGGCCACGCTCCAGCCGTCGAGGATCGCGTGGTGGAAGTGGACGACCAGGTCGACGCCGTCCTCGCGGACGAACACCCGCATGCCGTGCAGCGCCTCGCCCGTCAGCGGGTACGCGGCCCGGCTCTTCTCCCTCAGGTACGCCGCCACGTCGCCCTCGCCGTCGATCCGCAAGGTGTCCGGCACCTCGGGCAGGACGATCTGCAGCGGGGTGGACGCGCCGGTGAGGTCGAAGGTGGACCGCAGCGCGGGCTGGCGGCGCACCAGCCGGTCGTGCGCACGGCGGAACGCGGCCGGATCCCAGGGCATCCGGAGCCGGTACCGGAAGACGTCCTTGTACAGCGGCGAGTCGGCCCGTTGCAGGCTGTGGAACAGCATGCCGAGCTGCAGCTGGGTCGCCGGGAACGCGTCCTCGGCGGCACCGAGGCCGGCCCGGTCGATCAGCGGCACCAGCTCGAACGGCGCGGCCACCGCCGGCACCGCCGACCGGCCGCCGGCGTCCTCGGCCAGGCGGGCCAGCCCGGCGATGGTCGGCCGGGCGTAGAAGCGGTCCAGGTCGAAGGGCAGGCCGCGCCGCTCCGCCTCGGTACGCATCCGCAGCGCCAGGATCGAGTCGCCGCCGACGGTGAAGAAGTCGTCGTGCACGCCGAAGCCGTCCGAGCCGAGCACGTCGCGCCAGACCGCGGCCAGCTCGCGCTCCGCGTCGGTGCCCGGCTCCCGGCCGCCGTCGTGTTCGGGCGCCGGCAGCGCCCGGCGGTCCAGCTTTCCGCTGCGGGTCAGCGGCAGCCGGTCCAGCCGGACGAAGTCCGCCGGGATCATGTACGACGGCAGCCGCTCGGCGAGGTCGGTGGCGAGCGACGACCGGTCCGCCTCGCCGACGACGTAGGCGACCAGCCGGGTGCCGGAGCTTCCTTCAGCGTCGACGACCGCCGCCGAGGCGACGCCCGGGCAGCCGGCCAGCGCGTGCTCGACCTCGCCGAGGGCGACCCGGTTGCCGCGGATCTTCACCTGGTCGTCGAGCCGGCCCAGGTACTCGACGGTGCCGTCGGCGAGCCAGCGGGCCAGGTCGCCGGTGCGGTAGCGGCGCCGCTCCGGTATCGAGTCGTCGGCGACGAACGCCTCCGCGGTGCGGGCCGGCTCGCCCAGGTAGCCGCGGCCGACGCCGGCGCCGGCGATGTTCAGCTCGCCGGGCACGCCGACCGGGCAGCGCCGGCCGGCGGAGTCCAGCACCATCAGCGCCAGGTTGTCGATCGGCGTGCCGATCGGCACCCGGGTGATCTCGCCGGTGCGCGGGACGTCGTAGGACGAGACGTCGACGGTGGCCTCGGTCGGGCCGTACAGGTTGACGAGGTCCACCTCGGCGAGGGTCTCGCGGAACCGGCGGGCCAGCGCCGGGGTGAGCGCCTCGCCGCTGCAGAAGACCCGGCGCAGCGTGCGCACCCGGCCGGCGGCCTCGGGGTCGTCCGCGAAGTGGTCGAGGAACGGGCCGAGCATCGACGGCACGAAGTGGACGACCGTGACGGCGTGGCGTTCGATCGCGGCGGTGAGCTCGCGCGGGTCGCGCTCCGCGCCCTGCGGCGCGACCGCGACGGACGCGCCGGTGTGCGCCCACCACATGAGCTCCCACACCGAGACGTCGAACGTCGCCGGGGTCTTGTGCAGCACCACGTCGTCCGCGCCGAGCGGGTAGCGGCGCTGCATCCAGCCGAGCCGGTTGACGACCGACCGGTGCTCGATCATCACGCCCTTCGGCGTGCCGGTCGAGCCGGAGGTGTAGATGACGTAGGCCAGATCGCCCGGTCGGATCGCTGGGGCTTCCGAATCGGCGCCCGGCGGGGGGTCAGCCTGCACCGCCCTGATGCCCAGCTCGTCCAGCAGGCTCTCCAGGCCGGCGCCGCCGACGGCCAGCCGGGCACCGCAGCCGGTCAGCATGGTGCGCACGCGCTGCCGCGGGTGCCGCGGGTCGACCGGGACGTAGGCGCCGCCGGCGGCCTGCACGGCGTGCACCGCGATCACGAACTCCGGGGACCGATCCATGATCACCGGCACGCACTCCTCGGGGCGCAGGCCGAGGCCGCGCAGGTGGCCGGCGAGGCGGGCGACGCGCTCGGCGAACTGGGCGTAGGTCAGGGTGACCTCCGTGCCGACGACGGCGTTCCGGTCCGGCACCCGGGCGGCCTGCTCGGACACCAATCGGTCCAGGGTCACGGTCTCGTCCAGCGTCGCGTGGTGCGGGCGCTCGAAGCCGGCTATGCGGTCCGTCTCGGCGTCGCCCAGCAGGTCCAGCTCGCCCAGCGGAGTCCCCCGCAGTCCCTTGTCCAGCAGCCGCAGGACCTGCCGCAGCGCCGCCTCGATGGAGAAGTCCTCGTCGAAGACGTCGTCGGCGTAGAAGACGTCGACGTCCAGCGATCCGTCGGCCTCGTGCTCGCGGACCACGATGTTGACCGCGTCCAGCGCGTAGCCGGAGGCCAGCACGGTCAGCTCGGCGTCGTCGAACCCGTCGTCGGGCACGGAGATGTGTGAGTAGGTGACGTCGAACAGGCCCGGCGCCCGCCGGCCCGCTTCGCGCAGGGCGGCGAGCAGGTCGCCCAGCGCGAAGCGCTGCCGGGCGGTGAGGTCCCAGACGTCCGCCCGGATCCGGTCGGCGAGATCCAGCAGGGTGCCCCGCTCGTCGACGCGCACGTGCAGCGGAAGGATGTTGGTGACGTCCGACATCGTCGCCAGCTCCTCCGGCGTCCGGCGGTTCAGCAGCGGAACGCCCAGGACGATGTCGCCGTCGCGGTGCACCCGGCGCAGGTAGGCGGCGAGCGCGGCGGCGGTGACCGCGAAGACCGACCGCCCGGTGTCCCGGGCCCGGTCGGCGACCCGGGCCGGCAGGTGCGCCGACCGCCGGTGCCGGCGGTGGTCGCGGACCGCCGCGGCGCGCCTGAACAGCGCCGGCGTCAAGTCACCGACCGCCTCGACGAGCGCGTCCCGGTCCTGTCGCCACTGTGGCGAGGCCCGGTACCGGTGGTCCTCGGCGGCCACGTCGAGGCAGCTCGGCGCGGGCGTACCGGCCGCCTCGCCGGTCCGGTAGTGCCCGCAGACCTCGCGGAGCATCAGGTTGATCCCCCACGCGTCGGCGACGGCGTGGTGGATGCGGCAGTACAGGATCAGCGAGCCGGCGTCGTCGATCAGGATCGTGGTCCGCACCAGCGGCCCGTCCAGCGCGACGGCCTCGCCGGTGGCCCGGCCGATCCATTCCTGGCAGGCCGCCCGCGGGTCGGGCTCGCCGAGGAACGACACGACCTCGACCTCCGGGTACGCGGGCAGCACCCGCTGGCGCATCTCGTCGCCGTCGACGTCGATGCGCAGCCGCATCGCGTCGTGCCGCATCGCGGCGTGCCGGACGGACTCCCGCAGTTGGTCGACGTCGGGCGCGCCGCGCAGCCGCACGTAGCCGCTGGGCTGGGAGAGCGGCAGGTCGGGATAGGTCAGTCCGGTGGTGACGATGTCCCGCTGGTACCGGCTCAGCGGTACCGCCGGCTCCGGGTCCGGCCCTGCTGCCGGCTCCGGCTCGTCGGTGGGACCGGCGACGCCGACGAGGTGGTCGGTCAGCGCGGCCGGGGTCGCGTGGTCGAAGACGGCGGTGCTGGACAGCGACAGCCCGGTCGCCTTCCTCACCCGGTTGCGGAATTCCACCGCACCGAGCGAGTCGAAGCCCAGGTCCTTGAAGCCCGTCGCGGGGTCGATCGCGTCGGCGTCGTCGTGCCCCAGCACCGTGGCGGCCACCCCGCGGACCAGCGCGAGCAGCGCGGCGCGGCGCTCGGCCACCGGCATGGCGGCCAGGTCGTCGCCGCCCGGCGCGGCCGGCGATCCGCCACTCCCCCGGCTCGCGGCGCGCAGCCCCGGGCGGGCGGACCCGCCGAGGATCGCCGGCCGCCCGGCCGCGCCGCCGGAGAGGTCCAACCGGGCCGGGATCAGCGTCGATTCGCCGCCGCGCAGCGCGGCGTCGAACAGCATCAGCCCGTCGGCCTGCGACAGGGGCGAGAAGCCGGTGCGGCGCAGCCGGGCCCGGTCCTGCTCGCCGAGGTGGCCGGTCATGCCGGTCTCGGTCTCCCACAGGCCCCACGCCAGCGAGACGGCGGCGAGCCCGCGCTGGCGGCGGTGTTCGGCCAGCGCGTCGAGGAAGGTGTTGGCGGCGGCGTAGTTGGCCTGGCCGCCGGTGCCGAGGATCCCGGCCGCGGAGGAGAACAGCACGAACGCCGACAGGTCGAGGTGGCGGGTCGCCCGGTGCAGGGCCCAGGCCGCGTCGAGCTTGGGCCGCAGCACCCGGTCGACGTGCGCCGGCGTCATCGTCGCGAACAGGCCGTCGTCCAGTACCCCGGCGGCGTGCACGACCGCGGTGAGCGGGTGCTCGCGCGGCACCCGCGCCAGGGCCGCGGCGAGCTGCGCCGGGTCGGCCGCGTCGCAGGCCACGATCCGCACCTCGGCGCCCGCCGCGCGCAGGTCGTCGCCGAGCTCGGCGGCGCCGTCGGCGCCCGGCCCGCCCCGGCTGAGCAGCAGCAGGTGCCGCACGCCGCGCTCGGCGACCAGGTGGCGGGCGAGCATGGCGCCGAGCACGCCGGTGCCGCCGGTTAGGAGCCAGGTGCCGTCCGGGTCCGGCGGGGCCGGCACGGTGAGCGCGAGCTTGCCGGTGTGCCGGGCCCGGCTCAGGACGCCCAGCGCCTCCGGCGCCTGCCGCAGGTCGCGTACCGAGACGGGCAGCGGCCGCAGGTCGCCGCTGTCGAACAGGGCGCACAGCTCGGCGAGCAGGCCGGCGGTCTCGGCCGGGCCGACCCGGGTGAGGTCGAAGTGCTCGTAGCGCACGCCGGGGTGCCGCCCGGCGATCTCCTGTGGATCGCGCGGGTCGGTCTTGCCCAGCTCGATGAAGTGGCCGCCGCGCGGCAGCAGGTCCAGCGACGCGTCGACCAGCTCGCCCGCGAGCGAGTTGAGCACGACGTCGACGCCGGCGCCGTCCGTCGCGCGCAGGAACGCGTCCCGGAAGTCGGCGGTGCGCGAGCTCGCCACGTGGTCGGCGTCGAGGCCCAGCTCGCGCAGCAGGCCCTGCTTGGCGGGATGGGCGGTGGCGAAGACCTCGGCGCCGAGGTGCCGGGCGAGCTGGATCGCGGCCAGGCCGACCCCGCCGGTGCCGGCGTGCACCAGCACCCGCTGCCCGCCGGAGAGCCCGGCCATCACCCGCAGCGCGTGGTACGCGGTCAGGAACACCGCCGGGGTGGCCGCCGCCTGCGCGAACGACCATCCGGCCGGCACCGGGGCGAAGAACCGGTGGTCCCGGGCCACCCGCGGGCCGATCCCGTAGCACATGCCCATCACCCGGTCGCCCGGCCGCAGCGCCCGTACGTCGTCCGCGACCTCCTCGACCACGCCGGCGCACTCGTTGCCGAGGTCGACGTCCGGGTCCGGGTAGAGGCCGAATCCGATCATGACGTCGCGGAAGTTGAGGCCGACGGCGCGGACCGCGACCCGTACCTCGCCGGGCGCTAGGGGCCGACCCGCCTCGGGCCAGGGCGTGACCGCCAGGTTGGCCGCGTCGAGGGTGCCGCCGCCGAGGGTGCGCAGGCGCCAGTCGCCGTCCGGCAGCGGGTCGGTGCCGGCGACGGCCGCGGCGTCGCGGCGCACGACGCGGGGGGTCAGCGCGGCGCCGCGGCGGAACGCCAGCTGGGCCTCGCCGGCCGAGACGGCGGCGGGCACCACGTCCGGCCAGTTCGCCCAGTCGTCGACGTCGACCAGGACGATCCGGCCGGGGTTCTCGGTCTGCGCGCTGCGCAGCAGCCCCCAGACCGGCGCCTGGCACAGGTTCTCGACGTCCTCGCCGGCGCCGGTGGAGACCGCGCGCCGGGTGAGCACGACCAGCGTGGCGCCGTCGAAGCGCGGGTCGGTCAGCACCCGCTGCGCGGCGTGCAGGGCGTCGTCGACGATTTGGCGCGCCCGCAGCGGCAGGTCGCAGCCGGGCGAGCCGCAGACGGCCGCGACGCGGTCGGCGCAGCGCAGCACCACCACGCCGGCGGCGCCCGACTCGGACACCTCCGGCCACTCGCGCCAGTCCGGGCCGGTGCCCGCCGCCGGCGCGGCGACCGGGGTCCAGTCGAGACCGAACAGCATGCCGTCGGCGCCGGTGCCCGCGGCGGCGCGCAGCCGCTCCCGGGTGATCGGGCGCAGGGTCAGCGACGAGACGGCGCAGACCGGCTCCCCGTCGGCGTCGGTGAGGTCGAGCCGGAAGGTGCCGGGGCCGGTCGCGGCGATGTGCCCGCGCAGGACGGTGGCGCGGGCGGCGTCCAGGCGCACGCCCTCCCAGGCGAACGGCAGCCGCACCTGCCCGGCGGTGCCGCCGGGCTCGTCCGGCTCGGCGTACCCGAGCGCGTGTAGCGCGGCGTCCAGCAGCGCCGGGTGCAGGTCGAAGGCGTCGCCGTCGACGCCGTCCGGCAGCGCGACCTCGGCGTAGACGTCGGCGCCGCGGCGCCAGACCGCGCGCAGCCCGCGGAAGGCGGGCCCGTAGGCGTAGCCGTCCGCCGCGAGCCGGTCGTAGCCGTCCGAGACGTCGACCGGCTCGGCGCCGGCCGGCGGCCACTGCGGCGCCGCGGCGGCTGCCTCCGCGGGCGCCGCGCCGAGGGTGCCCTCGGCGTGCCGGGTCCAGGCGGGCTGCCCGTCGAGCGGCCGGTCCGACTCGGCGCGGGAGTAGATCCGCACCGCGCGTTCCTCCGCCGAGCCCGACACCACCACCTGGACGAGGACGGCGCCGCGCTCGGTGATCACCAACGGCTCGTGCAGGACGAGCTCGGTGACGGCGGGGCAGCCGACCTGCCGGCCGGCGAACAGGCCGAGCTCGACCATGGCGGCGCCGGGCAGCAGCACCGCCCCGTCGACCGCGTGGTCGGCCAGCCAGGGGTGTGTCTCCAGGGACAGCCGGCCGGAGAACTGCAGCTCCTCGTGCTCGGGGTGGTCGTGGACGGCGTCGAGCAGCGGGTGCTCGACCGACCGCGGGCCGGGCCGCCGCGGCCCGTCCGGCTCCGGCGCCATCCAGAACCTTCGGCCCTCGAACGCGTACGTCGGCAGCTCGACCAGCCTTGGCCGCGCCTCGCGCAGGTAGCCGCCCAGCGCCATCGGCGGGCCCGCCACGTGCGCCTCGGCGACCGAGGTCAGCAGCCGGCGCGGGCCGCCGTCGTCGCGGCGCAGGGTGCCGGTGACCACGGCCGGGTCGTCGCCGGCCGCCGCCAGCGAGTCCTCGATGCCCCCGCCCAGCACGGGGTGCGGGCTGACCTCGACGAAGAGCCGATGCCCCCGCCCGTACGCGGCCTTGACCGCCGCCTCGAAGTCCACCGTCCGGCGCAGGTTGCGGTACCAGTAGCCGGCGTCGAGCTCGGTGCCCTCGATCGCCTCGCCGGTCACGGTGGAGACGAACTCGACGTCGGTGCCCGTCGGCCGGATGCCGGCGAGCAGGCGGTGCAGCTCGTCGTCGAGCCGTTCGACGTGCGCGGAGTGCGAGGCGTAGTCGACCGCGATCCGGCGTACCCGGACGTCGTCGTCCGCGCAGTCCCGCACGAACTCGTCGATCGCGGCGCCGTCGCCGGAGACCACCACGGCGCGGGGCCCGTTGATCGTGGCGATGCCGAGCCGGCCCTCCCACCGGCTCAGCCGGGCGGCGACCTCGTCGGCGCCGAGCGCGACCGACGCCATCCCGCCGGTGCCGGCGATGGCCACGATGGCCCGGCTGCGCAGGGTGACGACCTTCGCCGCGTCGGCCAGGGTGAGGGCGCCGGCGACGTACGCGGCGGCGATCTCGCCCTGCGAGTGCCCGATCACCGCGGCGGGCCGGAAGCCCAGCGCCTGCCAGCACCGCGCGAGCGAGACCATGACCGCGAACAGGGCCGGCTGCACGACGTCCACCCGGTCCAGTCCCGGCGCGCCGGGCCGGGACCGCAGCACGTCGAGCAGCGACCAGTCGACGTGTTCGGCGAAGGCGCGGTCGCACGCCTTGATCTCGGCCGCGAACACGGGATCGGCGTCGAGCAGCCCGACCGCCATGTCCGTCCACTGTGTGCCCTGCCCGGGGAAGACGAGGACGACGCCGTCCGCGCCGGCCCGACCGGTGACGGCGGCGGCGTGCGGCTCGTCCTCAGCGACCGCGCGCAGGCCGTCCAGCGCCTCGGCCCGGTCGCCCGCCACGACGACCGCGCGGTGCGGCAGGCCGGCCCGGGCGGTTGCCAGCGTGTACGCGACGTCGGCGAGGCGCAGCCCGGGCCGCGCGTCGAGGTGCTCGCGCAGGTGCGCGGCCTGCGCCCGCAGCGCCGTCGGCGTCCGGGCGGAAAGAACCAGGGGCACGACCGCCGGGCCGGCCACGGGCTCAAGCTCCGGCTCCGGCTCGACCGGGGGCGCCTGCTCCACGATGACGTGCGCGTTCGTGCCGCTGATGCCGAACGAGGACACCGCCGCGCGCCGGGGCGTCTCGTGTTCCTCCGGCGCCGGCCACGACGTCGGCTCGGCCACCACCCGCACGGTGCCGGCGGACCAGTCGACGGCGTCGGTGACCGCGGACAGGTGCCGGGTGCCGGGCACCTCGGCGTGGCGGATCGCCTCCACCATCTTGATGACCCCGGCGACGCCGGCGGCCGCCTGCGGGTGGCCGATGTTCGACTTGACCGAGCCGACCAGCAGTGGGCGGTCGGCGGACCGGGCCGCTCCGTAGGTGGCCAGCAGGGCCCGCGCCTCGATCGGGTCGCCGACCCGGGTGCCGGTGCCGTGCGCCTCGACGACGTCGACGTCGGCCGGCGACAGCCCCGCGTCGGCCAGCGCGTCGCGGATCACCCGCCGCTGGCCGTCCTCGCTCGGCGCGGAGAGCCCGTCGGAGGCGCCGTCCTGCCCGATCGCGCTGCCGCGCAGCACCGCCAGCACCTGGTGGCCGTTGCGGCGGGCCGCGGAGAGCCGTTCGAGGACGAGCACCCCGGCGCCCTCCGACACGCCGAACCCGTCGGCCTGCGCGGAGAAGGGCTTGCTCAGCCCGTCGGGCGCGAGCGCGCCGAGGTGGCCGAAGCCGACGAAGATGCTCGGCGCGCAGACCACGTTGGCGCCGCCGGCGAGCGCCACCGAGCACTCGCCGGCCCGCAGCGCGCGGATCGCCAGGTGGATCGCGGCGAGCGAGGACGAGCAGGCCGTGTCGACGGTGACCGCCGGACCCTCCAGGCCGAGGGCGTACGCCACCCGGCCGGACGCGACGCTCGGGGTGGTGCCCGTGGTGAGGTGCCCGGCGTGTTCGAGGTCGCCGGTGAACACCCGGGGGCCGTACTCCTGCGCGACGACGCCGAAGTAGACGCCGGCCCGGGTGCCGGCGAGCGTGGTGGGATCGATGCCGGCGCGCTCCAGCGCCTCCCAGGAGACCTGCAGCAGGATCCGCTGCTGCGGGTCCATGGCGAGGGCCTCGCGCGGGCTGATGCCGAAGAACGCCGAGTCGAAGTCGGCGACGCCCTCGACGAACGATCCGCCGCGCACGTAGGTCGAGCCGGGCGCCTCGGGCTCGGCGCTGGTCAGCGACGACAGATCCCAGCCCCGGTCGGCGGGGAAGCCGGGCGCCGCGGCGCTGTCGCCGCGGGAGACGAAGTCCCACAGCTCGCCGGGAGAGGAGATGGTCCGCGGATACCGGCACCCGATGCCGACGACGGCGATCGGGTCGATGTTCGTCTCGTACGTCCCCTGTGCTCGCTCCATTGCGGAACCGTAGGAACCCCGGGTCGGCGCTCGGTTACGCGCGGCGCCGGCACGTAACCGGGGCGCCGTAGCGTGCGCACACCACACGTCAGGGACGGAGGTCGGTTCGGGTGACCGCAGTGATGGACGTGGCCGGGCGGGAGAACGCGCGGCTGGTCGAGGTCGGCACCGGGCACTGGCTCGACGCGGTGCTCGCCCGGCTGCCACGGCGCGAGGGCGAGCTGGCGGCGCCCCCGCCCGGCAGCGGGCTGGCGGGCGTCCGCGGCGATCGCGGGCTGCCGGTGATCGGCCTCGGCGTGCACACCGTCCGGTACGGGCCGGCGTTCCAGGTCGAGCTGCTGCGCCGGCACGGGCCGGTGTCGTGGTGGCAGGTCTTCGGCCGCCGGATCGTCGCGGTCGCCGGGCCCGACGCCGTGCAGGCCGTGCTCGCCAACCGGGACAAGGCCTTCGCCGTCGGCTGGCCGGACGTCATCGGGCCCTGGTTCGACGGCGGCCTGCTCGCGATGGACGGCGCCGGGCACCTCGCCGACCGCCGGCTGCTGCAGGAGGCGTACGGCGACGACGCGCTCGCCGGCTACCTGCGGGCGATGTCGCGGGACGCCGCCGCCGGGCTGGACCGCTGGCCCGCCGGGAGACCGATGCAGGCGGTACCGGCGATCCGGGAGCTGTCCGGCCGGATGACCACCCGCGCGTTCCTCGGCCTGCCGTACGACCCGGCCGGGCGGCCGGTCATGCGCGCGGTCGAGGCCTGCATCCGCGCGGAGACCGCCCTGCTGCGCCTGCCGGTACCCGGCACCGCCTGGCACCGGGCGCGCCGGGCCCGGCGCCGGCTGACCGGCCTGCTGACCCGGGCGGTGCCGGCGGCGCGCGCCCGCGACGGCGCCGACTTCCTCTCGGTGATGAGCCGGGTCGCCGGCGACCGGCTGGCTACCCGGCAGCTCGTCGACCACATGATCTTCACGCTCATCGCCTCGCACGACACCACCACGGCGGCGACCATCGCGGCCGTCTACTTCCTCGGCAAGCACCCCGAGTGGCAGGACCGGGCCCGGGCCGAGTCGGCCGCCGGCGCGGCGCCGGACCTCGCCGGGCTGGACCGCCTCGACACCCTCGAGATGATCATCAAGGAGAGCATCCGGCTGGTCTCGCCGTCGCCGATCCTCATGCGCCGCGCGGTCCGCGACACCGAGATCGAGGGCCGGTTCATCCCGGCCGGGCAGCTGGTGTCGGTCTGCACCGGGGTGAACCAGCTCCTGCCGGAGCTCTGGCCCGAGCCGCACCGGTTCGACCCGGAACGCTTCTCGCCCGAACGGGCGGAGGACCGCGTACACCGCCTGGCGTGGGCGCCGTTCGGCGCCGGGCAGCACAAGTGCGTCGGCATGCGGTTCGGCCTGCTGAAGGTCAAGACGACGCTGGACGCCATGCTGCGGCGATTCGACTGGGAGCTGCCGCCGTCGTACGAGGCGCCGTGGCGCTTCACCTCGCTACCGGCCCCCGCCGACGGCCTGCCTCTGATCATGCATGGACGGGGAGGGTCGTAGGGTGCCCCACAGCGCGAGGGTCGCCAGCACGGAGGCGACTCCGGCCAGTGCCATCACCACCCGCGGCGCGACGAGCTCGGCCAGCGCGCCGGCCCCGGCCATCGCGAGGCCCTGCAGCACCATCGTGCCGGTGCTCGCGAGCCCGAACGTCTGCCCCCGCCACCGTTCCGGCGCCGCCTCGAGAAAACGCCGGGCGAGGCCGAGGTGGTATGAGAAGCCCGCCGCCGCCAGCGCCAGGATCACCGCCGCCGCGACCGGGCCGGGCCGCAACAGGAACGCCGCCAGCGGCACGCCGAGCAGCAGCGCCAGCCACGGGGTCAGTCGCTCCCGCAGCGCGGGCGCCGCCAGGCGGGCCACCAGAAGCTGCCCGGCCAGCATGCCGAACGCGGCCGCCGCCAGCAGCACCCCGGCGGCGCCCGGCCGGCCGGACTGCGCGGTGTAGGGCACCACCACGCCCTCGGCGCCGACCATCAGCGCGCCGGGCAGCCACTGCGCCAGCAGCAGCCGGCGCATCGGCGCGTCCCGCAGCAGCCGGCCGTTGACCCGCCAGGTCTGCCGGACCGCGCCCGCCTCCGCGGCCGACCGGGCGGGCCGGCCCGCCATCCCGAAGCGGACCACGATCGCGGAGACGCCACAGGCCGCCGCGGACAGCCACAGCGCGCCCGCCGGCCCGGCGGTCACCAGCAGCAGCCCGCCGACCGCCGCGCCGACCACCTGCATCGCGCCGGAGGTCACGGTGAACAGCGAGCGGCCCAGCACGTACGCGTCGCCGGTCAGCACGTCGGCGAGCAGCGCGGTCCGGGCCGCCTGCGCCACCGGCGCCAGCCCGCCGGTGAGAAAGACCAGCAGCATCGCGCCCGCCGGGGGCAGGACGGTCAGCGCGAGCACCGCGGTGACGGCCAGGCGCAGCAGGTCGTACGACACCAGCAGCCGCCGCGGCCGCCAGCGGTCGGCCAGCGAGAGCAGCAGGGCGCCGCCGAGCGCCTGCGGCAGGAGCCCTGCCGCGTAGGCGAGCGCGGCCAGCAGCGCCGAGCCGGTGCCGACGTAGACGAGCACGGACAGGGCGAGCATCTTGACGCTCTCGCTGATCAGCAGCAGCGCGAACGTGCCGAGCAGCACCCGGAACTCGGCGACGGCGAGGACTTCGCGGTAGGTGGCGCGGGGTTCGGCGGTCACGCGTCCACCATGGCCGCCGCGCCCGTCCGCGTCTAAAGTTTCGCTGGTGAGCGAAACATGCTGATCCAGGTCTCGCCCGCGGACGTGGCCGCCTGCCGGTACGCCATCTCGCCGCTGTTCGAGGCCGAGGGCGCCGTCCGCACCCTCACCGGGCACAGCCCGACCGGGGTGCTGGGCGACTGGGTCCGGCGGATGCGCCCGCGGCTGGCCGACCTGCGCCGCGCCGAGCCCGCCGTCGGCGCGCTGATCAGCCTGTTCCGCAGGGACGACAACGCCGACTTCCTGCACCCGCCGCCGTCCGGGCCGCGGCGCTCGTTCGCCGACGAGCTGGCCGGGATCCGCGCGACGCCGCTGGACCGGGCCCGGGCGGAGCTCGAGCGCAACCTGCGCGGTCATGGCGCTCCCCCGGCGTACGCCCGGCGGATCCTGGACGGTGACGACGTCGTCGACCGGCTCGCGGACGCCCTCCAGGCCGCCTGGAACGTGCTGGTCGAGCCGGACTGGCCGCGGCTGCGGGCGGTGCTGGAGCGCGACGTCGTGCAGCGGGCCGGCCGCGTCGCCGCGTACGGGTGGGCCGAGGGTCTCGCGGGCCTGCACCCGCTCGTCAGCTGGACCGCCGACGGCGACATCTCGATCCGGCACCGCGACACCGGCCGGTTCCGCCTCACCGGCGGCGGCCTGCTCTTCGTCGCGTCGATCTTCACCAACCTGGCCATCAGCACCGACCCGGCCCGGCCGTTCACCGTGGCCTACCGGGCCCGCGGCGTCGCGGACATCATGGGCCCGCCGGCCGCACGCCCGCACGGCGACGGCCTCGGGCCGCTGATCGGTGCGGGCCGGGCGGCGATCCTGCGCGCCCTGGCCGGTCCCGCCACGACCAGCCAGCTCGCCGCCCAGCTCGGCATGAGCCTCGGCGGGGTCGGCGACCACCTCGCCGTGCTGCACCGCGCCGGCCTGGTCGCCCGGACCCGGACCGGCCGCTCGGTCCTGTACGCCCGCACCGAGCGCGGCGAGAGCCTGGCCGCCTAGCCCTAGCGCCTGAAGCGCACGAAGCGGTCGCCGGCCGCGGTGTCCGCGGCGGTGAAGACGACCGCGTCGACCTGGCGTCCGGTGTGGTCGAGGAGCACGAGGTTGCCGCCGGCGTTGCTCAGCTGCACACCGGTGCCGTCGAGCACGACCAGCGCCGACCCGCCGGGCACCAGGGTGACGCCGTCGAGCGGGGTGACCCGGCCCGACTTGTCGACCAGCCGCCAGCCGTCGAGCTTTCCGGTGGCGTTCGCCAGGTTGCCGATCACCACGGCCTCCTTGCCGACGTCGTCGCCCGCCGGGTTGAGCAGCGCCCGCTCCAGGTAGACGTCTCCGGTGGCCGCCGGGGGCCGGGTCGGCGCCGGACCGCCGCCGATCAGTTCCGCGATGAGCCGCGACTGCGCCGCCGGCTTTCCCGCGTCGTCGGTCGGCACAGCCTGCGACTGGAACGCGAGGAAGAGGCCGACGTGGCGGTCCGGGTGGGCGAGGATCAGTCCGCCGTCGTGCAGGACGCCGTTGTCGCCGGCGTGCCGGCCGGTGTTCCCCTGGTTGAGGTGGATGTTGTGTATGCCGTGCAGGCCGTCGAGGTTGCCGAACTGCGCGTCGATCGGCTTGTGCAGGTTGCGGTCGAACCTGGTGCCGAACGCGAACAGCTCGCCGCCCGCGTTCTTGCACTGCTGCAGGTGCAGGACCAGCAGGTCCTGCAGGTCGTCGGCGGAGGCGCTGCCGCTGGCCGGCAGGGCGGTGCCGGCCCGCCAGTCGAACAGCGGGGCGCGCACGTAGTCCAGCGCCTCCGCCGGCGTGGGTGCCGCCGCGCTGAAGCCGGTGGGCCGGGCCGCGAGCCCGGCCGAGACGGGGTGGCCGAGCAGCGGGTCGACCAGCCAGTAGACGACCTCCGAGCCGGTGTCGGACTGCACGTTCACCGCGATCCGCCAGGGCTGCCCGGTGCGGTCCAGGGCCCTGATCTGCAGGTGCGGCGTCGACTGGTCGTCCTCGCGTACCCAGCGGTCCAGGTCCGCGCGCAGCACCCCGTAGCCACTTGTCATCTCTGACACCTCCCACCCATGCAGAGACCACGCCGCCGGACCAGATACGTCGGTCACCCGATTGCGTGTACGTACACGTATGCGTATAGTCAGGTCATGCCGAACAAGACGATCTACGTTTCCGATGACGACCTGCCGCTGTACCAGCGGGCACAGGAACTGGCCGGGGGCACGCTCTCGGCGGCCATCACGTCGGCGCTGCGCCGCTTCGTCGAGATCGAGGAGGGCCGCAAGCAGGGCTTCGACGAGATCATCGTGCGCGTCGGCCAGGGCCTGGGCCGCAAGCAGCGGTTCTCCGGAGTGCTCCTGGCACAGTGGGAACGCTCCACCAACGAGCGGACCGAGACCTTCCACGTCTACCGCTCGCGCGGCGAGAAGTTCGTGGTCCACGTCGAGCGCTCCGAGGCACACACGAACGTCGGCCCCGACGCGGAGAAGTGGAACACGGGATGGCGCGCCTGGGTCGGCGACTGGAGCGCCAACCAGACCTGGACGTACACGCCCGCCGAGTCCACCCTGCACGTCGCCGAGTCCCTCGAGGAACTGCGCGACCTGCTGCCCACCGAGCTCTACAACCTGGTCACCGACATCGTCGACCAGCCCGCCATCGAAGACCTCGACCTCTGACGTTCGCCGCTGCGCGCCTCGCCCCACCCGCCCACAAGCCAGCCGGGCCAGGCCACGCCGAGGTTTCAGATGTGCAGTTCAGGTGGGAAGCCCGTCCAGCGCAGCTCTGGTAGCAGATGGCTGGTGTCGTTGAAGAGCATCAGGGTCGGTGGGCGGTGCGGGCGGTAGAGGATGACGGTCAGGGCGCAGTTGGCGGCGTTGAGGCCGAGCCAGCGGGCGTCGGGGGCGTCGAGGGCATGGCGCACGAACCAGGCGATCAGGAAGCTGTGCGTGATGATCAGTTCGTGGGTGTCCGTGGTGGTGGGCGCCGCGTGCTCTTCGATGGCGGCAGCGGCCAATGCGGCTCCAACCGCGTATTCGTCGGCGGTGACGCCGTCCAGGAAGCGGGCGTGGACCTCGGGCAGAGCCTGGGGGTCCGGCACGGGCGGGACGTAGTCACCGACGGCGGGCGAGCAGCGCAGCGGGACGCCGGGAAGATGCCGACTGATCACGTCGGCGGTCTGCGTGGCGCGTGGCAGCGGGCCGTGGTGGATGGCCGTCAGAGGTACGGCGGCCAGGCGTCGGCCGAGCAGGTGAGCCTGCTGTCGGCCGCGGTCACTGAGGTCGCCGTCGTCGACGGCTTCGCCGTGTCGAGCCAGGTACAGCAGCCGGTTGGCCACGGTGCCTCCGTTCGTCAGCAGCACTGTCATGATCGCTGCGGTGTGGGCGAGGCTGCCACAGCGCGGCAAGGGACGATCCGCCGCCGGCGGGCTCAGTGATCCGGCGGGGAGGACAGGTCCGGGCCGAGTAGGGCGGTGCAGGCGCGGATGGCGAGTTCCGTGTTGTCGCTCAGCCGTCCGCCGTCCTCCACGGTCGTGGCCGTCAGCTCGCGGAGGCCACCGAGCAGCATGATCGCGAGTTGGCGGGAGACCGGGCCCGCGCGGACCGCGCTCCAGGCCTCGGTGGCACAGAGCGTCTGGATCATGGTGACGAACGCTTCCTGGCGGTCGCGTTGCAGGTCGCGGGCCGCCGCGCCGAGCGACGGCAGGTCGCGGATCCAGCTCAGGGTGATCTCGGGACGGGACTCGGCGCAGGCGATCCAGGCCTCGACGGCCTGCCGCACCTGGGTGGCCCACGGCGCGGCCGGGTCGACGGCGGCGGCGATCCGGTCGATCATCTGCCGGTTCTCGGCGGACAGCAGCGCGGCGTAGCAGGTGTCCCGGTCCGGGAAGTGCGCATAGAAGGTACGCCGGGAGGTGCGCGCCCGGCGCACGATGTCGGCGACCGTGGTGTTCCGGTAGCCGACGTCCACGATCGACCCGGCCAGGCCGTCGAGCAGCCGGCGGCGGTAGTCGCCCGCGTCGTCCGGTGTGGCCTCGGCGGCCCGGTCCGGCACGGTGATCACGCCATACCCCCAATCCGGGCGACAGACTTGTCCGAAATGGTGCATAAGTGTATCTTTGCCCGGTACGCCCGTGTACCAGGCACCGGAGGTCTCGTCACATGACCGTCGTCACCCTCCCTCCCGGCCCGACGGTTCCCCCGCTGGTGCAGACCGCCTACGCGCTGACCGTCAACCGGCGCGGGATGGACCGGATGCGGGACCGCTACGGCGACACGTTCACCGTGAACCTTCCGCCCTACGGTCCGGCCCTGGTGATCAGCGGTCCGGACGAGATCAGGCAGCTGTTCATGGCGGGCTCCGAGGCCGCCGACAATCCGGTCCGCAATCTCGGCAAGGTGCTCGGCCCCGGCTCGCTGTTCGCGCTCGGCGGCGAGGAGCACCACCGGCGGCGCAAGCTGCTGGTGCCGCCGTTCAACGGCCGGCGGCTGAGCGCGTACGAGAAGATCGTCGAAGACGAGACGGTGCGGGAGATGGCGTCCTGGCCGGAGGGACGCGGTTTCGCCACGCTCCCCTCGATGACCCGGATCACGCTCAACATCATCCTGCGCGCGGTGTTCGGCGCCGAGGGTGCCGAGTTCGCCGCGCTGCGCGAGCTGCTGCCACGGATGATCAAGCTCGGCGGGTGGCTGGCGGTGCTGCCCGAGCCGCGGGTCGACCTCGGACGGTGGGGTCCCTGGGGCCGGTTCGCGGCCGCGCGCCGCGAGTACGACGACATCGTGGCACGGCTGATCAGCAAGGCCGAGCGGGATCCCGCCCTCGAGGAGCACCACGACATCCTCGCACTGATGCTGCTCAGCCGCTATGACGACGGCACCGCCATGAGCCACCGCGACATCGCCGACCAGCTGCTCACGCTGCTCGCCGCCGGGCACGAGACGACGGCGACCACGCTGGCCTGGGCGGTCGAGCGGCTGCGCCGCCATCCGGCGATCCTGGACGCGCTCGTCGACGAGGCGGACGCGGGCGCAAGCGCCCTGCGCGAGGCGACGATCCTCGAGGTGGAACGCTCGCGGCCGGTGATCGACTTCGTGGGGCGGCAGGTGAAGGCCGACGTGCTGCCGCTCGGCCGGTGGATCGTGCCGAAGGGTTACACGATCCTGGTCAGCATCGCGCTGCTGCACGAGGACGAGTCGGTGTTCCCGAACCCGCTGGCCTTCGACCCCGGCCGGTTCCACGGCACCCGGCCGGACCTGTACCGCTGGATCCCGTTCGGCGGCGGCAGCCGGCGCTGCCTCGGCGCCGCGTTCGCGAACATGGAGATCGACGTCGTTCTGCGGACCATGCTGCGCGACCTCGTCCTGCTGCCGACCGACGAGCCCGACGAGCGCTGGCACTCGCGCGGCATCACCAACGGCCCGGCCCGCGGCGGCCGCGCGGTCATCCGCCGCCGCGACCGTCACCCCGGATAGCCGACCTCCCCGGAGCCCGAGGCGACCCGGACGTCGTGACCCCAGTGCCGCAGGGCCTGCACCACCTTCGCGGCTCCGGCCGGATTGGCAGAGTGGACGTTGACGGCGCCGATGTCGAACGGCCGGCCCTCGAACGCGGCCCGCTCCAGGACCTCCACCACCGGCCAGATCGTGTCGTCCCCGCCGAGGTCGTGGTCGAGCCAGAGCTGCTCCAGCCGCCGGTGCCGGTATCGGTCGAGCAGCAGCACGCCGGCTCGCCGTTCACCGCCGGAACCAACAGTGGACACCCATGACGGCAAGCTCACCACACCGGTGCGACAAAACACTCCACAGCCTCAAGATCATGACAGACTCCCTGACGGAGAGTGAGGTGGACGTGTTCAGAGCGCGATCACGCACCGTGGAAAGACTGGCGCTCGCCGCGATCGGCATCGTGACCACCGTGGTGGCCGCGGCCGACAGCGGGCCGCCCGAGGCCACCACCGGTGGCAGCTTCATCGGCCACCTCGACCGGGCCGACGCCGTCCGCTGGCACCAGGCCGACGGCTGGAGCAACGGCGGCATGTTCAACGCCGGCTGGCGCGCCGACCACGTCCGGTTCCGGGAGGGCGTCACGAGCATCCACCTCAGCGCCGCGACCTGCCCGGGCGGCTGCTCGGGCAAGCCCTACGCCTCCGGCGAGTACCGCACCAACGAGCTGTACTCCTACGGGCGCTTCGAGGCGCGGATGAAGGCCGTCAAGCAGTCCGGCGTGGTGACCGCGTTCTTCACCTACACCGGAGCGACCGACGACCAGCCCTGGGACGAGATCGATGTCGAGATCCTCGGGAAGAACACCAACCAGATGCAGGTCAACTACTTCACCGACGGCGACGGCGACCACGAGACCATCGTCGACCTGGGCTTCGACGCCGCGGCCGGGTACCACGTCTACGCCATCGACTGGCGGCGCGATGCGATCAGGTGGTTCGTCGACGGCCGGCTCGTCCACGAGGAGGACGGCTCGCGCGGCGCGCTGCCGAGTCACCCGCAGCGGATCATGATGAGCCTCTGGCCGGGCATCGACGCCGACGGCTGGCTGGGCGCGTTCTCCTACCCCGGCACGCCGCTGACCGCCCGCTACGACTGGGTCAGATACACCCGATACTGACCATTAATCGGCAAAAGTCCCATATTCTTGCGCCGTGGTACGTCGCGCCCTCGCCCTGACCCTGCTGCTCACCTCGCTGATCGCCGCGCCGGCGCCCGCCGCCGCGGCGGCGCCGAGCACCTTCGTCGACCTCGCCGCCGTCGACCCGACCATCCTGCACGACATCCGGTACGGGCAGACGCACAACTTCGTCGGCCGCCGCATCGACGGCTACACCAGGCCGCGATGCCTGCTGACCCGCAGGGCCGCGTCGGCGCTCCGGACGGCGCAGACCGCGCTGCGCCCCCGCGGCTACACCCTGAAGGTCTACGACTGCTACCGCCCGCAGCGCGCCGTGAACGACTTCGCCGCCTGGGCCCGCGACGCCGCCGACAACCGGATGAAGCGCGAGTTCTACCCGCGGGTGGCCAAGTCCACGCTGTTCGCCGACGGCTACCTGGCGCACCGGTCGGGACACAGCCGCGGCAGCACGGTCGACCTGACGCTCGTCCGGCTGCCGGCCGCCACGCAGCCCCGGTACGTGCCGGGCCAGCCCCTGGTGCCCTGCTACGCACCCCACGGCCGTCGCTTCCGCGACAATTCCATCGACATGGGTACGGGCTACGACTGCTTCGACCCGCTCGCCGCCACCCTCGACCCGCGGGTGACCGGCGTGCGCCGCGCCAACCGGCTGCTCCTGCGCGGCGCCATGACCGCGGCCGGATTCAGCAACTACTCGCACGAGTGGTGGCACTACACGCTCGACGGCGAGCCGTACCCGTCGAGCTATTTCGACTTCCCGGTCGCCTAACAGCCGGGCAGGATCCTGAACGTGTACCCCTTGGCCTTCAGCTTCGGCAGGATCCGCTTGAGCGCGGCCAGGGAGTCGCGCTGGGAGTCCCCGCCGTCGTGCATCAGCACGACCGAGCCGTTGTGGACGTTGCGCATCACCCGGTTGTAGATGCCGGTCGAGGTCTGCGAGTTCTCCCAGTCGCGGGTGTCGACGTCCCACAGCACCGTCCTGAGCCCGACCTCCTTGGTCCAGCGCCGCACCGAGGAGTTGGTGGCGCCGTACGGCGGGCGCATGCACTTGCTGCGGTAGCGGCCGAGGGCGCTCTGCGTGCGGGTGAGCTGGCTCTTCACCTTAGCCTTGCCGAGCTTGGTCAGGTTCGGGTGGCTCCAGGTGTGGTTGGCCAGCAGGTGCCCCTCGCGGTGGATGCGGGCGGTGAGCTTGGGGTGCGCCTTGGCGTTCTGGCCGGTGGTGAAGAACGTGGCCTTGGCGCCGTACTGGTCGAGCACGTCGAGATACCGGGGCGTCCACGTGCCGGAGGGCCCGTCGTCGAAGGTCAGGTAGACGACCCGGGTGGCCTGCGCCGACGCGGCCTGTGCGGGCGAGGCGGTCAACGCGGCTCCGCACGCCAGCGCGATCGTGCTCAACAAGACGGCGAAGCGGCGCATCCCTGCTCCTTGCTCTCCGAGCGGGCCCGGACACCGCGCTCGCGGCGACGCTACGTAATGAATCTCCCCGCCCATAGCTCAGAGTGATACCTGTAGCCGTTCGGCCGACCATAGCGGCAGAAAAGCCGACGGGATCTTCACAGTGAGTAGCGACCGCCACGTACTCTCGGTGAGTGACGAAGATGCTGGTGACCGGCATGTCGGGGGCGGGCAAGACCACGCTGCTCGACGAGCTGTCGCGCCGCGGCCACCGGACCGTCGACACCGACTACGACGGCTGGACCTCGCCGGACGGCACCTGGGACGAGGCGCGCAACCCGTACGGGAAGACGGCCGGGCAGCGGGCCGAGATCGAGCGTCACCTGGCCGAGGTGGAACCCCTGCTGCGCCGCGGCGCCACGCTGGAGCTCGACGGCCGCCGTCCCGTGGCCGAACTCGCCGACGCGGTCGAGAAACTGCTCACCTCGGGACGCTGAAGACGTCGGACTTCGCGCGAGCCGGGGCGAACATGAAGAACACCCGTGTTTGCCACATATCGAGCCTAGGCTTCCTGCCATGGCTCGATTACGGAGGCGTCTGCTGGCCGTTGCGACCGCGCTCGCGGTCGTCTTCGTCCTGGGCACGGTCGCCCGCGTGGCGCTGCGGGACGGCCGCGGTGACCGGTCGGCCGTCACGGTCGCCGCCACGGAGACCGCCGACGGGGGCCCGCAGCGCGCCCGTCGCGCCGCCGCCGAGAAACGCGCCGCGGCGGAGAAACGCGCCGCCGCCGAGAAGCGCGCCGCCGCCGACAAGCAGGCGCTGCCGGGCGCCGCCGACCCCGACAGGCTGACCGGGCTGGTGCGCGGCCTGTGCCCCAACCTCGGCACCGCGGCGGGCGCTCAGCGCTGTCTCTCGCTGCTGACCGCCGCCGTCAACACCCCGCAGTGCGCGGCGAAACTGCTGGCCACTACCGTCACCGTTCCCGGCCTGCTGCTCGCACTCGGTTCGCTGGCGTGCCTGAGCGCACTCGGGCCGGCCCTGGTGCGCCTGGCCGCGATGTACCGGTGCGTGCGGGACCACGACCTCGGCTTCTGCATGAAGCAGCGCAAGGAGCGGGCACCCCGACCCGAGGGGTGATGAGAACGCGCAACCTGTCGACGCCGCCGCCAGATAAGGATAGCCTGCCCTTGGTAACCCCCGAGATCAGGCAGGCGGCAACATGTACGTGTGCATCTGCGCCCGCGTCCGCGAATGCGAGGTACGCGCGGCCGTCCGCGGCGGAGCCCGCTGCGAGGACACGGTCGGCGAGGCCTGCGGCGCGGGCACCGGGTGCGGCAGCTGCCACCCGCGGATCGCCGAGATCATCGACGCCGAGGCGGGCGCGAACACGCCGGTCGGCGCAGCACGATGAATACGGACAAACTACGTAAAGTACAGCCATGCAGGGCGACAAGCAGGTCATCGAGTTCCTCAACGCGCAGCTCACCGCGGAGCTGACCGCGATCAACCAGTACTTCCTGCACGCCAAGATGCAGGACAACTGGGGCTACACCAAGCTCGCCGCGCACAGCCGCGCCGAGTCGATCGACGAGATGCGCCACGCCGAGGTGCTCACCGACCGCATCCTCTTCCTCGAGGGCCTGCCGAACTACCAGCGGCTCTCCCCGCTGCGCATCGGCGAGACGGTGCCGGAGCAGCTTCGCGCCGACATGGCGATCGAGGTGGAGGCGGTCGACCGGCTGCGCAAGGGCGCCGCGTACATGCGGTCGATCGGCGACATCACGTCGGCCAAGCTGTTCGAGGAGATCCTGGCCGACGAGGAGCACCACGTCGACTACATCGAGACCCAGCTCCAGCTGATCGAGACCCTCGGCGAGGCGCTGTACCTGCAGAACGTGACCGAGCACCCGACCGCGGAATAGGGAAGAACGCTCTCTTCCACTTCTAACGTATAGCGGACCCGGGGGCTTGCGGCAAGACCCGGGTCATACCGCAGAATCGCTGGCCAAGGCCACAACCTGCGGAAATGGAAGAGGTTGACGCCGTGAACCGCCGCCTGAGCACCAGCATGTTCGACCTGCCCGAACGACTGTCCGCCAAGGCCGAACCGGCGCTGATCGCCCGCGACGAGCAACACTTCGCGGCCATCGCGGAGCGCCTCGATCAGCTGACCGCCGAGCTGTCCGACCGACTCGCCGCCGAGCGCCGCTCGCCCGGCGGCTCCGGCCAGCGGGCGCTGGACCGGGACCAGGAGATCCTGCGGCTGACCGCCCGCCTGCGGGACCTGCGGCGCTTCGGCGTCGACCTGTGCCTGGGCCGCATGGTCGGCACCGGCGACACCGAGCCCGTGTACGTGGGGCGGCGCGGCCTCACCGACAGCGGCGGCCGCCGGCTGCTGGTCGACTGGCGCTCGCCGGTGGCCGAGCCGTTCTTCGGCGCGACCCACGCCAACCCGATGGGCCTGGCGAGCCGCCGCCGCTACCGCTGGACCCGCGGCCGGATCGGCGACTACTGGGACGAGGTGTTCACCCCGGACGGGCTCGAGGACCGCGCCGCGCTCGACGACCAGTCGGCGTTCATCGCCAGCCTGGGCGCGAGCCGCTCGCCCCGGATGCGCGACGTGCTCGGCACCATCCAGGCCGACCAGGACGCCATCATCCGGGCCGGATCGCGCGGCGCGCTGGTCGTCGACGGCGGTCCGGGTACCGGAAAGACGGTCGTCGCCCTGCACCGCACCGCCTACCTGCTCTACTCCGATCCCCGCCTCGGCCACCGCCGGGGCGGCGTGCTGTTCGTCGGGCCGCACCAGCCCTACCTGGCCTACGTCGCCGACGTCCTGCCCAGCCTCGGCGAGGAGGACGTGCAGATCTGCACCGTGCGGGACCTCGTGCCCGAGGGCGCGGGCGCGGCGGTCGAGGCCGACCCGGAGGTGGCCCGGCTGAAGTCGTCGGCGGGCGTGGTGCGGGCGGTCGAGGCCGCGGTCCGCTTCTACGAGGAGCCGCCGGACACCGGCATGACGGTCACCACCGACGACGCCGACCTGCCGCTGACCGCCGACGACTGGGCGCAGGCGTTCCGGGCGGCCGCCGGCACCCCGCACAACGAGGCCCGCGACGAGATCTGGGAGGAGCTGCTCACCCTGCTGGTGGCGAAGTACGACGGCGACGAGTCGGAGGAGCGGCTGCGCCGCGCGCTGTCGCGCAACCGGGAACTGCGCTCGGCGGTCAACCGGGCCTGGCCGCTGCTGGACCCGGCGGACCTCGTCGGCGACCTGTGGTCGGTGCCCGCGTACCTGCGCAGGTGCGCGCCCTGGCTGGACCGCGACGAGGTGCGGGCGTTGCAGCGCGCCGACGCCCGGGCCTGGACGGTGTCGGACCTGCCGCTGCTGGACGCGGCGCGGCAGCGGCTCGGCGACCCGGAGGCGTCGCGGCGCCGGCGCCGCTTCCACGCGGCGGTCGCCACCAAGAGCGAGCAGATGGACCGGGTCGTCGACGACCTGATCGCCGCCGACGACGACGGCCTCGGCCTGGTGACGATGCTGCGCCACCAGGACCTGCAGTACATCCTGGTGGACGAGACGGTGGCCGACGACGCCGAGCAGGACCGGCTGGCCGGGCCGTTCGCGCACATCGTCGTGGACGAGGCGCAGGAGCTGACCGACGCGGAGTGGCAGATGCTGCTGCTGCGCTGCCCGTCGCGCAGCTTCACCATCGTCGGCGACCGCGCGCAGGCCCGGCACGGGTTCACCGAGTCGTGGCGGGAACGGCTGACGCGGATCGGGCTGGACCGGATCGACCTGGCCTCGCTGAGCATCAACTACCGGACGCCGGCCGAGGTCATGGCGCAGGCCGAGCCGGTCATCCGGGCCGTGCTGCCGGACGCCAACGTGCCGGTCTCCATCCGCGGCGGCGGCCTGCCCGTCCTACACGCGGCGGCCGCGGAGCTGGGCGCGATCCTCGACGCCTGGCTCGCCGCGCACGCCGAGGGCGTCGCCTGCGTCATCGGCGATCCGGCGTTCCAGGAGACGGCCCGCGTCCGGTCGCTGACCCCGGAGCTGTCCAAGGGGCTCGAGTTCGACCTGGTCGTGCTCGTCGACCCGGACCGGTTCGGCGACGGCATCGAGGGCGCGGTCGACCGCTACGTCGCGATGACCCGGGCGACGGGGCAGCTCGCCATCCTCACGAGCTCCCGGCGCTGAGCCGGTACAGGATCTCGGCGATCGGGCCGGTCCGGGCCTGCGCGTGCGCGGTGCCCGCCCACAGGTTGAGCGCCTCGGGGTCGCCCCGCTCCGCGGCCGCGGCCCGGATCGGCGCGGTCAGGTGGTGCACCGCGGGATACCCGACCGGCGCACACGCCGAGTAGGCGTCGGTGAACCTGTTCCGCAGCGCCCGGGCGGGCTGCCCGGTGAACGCCCGGGTCACCACCGTGTCCCGGAACCGCCCGGAGAGCATCGCCTCGCGCTGCGCCGGCCGGGTGCCGGCCTCCTGTGCCAGCAGGAACACCGTGCCGGCCTGCACCGCGACCGCGCCCGCCGCCAGCAGGCGCCGGACGTCCGCCGCGGTGCCGGTGCCGCCCGCCGCGACGACCGGCAGGCCGACCGCCGCCGCGACGGCGCGGACCAGCTCCGGCGCGGTCGAGGAGCCGTCGTACCCCGACGGCGCCGTGGTGGCGGAGTGGCCGCCGGCCGCGCCGGCCTGGACGATCAGCGCGTCCGGTCCCGCGGCGGCGGCAAGCCGCGCCTCGCCGACGTCGGTGACCGTCACCAGCACCGTCGACCCCGCGCCGCGCAGCGCCGCGACGACCGCCGGATCGGGTACCCCGAACGTGAAGCTGACCATCGGCACGGCGGCGGCGACCGCGAGCTCCACTTTGGCCGCGAAGTGGTCGTCGTCGTCGAGCCGCAGCGGCGGGAGCGTGACGGCGTAGCGCCGCGCCTCGGCCTCCAGCACCCGCCGGTACTCCTCCAGCGGGGCGACGTCGGCCGGGGGCGGCGACGGCACGAAGATGTTCAGCCCGTACGGCAGGCCGCTCTCGCGCAGCTCCGCGACCTCGCGCGCCACCGCCTCCGGCGCCTTGTACCCGGCCGCCAGGAACCCCACCGCGCCGGCGGACCCGGCCGCCGCCACCAGCCGGGTCGTCGTCGGCCCGCCGGCCATCGGAGCCACCATGATCGGAGGTACGGAATCAAGCACCATCGTCCCAGTCTGCCCGCTGATAGGTTCGGCGCGGCAGGATGGGGATCACTGTGGCCGAGGTGGCACTGCGACCGATCGACGATTCCGACCTGGACGCCCTGTTCGAACAGGGGCGGGATCCGGAGTCGGTCCGGATGGCCGCGTTCACCGCTCCTGCGCCTCGACGGCGTGCCGGGCCGGGATCACGGCACGCCGAGCAGCTGACGAATGCCGTGGACCGGGCGGTATGCGAAGGCCGCCGCGGCGGCGCCGGAGTCGTAGATCCGGTCGAGCGTCCGCGGCAGCGGCCAGTTCCGGTCGCGGAACGCCGCGGCGATCCCGGGCATCCGCTCGGCGATCACGCCGGCCGCGTCCCGGTGCAGCGGCAGGCAGTCCGCGCGGGTGAACGGGTACGGCCCGGCGATGTTGAAGGTGCCGGTTACGGTGTCGTGCTCCGCGACGCGCACGGCGGCCGCCGCGACATCGGACAGTCCCACGGCCCGATGCAGCAGGTGTACGGCCAGCGCCGGCGTCGGCTCCGGGAAGCAGCGGGCGATGCGCAGGACGACCGGGGTCAGGGCGCTCGACGCGACGAGCCGCTCGGCGGCCAGCTTCGTCTCGTCGTAGATGTCGCGGGGTCGCGGCGGGAGACCCTCGTCCACCCACACCGCCCGGTCGGTGGGCACCAAGGCGTGTCCGTACACGCTGGTGCTGCTGATGTAGACGACGCGGCCGATCCCGGCGCGCCCGGCCTCCTCCAGCAGCGCCTCGGTGGCCTCGACGTTCACGGCGCGGAACTCCCGGTCGTCCACCCGGCCGACGTGCGGGGCGTGCAGGGCGGCGGCGTGGATCACGAGGTCGCATCCTTGCAGCGCCGCCCGGCGTACCCCCGGATCCCGCAGATCGCCGACGACACCCGTCCACTGCCCGGCCACGCGGTCGACCCCGCGAACCACCCAGCCGGCGGCATCGAGGGCCGCCGCTGTCGCCGCGCCGACGCGTCCCGAGGTACCCGTCACCGCCGCCTGCCGTCGCATGTGCACAGATCATTCTGACTCAGCCGCTTACCATCGCGGGATGACCGAGACCTATTGGCCGCACCCGTCGCTGTCGGACCGGGTGGCGGGCGATCCGGGCCGGGTCGCGCTGCTGATTCCCGGCAACGAGTACTCCGCCGCGCGGCCGCTGCTGCACTTCGCCCGCGCGGTGCTGATGCGGCACGGCTGGACCACCCAGGAGGTCTGGTGGCCCGAGCGCACGCCGCAGCGCGAGGGCGACGACCTGGAGCCCTGGTTCGATCGGCTGCGCGACTTCGCGTGCGCGCACGTGAGCCGGATGATCGACGCCGAGACGGCGCCGCGGATCCTGCTGGTCGGCAAGTCGTTGGGCACGCTCACCGCACCGCTCGCCGCCGACCGGGGCCTGCCCGCCGTCTGGCTGACGCCGCTGTTGCGCGACGCGAAGACGGTGGACGCCCTGCGCCGCGGCGCCGCGCCGTACCTGCTGGCCGGCGGCGCCGCCGACCCGGCCTGGGACGCCGCCGTGGCCCGGAGCCTGGGCCGGCCGTTCTACGAGGCGCCGGACGCCGACCACGGCATGGAGACCGACGACGACCCGGCGAACTCGGCGGAGATCCTCCGGCGGGCGACCGTGGCCATGGACGAGTTCGTGGCGACGCTCACCTGACATGCGGCGGCGGGGGCCACCGGAAGCCTCTCCGATGACCCCCGCCGGGTGTCCTTGCCCGACCGTCAGGCGGTGAACCGCACGCGGCGGCGGCGCACCAGCAGCAGGCCCAGCGCGCCGGCGAGCAGCAGCACGCCGCCGGCCGCGCCGATCAGGCCGGCGTTCGCGCCGGTGACCGGGAGGCCGCCGCCGCTGCCGCCGGAGGCCTGCACGGTGATCTTCGCCGTGTCGTTGCTGTCGTCACGGTCGATCGGCTCCTCGAGGGCGAAGAAGTCCTCGTTGATCCGGACCTGGCCGGCCGTGGTGGACGCGTTCTCGAGCACCTCGAAGGTGAAGTCGAAGAGGGCGGACTCCTTCGCGGCGGTCTTCCCGTCCTCGACGAAGCAGACGTACTCCGAGGCGCCGGCGAAGTCCGCCTCCGGGCCCTCGGGGAACTCCGTGCCCTCGTCGAACGCGAACGGCACGCACCGCTCGTCGACCTTGTCGGCCCGCAGCCCGGCCGGGACGGTGATGTGCGTCGACGGGTCGACGTTGTCGAAGGTGAGGTGGTACAGCGTGCCCGGCCCGTTGTTCACGAAGCCGACCTTGGTGCGCACCTTGTCGCCCGGCGTACCGGTGACGGTCGCACCGACCGCGGCCATGTCCGGGTGGCGGCTGCCGCCGACGACGAACTCGCTCAGCAGCAGGTTGTTGTCGAGGTTGGTGTCGACCTGGTTACCCATCGCGGACTTCTTGGCCTTCACGGCGCGCAGCGCGGCCGGGGCGCCGGTGCCCTTCGGGCCGAGGATGTCGCCGTCGAGCTCGGGCCCGAGGTCGATCAGCTCCTTGAAGTCGCTGGGGGTGTACCAGGCACCGATCGTGCTGGCGGTGCTGCCCGCGGCGGCGTCGGCCGGAATCTCCAGGGCCATCGGCGTGGACAGCTCGTAGCTGGTGCCGGTCGCCAGCTCGTCGTCGAAGGTGCAGACCGTGAGCAGGCCGTACGTGCAGTTGCTGAAGCCGCCGTCCTTGGTCAGGCTCCGGTCCCAGCCGAGCAGCACCAGCACCACGCCCTTGACGGGCCGGGTGCCGACGTTGGCCACCCGCACGTCGGCCACGGCACGCGAGCCGGGCGCGACGGTGACCGGCTTGGCGATGACGCCGGCCAGGTCGACGCCCTCGCCGATGGTGACCGTCGACTCGGCGGTGACCGCCGGACCGCCGTCGATGCGCGCCGTGAAGGCCAGCTTGCCCTCGGCGTCCTGGGCGGCGCCGGGCTTCGCGGTCACCGACAGCGGGAGCAGGGGCAGCAGGTTGGTGCCGCCCTCGAGCTCGATCGGGCCGTCGAGGTCGCACGTGATCACCGTGCCGGCCTGGTCGCAGTACTCGCCGCCGATGTCCTTGAACTCGGCGAACGCCTCAACCGTCGCGATGCCGTCGACGCCGGCCGTGTCCACGCTCACGGTCAGCTTGCCGATCGCGGCCGGCGCGGTGCCCGGCACGTCGATCCAGGCGAAGAGCGCGCTGGTCTTGGGGTCCTCGCCGACCACCGAGATGTCGGGGAAGTGCAGGCGGACGGCGGGATCCGCGGCGAGCGCCGGGGTTCCGGGTGCCGAGACGACCGCGGCCGCCAGCAGGGCGACCGCCGATCCGCTCAGCAGGCGGTGCAGGGCGCGGCGCATGGTGATTCTTCCTCCCCGTTAAGAACAAAGCCGCGTGAGCCTAAACGGGAAAGGATCATTCGTCGCCCCCGCCTTTCGGACAGAACCGATCCACCGTCGACCGGTAAAGATCACAATCATCACGGTCAGTGTTCGACCACTAACGGAGACCGGCCCCAACGTTGCGAAACGATCGCGCCGCCGGCACCACGGGTTCGCGGGTGCCGGCCAGGGTGACCACCTCGTCGACCGCCGCCAGGTCGTCGGTGCGGTGGGTGATCAGCAGAACGGTGCGGTCGCCCGCGGCCGCGAGCAGGTCGCGGGTCAGCGCCACCGCCGTCTCGTCGTCGAGGTGCTCGGTCGGCTCGTCCAGGATCAGCACCGGCGTGCCGGCCAGCAGCGCCCGGGCCAGCGCGAGCCGCCGCCGCTGCCCGCCGGACAGGGCCAGGCCGTGCTCGCCGACCAGCGTGTCGATCCCGTACGGCAGGGAGTCCACCCAGTCCAGCAGCCGGGCCGAGCCCAGCGCGGCGCGCAGCTCGTCCGGGGCGGCGTCGACGCGGCCGATGCGCAGGTTCTCCCCGATCGTCGTGTCGAACAGGTACGCGTCCTCGCTGAGATAGCCGACGATCCGCCGGACCCGCTCGGGCGCCAGCGTGCGCAGGTCGATCCCGTTCAGGGTGACCCGGCCCGATCCGGGGTCGAGGAAGCGGACCAGCAGGGCCGCGACCGTCGACTTGCCCGACCCGCTCGGCCCGACCAGCGCGACCCGGCGCCCCGGCGCGAGCGTCAGGTCGACGCCGCGCAGCGCGGTCCGCCCCGGCGCCCAGCCCGCGGTCACGTCCTCCAGTCGCAGCGTGTACGGCCCGGCCGGCACCTCGCCCGGTCCGGGCGCGGTGGTCACCGGGTCGGGTGCCGCGAACACCTCCGACAGCCGGCCCAGCGCCGCCCGCGCGCCGGCCCAGCGCTGCGCGGCCGGCGGCAGCGCGCCCGCGGTCTCGAACACGGCGAGCGGCGTGAGCACGACGACGGCGAGCAGCTCGCCGGAGAGCTCACCGGCGCGGACCGCGACGGCGCCGGCGGCGAGCCCGGCGATCAGGCACACGCCGGTGCCGAGCGCGGTAACCGCCGCGGACAGGCCGGTGGCGGCGGCCGAGCGCTCCTCGGCGCGGCGCAGCCGGCGGTCGACCTCGTCCAGCCGGCCCAGCTGGCGCGCGACCGCCCCGTACGCGGTCAGATCGGGCAATCCGTGCAGCAGGTCGACGGTGTTCGTGGCCAGCTCGCCGCGCAGCGGTGCGAGCCGGCCGTCGGCGCGGCGCGCCGCGGCGGACTGCAGCAGCGGCACCACCACCCCGACCAGCACCAGGGCCGCGGCCAGGGTCAGTCCGGCGGCCGGCAGCAGCGTGCCGGCCAGGGCCACCGCGCCGGCGCCGACCAGCGCGGCCACCGCGTACGGCAGCAGCACCCGGGTGACCAGGTCCAGCACGGCGTCGACGTCGGCGACCAGACGCTGCGCCAGGTCGGCGCGGCGGAAGTCGGCCAGCCCGGCCGGCGCGAGCCGCTCCAGCCGGGTGAACACCCGCGCCCGCAGCCCGCCGAGGATCCGCAGCGCCGCGTCGTGGCCGACGAGGCGTTCGAGGTAGCGCAGGACGCCGCGGCCGATGCCGCAGGCGCGGACGACGACGATCGCGACCATCAGGTGCAGCACCGGCGGGTGCAGCGCGGCGCGCGAGATCAGCCACGCGGACGTGGCCATCAGTGCGACGCCCGCGCCCGCCGCGCCGGTGCCGGCGAGCACCGCGAGCAGCAGCCGGCCCGCGCCGGGCCGCAGGACGGCGAGGACGTTCATGCCGCCATCGCCGCCGGCGCCAGGCTGATCACGCGGTCGGCCAGGGCGATCAGCTCCGGGCGGTGCGCCGCGATGACGACGGTACGGCCACGCGCGAGCCGCCGCACCGCGTCCATGACCTCCGCGGCGGTGCCGGCGTCGAGGTTGGCGGTCGGCTCGTCCAGCAGCACGATCGGCGCGTCGCGCAGGAACGCCCGGGCCAGCGCGACCCGCTGCCGCTGCCCGGCGGAGAGTCCGGCGCCGTCGTCGCCGAGCATCGCGTCGCCGTCGGTGAAGCCGTACACCCCGGCGAGCCGGGCCGCGGCGGCCACGTCGCCCGCGCCGCCGAGCGCGATGTTCTCGTCGACCGTGCCCGCGAACAGGTGCGGCCGCTGCGGCACCCAGGCGATCCGGGCGCGCCACGCGCCGGGCTCCACAGTGGTCAGCGGCACGCCCCCGACGGTGATCCGGCCCGAGGCCGGCGCGACGAGCCCGAGCAGGGCGGCCAGCGCGGTGGACTTGCCGCAGCCGCTGGGACCGGCGAGCGCGACGACCTCGCCCGGCTCGATGCGCGCCGAGAGCCGCAGCGCGTCGCCGTCGCGGCCCGGGTAGCGCACGACGACGTCCTCGAAGACGAGGGCGCCGTCGCCCGGCGCGGCGGTGCCGGCGGCCGGCACCGGCGTCTCCAGCAGCTCGAACGCCTCCGCGGCCGCCGCCAGCCCCTCGGCGCTGGCGTGATAGTTCGCGCCGACCTGGCGCAGCGGCAGGTACGCCTCCGGCGCGAGGATCAGCACGAGCAGCGCGGTGGTCAGGTCCAGCTGCCCGTTCACCAGCCGCAGCCCGACGCCGACCGCGACCAGCGCCACCGACAGGGTGGCGAGCAGCTCCAGCACCAGCGAGGAGAGGAACGCCGTGCGCAGGGTGCGCATGGTCAGGCGCCGCTGGTCGGCGCTGATCCGGCGGATCGCGCCGGCCTGCGCGCGGGCCCGGCCGAACAGCTTCAGCGTCGGCAGGCCCGCGACGACGTCGAGGAAGTGGTGCGAGAGCCGGGCCAGCAGCCGGAACTGACGGCGGTTCGCCGCCTGCGTGTGCAGGCCGATCAGGACCATGAAGACCGGAATCAGCGGCAGGGTCAGCGCGATGGTCGCGGCCGCGATCAGGTCGGCCGGCACCAGCCGGGCCAGAACGATCACCGGTACGAGCGCCGCCAGCACCAGCTGCGGCAGATACCGCGCGAAGTACGCGTCGAGCGCGTCGAGCCCGCGGGTCACCAGCGTCACCGCCGCGCCGGTGGAGGCCGGCCGGTCGGCGCCCAGCGCGGCCAGCCGGGCCAGCACCAGCCGCCGCAGCTCGGACTTCGCCCCGGCCGCGCAGCGCGCGGCGGCAACCTCCTGCGCCCACGCCACCAGGCAGCGCCCGGCGACCACGACGGCCAGCCACCCGAGCACCGGGCCGAGTGCGGCCACGTCCGCGCCGTGCAGGAAGACCGCCGTCATCCCGTACGCGAGCAGCGTCGCCTGCGCCACGATCAGGGCGGCCAGGGCGACACCGAGGGCGACGGTGACGGCCAGGTACGCCCGGGCCGAGCGGGCGTGCCGCAGCAGCCGCGGGTCGAGCGGCCTCACCCGGTCTCGCCCGCGAGCGCCGGCGCGACCGGAATGTGCTCGACGGTCAGCCGCTTGCGGAACACCCAGTACGTCCAGCCCTGATAGACCAGCACGATGGGCGTGAACGCCACCGCCACCCAGGTCATCACCCCGAGCGTGTACGGCGTGGACGCCGCGTTCGTGGTGGTGAGGCTGTACGCCGGGTCGATCGTCGACGGCATGACGTCGGGGAAGAGCGTGACGAACAGCGCGAACGTGGCGAGCACGATGGTCGCGCCGCTGGCCACGAACGCCCAGCCCTCCCGGCGCGCACGGGTGGCGAAGACCGCGCCGACCAGGGCCAGCGCGGCGACGCCGGACAGGATCCAGCCCCCGGTGTCCGGGTGGGCGATCGCCGTCCACAGCAGGAAGCCGCCCGCGACCACGACGGTAGGCACGGCGAGCGCGGCGGCGAGCCGGCCGGCCCGCTCACGCATCTCGCCGCCGGTCTTGAGGGCGAGGAACACCCCGCCGTGCAGCGTGAAGAGGCTGAGGGTGGTCAGCCCGCCGACCAACGCGTACGGGTTGAGCAGGTCGAAGAAGCCGCCGACGTACTCGTGGTTGGCGTCCAGTCGCACGCCGCGCACGATGTTGCCGAACGCGACGCCCCAGAGCAGCGCCGGCACCACGCTGCCGACGATGATGCAGTAGTCCCAGCGGCGCTTCCAGGCCGCGTGGTCGCGCTTGCCGCGGTACTCGAACGCGACCCCGCGCACGATCAGCGCCACCAGGATGATCAGCAGCGGCAGGTAGAAGCCGGAGAACAGGGTGGCGTACCACTCCGGGAACGCGGCGAAGGTGGCGCCGCCGGCGACCAGCAGCCAGACCTCGTTGCCGTCCCAGACCGGGCCGATGGTGTTGATCAGCAGGCGGCGCTCGCGGTCGTCGCGGCCCAGCACCGGCAGCAGGATGCCGACGCCGAAGTCGAAGCCCTCGAGCAGGAAGTAGCCGGCCCAGAGCACGGCGATCAGGCCGAACCAGACGGTGGTCAGTCCCATGTCAGGCCCCTCAGTAGGCGAAGGCTAGCGGGCGGTCGGCGTCCTCTTCGTCCTCGTCCGGTGGAGGCGGCAGCTCCGGCGCGCCGGCGCCCGCGTACTTGAGGAAGAGGCCGACCTCGACGACCGCGAGGACGCCGTAGAGCAGGGTCAGGACGATCAGCGAGGTGGCCGCCTCCCCCGCGCTGACCGACGGCGAGCCGCTCTCGGCGGTCTTGAAGACGCCGAAGACCGTCCACGGCTGGCGGCCCATCTCCGTGAAGATCCAGCCGAACGAGTTGGCCAGCAGCGGCATGAAGACGGTGGCCACGGCCGGGTACCACAGCCAACGGGTCGTCGGTGTCCGGCCGCCGCGCACGGCCCAGAGCGCCGCCGCCGCGACCAGCATGGCGAGCAGGCCGAAACCGATCATCAGGCGGAACGACCAGTAGGTGACCGGCACGTACGGCACGTAGTCGCCCGGGCCGAACCTCTCGGCGTACTCCTGCTGGAGGTTGTTGATCCCCTCGACCGTGCCGGAGGGGCTGCCGGTGGCCATGAAGGAGAGCACCCCCGGGATCCGGACGCTGGCCACCTCCTCGCGCCCGTCGAGCGAGCCGATGGTGAACAGGGAGAAGCCGGCCGGCTCGGAGGTCTCGTAGAGCGCCTCCGCCGCGGCCATCTTCATCGGCTGCTGCTCGGTCATGATCCGGGCCTGCAGGTCTCCGGTGATCATCACGCCGACGCCGGCGACCAGCACCACCCAGGCGCCGAGCTTGAGGCTGGGCCGGAAGACGTCCTCCTGGTTGCGCTTGCGCAGGTGCCACGCGCTGACGGCGAGCACCACCGCGCCGGCGGTGAGGAAGCAGGCGGTGATCGTGTGCGGGAACGTCACCAGCGTGGTGGAGTTGGTCAGGACCGCGCCGATGCTGTTCAGCTCGGCGCGCCCGGTCTCGGTGTTGATCTCGTAGCCGACCGGGTGCTGCATCCACGAGTTGGCCGCCAGGATGAAGTAGGCGGACAGCATGGTGCCGATCGCCGCGATCCAGATCGTGGCGAGGTGCAGCCGCTTCGGCAGGCGGTCCCAGCCGAAGATCCACAGTCCGAGGAACGTCGACTCCAGGAAGAACGCCAGCAGGCCCTCGATCGCCAGCGGCGCGCCGAAGATGTCGCCGACGAAGCGCGAGTAGTCACTCCAGTTCATGCCGAACTGGAACTCCTGCACGATGCCGGTGACCACGCCCATCGCGAAGTTGATCAGAAAGAGCTTGCCCCAGAACTTGGTCGCCCGCAGGTAGTGCTCCTTGCCGGTGCGCACCCAGGCGGTCTGCAGCCCGGCCACCAGCACCGACATCCCGATGGTGATCGGCACGAAGATGAAGTGGTAGACGGTGATGATGCCGAACTGCCATCGGGCGAGGTCGAGCGCGTCCACGGAGAGGTCCTTTCCACGAATGTGCTCGAGTCTGCGGAGCACCGGCGCGACGGTTCAGGGCCGAAGGTCCCGGCCCGCGAGGACCGTGGACCCGCGTACGGCGTCCTAGGAACCTGGCCCGGAAGCTTCGTGGCAAGGCTTCATCGACCGGGGGCTCGATGCGGTGCAGCGCCTACTGTGCACGATCTCCGCAGGTCAGGGCCGGGCCTTCGGCCACTTCCACACGCCCGGATGACCGGCTCAGCGCAGGTGCAGCCGGAAGACCCGGGCCCCGGCGGCCCACGCAGCGCGCAGATCGGCCGGCTCCGGGTTGCCGTCGGAGTCGAATCCGAGCTTGTTGAACTTGGCGAAGTTGTGGTTGTCCCGCGCGATGACGGCGTAGTTCTCGACCACCGCCGCCTCGTCCGCCAGGACCACGACGTCCGCCAGCCGCCGCCCACCCTTGAAGCGGACCTCCACCGGCTCACCCGTCCGCAGGTTCCGCCCCCAGGCGAACGGCGACCCGATCAGCAGTGCCCCCTCGTGCGGCGTGTACGCGACCGGCACGGTGTAGCGCCGGCCGGACTTGCGCCCCACCACGTAGAGCGTGATCAGCCGCCGCCCGACCAGCCGCGACAGGAACGGCACGCGCAGCAACCCCCGGACGAACCGGTTCGCCACGCCCTGCAGGGCCATGGTCTCGGCCCGGCCCGACTCGTTGCTCATGATGATCCCTCCGATGGCTGCCGAGCGGCGATCGCCCGTGCGCGCACCCTAAACCGGATGCCGCCGCCGCCGAATCCCGCCGACGCAGCAGCCGCGACTACTTCACCCGCGGTACGCGCGGGCGGTTCATCCGGGATTGCTCGGTGTCACCAGGCCGGACTCGTAGGCGAAGACGACCAGCTGGGCCCGGTCGCGGGCGCGGAGCTTGGCCATGGCCCGGTTCACGTGAGTCTTCGCGGTCATCGGACTGATCACCATCCGGGCCGCGATCTCGTCGTTGGACAGACCCTGCGCGACCAGGGCGACGGACTCGCGTTCGCGCGCGGTCAGCACCGCAAGGCCCGCGCCGGAACCGGCCCGCAGCGGCCGGCTGACGAACCGGTCGATCAGCTTGCGGGTGATCGACGGCGCGAGCAGCGCGTCGCCGCGCGCCGCGACCCGCACGGCGTGCAGCAGGTCCTCCGGCACGATGTCCTTGACCAGGAATCCGGCGGCGCCGGCGCGCAGCGCGTCGAAGACGTACTCGTCCATGCCGTAGTTGGTCAGGATGACGACGTGCACGCCGGCCAGGTCCGGGTCGGCGGCGATGCGCCGGGTCGCCTCGATGCCGTCGACCACCGGCATCTGGATGTCGATCAGGGCGATGTCGGGCCGGTGCTCCCGGGCCAGGGCGACACCCTGTCCCCCGTCGGCGGCCTCGGCCACCACCTCGATGTCGTCCTCCAGGTCGAGCAGCGCGCGGAATCCGCTGCGGATCAGCGGCTGGTCGTCGACGAGCAGGACGCGGATCACGACGTCCGGTCCACCGGCAGCTCGGCCTCGACGGTGAAGCCGCCACCGCCGCGCGGCTCCGTCCGCAGGCGTCCGCCGAGGGCGGTGACCCGCTCGCGCATCCCGAGCAGCCCGACGCCCGGCACCGGCGCGGCGTCCGGCGTGGCCCGGCCGTCGTCGTCGACCCGTACGGCGAGGGCGCCGGGCCGGAAGTCGATCCGGACCGACGCGGTCGCGGCGCCCGCGTGGCGGGCGACGTTGGTGAGCGACTCCTGGACGATCCGGTAGACGGTCCGGTCCACCGCGGCCGGCACGTCGGGCCGCTGCCCCTCGATGGTCAGCGTCGCGTCCAGGCCGATGGTGCGTGCCCGCTCCACCAGCTCCGGCACCTG
The DNA here is from genome assembly GCF_044465445.1 of Actinoplanes sp. NPDC049668. NCBI lineage: Bacteria > Bacillati > Actinomycetota > Actinomycetes > Micromonosporales > Micromonosporaceae > Actinoplanes > Actinoplanes sp. NPDC049668. Next base: position 739,749 of record NZ_JBITLR010000002.1, read on the forward strand.
GTCGAGCCCGCGCGGCGGGGTCGTGTCGTCGTCGCGCAGCGCCTCGAGGGTCGCGCGCAGCTCCCGGGTCGCCTCCCGCCCGGCCCGCTGGATCGCCAGCAGGGCGTCCGGCACCGGCTCGCCGCGCCGGCGCGCCACATGCACGGCGACGTCGGCCTGCAGCCGGACGATCGAGATCTGGTGGGTGAGCGAGTCGTGCAGCTCCCGCGCGATCCGCAGCCGCTCCTCGTCGGCGCGGCGCCGCGCGGTCTCCTCCCGGGTCCGCTCGGCCTCCTCCGCCCGCCGCTCGGCCTGCCGCAGCGCCTCCCCCGCGGCGCCCGCCGCGATCAGCCAGGCCAGCTCGAGGGCGCCGCGGGCCCGCGCGAACGCCTCGCCCGTGTCGTGCAGGCCCGAGACCAGGGCCGCGAGCGGGAGCGCGGCCAGCATGGCCACGCTCACCGCCACCGTGACGGCGCGGTGCCCCGCCCGAACCGCGGCGTAGACCGCGAACAGGTACGCGACGGCGGGCACGTCGAAGCCCGCGGCCTGATAGCCGACCGCGCACAGCCCGGTGACGACCAGCACGGCGACCGGGGCGCGGCGGCGCGCGGCCAGCGCCAGCCCGCCGGCCGGCAGGAGCGCGTAGCCGAGCGGGCCGGCGCCCGTGCCGGAGTCGCCGCCGGACACCCCGGTGAACAGCAGCGTCGCGGCGACGCCGACGGCGATCGCCCAGTCGACGGCGACGGCCCGGCCTGAGCCGGTGATTGGCTCGCCCATGCGCGCACCCTAGCCGGATCGCGCCGCGACCGAATCCCGCCGACGTGGCAGCCGTGACTACCGCGCCCGCGGTATCCCCCGATTTCCTGCGGCGCACGCGGCAGCCCGAAGTGCCTCCCACCGCACGACGACCGGCGGCCCGTCCGGCGCGATGCTCGAGTCCTATCCCGCCTCACTCTCAAATGGAGACGACATGAGCCCATCACGCGCATCGAAGCCGGTCCGGCGGTTGCTCGCCGTCGCCGGGGCGGCCCTGTCCGGCCTGGCGCTGTTCGCCACGCCGGCCGCCGCCGCGCAGCCGGCCGCCGCCGGCGTCACCGACCTGAGCGCGGGGCGGCTCGGCGCCGTCGCGGCCGCCGTGCTCGGCCTGACCGGCGCGGTCCTCGGCGGGCTGGCCCTGGCCCGCCCGGACGGCCGGTTCGGCACCGCGTCCGGGCGCCTCGGCGTGATCGTGGCGCTGGCGGCGGGGCTCGCCGGCATGGCGCTGGGCGCGGTGGTGGTGGCCACGGCCGACGGGGGTGTCGGCACCGGGAACGGGCTCGGCGGCGCGATCGTGGCGCTGGTGGTCGGGCTGATCGCCGTGGCGCTCGGCGGGCTGGCCCTGGCCCGCTCCCGCCGCGCCGGCTGAGCCTCAGGTCGCCCTGGTACCGATGAGCGCGGCGACGCCCTCGAGCAGCCGGTCGAGCCCGAAGGCGTACGCGTGCTCGGGGTTGTGCGCGGCCTGGTGCGCCTGCCCGGCCGCCTCGCCGACCCGCGCCGCGACCGGGAACCGGGCGGCATCGAAGACCTCCTCGACCAGCGGTTGCACCCGCTCCCACCACTGCTCGTCGCTGATGCCGGTGCGGCGCACGACCCGGTCGGCCTCGATCCGGCGACGGGCGACGCCCTCGACGTGGGTGTGCACCAGGGTGATCACGGCGTCCATCTCGACGTCGGTGAGTCCGATGCCGTCGATGACGGCGAGCTCCCGCTCGTACTTGGCGATCGCGTGCGGGCCGAGCGGCGGGCGGCCGGTGAACACCTGCAGCACCCACGGATGGCGCAGGTAGAGCTCCCAGCTCACCTCCGCGACCCGGCGCAGGCCGTCCGCCCAGTCCCGGCCGCCGGCCGGGCCGAGCCGCTCCACCGCCTCGGCGTAGACGTGGTCGAGCATGACCTCGACCAGCTCCTCCCGCGAGGCGATGTAGGTGTACAGCGACATCGTGCCGACGCCGAGCGACTCGGCGACCCGGCGCATGGACAGGGTGGCGAGATCCTGGTCGCCGTCGGCGAGCTCGACCGCGGCGGCCACTACCTGCGGCGTGGTCAGGGTGTGCTTCGGCCCGCGCCGCGGCATCGGCCGCCTGCCCCACAGCGTGGCGATCGTGCGCGCCGGATCGCCACCGCCGGTGGGCTCTGTCTCCGCCATGGATCTCATCCTACAAAATTCTCTCCGTACGGCATACGAAGTCTCGTGTTACCCTTCTCCGTATGGCATACGGAGAAACACTCGACTGGGCGATACAGGCGATCGGCCTGCGCAAGCGATACGGGGACCGGACGGCGCTGGACGGGTTCGACCTGAGCGTGCGACCGGGCACGGTGTGCGGCCTGCTCGGGCCGAACGGCGCCGGCAAGACCACGGCGGTGCGGATCCTGACCACCCTGCTGCGCCCGGACGCCGGCCGGGCGTACGTCGACGGTCGCGACGCCCTCGCCGACCCGCGCACGGTGCGCTACCGGATCGGCCTGGTCGGCCAGAACGCGTCGGTCGACGAGATCCTCAGCGGCCGGCAGAACCTCGTCATGTTCGCCAAGCTCTACCACCTGCCCACGGCGCGGGCCCGCCGTCGCGCCGACGAGCTGCTCGAACGCTTCGAGCTGACCGAGGCCGCCGACACCTCCGTCGCCGAGTACTCCGGCGGGATGCGCCGCCGGCTCGACCTGGCCATCAGCCTGCTGCTGGCCCCGCCGGTGCTGTTCCTGGACGAGCCGACCACCGGCCTGGACCCGCGGGCCCGCATCGACGTCTGGGCCGCGATCCGCTCGCTCGTCGGCTCCGGCACCACGGTCCTGCTCACCACCCAGTACCTGGAGGAGGCCGACCAGCTCGCCGACCAGATCGTCCTCATCGACGCCGGCCGGGTGGTGGCCGAGGGCTCCCCCGACGAGCTCAAGGCGAGGGTCGGCCCCGACCGGGTCGAGACCGTCACCCGCAAGCCGACCCTCGACGAGGTCTTCCTCCAGCTCACCGGCCACCCCGCCACCAGGACCACCGAGCAGAACCCGGAGCCGGCATCATGACCACGCTCACCCCGACGATCCCCCGCCGCGCCGGCAGCCTGCGCGACACCGCGACCCTGGCCGGCCGGGTGCTGCGGCACTGGCAGCGCAGGCCGTTCTCGATCCTGATCGGCCTGCTGTTCCCGGTGCTGATGGTGCTCATGTTCGGCTACCTCTTCGGCGGCGCCATGGCCGTGCCGGACGGCGACTACCTGGACTTCCTCATCCCCGGCATGCTGGCGATGACCATGCTGTTCGGCCTGGAGGCCATGGTCATCGCCGTCACCACCGACACCGCCAAGGGCGTCACCGAACGCATCCGGGCCATGCCGGTCACCACCACGGCGATCCTCGCCGGCCGCAGCGCCGCCGACCTGCTCAACGCGGTCGTCGGCCTGGCCGTCATGGTCCTGACCGGACTGCTGGTCGGCTGGTCGGCGCACCGCGGCCTGCCGCTGGCCCTGGCCGCGCTCGGGCTGCTGGTCTGGCTGCGGTTCGCGTTCACCTGGGTCGGCATCTACCTCGGACTGCTGCTCAAGACCCCGGAGTCCGCCGTCTCCGTGCAGATCCTGGTGTGGCCGGTCGGCTTCCTCTCCAGCGCCTTCGTCTCGCCCGAGACGATGCCCGGCTGGCTCGGCACCATCGCCGCGTGGAACCCGCTGTCCGCCACCGCGACGGCGATCCGGCAGCTGTTCGGCAACCCCGACTGGAACGCACACGACTGGCCCACCGAGCACGCGGTGGCCCTCGCCCTGATCTGGCCCGCCCTGCTCACGGCGATCTTCCTACCGCTCGCCGCCCGCCAGTACCGCGCCCTGAGCCGCTGAGGCGACCTCAGCCGCGGGCGATCCGGGTGCCGAAGCGGGACATCCAGGTCAGGAGGTCGTCGAAGACCTGTTCGGCGCCGCGCAGGCCCGCGACGCGGTGGTGGTCGCGGGCCCGGTGGAAGCGCGCGGTCAGTGCCTCGACGACCGCGGCCGGTGTGACGCCGCCGTAGGTTTCGCACATCAGGCGGGTCCGGCGTGCCTGGTCGGCCACCGCGACGCCGGCGTCGGTCAGGTCCGCGAAGCCCCACACCGCCTGCGCGAAGTCGTCCACCCGGCGGCCCGGGCCGACGTCGTCCTCGAAGTCGATGATGGCGATCGCCCGGTCGCCGTCGAACACGGTGTTGTGCGGGCCCAGGTCGCCGTGGCAGACGACCTCCTGGTCCTCGCGCAGCGGTGTGCCGGCCGTCGCGTCGTGGAAGGCACGGATCAGCTCGGTCGCGCTGCGGATCCGGGCGTCGCCGAGCCGGTGCGGGCCCTCGCCGGCGGGTACCTCGCCGGCGATGAACGTCAGGATCTGCCGTCCGCGGTCGTCGTAGCCCAGCGGACGCGGCACGCCGCCGAATCCGGCGCCGGCGAGCTGCCGGAGCAGCTCGTCCACGTACGCGGAACGGGCGTGCCGCGGTCGCCGCATGGTGTCGCCCAGGCGCACGGGCCGGGCCGCGAGCCGGGCGGCCCGCAGCGCCCGCTCAACGGACCCCGTCACCCGGCTTGTGCCGGTAGTACGGGGGCGTCAGGGCGGCCATGGCGATCAACAGACTGAGTATCAGCAGCGTGCCGAGCACGAGTTCGACCAGCATGGCGGGGCCTCCCCTCCGCTCCATGGTCACGCTGCGTGTCCGGCCGCGTCAACCGGTTTCGATCGGATGTCCAGTGCCGCTGGCCGGGACCCGCCGGGGAGGCCTAGTCTGCCGGTGAGGGGAGTACCTCCCGGGCGGGAGCGTCGCGGTCATCACGGGCACCCCAAGTTGCCTTCGTGCGCTCGCCCGCCGAAGGACGGCGGGTGAGGGAGACCTCGGACGATTCCATCGGCCCGAGGAGCGCTCTTGTATCCCGGATTGTTCGTCGCCAACCCGCTGCCGTCGGTGGCGTCGCCCCGGCTCTGGGCCATCACGATCGCGGCCCTGCTGGTCCTGCTCTGCTTCGACTTCGTCATCACCCGGCGCCCGCACGACGTGCTGATCCGCGAGGCGGTCGCCTGGTCCGTCTTCTACCTGGCGCTGCCGGCCGTCTTCGGCCTGGTCCTCTGGTGGGTGTACGGCGGCGCGCCGGCGGTCTCCTTCTACACCGGCTACGTCGTGGAGAAGTCGCTGTCGGTGGACAACCTGTTCGTGTTCATGCTGCTGCTCGCCGCCTTCGCGGTGCCGTCGGCGCTGTCGCAGCGGGTCCTGCTGTACGGCATCGTCGGCGCCCTGGTGCTGCGCGCGGTGTTCATCGCGGCCGGCGCGGCCGTGCTGCAGACCGGCACCTGGGCGTTCCTGCTGTTCGGCGCGGTCCTGTTCGGCACGGCGGTCAAGGTGCTGCGCGACGCCCGGCACGGCGAGCAGCCCCGGGTCGACATCGACCGGATGCTCGGCGTACGCCTGCTGCGCCGGATCATGCCGGTCGAGGGCGCGTACCACGGCGCCCGCCTGACCGTGCGCAAGCACGGCCGGCGGGCGCTGACGCCGATGGCCCTGGTGGTCGTCGCGGTGTTCATGACCGACGTGGTGTTCGCGGTCGACTCGGTGCCCGCCGTGTACGGCGTGACCGACGACCCCTACCTGGTCTTCGCCACCAACGCGTTCGCCCTGCTCGGCCTCCGGGCCCTGTACTTCGTGCTGCGCGACGTCCTCGGCCGGCTGCGCCACCTCAACTACGGCCTCGCCGTCATCCTGGGCTTCATCGGCGCCAAGCTGGTCCTGCACTGGGCGCACGGCGTCTGGCCCGCGGTACCCGACGTGCCGACCCCGCTATCGCTGGGCGTCATCCTCGCGACCCTGGTGGCGGTGACGGCCACCAGCCTGGTGGCCGATCGCCGGGAGCGGCGCGCCCCGTCGGCTCCGGTCGAAGCCGACGAGGACGCACTGCTCGGCGCGGCCCGGCGGGATCAGGCGTAGTCGAACAGCGGCGGGAAGACCAGGACCACGGCCCAGGCCCACGCGGCGAACACCGGCAGGTAGCCGGTCTGCCAGCGCTCGAGCGCCTCGAACGGCGTACGCCGGCGCAGCAGCTTGAGCAGCAGCCAGGCCGAGCCGGCCAGGTTGACCAGCAGGATGATGTTCTCCCCGAGCGCCGCCGTCTTGTTGGGCGTGGTGCCGTACTCGGAGATCCGCCCGATGATCTCCAGCAGCACCAGCACGTCGACGGCGAGCGCGCTCGCCACGAGCGCGAGCTGCAGCCGGTCGAAGACGCCGGGCGGGGCCAGCGGGTCGCGGGCGGACATCGTGTAGAGCATCAGGCCCAGCACGACGACCAGCAGCAGGTTGAACAGGATCAGCGCCTCGCGCTCGACGTCGATGCCGCTGCTGGTCACCAGGACCGCGGCGAGGAAGGCGAGCAGGACGGCCGTGAACAGCGGCGTGAACAGGCGGGTGAGCACCGGGGCGATGTTCTCCACCACGCCCTGCTTGGCCTCGACGAGCCAGCCGGCCACCACGACCGCGGCGACCGCGCCGCAGGGCAGCAGCCACTCCGAGATGAACACCTCGGGGTCCATGCCGATCGCGTTGAAGGTGCCGGCCGTGAAGGCGGTCAGGACGCCGCCGCCGAGGGCGATGAGGACGAAGTAGACGAACCATTCGCCGGTGAAGCGGATGAAGTCCATCCGTCTTCGCGACGAGCGCCACTCCTCGGCGACGTAGGCGAGCCCCACCACCAGCCAGAGCGCGATGGGCAGGTGGATGCTGGTGATCACCAGCGACTGCGACTCGTCGCCGAGCGGGTAGACGTTGGCCGCGACGGCGCCGAGCACGAACAGGGCGGCCACCGCGGCGATCAGCGTGCGGCCGGCCTGCCGGCGCCAGGCGAGGAAGCCCGCCAGCCAGGGCAGCGCGAACAGGCTGAAGTTGCGGGCGTAGAACGCCGCGTCATCGTCGAAGCCGATGCCGAACAGCAGCGGCAGCTTGAGGGAGAGCGCGGCCCCGGCCGCGCAGGCGACCAGGACCCACAGGTCGCGGCGCGACCCCGCACCGGCCGGGCCCTGGTCCGCGCCGGTCAGCACCAACTGCTTCCACAGCCGCTCGGAGTGTTCCCGGGCGAACTCGCGGGACAGCTCGTCGAGGCTGCCCATCCGCTTGACCGCGACCAGGAACGCCTCGTCCGCACTCAGGCCGGCGGCGACCAACCCGTCGACGGAGCCGCGCAGGTGGTCCTCGAGCTCGTCGGCGTCTGAGCTCCGCAGCTCCCGGCGGCGTTCCACGTATTCGCGCCACTGTGCGAACTGCGCCTCGAGCTCGTCCTGATTGTGCTGCGCGGTCATGCCCGGGCCTCACATGTCAGTCCCGGCATCGGGCCGAGCTCGCCGATGCCGTGCCAGATGCCCTTGAGCGCGTCCACCACGGTGTCCCACTGGCGGCGCTGCTCGGCGAACTCGGCCAGGCCCTGGTCGGTGATGCGGTAGTACTTGCGGCGCCGCTCGCCGGTGACCGTCTGCCAGCTCGACTCCACGTGCCCGAGGCGCTCCAGCCGGTGCAGCAGCGGGTAGAGCAGCCCCTCGGTCCAGTCCAGCTCGCCGCCGGACAGCTCGTTGATCCGTTTGAGGATGGCGTATCCGTAGCTCGGCTCCTCCGCCAGGATGCCCAGCACCATCGGCACCGCTGAAGCGGCCACCAGATCCTTCGCGACCTTCATCGATTCACCCCGCCCAATACCCTAGAACTGAAATGCATAATACTGGAAGGTATTAGGGCCGGGCAACGCCCAGGTTTCGACAACGGCGGACGGGTGCTAGCGGGAAGGCACCGAGAGCTCGGCCGCCTCCTCGGCGGCCGGCGGCGCGGCGGTCGCCGGGCGGCGCCCCCGCAGGCGATCGATCAGCAGCAGGATCGCGCCGAGCCCGGCGAAAATCACGGCGAGCCGGACGAACTGACCCGCCACCCACCCGTACCCGTGCGCGGTGGGGTTCAGGAAGAAGTAGGGATAGCGGTCGGAGACCGTCGGGATCGTGACCGCGCGCAGCACCGAGGTCACGCCGTAGCCGAGCGGGTACAGGATCCACAGCCCGAGGTCGCGCCACGGCGAGACGCGGCGCGGCCCGAACGCGATCCAGTCGATCACCACCAGCGCCGGCACGGCGTAGTGCACCAGGAAGCGCGACCAGTTGATCGCCTGCTCCGCCGGGTCGCCGGCCACCAGCCCGGGCAGCGGGTTGGCGCCGCCCTCCAGCATGAAGTGCGAGATCAGTCCGGTGATGAGGATCCAGAGGGTGACCGCGCCGCGCAGCCGGGGCGCCGCCAGCTCGACGGTGTTCCGCCGGACCATCCAGTACAGGACCCCGCCGAAATAGCCCAGCGTGATCAGGTTGCTCTGCGTCGTGTAGTACGCGATGCGGTACTCGCCGGCAAGGAGCCCGACCAGGCCCGAGCCGACGATGAGAACCCGCAGCCACAGCTGCGGCCGGAGCCAGACCTTCGCCATGGGCAGGAACCGTACAGCGCGGCCCTACATCCGGCCAGATCGGCGGCACTTCGCAACATCTGCAAGGTGTTGCAGCACATCAGCGCAGGTCAGCGACCGTTCGTCGAGTCGGCCGTTAACATCGATGACTTCTGATGGTAGCTTCTCGGAAACATTGCAAGGTCTTGCACAGATCATCCCCGGCTTTTCCTCGTATCACCCCCGTCCCACGAGGAGGTCTTCGCAATGCATCCCCGCTTGCGCCTGCTGCTGGTCACCGCCACCGCCGTCCTGTCCGCCGGCGTCATCACCGTGCCGCCGGCCGGCGCCGCGATCGACGCGCAGAGCCTCGGCGCGCGCCGCGACACCGCCGCCGGCACCATCACGTTCCGGGTCCACTCGGCGACGGCCACCCGGATCGCGGCCTACGTGTACAGCGCCGCCACCGGCGCCCAGGAGAAGGTCAGCTACGTCCTGACCGAGAACAACGACGTCTTCTCCGCGACGGTCACCGTCGCCGACCTCGCCGCCCGCGGCGTCACCGGCACCGTCTACTACGGATACCGCGCGTGGGGCCCGAACTGGCCGTACAACAGCGCCTGGACGAAGGGCTCGACCGCCGGGTTCAGCTCCGACGTCGACTCCGCCGGCAACCGGTTCAACCCCAACAAGCTCCTCATCGACCCGTACGCGAGGGAGATCAGCCACGACCCGCGCACGCCGAGCCGGACCGACGCGAGCGGGTACCGCTCCGGCGCCAACCGCGCCGTCGACACCGGCACGTTCGCGCCCAAGGGCATCGTCCTGACCCCGGCCGCCGGCGGATTCGGCAGCAAACCCACCCGGGCCTTCAAGGACGACATCGTGTACGAGGTGCACCCGCGCGGCCTCACCAAGAACGACACCTCGATCGCGGCGGCGTACCGGGGCACCTACCGCGGCGCCGGGCTCAAGGCCGCCTACCTCGCGTCGCTGGGCGTGACCGCGGTGGAGTTCCTGCCGGTACAGGAGACCCAGAACGACACCCACGACGTCGAGCCGACCAGCACCGCCGGCGACAACTACTGGGGCTACATGACCCTCAACTACTTCGCGCCCGACCGCCGATACTCCTACGACAAGTCACCCGGCGGGCCGACCGCGGAGTTCCAGGCCATGGTGAAGGCGTACCACGACGCCGGGATCAAGGTCCTCATCGACGTGGTCTACAACCACACCGGCGAGGAGGGCCCGCAGGGCGACAAGAACACCTACAACCTGTTCTCGTGGCGCGGCCTGGACAACCCCACCTACTACTCGCTGACCACCGACCGGCAGGCGCCGTGGGACAACACCGGCGTCGGCGGCAACTACAACACCGCCAACCCGGTCGCGCAGAACCTCATCGTCGACTCCGTCGCCTACTGGAAGAACACGCTCGGCGTCGACGGGTTCCGGTTCGACCTGGCGTCCGTGCTCGGCAACACCTGCCAGCACGGCTGCTTCAACTACAACCGCACCGCGACCGGCACCGCGCTCAACCGCCTCGTCGCCGAGATGCCGGCCCGGCCGGCCGGCGGCGGCGCCGGCGTCGACTGGATCGCCGAGCCGTGGGCCATCGGCGGCAACAGCTACCAGGTCGGCAACTTCCCGGCCGGCTGGTCGGAGTGGAACGGCATCTACCGCGACACCGTGCGCCGCGACCAGAACAAGCTGGGCGTCGACGCGGTCACCCCGGGCGACCTCGCCAACCGCTTCGCCGGCTCGTCCGACCTGTACGGCGACGACGGCCGCCGCCCGTGGAACTCGGTCAACTTCGTCGTCGCGCACGACGGCTTCACCCTCAAGGACCTCTACTCCTGCGCGGCCAAGAACAACGACCAGCCCTGGCCGTACGGGCCGTCCGACGGCGGCTCGGACGACAACATCTCCTGGAACCAGGGCGGGGTCGCCGCCGACCAGCGCAAGGCCGCCCGCAACGGCCAGGCGCTGCTCACCCTCTCGGCCGGCACGCCGATGATGACCGGCGGCGACGAGTACCTGCGCGGCGTCAACTGCAACAACAACCCGTACAACGTCGACTCCAGCGCGAACTGGCTCGGCTGGGCGCCGGACACCAACCAGTCGAACTTCGCCACCTTCACCGGCCGGCTGCTCGCGTTCCGCAAGGCGCACCCCGCGCTGCGACCGGCGAACTTCTACACCGCCTCGGACACCAACTCCAACGGCCTCGGCCAGTTGACCTGGTTCACCCCGGCGGGCACCACGCCGGACGCCGCGTACTGGGGCGACGCGAACAACCACGCGCTGGCCTGGCGCATCGACGGCAGCGAGTTCGGTGACTCCGCGCCGGCGATCTACGTCGCGTACAACGGCTGGTCCGGGGACGTCACCTTCACCCTGCCCGCGCCGCCGTCCGGCCGGCAGTGGTACCGGGTGACCGACACCTCCACCTGGGCCGAGGGACCGAACCAGGTCGCCGTGCCGGGCGGCGAGACGCTCATCGGCGGCGCCTCCACCGCGTACGCGCTGCGCGCCCGCGGCCTGCTCCTGCTGATCGCCAAATAGGTACCCGACGGCCGCGGAAGTGTCGGGGCGGCTTGCTACCGTCTCGGCACTGTTCCGGAAGGTGTGACATCGGCCGAGGGAGTCCCGTGACCATCAACCACTACCTGACGACGTTCGCGGGCCTGCCGGTCCTCGGAGCACAGGAGGAGCAGAGCCCGGCCGACCCGGCCGCCGTGGCCTGGCGGCTGGAGATGGAGGACTTCGAGGCCGACCCGGCCGAGTTCGAGGCGGAGTTCGAGCGGTTGCTGGAGCGCACCGCGCCGGCCGGGCCGACGGCGCTGATCATCGGTGAGTGGGGTTCGGCCTACGAGCGGGCCTTCCCGGTCGACCTGCTGGTCCGCAACGCCGCGCGGCTCGGCGCGCTGCGGGCGCTGTTCATCGGCGAGATGAGCTCCGAGCAGTGCGAGGTCTCGTGGATCCAGCAGGGTGACATCACCCCGCTGCTGGAGGCGTTTCCGGCGCTGGAGCACCTGTGGGTGCGCGGCGCGGAGGGGCTCGAGCTGACGCCGATGCGGCACGCGGGCCTGCGCGAGCTGGTGTTGCAGTCCGGCGGCCTGCCGGCCACGGTGGTCCGCGCCGTCGGCGCCTGCGACCTGCCGAACCTGACCCACCTGGAGCTGTGGCTCGGCGTCGAGCAGTACGGCGGCGACGCGCGCGGCGACGACCTCGCGGCGATCCTGGCCGGACGGTCGCTGCCCGCGCTCACCCACCTCGGCCTGCGCAACGCGGAGATCGCCGACGAGGTCGCCGCGGCCGTCGCCGCCGCGCCGGTGGTCGCCCGGCTCACCGGCCTGGACCTGTCGCTCGGCGTGCTCGGCGACGCCGGCGCCGAGTCGCTGCTGACCGGCCAGCCGCTCACCCACCTCAAGTCGCTCGACCTGAGCCACCACTTCATGTCGCCGGAGATCGCCCAGCGGCTGGTCGACGAGCTGCCGGGCGTCGCGGTCGACGTCTCGGACCGGCAGTCGGAGGAGCGGTGGGGCCGGTTCACGGCGGTGGCCGAATAGTGCGGCTCGCCGTCGTCGGTAACCCGGGCAACCGCCGGGTCGCCCTGTTCGCCGCGGCCGTGGCGCGGGCCGGGCTGCCCGCGCCCCGCGTCTACCCGTGGCGCGACGTGTTGCTCGCCGGGCGGGTGCCGGGGCCGGGCGAGCTCGTGCGCATCGACTCACCGGGCGAGGACTCCGAGGTGGACCGACTGCTCCGCGAGCTGGGCAGCGGGCGGCCCGCCGTGGCCGCCGGGCACGGGGAGATCCTCGGTAGCGCGGCGGCGTTCGCGGGGCTGCGGGCGGCGCTCGGCCGGGTCGCGGCGGGCGGCGGCGAGCTGCTCAACCGGCCCGCCGACCTCCTCGCCATGACGGCGAAGCCGCGCTGCCACGCCCTGCTGGCCGCGGCCGGCGTCGCGGTGCCGCCGGCCCTGCCGCCGGTGCACGGCTACGACTCGCTGCGCGCGGCGATGGCGGCGGCCGGCTGGAGCCGGGTCTTCGTGAAGCCCGCGTACGGCTCGTCGGCCTCGGGCGTGCTGGCGCTGGCCGCCGGCGGGCGCCGCGTCACCGCGGTCACCTCGGTCGAGCTGAGCGCGGGACGGATCTTCAACAACCTGCGGGTGCGCCGCTACGACGACGAGGCCTCGATCGCGGCGATCGTGGACCGGCTGGCCCCGGACGGGCTGCACGTCGAGCGGTGGTATCCGAAGGCCGCCCTCGGCGGCCGGGTGCTCGACCTGCGGGTGGTCGTGATCGCCGGGCGGCCGCGGCACGTGGTGGTGCGGACCAGCCGGTCGCCGATGACCAACCTGCACCTCGGCAACGCCCGCGGCGACGTGGCCGCCGTGCGGGCCGCGGCCGGCGAACAGGCCTGGGCGGCCGCGATGCGGACGTGCGTGCGCGCGGCCGGGTGCTTCCCGGGCACCCTGCACGCCGGCGTCGACCTGATGTTCCGGGCGCGGTGGAGCGATCACGCGGTGGCGGAGGTGAACGCGTTCGGCGACCTGCTGCCGGGCGTGCTCGCGGACCGGCTCGACACCTACGGCGCGCAGGTCGCCGCCGTCCTGGGCGGCTGGGCGGGTGTGCCGTGCGCGACCTGATCGGCAGCCACGACCTGCTCTTCGTCACCCTCGACACGCTGCGCTACGACGTCGCCGTCGAGTGCCTGGCGAGCGGGCGCACCCCGGCGCTGGCCGAGGTGCTGCCCGGCGGCGCCTGGGAGCGGCGGCACACCCCGGCCAGCTTCACCTACGCGGCGCATCACGCGTTCTTCGCCGGGTTCCTGCCGACCCCGGTGACGCCCGGCCCGCACGAGCGGCTGTTCGCGGCCCGCTTCGCCGGCAGCGAGTCCAGCGGCCCCGGCACCTACGTCTTCGACGCCGCGGACCTGCCGGCCGGGCTCGCCGCCGCCGGCTACCACACGCTCTGCCTCGGCGGCGTCGGCTTCTTCAACCCGGGCGCTCCCCTGGGCCGGGTGCTGCCCGGGATGTTCGCCGAGGCGCACTGGGAGCGGGCCTTCGGGGTGACCGCCCCGGACTGCTTCGGTGCGCAGCTCGACCGCCTCGAGGCGGTGATCGGCGCGCTGCCGCCCGCGCGGCCGCTGTTCACGTTCATCAACGTGGCGGCCCTGCACCAGCCGAACCGGCACTACGTCCCGGGCGCCGCCGAGGACGGCCCCGCGACACACGCCGCCGCCCTGGAATACGTGGACGGCCGGCTCGGGCGCCTGTTCGCCCTGGCCGCCGGCCGGGGACGCCCCTGCCAGGTGATCATCTGCTCGGACCACGGCACGCTGTACGGCGAGGACGGACACGTCGGACACCGGCTCGCACACGAGGCCGTCTGGACCGTGCCCTACGCCGACTTCGTCCTGGAGCCGTCGTGACCCTCGACGACTCCCCCTACCAGGGCTACCTATACGCGTACCCGCACAAGACCGCGTACTCCAGGCTGGAGCCCCGGCCGCCGCTGCGCGAGGTGTGGGCGGGCGAGCGGCAGGACGCCCTCTTCGGGTACGTGCATCTGCCGTTCTGCGAGATGCGGTGCGGCTTCTGCAACCTGTTCACCCGGGCCAACCCGCCGGCCGAGCAGGTCACCGCGTACCTGGCGCAGCTGCGCCGGCAGGCCGCCGCGGTCCGGGACAGCCTCTCGCCCGGCGCCTCGTTCGCCCAGCTCGCGATCGGCGGCGGCACCCCGACCTACCTGACGGCGCCCGAGCTGGAGGAGCTGTTCGCGATCGTCGGCGACGCGTTCGGCGCCGCCGCGGTCCCGCTGTCGGTGGAGACCTCCCCGGCGACCGCCACCCCCGACCGCCTCGCCGTGCTCGCCGCGCACGGCACCACCCGGGTCAGCATCGGCGTGCAGAGCTTCCTGGACGCCGAGGCGCGGGCCGCTGGCCGCCCGCAGCGCCTGCCCGAGGTGCACGCCGCGCTCGCAGAAATCCGCGACGCCCGGATCCCGGTGCTCAACGTCGACCTCATCTACGGCATCGACGGGCAGACCGCGCAGACCTGGCAGCACTCCCTCGACGAGGCGCTGCGCTGGCGCCCCGAGGAGCTGTACCTCTACCCGCTCTACGTGCGGCCGCTGACCGGCCTGGGCCGGCGCGCGCACGCCCGCGCCGACTGGGACCGGCAGCGCCAACAGCTCTACCGGCAGGCCGTCGACGTGCTCACCGGCGCCGGCTACGTGCGGCACTCGATGCGGCAGTTCCGCCGCGCCGACGCACCCGTGCCGCCCGGGCCGGACTACTGCTGCCAGGACGACGGCATGGTCGGCCTGGGCTGCGGCGCCCGCTCCTACACCACGGACCTGCACTACTCGTTCGACTACGCGGTCGCCGTCTCCGAGGTCCGCGCGGTCCTCGACGACTACCTGAGCCGCCCCGCCGACGACTTCCGCTACGCCGAGATCGGCTTCCGCCTCGACGCGGTCGAGCAGCGGCGCCGCTGGCTGCTCAAGTCGCTGCTGCGCGCCGAGGGTGTCGACCCGGGCGCATACCGGGCCCGGTTCGGCACCGCACACGACGCCGACTTCCCGCAGCTCGGCGAGCTGGTCGACCGCGGCTGGCTGGACCCGGCGCGGACCACCCTGACCCCGGAAGGGCTGGCACACTCCGACGCCGTCGGCCCGTGGCTGGTCTCCGGCCCGGTCCGCGACGCGATGATGGCCTACGTCCCGCGATGAACGACCTCTACGTCCTCTACCGCGGCCCCCTGGCCAGCTGCAACTACGACTGCCCGTACTGCCCGTTCGCCAAGCGGGTCGACCCGCCGGACCTGCTCCGCGCCGACCGCGCCGACCTGCTGCGGTTCACCGGCTGGGTGGAGGCGACCACCGACCGGCGGCTGTCGGTGCTGTTCACCCCGTGGGGCGAGGGCCTGACCCGCTCCTGGTACCGCGACGCCATCGTGCGCCTGTCCCACCTGCCGCACGTGGCCCGCGTCGCGATCCAGACCAACCTGGCCACCCGCACCGGCTGGCTCGCCGCGGCGAACCCGGAGGTCGCGGCACTGTGGACCACCTACCATCCCGGCCAGGTGAGCAGGGACCGCTTCCTGAGCCGCTGCCGGGAACTCGACACCCTCGGCGTCCGCTACTCGGTCGGCGTCGTCGGCCTGCCCGAACACCACGACGAGGCCGTCGCCCTGCGGGCCGCGCTGCCGCCCACGGTCTACCTGTGGGTCAACGCCGCCGAGGGCCACACATACACCGCCGAGGAGGAACACCGGTGGACCGCCCTCGATCCGCGGTTCGGCGACAGCGTCCGCCCGCACGCGTCCCTCGGCGCGCCCTGCCACGCCGGCGAGACGGCCATCTCGGTACTGGGCGACGGCACGGTACGCCGCTGCCACTTCATCCCGGCGCCGATCGGCAACCTCTACGACGGGACGTGGCGCGCCGGCCTGCGGCCGCGCCCCTGCACCAACTCGCTCTGCGACTGCCACATCGGCTACGTGCACCTCAAGCCCCTACGCCTCCGCGACGTGTACGCGGACGGCCTCCTCGAACGCATCCCCGCAGCCTGGCCCCCGACCCCCACCCGCCCCGAGGAGCCCACACCGCACGCCACCACCGGCACACCGACCTCACGATCGGTCCCGGTTGATGCCCAGTCGTCGGGCGTGCCCGCCGACTGCGACTCGACCCATTCCGGAAGCCCAGACCAACGCGACGCGCCTCGGCACGGCTGATCGGCGACCCGCGACCCGCGACCCGGAATCGTCGGCTCAGTCGGTCGGTTCGAGGTCGATGCGGATGGTCAGAGGGCTCGACGCCATCAGCCTGCCCAGTGCGGCGTCCCACTGGTGTGGCAGGGTCCGCGAGCGGGCGAGCGCGTCGTCGTCGGGGAGCACCACGGCCGTTCCGGCGCGCCACCGGTTTCCGATCTTCACCCGGACCGCCGGCTGGACCTGCAGGTTGCGCACGTAGTCCGACTGGGTGCCGTGCGCGGCGACCAGCCAGAACGTGTCGCCGACGCAGCCGTTGCCGACGGGTGTGTGCCGCGGGAGTCCGGTGCGCCGGCCGGTCGTCTCGAGCAGGGCGAACGCGCGGGGTGCGATGCCCTTGCGCAGGGCGAAGCGGGTCAGGCGGTTGTTGATCCGCTCGGCCGTCGTGACGATCCGGTACTTCCGCGAACGCATTGCACCGGTTCTACCACGGCCGTCGCGGCACCGAGGCGATAGAGAGTCAGGGCGGCCAGCGATGGCGCGTCCACGATCTGCCCGGAGCGAATCATCTCGGAGATCTCCGCATCGCTGAACGCGCGATGAATCATGTCCTGCTCGCTCTCCTCCCGCTCGGGTGCGCCCTCCTCGAGGTCCGTGGCGAGGTAGACGTCGAAACCCTGCGTCGAGAAGCCGTAGGCCTCGAACAGGTGCCCCAGGTGCGTCATCGACCCGGCGCGCAGGCCGGTCTCCTCGGCCAGTTCCCGGCGCGCGAGGGCCGTCTGATCGCCGACGGCGTTCCGGCCCCAACTGCCCTGCGGGAACTCCCATGCCCGCCGCCCCACCGGATAGCGGAACTGCTCCACCATCCAGAACCCCTCGCGGCTGCGCGGCAGGACCAACGCGAAATCCGGCTTCTCGACTACCCCGAAGATGCCGGGACTACCGTCCGGACGCCTGACCTCGTCCTCCCTGACGGTCATCCAGGGATTGGAATACACCACGCGACTGCCGACTCGTTCCATCAAGTGATCATCTCAACGCCGCGCATCCGGTCGGCCGACTCGAAGGATCGCTCACTGTCCACCAGGGTGGAACCCGCCATCCAAGGAGGCAGACCACGAAGCCGCGACTAGGTGTCACGTTCGGAGGGTCACTCCAGGCCTCCTGCGTTGGACTACAAGCGCCTGCACGGCGGATGGAGGCGCCAACAGAATCCAGCCTGTAGGCGATCCAAGGACCTTCGCCTTGATCGACCGCGGCAACGACCAGCCGGATCCCACCTTCTCGGCCGTCGTCCCGCAACCGATCCCGCCGCTCGCGCCTTCCCGTGATCGGGTGGTCAGTATTCCGCGGTGGGCTGTTGCCGTGGTTGGTCGCCGAGCCGCTCGCCGAGGCGCTCGCGCAGGCCCGGGGCGTCGGGCAGGCTGAGGGTGCCGATGAGTTCCTCGGCGGTCGCCCACTCCGCGCGGGCCTCGGCGACGCGGCCGGCTCCGGCGAGCGCGTCGGCCCGGTGCAGCCGGCTCTGGCCCGCGCGCACGCGGTCGTGGAGGCGGTCGAACTGGGCGATGGCCGAGTCGAAGGCCGCGACGGCCTCGTCGTAGCGGCCGTCCGAGGCGGCGATCGCTCCGATCGCCTCGTAGGCGCTGCCGACTCCGCTGCCGTGGTGGATGCGGCGGCACACCGCGAGCATCTGGCGCATGTCGTCGACCGCCCGGTCGGCGTGGCCCTCCTCGTGTGCCCGCCAGCCGCGTTCCCGCAGCGCGTACGCGAGGACGTACTCGTCGTCGATGCGGCGGGCGACGGCGATGACCCGGGTGTTGAGCCGCTCCGCCTCGTCGGGGTGACCGGCGAGCTTGTGCGCGATGCTCAGTTGCAGCAGCGCCCAGCCGTGGCTGTAACCCTCGCGGGCGGGCAGCAGCGCCACGGCGAGCTGCGCCATCGGCATGGCCAGGTCCGGCCGGCGGAACGCGTTGTAGAGCGTGGCGAGCGCGATGCGCAGCTCGAGCTCGTGGTGGTCGTCGCCGAGCTCGACGAAGAGTTCCAGCGCGCGGGACAGGCCGAACTCGGCGGCCGCGAAGTGGTACTGGTCGCGGTACGCCTCGCCGTATGCGTGCAGCGCCTCGGCCAGCGCGGCGCGGTCGCCGAGTCGCTCGGCGAGGGCGACCGCCTCCTCGGCGGTCGTCAGCATGCGTGTCACGTCACCCGCGTTGAGGTGGCAGCTGGAGACCAGGCAGAGCGCGTGTACCCGGCGCCGGTCGTCGCCGAGCGCGGCCGCGGCGTCCACGCCGGCGCGCCACAGCGTCAGACGCTCCGGGTTGTCGATCGGCAGCGCGTGCAGGGCGCCGACGAGCGCCCAGGTGCGTTCGTACGCGCCCTCGGCCAGCCCGCGCCGCACCGCCGCCAGCGCGTTCTCGCGTTCCTGCGCCAGCCACCGGCCGGCACGCGCGGTGCTGGTGAGCCAGTCGAGCAGCCGGGCCAGGCACGCGTTCCGATCCTCCGGTGACTCCTCCGCGGCGAGCCGCTCACCGGCGAACAGGCGCAGCAGATCGTGCAGCCGGTACCGGTCCGGCAGGGGCGACTCGACCAGATGGGCGTCGACCAGCCGTTCCAGGCCGGCGGCGACGACGTGCTCGTCGAGGTCGGCGAGGGCGGCCGCGGCGCCGACGCCGAACACCTGGCCGGGGTGCGACCCGGCGCGCCGGAAGATGTGCGCGTCCACAGGGGACAGCTCGAGGTGGGACGCCTGGAAGCTCGACCGGACCGCCAGGTCACCGACCTGAAGCTCGTCGAGGCGGCGGCGCTCGTCGGCCAGCCGCGCGGCGAGTCCGGCCGGGGTCCACGCCGGGCGGGCACGCAGCCGGGCGCCCGCGATGCGGATCGCGAGCGGCAGCCGGCCGCACGACTCGACGACGGCCGCGGTCCCGCCCGGATCGGCCGCGGCCCGGTCCTCGCCGATCGCGCCGGCGAGCAGCGCCCGGCCGTCGTCCGGGGCGAGGCCGCCGAGCTGGTGCCGCCCGGCGTCGGGCAGGTCGGCGAGCATCCAGCGGCTGGTGACCAGGACCAGGCAGGCCGGATCCGCGGGCAGCAGCGGCGCCACCTGCCCGGCGTCGCGCGCGTCGTCGAGCAGCATCAGGACCCTTCGCCCGGCCAGCGTGGACCGCAGCCGGGCCGCGAGGTCGTCGACGCCGCCGCGCCGCTCGTCCTCGGGCACGCCGAGGGCGCCGAGGAACCTGGTCAGCACCGCCTCGACCGGCACCGGGTCGGAGCCGGCCCCGCGCAGCGCCGCGAAGAGCTGCCCGTCGGGGTAGTCGCCCAGCCGGCCGTACGCGATCCGGAGCGCGAGCGCGGACTTCCCCACGCCCGGCGGGCCGACCAGGACGAGCACCCGGTCGCCGGCCGCGAGCAGACGGTCGACGGCGGCCGTGTCGTCGGCCCGCCCGGCGAGGACGGCCGGCGCGGCGGGCAGTTCGGCGGGCGGTCCCGGCTGGGGCGTCCCGTCCGCCCGGCGCCCTTCCGGCTCGGCGAGGCGCTGCTGCCACACCGCCAGCCCGATCGTGATCACGGCGAGCACCCCGACCGCCGGCCAGGCCAGCCAGGACACCGCGTTCAGCGACCCCGGCAGGGTGCCACCGGTCGCGACGTTGACCGCGACCGCGAGCAGCACCGACAGCAGGGCGGACGCCACCGCGGTCAATGTGATCACCGACCCACGTCCCACCCGCCAACGCTATCGATCGACGACCACGACCGGGGACGGTCACCAAGACACAGAACCATCCCCGAAAGGCGGACGCGCATGCGGGACCGCGCGGACCTGCCCGACGCGTCCGAACAGGACCGGCTGGCCGGCGGTCGGCGACCCGGACGCGCTCCGGCACCCGGAGAACCTCACGACCGGCGACCGGACAGGGCAGGCGCGCGCGTGGAACAGGAGTGGGCGGTGCGCAGGCGGCTGACCGCCCGGGCGGGGTCACGTCCACCCAGTCGCGGCGAGCAGCCGCAATCCGCTCACGCGGCCAGGTTGGGGCGAGGTGGACGGCACAGCAGCCTGAGACGTGACCTCCGGCGTGGCGTGCGGGCGACCGCTACGACGTACACCTCGCCTACCTCAAGGCGGCCCGCACAACCCACCGAGCACGACCGGCCGCGAGGTGGCAGGCGGACCCGCGCGATGCGTCCCGGGCGAGGCCGTTCGCGGGGTGGCGTGGTCAGGTCTGTAGCAGCGGGCGGTACTCCTCCGGGGTCAGGCCGAACGTCCAGGCGACGCCCTCGCGGGCGGTCCGGGTCCGGGGCGGCACGCGCAGCCAGTAGACGCGGCTGGTGCCGTCCGGCTCCGGCGTCGAGTTGACCACCTCGACCATGACCAGGGGCTCGTCGCCGGGCAGGTCGAGGTACCAGAGGGTGCCGGTCTCGTCGGAGCCGGACCTGCGGGCGCCGGACTCACGCAGGTAGCGCTCGTAGCCGAAGTGCTCGAGCATCACCCGCCGGATCTCCGCGTTCTCCTCGCGCCGGATGCGGTCCACGTCCAATGTCGGCAGCTCGGCCGCCAGGTCCGCCGGGATCGGCATGCCGCGCCAGGCCCACAGCCCGTAGCCGTCGGGGAACTCCATGGCGGCGCCCTCGCCGCGGTGCAGCCGGCCGACGTTGTCCCGGGCCAGCGTCGCCGGCCGCTCGGTCAGCACCGCGACCCGCTCGTTGGCCCACCACCAGCCGCAGTGCCGGGCCACCTGGGCGAGGCCGGTCAGCCCCGTCATCAGGTGTGCGTCGGGGCACAGCCGGTCGGCCGCCTCGAAGGTGCTCAGCCAGGCGCCGTCGTGCTGGCCGTAGATCGCGTCGAGCACCGGCGTCCGCACCGCCCGGCCGGCGTCGCCCGGGAAGTCGGCGGCCAGGTCCTCGCCCAGGCGCAGCCGCAGCCGGCCCGCCACCAGGTCCATCATCAGGCCCCAGGAGCGGCGCCCGGCCGCGGCGCTGAGCTGCGCCCAGCCGTCGGGGCCGAGCGCCGCGACGGCCGCCTTGCGCGACGCCGCCCACGGCTCGGTCCGCACCCGGCGGCGCAGCGACGCCCCGGCGGTCTCCCCCGGTGTCCAGCCCTGGTCGAGCAGTCCGGCGTGGACCGCGGTGAACCAGGCCGGGCCGGCGCTGGGCGGCGCGCCGGCGAGCAGCGCGACGGCCGCCGCGCCGGCGCGCGGGGAGCCGAACCAGTAGATCCGGTCGGGCTCGGGGGCGCCGGACCGGCGGTAGGCCTCGCGCACCCCCGCCTCGGCCGCCGCGCGCGCGGCCGGGCCCGTCTGTGCGGCGGCGGCCAGCCACTGCTCCTCGATGGCCGCCGCGATCGCCTCGTCGGCGGGTGTCAGCCTCATCGCCGCCCCCTCAGTCCGCGACCGGCCGGAACGCGCCCGGGATGTATTCCCGTTGTCGGACCACCCGGTAGTGGCCGGCGGGCAGCGAGATCGGGCCGTGCTCCTCATGCGTGATCCGGCCGTGCGCCGGCACCTCGACGAACATCCGCTCCGGGTCGTCGAGGTCGGCGAGCAGCCGCAGCCCGGGGCCGCCGACCACGTGTGCGTGGCCGGTCGCCTCGCCGCGCGCCACGACCATCCGGCCGCGCCGGTCGCGGGGAACCGGGCCGCAGGCGGGCACCGCGGCCGGCTCCACCGGGATGAACAGCACGTCGCCCTGCCGATACATCGGACCTCCCAGGAGTTCAAACGCTGTGGGGGCACGCTATCGGCGGGGTACGACGTTATTCGGCGCCGTGCCAGGTGCGCCACAGGGCCGCGTAGGGGCCGTCCGCGCGGAGCAGCTCGTCGTGGCTGCCCAGCTCGATGATCCGGCCGCCGTCCATGACCGCGACCCGGTCGGCGTCGTGCGAGGTCTGCAGCCGGTGCGCGATCGCGATGACCGTGCGGTCGTGCAGCACCGCGGCGAGTGCGCGTTCCGCGCTGCGGGCGGCCGTGGGATCCAGCAGCGCGGTGGCCTCGTCCAGGATGACGGTGTGCGGGTCGGCGAGCATCACCCGCGCCAGGGCGAGCTGCTGCGCCTGGCCGCCGTCCAGCGGGTTCTCGCCGAGGTCCGCGTCGAGGTCGTCGGCCCAGTCGGCGCCGACGGTCTTCAGCGCCCGGCGCAGCACGTCGTCCGGCGCCGCCACCATCAGGTTCTCCCGCAGCGACTCGCGGAAGACGTGGTGTTCCTGCGTCACCAGCACCACCTGCCGGCGCAGCTCGTGCGGGGGCAGGTCGGCGATGGGCACGCCGCCGACGGTCACCGATCCGCGGTCCGGCCGGTCGACCCCGGCGATCAGCCGGGCGAGGGTCGACTTGCCGGCGCCGGAGAGCCCGACGACGGCGAGCCGCTCGCCGGGCCGCACGGTCAGCTGGACGTCGTGCAGGACGTCCTGCCCGGACTCGTACGCGTACCGCACGCCGCGCACCTCGATCCGGTCGCCGTCGGGCGGGGACGTCGCGGCGGCCCGGTCCGCCGGTATGGAGGCCAGCCCCTCGACGCGGGCGAACGAGGCGCCGCTGCTCTGCAGCTGCTCGATCCAGAGCATGATGGTGTCGAGCGGCCCGAGCAGCTGCCGCAGGTACAGCACGGCCGCGGCGACCGTGCCGAGCGTGACGTACCCGTTGAAGTGGAGCAGGCCGCCGATCAGGAGCACCAGCACGACGGGCAGCACGTACGAGGCCTCCACCGCCGGGAAGAAGACCGAGCGCAGGGCGAGCGTGGCCAGCCGGGTGCGCCGGGTCTCCGCGATCGCCGCGTGCCCCTTGGCCAGCCGGCGCGCGCGCAGGTCGAAGGCCTCGATCGTGCGGGCGCCCGCCGTCGTCGCCGCCAGCTCGTCGGCCATCACCGAGTTGGCCGCGCCCTCGCGCAGGTACGCGTCCCGGGCCCGGCGCAGGTACCACCGGGTGATGAACCAGATGCCGGTGAACCCGAGTAGGCCCGCCACGCCGAGCGGAGGGCTCAGCACCACCACCGCGCACACGATCAGCAGCACCTGCACGGCGGCGATGAGCAGGTCCGGCAGCACGTCGCGCAGGGTCGTCGCGATGGCGTCCACATCGGTCGTGCCGCGGGCGGTCAGGTCGCCGGTCGGCACCCGCTCGACCACCGCGGCGGGCAGGGACAGCGACTCGCGCAGGAAGCCCTCGCGGACCCGGGCGGCGGTGCGTTCGCCGAAGCGGAAGCCGACCATCAGGGCGTACCGGGTGAACAGGGTCTGCGCGACGGCGCAGGCCAGCACGGCGACCGCGAGCCGGTCCACCTGGCCGGCGCCGCGCCCGTCCGTGACGGCGTCGATGATCCGGCCGAGCAGCCACGGGCCGCCCAGGGCGGCGATCGCGGCCAGGGCGTTGAGCAGCAGCATCAGCGTGACGGTGCCGCGGTCGGCGGCCAGCAGCCGCCGGGCGGCGCGGGCGACCAGTCGCTGATCCGCGATCGGCAGCGCGGCGCTCACCGGTCCTCGTCCTCGCCGAACACGCGGGCGACCAGGCCCGCGTAGCCCGGTACCGTGCCGAGCAGCTCCCGGTGTGATCCGGTGGCCGCGACCCGCCCGTCGACCAGGTAGTGCACGACGTCGGCGCGGTCGAGCAGCGCCGGCGAGGTGGTGGCCAGCACCGTGCCGCGGCCGTGCCGGGCCGCCATGAGCCGTCCAGCGATCGCCGCCTCGGTGTGCGCGTCCACCGCCGAGGTCGGCTCGGCGGCCAGCAGCATCTCCGGCCGCTGGTAGAGCGCCCGGGCCAGCCGGACCCGCTGGCGCTGCCCGCCGGAGAGGTTCCGCCCGCCCCACTCGACGGGGTGGTCCGGCTCGCCGACGTCGTGCGCCACCGCGGAACCGATCGCCTCGCGGTACCGCTCGTCCTGCGGGGTGTCGCGGCCGGCGACCACCTCGCGCAGCGGGTCGGCGAACAGGTCGGCCTCGTGCTCGGCGACCAGGATCCGCGCGCGCACCTCGTCGCGGGCGATGCTGTCGAGCCGGATGCCGCCCCAGGTCGCGTCCGTCGGGCCGTACCGGCCGAGCCGTTCGAGCACCGCGGCCGCGTCCGCGGGCCGGGCGCCGGCGAGCGCGGTCAGCCGGCCCGGCTCGGCCGACACCCCGGACGCCGGATCGTGCAGGACGGCGGGTCCGGCCGGCGCCGGCGCGCCCGCGGTCTCGTCGAGTGGCAGGCCGAGGAAGGCGATCACGTGCCGGGCGGCGACCAGGCCGCGGGTGATGTCGAAGCCACAGAAGATCATGACGTCGACCGGGACGACCAGCACGGCCGTGTAGCCGTACACGGCGACCAGCTCGCCGGGCGTGAGTTCGCCGGCCGCCGCCTCCCGTGCCGCCAGCCAGATCACCACCGCGAGGAAGACGCCGGGCAGGCCCCGGCCCAGCGCGCCGACCCAGCTGCTCACCCGGCCCACCCGGTAGCCGAGGTCGCGCAGCTCGGTGGAGCTGGCCCGGTACCGCGCCAGGTGGCCGTCCTTGCCGCCGAGGCCGTTGAGGATGCGCAGGCCGGTGACCACGTCGACGAGCTCGGCGGCCAGGGCGCCCTGGCGCCGGCGGTACCGGGCGCCGACGGCCTGCACGCGGGCCAGCAGCGGGCCGACCACCAGCGCGAGGACCGGAACGCCGGCCAGCACCACCACGGCCAGCAGCGGCGAGGTGCGGAACAGCAGAACGGCGATCACCGCGTACGCGAGCACGCTGGACACCCCGACGCCGGCGACGTTCATCGCCCTTCCGATGGTCCACACGTCGGCGATGCCGATGGTGACCACCTCGCCGGAGGTGACCCGGCGGGGCAGGGCGGCGCCGAGCCGGGTGGCGTGCGTCATCACCAGGTCGGCGGTCTGCAGCGCGGCGCCCAGCCGCAGCCGGGTCATCGAGCGGTGCCGCATGATGCCCAGCCCCGCGCTGGTCAGGCCGACCAGCAGCACCACGGCCGACCAGGCGAGCAGCGCCGCCGGCCGCCCCGGGCGCAGGCCGCGGTCGATGGCCTGTGACAGCAGGTAGGGCATCAGGGCCAGGGTGGTGAACCAGAGCGTGCCGAACGTCGCGCCGAGCAGGACCCGTCCTTTCAGGATCGTGACAAGCCACCAGAGAAATCGCGCGGGTCCCCGAATATTCACGGGCACCATGCTGCCCGGACGCCCGGCGCGCACGGAAACGCAATATCTATCCGATCCGGACCCCTCGGGTGGCGAACCGGCGCCGGGTGTGATTGCATCTGGATCGAAGGCCGGGCATCTTCCCCCGTGGATGCCCGGCCTTCCTCGTGATCGGGAGTCGGACGGAGGGTTTCCCGCGATGGCCACGGTGTCACTGCCGACCACCGAGGAGTTCCTCGACGACCCCTATCCGTTTTACGACCGGCTCCGGGACGCGTCGCCGGTCTGCCGCGCGGAGCTGCCCGACGGGGCGCCGGCCTGGCTGGTGACCCGCTACGCGGAGGTCCGCGCGCTGCTCGCCGACCCCCGGCTGTCGGTGGACAAGAGCAACGGCGACGGCAGCTGGCGGGGCTTCTCGCTGCCGCCGGCGCTGGACGCCAACCTGCTGAACATGGATCCGCCCGACCACACCCGGATCCGCCGGCTGGTGTCGCAGGCGTTCACCCCACGCCGGGTGGAGAACCTGCGCCCGCGCATCCAGGAGACCGCCGACGCCCTGCTGGACGCGGTCGCCGGGCGGGGCGAGGCCGATCTCGTCCGCGACTACGCCGGCCCGCTGCCCGTCGCGGTCATCTCCGACCTGCTGGGCGTGCCGGTACCGGACCGCGAACAGTTCCGGTCCTGGACGGACGCGATGGTCAGCCCGCCGCGGCAGGACCGGCGCGAGGCGGCGCGGGCCGTCGGCGCCATCCACGCGTACCTCGAGAAGCTGCTCGCGGCCAAGCGCGCCGAGCCGGCCGACGACCTGCTCTCCGCGTTGATCGCCGCACGGGACGACGGTGACCGCCTCACCGAGGACGAGCTGACGTCCCTGGCGTTCCTGCTGCTGTTCGCCGGCTACGAGAACACCGTGCACGCCATCGGCACCTCGCTGTTCACGCTGCTGCGCACGTCGGCGTTCCCGGCCGACCCGGCCGGGCTGGAGTCGACCATCGAGGAGCTGCTGCGGCACGAGGCGCCGGCTCCCGTGGCGCTGCGGCGCTTCGCGACCGAGGACATCGAGGTCGCCGGCGTGGTGGTGCCCCGGGGCGAGACCGTGCTCCTGATCGTCGGCGCGGCCAACCGCGACCCCGGCGCGTTCCCCGCGCCCGGCGAGGTGCGGCCGGGCCGCCCGGGCGCGCACCTCACGTTCGGCCACGGCGTCCACTACTGCCTGGCGGCCCCGCTGGCCCGCATCGAGCTGGAGGTGGCCATCGGCACGGTGGGGCGCCGCTTCCCCGGGCTGCGGCTGGCCGTGCCGGCCGACGAGGTCCGCTGGCGGCCGTCGTACCGCACCCGCGGGCTGGTCGCCCTGCCGGTGAAACTGGGCTAGAAGCGGACCCCGCCGTGCCGGTAGCCGCCCAGCGTCTCGGTGGTCTTGGCCACCAGCGCGGCGCCCAGGTCGACACCCAGGTACTCGGACAGCTCCAGGGTCCGGATCAGGATGTCGGCCAGCTCCAGGCTCAGCGCGTCGTCCGGTCGCCGCGCGGCCGGATCGAGATCCAGCGACCGGCTGCGGATCTCCTGCAGCGCCTCGCTGACCTCGCTCTGCAGCAGGGCCATCCTGGTCGCCGCGACGTACGCCCGGCCGGCCGGGTGCGCCGCCGCCAGGTCGTCGGCGCCGGAGAACAGGTCGATGCTGCGCGCATAGGCGTGCGCGCTGCGCTGTGCGTCCGGCAGCGCCGCCGCCAGCGCCTCGATGTGCCGTCGGGCCTCGCTCACCCTGCCACCCCCAGCTCCGTCAGTCCTGGCCGTCCTCGTCCAGTCCTTCCAGCTTCCGGCAGCGGTCGACGACCTGCTCGATGAGGCGGGTGCTGTCGGCCGAGAGGCCCTGCTGGCGCAGCACCCGGCGCAGCGCCACCTGCTGGAGCTTCATCTGCTGGAGTTCGGTGAGCAGATCGATCTGTTCCTGGACGCGACTGGTGATCTTACTGTCCACGAAGAAGGCCGGGTCGACCCCGAACGCCTGCGCCAGCGCCTTGACGTGCGAGGTGCGCGGATCGGTGGTGATGCCACGGCGCATCTCGCCGACGTACGCGGCGCTGATCGTGACCCCGGTGCCGTCCCGCCGGGCCCGGTCATTGATCTTGTTGGCGATCTCCTTGGTGGTGTACCTGCGGTCCGCCTCCGGGCGTACCCGGTCGAAGAGGAACTCCAGCTTGTCCGCCAGGGTCTCGAGGTGTTCAACCGTCACCACTGCAGAACCTAGAGCAACGGCTGTGTTTCGGATCACGCCGCCACTCCACGGGGACTAAGGGGCACGCGGGATTACCCGAGTGGGCCCCAGAGCACGAACCGGGGCCGGTCCTTGTGGACCGGCCCCGGGTTCGCGGGAAATTCGTCGTCAGACGGCGGCGAGCTCCTCCTCGGCGGCCGCGGGCTGCTCCTTGGCGTCGGCGAAGCCGCGCAGCGGCACGTGGCGGATGGCCAGGGCGATCAGCAGGCCCGTCGCGGCGATGACGGCGGCCCAGGTGAAGACGGCGCCGACGCCGTCGGTGACGGCCTGCTGGAACAGGTGCCGGGCGGCGTCGGGCAGGCCGCGGAGCAGTTCGGGCGTCATCCGCGCCGCCGAGCCCGAGGCGGCGCCGGAGCCGCCGTCCGCGGTGATGGAGTCGGTGAGGGTGTTCGCGTACACCGAGCCGAGGATGGAGACGCCGAGCGAGCCGCCCATGTTGCGCAGGAAGGTCGCCGCGCCGGTGGCGGCGCCGACGTCGCGCAGCGGCGCGCTGTTCTGGGCGATCAGCATGGTGGTCTGCATGAGGCAGCCCATGCCCAGGCCGAGCACGACCATGTAGAGGGACGTGAGCGTCTTCGAGGTGTCGGTGCCCATGGTGGCGAACAGCGCCAGCCCGGCCGCCATCAGGACGGTGCCGACGATCGGCAGGGCCCGGTAGTGGCCGGTCTTGCTGATCAGGGCGCCGCCGGCGAGCGAGGTCACCATCATGGAGATCATCATCGGCATCAGCAGCAGCCCGCTGTTGGTGGCCGACGCGCCCTGCACGAACTGCTGGAACTGCGGCAGGAAGGTCATTCCACCGAACATCGCGAAGCCGACGATGAAGCTGAGCGCGCCGGCGAGGGTGAAGTTGCGGTTGCGGAAGACCGAGAGCGGCATGATCGGCTCGGCTGCACGGCGCTCGACGATCACGAACGCCACGAAGGCCAGCACGGTCACCACGGCGAGGCCGATGATCTGCGGGGAGGCCCAGTCGTACTCGGTGCCACCCCAGCTGGTGATCAGGACCAGGGCGGTGATCCAGGTGGTGAGCAGGGCCGAGCCGGTCCAGTCGATGCGGACCTTGCCGGCGCCGCGGGGCAGCTTGGCCAGGGTGAACCAGCACACCGCGAGGGCGACGACGCCGAGCGGCAGGTTGACGTAGAAGGCCCAGCGCCAGCTGAGGTTGTCGGTGATGAAGCCGCCGACGAGCGGGCCACCGATCATGGCGACCGGCATCACGGTCATCATCACGCCCTGGTATTTGCCCCGGTCGCGGGGCGGCACGATCTCGGCCAGCACCGCCATGACGCCGACCATGAGGCCGCCGGCGCCGAGGCCCTGCAGGGCGCGGAAGCCGATCAGCTGGCCCATGTCCTGTGACAGACCGCACAGCACGGAGCCGATCAGGAAGACCGCGATCGACGAGATGAAGGTGATGCGGCGCCCGAGCAGGTCGCCGAGCTTGCCCCAGATCGGGGTGGCCACGGTCGAGGCGAGGATGTAGCCGGTGGTCACCCAGGCCAGGTGGTTGAGGCCGCCCAGGTCACCCACGATCGTCGGCAGGGCGGGCGCCACGATCATGTTGTCGAGCATGGCCAGCAACATCGCGATGACCAGGCCACTCATCGTCACTAGGATCTCGCGGTGGGTGAACCTGGGTGGTGCCACCTCGGTGGTGTCCGCTACATCAGTCGTCGTCACAGGATGCCTTCGCTTCTACTTGTCGACCGGTAAGTAACCACCTTACCCGTCGGCAAGTAGGTCGCTAGGCTGAGCAGAACGACGAGGCGCGGGGAGATGACCGGCGTGGCAGGACGGCAAGGCGACACCAAGGCCGAGATCCGGCAGGTGGCCATGGAGTTGTTCACCGAGCAGGGCTACGAGGCCACCTCGCTGCGGGAGATAGCCGAGCGCCTCGGTGTGACCAAGGCCGCACTCTATTACCACTTCCGCAGCAAGGAAGACATCGTCCGCTCACTGTTCGGCGACCACCTGGCCGCCCTGGACGAGTTGATCGCGTGGGCCTCGGCACAGACACCCGGCCCTCGGCTGCGCACCGAGGTCATCGACCGGATGCTGCGCCTGAGCGTCGAGCACGGCCGGCAGGCCATGCAGTTCGCCCTCGCCAACCAGCACGTCGTCCGGGACCTGCACCCCGGCAAGGAGAACGTGCACGAGCGGCTGAACACCCTGTTCGAGGCCATCACCGACCCGGACGCCACGGTGCATGAGGCCCTGCGCACCCGGGTCGCGCTGCTCAGCATCAACCTGACCATGTTCGCCGCGCAGGGGCTCGACGCCACCGACGAGCAGGTCGAGGCCGCCGCCCGCGAGATCGCACACCTGCTCAGCGCCGAGGCCGGCCGCCCGCCCGGCTGAGGGTGGCCGGGGCCGTGATGCACCCGTGCCGATTCACGATGAGTGGGTCAGGCGGGAAGGGTCACCTGACCCGGAGCCGGGCGCTGAATGGTGGTGTTGTCGCCCAGCTGTCCGTTGGCGTTGTTGCCCCAGCACCAGAGACTGCCATCGGTACGGAAGCCGCAGATGTGGTAACCGGCCGCGAAGTCACTCGTCCAGGTGGTGGCCGTGCCGATCCGGACGGGCGTGAACCGGTGGGTCGTGGTCCCGTCGCCGAGCTGCCCCGTCGAGTTGTTGCCCCAGCACCACAGGCTGCCGTCGGTGCGGACCCCGCATGCCGTGTCGAAACTCGCCCTCACCCCGGTCCAGGTGGTGCCGGCACCGACCTGGACCGGCGTGGTCCGGTGGGTTCCGCTGACTCCCAGTTGTCCGTACCCGTTCTCACCCCAGCACCACAGTGTCCCCTCGGCGCGTACCGCGCAGGTGAAGGCGTAGCCGGCCGTCACGCCGGTCCACGTGGTCGCGGTACCGACCTGCGCGGGAACGGCCCGGTAGCTCAGGTCCCCGAGACCGAGCTGTCCGTCCGTGCTGTCACCCCAGCACCACAGGGTGCCCTCGGCGCGGACGGCGCAGGTGTGCGCGAAACCCGTCGTGACGCTCGCCCAGGTGGTGGCCGTGCCGACCCGCACGGGAGCGGTCGCGTAGTAGACGTCGGAACCGATTCCCAACTGCGCGAAGCGGTTGAAGCCCCAGCACCACAGGGTGCCGTCGGTCCGGGTGGCACAGGTGTGGCTGTCGCCGGCACTGACACTGGCCCAGTCGGTGGCGTCGCCGACGCGTACCGGGGAGGTCCGGCCCGTGGTGGTGCCGTCGCCGAGCTGGCCCCGGAAGTTGTTGCCCCAGCACCACAACGTGCCCTCGGTCCTGACCGCACAGGTGTAGCTGGTGCCGGCGTCGATACCGGCCCAGGTGGCGGCCGTGCCGACACGCACCGGGGAGGTCCGGGCCGTGGTGGTGCCGTCGCCGAGCTCACCGAGGTAGTTGCTGCCCCAGCACCACAACGTGCCGTCGGCGCGGACCGCGCAGGTGTGTCCGTAACCGGTGGCCACCTCGGAGACCGCGGCCGGGTTGACGCTCGCGCCGGCAACGCCGGCCAGGCTCGGCGCGGCGATTCCGGCCGCCGTCGCCAGCAAGGCGAGGACGCCTCTCGCGACCGCTCGCGGGCGACCACGGCGGGTGGCCGCCGAATCCCGGGATGCGACAGTTCGGAGACGCCCGAAGGTAAAGCGGCGCTTCATGTGTCCTCCTTGTTCCGGTGAGGGCGAGGACCGCGCCGATGACCGAATCCTGCCGTCGGGGCGCTCCTTGGTGACGAGCCCCGAAAGGGCTGGGGTCACAGGGGTGCGGCGACAGCGGTGACGCCTGATTCGGGAGATTGCCAGAATGTTTCAGGACATTCAAGAGCGTCACTGATTCACTTCCCGCAGATCTGTCGAACGACGCCATATAACGCTTTTTCATCGACCAACGACAATTAATTGAGATAGCCGGCCCGTACGATCCGGGCGTACTCGGCGGCGCTCGGCTTCGGCGTACGCGCGAAGGTCTCCCGGTCCACCTCGACCAGGCCCAGCCGCACGTCGTAGGCGAAGACCCACTCGAAGTTGTCGAGCAGGCTCCAGTGCAGGTATCCGAGCACCGGAACGCCCTGCTCGACCGCGTCGCGCAGGCCGGACAGGGCGGGCGCGAGGAACGCCGCCCGGTGCGCGTCGTCGTCGGTGGCGACGCCGTGCTCGGTGACGAAGACCGGGACGCCGGCCTCGCCGTGCACGTAGCGGACCGCGTTGCCCAGCGCCGGCGGGTAGATGTCGGAGCCCATCTGGTTCAGAGTCGCGCCGGCCGGCGGCGGCAGCGGGCCGTCGGCGTCGTAGCGGGCGCGCTCGTAGTTCTGCACCCCGACGAAGTCGTCGTCGCGCGCCAGGCGCAGCCAGCGACCGTACACCTCGGACCGCTTGGTGTCCCGGATCGTGGCGTCGCCGACCGCCTGATCGTCGACCACCGCGACGGTCAGGCCGACCGGCAGGTCCGGGCGGCGGGCCTTGATCACGGCCCGCGCGGCGACGTGCGCGGCGGCCCGGCCGTCCTCCATGGCGCCGAGCTCCTCGGCGAGCACCATGTTGTCGAGCCGGTAGCGGTCGACGCCCGCCGCCTTGGCCGCGGCCTCGAGGGTGGCCCGCTCCAGCTCGCGGGCCGCCTCGGGCACCGGGACCCAGGAGAGCAGGCGCGGCAGGTTCGGCTCGTTGAGGGTGATCGCGTACGCGATCCGGTCGCCGATCCGGTCCATCAGCACGCCGCAGTACCGCGCGAACGCCGCCGCCGAGCCGGGATCGAGCCAGCCGCCGCGCATCGCGAACCAGTGCGGGTTGGTCATGTGGTTGAACGCCACCACGGGCGCGAGGCCCAGCTCCCGGCACGCCTCGACGATCGCGGCGTAGTGGTCCAGCGCCGCCGCGGAGAACTCGCCCTCCACCGGCTCGACGCGCGCCCACTCCACCGAGAACCGGTACGCGTTCAGCCCCATCCCGGCGACCAGCTCGACGTCCTCGCGCCACCGGTGGAAGGCGTCGCAGGCCGGCCCGGACGGCTCCCGGAACGCGGTCGGCGTGACGTGCTCGGCGAACCAGGTGTCGCTGGTGTCGTTGCCGCCCTCGGTCTGGTGCCCCGAGGTGGCGACGCCCCAGAGGAAACCGTTCGGGAAATTCATCTGCTCTCCTGTGGGATATTGCCCGGATTCGTCGGGTCCAGCGGCAATGACGCTGGACAATGGTCGCAGTCGCGGCGGCGCGGCGTCGATGACCGGAGCGGCGATGCTCGAGGGCGTAGGGCTGGTGGACCACCACTGCCACAGCGTCGTGCGCGGGCCGCTGGACCGGGCCGGCTTCGAGCTGCTGGCCACCGAGGCCTGCCAGGCCGCGCCGCCCGGATGCACCACGCTCGACTCCCAGCTCGGCTTCGCCGTCCGGCGCTGGTGCGCGCCGCTGCTCGGGCTGGCACCGCACGCGGCCGCCGACGACTACCTGGCCGAACGGGCCCGGCTCGGGCCCGCGGAGGTCAACCGCCGGCTGCTGGGCGCCGCGAACGTCGCCACGTTCCTGGTCGACACCGGATACCGGGCCGACGAGCTGCTCACCCCGGACGAGCTGGCCGAGCCGGCCGGGTCCGCCGTGGGCGAGGTGGTCCGGCTGGAGGCGGTCGCCGAGCGGGTCGCCGCGGGCGGGGTGAGCGCCGCGGGTTTCGCCGCCGCGTTCTCCGACGCTCTGGCCGTCGCCACTGTGGACGCGTACGCGGTGAAGTCCGTCCTCGCCTACCGGCACGGGCTGGCGATCGCGCCCGAGGCGCCGTCCGGCGCGGAGGTCCGCGCCGCGGCGGGTCGCTGGCTGCGCCGCGGCCGGGGTGCCGCCGTCGCCCGGCTCGACGACCCGGTGCTGCTGCGGCACCTGCTCTGGGCCGGCGTCGAGCGCGGGCTGCCGGTGCAGCTCCACACCGGATTCGGCGACTCCGATCTCGACCTGGCCGGCAGCGATCCGGCGCTGCTGACCGGGTTCCTGCGGGCGGCGCAGGGCCGCGGCACCGCGATCATGCTGCTGCACTGCTACCCGTACCACCGGCAGGCCGGCTACCTCGCCCAGGTCTTCCCGCACGTCTACCTCGACGTGGGGCTGGCGGTCAACCACGTCGGCGCGCGGGCCACCGCGGTGATCGCGGAGTCGCTGGAGCTGGCCCCGTTCCACAAGGTGCTCTACTCCTCCGACGCCTTCGGGCTGCCGGAGCTGCACGTGCTCGGCGCGGAGCTGTTCCGGCGCGGGCTCACCGAGGTGCTGGGCGGCTGGGTGGCCGCGGGCTCGTGGTCGGCGCCGGACGCCGAGCGGGTGGCATTGATGATCGGCGCGGGAAACGCCGAGCGAGTGTACGGCCTGGGACGCTGAGGGAGCGGAACATGTTCGGGGACCGAATGCCGGGCGACGCCAAGGAGGCGGCCGCCAAGCTCCGCGATGCCGGGGTGCTCGGCGTCGTGCTGCCGTACGTCGACACGGCCGGCGTCACGCGGATCAAGACAGTGCCCACCGCCAAGCTGGCGCGGGCGGCGCGCTGGGGCGTCGGGATGTCGCCGGTCTTCGACGTCTTCCTCACCGACGACTCGATCACCGCCAGCGAGCACCTCGGCGGGCCCGACGGTGACCTGCGCCTCGTGCCCGACCTGGACCGGCTGACCGTCCTGGCGGCCCAGCCCGGCTGGGCGTGGGCGCCGGTCGACCGCTACTCGCAGGACGGCGAACCGTGGCCCGCCTGCCAGCGCGGCTTCGCCCGGGCCATGACCGAGCGCGCCGCCGCGGCCGGGCTGACGTTCAAGGCGGCGATCGAGGTGGAGTGGGCGCTGGGCCGCGCGGGCACCGACGAGTTCGTGCCGGCCTGCGACGGCCCCGCGTACGGCGCGACCCGGCAGATCGAGCTGAGTGACTACTGCCGGGACCTGCTCGCCGCGCTGGACGCCCAGGGCGTCGAGGTCGAGCAGCTGCACCCCGAGTACGCCGCCGCGCAGTTCGAGCTCTCCGTCGCCGCCCGCGACCCGATCGGCGCCGCCGACGACAGCCTCCTGGTGCGCCAGACCGTCCGGGCGGTGGCGCACCGGCACGGCCTGCGCGCCTCGTTCTCCCCGGCGGTGCTGGCCGGCCGGGTGGGCAACGGCGGACACGTGCACCTGTCGGCGGCGCGCGAGGGCCGCAACCTGTTCAGCGGCGGCACCGGGCCGCACGGGCTGACCGCCGAGGCGCAGGCCGCCGCGGCCGGCATCCTCGAGCTGCTGCCGGCCCTGCTGGCGATCGGCGCGCCGTCGGTCGCGAGCTACCTGCGGCTGGTCCCGTCGCACTGGGCCGGCGCGTACGCCTGCTGGGGCCACGAGACCCGGGAGGCCGCGCTGCGGCTGGTCACCGGCGACGTCGGCGAGCGGGAGTCGGCGGCCAACCTCGAGGTGAAGTGCTTCGACCTGGCGGCGAACCCGTACCTGCTGTTCGGCGCGCTGGTCGCCGCCGCGCTCGACGGCGTGCGGCGCGGGCTGCGGCTGCCGCCGCCGGTGACCGGCGACCCGGCCGGCCTCTCCCCCGACGAGCTGGCCGGACGCGACATCCGGCGGCTGCCGACCACGCTGGACGAGGCCGCGCGGGCGCTGGAGCAGGCAAAGCCGCTGCGTGAGGCGCTGGGCGAGACGCTCACCGGAGCGGTGCTGGCCGTGCGCCGGGCCGAGGCGGAACGCTTCCGGACCGCCTCCGACGATGAGGTGGCGGCCGCGCTGCGCTGGGTCTACTAGCCCCGGAGAATTTCTTTTGAAAAAGTTGGGCGGGCCTGTCGATCGGGGGCGGGCCGGTTCGTAGCCCTGGTGAGACACCGGCACGGAGCCGGGCGCCGACACCTACCGGAGGCCACGATGACCACCACGACCGCCACCACCACCCGCGCCGCCGCGTCGAGCCTCGGCGCCCTGATCGGGACCGGCCTCGCCGCCACCGCCGTCGCGAGCGTCGCCACCATGGGCGTCGCCGCCGCCGGTCACGCCGCGGGCATCAGCCTCGAGGTGAGCGGCGCCCCGATCCCGGTGGCCGGATTCGCGACGCTGACGGCCGTGTTCTCGCTGGTCGGCCTGGTCCTGGCCGTCGTGCTGTCCCGCAAGGCCCGGCACCCGCGGCGCGCCTTCGTCCGTACTACGGTGGTGCTGACCGCCCTCTCCCTGGTCCCGGACGTGATCGCGGACGCCGGGCCGGCGACCAAGGCCCTGCTCATGGTCACCCACCTCGTCGCCGCCGCGATCGTGATCCCGGCCGTCGCGCGCCGCCTGTCCGCCTGATCCGCACCACCACACCCAACCGGAGGACGTCATGAAGCAGTACATGCTCGCAGTGCACAGCGTCGCGGGAGCGCCGACCAGGTCGGACGAGGACACCCAGATCGCGTACGCGCAGACCGACAAGGTCAACAATGAGCTGCAGGCCGCCGGCGCCTGGGTCTTCGGCGGTGGCCTGCTGCCGCCGGAGAGCGCCACCGTCGTCCGGGTCGACGACGGCCGGGCCACCATGACCGACGGGCCGTTCGCCGAGACGAAGGAGCAGCTCGGCGGGTTCTGGGTGATTCGGTGCGCGGACCTGGACGAGGCGCTGGCCTGGGCGGAGAAGTGCGCGCAGGCCTGCATGGAGCCGGTCGAGGTGCGGCCCTTCCAGGGCCTGCCCGAGAACTGACCGCATGGACCTGGGACTCGTCTACCGCGAGGAGTACGGCCGCTGCGTCGCGACGCTGGTACGCCTCCTCGGCGACATCAACCTCGCCGAGGAGGCCGTGCAGGACGCGTTCGCGGTGGCCGTGGAGAAGTGGGAGACGCTCCCGCCGAATCCGGGCGCCTGGATCGTGACGACCGCCCGCAATCGGGCCATCGACCGGCTGCGCCGGGAGTCGACCCGCGAGGCCCGGCACGCGCAGGCGCTGCTGCTGTATCAGAAGGACGAGCCCGAGGAGGTGGGTCCGGTGAAGGACGACCAGCTCCGGCTCATCTTCACCTGCTGCCACCCGGCGCTGGCGCCCGACGCGCGCACCGCGCTCACGCTGCGCCTGCTCGCCGGGCTCGACGTGCCGGAGATCGCCCGGGCGTACCTGGTGCCGGAGCCGACCATCGCGCAGCGGATCGTGCGCGCCAAGAAGAAGATCCGGGACGCGCACATCCCGTACCGGGTGCCGCGCGCAGAGGAGCTGCCGGACCGGCTGCCGCCGGTGCTGACCGTGCTCTACCTGATGTTCAACGAGGGGTACACGGCCACCACGGGACCTCTCATTCGCACGGATCTGTGTGCCGAGGCGATCCGGCTCGCCCGGGAGCTCGCCGCGCTGATGCCCGACGAGTTCGAGGCCCTCGGCCTGCTCGCCCTGCTGCTGCTCACCGAGGCGCGCCGGCCGGCCCGGCTCGGCCCGGCCGGCGAGCTGGTCCTGCTCGCGGACCAGGACCGCTCGCGGTGGGACCGGGCGCTGATCGCCGAGGGACATGATCTGGTACGCCGCTGCCTGCGCCGCAACCGGCCGGGCCCGTACCAGATCCAGGCGGCGATCAACGCCGTGCACACCGACGGGGCCGCCACCGACTGGCCGCAGGTCCTGGCGCTCTACGACCAGCTCTGGCCGCTGATGCCGACCCCGATCGTCGCGCTCAACCGGGCGGTCGCGGTCGCCGAGGTGCACGGGCCCGCGGTGGCCCTCGCCGTACTGGACGATGTGGACATTCCGGGCTACCACCTGCTGCCCGCCACCCGGGCCGACCTGCTGGTCCGGCTCGGGCGCGGCGCGGAGGCCGCGGCCGCGTACGACCAGGCGATCGCGCTGGCCGGCAACGAGACCGAGCGCGACTTCCTGCTGGCCCGCCGCGCCGGGCTCGGCCGATGATCAGCCCGGCGCGGTGAGGTCGGCGAGCAGGGCCGCGCGGCCGGCGCGCTCGGCGTCGTCGACGGCCGGATGCCACGGGCAGGCGATGTCGACGGCGACGACTCGGCCGGTCGCCAGCAGCCGGCGGTAGGCGGCGATCACCGCGCTCGCCGGCGGGCCGCCGGGCGCGGGGAAGAGCAGCCCGGGCAGGTCTGCCGGGTCCACCACGTCCACGTCGATGTGCAGCACCAGCGGCCCGTCCGGCACGGCGTCCCCGTCGACCTCGTCGACCGGTATCCGCCGGACGGCGCCGGGCCCGGCCAGGAAGTCGGCCTCCGCCGGGTCCAGGTCGCGCGCGTCCACCAGGACCGCGCGTCCCGGCGCCACCGGGCGCAGCCCCAGCGGCCCGGACCACAGGTCGGGGTGCGCGCCCAGCACCAGCCGCAGGGACAGCCCGCCCAGGTAGCCCGACGTCGTGGTCTCCAGGGTGTGCAGGTCGCCGTGCGCGTCGAACCAGACCACCGCCGGGTCTATCCCGGCGCGCTGCGCGCCGGCGAGGGTGCCGGAGAGCACCAGGCAGTCGCCGGACAGCACGGTCGGCACGGCCCCCGCCGCCACCACCGGCGCGACCGCGTCGGCGGTCGCCGAGCACAACGCTGCCAGCCGCGGCCAGCGGCCGGCGTCGGGGAACTCGGGGCGCACCGTGACGTCCGCTTTCACGTCGATGCCGCCGTCCGGCAGCCGCTCGTCGTGGTGGTACGGCACCAGGATCGTGGTCATCGCCCGACCCTAATGGCTACAACTCGAAGCTGTGGAGTCCTTCGTGGCCGGCCGGCAACAGGCAGTCGTCCTTGGCGTCGTCGTCCTCGGCCGTGCGCTCGCAGGGATCCAGCCGGACCAGGTTGCGGTGCCCCGCGCCCCAGCGGATCCACCACCAGTGATCGCCGTCCTCGGCGGCGACCACGAACGCGACGTGGCTGCCGTCGTGCCCGGCGGCCATCTCGCACGCGGGTACCGGGATTACGTGGCCCAGCCGGTCCGGCAGCCCGTTCAGGCTTGCGTGCTCAAATGCGGTGATAGTGGACTGCTGCCCACATTGCGGCCACGTTCGAGCGACGCCTGGGTTCTTGAAACACTCGAACATGCGCAGGGAATACCCGGAAGTCGCGCCAGCGAACATCGAATTTCCCGAGTTCCTACCCGCTGACGTGCTCCTTATGCGACGAAAATGCAGAACGGGCGTCCCGACGGTCGTGCAGCAGCACCGCGCCGAGGGCCTTCGCCCTGCCGCGCTGCCGCCGCAGCTCGGCCAGGTCCGGCACCGCGAGGTCGACGTGCGACTGCGCGATCAATAACTGCCCACATCGGTGGCGGCCGGCATGTGCCTCGAAGACATGTCACACCCCTGTGACATCCCATTAACCTCGGCGAAACAAATGCAGCCGGAGGTTGACATGAGACGGACGCTGAGCCACCACCTCGCCGCGGCGCTGCTCGCCGCCGTCACCGTCGTCGGCGCGCCCGCGCCGGCCTCGGCGGCGGCCCTCGAGCAGGTGCCGTCGTTCGGCTCGAACCCCGGCAACCTGACGATGTACGCCTACCGCCCCGACGGCCTGCCGGCCGGCGCACCGGCCGTCGTGCTGCTGCACGGCTGCACCCAGAACGCCACCGGCTACCTCACCCGGTCGGGCTGGCGCACCTTCGCCGACCGATGGCGCTTCGCGCTGGTGCTGCCGGAGCAGCGGCCGGGCAACAACGCCAACTCCTGCTTCAACTGGTTCGAGCCCGGCGACACCGCCCGCAACGCCGGCGAGGCGCTGTCCGTACGCCAGATGGTCGGCCACGCCGTCTCGGCGTTCGGCGTCGACCCGGCCCGGGTGTTCGTGTCGGGCCTGTCCGCGGGCGGCGCGATGAGCGCGGTGATGCTCGCGGCGTACCCGGACGTGTTCGCCGCGGGTTCGGTCGTCGCCGGGCTGCCGTACCGGTGCGCGACCTCGCTGAGCACGGCCCTCACCTGCCAGTACGTGCCGCCGAACCGGTCGCCCGGGTCCTGGGGCGACCTGGTCCGGGCCGCCTATCCGGGCTACGCCGGGCCGCGGCCGCGGGTGGCGGTCTGGCACGGACAGTCGGACTACACGGTGGCGCCGGCGAACGGCGCGGAACTGCGCGACCAGTTCACCGACGTGCTCGGCGTCCCAGCCCGCCCGACCGCCACGTCGACGCTGCCCGGCGGCACCACGCTCGAGGTGTACGGCGCCGACCGGGTCCGCCTCTACAAGATCGCCGGGATGGGGCACGGCCTGCCCGTCGACCCGGGCGCCGCACCCGACCAGTGCGGCACCGCGGCGGCGTACTTCCTGGACACGATCTGCTCGGCCTACCACGACGCGGTCTTCTTCGGCCTGGCCGGGTTTCAGGCGAACAGGGCGCTGCCCCAGTAGTCGCCGGGGGCGGTGACTCCCGGTGGGCAGGCGAAGAGTCCGCTGGAGACGTGGCGGACGTACTCGTTCATCTCGTCCTGGGCGGCGAGGCTGCGCTGTACCGGCACGAACGAGGTGCGCGGGTCGCGCTGGTAGCCGATGAAGAACAGCCCGGCGTTGAGCCGGCCGAGCCCGTCGGAGCCGTCGACGAAGTTGTAGCCGCGGCGCAGCATCCGGGCGCCCTTGTTGGCGTCGGGGTGTGCGAGCCGCACGTGCGCCGTGACCGGAATCAGCGGTTCCCCGTCCGCGCCGACCGCGGTGAAGTCCGGCTCCTCGAACTCGCCGTGCAGGCCGAGCGGCGCGCCGGTGCCCTTGTGCCGGCCGATGATCGTCTCCTGCTCGGCCAGCGGCGAGCGGTCCCAGGTCTCGACCAGCATGCGGATCTTGCGGGTGACCAGGTAGGAGCCGCCGGTCATCCAGTCCGGGCCGTCGCCGGGCTGCACCCACAGGTGCTCGCGGAGCAGCTCCTCCTGCTCGGCCTTGAGGTTGCGGGTGCCGTCCTTGAAGCCGAACAGGTTGCGCGCGGTCTCCTGGCCGGTGGAGGTCGACGAGGTACGCCCGAAGCCCAGCTGCGACCAGCGGACGCTGACCGCGCCCATGCCGATGCGGGCCAGGTTGCGGATGGCGTGCACCGCGACCTGCGGGTCGTTGGCGCAGGCCTGGATGCCGATGTCGCCGCCGGAGAGTGCCTCGTCGAGGGTGTCGCCGGTGAACCGGGGCAGGGGTTCCAGGGCCGCGGGCCGCCGGGCGGCCAGCCCGAAGCGGTCCCGGCCGTCGGCGCCGCGGAACAGGGTCGGGCCGAAGCCCGCGGTGATGGTGAGCGCGCACGGCGGCAGGCCGATCGCCTCGCCGGTGTCGTCCGGCGGCGCCTCGGGGATGCCGGCGACCGCGCCGATCGCGCCGGCGTCCTGGCCGGCGGTCATCCGGGCCGCGGCGGCCGTCCACTCCTTGAGCAGGCGGATCAGCCGGTCGCGGTCCTTGGTGATGACGTCGAACGCGACGAAGTGCAGGCGGTCCTGCGCCGGGGTGACGATGCCGGCCTGGTGCGCGCCGGTGAACGCCACCGCGCCGGTGACCGGATCGGGGGTGGCGCCGGCTTCGGCGTCGGCGGTGAAGCGCAGCGCCGCCGCGCCGGCGCCGGCGATCCCGGCGGCGCCCGCGCCGGCGAGGGTGAGCGCGCGCCGCCGGGAGATCTTCGCCATTACCCGCTCCTAAGCTTTCTTGGCGACCACGGCGGCCACCTGGCTGATCGGCTCGGCGAGCGCGTTGACGGCGTCCGAGAGTTCCTTCAGGTCGGCCTTGCTGAGCTCGGTGTGCAGCTTCCAGCCGTCGCCCGCGCGGTGCTTGCCGAGGGTCGCGTCGACGTTGGCGAACTCGGCGTCGATGGTCTTGACCAGCGCCGGGTCGCGCTCCTCCAGGACCGGCCGCAACGCGGCGATCGCCGCCTTCGAGCCCTCCACGTTGGCGTTGAAGTCCCACAGGTCGGTGTGCGAGTAGCGGTCCTCCTCGCCGGTGATCTTCCCGGCGGCGACCTCGTCGAGCAGGGCCTTGGCGCCGTTGGCCAGCTGCAGCGGCGACAGCTTCTCGGCGTCGGCCTTCTGCACGATCTCCTTGACGTCGGCCAGCAGCTGGTCGGCGACCGGGCCGGACTTCGCCGCGCTCTTGTCGATCCAGAGGTCCTTCTCGATGCGGTGGAAGCCGCCGAACTTCAGGCCCTCCTCGGTGACCTCCTCGCGACCGTCGATGCGCGGGTCGAGATCGCCGAAGATCTCGGCGACCGGCTCGATCCGCTCCCAGTAGGTGCGGGCGATCGGGAAGAGCTCCTTGGCCTTGGCCACGTCGCCGGCCTTGACCGCGGCGACGAACTCGGTGGTGCGCTCCAGCAGCGCGGCGGTCTGGCTCCGCACGTACCGCGAGTAGCTCTCGGTCGCGGCCAGCAGCGCGGCGTCGTCGGTCAGCGGCGCGGCGGAGCCGGAGACGGTGAACTGGCCGCGGATGCCCTTGCCGATCATGCCGGGCTTGCACGCGGTCTCGTAGGTGCCGGCGGGCAGCTCGACGTGCAGGTTGCGGGACAGGCCGGGCGCGACGTTCTCCACCTCGGCCATCACCCGGTCGCCGGGCGCGTACACGTAGAACTCGGTGACCTTCTGCCCCTTGTTGGTGACGGCGAAGACGCTGGTGCCGGCGTCGGCGGAGGTCCTCGACACCTCGCAGCCGGTGTCGGTCGCCTGCACCGCGATCGGGCCGCCGGCGGACGCCGGGGCGTCGTCGCCGGAGTCGCACGCGGCGAGCGGCACGCCGAGCGACCCCACGGTCACGAGGGCGAGCAGGCGGGGGGATGTGCGCACGGTGTCTCCTATGGCTGCGGCGCGGGCGCCGGGGTGGTGGGCACTGCGGCCGGCCTGCTGCCGGTCGGCCGCAGGAAGAGGAAGAGAACGGGTACGGCGTACGCGACCCAGGCGAGCGCCTCGACGACGCTGGCCGTCGGCGTGATGTTGAAGATGCCGGTGACCAGGGCGGTGTACCAGGCGGACGGGTCGAGCGTGCCGCTGATGTCGTACGCCAGGCTGTTGAGCCCGGGCAGCACGCCGGATTCCTGCAGGTCGTGCACGCCGTACTTGAGGATCCCGGCGGCGACGAGGATGAGCAGCACGCCGGTCACGGTGAAGAAGACGGTCAGGTTGATCCGGACCGCGGTGGCGTACATCAGGTAGCCGAGCAGGACCGCGGTGGCGATCCCGCCGAGCAGCGCGTAGAGCGGGCCGCCGTCGACGCCGGCGCCCTGCACGGCGGAGTAGAAGATCAGGGAGGTCTCGAGTCCCTCGCGGACGACCGCGAGGAACGCCATCACGGCCACCGCGATCGAGCCGACGGCGAGGGCCTCGGCGAGCTTGCCGCGCAGGTCGCCGGCGATCGAGCGGGCCGCCCGCCGCATCCAGAAGATCATCCAGGTGACGAAGGCGACGGCCAGGATGGAGGTGACCGCCTCGAAGAGCTCGCGCTGCTCGTAGTCGCGCAGCAGGGTGGTGGAGGTGTAGCTGAGCAGGGCGCCGAAGCCGACCGACAGCGCGACCGCGGCGGCCACCCCGGCCCAGACCTGGGGCAGCCGGTCCCTGCGGTCGGCCTTGACCAGGAACGCGACCAGGATGGTGACCACCAGGGTGGCCTCGAGCCCTTCGCGCAGGCCGATCAGGTAGGTGGCGAGCATGGCTCTCTTTCGTTAAGGCTTGCCTTACCTTGCTCCGACAGACTGTAGATTAGGGATGGCTTGCCTAACTGTCCAGGGGTACCCCCGGCCGTGTGAAACACTGCGGCGATGTTCGATCACTTCGTCTGGTCGGTAGTGATCTGCCCGGTCCTGGTCGTCGTGGCGATCCGCTACCTGGCCGACCGGCTGCGGCCCGAGGTCGCGGCGATCTTCCTGGTCACCTCCCTGACCGCCGCCGCGGCCGGCTGCCTGATCACCCTCGCCGCGTTCGCGGTCAAGGCCGTCGCGGAGCTGCCGGCCGCCGGCAGCCTGCTGCGCTTCTCCGCCGGGTACGTGCGCGCCGACACCGCCCGCGAGCCGTGGGTGTCCTGGCTCTGCCTGGCGATGACGCTCGCCGCCCTGGCCGGCATCGCCCGGGTGCTGCGCGCGCACCGCCGCGACACCGCGTACGCCCGCCGCTTCACCGCCCTGCCCGCCGCCGACGACCGGCTCGTCGTCCTCGAGGACGACCGGGTCGAGGCGTTCGCGGTGCCCGGCGCGGGCGGCCGGATCGTGGTCACCACGGGCATGCGGGCGGCCCTCGACGACGCGCAGTACGCGGCGCTGCTCGCGCACGAGCGGGCACACCTGGCGGCGCACCACCACCGGCTGGTGCTGCTCACCCGGCTGTCGGCCGCCGTGCACCCGGCCTTCCGCCTGCTCACGGCGCGGCTCGACTACCT
This sequence comes from Actinoplanes sp. NPDC049668, assembly GCF_044465445.1. Classification (NCBI taxonomy): domain Bacteria; kingdom Bacillati; phylum Actinomycetota; class Actinomycetes; order Micromonosporales; family Micromonosporaceae; genus Actinoplanes; species Actinoplanes sp. NPDC049668. Next base: position 783,459 of record NZ_JBITLR010000002.1, read on the forward strand.
CGTCGAACGCGCCGCCGACGAACGCGCCGCGGCCGAGCTCGACGACCGCCGCGCGGTCGCGGTCGCCATCGGCACGGCCGCCCTGGTCGCGGGCGTCGGGCACGGGCCCGGCGGCCTGCGCATGGCGCCGTCGCGGGACGACCTGCGCCGGGCCGGCGCCGTACCGCGCCGGGTCGCGTCCCTGCTGGCGCCGCGCCGCACCCGCTCCCCGCTGACGCTGGTGGTCCCGGCCGCGGTCGCGGCGTTCTCGCTGGTCTGGACCGCCGAGTGCGTCTACGACCTGGGCGAGCTACTGCTCGCGGCGCAGCGCTAAGGCGTGTTCTCGTCGGCGAGCAGCCGGCGCAGCAGCTCCTCGTCGCCCGGCCTCAGCCCGGCCACGAACCGGCGCAGCACCGTCGCCCGGTCCGTCCCGGCGCCGAGCGCGGCGCTCATCCGCGCGGCGGCGACCGAGGCCTCGTCGGTGAGCGGCGCGTACCGGAACGCGCGCCCCTCGCGGTAGCGGGCCACCATGCCCTTGGCGTGCATGCGGGTCAGGACCGTCACCACCGTGCTGTACGACAGCGGCGCGGACAGCCGATCGAGCACGTCGCGCGGCGTGAGCGGCGCGGCCGCGGTGACCAACGCGCGCAGCACCTCCGATTCGAGTGCGCCGGCCGGCCGGCGCGCCGAGGTCTCGTCTTCGGGCGGCACCCGGGCAGCATAGCCGCGGCGGTTCAGCGCAGGCGGAACAGGATCTCGCCGGCGCGCGGGACGACCAGCGTGTCCGGGTCGGCGACGTGGTCCGCGACGTCGACCGTCGCGGGGTCGAGGTAGCCGAGGTTCACCGCGCGGCAGACCTCCTCCGGGATGCCGGTCGCCAGCGTGACGCGGACCCGCGGCCGCTCCACGCCGGTGTCCGCGTCGTAGGTGCCCGCGCCGCGCAGGTGCGTCGAGTGCGCGAGGACACCCCAGTGCACGTGCTGGAACGCGTCCCACTGCTTCACGAAGTAGTCCCGGCAGTGGTAGCCGATCTCGTGGATCTGCGGGTGGCTGGTGGCGATCTCGCGGATGTGCGGCGCGTACAGGATCACCTCGCCGCCGTCGGCGACGACCGGCTCGACCTTGTAGAAGCCCTTGGCGCCGGTCCAGATCTCGTCGTACATCTCCGGGATCAGCGACAGCACCCGGCGATATGGACGGTCCAGGTAGGTGACGTGGGTGGCGGCGCTGATCTCGGCGGCGCTCGCCCAGGACGAGACGCAGTCGCCGAACGAGATCGAGTGCAGGCCGCTGCCCTCCGCGCCCTCGGCGGTGACCACGCTGAACGCGTACTTCTCGGCGGGTATCAGCGCGGCGCCGTCGTTGATCAGGGCGCGCACGGGGGTGAGCCCGGTCGTTCCGATGATCTCGGCGGACGTGATCAGCGCGCCGAGCCAGTGCGACACGTCGATGATCCCCTGGCCGGCCACGCCGGGGAAGAAGTACTTGTTGCCGCCGGACATGCCGACCACCTCGTGCGGCAGCACCGGACCGACCACCAGGGAGATGTCGTGCTCGACCACCGCGCGGTTGAGCAGCACCTCGACGTCGCCGCTCATCCGGCCGCCGGACAGCTCCTCGATCCGCGCGGCCGGGATCGTGCCCAGGTTCGCGAACGTGGCGGGGTCCCACCACTCGTGGTTGCGCACCTCCACGCCGGGGTAGGTGCCGACGTGCGCCGCCAGGGCCTCGTCGCTCATCGCGCCGTGCGTGCCGAGCGCGATCAGCACGGTCAGCCTCGACACCCGGCCGTGCAGCGCCCGGTGCACGGCGCCGACCAGCAGCGGCAGCGGGCAGACCCGGGTGGCGTCCGGCACCAGCACGCACACGCTGCGCCCGTCGGCGTCGAGGCCTGCGAGCCGCTCCGCGATGAAGTCGGCGACCTCACCGTCGGTGAGCACCCGGTCGGCGCCCCCGATCCGGGCCGCCTGGATGGTGGCTGTCATCGGCTGACCGTCCCTTCGCTCCGGCGTGCTGCGTGTCGGTGGATTTCACCGTAGGACATCCGCCGGCGGGACGGAGCTCGGGCCGGGCGGCCCGGCGGGGTTAGGCTGAGTGCGGCTGCGTGGCGGGAGGTGGCGGTGAGCTGGGATGTTCCGGGAATCCCACCAGCAGAGGACGTGCGCGCACTGCTCGACGCCGACCCGCACGGATGCGCACTGGCCCGCTCGATCCGCGCCGAGGACAACACCATCGTGGACTTCACGCTGGTCTACCTCAACGAGCCCGGCGGCCGGTTCCTGGGCCGGCCGCGCGAGGAGCTGATCGGCCGCACCTACCGGGAGCTGTGGCCCGACACCGTCACCGACGGCACCCTGCCGCTGTACCGGCAGGTCGTGGAGGACCGGGTGCCGACGGCACGCACGGTGTACTACGACCGGGCGAGCGTGGCGGGCCACTTCGAGTTCCGGATCGTGCCGTTCGGCGACGGGTTCGTCGCCCGGTTCGTCGACCTGGCCAAGCTGACCATCGGCTTCGAGACCGAGGGCGGCGCCCGGCTCTACGAGGCGCTCGACGCCGCGTTCGACGGGTTCACCCTGCTGCGCGCCGTCCGGGACGACTCCGGCGCGATCGTGGACTTCGTCTGCGAGTACGTGAATCAGATCGGCGCCAAGCTCGCCGGGAGCAGCGTCGAGGATCTCGTCGGCCAGCGGATCAGCGAGCGGTCCGCGGGAAACACCGACTTCGATCTCCTCGAGTGCTGCCGCGAGGTCGCCGACGGCGGCCGGGTTTGGCAGCAGCAGCTGGCCTCCGGCGCCACCGCCCAGGTCTGGGAGCTCAAGATCGTGCGGCTGGACGTCGGCTTCGTCGCGGTCTCCTACCGGGACATCACCGAGCAGGTCGACCAGCAGGACCGGCTCGCGCGGAGCACGGCACAGATCCACGCCGCGGCGGACCGGACCGCGGTGTTGCAGGCCGTCACCGCGGCGCTGGTGGCGGCGAGCACCCCGGACGAGGTGTACGCGGCGCTGGGCACCGTCGTGCGCCCTTCGGCCGGCGGATCCGGCATCGCGGTCCTGCTGGTCGAGGACGACCGCCTGGTGCTGCGCTACCACGCCGGCTACGAGGACGAGGTGGTGGAGCAGCTGCGCGAGCTGCCGTTGTCGCACCCCTACCCCGGCGCCAAGGTCAGCACCGCGGGCGAGCCGCACTACGTCGGCTCCCCCGCGGAGTTCGTCGAGGCGCAGCCCGACCCGGACGCCGCGGTCTCCGGCGGCGGCCGCGCGGCCTGGGCGTTCCTGCCGCTGAGCACCGGCGGCCAGGTGCTCGGCGCGATGGTGATCGGCTACGGCCAGCCGCGGGAGTTCGACGACGACGAGCGGGCCAACCTGATGGCGTTCAGCCGGCTGGGCGCCCAGGCGCTGCAACGGGCGCTGCTGTACCAGGCTCAGCTGTCCCTCGCGGCGGACCTGCAACGGGCGCTGCTGCCCACCCAGCTGCCCCGCCTGCGCGGCGCGCGGCACGCCGTGCGGTACCTGCCGTGGACGCACGGCGCGGACGTCGGCGGCGACTGGTACGACGTCATCCACCTCGGCCCGGACACGGCGGCGCTGGTGATCGGGGACGTCGCCGGCCACAGCCCCCGGGCGGCGGCCGCGATGGGGCAGCTGCGCAGCGCCCTGCGCGCGTACGCGGTCGACGGTCACACCCCGGCCGGGGTGATGCAGCGCGCGAACCAGCTCCTGCTGCAGCTGGCCCCCGACGCGATGGCGACCTGCTGCTACCTGGAGCTGCACCTGGCCGAGGGCACCGCGACCGCGGTGCTCGCGGGGCATCCGCCGCCGGTGCTGCGCATCGACGGCGACGCCCGCTGCCTGCGGCTGCGCACCGGCCCGCCGCTCGGCGTGCGCGACGCCCGGTATCTCGACTCCAGCTTCCTGCTGCCCGCCGGCGCCGGCCTGGTGCTGTACACCGACGGCCTGGTCGAGGACCGCCGGTACACCCTGGACCAGGGCCTCGCCGACCTGTGTGCCGCGGTGCGCTCGGCGCCGACCGACGACCCGCAGGTGCTCGTCGACCACATCCTGCGCGCGGGCGTCGGACCCCGTACGCGCAGCGACGACGTCGCGATCCTCACGCTGACCGTCGACGACGGGCCGCCGCCGGGTGCCCGTACCGCGCGACGGGTCTTCCGGGGCGAGGCCGCCAGCGCGCCGGCGGCCCGCCGCTTCGCCGGCGACATCCTCGCCGAGTGGGGGCAGGCGGCGATCGGCGAGAACGCCTGCCTGCTCCTCGACGAGGTCATCACGAACGCGATCCAGCACACCGTCGGCGACGTCGAGGTCGGCATGGTCCTCGGGCGGCGGCTGCGCGTCGAGGTTCGCGACGGCAGCCTCCGGCCGCCGAGAATGCGCCCCGCCGACGGCGACAGCGAGGCGGGCCGGGGCCTGCACATCATCGAGCGGCTCGCGGCGGCCTGGGGTTCGGATCCGGTGGGCGGCACCGGCAAGGCGGTCTGGTTCGAGCTCGATCTCGCGGGCGCCGGCGGCGGGTGACGCCCGCCGGCAACGTCGCCGATCGCGGCACCATCCGCACCGGCGGCCGGTAGCCTGGCGTCATGGCCACGGTGACCCGGATGGTCCGCGCTCCGGCCGAGCAGGTCTACGCGATCCTCGCCGACGGCTGGACCTACAGCGACTGGGTCGTGGGCACCGCACACATCCGCCACGTCGACGCCGCCTGGCCCGAGCTCGGCTCGCGGCTGCACCACAAGGTCGGGCCGTGGCCGGTCTCGATCCACGACAAATCCACCGTCACCGCCGTCGACCCGGGACGGATGCTCGCGCTGCGCGCCGGGCTCTGGCCGCTGGGCGAGGCCGCCGTCCGCATCACGCTCGAGCCGGGCGGCGCCGGCCAGACCCAGGTGACCATGTCCGAGGACTTCCGGGCGGGCCCGCTGCGCTGGGTCCGTAACAAGATCAACGATCTCGTCCTGCACCGGCGCAACGTCGAGGCCCTGCGCCGGCTGGCCGAGCTCGCCGAGCGCTCCCGGCCCTGACGCCACCGTGGGGGCCCGCCGGTCGGCGGGCCCCCACGAACACGCTGTGGCTCAGGTCGCCTGGCGCGCGGCGTGCCTCGCCTCGCCCGCCGCGTCCTGTGCGGACGACTTCGCCTCGTCGCGGGTGGTGGCGGCGGCATCCCTGGCCGTCTCCTTGACCTGCCCGACGGCGTCCTGGACCGGACCCGAGAGATCGTCCTTCATCTCCATCGCCGTTTCCCTGACCTTGTCGGTCAGGTCGCCCGAGTTCTCCTTGATCTGCTGTCCGGCGTGCTTCTCGAGCTCCGTCGGCGGGATCAGGGACGCGGCCAGCAGGCCGATGCCGAACGCGATGACGCCCGCCGCGATCGGGTTGCCCTGGGTCTGCTGTGCCACCTGGTGCGGTGCCGCCTTCATCGAGTCGACGGCACCGTGCGCGGCGTCACCGGCCTGGTCGCCCAGCCGCGAAGCCTTGTCGCCGAGCTGCGCCGCCTTGTCCTTGACCGTGCCGGTCGCACCACCGCTGCCGCCGTAGCCCGGAGTACCCATGACCTTCTCCTTCACCGCGGACCACCGGCGCTTGGCGACCCGCCTGGGGCTGGTCTTGTCGGCCAGCCGATCCACGTCGCGGGTCAGCTCGGCCCGGGTGCCCTCGATCTCTTCCCTTATCCGGTCGGGTTCTTGAGCCATTTCGCATCCTCCTTGAGTGTCTCGACGGTCCGGGTCGGCACCGGGGACACGTCCTTGGCCTTGTTGCGGCCGTTGACGAACAGGACCGCGCCGCCGATGCCCCAGAGCACCGCGACGATGAGGAACGCCCAGCCGTGGTCCATCACGTTCGCCAGGCCGAACACCACGGCGAAGCTGAGCAGCAGCACGGCCAGGTAGCCGGCGAAGCCGGCAGCGCCGAGCATCCCGGCGGCCTTGCCGGCCTTTGTCGCCTCCTGCTTGAGCTCCACCTTGGCCAGCTCGACCTCCTGCCGGAAGAGCTTGGACAGGTCGTCGCTGATCTCGCCGATGAGCTCGCCGATCGAGGTCTGTCCCGGCTCGGTCTCATGCTCCGAGCGGAAGTGGTTCGGCGTACTCATCGGGGCTCGGGGGTGTACATCGGCTCGGTCCGCGGTTCGGCGACCACGGCGGGGTGGCCGGTTCCGGTGGCCGCGTACTGCGTGCCGGTCTCGGTGGGCGGCATGGCCGACACGAACGAGTCGGTGCGCGGCTTGGCGTCGGCCGGGGCCTCGACGGCGTTCAGGACGCCCTTGCCGAGCCGCCCGACGACGAAGCCGGAGACCAGCGCGGTCGCCAGGAACGCACCCGGACGGCGCCGGGCGAAGTCCTGCACCTCGCGCAGCACGCCCTCCGGACCGTTGCGGGACAGATAGTCGGCGACCTGGCGGCCGCCGTCGGCGACCCTGGTCACCACGGCGGCGGCGGGGCCGTCGGTGCGGTCCGACCGCATCTGGTCGAGCTCGTCGGCCATCCGGCGGATCCCGTCGACGACCCTGTCGTTCTGCGTACGCGCCTGGTCGGTGACCCGGCTCTTGGCCTCGGACGCCAGGTTGCGCGCCTGGACCGACGCCTCGTCGGTGACCCGGCGGGCCTGTTCCCTGGCGGTACCGGCGACGTCCGAGGCCGCGGTTGCGGCGGCGTCCGCGGCCTGGTTCGCCGCCTCGCGCTTCGTCGTCGACTCGTTCGGTGCCCGGGCATCGGATGGAACGGCTGTCATGACATGGCCTCCTGTGGTGTCGATGCGACTGACCGCGGGATACCCGGAGCGAAGATCTATACTCCTTGCTAGACAGCAAGTATTTCCGGGGCGCTCAGGCCGACTCCCGGAGCACCAGCTCGGTGGCGAGCACGATCGACGGCTCGGCCGGCTCGCCGCCGGCCATCCGCAGCACCTGCCGGGCCATGGTCCGGCCGATGTCGAGAATGGGCTGGTGCACCGTGGTCAGCGGCGGCTCGGCGCAGCGGGCCACGGCGGTGTCGTCGAACCCGATCACCGCCACGTCGTCGGGCACCTTCCGGCCGGCCCGCCGCAGCGCCCGCAGCGCGCCGGAGGCCATCAGGTCGGAGGCGACGAAGACCGCGTCGACCCTCGGCTCGTCCGCGAGGAGCCGGTCCATCGCGGCGCTGCCCGACTCCCGGCCGAAGTCCCCGTACGCCACGATCGGCGGCCGTCCCGACTCCGTCAGCTCGGCCCGGTAGCCCGCCAGCCGGTCGATCCCGCCGGCGACGTGCTGCGCGCCGGCGATCGTGGCGACCCGACGCCGGCCGGAGTCCACCAGCCGGCGCACCGCGAGCCGGGCACCGTCGGCGTTCGCGACGTCGACGTAGGACACCGGGAACCGGTCCGGCGGGCGGCCGTTGATCACCACCGGCACCCCCGTCCGGACGAGCCGGCGGGTCAACGGGTCGGCGCCGAGCGTGGACACCACCATGACGCCGTCCACGTGCCGGCCGGCGACGGACTGCTCGATGTGGTCCTGGCTCCGCGGCGAGTTGACCATCCGCAGCACGAGTTCCTTGCCGGCCTCGTCCATCTGCTGGCTCACCCCGTGCACGAGGGACGGGAAATAGGTGTCGTCGGAGAAGCTCCGGCCGGCCGACTCGGTGAGCACCAGCGCGTACGAATCCGTCCGGTGCGTCACCAGGCTGCGCGCCGCCAGGTTGGGCACGTAACCGATCTCGTCGACGGCGCGCAGCACCGCGGCGCGCTTGTCGACGTCGACCGTCGTCGACCCGTTGACGACCCGGGAGACCGTGGCCCGGGACACGCCGGCCCGGGTGGCGACCGCTTCCAGCGTGGGCCGGTACGAATTCCGCGCCTCGTCGCCCATCGTGCCTCCTGCAACGCGGGCGCCGCACCTCCGGCGCCGGTACGAAATATTCACCTGGCGGCTGCCCACTCGCCGATCCGAGTCAATGTGTCGGGCGCGGATGGCAATTCGAGGATACCGGCGGGTAAATCTCGAACGGGTCACGGAATCGGGTGTGACGATACTCATCACCGCCCCAGGTTTGGGCCGCCCGGGCACCCGGCCACGGGCTGCACCTTTGACCATGGAATTCGGGAGACGGTTGCGCGACGGCATATTTTCGGATGGCGAAATGAATTCCCCGAACATCATCGCGATCAGCGTCGGCGACGAGCGGCCGGGGCGGCGGCCATTAACGCGACCCGGCCCGCCGAGCAGGCGTGCTGACCTGCGATTGAACCTCGTGGTCATCGATTCGTCGACGGCATTTGATGAACCCCACGTTACGAACGAATACGGCGCTGTTTCGGCAGAATCTGTGGTCGCAGTCACCCCATTTGCCAATGATGGCGGTCTACCCCTAACGTCTTCCCGGTGCCACTTGACGACGTCGGCCGACCAGGGTCAGCACCCGCCGGATAGCGGGGTGGCCAAAATGATCGCCGTTTGCCAGGCGGAATGACAGTCGGATGCCCACGCAATGTCGCGGGGGTGGCTCGGGCCAATTCGGCGAACCTTGGCCTGCGAAAACCTTCTTGGAGTCACCATGTCGACCATTGATCCCCCGTCCCGCAAGGCCGCCGCGTCCGCGCGGCAGGCCTGGCGGCCGTTGCAGCGGTCCACCCGTCTCGCCATCTTCGGGGCGCTGCTCGCGACGCTGTTCTATCAGATCTTCCTGCTGAACCCGCAGTACCGCGGGCCGCTCTGGCTGTGGAGCGCGATGCTGCTGGCCGAGGGCCTGACCGCCATCCACGCCATCGGCACCTGGTGGACCATCCTGGCCCACGACAACCGCGACGAGCCGGTGGACGTGACGGTGCGGCGCAACCGGCTGCGCGCCGGCGCCGAGGTGCCGGGCATCGACGTGCTCATCACCGCGTACGGCGAGGAGCCCGAGCTGGTCCGGACGACGTTGCGGGCCGCCCGGGACATGACGCTGGAGCACCGGACCTGGGTCCTCGACGACGGCGACAGCGACGTCCTGCGCGGCATCTGCGCCGACGAGGGCGTCGGCTATCTGCGCCGCGACGGCGGCCTGCACGCCAAGGCCGGCAACGTCAACGCGGCCCTGGCCCGCACCGCGGGCGAGTACGTGGTGATCCTCGACGCCGACCATGTTCCGGAGCCGAACTTCCTGCTCCAGGTGCTGCCGCACTTCGAGGACCCGGACGTGGCGTTCGTCCAGTCGCCGCAGTCGTACACCAACCAGACGAACCTCGTCTCCACCGGCACGTCGGAGGCGCAGCGCATCTTCTACGAACTGGTGTGCCCCGGCAAGAACCACTTCAACGCCGCGTTCTGCGTCGGCACGAACGTGATGTTCCGGCGCAGCGCGCTGGACGACATCGGCGGCATCGCCACCGGCAGCAACTCAGAGGACATCTGGACCTCGCTGGAGCTGCACCGGCGGGGCTGGAGGTCGATCTACGTGCCGCAGGTGCTGGCCCGGGGCCTGGCGCCGACGGACGTGTCGTCGTACTTCAAGCAGCAGCTGCGCTGGGCCACCGGCGGGTTCGAGGTGATCCTGCGCGGCCGGCTGTTCCGGCGCGCCAACGGTCTCACCGTCGACCAGCGGCTGCAGTACCTCTTCGTCGGCACGCACTACCTGCTCTCGCTGGCGATGCTCACGTTCATGCTGCTGCCCGCGCTGTACCTGCTGTTCGCGCTGAGCCCGATCCGGGCCGACGGGGTGACCTGGGCGACCCACTACATCCCGTTCCAGGTGATGGTCCTGGTCGTCACCTGGCTGCAGTCCGGCGGCTTCAAGGGCTCGGCCATCGTCGCGAGCATCGGCGCCGCGCCGGTGCACGCCCGGGCCTTCTGGGCGACGCTGCGCCGCAAGCCGGCGAGGTGGAGCGTCACCAACCAGGCCGGCGGGGGCACCCGGTCGCTCTGGGTCGTGATGCCGCAGCTCGCCCTGCTCCTGCTCAACGTGACCGGCATCGTCGTCGGTCTCGCCGTCATGGCCGACCCGGCACCGACCTGGCTGTCGGTCGCCTGGGCCACCATGATCGTGCTGATCCTGGGCCGGATGATCGTCGAATCGGTCACCGGTGGCGACGACGCCGAGGCCGCCCCGATCGGCGCCGCGGACATTCCAGCGCACGCGACGACCCGCTGAGCACGCCACCCATCGGAAGAGTTCCGTCGTTCAAAGGACTTGCCGCCATGACCAGTGTGATCGAACACGACCGTCTCGAAGAAACCCCGCTGCCGGCCGACGAGCCGAAACCGGTCGCGCCCGCGCGGCGCACCGTCAGGTCGCGGATCCCCGCGGTCCGCACGTTCCTCGTCACCGTCCTGCTGCTGACCGCCGCGGGCGCCGGCGGGGCGTACGTACTGACCCACCGGCTCGCCGAGAGCGCCTTCCTGACCCTCGACGGCGCGGTCCTGACCGCGGACGCGCTCCCGGTCGGCTCCACCGGTTCGGGCGTGGTGACCGAGGTGCTGGTCACCGATCAGACCCGGGTCGCCGCGGGCCAGCAGCTCGCCCGGGTGCGGCTGCCCGCGGATCCGGCCAAGGGCACGCGACGGCCGGAGATGGAGACCCTGCGCGCGCCCGTACCCGGAACGGTGTCCAAGGTGAACGTCGCCGCCGGCGGCGTCACCGGCCCCGGCGAACCCGTCATCACCCTCTATGACCACACCAAGCTCAGCTTCGCCGTCAAGGCGACCGAGGAGGAGCTCCGCGAGCTGCGCCTCGGCATGTCGGCGCAGATCAGCGGCCCGGGCCTGGACCACCCGGTGCCGGTCACCGTCGACCACGTAGAGGCCCGGATCGGCGCCGACCCGCTCTCCGACGCGCCGCTCACCGACGAGCAGCGGACGGTGTACGAACGGCTCACCGTCGTGCTGGTTCCGCGTACCGACGCCGTCGACACGGTGAGCACGCTCGTGCCGGGGCTGCGCTTCACGGCCGAGATCGACACCAAGACCGCGGCGGGCCGTACCCCCGCGGTGAACGGAGCGGGATGACCAAGCAACTCCGGCGGATCATGACCGCCGCATGCCTCGTACCGACGGTGTTGCTCGCCGCGGCCTGCTGGTCGCGGGGATCCGGCGAGCCGGCCGGCACGCCGGCGCCGGCCGCGACCGGCGCGCTGTTCGAGGGCGCCGCCACCACCCGGCTCGGCCGCCCGGAACCGGGCGGCAAGGCCGGCCTGGCCGACGCCGCACCGGCCGACATGACACCGCGGCAGGGCCCGGCGCAGGCCGGCAAGCCGCTGGCCGGGCAGGCGCTGCCGACCAACCAGTGGTGGACCTCCGCCCTGACCGGCCCCCTGGAGCAGCCGATCTGGGGCCGCCCGCTGGCGATCAAGAACACCTCCGCCGGGATCGGGATCAGCGCGGCCGCGCCGGTCGCCTCGCCCAAGGCGGTGGTGACCCCGTTCCAGCCGGCGCTGAGCGCCGGCGGAGCGATCTCCACGGTGCGGGTCGTCGGGTACGGCGCCTTCCACGTCGTGCTGCGCGCCGAGCTCAGCGGCGGCGGCACCATGGAGATCACCATGGTGCAGGGCAGCCCGCTGCTGTACCTGGACTTCGGCGACACCACCCCGTCGCTGACCGCGAGCGCGCCGATCGGGCGCGCCGGCGGCACCGGCCCGCTGGCCCAGCTGATCATCGCCGGGCAGCGCTGGGATGTGCTGGCGCAGGACGGCGCCGGCTGGCGCCAGCAGGGCGACAAGCTCAGCGTGGACCGGCCCGGCAAGGGCGCGATCGTGGTCGCCCGGGTGCCGGACGGTGCCGACGGCGCGCAGTGGACGGCGGCGCTGACCGGCGCCGCCGGCGATCCGGTCATCCGCACCACGTCGCACATGACGCACGACGGCGTCACCGGCACGGTGACGCAGAGCCTGCGCGCCGAGCGGCAGTCCGGCAAGCCCGCGGTCTGGGCACTCCTGCCGCACCAGCAGGCGGGACTCGTACCCGGCGGCGGCCTGGAAACGATGGCCGGCGGGTACGCCGACCCGCTCGGCACCCTCACCCTTGCCCGGGGCACCGCCGTCGGAGTCCGGGTACCGATGCCGGGCATGATCACCGAACCGCCGGCGGTACCGCTCTCCGGAGCGGCCCGCGCCGCCGTCCTGGCCGACCTGGACCGGGACCTGGCGGACAAGCCCGCCACGGCGAACGGCGGCAGCTACTTCGGCCTGAAGGAGCTGGGCCGGCTGGCCACGATCGCCGAGGTGGCCAAGGGCGTCGGCGCGCTCCCGCAACGGGAGGCGGCCGTGCGCCGGCTGCGCACCGAACTCGTCGACTGGCTGACCTACGGCGGCCCGGGTGACGCCCGGTACTTCGCGTACGAGAAGGTCTGGGGCGGGATCACCGCCGTGCCCGCGGAGTTCGGCAGCGGCGACTACAACGACCACCACTTCCAGTACGGCTACCTGGTCCGCGCGGCCGCGGTGCTCGCCGAGGCCGATCCGGCGTTCCTGCGCGACTACGGCGGCGCCGTCGACCTGGTGGCGCGCGACTACAGCGGCTCGCTCTCCGGCGACGGCGCCGAGGGCTTCCCGGCGTTCCGCGCGTTCAACGCCTACCTCGGACACTCGGCGGCGTCCGGGTTCGCGCCGTTCGCCGACGGCAACAACCAGGAGTCGTCGAGCGAGGCGGTGGCCGCGTGGGAGGCGGTGACCCGCTGGGGCATCGTCTCGCGCAACGCGCGGCTGACCACGTACGGGATCACCCACTACGCGCTGGAGGCGGCGACCGCCCGCCGGTACTGGCTCGGTGAGCAGGGGCAGCGCCCCGCCGGCTACGCGCACACCGTCGCCGGGATCGTCTGGGACGCGAAGATCGACTACGCCACCTGGTTCGACCCCAAGCCGGAGTCGATCACGGGCATCCAGCTGCTGCCGCTGACGTTCGGTTCGCTGTACCGCGGCGACCCGGAGAAGGCGGCGGCCCGCGCGGCCGAGCTGGACCGGGACACCGGCGGCGGGCCCCGGGTGTGGGGCGACCTGTTCGCGGCCGACCTGGCCGTCGCGGACCCCGCGGCGGCCCGGCGCCTGCTCACCCCGGCGCTGACCCGGGAGGAGAGCACCAGCCGCGCGATGGTGCGCTACTGGGTGGAGCTGCTGGCCACGTACGGGCCGCCGCAGCCGGCGGTGGTCGCGGACGGGCCGTACGGCCTCGCGTTCGGCGGCGCCGACGACCCGCACCTGCTGGCCGTCAACCCGACATCGGCGCCGCGGACGGTGACTTTCCGCAGGGACGGCGAGGTCGTCGCGGTCGTGGTCGTCGATCCGGGCCAGAGCATCGTCCGGCAACCGTGACGGCGCGGGCGGCGGGCGACAACGCCCGCCGCCCGCGGCTCAACGCCGGGCGCTCAGGCGGGCCACTCGCCCGTCGCCCTGCGCACGCCGACGGCGCCGGCGCGCTCGACGGTGGCCTTCACCGCCGCGAAGATCGCACCCTGCAGCGCGGCCGCGGCGAGGATCTCGCCCCAGCCACGGTCCTCGTCGGTGGCGTTCGGGGCGTCGTCGTCGTTACCGGCCAGCTTCCACGTCTGCTTGAACAGCAGGCCGGCCAGCATGCCCGCGGCCGCGCCGGCGAGCCACCCGACCGGCTTGTACGCGATCTTGGTCTTCTTCCGTGTCATGCCTACCTGGTTCCCGCAGGTGACGGCGCCAAACAGCGACGCCGGACGATCCGCACGTTTGCCTCGTTCCGGACCGGGCACCTGAAGTGTGAGCCCGATCGGCTCAGACCCCCTGGTTCGGAAGGTGTGCACGATGAAGTTCGTCCTGAAGAAGACATCCACCGGTGAATTCCGCTTCAACCTCGTCGCCAGCAACGGGCAGGTCGTCGCGACCAGCGAGTCGTACACCCGCAAGAACTCGGCGCTCGACACGATCACGTCGATCCAGCAGCGCGCGGGCTCGGCCACGATCGACGACACCACCGCCGCGTAGTCCGCCGCCCGCCCGGGACCGGCCCGCCCGCGTGAATGAACGCCGGGTCACGTTAGCGACCTGGCCGGTCTGGGCAAAGCAGGCGGATACCACTCGACCATGAGGAGACAGACAATGACGACCGACTTCGCCGCTGGTGGCGCGCCGGGCTACAGCGACACCGTCACCGCGCCCACCGACAGCACAGACCCCCGTGCACGCGTCCGCGGCGCCGTAGCGCGGGTCAAGGAGCGGACGCCGCGGGCCGTCCGCGGCCGGCCCGCGCAGGCCGTCGCGGGCGTCCTGGCCGCCGCCGGCGCCGCCGCCGCCGTGGTCATCGGCCGCCGCCGCGCGGCGAAGGCGAAGGCGCGCAACCGCTGGCTGCCCGGCTTCCTGCGCCGCTGACCACCCTCAGTTCCGCTTGGGCAGCGGCAACGCGCGCAGGTCGCCCTTGCGGACCTTGTTCGATCCGGTACGCGGCAGGTCGTCCACGACGTCCACGTACGCCGGGATCTTGTAGCCGGCGAGCCGGCTCCTGAGGAAGGCCGGCACCTCACCCGGTGTGAGGTGCCGGCCGGGCGCCGGGACCACGAACGCGCGGCCGACCTCGCCCCACCGCTCGTCCGGCACGCCGACCACGGCGGCCTCGGCGACCGCCGGGTGCTCGAAGATCGCCGCCTCGACCTCGGCCGGGTAGACGTTCTCCCCGCCGGAGATGTACATGTCCTTGGTCCGGTCCACGATGCGGAAGTGCCCGTCGGCGTCGACGGTCGCCACGTCGCCGGAGCGGAACCAGTCACCGTCCACGAAAGCCGCCGCGGTGGCCGCCGGGTCGTTCCAGTAGCCCGGGGTGACGTTCGGGCCGCGGACCAGCACCTCGCCCGGCTCGCCGGGTTCGGTGTCCGTCAGGTCCGGCCGGACGCAGCGCACGTCGGCGAAGAAGACCGGCGGTCCGGCCGAGCCGAGGTGCTCGCGGCTCTCCCGGGCCTCCAGGAACGTCGCGCCGGGCGCGGTCTCGGTCATCCCGTAGCCCTGGCAGAACGCCAGTCCCCGCTCCTGGTAGCGGCGGATCAGCGCCTCCGGCACGGGCGCGCCGCCGGTGAGCAGGACCCGCACCGACGACAGGTCGGCGGTGTCCCAGCGCGGCGAGCCGGTGAGGCGCGCGAACATGGTGGACACGCCGAACATCCAGGTCACCCCGTGCCGGCCGATCAGGTCGAGGCAGTCGTCCGGGTCCCAGCTCGGCATGATCACCGAGGTGCCGCCCTTGAGCAGGGCCGGCAGCAGGCACTGGTTGAGCGCGGCGACGTGGAACAGCGGCGCGCTGATCAGGGCGACGTCGTCGCTGATCACGTCGACGCCGACCAGCAGGTTGTAGCAGTTCCAGACGATGTTGGCGTGGGTGAGCGTCGCGCCCTTGGGCGTACCGGTGGTGCCCGACGTGTAGAGGATGCAGGCCACCTCGTCAATGCCCGCCGGCTCCGCGGCGAGCACCGGGCCGCCGGAGGAGAGGAATTCCTCGTACGCGGTCAGGTGCACCGTCGTGCCGACCGATACCGGCGGCATGCCCGGCGCGACGATCAGCGCCGTCGTGCCGCTGTGCCGCAGCTGGTGGTCGAGCTCCGGTGCGGTGAGCCGGTAGTTCAGCGGCACGAAGACGGCGCCGAGGGCGTACGCGGCGAACATGGTCTCGACGAACGCCGGGTGGTTGGGGCCGAGGTAGGCGACCCGGTCGCCGCGGCGCACGCCGGCGCCGCGCAGGGCGCCGGCGAGCCGGGCGGTGCGCGCGTGCAGTTCGGCGTACGTGGTCCGCCGGTCCTCGAAGATCAACGCGGTGCGCCGGGGCGACATCGCCGCCCGGCGCGCCGGCCACGAGCCGAGCATGGCCTCAGGCGTAGTGCCGGTAGATGGGCCGGGCGACGCATGCGGGCTTGTCGAGCCCGTCGATCTCCACGGTGAAGTCGAAGGTGCTCTGCACGCAGTTGCGGCCCACCTCCTCGACGCTGACCACCGTCGCGCTCAAGCGGATCTTGGAGCCGACCTTGACGGGGCTGGGAAAGCGGACCTTCTCCAGCCCGTAGTTGACGCCCATCTTGACGTCCTCGACCGTGAGCAGCGCGCCGAAGAGCGGGATGACCAGGGAGAGGGTGAGGTAACCGTGCGCGATCGGGGCCCCGAACGGCCCGGCCTTGGCGCGCTCGACGTCCACGTGGATCCACTGGTGGTCGCCGGTGGCGTCCGCGAACGTCCGCACCCGGTCCTGGGTGATCTCCAGCCATTCGCTGTGGCCGAGGTCCTGGCCGACCAGGCCCTTGAGACCGTCGAGCCCCTTCACGGTGGTGGTCATTCCGCGTTCTCCTTTGCAGACAGGCCGAGCAGCCGTGCGGCGTTGGCCTTGAGAATCTTGGGGCGGACCGCGGGCTTGATGTCGAGCGCCGCGAAGTCGGCCAGCCAGCGGTCGGGCGTGATGAGCGGGTAGTCGGAGCCGAACAGCACCTTGTCCTGCAGCAGGCTGTTCGCGTACCGGACCAGCTGGGGCGGGAAGTACTTGGGCGACCAGCCGGAGAGGTCGATGTGCACGTGCTGCTTGTGCGTGGCGACCGCGAGGGCCTCGTCCTGCCACGGGAACGACGGGTGGGCCAGGATGATCCGCAGGTCGGGGAAGTCCACCGCGACGTCGTCGACGAGCATCGGGTTCGAGTACCTCAGGCGGATCCCGCCGCCCCCGCGCACGCCGGCGCCGATCCCGGTCTGTCCGGTGTGGAAGAGCGCGACCGCGCCGAGCTCCTCGATCGCCTCGTAGAGCGGGTAGGCGAGCCGGTCGTCCGGGGCGAAGCCCTGGAGGCTGGGGTGGAACTTGAACCCGCGCACGCCGTACAGCTCGACCAGGCGGCGGGCCTCGCGGACGCCGGCGCGGCCCTTGTGCGGGTCGATGCTGGCGAACGGGATCAGCGTGTCCGGGTGCGCCGCGCAGCCCTCGGCGATCTCCTCGTTGGCGATCCGCGGGTGGCCGGTGGCGTGCTCGGCGTCGACGGTGAAGACCACCGCGGCCATCGCGCGCTCGGCGTAGTAGGCGGCCGTCTCGTCGATGGTCGGCTGCCGGTTGTGCGCCTTGAAGTAGCCGGCCGACGCGCCGAGCAGCGCGGGGCTCAGCGATCCCCGCCCGTCCCTGCCGACCTCGGCGTGGGTGTGCACGTCGATCGCGGCGAGCCGGTCGAGGTTCATGACCGGGCCTGCGGCGCCGGGATTCCGTACGTCTCGGGCTCGGAGCCCACGCCGGCATCCCAGCCGGCGGCGATCGCCGCGGCGCTCCACCCGCCGTCGGCGAAGGCGACGGCCTTCTCCCGGGGGTGCGCCCAGAGCGCGAGCCGGTCGCCGCCGACGCCGATCGCCTGGCCGGTGACGTCCTTCGACGCGTCCGAGGCGAGGAAGACGATCAGGCCGGTGACGTCGTCGACGGTGCCGAGGCCCTCGTCGCGGCGCAGCCAGGCGGGGAACGCCGCGCCGGTGCGCTCCGCCTCCTCGATCACGCCGGCGAACGCCGGGATGGTCCGGGTCATCTCGGTGGCCGCGACGGGCACCACCGCGTTCACGGTGATCCGGCTGCGCGCCAGCTCGAGCGCCCAGGTGCGGGCCATCGCGGCGATGCCGGCCTTGGCGGCGGCGTAGTTGGTCTGCCCGAAGTTGCCGCGCTGCCCGGCGGGCGAGGAGATCAGGATGATCCGGCCGCCGTCGCCCTGCTCGCGCATCCGGATCGCGGCGGCGCGGGCACAGGTGAACGTGCCCCGGAGGTGCACCTGGACGACCGCGTCGAAGTCCTCGTCGGTCATCTTCCAGAGGACCCGGTCGCGCAGGATGCCGGCGTTGGTGATCAGCACGTCGAGGCGGCCGTAGCTCTCCACGGCGGCGGCGACCAGCCGCTCGGCGCTGTCCGTGTCGGACACCGAGGCGGTCACCCCGACGGCGGCTCCCCCGGCCCCGGTGATCTCCTCGACCGCCGCGGCGACCGCCGCCCGATCCACGTCGTTCACCACCACGGCGGCGCCGCTCCCGGCGAGCGCCCTCGCATAGCCCAGGCCGAGTCCCCGGCCCGCGCCCGTGACTACGGCGACTTTGCCGCTCAGATCCATGCCCATCAACCTCTCACGGAATCGGCGCCCGGCGATGTCGAGTGTTGCGATGAACAGGATTCCTGTCAATCGGCTAGCCTTGCGCCATGCGATCCGGCCCGTCCCTGCTGTACCTCGTCAAGCAGCTGGAGCTGGCGGTCCGGGCCCGCCTCGACGAGCTCGTACGCGGCGCCGGCATCACCGCGCTGCAATACACGGCCCTCACCGTGCTGGAGCGCCACGACGGCCTGTCCGCGGCCCAGCTGGCCCGCGACTCGTTCGTCACCGCGCAGTCCATCGCCGACATGGTGCGCGCGCTGGAGAACCGCGGGCTCATCTCCCGCGAGCGCGACGCCGCCAACCGCCGCGAGCTGCGGATCCACCTCACCGCCGAGGGGCAGCGGCTGCTCGCCTCGTTCGCCGCGCCCGTACGCGAGCTGGAGGACCGCATGATCTCCAAGCTGACGCCGGAGCAGGCGGCCGAGTTCCGCCAGTCCCTGATCGGCGGCTGGCAGGCTGTGCGGTGAATATGCGCGCAATGTACGGGCTGATTGCTAGCTTCCAGCCGGCCCGTAACGAACCATCATGGAGGCAATCAACGTGGACATACGAGACGAGATTCTCGCCGACGTCCTGAACGAGATCGAGGCTCCCGCACCTCGGCGCGGTCCGGCGCGGCGAGCGCTCACGGCCCTGGTCACCACGGCCGTGGCCACCACCGCCCTCGTCGGCGCCTCGCTGGTCACGGGGATGAACCCGGCGTACGCCGGCACCTGCGGCCAGCCCGACGCCCGGGCGGAGGACCAGTTCTACTCCTGCCGGGTCGGCGCCGGCCGCCACGACTACTTCTACGACTACCAGCGCCGGACCTACTCCAGCAGCCCGTACCCGCACTACTGCTACGTGTTCTGGGTGACCGTCAAGGCGCCGTGCGCCTTCGGCCAGTTCGAGCAGACCAAGTGCGCCTGACCGGCTGACATCGCATGACGCGCGGGTTGCCGGGTCACTCCGGCAACCCGCACGCTCGCCGAGAGTGGGGATACACAGTGGAGGGAATCACCGCCGCGGTCATCGCGCGCGACGAGGAACGCTGCATCGGCCGCTGCCTGTCCAGCCTGCTGGCTTCCGACGTCGACGACGTCGTCCTGCTCGACACGGGCTCGACCGACCGGACCGTGGCGACGGCCGCCGAGCTCGCCACCGACCGGCTGCGCATCGTCCGGTCGACCTGGCGCGACTCGTTCGCCGACGCCCGCAACGAGGCGCTCGCCGCCGGCGCCAACCGGACCGTCGTCTTCCTCGACGCCGACGAATGGCTGGAGCCGCCGGAGTCGCGGCGCCTGGCCGCGGAGGTGCACCGCGTCCGCGAGGCCGGCGGATACGACGCGCTGGCACCCCAGATCCAGGAGTCCAGCACCGGCGAGATCTTCTACGGCGTCACCCGGATCGTGCTCGACTCGCGCGAGACCTCCTTCCGCGGCGTCGTCCACGAGTACCCGGCCGTGGCCTCGGGCCGGGCCAGGATCGGCAAGCTCGGACTCACCGTCATGCACGACGGCTACAGCCTCGGCGCGGCGACGCGCGCCACGAAGGCGCGGCGGAACGCGGAGCTGATCGGCAGGGAGCTGGCCCGCACCGGCGGATCCGCCCGGGCACGGTACTTCGCCCTGATGGAGCGCCTCGACCACGCGGACGAACAGCGGATCCTCGGCGCCGTCGAGGAGCTCCGTGGCGCCGTCGACGACCCCGCCGACCCGTACCCCGCCGAGGACTACGTCCGCCGCGGGCTGATCGAGGCGATCACCCACCTGATCGTCATCGGGGCACCCACCACCGCGCTCGACCTGACCGGCGGGCTGGCCGAGGACACGGACGCCGCGTACCTGCGCGCGATGGCGCGGATCGTCAAGGGCGAGGCGAGCCACGACGTGCTGCGGGACGTCATCATCGCGCGCCGGCTCGGCACCGGAACCACGACGAGCTCGATCTGCCCCGACGGGCGCCACCTCGACGCCGTCATCGCCTTCCTCATCGGCGTCCGCGGCGACGAGGACCGCGCCGCGCGCTACCGCCAGGCCTCCCCCGCCTGGACCGACCCGTTCTTCCTCAACTCGATGATGCGGACCGCCTAGGCGCGGTCGTCGGTGATCATGTCCAGCACCTGATCCGCGATCCGCGTGGCGGGCGGGCGCAGCGCGTCGTCGAGGTGGGTGAAGACCTTCTGCGCGTGCAGCGCCGGCCAGTCCTCGGGCAGGTGCTGGAACGGCAGGTGCGGGTCGCGCCGGACCAGCTGCAGCCAGTCGGCGACCAGGCGCAGCTTGGCCGCGAACGGGTCCGGCGACGGTCCGCGGCGCTCCCAGCGGGCGAGGAAGTCCTCGTACTGCCGCGCCATGCCGTCGACGTCATAGGCGTCGCGGATGAGCTGCGCGACGTCGGTGAGCTGGTCGGCGTGCGCCCGGAAGACCCGGACGTGCGCGTCGAGGCCCAGCCCGGCGACGATCGGGGCGACGTCCGGCCCGCCGGGCGCGATCCACAGCCCGCCCTGCAGCGGCCCGAACCCCGCCCACACCAGCTGCGACCGCAGGTCACGCCGCTGGCGCTGCCAGGCGTCCGGCAGCGAGAAGGCCAGCAGGGTCCAGGTGCCGTCCCAGTCGTGGTTGACCGCGCCGGTCTCCAGGGCGCGGTGCCGGCCGTCCAGCAGGATCCGCTCGGAGCGCTCGGTGAGGCCGAAGTACATCCGCCGGCCGCTGCGCCGGCGGCGCAGCAGTCCACGGTTGACCATCCGGGTCAGCGTCGACCGGGCCGCGTGCTCGGCGACGTCGACGCGCGCCGCGGCGTCGACGAGGCTGCCCGAGTAGACGCACACGGAACGGCCGAGGACGTACTCCCCGAACAGGGTGAGCACCAGCGCCTGCGGGCGCAGCGCCTCCTGACTGCTCAATTCGCACCTTTCCGCCGTACGCGATGATGGGCATTTTCTTGACTGCCGTTCAGAATAAGCCTAACTTGGGCCCAATCTTCGTCAATGCGCAGCCCTCTCCTGGAGGTACTCGTGCGACGTCCAACCCTTGTCCTCATAGGCCTGGTGGCGGCGCTGGCCGCCGCCGGATGCGGCGGCAACTCCTCGGGCGGCGGCGACAGCGGCCCGGTCAAGGTCGGCCTGATCACCTCGCTCACCGGGAACTACGCGCCGCTGGGCAGCGAGGACCGCAAGGCCGTCGAGCTGGCGGTCCAGCAGATCAACGACAGCGGCGGCCTGCTCGGACGCCCGGTCGAGCTGAGCGTGCGGGACGACAAGAGCGCGCCGGACCAGTCGGTGCTCGCGTTCAACCAGCTCACCGACGACGGCGTGGTGGGTGTGCTGGGTTCGCCGTTCTCCAACTCGGCGCTGGCGACCATCCCGCAGGTCGATCGCGAGAAGGTGCCCTACGTATCGCTGACCCCGGCGGACGAGCAGGTCAACCCCGTGCACCCGTACGTGTTCGTGGTCCCCGCGACCTCCGGCACCTACGCCGACCGGATCCTGCAGTACTACCAGGCGCAGAAGTACACCAAGGTCGCGATCGCCTACGACACCAAGAGCTCGTACGCGATGGCGGGCTTCGCCGGCACCCAGGCCAAGGCGGCGCAGTACGGCATCACGCTGGTCGCCACCGAGCAGTTCCAGACGACGACGACCGAGTTCAGCGCGGTGCTCAACCACGTCCGCTCCTCCGGCGCGCAGGCGCTGGTGGTGTGGGCCACCGGCGCGCCGTCGGTGGCCTTCGCGAAGCAGTACGCGAGCGCCGGCCTCGACATTCCCCTGATGTTCACCGGCGCGCAGGCCAGCACCCTGTGGCTCAAGCCGACCGGGCCGGCGGCCGAGGGCATCTTCGTCGCCAGCTCCCTGGCGGTCGTCGGCGACGCCCTGCCCGACGGACCGCAGAAGCAGGCCGTCAACGACCTGACCGTTCCGTTCACCGCCAAGCACGGCTACGCGCCGCCACAGTTCGCGGCGGACGGGTACTCCGGCACGAAGCTGCTGGCCGCCGCGATCCAGAACGCGGACTCCACGGATCCGGAGAAGATCCAGAAATCGCTGGCCGGACTCACCCTGCTGACCCCGAACGGCACGTACCGGTACAGCGACACCGACCACTCCGGACTGTCGTCGAAGTACATCTCGATCAACGTGGTCAAGGGCGGCGCCTTCACGGCGACCGACTGGGCCACCGCCCAGCTCGCCGGCCTCGCCAACGGATGACGACCCCGGAGCCCGTACTGCTGAGCGTCGCGGGCGTCTCCCGCAGGTTCGGCGGCGTGTACGCCCTGCGCGACGTCGACGTCGACGTCACGCGGGGCGAGACGCACGGCGTCATCGGCCCCAACGGCGCCGGCAAGTCCACCTTGTTCAACGTGATCGGCGGGCATCTGCGGGCCGGTTCCGGCACCATCGCGTACGACGGCGCCCGGATCGACCGCGCCGCGCCGCACCGCCGGGCCCGGTCCGGGATCGCGATGGTGTTCCAGGGCGCGCGGCTGTTCCACGGCATGACCGCGCTGGAGAACGTCATGGTCGGCGCGCACGCCGCGACCCGGGCCGGCGCGCTCAGCGCGGTCCTGCGCCTGCCCCGGCACCACCGCGACGAGCGCAGGATCCGGGACTGGGCCCGCGAGGCGCTGGACCGGGTCGGCCTCGCCGACTGGGCCGGGCGGCCGGCCGAGGCCCTGCCGCTCGGCCAGCAGCGGGCGCTCCAGCTCGCCCGGGCGCTCTGCGGGCAGCCGCGGCTGCTGCTGCTCGACGAGCCCGCGTCCGGGCTGCGCGCCGCCGAGCGGACCGCGCTCGCCCAGCTGATCGCGGAGCTTCGGGCCGGCGGGCTGACCATGATGCTCGTCGAGCACGACGTCGCGTTCGTCACCCGCCTCGCCGACCGCATCACGGTCCTGGACCTGGGCCGGGTCATCGCGCAGGACGTGCCCCGGGCGATCCGCGCCGACCAGCGGGTCATCGACGCCTACCTCGGCGGTGGCACAGCATGAGCGACCCGGTGATCGAGGTCGAGGAGCTGACTGTGCGGTACGGCGCGGCGGTCGCCCTGGACGCGGTCAGCCTCGACGTGCGGGCCGGCGAGCTGGTCGCGCTCATCGGGCCGAACGGCGCCGGGAAGTCCACCCTGGTCAACACGCTCTCCGGCATCCTGTCGCCGGCGTCCGGGCGGGTCACCGTCACCGGGCGGCTGGCGCACGTGCCGGAGGGCCGGCAGATGTTCGGCAGCCTGACCGTCGACGACAACCTGCGGCTGGGCGCCTGGCGCGACCGCGACCGGAGCACCGACCGGATCTACGCGATCCTGCCCGAGCTGGCGCCCGTCCGGCGCCGCCGCGCGGGCCTGCTCTCCGGCGGCCAGCAGCAGATGGTGGCGCTGGGCCGGGCCCTGATGGGCCGCCCGCGGGTGCTGGTCATCGACGAGATGTCGCTCGGGCTCGCGCCCCTGGTCGTCGCCGGCCTCGCGACGCACCTGCGTGCGCTCAACGCCGAGGAGGGGCTGGCGGTGCTGCTGATCGAACAGAACGCGCGGCTGGCGCTCGAGCTGTGCTCGCGGGCGTACGTGCTGGAGGCCGGCCGGCTGGTCGCGCACGGCACCGCCGCGGAGCTCGCGTCCAGCCCAGCGGTGGTCGCCGCCTATCTGGGCGGCGCGGCATGAGCGAGTTCCTCCAGTACCTGATCACCGGTCTCGGCGTGGGGTGCGCGTTCGCGCTGATCGGCAGCGGCCTCGTGGTCATCTACCGGGTCACCCGGGTGGTCAACTTCGCGCAGGGCGCGTTCGCGGTCATCGCGGCGATGACGGTCTCGTCGCTGCTGGGCTCCGGGGTGCCGCACGGCCTGGCCGAGGCGCTCGCCGTCGCGCTGGCCGGGCTCGTCGGGCTGCTGGTCGGCCTGACCGCGATCGGCAAGCCGGGCACCAGCCCGCAGTCGGCGCTCATCGTCACCCTCGGTGCCGCGGTGTTCGCGTACGCGGTGGAGATCCTCATCTGGGGCGACCAGCCGCGCTCGTTCCCCGGGCTGCCCGCGTCGGTCACGGTGCTCGGCGCCCGGGTGCAGAGCCACTATCTGTTGATCATCGCCGCCTCGGCGCTGGTCTTCCTCGCCATGGCGCTCCTGTTCGCCCGCACCGACCTCGGCAAGGCGCTGACCGCCGCGGCGGCGAACCCGTACGCCGCCCGGATCGTCGGCATCGACGTGCGGCGGATGGGCCTGCTCTCGTTCGTCATCGGCGGCGCGCTCGGCGGCCTGGCCGGCGTGCTCGTCACCCCGGTGCAGCAGGTGACGTTCGACGGCGACGTCGTGCTGGTGGTCAGCGGCTTCGCGGCGGCCATCCTCGGCGACCTCACCCGGCCGGCCGCGACGCTGCTCGGCGGCCTGCTGCTCGGTGTGGCGCAGGCGATGGTGGCGGGCTACCTGAGCACCTCGTACCAGAGCGAGGTGGCGCTGGTCCTGATGCTCGTCGTGCTGATCGCGCAGGCCGCCCGCCGCCCGATGATCCAGGAGGAGCCGGCGTGACGAGACCGCGGCCCGGCACGCTGCTGACCGCAGCCGCCACGCTGGCGCTGCCGCTGCTGCTGCGCGACGACCACCTGACCCTCTACGTCCTGCTCGGCCTCTCCGCCATGGTGACCATCGGGCTGTCGATGCTGATGGGCTACGCCGGCCAGGTCTCGCTGGGCCAGGCCTCCTTCTACGCCCTCGGCGGGTACGCGGCGGGCCTGATCGGCGTGCACGGCGGGCCGACGCTGCTCGGCCTGCTCGCCGCGCCGGCTGTCGCGGCGGCGGTGGCGCTGGTCGTCGGCGTGCCGATCCTGCGGCTGCGCGGCCACCAGCTCGCCTTCGCCACCCTGGCCCTGCAGCTAATCCTGCTGTCGCTGCTCAGCGACGCGACCTGGGCCGGCGGGGCCATCGGCCTGCAGGGCATCCCGCACCTCTCGATCGCCGGCGTCGAGCTCGACCGGGACATCGACTACGCGTACCTCACCTGGGCCGGCGTCGCCGTCACCATGGTCGTGGCGCACAACCTGATGTCCTCGCGCACCGGCCGGGGGCTGCGGGCCCTGGCCACCAGCGAGACCGCCGCCGCCGCCGGCGGGGTGCCGGTCGGCCGGTACCGGCTGCTGGTCTTCGCGGTCTCCGCCGCGTTCGCCGGCCTGGCGGGCGGCGTGTACGCCTACTTCGTCGGCTACCTCGCGCCCGGCTCGTTCCCGGTCCTGCTCTCGGTCCAGTTCGTCGTGATGGCCGTCGTCGGCGGGCTCGGCACCATCTGGGGCGGCCTGTTCGGCGCGGCGGCCGTCACGCTCCTGGTCCAGTTCCTCACCGACTTCGGCACCCGCCCCGGGATGCCGAGCTACGCGCCCGGAGTGCTCTCGTACGCCGTGTACGCGGTGCTGCTCGTGCTGGTCGTGCTCTTCCTCCCGCAGGGCCTGGTGCCGGCCGTGCGGAAACGGTGGCCGTGGCCCCGTCTCGTCCCGACCCGGAGGTAACCGTGATCCGAAGACTCGCCGCCATCCTCCTGCTCGCCACCACCCTGTTCGCGGGGGCGCCGCCCGGCGCCGCGACGGCCGCGACACAGCACTCCGGCGTCCTGCGCGACGGCGGTAGCTGGATCGCCGACGTGCCCGCCGACTGGAACGGCACCCTCGTGCTGTACAGCCACGGCTTCGGCCCGCTCACCGCCGCCGACGCGCCGAGCCCCGCGGTCCGGCAGGCCATGCTGGACCGCGGCTACGCTCTGGTCGGCTCCTCGTACGACCCGAACGGCTCCCTCTGGGCGCTGAAGAGCGCCGCCCGCGACCAGTTCGAGAGCCTCGCCGCGATCACCGGGATCATCGGCCGGCCCCGCCTCACCCTCGCCCTCGGCACCTCGATGGGCGGCCTGGTCAGCGGCCAGGAGGCCCAGCTCGCCGGGCACCGGCTCGACGGCGCCGTCTCCACCTGCGGCCTGATGGCCGGCGGCATCAACCTGAACAACTACCAGCTCGACGGCGAGTACGCGCTCAACCGGCTGCTGCGCCCCGCCGAGCCGGTCAAGCTCGTCGGCTACGCCGGCCCCGCCGAGGGCGCCGCCGCGGCGGCCCAGCTGTCCGCCACCGCCACCGCCGCCCGGGCCGGCGCCGCCGGGCGCGCCCGGGTCGCGCTCGCCACCGCGCTGCTGAACATGCCCACCTGGTCCACCGGCCAGGCCGAGCCGCCCGCGCCGCGCGACGCCGAGGGCATCGCCACCGCACAGTACGAGTGGCTCGTCGCGACGCTGCCGTTCATCATGCCGGCGCGGTACTACATCGAGCTCTCGGCCGGCGGCAACGCCTCCTGGAACGCCGGCGTCGACTACGCGGCGCTGCTGGCCCGCTCGCCGCACCGCGACACCGTCCGCGCCCTCTACCGCTCCGCGGGCCTGGACCTGCGCGCCGACCTCACCGACCTCACCCGGCACGCCGCCGTCCGCGCCGACGCGCCCGCGGTCCGGTCCCTGGCCCGCAGCTCGACGCTCAGCGGCCACCTCGACGTGCCGAACCTGACCATGCACACCCTCTACGACCAGCTCGCACCCGTCGAGTTCGAGGAGCAGTACGCCCGCCAGGTGCGCGCGGCCGGCGACCGGGCCCTGCTGCGCCAGGCCTACGTGAACCGCCGCGGCCACTGCGCCTTCACCCCGAGCGAGATCATCGCCGCCGTCCGGGCCGTCGAGCATCGCGCGCGCACCGGCCGCTGGGGCGCCGCCGCCACCGCCCGGCACCTGCAGGCCGACGCCCGCGCCCTCGGACTGGGCGACACGCCCGCGTTCGTGGACCACCGGCCGGGCCGGTTCGTCAACGACCGGCACCTCACCGGGTGACCGTCCCGCGCGCCCCCGGGTCCTTTCCTTCCCGGGCGGCGATCCTACGACCATGTACAAGATCGCGGCAGCGGCCGCCGCCTGCCTGACGCTCGTCGCCGGTGCCGCACCCGCCGGGGCGGCACCGGACACCGGGCCCGGCACCGCCCGGCTGCGCATAGCCTGGACCGCCGGTCCCGCCGCGGCGGGCATTCAGACCGCCCCGGTCTACCTGGCCGGCTCGACCTATCACGTCGAGGGCGTCGCCGACCCCGAGAAGCTCCGGTCGCTCACCCGGGTGGTGCGCCGGGACGCCGGCACCGGGCGGCGCCTGCCGTTCGCCACCGGCGCGGTCGAGTCGATCGCCGGGTACCCGCCGGTCGCGGACGGGCGCTCGCTGTTCGTCACCACCTTCCGCGAGGAGACTCGGCTGTGGGCCTTCCACCCGGACGGCCGGGTGCTGTGGAGCCGGAACCAGCCCGGCGAGCTGTACCCGCATCGGCCGCTGCGGGCGGGCCCCTACCTGATCACCGCGTCCAAGTCCGGGTGCGACGTCGAGTGCGACCACAACACCGTCTTCGCCTGGCATGCCGACGACGGGCGCCCGGCATGGTCGTACCGGTTGCCCGGCGGATACCTCAGCCTCGCCGCCGCCGGCCACGTGGCCGTGCGGACCGACACGTTGACGGTCCTGGACGCCGGCACCGGCGAGCGGCTGTGGTCGCGGCCCGCCGAGGCCGGCGGCATCGCGGTGGACGGCACCCACGTCTACGTCGCGGACGGCTCGCTGCGGGCCTACCGGGTCGCGGACGGCAGCCTGGCCTGGACCGGCGAGGACGCCGGGTACACCGCCGCCTACCCCAGCCGGTACGGGATCTTCGCGACCGCGGGGCAGCGCCTCGCGGCCTACGACCTGACGGGACGCCGCCGCTGGTGGAGCGGGATCCATCCACGGACGACGCTCACCGTCGACACCGGCGTCGTCTACTTCCAGCAGTCCCCGACCCGGCACAACGCCGGCCCGGCGTACCTGGTGTCGATGCGCGCCTCGAACGGCGCCGTGCTGAGCCGGGTGCGGATCTGGGGCCGGCCCAGCGTCGGCGACGTCGCCGTCGGCGGCGGCCGCGTCTTCACCAAGGCCCTCCTGGAGAAGATCGTCGCCTTCGCCCCGGCCTAGGGCCTGTCCTGCCGATCATGGCGACGCCGAGCCGAGGTCCAGGTTTCGCGTCGCAAGTGGGCCGGACGGTCGAATACCGGTGTTGTATTCGGCCGTTCGGACCGCGCCGCGAGGCGGAAGCTGGGCCCGGCGCAGGCCGTCATGATCGGCAGGACAGGCCCTAAGCCCGGTTGAGGTAGATGCAATCTACGTAGATTGCATCTACCGGCGTCGCCGCTGTTCGCCGTACCGGAGCAGTCGCCGGCCTCGGAGTTCTCCAACCCGGACGTCGCCCGGCGGGTCCTCGAGGCGGTCGGTGGCGACGCCCGCGCCTACGCGAACATCGCCGGCGCCGTGGACGCCGTCTGGGGTCCTGGCGATGTGGTGGCCGCCTGGCAGAACTGACCTCTCCTCGGTCAGACGGCGATGAAGCCGGTCCAGAGGCCGACGACGCCGGTGATTCCGGCGGCCACGATCAGGATGCAGAGGGCGACTTCGGTGGGCGTGAACAGTCGCCGGCCTCGCTCGCTGCGTGCCTTGACGTAGAGCAGGGTGGCGGGGGCGAGGAGCACCGAGCACAGCAGCAGGAATTCCAGGCCGGCGGCTTCGAACAGGAACAGCGTGTAGGCGGTCGCGATCCCGGCGAAGATCGTCTCTTTGCGCCGGGTCCGGGCGGGCACATCCTGGTAGGACTCGCCGGTGAGGCCGAGTTTCAGTGCGTAGGCGGCGGCGAGGAAATAGGGGATCAGCGCGAGGCTGGTGCACAGGTCGAGCATGAAGTTCAGCGCGTCGGTCAGGATGAGGGTCACGGCGAGGAGCAGCTGGACGGCCAGGGAGGTGACGACGAGCGCGGTGATCGGGGTCGCCTTGTCGTTCTCCTTGCCGAGGAAGGCGGGGAAGTCCTCGTTGCGGGCCGGGATGTACATCACCTCGGCGGCCATCAGGGTCCAGGCGAGGTAGGCGCCGAGGACGGAGATGATGACGCCGGCGCTGATGAACCAGCGTCCCCAGTCGCCGACGACGTGTTCGAACACGCCGATCATCGAGGGCTGGCGGGTTCCGGCGATCTCCGGCTGAGTCATCACCGCGTAGCTCGACAGGGTCACCAGGGAGAAGATCGACAGTACGGTCAGAAAGCCCAGGACGGTCGCCTTGCCGACGTCTTCGCGCCGCTTGGCGTAGCGGGAGTAGACGCTGGCACCCTCGATGCCGAGGAACACGAACGTCGTAATGATCATGGTGTTGCGGACCTGCTCGTTGAGTGAGCCGAGGTCGCCGTAGCCGGTTGCGATCCAGTTGTCGGCGAAGATACCGGCGTCGAACGCCAGGAACAGCACGACGATGAAGACCAGGATCGGCAGGATCTTGAGGATGGTCACGATCCGGTTGATGACGGCCGCGTCGCGGACTCCGCGCGCGATGACGAAGTGGAACAGCCAGACACCGACGGTGGACAGCGCCAGCGCCAGGACGGTGTCGCCGTCACCGAAGGCGGGGAAGAACGCGCCGAGGGTCGCGGTGATGAACACCCAGTAGAAGGCGTTGCCGGCGATCGAGCTGGCCCAGAAGCCGATCGCCGAGTTGAAGCCGGCGTAGTCACCGAAGCCGGCCTTGGCGTAGATGAAGACCCCGGAGTCCAGGTCGGGTTTGCGGATGGCGAGGTTCTGGAAGACGAAGGCGAGCATCAGCATCCCGGCTCCGGCGATCGCCCAGGCGATCAGCGAGCCGAGGATGCCGGTGGCCACACCGAAGCGTGCGGGTAGCGAGAACACGCCGGCGCCGACCATGCTGCCGACCACCATCGCGGTGAGGGTGGGCAGGCTCATCTTGGCCGGCGTCACGACGGGCTGGTCGGTGACCGAGTTGCCGACGGGCGTGTCGCCGACCGGGGGGTGAGCGGACGCGGGAACAGTGTCGGTCATGGTCAGTCGCTCCGTCCTGATGACGGGTCGACCGTGACCGGCTCGACCCTCTCGATCTTGAAACCGGTGAGGCCGTACAGCACGCTCAGCGCGGGACTGGCGTAGCAGAAGATGGCGTACGGCAGGTAGAGCAGGGTGGAGACGCCCAGGGTTGCTCCCATGAACGCCCCGCACGAGTTCCACGGCACCAGCGGGGACGTGACCGTGCCGCTGTCGGCGGTCAGCCGGGACAGGTTCGTCGGTGCGAGACCGCGGCGCGCGAACTCGACCCTGAAGACGCGGGCGGGCAGGATCAGGGCGATGTACTGGTCGCCCGCGACGACGTTCAGGCCGAAGGCGCACGCGAACACGGTGACGAACAGCCGCCCGGTGCTCTTGGCGGAGGCGATCATCGGATCTACGAGCCGCGCGATCAGCCCGAACTTCTCCAGTAGGACGCCGAACGTCACGGCTCCGAAGATCAGCCACAGGGTGAACAGCATGCTCGCCATGCCGCCGCGCGAGACGAGCCGGTCGACGTCGGCGATGCCGGTCTCGGCGTGGAACCCGGTCGCCATCGCCTGCCAGGTCGCCTTGATCGACTCCACCACCACGTTGCCCTGCCCCGCGATGAAGTCGGCGACGGCCTGCGGCTGGGTGAAGGCGGCGAGCACGCCGGCGAACAGCGCCGAGGCGAGCAGGGCCAGCGACGCCGGCGCCTTGCGCACCGACAGCACGATCAGCAGCAACAACGGCAGCAGGTTCACCGGGCTGATCCAGAACAGCTGGTCGAGGTCGGCCAGCTCGGTGGCCGTCGCCACGGTGTCCTGCACGTCCGAGGCCCTGACCAGGCCCACGACGAGGAAGACGGCCAGCGCGATCAGAAACGCCGGTACGGAGGTCCACACCTGGCGTTTGATGTGTTCGCGCGGGTCGACCCCGACCATCTGCGCGGTCAGGATGGTGGTCTCCGAGAGCGGCGAGGTCTTGTCGCCGAGGTAGGCCCCCGAGATCACCGCACCCGCCGTGATCGCGGGCGAGACGTCGAGCAGGGTGGCGATGCCGACCAGGCCGACGCCGATCGTCGCCGCGGTGGTCCAGGAACTGCCGATGCTCAGCGCGACGATCCCGCAGATGATCGCCGTGGCCGCGTAGAACCACGACGGCGACAGCACCTGGATCCCGTAGTAGACGAGGGTCGGGATGGTGCCGGACAGGTTCCAGGTGCCGATCAGCGCGCCGACGGCGAGCAGGATGAACATGGCGCTGGTCACCGAGCCGATCGCCTCCTGCCCGGCGCTCTGCACCTCCTGCCAGGTGTGCCCGTTCTTCAGCGCGATCAACGCCGCGATCGCGGCGCACACCACCAGCGCCACCTGCAGGGGCCCGTCCAGCGCGTCCAGGCCGAACAGGGCGAGGGAACTCGCGATCAGCCCAGCCAGCGCGATCAGCGGGACGATGGCATCGACCAGTGACGGTCGCCTGACCGGCGGCGCTACACGCTCTGCCATGGCCGTCAGAAGTCCACGGCGTCGCGGATCAGCGGGCAGGTCATGCAGTGCCCGCCGCCGCGACCGCGGCCGAGCTCGGCGCCGACGATGGTGATGACCTCGACGCCGGCGCGGCGCAGCAGCGTGTTGGTCGTGGTGTTGCGGTCGTATGTGAAGACCACGCCGGGCTCGACGGCGACCGCGTTGTTGCCGCTGTCCCACTGCTGGCGTTCCGAGGCGTACACGTCGCCGCCGGTCTCGATGACCCGCAGCTCCTTGAGGCCGAGGGACTCGGCGACCACGTCGACGAACCTGCGGTCGCCCTCGTCGACGACCTCGACGCCGGGTGCGGCGTCGCTCGGCAGCAGGGAGAACGTGTGCACGCCGTCCATGATGTTCGGGTACAGGGTGACGATGTCGCGGTCGGCGAACGTGAAGACGGTGTCGAGGTGCATCGCGGCGCGCAGCTTGGGCATGCCGGCCACCACCACCTTCTCGGCGGCGCCGCGCGCGAACAGCGCCGCGGCGACCTGGGTGATGGCCTGCCGGGAGGTGCGCTCGCTCATCCCGACCAGCACGACGCCGTTGCCGACCGGCATGACGTCGCCGCCCTCGAACGTCGCCATGCCCCAGTTCTGCTCCGGGTCGCCCCACCAGACCGTGTCGCCGGCGAAGCCGGGGTGGAACTGGTAGACGGCCTTCATCAGCAGGGTCTCGTCGTGCCGGGCCGGCCAGTACAGCGGGTTCATGGTGACGCCGCCGTACAGCCAGCAGGTGGTGTCCCGGGTGTAGAGGGTGTTCGGCAGCGGCGGCATCAGGTACTCGCGGACACCGGTCGTCTCCCGGGCCAGGGCGACGTAGCCGGACCGGAAGTCGTCGGGCAGGTCCGAGGTGGCGAGGCCGCCGATCAGGAACTCGGCCAGGTCGCGGGGCGCGAGCTCGTCCAGGAACGCCCGGGTGTCGGTGAGCAGGCCGAGGCCGACCTCGTTGGCGATGATCTTCCGGTCCAGCAGCCAGGCCCGGGCCTGCGGGATCGCCATGGTCTCGGCGAGCAGCTCGTGCAGCTCGACCACCTCGACGCCGCGGCCGCGCAGCTTGTTGACGAAGTCGGCGTGGTCGCGCTGCGCGTTCTCCACCCACATGACGTCGTCGAAGAGCAGGTCGTCGGCGTTGGTCGGGGTGAGTCGCCGATGGGCGAGCCCGGGCGCGCAGACCAGGACCTTGCGGAGCCGGCCGACCTCCGAGTACACGCCGTGGTTGGTGGGCATGACGTACCTCCTGCGGGTTCAGATGGAGATCCAGCCGACCGCGAGCAGGGCGGCGAACGGCACGTCGCCGCCGGGCCGCGCCGGGGCGAGGCGCGGGATAGCACCGGGACAAAGTATCTAATATCGGACCTTGCGACGCACCGGATTCCACAGGAACGTATCCGCGGGGCCGTTCGGGGGTCCTCATCCAGCGCAGACGAGGCCCCCGCCGGCGGCCCGCGGACCCGCTGCGGGCGCCGCGGATCTCAACCAGGGTGGATGAGGCGCACTCCCGCCTCCGGCGATATCACCCGGGCCGGGTGATGGAACCCCATGTGCCCGCAACAAAACTCTGCCTAGACCCAAAGGCGGTAAATGGGGGTGTCATGACCACACCGGACGGCGACCCGGTCATGACGGTCAAGCTGGAACCGCCGGCGCTGCCGCCGTGGTGGGTGAACCGCGGACGGCTCAGCGAGCGGCTGAGCGCCGCCTCCGCGTTGCCGCTGACCGTCGTGACCGGGCGCGCCGGTTCGGGCAAGAGCACCGCGGTGGCCGCCTGGCTGACGCGGCGCCGCCGCACCGGCCGGGCCGCCTGGCTGACGCTCGAACGGGAGGACGACCGCCCGGCCACGTTCTGGTGCTACGTCCTGGCGTCACTGGCGCGGTCCGGCGTCACCGTCGCGCTGCGCCGGCAGCACGACCCCGCGGACACCGTGGACCGGTCCTTCCTGATCCATCTGACGGTGAGCCTGGCGGCCGAGCCGGAACCCGTCGTCCTGGTGCTGGACGACGTGCACCGGCTGTCCCATCCGTCCATCTTCGACGGCCTGCGCTTCGTCGTCGAGCACGCCGGATCGGCGCTGCGGCTGATGCTGATCGGGCGCGACGAGCCGCCGCTGGCGCTGCACCGCTACCGGCTGGCGGGCTCGATCGCCGAGATCCGCGACCAGGAGCTGTCCTTCACCACCGGCGAGGCGGACGCGCTGCTCGCCGCGCACGGCGCCCGCCTCGACCGCGCCGCGCTCACCGCGATCACCGACCGGGCCGACGGCTGGGCCGCCGCGCTGCGCCTGCAGGCCCGCGCGCTGTCCGGCTCCGCGGCCGACGCGGAACCGGAGCTGGCCGAGTACGTCCGCAACGAGCTCCTGGCCGAACAGAGCGCCGCCACCCGGCAGCTGCTGATCCGCACGTGCATCGCCGCCGACGTGCCGGCGGGGCTCGCCGTTCACCTGACGGGCCGGGACGACGCCGCCCGGGTTCTCGACGGCCTGGTGCGCACCGGCGTCTTCGCGACGGCGCGGACCGGAACGGAACGCAACTTCGTGTACCAGCCGATGGTGCGGCAGGTCCTGCTGGCGGAGCTCGCGGCGGGCCCGGCAACCGACCGCGCCGAGCTGCATCGTCAGGCGGCGCGGTGGTACGTCCGCGCGGGCCGCCTGGCGGAGGCGTTGCCGCACGCGCTCGCGGGCCGCGACTGGGAGCTCGCCGCCACCGCCGTGGTGCACGGATCGTCCATCGCCGACGTCCTGGCCGGCGCGGACTCCGCCCGGTACGCCGGCGCGTTCGCCGACATGCCCGACGACCTGCACACCGCCGAGGCGGCGCTGGTGCACGCGGCGACGGCGCTGGCCCGCGACGACGCCGAGCGGTGTGCCAAGCACCTGTTGCGTGCCGCGGAGCTGACCGGTGACTCCGCCGGGGCACGGGACGTACACCTGGCCCTGAGCGTCTGCGCCGTCGACGTGGCGCGGGCCCGGCGCGGCGCCGGGCCGGACGACATGGCGAGCGCCTCGGAGATCGCCGAACGCGCGCTGGAACAGGCGCGCCGGCACGGCATCGCGGCGCCCGCCCCGCTTGTCACCCTCTTCTCCCTCGCCCGCGCGGAGCGCCTGCTCTGGGCCGGCGACCTCGACGGCGCGCGCCGCGCGCTGCGGACCCGGCCGGCCGGACCGCTCGACCCCGCCGAGCCGTGGGCCGCCGAACTCCTCGGCCGCCTGGCGCTGGTCGAGGCGCTGTGCGGGCGGCTCCGCCGCGCCGCCAAACTGGCCCGCCGCGCGCTCGCGCACGCCCGCGGGCCGGTCGAGACCGCCGTCGGCGAGGTCACCCTCGCCTGGGTACGGATGGAGGAGTACCACCTGGTGGCCGCGCGCGGCCACGCCGACCGGGCCGCCACCCTGCTCAGGGCCCACCCGCAGGCCCTGGTCGCCGGCGTCCTCGCGCTGGTGCGCGCCCGCGTCAACCGCGCGCACGGCCAGCTGGCGCAGGCCGTCGACGCCCTCGAGCGGCGCCCGCACCCGGGCGCCGGCCCGTGGCCGCCCTGGCTCGCCGAGGTGCTCAGGGTCGCCCGTGACGCCCTGCTCGACGCCGGGCGGCCACCCGAACCGGGTGGCCGCACCCCGCACCACGCACTCGCCGAGGCGAGCGCGGCGCTGGCCGCGGGCGACGACCGCGCCGCCCGGGATCGCGTGACGGCCCTGATGAGAAGCCCGCGCCTGCCCCTCGACGTGCGCGTCGACTGCTGGCTCATCGCGACCGGCGCGGAGCTGGCCGGCAACAACCCCGACCGGGCGCGCCAGGCCCTGCAGCGGGCGCTGCGGGCGGCGAAGCCCGAGCGGTTGCGCCGGCCGCTGCTGGAGGCGCCCGCCCGGGTGCGCCGCATGCTCCGCGAGGAGCCCGCGCTCGCCGAGCGTCACGCCTGGTTCGGCACCGCCGAGGCGGCGCCGCCGACGGCGACGGCCCCGGTCTTCGAGGCCCTGACCGCCCGGGAGCGGGAGGTGCTCGGACACCTGAGCCAGCTGCGTTCCACGGAGGAGATCGCACAGGCGATGTTCGTGTCCGTCAACACCGTCCGGACGCACATCCGCGGCGTGCTGCGCAAGCTGGCGGCGACCCGGCGCAGCGAGGCGATCCGCCGGGCCCGCGAACTCGGCCTGATCTGAACGGCGGCGAACCTCAGCCGGGCTGGAGGCGGCCGAACCGGCTGCGGTGGAAGACCAGCGGCGAGGGGTCGGCCCGGCCGGCGTGGCGGACCGCGCGCAGGCGCAGCAGCACGATGGTGTGGTCGCCGGCGAGCACCTCGTCGTGGACGGTGGTGTCGAACTGGGCCAGGCCGTCGTCGAGGGTGACCGCGCCCTGCGCCGACGCGGTCAGCGACAGCCCGTCGAACCGCCGGTCGACGGCGCCGGCCAGCTGGCGCGCCACCGCGGAGTGGTGGTCCGCCAGGATGGTGACGCCGAGCTGCTCCGCGCGGCGCAGGTCGGGCCATGTCTTCGACCTGTTGGCGATGGAGAACGACACCAGGGGCGGTTCGAGGCTCACCGAGGTGAACGAGCTCGCCGCCAGGCCGACCGGCACCCCGTTGACTAGGGCGGCGACGGCCACCACGCCGCTGGGGAAGATGCCGAAGACCTCGCGCAGCCGCTCGTGCGACAGGTCCTGGTTGGTGCGCAGCGTGGTCACGCGGAACGCTCCTTCGCCGGCGCGGCGCCGAACGGCACGGCGGCCGCGGCCCGGCGGCCGGGCGCCGGGTGCCGCCAGAGCCCGCGGCGGGACAGCTCGGGCAGCACGCCCTCACCGAAGCGGTACGCCTCCTCCAGGTGCGGGTACCCGGAGAGCACGAACTCCGTGACGCCCACCTCGACGTACTGCTCGAGGAGGTCCGCGATCTGCCGGTGGCTGCCGACCAGCGCGGTGCCGGCGCCGCCGCGCACCAGCCCGACCCCGGCCCACAGGTTCGGGTGCACCTCGAGGGAGTCCCGGGAGCCGCCGTTGAGGTCGAGCATCCGCCGCTGGCCCTCCGACTCGCTGCGGCGCAGGCCGGCCTGCACCTCGCGGATCTGCTCGTCGGAGATGCCGGACAGCAGCCGGCCGGCCTCGGCCCAGGCCTCCTCGGCGGTGTCCCGGGCGATGGTGTGCACCCGCAGGCCGAAGGCGGGGTCCCGGCCCTGCCGTTCCGCCAGCTCGCGCACCCGGCGCACCTTCTCGCCGACGGCGGCCGGCGGCTCGCCCCAGGTCAGGTAGACGTCGGCGTGCCGGGCCGCCACGTCGAGCGCGGCGGGCGACGACCCGCCGAAGTAGACGCCCGGCAGCGGGTCGGGCCGCTGGGACAGGACCGCGTCGGAGAGGTGGTAGTACTTGCCCTCGACCTCGACGGGCTTGCCCGACCACAGCGCGCGGACGATGTCGAGGAACTCGCCGCAGCGCTCGTAGCGGGCGTCCTTGTCCAGGTGGTCGCCGAACATCCGCTGCTCGTGGCTCTCGCCGCCGGTGACGACGTTGAGCAGCAGCCGGCCGCCGGAGAGGTTCTGGAAGGTGCCGGCCATCTGCGCGGCGAGGAACGGCGACACCAGGCCGGGCCGGAACGCCACCAGGAACTTCAGCCGCTCGGAGACGCTGCTCAGCATCGCGGTGGTGATCCAGGCGTCCTCGCACCAGGCGCCGGTCGGTGTCAGCGCCGCCTCGAAGCCGAGCTGCTCCGCCGACCGGGCGATCTGGCCCAGATAGGCGACCGAGGCGGGGCGGCCGCCCGCGCCGGCCGGTGTGCCGTGGCCGCCGCCGACGATGTTTCGGCCGTCGCCGCCGTTGGTCGGCAGGAACCAGTGGAACTTCAGATCGGTCATGGCTCACACCTGTCCGTGGTTGGGGGGTGGGGTGCCGTCGACGGCCCAGCGGCCGAGATGCTGGACCTTCCAGGCGGCGGGATCGTGGAGGGTGTGCGTGCGGGCGTTGCGCCAGTGCCGGTCCAGGCCCAGCCCGGCGGCGGCGGAGCGGGTGCCGGCCACCTCGAACAGCCGGCCGCTCGCCTCGAGGGCCGCGTGTGTGGTAGCCGCGCGCGCCGCGGCGACGGCGAGGGACGCGGCCGTCGCGGAGCCTGCGGTCAGGTCGCCGTCGGCCCGGTCGATGGCCCGGGCCGCCTCGGCCAGCAGCGCCTCGGCACCCCGCACCGCCAGCTCGATCTCCCCGAACGCGTGCACCACGAGGGGATCGTCGGCGGCCCGCTCCACCTTCGCGTCCGGGTAGGGCCGGCTCTTCTCGCGCACGAACGCCGCGGCGTCGGTCAGCGCCGCGCGGGCGATGCCGGCGTCGATCGCCGCGTGCAGCACCTGCGCGAACGCGCCGTAGGTCTGCGGTGAGTCGAAGGTGGCCGCGAACGGCGTGATGAGCTCGCCGGGCACCGCGACGTCGCGCAGCCGCACCGAGCCGCTGGCGGTGGTCCGCTGGCCCAGGCCGTTCCAGTCGTCGACGACCTCGACGCCCTCGGCGTGCCGGTCCACCCAGGCGACGTGCAGCGGGCCGTCGGGGCCCAGGTGTGCCAGCACCGGGATCCGGTGCGCCAGCAGCGCGCCGGTGGCGTAGAACTTGTCGCCGTTGAGACGCCAGTGCCCGGGCCCGGCGGCGGTCAGCGTGGTCCGGATGTCGCGCACGTGCCGGGTGCCGGCCTCGGACTGCGCGTTGCCGAAGCGCCGGCCGGCGAGCACCTCGCCGAACAGCCGCCGCTGCTGCGCCTCGGTGCCCTGCAGGCGCAGCTGGTTGACGTAGACGAAGTGGCTGTGCGGGATCTGGCCGATGTTGGGGTCGCCGGCCGAGAGCAGCCGGATCACCTCGACGACGGTCTCCACACCCAGCCCGGCACCGCCGTACCGGGTGGGAATGGTGATCGCCAGCAGGCCTGACTCGCTGAGCCGGTCCAGCGCGGCCAGCGGAAGGACGCGGCGCGCGTCGCGTTCGGCGGCGTCGCGGGCGAAGCCGGCGGCGAGCCCGGCGGCGAGCGTGACGGCCTCGGCCGGCGCGAGCCGCGGCACGGCGCCGGCCGCCAGCGTCCCGGGGCTGGTCACGCCGACCCCAGCCGCGGCACCGCGGTGAGCAGCCGGCGCGTGTACGGGTGCTGAGGCCGCTCGAAGACGTCGGCGGCGGTGCCGTGCTCGACGACCCGGCCGTCCTTCATAACCAGGATCCGGTCGCTCATGTGGTGGATCACCCCCAGGTCGTGCGAGATGAACAGGTAGCTCACGCCGAGCTCGTCCTGCAGGTCGGTGAGCAGGTCGAGCACCTGCGCCTGGACCGAGACGTCGAGCGCCGAGGCGGGCTCGTCGCAGACCAGGATCGCCGGCTGCGGCGCCAGCGCCCGGGCGATGGCGACCCGCTGCCGCTGCCCGCCGGAGAGCCGCAGCGGCGCCGCGCCCAGGTGCCGCTCGCCGAGGCCGACCTGTTCGAGCAGGCGAATGGAGCGCTCACGCGCCTCGGCCTTCGAGCTCGGCGGCCGGTCCCCGGTCGCGAGCGCGTCGGCGAGGACCCGGCCGACGGTCCAGCGCGGGTCGAAGGAGCTGAGCGGGTCCTGATAGACGACGCCGATCCGCCGGCGCAGCGGCCGGCGCCGGGCCGGCGACAGCGCCGACCACGGCTCGCCGTCCAGCAGCACCTCGCCCTCGGTGGCCGGCAGGATCGCCAGCGCCAGGCGGGCCAGTGTGGTCTTGCCCGAGCCGGACTCGCCGACGACACCGAGCGTCTCCCCGCCGTACAGCTCGAAGGAGACGTCGTCGACCACCCGGCGGTCCGCCTTGTCGGGGCCGCGGAAGACCTTGGCCAGGTTGCGGCCCTGCAGCACCGGCTGGTCGGTCTCGGCCGGCCGGCGGGTGCGTGCCGCCGGGCGGGTGAGGTTCGTGCCCCGGGTGTGCTCGGACGGGATCGCGTCGAGCAGCCTGCGGGTGTACTCGTGCCGCGGGTCGCGCAGCACCCGCTCGACGGGCCCGTGCTCGACGATCTCGCCGTCGCGCATGACGGCCACCTCGTCGGCCATCCGGGCCACTACCGAGAGGTCGTGGCTGATCAGGATGATCGAGGTGCCCCGCTCCTTCGAGGCGGCCAGCAGGTCGAGCACCTGCGCCTGCACCGTGACGTCGAGCGCCGTGGTCGGCTCGTCGGCGATCAGCAGCGGCGGCGCGAGGGCGATCGCCGAGGCGATGAGGGCGCGCTGGCGCAGGCCGCCGGAGAGCTCGTACGGCCGCTGCTGCGCCTTCACCTCCGGCTCCGGCACGCCGACGGAGTCGAGCAGCTCGACCGCCTTGGCGGACCGGCCGGCGCGGGTGCCCCAGCCGTGCAGCCGCAGCGGCTCGGCCACCTCGTGCCCGACCCGGCGCAGCGGGTCGAGCGAGACGAGGGCGTCCTGCAGGACGAAGCCGATCCGGCTGCCGCGCACGCCGCGCCAGGCCCGCTCGGAGGTGTTCAGCAGGTCGGTGCCGGCGAGCTCGATCCGGTCCGCGCTGACCCGGCTGCCGGCACCGGTCAGGCCGACCAGGGTGCGGGCGGTGACGCTCTTGCCGGACCCGGACTCGCCGACGATGGCCAGGCAGCCGCCCGCCCGGGCGGTGAACGAGACGCCCTTGACGACCTCGACGCCCGCGAACGAGACCCGCAGGTTCTCGACGCGCAGCAGGGCCGCGCCGGGGTCGCGGTCCCGCTGGCCGCGCAGGTCCTCCCGGTAGTCCAGTGTGGTCATCGGGATGCTCCTCCGAGTCGGTTCTGCAAGGTACGACCCAGCGCCGTCACCGACAGCGCGACCAGGACGATCACCAGTCCGGGCAGGATCTCCAGCCACCAGGAGGTGGTGATGTGCAGGCGGCCCGCGTCGAGCAGCGCGCCCCACTCCGGGCTCGGCGGCGGCACGCCGAGGCCGAGGAACGACAGTCCGGAGGCCCACACGATCGACTGGCCGATGCCGAGGGTGACGACCGCGACGAGCGGCCGCATGGCGTTCGGGAACAGGTGCCGGCGCCAGATCGGGAGCCGCCGGTGCCCGAGCGCCGCGGCAGCCTCCATGAAGCCGGCCTGGCGCACCGCGAGCACCTGGCCGCGGACCATCCGGGCATAGCCCGGCGCCGACCCGATGCCGACCGCGATGATCTCGGTGGCCAGCGACGGCCCGCGGATCGTGATGACCAGCAGCCCGAGCAGCAGCGCCGGGAAGGCGAACGCGACCTCGATGACCCGGGTGATGACCGCGTCGACCGCGCCGCCGGACAGCGCCGCCGCGAACCCCAGCACGGTGGCGATCAGGAACGCCAGCGCGGTCGCGCCGATGCCGATGCCCAGCGAGAGCCGGGAGCCGTAGATGACCCTGGTGAGCAGGTCCCGGCCGGCGTCGTCGGTGCCGAACGGGTGCTGCCAGGACGGCGGCAGCAGGGTCGAGGTCAGGTCGATCGCGGTGGGACTGCGGTCGGTGAGCAGGGCCGGCGCGATCGCCGCGATCACGACGAACCCGACGACCAGCAGCGACAGCGTCGTGCCGAGCGAGGGCAGGCGGTCGCGCCACGCCCACGCCCGGGCCCGCAGCGGCCAGGAGAGCGCACTCATCGGGCGCCCCTCGCCAGCCGCGGGTCGATCGCCGCGTAGGCCAGGTCGACCAGCAGGTTGGCCACCACGTACACGGCCGCCACCACCAGCACGATGCCCGAGACGGTGGGCAGGTCGCGGGTGTTGACCGCGGTGACCAGCACCTGCCCGATTCCCGGCCGGCCGAAGATGTTCTCGGTGATGACCGCGCCCGAGACCAGCGCGCCGAGCGCCCACCCGGAGAGCGTGATCGCCGGGAGCACCGCGTGCCGCAGCACGTGCCGCACCCGCACGCCCAGGTCGGACATGCCCCGGCTGCGCGCCGTGGTCACGAACGGCTGCCGCAGCACCTGCACGAACTCGTCGCGGGTCACCTGGCCGAGGAACCCGGCCAGCGGTATCGCGAGCGTCAGCACCGGCAGCACCGAGCCCCACGCGCTGGTGCCCCCGATGATCGGGAACATCCGGAGCTGCACCGCGAAGACCACCAGCAGGACGACGCCGACCCAGTAGTGCGGCAGGCTGGCCGTCAGCGCCTCCCAGGCGCTGCCGAGGCCGGAGAGGAACCGGCCCCGCCGCACCGTCAGCAGGGTCATACCCAGCGCCAGCAGCCACGCGACCACCAGCGCCGCGACGGTCAGGATCAGGCTCGGCGGCAGCTGCCCGCCGATCACGTCGGCCACCGGCCGCTTCTGCGTGTACGACGTGCCGAGGTCACCCTGGAAGAGCCCGCCGAGGTAGTGCAGGTACTGCAGGAGGATCGGGTCGTCGAAGCCGAACCTCTCGTTGAGCGGCGCCAGCTCCTGCGCCGTCCACAACTTCTCCTGGCCGGTCTGCAGGTTCATCAGCGCCGTCGCCCGGTCGCCCGGCACCGCCAGCTGGGCGAAGAAGGTGACCGAGGCGGCGGCCACGATGACGGCGACCGACGCCGCCACCTTGACCGCGATCCGCCACACCTGGTTCATCGCCGCCTCACTTGGTGAAGTACGCGTCGGAGAAGACCGGCTCGCCCTGGCTCTTCTCGAGCCAGACGTCCTTGAGGTTGCGGGCCACCGCGTACGTGGAGTTCTGGGTGTACAGCCCGATGCCCGCCGCGTCGTCCTGGATGATCTTCTGCGCCTGCCCGTACAGATCGTTCGCCTTCGCGGCGTCCGCCTCGCCATTGGCCTGCTGGATGGTCTGCGACAGCGTCTCGTTGTTGAAGAACGACCGGTTGCTGAAGTTGGGGTTGTCCGGCGTGGACGGTCGCCAGACGATCCACAGGATCGCCGAGCTGGGGCTGGTCCAGTACGACGGCGTCGCGTCGAAGGTGCTCGGGTCGGAGTACTTGCCGCCCCAGAGCTCGGCCTGGGTCGCCGGGATCAGCTTGACGTCGAAGCCGATCTGCTTCCACTGCTCCTGGAGCACCTGCAGGACGGTCGAGCCCTCCTGGGTGAAGATGAACCCGGCGCCGTACACCAGCTTGACGGTCAGCGGCGCGCCGTTCTTGGTACGGACTCCGGCGGCGTCGCGCGCCGTCCAGCCGGCCTGGTCGAGCAGTTGGCCGGCCTTGGCGGGGTCGAAGGCGTACGCCTTGGCGACCTCGGCGTCGTAGCCCGGGGTGGCCTGGCTGACCGCCGGGTTCCCCTCGTACGGGATCACGCCGTGGAAGCCCGCCTCGACCGCCGCCTTGCGGTCCGCGCCGTAGGCGAAGGCCTGGCGTACCAGCTTGTCGCTGAACGGGCCGACCTTGGTGTTGATGTAGAAGGAGACCGGCTTGCCGGGCGTGATGTATCGGATGGTCTGGTACCGCGCCTGCGCGTCCTTCCAGTTCACCGTCGGCACCTCGTAGACGACGTGCGACTCGCCGGTGCTCAGCGACGCGTAGCGGGACACGCCGTCGGCGACGAATTTCCAGCGCACCTCGTCGACGATCGCGGGGCCCTCGTGCCTGGCGTTGGCCGGCCAGGACGCGTACCCGGGGTTCTTGGTGAGCACGACCTCCTCGCCGTGCTTCCACTCCTTGACGACGAAGCCGCCCGAGCCGATCGGCTTCTCGCAGTTCTCCTTCTCGGTACGGCTCTTGAACGCCGTCGGCGACTGGATGCCGAAGTAGCCCTGCGTGATGAGCGGCAGGAACGGCGGGTACGGCTTGTTCAGGCTGATCTCGACGTGGGTGGCGTCCAGCGCCTTGGCGGCCTTGTAGTACGGGTCGATGGAGACCTTCGCGGTGCTGTTGCCGCCGTGGTTCTCCCAGTAGTCGAAGTTCCAGGCGACCGCCGCGGCGTCGACCGGCGTACCGTCGGTGAACTTCACGCCGTCCTTGAGGGTGAAGGTGTACTTCGTGCCGTCCGGCGACACCTTCCACTCGGTGGCCAGCCACGGCTTGACGGCGCCGTCGTCGGCCATGGCGACGAGCCCGTCGAGCACCTGGCGGGAGATGTACGCCTGCTGGATCCAGCCGCCGAAGATGCACGGCGGCTCCTGCACGTGGCCGTAGATGATCGTGCCGCCGGTCGTCGGTGCGCCGCCGGACGTGCCGGCGGCGCCGCCGCACGCGGTGAGCGCGCCGCCGGCCAGCAGGGCGGCGACGGCGAGGGCCACGCGTCGTCTCGATCTGGTCATGTGAGT
The DNA here is from genome assembly GCF_044465445.1 of Actinoplanes sp. NPDC049668. Classification (NCBI taxonomy): domain Bacteria; kingdom Bacillati; phylum Actinomycetota; class Actinomycetes; order Micromonosporales; family Micromonosporaceae; genus Actinoplanes; species Actinoplanes sp. NPDC049668. The sequence goes on from NZ_JBITLR010000002.1 coordinate 827,014, forward strand.
GTTTCCTTCCAGGGTGTCAGGCGCTGAGTACGGGATCGGCGATGCCGCTGACCGGCAGGTTCGCCCCGCCGCGGTAGCGGGCGGCGTGGTGCCGGGCCGGCAGCCGGTCCCCGGCGCCGAAGATGCGGTCGCGCAGGGTCTCGCGCTCGTCGTAGTCGCGGCGCAGGCGGCCGCGCTCCCGCAGTACGGGCACGACGAACTCGATGAAGTCGCGGGCGGTGTCGTGCGAGTGGTACTGGAGCAGGTTGATCCCGTCGAGCCCGACCTCGTCGAGCCAGCGCTCGATCTCGTCAGCGACCTGTTCGGGGTCGCCGACGGCGAGCAGCGGCTGGCGGCCCAGGTCGCCGAAGCCACCGAGGAACTCGCCGACGGTCTGCTCGGGGTCGAAGACCCGCCAGCGGCCGACGCCGCCCTCGGTGTCGGTGACGTCCTTGAGCTTCGCCGCCGGCGGCAGGGCGGTCGGATCCCAGGGCAGGCTGGTGTGCGCCAGGTAGCCGTCCCGGCTGGCCAGCTCCTGGTAGTGCGCGAGCTTCGCCTTGGCCTCGGCCTCCGTCGGCGCCACGATCACCCCGGCGATGCTGATGAAGCGGACGTCGTCGGCCCGCCGGCCGGCCGCGACGGCCGCCTCCCGGATGCCCGCGATCGTCTTGCGCAGGCTCTGCTCGGTCGGCCCGCCGGTGAAGACGACCTCGGCGTGCTTGCCGGCGAACCTCGTGCCCGCCGCGCTGGCGGTCGCCGTGAACAGGACCGGGGTCCGCTGCCGGCTGGGCGAGGGCAGGTGCGGCCCCTCCACCTTGAACCACCGGCCCTCGTGGTGGATCGGGCGGATCCGGGTGGCGTCGGCGAAGACGTTGCCCTCCCGGTCGGCGACGATCGCGTCGTCGTCCCACGAGCCCTCCCAGAGCTTGTAGAGGACGTCGAGGTACTCGTCGGCGATCTCGAACCGCTGGTCGTGCTCGACCTCGCCGTCGTGGCCGAAGTTGCGGGCGGCGTTGGGCAGATACGACGTGACGATGTTCCAGCCGACCCGGCCCTTGGTGAGGTGGTCGAGGGTGCTGGCCCGGCGGGCCCACGCGAACGGCGGCTCGTAGGTGGTGGAGAACGTGATCCCGAAGCCGAGGTGCCGGGTCACCGCCGCCATGGCCGGCACCACCGACGCGGGGTCGTTGTTGGGTATCTGCAGGCCCTCGCGGATCGCGGTGGCCGCCGAGCCGCGGAACACGTCGTAGGTGCCGACGACGTCGGCCAGGAAGACCGCGTCGAAGCCGCCCTCGTCGAGCAGCACGGCCAGCTCGGTCCAGTACTCGATGTCGTTGAACCGCTCGCGGTTGTTGCCGGGCAGCCGCCACAGGCCGTGGGTGATGTGGCTGACGCAGTTCATCTCGAAGAGATTGAGGATGAGGCGCTTCTTCGCGCTCACGGCCGGTCTCCCCCGGTCGCGACGGGCGCGAACGCGCCGCGGTAGCGGGCCGCGGGATGGGTGTCGGGCAGCCGGTCGCCGCGGCCGAAGAGCTTGTGCCGCAGCGTGCCCGGTACGTACTCGCGCCGGGCCAGGCCGCGCTCGCGCAGCACCGGGATGACGTGGTCGACGAACTCCACGTAGCTGCCAGGGATCTCGGCGTTGACCACGTTGATCCCGTCGACCCCGGCGTCGCGCCACTGCGCCAGCCGGTCGGCGATCTGCTCCGGTGTACCGGTGATCCGGCCGTTGTGCGAGGTGTAGTGCGCGACGTCGCGCAGGGTCGGCTCCCGGTCGGTCACCAGGTCCTTGATCCAGCCGAGGATCGACTGGACGCCCTCGGTCTTCAGCTCACCGACGGGCCGGTCGAGGTCCTCGTGGCCGAAGTCGATGCCGACCGCGCCCGACATGTGCGAGAGCTGCGCGTCGTAGTCGATCCATTGATCGAGCTCGTCGCTCTTGCGCCGCGCCTCCTCCTCGGTGGAGCCGACGACGAAGTGCAGCCCCTGGAAGAACTTGAGGTCGTCCGGCGCGCGGCCGTGCGCGACGGCGCGGGCCCGGATGTCGGCGGTGTCCCGGGCCGCGGCCTCGACGTTCGGCGCCACGATGAAGACCGCCTCGGCGTTCTTCGCGGCGAAGGTGCGGCCCGCCTCGGAGGCGCCGGCCTGGAAGAGCAGCGGCGTGCGCTGCGGCGACGGGCTCACCAGGTGCGGGCCCTCGACCCGGTAGCGCGGCCCGACGTGATCGATCCGGTGGATCTTGTCGTAGTCCGCGTGCACCCCGGTCTCCCGGTCCTGGAGCAGCGCGTCGTCCTCCCACGATCCTTCCCACAGCTTGTACCCGACGTCGACGTACTCGTCGGCCCAGGCGTAGCGCTCGTCGTGCTTGGTCAGGCCGTCGTGCCCGAAGTTGCGCGAGGCGTTGGGCAGGTAGTTGGTGACGATGTTCCACGCCACCCGGCCGTCGCTGGCGTGGTCGAGGGTGGAGATCCGGCGGGCGAAGTTGAACGGGTGCTCCTGCAGGATGGAGGCCGTGAACGCGATGCCGAGGGGCTCGGTGGCGTACGCGATGGCGCTGGCCAGGACCGACGGATCGTTGCTCGGCACCTGCAGGCCGACCTCGACGTACTTGCGCTCGTCGCCGCGGTAGGGCGCGTACAGCCCGACGACGTCGGCGAAGAAGATCGCGTCGAACCCGCCGCGCTCGAGGGTCTTCGCCAGGTCGACCCAGAGGTCGAGCCGGTTGAAGTCGGCCTGGCGGGCCGTCGGGCGGCGCCAGGTCCCCTGGATGATATGACTCGCCGTGTTCATCACGAAAGCAGCGAAATGCAGTGGTTTATCAGGCATGCAAGTCTCCGGATCGACGTAATCCCTACGGGGAATATAGGCTTTGTGGGTTATGGCAGCGCAAGACGTCGGATGGAAGGCGTTACCGATCGCCCCCACGCCACCCCCGATCACCCTCCGGAGCCAGCAATGCGCATAGAGCAGCTCGAGTACCTCGCCGCCGTCACCCGCTACGGCTCGCTGCGCCGCGCCAGCGACCAGCTGCACGTCTCCCAGCCGGCGATCAGCGAGGCCATCCGCAAGCTCGAGCGCGAGCTCGGCGTCACCCTGCTGGACCGGCACCGCTCCGGCGCGCGGATCAGCCTGGCCGGCCGCGAACTGCTCCAGCCGATCGTCGACGTACTGGAGTCGGTCGAGCGGCTCAAGGCCGCCGCCGGCGATCAGCTGGCCACCCGGCGCCTGCTGCGGATCGGCACCGTGAACGCGGGCACGGCCTCGCTGGTCCTGCCCGCCCTGCGCGCCTTCCAGGCGGAGAACGGCCGCGCCGCCGTCGAGGTGCGCAACCTGCAGCAGGACGAGATCCACGTCTCGCTGTCCGAGGGCAACCTGGACCTCGGCCTGGTAAACCTGCTCGACGGCGACGACGTGCCGCCCGACCTCGAGGCGACCGCCCTGCTCGTCGGCCGCCCCGCGGCGGTCCTGCCGGCCGGGCACCCCCTCGCAGCGCGGGCCGAGGTCTCGGCCGACGACCTGCGCGGGGAGCGCTTCGTCGCGATGCGCTCCGGTTATCTGATGTACCGGTTCGCGCACCGGCTCTTCGGCTCCGACCTGCCGGCCGCCTGGCACTCCACCGACGGCGCCGAGATGGGCAAGATGATGGTCGCCGAGGGCATCGGCCTCACCGTCCTGCCCGACTACAGCGTGCTCGGCGATCCGCTCGAGCGGGCCGGGCTGATCGTGACCCGGCCGCTGGTCGGCGACACCACGGTCATCACCATGACGGCGCTGCACCGGCGCCAGACCCGGGTGCAGCCGGCCGTGCTCCAGCTGCTGGCACACCTGCGCGAGCGGGCCGGGCGGCCCCTGCCGGCCCGCACGGCCTGACCCTTCGCAAAGCCCTGACGTATCGTTGATCATCAATTAATGGTTTCTGCCTAGCGTCTTCACCAGGCGTCATCCGGACGCCGAAGGCCAGGAGGAACAGATGCGTCACACCGCCACCCTCGCCGCCGCGCTCGCCGGCATCGCGATCGCCGCCGCCGGCGCGGCGCCCGCGATCGCCGCCGAGCCGACCGGCACGGTCCTGCACGCCGACAGCCCGTCCGCGGTCGCCGGCAGCTACCTCGTCGTGCTCAAGGACGGCACGCAGGTCGACGCGGCCCGCGCCGGCCGGCTCGCCCAGCGCTACGGCGGCACCGTCGGCCGCGTCTTCGGCCACGCGGTCGAGGGATACACCGCGCGGCTGAGCCCCCGGCAGGCCGCGCGGCTGGCCGCCGACCCCGCGGTCGCCTCCGTCGAGGCCGACCAGGTCGTGCGGATCAGCGACACGCAGACCTCGGCGCCCTGGGGCCTGGACCGCGCCGACCAGCGGAACCTGCCGCTGAGCCAGACGTACACCTACGGACCGAGCGCCGGCGTCACCGTCTACGTCGTCGACACCGGCATCACCGTCGCGCACCAGGACTTCGGCGGCCGGGCGAGCTACGGCTACGACGCGGTCGACGGCGACAACGTGGCGCAGGACGGCAACGGGCACGGCACGTTCGTCGCGGGCGTCGCCGTCGGCCGGACCTACGGCGTGGCCAAGGGCGCGAACGTCGTCGGCGTCCGCGTCCTGGACAACAACGGATCGGGCACCACCGCCGGGGTCATCGCCGGCATCGACTGGGTCACCGCCAACGCGGTGCCCGGCCGGTCGGTCGCGAACCTCAGCCTCGGCGGCGGCGCGAGCTCCACCCTGGACGCCGCGGTCCGGCGATCCATCAGCGCCGGCATCCCGTACGCGATCGCGGCCGGCAACTCCGGGGTGAACGCCGCCAACACCTCGCCCGCCCGGGTCACCGAGGCGCTGACGGTCGGCGCCACCGGCCGCACCGACGCCCGGGCGTCCTGGTCCAACTACGGCGCCGTGCTCGACCTGTTCGCGCCCGGCGTCGACATCACCTCGGCCTGGCGCACCGGCAACACCGCCACCTACACCGGCAGCGGCACCTCGTTCTCCTCGCCGCACATCGCCGGCGCGGCCGCGCTCTACCTCGCCGCGCACCCCGGCGCGTCGGTGGCGGCCACCAACGGCGCGATCGTCGCCGCCGCCACCACCGGCCTGGTCACCAGCCCGGGCAGCGGCTCGCCGAACCGGCTGCTCTACACCGCCACCCTCGCCGGCTGACCCGAACCACGCAGGCCACGGCCCGGCCCCGGTGCACCCGGGGCCGGGCCTTCTTGCCCGAACAGCCACCGTCCTATTGACACGGTGCGTGCGGCGGGGCCACGCTCGCTTCACTCTGTGACGTTCCTGTTACGCGCTCAGGGGGTCGTCGTGTCGAGGCATATCGGTGGCGCCCGCTTGGCGGGCCTGGTCTGCGCCCTGCTGCTGCTGACCGCGGCGCCCGGCGCGGCGATCGCCGCACCGCGGGCGCCGGAGATCCACGGCCAGACCGTCCGGGCGGGCCACCTGCGGGTGCAGGTGCTCACCGCGACGCTGCTGCGCCTGGAGTACGCGCAGGACGACGCGTTCGAGAACCGGCCGACGTTCAACGCCGTCGACCGCGACCCCGGGCGCACCTGGTTCGCCGCCTCGACGCGCGGCGGCGAACTGCGGGTGCGCACCAGCGCGCTGACGCTGCGATACCGGCTGGACAGCGGGCCGGTGACGCCCGCGAACACCACACTGGAGCTGCGCGTCGGCGGCCGGGCGGTCAGCGTGCACCCGGAGTTCGGCTCGCCCGCGCGCGACGACGCGCTCGGCGGCTGGTACCGCGGCCTGGACTACTACGCGGGGCAGGCCGGCCCGGCCGAGCAGATCAAGCTGCACCCCGGCATGCTCAACCGCGGCGGCTGGCACCTGCTCGACGACACCGCCACCGCGGTGCGGGCCGGCGACCGGGTCGCGGCGCGGCCTGCGCACGCCGGCGCCTACCAGGACGGCTACCTGTTCGGCTACGGCCACGACTTCCGGCGCGGCCTGGCCGACCTGCGCACGCTCACCGGGCCGTCGCTGCTCCCGCCGAAGTGGACCCTCGGCACCTGGTTCTCCAAGTACCAGGCGTACAGCGCCGCGGAATACGAGGATTCGCTGCTGCCCGCCTTCCGCGAGCACCAGGTGCCGCTCGACTCGCTGGTGATCGACACGGACTGGAAGGCGCCGAACCAGTGGGCCGGCTGGAACTGGAACGACGACCTGTTCCCGGAGCCGGAGGAGTTCCTCGACGGCCTGAACCGCCAGGGCATCGCCGCGACGCTCAACGTGCACGCCGCGATCTCCGGCGACGACCCGCGCTTCGCGCAGGCGCAGGCCACCGCGAAGGGCAAGCTGACCCGGGCGGCGAGCAGCTTCGCGCCGAACCCCTACCGCTTCGACTGGACCGACCCGGACCAGGCCGCGGCGTACGACGAGCTGCACCGGCCGTTCGAGGAGCAGGGCGTGCGGCAGTGGTGGCTGGACTACTGCTGCGACGACAGCGTCGCCGGCACGCCGGGCGTGACCGCGGACAGCTGGGTCAACGAGCTGTACCGGCTGGGCGGCGAGCGGCGCGGGCAGCGCGGCTTCTCGCTGTCGCGGATCGGCGCGTCGTTCCCGGCGTACACCACGCCCGGCCCCTCCGGGCCGTGGGCCGAGCACCGCAGCACGGTGCACTTCACCGGCGACACCCGGCCGGACTGGGAGAGCCTGCGGTTCGCCGCCGCGATGACGCCGGCCGAGGCGAGCATCGGGGTGTCCTACGTCAGCCACGACATCGGCAGCTTCGCGGGCAAGCACCTGCCCGGCGACCTCTACCTGCGCTGGGTGCAGCTCGGCGCGTTCCAGCCGATCCTGCGGCTGCACTCCGACCACGGCGACCGCCTGCCGTGGGAGTACGCCGACACGGTCGGCGAGCCGGCCGCGGACTTCCTGCGCCTGCGCGAGTCGCTGGTGCCGTACCTGTACACGGCGGCGCGGCAGACCTACGACACCGGGCTGCCGATGGCCCGGGCGCTGTACCTGGAATGGCCCGAGCTCGACGAGGCGTACCGGCACGACACCCAGTACCTGCTGGGCGACTCGCTGCTGGTCGCGCCGGTGACCAAGCCGGGGCTGAGCACCACCACGCCGGTGTGGTTCCCGCCGGGCACCTGGACCGACTTCTTCACCGGCGAGACGCTGCGCGGCCCGGGCACCCGCACGGTCGCCGCGACCCCGGACCGCCTGCCGGTGTACGTCCGCGCCGGCGGCATCGTCGCTCGCGCGCACCCGGCCGCCAACGTCGCCGCGCAGGCGCGCGACCGGCTCCGGCTCACCGTCTACCCGCACGCCCCGGGCCGCACCACGGTGTACGACGACGCCGGCGACGGCCTCGGCTACCGCGACGGCCGGTACGCCCGGATCCCGGTGCGCTACGACGAGGGCCGGCGCCAGACGCTCACCGTCGGCCCGGTCGCCGGCGCCTACCCGGGCGCACCGGCGGCCCGCCGGTACACGGTCGAGTTCGCCGGGGTCTCCCGCCCGCGCGTCGTCACCGTCGCCGGGCGCACCGCGCCGTTCGCCTACGACGCCGGCAGGCGCCTGCTCGTCGTGGAGGTGCCGGCCACGGCGGGCACCCGGGCGGTGACCGTCACGCACGACGGCCGGCCGCTGACCGTGGCGCGGCAGCCGGCCGTCGACCTGACCTTCACCGCACCGGACGGGCTGCAGTCCGGCGCGACCAGCCGCCTGGTGACGACCGCGCGCAACGACGGACCCGGCGCGATCCGGGCGCTGTCGGCGACGGTCGCCGCGCCGGCCGGCTGGGTGATCACCCCGCGGTCGCCGGCCACCGCCGCGTCGCTGGCGCCCGGCGACACGTTCACCGTCACCTACGACGTCACGCCGGCCGGCCCGTCACCGCGTACCGCCGACGTGGTCGCCCACCTGGCGTACCGCAATCCCGACGGCGGCGCGGCGAGCCTGCCCGCCGCGCTGAGCGTGCCGGTACGGCCGGTCGATGTCACGTTCCGGGTGCTGGCGCCGCCGGGCACCCCGGCCGGGGCGACTCTCTACCTGCCCGGCAACATCACCGAGCTGGGACCGTGGGATCCCGGCAAGCAGGCGATGACCGAGCGCGGCGACGGCGTGTGGGAGGCCACCATCACCGTGCTGGACGGCACCGACATCCAGTACAAGTACACCCGCGGCACCTGGGAGACCGTCGAGGACTGGGGCTCGATCGTCGGCACCAACAACCGCAGCGTCACGGTGGACGGCGGCATCACCCGCACCATGCTGGTCGACGACACCTCCACCGAGTGGGGCGAGCCCGGCGTGCCGGACACCCACCTGGCCATCCAGTACTGGCGCGACCCGCTGGTCGTCTCCGTCACCGCGACGGCGACCGCGGCCACCGTCGTGTTCCAGCGCGACGTCCAGCCCACCGGCGCCGACTACGGCGGCTCGGTCACCGTCACCGGGCCGGCCGGCGCGGTGCCGGGCACGGTCGCCGAGCCCGCGCCGGGGACGCTGGTGTGGACGCCGGCGGCGACGCTGGCGCCCGGGTCGTACACGCTCACGGTGGCGCAGGTGAGCAGCACCGGGCCGGGCGGCGTGCCGATCCGCGAGCCTTACACGTCGTCCGTCACGGTGCCGTGAGAGGCTGCCCGTCGTCCCCGGTGGGGTCCATGACGAGGAGGACGCCGAGCGCCGAGCCGTTGTCGCGGGCCAGGGCCGAACAGACGACGCGAACGTCGATGGCCCTGCCCCGCCGGTTCACCGCCGGCAGCGTCAGCTCCTGCGGGTGCGGCTCACCGGAGAGGATCAGCTTGATGGCGGGCCGCAGCTGATCGCTCGGCAGACCGATGTCCAGGCTCAGGAAGTGCTGGCCGACGGCCTCCTCGTGGCGCAGCCCCCACAGATCCTCGGCGCGCCGGTTCCACGCCTGCACCCGCATGTCCTGATCGATGACCGCGACACCGGCCCGCATGCCGGTGAGGACGGCCTCGAGGAACGCGTTGGCCGCGTCCAGCTCGCCGGTGCGGTCACGCAGCTCGTCGTTGATCGTCTGGAGCTCGTCGTTGGTCGACTGGAGCTCCTCGTTCATGGTCTCCAGCTCCTCGTTGGTCGACTGAAGCTCCTCGTTCGTCGTCTCCAGCTCCTCGTTGGTCGACTGCAACTCCTCGTACGCGGTCTCCAACTGCCGGTTGGCGTGCTCCAGGTCCTCCTGCAGGCGGTGCGCCGCCGTCATGTCGAGGAAGATCAGCGAAACCCCGAGCAGGTTGGCATCGTTCACCAGCGGGTTGATCTGCACCTCGAGGTGCACCTTGTCGTCCTTCGCGCGGAGGAACTCCACGTCGGTGAGCCGGTGCATCCGCCGTTCCACCTGCGCCTGCTCGATCAGCCCGCGCAGTTCCACCGGCCGATACGACAGGTCGAGATCGCGGAACGGCCGGCCGATGTCCTTGGTCGACACACCGAACATCGCCTCGGCCTGCCGGTTGGAGAGCGCCACCAGCCCGTCCGAGGTCACCACGACCTGGGCCACCGGGCTTGCGGTGAACGCCTCGCCACGCAGCCGGTCCAGCCCGACCAGCGCGTCGCGCGACGGGGCCGGCGGCATCTCGCTCAGGTAGCCGCCGGTCGTGGCGTTCGGCGGCAGCACCTTGCGGAAGATCCGTCGCTTGAGGTCGATCGGGGCGAACAGCTCGGCGTGGCTCAGCAGCATCTCCGCCTTGCCGAGGAAGAGGACCCCGTCGCGGCCGAGGGCGAAGTGGAACCGCGAGAGGATCCGCGACTGGGTCTCCGCGTTGAAGTACATCAGGGCGTTGCGGCACACCAGCAGATCGATCCGGGAGATCGGCGCGTCCTGCACGAGGTCGTTACGGCCGAAGATCACCGACCGGCGCAGGTCCTTGCGGAAGACGTACCTGCTCGCCGACGCCTCGAAGTAGCGCTCCAGCAGCTCGGGCGGCATCCCGGCGACGTCACGCTCGGAGTACGAGGCGTGCCGCGCCACCGCGAGCCCCTCCTCGTCGACGTCGGTGGCGTAGATCTTGACCCGGCGCCGGAACTCCTCGATCCCGAGGAGCTCCGACAGCATGATCGCCAGGCTGTACGCCTCCTCGCCCGAGGCGCAGCCGGCGCTCCACACCCGCAGCGGCACCCCGGTCTCGTTGGCCGCCAGCAGCGCCGGCATCACCTCGGCACGCAGGTAATCCCAGGCCTCCGCGTCGCGGAAGAAGCTGGTGACGTTGATCAGGATGGTGTTGAAGAGCGCGGTGAGCTCCTCCGGGTGCACCTGGAGGTAGTCCAGATAGTCGGCGTAGTCCGGCGCCGAGACCTGCGTCATCCGCCGGCCGACGCGCCGCATCAGGCTGGAACGCTTGTACCCGGTGCAGTCGAAGCCTCGCGACTCCTTCAGGTACAGCAGGAGCTGCTCGAACTGGAGATCCGGCTGCGTCACGGTCCTTACCGTACCGGCCGGCACGCGTGCCGCCTCGTCGCCGTGCGCGGGCATCACGCCTCCGCGGGAGCCTGGTCCAGTCGCCGGATCAATTCGCGGATCAGCTCACCGGCCTGGGTCGCCTCCCGCGCCGTCTCCTCGTACCTCTCGGCGGTGGCCTGATGCCTGCGTAGGTGTGCGTCCCGGCCCATGCGCCGGGCGAGGGCGGCCTTCTCCTCGAGGCTGCGCAGGGCCATCCACAGCGCGCCCTCGAACGCCGCCGCCTGCTCCTCGAGCAGGCTCCCCGGCGACCAGGCGTGCCCGACCCGGCACTGGTACCGCGGCGTGGGCTCGCCGACCACCTCGAAGAGGCCACCGTGGCAGGTGGGGCAGGCCAGCCCGGCCGGCCGGCCGGGAGGATCCTCCCTGGTGAAGCCGATCAGATCGTCCATCACCGCCTCCTGACGTGCGCTGTCGCCGAGAACCGCACCATGGTGATCACCGTCCACCAGCTTGGCCACGATCTCGGAGATCAATGAACCCAGCATCTCGGTGCGGCAGACCTGTGCCCGGCCGACGTGGTCGAGCACGCTACGGGGCATGGAGGCGTGCAGGGCGTCGTCCGGGTCCTGAATGACGACCGTGCCGCCATGCTCCGCGACCACGGCGGCGCCGGCCGTCCCGTCGTCGCGGGAACCGGACAGCACGACCGCGACGGTGCGGGGACCCGCCGCCCGCGCCGCGGACCGGAACAGCGGATCCACCGCGGGCCGGTGGCCGTTCCAGGCCGGCCCGCGGGACAGCCGCGCCCGGCCGTCGATGACGAGCAGGTGATGGTCCGGCGGCGCGATGATGATCTGGCCGGGCCGCAGCGGCTGCCCGTCGACCGCGCCGGTCACCGGCAGCGGCCCGACGCGATCCAGAATCATCGGCAGGGCGCTGGGCCCCGCGCGGGGCATGTGCAGCACCACCAGGACCGCGGCGGCGAGATCGGGGGCGAAGGCGCCGACCATCGTGCGCAGCGCCTCGACCCCACCGGCGGACGCGCCGACGACTACCAGAGGCACCACCTTCGCGAACCGGTCCTCCATCCTCGCAACGTACCCCCGGCACGGCCGGATCGAACCGCTCCGGGCAGGACGGGAACCGGCGATCAGGGCTGGGGCCACGGGGCATCCGCGCTCCGCGTGAACCGGCGGCGCCCGCCGCGGACACGCGACGGGCGCCGGTTCGGCTAGCGGGTGATGGCGTCGATCAGATCGCCGACCGGCCGGTCGGGAAGCGCCCTGGCCACGTCGGCGAGGGCGACCATGCCGACGAGCCGGTGCCCGTCGATCACCGGCAGCCGGCGTACCTGGTGGCCTGCCATGGTGTCGAGCACATCGGCGACGTCGTCGTCCGCGCCGATCGTGACCAGCTTTCCCTGGGCCAGCTCGCCCGCGGTCACCTGCGCCGGGTCCCGGCCCTGCGCGACCGCCTTGGTGACGATGTCGCGGTCGGTGAGCATGCCCCTGAGCCGGTCGTCGGCACCGCAGATGGGCAGCGACCCGACATCCAGGTCGACCATCTTGCGGCTCGCGTCCGTCAGGGTCTCCTTCTCCCCCACGCAGGTGACGTCGGGGCTCATGATCTCGCGCGCGGTGGTCATAGGCGCTCCGTCTCTCTCGTAGATACCCACCGCGTACCCCGACCTCGCCGCGATACTCCTACGCGGACGTGCCGACGTCCTGCCGCACCGTCCCCTCCCGTTGTCGGAGCGATCAGACAACGGTGGACGGCAGCGATACGCCGCTTCCGCGGTGCCGGGAGTTTGCCGTGGCAAGCGGGTGGGAAGTAGCTGCGTTCGGGGACGTGCCACCCGAATGGCATGTTGAACCGGTGCCCAGCGAGGGACGGCCATGTCAGCGCAAAGCTCCCGAAAACTCGAGGACCTCGATATCGCCGCCGTCGCCTACGCGGGCCGGGCGGCGGGCATGTCCGCCACCGACTTCGCGGTGGAGCGGAAACGCTTCACTGTGGAGTGTCTACCGCTGGCCCGCCGCCTCGCGGGCCGGTTCCGCGGCCGCGGCGAACCTCTGGAGGACCTGGAGCAGGTCGCCCGGCTCGGCCTGATCAAGGCCGTCGACCGGTACAAGCCCTCGCGCGGCTCGTTCACCGCGTACGCGATCAGCACGATCTCCGGTGAGCTGAAGCGCCACTTCCGGGACACCGCGTGGGCGGTGCACGTGCCGCGACCGGTCCGGGAGCTCCTCCTCGAGGTACGGCAGTCCCGGACCCAGTTGACCGGCGAGCTGTGCCGGACACCGACCGTTGCCGAGCTGGCCGAGCGCGTCGGGGTCACCGAGGGCGCGGTCAACGAGACGCTGGTGGCGAACGGCGGATACTCCCCCGCCTCGTTGGACGCGTCACCGGTCGCCGGCGACGGCGCGTCGGCCCGTACGCTCGGCGACCGGCTTGGTGCGAGCGACGGCGACCTGGAGTTCGTCGACGACAAGGTCACGGTGGCGGGGCTGCTACTGGGCCTGCCGGCCCGGGAGCGCCAGATGCTGGCGATGCGCTTCTACGGCAACCAGACACAGACCGAGATCGCCGCCGAGCTGGGCATCTCGCAGATGCACGTATCCCGGCTGCTCAACCGCGCCCTGTCCTGGCTGCGCGAGGCGATGCTCAGCGACACGCCGCCGCGGTGGAACGCCGCCGCCGGCAGGCAGGGGCTGCACCTGGCGGTGGACCGTGACGGCGGCCTGCTGACCGTGCGGGTGCAGGGCGAGGTCGACCGCGACTGCGCTTCCCGCATGCGCGGCTGCCTGCGCCACGCGGTCACGACCGCCGGGGTGGACCGGATGGTCGTGGATCTGTCCGGGGTCGCCCTGCTGGACGCCGCCGGCGTGACCGTCCTGATGGACGCGGCCTCGGCCGCCGCCGCGGCCGGCGTCGAGCTGAGGCTGGCGAACGCGGGACCGCACGTGCGGCCGACGCTCAAGCTCTGCGGGCTCGCCGACCTGAACCGCGGCTGACCCGGCCGAGGGATGCCCACACCACCTTGCCGCCGTCGACCGGGAGCCATCCCCAGCTGCGCGCCGTCGCCTCGACCAGTAGCAGCCCACGGCCGCCGGACTCGTCGGGGCGGCGGCGCCGCGGTTCGACGACCGAGCCGTCCCGCACGGCTATCGTCACGAACCGTGGCCGGAGCGAGATCCGCAACCTCGCCATCGTGCCCACGTGGTCCACCACGTTGGTGATCAGCTCGCTGGCGATCACGGAGGCCGGCGCGACCAGGTCGGGCAGGTCCCAGCGCAGGCAGGCCTCGGTGGCGATCACCCGGGCATGCCGGGGCGCACCGACGACCGGAAGCAGGTCGTCGACCACCGAGGGGAGGCTGCGCCCGTCGGCGCGGGCCCGTTCGCGTGCCGACTCGACGGTCGCCCTGAGCGGAAGGCGCTGGTAGGCGGCGCCGCCGAACATGAACCGAACCGGGTCGGTCGGCGCGCAGAACAGCACCGGGACGCCCGGCCAGCGCGCCGCCTGGCGGCCGACCGCCGAGAATACGGTCAGGGCGAGCGGCTCCTCGACCGACAGACCCGCCAGGTCCACGAAGAGGGTGTCCGGCTGCTCGGCCAGGCACTTGAACAGGCTGGTCCGCACCGAAGCCGCGTCGACCAGGCTCAGCTGTCCGGTCAAGGTGGCGGTCAGGCCGTCCGCATGGGTAGTCACCGAACAGTCGACTGCCATGGTCACGACCTCCCTGGATGAACCGCTACCCGCCGCGGCGCCGTGGCAAACCCGCCGCCGGCCGGATGGACGTACCGGTGCGGCGCTCAGCCCTGGGCGCCGCGCTTGGCGGCGTCGTAAGCGAGTTGCAGGAAGTCCGAGACCGTCGTGGCGGTCAGGACGGTGGCGCCCAGCCGGGTCAGCCGCGGCGCCAGCACCAGGCCGCCGGTCAGGCCGGTGGCCACCCACACCGCGAGGCAGAACGGGCAGGTGACCAGCTCCGCGATGCCGTGCCGCACGCTGCCGCCCTCGGCGCGCACCTCCTCGTTCAGTTCCCCGTCGCCGGCCGGCTCGACGTACCGGACGAACGGCGCGCGCAGCGGGCTCGTCACCGCGTCCTTGGCGAGCAGGCGACTGAGCTTGTGCGTGGCGATCGAGACCAGTACGACGTCGGCGAGGGCGGGCCGCTCGGGTGCGCGGCGCCCGGTGGCGCGGCCGGCCGCCGACAGGGCGGCCGCCAGGCCGCCGAACGCGGCCATCGCCGCGAGATATCCGCCCAGCGGCCGCCGCTCGTTCCCCGCGTAACCGTGGGCGGCATGCGTCATTCTGGCGCGCAGAGTGTCCAGCACGATGTCCTCCTCCGGGCGGGCCTGCCCACAGAGAACGTCTACCCCCAGATCCCCGCGGCAATCCGCCGGATGGCCGCGGCGCCGCGGCTCCCGGCCCGGTATTGGTACGCACCGCCGTGACCTGCGGATCAATTGTGCATCGTTTGTGAATAATTCCTCAGCGACCGTCCCGTCGCGGCAATTTCTGCGTAACAAGTGCATGAAGTTGCCGGCTGACGACGAAGGGACGACGCAATGCGCATGCGCACACTGCTGACGATCGGCGCGATGACGGTGGTCGGTGTCTCCGGCCTGGTGGTGGCACCGCTGACGTTCGCGGCGCAGGCACCCGCCGGCGCCTGCCCCGACGTGGAGATCATCGGCGCCCGCGGCACCACCGAACGACCCGGGCTCGGCGTCCTGATCGGACCGCTCGCCCAGCAGCTCACCCGGGGCCTGTCACAGACCGTACGGGCGACCGCCGTCGACTATCCCGCGTCGTTCAACTACCAGGCGAGCGTGCGCCAGGGTGTCACCGCCCTGGCCGCCGACCTCGAGCGCACGGCGGCGGCCTGCCCGCGTACCCGATTCGTCCTGGCCGGCTACTCGCAGGGCGCGAACGTCGTCGGCGACGCCCTCGTCGGACGGTCGGCCGGCGGCCGGGCCGCCGCCGGCCAGCCCGCGGTGCCGGCCGCGCTGTCCGGCCGGGTCGCGGCCGTGCTGCTCTTCGGCGACCCGACGTTCACCGCGGGCGAGTCCTTCAACGTCACCGACGGCGCCCGGTCCGGGATCCTCGCCCGCGGTGACGGCCGGCTCGACGCGTTCGCCGCGCGCACCCGGTCCTTCTGCAACCGCAACGACCGGTTCTGCCAGGGCGGGACCAGCCTGGCGGCGCACCTGGACTACTCGAAGTTCTTCGGCGACGCGGTCGGCTTCACCCGGGGCCGGCTCGGCTGAGCCGGGTCAGCCGCGCGGCTGCCAGCCGAACAGGCGCAGGGCGAGCGGCGCGGCCAGCACGAACGCCAGGGCCAGCGCCACCAGCGCGGGCAGCGTCGGCACGGCCTCCCAGCCCGACCTGGTCAGCTGTGCGACGGCCGAGCCGGGCAGGGCGAGCAGCGCCGCGGAGACGTCGCCCGGCGGCGCCACCGCCACCCGGTAGCCGCCGCCCATGATGGCCAGGGCGATCGGGACGGTGGTGAACTGGGCGTACTCGGGTGCGGAGGTGAACGCGGCGGTGCCGACCGCGAGCACACCCGCCAGCGCCGTACCGGCGGCGAGCGCCAGCACGGGCGCGAGCGGCCGGGACGGCCCGGGTGCGCCCGCCACCGCCACGATCGCGAACAGCAGCGCCGCCTGCAGCAGCGTCAGCACCACCGCCGGCGCGAGCACGCCCGCGAGGATGGCGGTGTCGCGGGCGCCCGACAGCCGCAGCCGCTTGAGCACGAACTGCTGGCGCCGCGACGCCAGCGCCGTGGTACCGGCCGTGTACGCCGTCAACGCCATCAGGGTCACCACCACCAGCGCGGCGGTCGCGCCGTCGCCGGCCTTGCCGGTGTCGGACTCGGCCCACACGATCAGCGCGCCGAGCGCCGTCGGCAGCGCACCCGCCAGCACCATCGCCGGCACGCTGCGGGTCAGCATGCGCAGCTCCGCGCCGGCGATGAGCAGCACCGACCGGGCGATCACGAGTTCACCTCCGGGCCGGCGATCCGGTGGAAGACCTCGGTCAGCGACCCGGAGCGGCGCACCTCGGCGACCGTGGCGCACAGCGCCAGCCGGCCCGCGTCCATGATGGCCACCCGGTCCGCCAGCTGCTCGGCCTCCTCCAGGTAGTGGGTGGTGAACAGGATCGTGGTGCCGCGCCGCGAGCGCTCCCGCAGCACCTGCCAGGTGTGCCGGCGCGACTGCGGATCCAGGCCCGACGTCGGCTCGTCGAGGATCAGCAGCCGCGGGTCGCCGCAGAGCGCGACCGCGAGATCCAGCCGGCGGCGCTCGCCGCCGGAGAGCTGCCGCACCCGCCGGGTGGCCTGCCGGGTGAGCCGCAGCTCGTCGATCAGCGCGTCGGCGGGCCCGGCGACGTCGCGGTGGCCGCGCAGGCGCAGCCACAGCCGGACGGTCTCGCGCACCCGCAGATCGGGGGCGCAGCCGCCCTCCTGCGGCACCACCCCGACCTCGCCGGCCACGGCCCGCCGCGCGAGCCAGGGATCGCGCCCGAGTATCCGCACGGTGCCGGCACCGGGCCGGCGCTCCCCCAGCAGCAGCTCCAGCGCGGTCGTCTTGCCCGCGCCGTTGGTGCCGAGCAGGGCGAAGAGGTCGCCGCGGCCGACGGTGAGGTCGATGCCGTGTATCACCTCGGCCGGGCCGTACGCGAAGCGCAGGCCGGCGCAGTCGATGATGCTCTCTGTGGTCATGTGCCGAGTCTCGGCGCGCCCGCGGCGGCCGGGTAGTGACGTCGTGGCACCGGCCCCGATGACAAACGTCATGAACCTGTTCCGGAGTTTCCGCCGCCGGGCTCGCGGGCCTCATCATGGGTGCGTGAAGCCCACCGCGCGGACGTCGACCGGCCTGGTCGCGCTGCGCCGGCTGACCTGGTGGGGCACGCTCGTCTGCCTGGCGTTCATCGTCGCGCTGGCCGTTGCCGAGTCGCTGTCCGTCCGGCCGGCCGCCGTCCGGCTGCTGCTGGTCGCCACCGTGCTCGGGGTGTGCGCGGTGGCGGCCCGTTACTTCGCCGTCGCGGTGCAGGACGCGCGCCCGCCGGGTTGGTGGCTCGCGGCCGGCGCGGCGCTGGCCGGCGCCGGCATGCTGGCGCTGTCCCGGGTCGCGGCGGAGGGCGGGTTTCCCTGGGTGCTGCCGGTCGCGGCACTCATCGCGGCGGTCTGCGCCGGCGTCGACCGGTCCTGGCGGTGGGTCCTGCCCGCCGGCGCCGCCATGACGGGCGTGGCGTCGGCGATCGGGTCGGCCGAAGGTTCCTGGACCGTGCCGGCGACCAACGCCGCCCTCGCGGTGGTGTGCGCGCTGGGGCTCTACTCCCAGGTCTGGGTGCTGCGGGTGGTGCAGCGCCTGGACCGGGCGCACCACCTGGAGCGGGCCGCGGCGCTGGCCGAGGAGCGGCTGCGGTTCGCCGCCGACCTGCACGACATCCAGGGCCACAGCCTGCAGGTCATCGCGCTCAAGAGCGAACTCGCCGAGCGGCTGGCGGGCGCCGATCCGGCGCGCGCGGTCGCGGAGATGCGCGACGTACAGGCGCTGGCCCGCCAGGCGCTCGGCGACACCCGCGAGGTGGTGCGCGGCTACCGCGCCGTCTCGCTCGACACCGAGATCGCGAACGCCGTCCGGGTGCTCAACGCCGCCGGCATCGAGTCCACCTGCGAGCGTTCCGGCGCGCCGCAGCTGTCGCCGGCCACCGAGAACCTGCTCGGGCTCGTCGTACGCGAGTGCACCACCAACGTCCTGCGGCACAGCGCGGCCCGGCACTGCGCGGTGTCGCTCGGATCCGGCCCGGACGGGGTGCGGCTGCGCTTCAGCAACGACGGGCCGCTCGGTGAGACGGCGGCGCCGGGCGGCCTCGCCGTGCTGGCGGACCGCCTCGCGGCGGCCGGCGGCCGGCTGGACCGGAGCCGGACCGACACCGAGTTCGCGGTGAGCGCCCACCTGCCCGCGGAGGCTCAGTGATCCGGCTGCTGCTCGCCGACGACGAGGACCTGCTGCGCGGCGCGCTCGGCACGCTGCTGACCCTGGAGCCGGACCTCTGCGTGGCCGGCGAGGCCGCCGACAGCCTGGCCGCGGTCCAGGTCGCCCTGCGGGTCCGCCCCGACCTGGCGGTGCTGGACCTCGAGATGCCGCCGGGCGACGGGCTGCAGGCCGCCACGGACATCCGGGCCCGGCTGGGCATCCCGGTCGTGCTCGTGACCCGGCACGCCCGCCCGGCCGTGCTGCGCCGGGCCCTCGCCGCCGGGGTCGGCGGCTTCGTGCCCAAGACGACGCCGGCGACCCGGCTCGCCGAGATCATCCGGGCCGTCCACGCCGGCCGGCGCTACGTCGACCCGGAGATCGCGGCGAGCGCGCTGACCGAGGACGACTGCCCGCTGACCGCCCGCGAGCTGGAGATCCTGCGCGTCGTCCGCGGCGGCGCGCCGATCGCGGACATCGCCGCGGCGGTGCACCTGGCGCCGGGCACGGTGCGCAACTACCTCTCCACGGCCATGGCCAAGCTGGGCGCCGCCACCCGCCACGCCGCCGCACACCACGCCTGGGAACAAGGCTGGATCTAGCCGAGCCGGAACCGGCCACCCTCCTCGATATACCGCGCCCCGTACGCCTTCGCCGCGCCGGTGATCCGGAAGTAGGCGTCCTCGGGCACCCGGGCCCGGTCGCGGTGCAGCCGCCCACGCGCGTCGAGATAGCTGGTGGTGCGCGCGCCGGCGCCGTCGATGTGGTCGATCCGGAAGACCCACCGGTAGCTGCGGCGCTGCGCGGTGACCGACACCCGCAGCGTCTCGCGCTCCGTCACCGTGACGTCCAGGTCGTGTTCGGCGAAGAACGGCTTGCCGGAGTGCATCAGGGACCTCGGCGGCCGGTCCATGTCCAGCGTGACCAGCCGGGTCTGCGAGTCGCCCGCGCAGTCGGTCGTCAGCTCGGTGCCGGCGGCGCTGGGTTCCGCCCGCACGCCGTCCGCGCGCACGTCCAGGATGCGGGTGGGCCGCTGGAGCCGGCCGGTGATGACGATCTCGACGGTGATGGCGCCGACCGGCGCGGCCCGCTCCCGGTCGAGGAGGGCGTCGAACGCCGGCGTATCGGAGCCGTCGACGGCCAGCAGCGGCGCGGCGCCGGTCCGCGGGTCGACGACCCGGTCGAGCGCGTATACCTGGCCGCAGGCAGGGATGGTCCCCACCGCGGGCTGGAACCCGCTGCCGGGCGTCGGCACCGGCTCCGGCGGCGGCACCACCCGGTTGACGTACGCGGTGGCGGCGGCGACGAGCACGGCCGTGACCACCGCGACGACCAGGGCGATGATCTTCGCCGACAGCCGCTGCCACCACGGCGCCTTCGGTTCCGGCGCGGCATCGGCGGCAGCGGGTGGCCGGGTCGCGGCGCGGCCGGGCGGCTTCTGTCGTCTGCCCATGCCTCAGACCGCCGAACAGCTCGGGCTGGCGGCGAGCCGGTCCGCGACCGCGCCGCCCAGCCGGCGCAGCGGCCCGCCGTCGCCGTACGCCCGCACGGTCGCCACGCACCGGCCGACCGCGAGCGACAGCAGGTGCCGGCTGTCGTCGTCGGGTTCGAGCTCGTCGCCGGTCCAGACCCACGCCGCCCGCCCGCCGGCCCGGGCCGGCACCGGACCCCGGGCGTACTCGGCCTGCACTCGCGCGGCCGAGGACGCACTGGCGTCGTCGCTCGCCAGCCAGACCACCGCCACCACCACCGTGGTGCCGTCGATCGAAGGCGGCAGCAGGCGGCAGCCGGGCGCGGGCGCGTCCATCACCGGTTCCGGCCGGAGCTCCGGCCGCACGCCCGGGTAGGCGGCCTCGTAATCCGCGGCGGTCAGCAGCCGGCAGGCGTCGGGCCACCGTCCGGCGGCGACCGAGGTGCCGAGGAAACCGGTCGGGCCGCCGCCCGTGCCCAGCCGGGAGATCCGGCCCCGCTGCTGCGGACCGGATTGCAGCAGGACGGATCCGTCCGCGTCCGCCCCGATCACCTCGGTGTCGGCGAGGCCGGTGCCGGACAGGGTCACGTCGCCGCTGCGCTCGTCCACGGCGGCGAGGATGCCGGGCCAGAGCGGCGGTGCGCTGCCGACGAGATACAGGAACCCTTTCCGCGTACGGAACGGGTGGTCGGCCGCGGGCAGCGGCACCACCCGTTCCCACCGGGGTTCGCCCGTGGCCGGGTCGACCATGGTCAGCGTCATCGTGCGCCCGTCGTCGCGCCGCGCGAGCAGCCCGTTGGTCGGCGACCCCGTCGGCTCGACGGGCTCGGAGCCGGCCGGGAGCAGCACGGGCCGGCCGTCCGCGACGCGGTAGAGGATGTCCGTCTGATCGGCGGCGCGAATCAGCTGCGTGCCGCCCGCGGTGAACATCTCGACGCCGTCGGTGCCGTCGAAGTCCCCGGGCTCCCGCGCAACCGCCCGGGACCACCGCTCCCGGCCCGTCCCGCCGTCGAGGACCCGGATCCGCCCGACGTCCCCGCACGCGTCGGCCACCGCGACGAACCCGGCCCCGGCGACCGCGTTCATCAGGTAGCAGCCGCCCGGCGCCGCCCGGGACCAACGCGGCCGACCGTCGCCGGGCCCGAGTCGCGTGACGGCGTCGCCGCAGCGAACCGTCGGCCCGTCCGCGGTGCCGGCGTCGATCTCGATCACCCGGTCGGCACAGGCCCGGGCCGCCCACCGCCACCGCGGCACGCCGGACTCGGCGTCAAGGGCACGGACGCCGCCGTCCTTCAGCAGGATCAGGTCGCCGGCGAGGACGGGGTCGCCGCCCTCACCCGGTCCGGCACGCCAGGCCACGCGGCCGGTGGCGAGGCTGACGGCGTCCACGCCCTCGTCTCCGGCGAGGAAGGCCAGCCCGCCCGGCGTGGTGGCGAGGCTCCGGTGGTGCCGGCCGGTCACCCACCGGCCGGACGTCGTGCCGGTCCACCGGACCGTTCCCCGGCGCGCGTCGACGACCTCGACGCGGTGCCGCCCGCGCGGCCCGGCGACGAGGTCGAGCAGCGCGAGGCTCTCCGACCCCGCGTCCAGGGCCACGTCGGCGTCGCCGACCGCGCGCTCCCACCGGGTGACGACGCCGGCGGCCGGCGGCTCGGCGGGCGCGCCGACCCGCCGGTGTCCCGCCGCGGACGGGACGAGGGTGATGAGGACGGCGCCCGTGATCAACGCGAGGAGCCGGGCGGAGGGCCGAGAAAGCACAACTCAAGCTGGGGTGTCCCGCCGCCCGGTGCCAGCGCAGTGTCACGTTCAGGACACCGGAACCAGCCGTTGGTGTGCCGGGTGCCTAGCCGGCGGCGGACAGGATCTCCTCGGCGCGTTCCGGGCTGCCCGTGGCGAGGCCGCGGTCGATCGCGCGGCGGGAGGCGAGCCACATCGCGACGCCGACCACGAACACGATGCCCTCGGTGACGGTCAGCGCCCAGACGATGCCGGCAAGCCCGAACCAGTGGTTGCCGAGCAGCACGATCGGGACGAACAGGACGCCCTGGGTCACCGACATCACGGTCGCCGCCACCGCCCGGCCGGTGGCCTGGAACAGCGACGTGATGAGGCCCGCGAACCCGTTCGCGACCATCGCCACCAGCTGCGCCGTGAGGATGGTGACGCCGATCGCGAGGACCGAGTCGTCGGCGGAGAACGCGGAGAGCACCTGCTCGCGGAAGACGAACACCGCCGTCGCGAAGACCAGGGTGATGGCGCCCACGGCGATCGCGGATCCGCGCAGCGCCGCGGCGAGGCGGCCCCGGTCCCCCTTGCCGTACGAGTAGGCGAGCAGCGGCAGCACGCCGAGCGTCACGCCCATCACCAGGAACTCCGGCACCTGCGCGATGCGGACCGCGACGCCCATGGCCGCGAGCGGGCCGTCGCCGTAGGCCGCCGCGAGGTTGTTGAGCACCAGCGAGGTGACGATCAGGAAGGCGGACTGGAGCAGCTCGCCGACGCCGACGCCGAAGACGGGCCCGACGACGGTCCGGCGGAGGGTGAACCAGCGCGGCGCGAGGCTCAGTTGCTCGCTGTGCCGCCGCAGCCAGGTGGCGAAGTAGCCGACGACGACGAGGCTCGAGAGGCCGACCGACAGGGCCGCACCGGCGACGCCCCAGCGCAGCACCAGGATGAACAGGACGTCGAACGCGACGTTCGCCACCGTCGACGCGATGAGCCCGATCATCACCTGGCGCGCGGCGCCCTCGGCCCGCAGGAGCTGCTCGAGGCAGAACGCCGCGGCGAGTACGGGCACGAACACGAGCAGGACGGCGACGAAGGCGGTCGTCGCGGGCACCGCGGCGGCGTCCGCGCCGAGCAGCGACACGAGCGGGTGCAGCAGGAGCAGCCCGGCCCCGCCGAACACGATCCCGGCGAGCACCGAGCCCCAGACGGCGAACGACGAGACGTGCTTGATCTCGCCCGCCTTCGCCGGCTCGTGCTCGGCCGCACCGAGCAGCCGCGAGATCAGCGCGCCGCCGCCGGTACCGAACACGCCGCCGACCGCCATGACCAGGCCGAGCAGCGGCGAGCCGAACATGATCGCGGCGAGCAGCGAGGTGTCGTGCAGCGAGCCGATGAAGCCGGCGTTGATGACGTTGTAGACGGCGCCGACGATCATCGCGGCGGCCATCGGCACGCAGAGGTGCACGAGGGCGCGGGTGATCGGCGCGGCCGAGAGGTACCAGCGGTTGGTGCCGGCGGCGGCGGCCTTCGCCGGCGGCTCGAGGGTCGTGATGCTCATGACAAGCTCCTGTTCCGGGCAGCGTCGAGCGCGCGGCGGCGGGAAGCCGTCACGGCGATGTTCTGGTTTGCGCGGCCGGGGCTGCGCCGAGGCGTTACCGGGTCGGTTGCGGCAGCTCCGCGGTGATCTTCGTGAGGAGGGCGTGCAGCGCCGACCGCTCGGAGCGGTCCAGCGGGGCGAGAATCGTCTCGTCGGCCTCGGCCATCGCGGCCTCGAATCCGGCGATCAGCTCGGCGCCGGGCGGCGTCGCGTAGACGCGTTTCCTGCGCTCGTCGCCGCCCTCGGTGCGGCGCTCGACGAGACCGCGGCGCTCGAGGCCCTGCAGCAGGCTCGAGACGCTCGCCGCGCTCGTGCGGCTGATCTGCGCGATGTCCCGCTGGATCGCCCCGGGGTTCTGCGCCAGGTAGCCGAGCACGAAGGCCTGCTCGTGGCTGAGCTCGCGGGCCCGGATCCAGTCCTCGCCGGCCTTGCGCTGAGCCCAGCCGATCCAGCGGAGCAGTTCGAGGGTGCCGGTGAGCTTCGGTGCGTCCATGCTTAGAACGCTAACTGTTAGAGTTCTAACCGTCAAGCTTCGAACTGGTTGTCGCATGGTTGCCGAACGGGCACACCGAGACCGCCGTCGATCGGTATCTTGTGGATCTCGTGCTACGAAAGGCTCGAGGATGCAGCTGGAACCACGGATACACAGGTGGATCGAGGACGTCGCGCTGCCCGGCCGCAAGGTCACCGGCGCCCGCCCGCTGACCGGCGGGTACAGCAACGACAACGTGCTGGTCGCCACCGCGGACGGGGACCGGTACGTGCTGCGCCGCTACCTGCGCACGAACTCCTGCGCGGTCGAGGCGGCGCTGGCCGGGCGGCTGGCCGGCGTGGTCCCGGTGGCCGAGGTGATCGCCGCCGATCCGGACTCCGCGACGGCCGGCGAGCCGGTGCTGCTGTCGGCGTTCGTGCCCGGCCGGCTGCTCGGCGACGTGCTGGCCGGGCTGCCCGACCCGGCGGCCGCCGAGCTGGGGCGCTCGACCGGGCGGGTGCTGGCCGGCATCGGGTCGGTGTCGTTCGCCGCGCCCGGCTTCTTCTCCGGCGGTGCGCTCGAGCCGGGCCCGGCCGGCATCGAGCCGACCGAGGGCCTCGACGCGTTCGTGCGGCGCTGCCTCGCCGAGGGCAACGCGGCCGGGCACCTCAGCGACGCCGAGCAGCGCGAGCTGCTGCGCTTCGCGGAGCTCAGCGCGCCCGGCCTCGAGGTGCTGCGCGGCTCCCGGCGCCTGGTGCACGCCGACTTCAACCCCAAGAACCTGCTGGTCGACCGGGACGAGGACGGCAGTTGGCGGGTCACCGCGGTGCTGGACTGGGAGTTCGCGTTCAGCAGCGCGCCGCTGTTCGACGTCGGCAACATGCTGCGCGACCCGCGGCCGGCCGCCTTCGAGGCGGGCTTCGTGGACGGCTTCCGCGACGGCGGCGGGCGGCTTCCCGCGGACTGGCGGCGGCTCAGCCGGGCCCTCGACCTGTACTCGCTGGCCGACCTGCTGACCCGCCCGGTCGACCATCGCTACTTCCGCCGCGCGGTCGAACGGATCCGCGACCTGGTCGCGGCCTGACTATTTGACCGCCCCGCCGGTGATACCGGAGATGATCCGCCGCTGGGCGACCGCGAAGACCACCACGAGCGGCAGGCTCATCAGGATCACGTACGCGAAGATCAGGTGCCAGTTGTTGAGGTAGAGGCCGGCGCTCGCCACCCGGAACAGGTTGAGCGGCAGCGTGTCCAGCCGGCCGCCGACCACGAAGAACGCGTAGAACACGTCGTTCCAGACGTACAGGCAGATCAGGATCGTCGCGGTGGCCAGCACCGGGCGCAGCAGCGGCAGCACCACCCGGCGGAAGACCAGCAGCGGGCCGGCGCCGTCGATCTGGGCGGCCTCCTCGAGCGCGACGGGGATGGTCCGGACGAAGCCGGTCACGAAGAAGATCACCGTGGAGAGGTAGATGCCGAGGTAGACGCAGATCATTCCGATCACCGTGCCGGCCAGGCCGAGCTGGCGCAGCAGCAGCACCACGGTGACGACGGCCGGCGGCAGGATGACGCCGCTGATGCCCAGGGCGTACAGCGCGGCGATGAGCCGGGACGAGCGGCGGGCCAGCACCCACGCGGCCATCGAGCCGAGGACCAGGACCAGCGCGACGGTGGGCACCACGACGATCAGGCTGCCGAACAGGGCGGCCGGCACGTCGGCCTCGGTCCACACCGTGCGCACGTTGTCGAGCAGGTGCCAGCGCGACGGCGGCGACAGGTCGGGGTCGATCGCCTCGGCCTGCGACTTGCCCGCGGTGGCCACGACGAGCCACAGCGGGATCCCGATCAGCACCACCACCAGGAGCAGCGCGGCGAACGGCTGGAGCCGGCGCAGCAGCCGCGAGTAGTCACTCACAGGATCTCCTCCCGCTTGCGCAGCACATAGATGACCGGGAACGCGAGCAGCGCCACCATCAGGAACAGCATCAGGCTCATCGTGGTGGCCTGCGCGAACAGCCCCTGCCCGAACGTCCGGTAGATGAAGATGTTGAGGATCTCGGTGGTGCGGGCCGGGCCGCCGCCGGTGGTGGCCTGCACGATGTCGAAGCCGTTCATCGAGCCGAGCAGCGCGGTCGCGACGTTGAAGGTGATCGCCGGCGCGAGCAGCGGCACCCGGATGGTCCAGAACGCCCGCCACCGCGAGGCGCCGTCGATGCCGGCGGCCTCCACCAGGTCCAGCGGAATGGACTTGAGGCCGGCCAGGTAGATCAGCATGGACAGGCCCATCCACTTCCAGGCGTGGATGAGCGCGACCACGACGATCATCCAGGTGGTGTCGCCGAGCACGCCGGTCGGCTTGAGCAGCGCCTGGAAGAGGTAGCCGACGGCGAGCGCCGACATCAGGACCGGCAGCAGAAGCAGCGTCCGGGCGACGCGGTTGACCCGGGTGTCGCGTTCCAGGAGTACGGCCAGGCCGAACCCGGACACGTTCTGGAAGATCGCCACGAGGACGGCGTAGACCAGGGTGATCCGCAGCGAGCGCCAGAGCGTGCCGTCGGACGCCAGCGAGGCGAAGTTGTCGAGGCCGACCGGGTTGATCTCGCTCTTGAAGCCGGACCAGTCGGTGAACGCGTACACGAAGTTGAAGGCGGTCGGCAGCACGAAGAAGACGACCAGGACCGCGTACGCGGGGATGAGGAACCACAGCGGATGCGTGCCGCGGACGATGGGCCGGCGGCCGCGGCGCGGGGCCGCGGCCGGCAGCACCGGATCGGGTACGAGGGTTGCGGTCGCCATCAGAAGCCGGTGGCCCCGGCCGCCTTGGCGAGCTGGGCGAACTGGGCCTGGGTGGCCTCGGCGACCTGGTCGGGCGTCATGGTCCCGGCGATCATGTCGGCCAGGTTGAGGTAGAGGTCGGGGTTGGCGACGGCCAGCGCCTGCATCGAGCCGACCGAGTCGGCGAGCGAGGCGTGCACGTCCAGCAGTGCCTGCGGCACACCGGCCGGGTCGGCGACCGCGGTCTGCAGCGAGACGGTGTTCCGGTCGGCCACGAAGTCGGCGTAGCCCGGGCCCATCCAGTACGCGAGCAGCTGCCGCGCCGCCGCCTCCCGCTTCGCGTCCCCGGTCCGGAACGCCACCAGCGCGTTGGACTGGTCCGGGATGAACGTGCCGACGTTGCCGGACGGCGAGATCGGGAAGAAGCCGATCTTCTTGTTCAGCGCCGCGGTGTCCGCCTTGGCCTGCAGCTGCCCGAAGAACGAGTTGACCTGCACCACCATGGCGGCCTTGCCGTCGAGCAGCGCCGCGCCCTGGTCCTCGAACTTGGCCGTCCTGATGTCGGAGTTGAACAGGCCCTCGCCGATCAGCGCCTGGTACTTCTCGATGGCGCCGAGCACGGTCGGGTCGGTGAACTTCTCGGAGCCGTTGTTGATGCGGTCCCAGAGCCCCTTCCTGGCCGCGTCCGCGAGCTGCACCTGCACCCACCACTGTGTCGCCCAGCGGTCGGCGCCCATCTCGTAGAACGGCGTGACGCCCTTGCCCTTCAGCTTGCGGGCCAGGGTCACCATCTCGTCGAAGCTCTTCGGCGCGGCGGTGATCCCGTTGGCCGCGAAGACCTCCTTGTTGTAGTAGACGCCCTCGACCGCCGGGCTGGTGACCAGCGCGGCGTAGCGGGCGTCGCCGAGCAGACCGGTGATGTCGCGCAGCGCCGGGTTCAGCGTGGACAGCCACGGCGCGCCGTCGAGCGGCTGGAGGTTCGCCTTGGCGTTGATCGCGGTCAGCATCGACGCGGTCGGCTGCCAGAACGCGAGGTCCGGCTTGTCCCCCGTGGCGACCTTGGTCTGCACGCCCTGCTCGTACGGGTCGGGGATGGTCACCACCGAGACGGTCGCGCCGGTCGCCTTCTGAAAGCCGTCGATCACCTTGGTCGGCACGGTGTTGCTGTTCTGCGCGGCCCAGATGGTGAGCTTGACGCCGTCGAGCCGGGCCGTCGGCTCGGGCCAGGTGACGGCGCCGCCGTCGGTGGCGGTGCCGGTCGCGCCGGGGTCGGAGCAGGCGGCGATACCGATCAGAAGTGTGGCGCCGGCGACGGCGCTGATCAGGCGTTTCATAGCTGTCCTTCGGTCGGGGTAAGTCGGAGCAGGCGGGCGGAGAAGGGTTCGTCGCCGGGCGCGGTGACGGTGAGCGTCCCGTCGACCGGCGACCAGTCGCAGGTCCACGCGGGCAGGTGCCGCGGGTAGAGCACGTCGGCCACGACGGGGCCGGCCAGCGGGAGCGTGACGCTCGGCGGTGCGCCGGGCCGCCGCCACAGCGCGAGGTAGGTGACGGCCGGCGCGCGCAGCGCGAGCGCCAGCCAGGTGTCGTCCCAGCCGGGCAGACCGAGCGGCCAGCCGGGTGCCGTCGCCGCGAGGTCGGTGCGGATCATCCGGTACGCCGCGACGCCGTCACGCACGGACCGCCGCTGCGCCTCGCTCATCGCGTCGAGGCGCCCCGACAGGTAGAGCCGGCCGGCAAGCCCGGTGACCATCGCGTACGCGATCTGCTCCTCGCCCATGGTGGGTTGCGGATATGCCCAGCTCGCGGCCTGCTCGGGCAGCACCGAGAGCGGCGCGGAAACCGCGATCGGCGGGTAGCGCCGCCAGTCCTGCTGGTCGCTCGTCGACTGCAGCTGCATCCGGCTGAGCAGCGCGTAGTCGGCCCGCATCCCGCCGGAGGCGCAGTTCTCCAGGATCAGCGCGGGGTGCCGGGCGTGCAGAGCGTCGAGCCAGTCGAGGTGCGCCCGGTTGTGCCCGAGCAGCCCGGCACCGGCGCTGTCCGCGAACAGGTCGGTGCCCGCGCCCGGGTCGATGTTGTAGTCGAGCTTCAGGTACCCGACGCCGAGCTGCTCGACGAGCCGGTCGACCACCTCGTCTAGGTGCGCGACCGCGGCCGGGTGCCGCAGGTCGAGGTGGTACCGGCCGTGCTCGACCAGCCGGACCCCGCCGCGTTGCAGGAACGCCTCGGCGGGCAGCTTGTCCTGCATCGGGCTGCGCACCCCGATCACCTCGGGCTCGAGCCAGAGGCCGGCGGTCATCCCCCGGTCGCGGATCCGGGCGATGACCTCCTCGATGCCGCCCGGGAAGCGGGTCTGCGACGGCTGCCACTCGCCGACGCTGTCCCACCAGGTGGTGTCGTTGTCGTACCAGCCGGCGTCCACGCAGAACACCTCGGCGCCGGCCGCGGCCGCCGCGTCGATGAGCGGCAGCAGCTTGGCTGTGGTGGGGTCGCCCATCAGCGTGTTCATGTAGTCGTTGAAGACCACCGGCAGCGCGGCCCGGTCGGGGTGCGGCCGGGCCAGCGCCCGCCGGTGCGCGGTGAGCTGGGCGACCGCGTCCTCCAGACGGCCGCCGGCCAGCGCGAGCGAGACGGGCACGGTGGTGAACGACTCGCCCGGCTCGAGCCGCCGCTGCCACTGGTGGTCCAGGTCGGTCGGGCCGAGCAGCGCGACGTAGGCACCGTCGAGCCGCTCGCCGGTCTCCCACCTCCACGGCCCGTTGTGCTCGACCTGCCACAGCCAGGCCCCGCCGCCGTCGCGGTCGATGAGCCCGCCGACCGGCAGGTACGTGCCGGTCGACCAGGTGCCGGTGCTGACCTGGGCGTACCGGCCGCGCCCGTGCTGGGCGTGCAGCGGCAGGCCCAGGTCGGGTACGAGCCCGTCGCGCAGTGGGCGCCGGGTCCAGCGGCCCTCGCCGAGCCATTCGCCGCGCCCCGACAGCAGGTCGAGGCCCGCGACACGGCCGGACAGGCCGAGGGCGAGCGAGGTGACGCCGAGCAGCAGGATCGGCTCGGCGCCCTCGTTGGTCACGGTGGTCCGCGCCTGGCAGGCGGCGACGCCGTCCGCCGAGCGCAGGGTCACCCGGGCGGCCAGCCCGCTCCGCTCGTCGCGCTGGTCGACGCGCAGCTCGTGCCAGCGGCCGTCGCGCCGCTGCTCGCTGCCGCGCCACCGCATGCCCCGGCCGATCTCGGTGCCGGCGAAGCGCTGCGAGACGTGCGCCCGGCCGTAGCCGGCGGCGAGCACCTCGACCAGCGGTTGCGTGGTCGATTCGCCGAGGACCGCGGGCCCGTCGTCCGGCGCCTCGATGACGATCCGGAGCGCGCGATGCCCCCAGGTGACCCTCATCCCTCAGCCGACCGGCGCGGCGAGCTGGACGCGGTCGATGTTCGGCGCGTAGCCGGTGGAGGCGTTGCCGAACGTGATGGTGTTGGCGCCCGCGGCCAGGTCGACGTCGACCACCGTGGTCCGGTAGGTGGACCAGCCGAGCGTGTTGCGGAAGTAGACCTTCTTCGCCGCGCCGCCGTTGGCGCTGATCTCGGCGTACCGGTCGACGATGTTGCTGTTGTAGTTGGTCGCGCCGTCGCCGAGCTCGCCGTTCGCGTAGCCGACCACCAGGCGGTAGCGGCCCGCGCTCGGCACGGTCACGCCGTTGAAGCGCAGCGTGTTCGCGCCGCCGGCGCCCAGCCAGCCGACGTACCGGCCGCCCGAGGCGGCCGCGTCGGCGGTCACCACGGCGGTCCCGCCGAGCGTGTTGGCCGCCCCCTCCGCCTCGTACGCGGTGACCACGCCGGTGGCCGCCGCGACGTCCAGGTAGTCCAGGTTGACCGCGTCCCGGTCGTCGCTCGCGTACGCGTTGTACTCGACCCGGCTGATCCCGGCCGGCAGGAAGACCTTCGTGGTGGCGGTGTTCCAGGTGTTCCAGTCGGCGGTGCCGGTCAGGGCGACGGTGGTCAGGTCGGCGCCGTTCAGCCGTACGCGGATCGACCGGTCGGCCGGCGCGCCGGTGTACGGCCCGGCCGAGTAGCGCAGGCCCAGGTTGTAGTAGCCGTCGGAGGGCACCGAGACGACGAACCGGGTGCTCGCCGTGCCGCTCGCGCCGTAGCCCTCGACGAAGTAGGTACCGGCGATCCGCGCGGTGCCGGCGATCGCGGCGTACTCGGCCTCGTAGCGACGGGCCGGCGCCACGTCGCCGTTCGGGGTCACGATGACCTGGTAGGCGGACTGTCCCTTGAGGCCGGTGAGCGGGATCGTGGCCTGCCCGCCGCCCACCGCGAAGTCGCCCTCCTTGACCACGTACGGCCCGGCCGACGGGTTGAGGCCGGAGGTGTCCACGCCCCAGACGGTCGCGTGCACGGTCGTGCCGAGGTACGACGGGACGCCCTTGACCACGACGTTCGTGTCGTACGTTCCGGTACCGGGGTTGTTGCCGCCGAAGATCACCCGGGCCTGCTTCTTGGCGGCGTCGAGCGCGGCGAGGCCCTGCAGCGAGCCCCCGGCGCTGGGCGGTGTCACGGCGACCGTGTTGCCGGTCAGCTCGCCGTACCACTTGTAGAGCCACCAGCCGCCGGTCGCCTGGTTGTTGCGGGTGACCAGGTCGTTGAGCCCGCCCGCGGTGGTCCAGTACGCGAGGCAGCCGTCCACCTTGCTGGCCTCGAACTTCGCGACGAACTGCACGAGGTTGCCGGGCACGCCGAGGTCGCCGGACGACCGGCCGTACTCGTTGATGGTGATCGGCCGCGCGCTCAGGCCGAGGCCGGCCTCGATCGCGCGGTAGTCGTTGTAGTGGCTCTGCCAGCTGGTGAAGAAGTCGTTGCCGAGTTCGTGCCAGGTCATCACGTCCGGGAGCACGCCGTTGTCGCGGGCGAAGGTGAGGAAGGCGCGCAGGTCGGCCGAGCGGTAGGAGGCGAAGTTCGGCCCGGCGATCCGGGCGCCCGGGTCGATCGAGCGGATCCGCCGGAACACCGTGCGCCAGTCGGCGAGCAGGCCGGCGAGGTTGCCCGAGTACCAGATGAGGTCGGGCTCGTTGAACGGCACGTAGACGTAGGAGCCGCGGTACTCCTCGGCGACCACCTTGCGGGCGATCGTGTCCACCTTGGCCAGGTAGTCGGCGATCCCGAGGTTCTCGTACGGCCACTGCTTGTAGACGTCCTGCAGGTAGATCTGGATGTCGCGGCCGCCGGCGCGCTTGAACATCGGGGCGATCCGCAGCGCGTCGCCGTTGGGGTGCTGCAGGCCGTCGGGTGCCTTCTGCGCGGTCACCTGCGGCCTGAGCGCGGCCAGCATGGTCTCGTTGGGTATGCCCTCGTCGCCCAGCCCGTACAGGAAGCCGGTCGCGCCGTAGCGCAGGGCTCCCGTGCTCGCCGCCAGGTCGACGGTGAGCTGCGACGCCGCCGCGCGCGCCGGGGTGGCGATCGTCGTGGCCGCCAGCGCGATGACGCCGATCATGGCTACTGTCCTCGATCTCATGGCCCTCCCTCTTCCCTGCCGAGATGTGACCGGTCACATTCTCACGCATGAGTGTGACCGGTCACATTTGAGCAGGGAAGGGCCCGTTACGGTTTCGTTACCTGGGCGTTGCGGTCGACTCCCGGATCACCAGCCGGGGCGGCTCGAGGTCGACCTCGGGCCCGCCGGCCAGCACCGACACGCACTGCCGGCCCAGCGCCGCGAAGTCCATCCGCACCGTGGTCAGCGCCGGCGTCCAGTACGCCGCGCCCGGCACGTCGTCGAAGCCGACGATGCTCACGTCGCCCGGCACGTCCCGGCCGGCCTCGTAGAGCGCGCGGCGCACGGCCAGCGCCGTGTCGTCGTTGCCGCAGAGGATCGCGGTCACCTCCGGGTCCGCGGCCAGCCGCCGCCCGGCCAGGTACGCCGAGCGCGAGTCCCACCCGGCCGCGACCACCTCGGGCGCCGGCCGGCCCGCGGCGTCGAGCGCGTCACGCCAGCCGGCCTGCCGGGCGCCGGCCGGCACCTCGGACGGAATCGCCACGTGGTGCACCGTGCGGTGGCCCAGCCCGAGCAGGTGCCGGGTCGCGGCCGCGGCGGCCTGCCGCTCGTCCAGGAAGATCATCCGGCAGCCGGCGCCGGGCAGGCCGCCGGCCTCGGTCGCCGCCACCACCGGCACCTCCGGCGGCAGCATGCGCAGCACGCCCGCGCCCGCCGGATCGAACGCGACGACCACGACGCCGCCGGCGGTCGGGTCGCTCACGTAGTCGACGGCGTGGCGCACGTCGGCCGCCGACTCCGACTCGACCACGCGTACGCCCACCGCCAGGCCGAGCAGGCGCCCCGCCTCCTCGATGCCCTGCAGGACACTCGCGTACCCGTAGAGGGTCGTGTTCGAGGTGACCACGGTGACCGCCCGGGCCCGGCCCAGGCCCAGGGCGCGGGCCGCCCGGTTCGGCCGGTAGCGCAGCCGCTCCATCACGTCGACGACCAGCTGCCGGGTCTCGGCCCGCACGTTCGGCGAATCGTTGATGACCCGGGACACGGTCTGGTACGAGACGCCCGCGGCGGCGGCGACGTCCCGGATTCGGGGCGAGGTCTCGCCGCGCCGGTCTTTTGCGCTCAACGCTGGTCGGCTTTCGTCGGGGCCGGGTACGGCTCCGAGCGTACGACCCCGGCCCCGCCGCTCAGTCGCCGCGCTTCCGGGTCGATATGGGGTGCATGAACCCGCGACGGTTCTTCTTCCCCCGGGACCAGGGATCGCTGCGCCCGGTGAGTCGGGCGTTGCTGCTGGTGACGCTGGCGCTGGCCGCGCTGGCGGGGTTGCAGGTGGCCACCACGCCGGCGCCGGTGCCGCTCCGGCTCCTCACCATCGCCGCCCTGGCCGGGGCCTGCGCCTGGTGGATCCGTGGTGAGCGGCGTGGCGCCTTCCCCCTCGCCGGTGAGCCGGTGGAGCTGCTCCTCATCCCGCTGCTCGTGACGGCGCTCGACCTCAACGGCGTCTACTCCATCTTCTTCTTCGCCCTCGGCTTCCGTTCCCTGTACGGCGCCTGGTGGCTGGTCATCACCCGCACCGGCGGGTACCTGGTGCTGGCGGGCGGCACCGCCCTGGCCCTCGGGATGACGCAGGCGGTACCGCAGGCGCTCGGCGTGATGGTCGGCGCCGCGAGCCTGGCGATGGTCAGCCACCTCTTCGCCATCAGCCTCGCCCGGCAGGACCGCACGATCCGCCAGGAACGGCTGCTCACCGCCGCCAGCGGCCGGCTGCAGGCGGCCACCGGCCGGGCGGAGATCCACTCCGTTGCCGCGCAGGTCGCCGTCGAGCTGCTGGCCGGGAAGGGTCCGGTACGGGCGTCGGTCGCGCTGCTGCGCCCCGGCGGGGCGCTGGAGACCGTCGCCGACGCCGGCGCCGAGTCGGCGGCCCGGCACAGCACCGCGACCGCGCTGTCGCTGCCGCTGACCGTGCACGGTCAGATGCTGGGCATGCTCGCCGTGCACTGCGAACGGCCCATCTCCGACTCGGCGCGCGCGGCCCTGACCACCCTCGCCGGCCAGACGGCGCTGCGCCTGTCCAGCGCCGCGCTGACCGAGGAGCTCACCGACCTGGCGTACCAGGACTCGCTGACCGGCCTGCCCAACCGCACGCTCATCCAGGCCAGCCTGACCCGGGCGCTGCAGCGCACCAAGCGCACCGGCCGGCCGGCGGCGCTGCTCCTGCTGGACCTGGACGGCTTCAAGCAGATCAACGACTCGCTGGGCCACGAGGCCGGCGACGACGTGCTGATCGTGGTCGCCGAGCGCCTGCGCACCTGCCTGCGCGCGTCCGAACTGTTCGGCCGCCTCGGCGGCGACGAGTTCGCCGTCGTCGTGGAGGACAACCAGGACGCCGCGGCGGCCGTCCGGGTGGCCGAACGGATCATCGAAGCGCTGCGCGAGCCCTGCAAGGTACGCGGCCACGAGGTACGCATCCGCACGTCGATCGGGGTCGCCCTGTCCGACGCCGAGGTGACCGGCCCCAGCGACCTGCTGCGCAACGCCGACACCGCGATGTACCGCGCCAAGCGGCGCGGCAGCCACGGATACGAGCTGTACGAGGTGGGCATGCACGCCGCCGCGCTGGCCCGGCTGGAGGCGGAGAACGAGCTGCACACGGCCCTCGCCCAGGACGAGATGATCGTGTACTACCAGCCCATCATCGAACTGAGCTCCGGGCAGCTGTCCGGCGTCGAGGCCCTGGTGCGCTGGCAGCATCCGGCCAAGGGCCTGCTCGAACCGGGCCGGTTCATCCCGCTGGCCGAGGAGACCGGCCTGATCGTGCCCATCGGCGCCACGGTGCTGCGGCAGGCCTGCCGGCAGGCCGCGCAGTGGCAGCGGCTGCCCGGCCTCGAACTGCTGCACCTGAGCGTGAACCTGTCCGCGCGGCAGCTCGAACACCCCGGCCTGGTGGCCCAGGTGCAGCAGGTCCTCGAGGACACCGGCCTGCCGCCGCGGACGCTGACCCTGGAGCTCACCGAGACCCTCCTGGTCCAGGACATCGCCGCCTCGGTGGCGGTGATCGACGCGCTCCGGGCGCTCGGCGTGAAGATCGCGCTGGACGACTTCGGCACCGGATACTCGTCGCTGACCTACCTGGAGCAGCTCCCGATCGACGTACTGAAGATCGACCAGTCCTTCACCCGGCGGCTCGACACGCCGCGCGGCCGGGAGCTGGCCGCCGCCGTGGTCAACCTCGGCAACGCGCTGCACCTGCAGACCATCGCCGAGGGCATCGAGCACCAGGAGCAGCTCGACGAGCTGTTCCGCCTCGGCTGCCAGTACGGCCAGGGCTACCTGATCGGCAGGCCGGCCGACCCGGCCGACCTGACACCGCGGCTGCCCAGGGCGGCGCGCACCTGAGCCTGCGCAAAGCGCGGATTTCCGGCGCCGCGGGCGCATAGCGTGGAGGTGGCGAAGGAGTCACCATGACCACGGCACTGGCGCAGGCCCTACGCGGCGAGCTGATCAGCCCGGACGACCCGGGCTACGACGAGGCGCGGTCGATCTGGAACGGCGCACACGACCGCCGGCCCGCCCTCATCGTCCGCTGCCACGGCGTCGCGGACGTCCTCAAGGCGGTCGAGTTCGCCCGCGACGAGGGCCTGCCGCTCGCGGTCCGCGGCGGCGGGCACAGCATCCCCGGCTTCTCGACGGTCGACGACGGCCTGGTGCTGGATCTGGCCCCGATGAACGGCATCCGCGTCGACCCCGGCCGGCGCACCGTCACCGCGCAGGGCGGCTGCCTGTGGGGCGACGTCGACGCGGAGACCCAGGCGTTCGGCCTGGCGGTGACCGGCGGCCTGGTGTCCAGCACCGGCATCGCGGGCTTCACCCTCGGCGGCGGCGTCGGCTGGCTGGTCCGCCGCTGCGGCCTGACCTGCGACAACCTCGTCGGCGCGGACGTCGTGACCGCGGACGGCCGGTACCTGCACGCCAGCGAGGACGAGCACCCCGACCTGCTGTGGGCACTACGCGGCGGCGGCGGCAACTTCGGCGTGGTCACCTCGTTCGAGTTCCGCCTGCACGAGGTCGGCCCGACCGTCTTCGCCGGCCTCGTCTTCTACCGCGGCGAGGACGCGGAACAGGTGCTGCGCGGCTTCCGCGCGGCCACCTCCGGTGCGCCGGACGAGCTCACCACGGTGGTCAACCTGACCACCGCCCCGCCGGCGCCGTTCCTGCCCGCGGAGGTGCACGGCAAGCCGATCGTCGCCGTGGCCGGGCTCTGGTCGGGCCGCCCCGAGGACGGCGACGCCGCGACCCGCCCGTTCCGGGAGCTGGCCCCCGTCGTGGTCGACCTGTTCGCCCCGATGCCCTACACCGCGATGCAGACCATCCTCGACCCGCTCTGGCCGCGCGGCATGTGGAACTACTTCCGCTCGGCGTTCTTCACCGACCTCGACGACGCGACGACCGGCGCGCTCCTCGGCTCCTACGCGAACGTGCCGAACCCCGTCTCCGAGCTGCACGTGCACCACCTCGGCGGCGCGATGGGCCGGGTACCGGCCGACGCGAGCGCGTTCGCCACCCGGGACCGCGACTTCATCCTGAACGTGGTGGCCCGCTCGACGGACGCGGACGGCTTCCCCGCCGCGAGGGACTGGGCGCGCGCGGCGACCGAGACCCTCGGCCCGGACGCCGCGACGTACGTGAACTTCACCGGCGAGGGCGGCGAGGACCGCGTCCGCGCCGCCTACCCGAAGGACACCTACGAACGACTCGCGGCGATCAAGACCCGCTACGACCCGACGAACCTGTTCCACCTCAACCAGAACATCCGTCCTGGCTGACGGCGATCTCAGGGCGTCGTGCCGATGGCGACGCAGCAGTGGTCGGGTCCCGGGTCGAGGCGGGCCGACAGGCGGCCGGGGCAGAGTCGGTCGAGGACGCCGTCGATGAGGTCGAGGTTGATGCCGCAGACCAGTTCGGTGTGCGTCTGCGCGAGGTGGTGGAACGGGCAGTTCGCCAGGGCCACGCCGTCCTCGGTGACCCGCGGCTCGTAGCCGTACCGGGCCAGCAGGTCGCCGACCACACGCTGCGGCGGATCCGCGCCCGGCTCGGCCGCGTCGGCCAGTCGCCGCCCGGCCGCCCGGGCCGCGACGCGGACGGCGTCGGCGACGGGCAGCGCGTCGCGGGCGGCGATGGTCAGCGCCTCGGCCATCACCTGGCCGGCCAGGTCGTAGCGGCGCTCGGGCAGGCTGACCGTGATCTCGCGGGCGCCGCGGCGGTACAGCTTGGTGGGGCGGCCGGCGCCGGGCCCGGAGCGGCCGGGGGGCCGGCGGTACTCGACGTCGAGCAGCCCGTCGGCGGCCAGCTTGTCGAGGTGGAACTTCGCGACGTGGTGCGCCACCCCGACGCCGGCGGCCGCGTCCTCCCGGCCGACCGGCCGGTCCTGCGCGACGACGTAGCGGTACAGGGAGCGGCGCACGGGTTCGCCGAGCGCGGCGACGCCGGCGACCGCGGCGGCGAACTCGTCGGACATCTCCAACCCCCTGTCGTGGTGACCGAGTCTCGCAGAATCGGACAGCGACGTCAGCCGTTTGAACAGCCGGCCGGCGGTGGATAGCGTTCGGGCATGGCGGCGGCGAACGAGCGGGACGTGCGGGACATCGCCGCCGGGTACGACGCGGATCCGGCGCGGTCGATGTCGCTGCGCGCGGCGGCGTACACGGATCCGAAGTGGTGGGATCTGGATCTGCGGGCGGTCATCGGCCGGACCTGGCAATGGGTCTGCCACGTCGAGCGGCTGCGGGCACCGGGCAGCTACGTCTCGGCGACGGTGGCGGGCATGCCGGTCGCGCTGGTGCGGGACCGGGCCGGGCGGCTGCGCGGCTTCTACAACGTCTGCAAGCACCGGGCACACGAGCTGCTGTCCGGCTCGGGGACCACCGGCACCATCGTCTGCCCGTACCACGCCTGGGTGTACGACCTCGACGGCTCGCTGCGCGGCGCCCGGCGCACCGATATGCCGACCTTCGACAAGACGGAGATCCGCCTGGACCAGGTTCAGGTGGAGGAGTTCGGCGGGTTCGTCTACGTCAACCTCGACCCGGCCGCGGCGCCGCTGGCGGCGCAGGCACCCGACCTGGCCGCCGAGATCGCGTTCTGGGCGCCCGACGTCGCGGACCTCACGTTCGCCCGGCGGCTGACCTACGACGTCCGGTCCAACTGGAAGAACGTCATCGACAACTTCCTGGAGTGCTACCACTGCCACATCGCGCACCGGGAGTTCGTCGCGCTGGTCGACATGGACACCTACGAGGTACGCACGCACGGGATCTGGTCCAGCCACTTCGCCGACGCGGGCAGGCGGGAGAACCCCGCGTACGACGTGTCGGCCGCGTCGGTCACCAAGCACGCCGTGTGGTGGCTGTGGCCGAACACGTGCCTGCTGCGCTATCCGGGACGCGGCAACTTCATGGTCTTCCAGGTCATTCCCGCCGGCCCGGACCGGACCTTGGAGACCTGGGACTTCTTCTTCGAGACCGACCGGCTCGAGGACGCCGAGGCCGAGGCGGTCCGGTACATCGACGATGTCCTGCAGCCGCAGGACATCGCGATCGTGGAGAGCGTGCAGCGCGGGATGGCGACGCCCGCCTTCGATCAGGGCCGCATCGTGTACGACCCGGAGGGCTCGGGACTGTCCGAGCACGGCGTGCACCACTTCCACGGGCTGGTACTCGACGCGTACGCGAACCACGTGAAGCGGCAATAGCGTTTCCTCCACCGATTTGTGGTTAATGTACGGCTGCGCCGGGAATTCTGCATACCAGAGGAACCGGAAGGGGCGATTCGGATGCCACGGGACCTGATCGTCCAGGCACAGCCGCTGGAGAACGAACAGCCGACCCGGGCCAGACTGGTGTTTCCCGGATTCCGCGTGTCGTTCGTCCTGCTCATTCTCTGCTTCGCCGCGTGGGGGTCGGCCGCGAACCTGACCGACGTGCTCGTCGGCGTCTTCCGGCACATCTTCACGATGTCGAACTTCCAGTCGGCGCTGGTCCAGTTCGCCTATTACGGCGCCTACTTCTCCCTGGCCATCCCGGCGGCCCTGATCAACAGGCGCTTCGGATACAAGGCCGGCGTGCTGACCGGACTCGGGCTCGCCACCGTGGGCGGGGCGCTGTTCTACCCGGCAAGCCAGGTGCTCGCGTACGGCCTCTTCCTGCTCGCGCTGTTCGTACTCGCCGCCGGGCTGTCGATCCTGGAGACCTCGGCCAACCCGTTCGTGATCGCGATGGGGCCGGAGCCGAGCGCCACCCAGCGGCTCAACCTGGCACAGGCCTTCAACCCCGTGGGTGCGAACATCGGCGTCCTGCTCGGCGCGGTCGTCATCCTGCCCAACATCACCCCCGAGCCCGACAAGGCGGCGATGACCGCCGACCAACTGCGCAGCGCGCAGGAGCGCGACCTGTCGCTGGTGCTCGGCCCGTACCTCGGCATCGCCGCCGTGCTGCTGATCATCTGGCTGGTCATCGCATTCCGGCGGATGGAGACGCCCGCCGAGCAGAACCAGTTCGAGATGGAGGTGCAGCGCGGCGTGCTCGGGCGGCTCTGGCACAACCGCCACTACCGGTACGGCGTGGCCGCCCAGTTCTTCAACGTCGCGGCGCAGGTCTGCACCTGGACGTTCACCATCCAGTACGCACAGGACGTGGTGGGCGTGCCCACCGCACACTCCGGGTGGTACCTGCAGGCGAGCCTCATCCTGTTCCTGATCACGCGGTTCGTCATGACGTACCTGCTCGGCATCTTCCGGCCCACCCTGCTGCTGTTCACGATGGGCGCGCTGGGTGTGATCCTGGCGCTCGTCGCCGTGCTCTCGCCCAACATGATCGGCCTCATCGCGGTGGTGGGCATCTCGCTGTCGCTGTCGCTGATGTTCCCCACGATCTACGGGGTGGCGTTGCAGGGGCTCGGCGAGGACACCAAGTTCGGCGCCGCGGGCCTGGTGATGGCGATCCTCGGCGGCGCCTTGATGCCGCTCGTGCACGGCCGGGTCATGGACGCGTTCGGTGCGGCCGTCGCCTACCTCGTACCGGGGGCCTGCCTGGCACTGGTGGCGGCGTACGCGCTGTTCGACCTGCGCACCCATCGACACCGCGGCGCACCGGCCGCCGTGGGCGTTCCGAAACTGACCTAACGAGGCGCCTGGTTCGCCGGCAGGATGCGGCCGCGGACCTCGCCGAAGCCGATGACGGCGCCGTCCGCGCCGGGCGCGCTCGCGCTGATCACGACCTCGTCGCCGTCCTCGAGGAAGGTCCGGGTGGTCCCGTCCGGCAGCCGCAGCGGCTCCGTGCCGCCCCACGACAGCTCGATGAGCGAGCCCCGCTGGTCGGGGCGTTCGCCGCTGATCGTGCCGGAGGCGTAGAGGTCGCCGGTGCGCAGCGACGCGCCGTTGGCGGTCAGGTGCGCCAGCATCTGCGCGCCGGTCCAGTACATGCCGTCGAACCTCGGGCGGGAGACGACGTGGCCGTTGAGCCGCACCTCGAGCCGCACGTCCAGGCCGCACGGCGGCGTCGCCGCGTCGTCGAGGTACGGCAGCAGGGGCACGGTGCGCTCCGGCGGCGCCACCCGGGCCGGTCCGAGCGCGGCCAGCGGCACGATCCAGGGCGAGACGCTGGTGGCGAAGGACTTGCCGAGGAACGGGCCGAGGGGAACGTACTCCCAGGCCTGGATGTCGCGGGCGGACCAGTCGTTGACCAGGCAGACCCCGAAGACGTGCTCGTCGAACCGGGCGAGGTCGACGGGCTCGCCCAGCCGGGACGGGGTGCCGACGACGAAGCCCAGCTCGGCCTCGATGTCCAGGCGCGCCGACGGGCCGAAGGTGATCTCGCCGTCGGCGCCGCGGCGCTGGCCGCGGGGGCGCACGACGTCGGTGCCGGAGCCGACGACGGTGCCGGCGCGGCCGTGGTAGCCGATCGGGAGGTGCTTCCAGTTCGGGGTGAGCGGGTCCTGTCCGGGGCGGAACATCCGGCCGAGGTTGGTCGCGTGCTGCTCGGAGGCGTAGAAGTCGACGTAGTCGGCGACCGTGAACGGCAGGTGCATGACGGCGTCCCGCGCGGGCACCAGGTGCGGTGCGAGCCGGTCGCCGTGGTCGGCGTCGGTGAGCCAGGTGGTCACCTGGGCGCGCACCTGCGACCAGGTCCGCGGCCCGGCGGCCAGCAGGGTGTCCAGCGACGGTCCCGCCACCGCGGGTGCGAGTTGCGGCGCCAGCGCCCGCGCGGCCGCCGCCAGGTCCAGGATCAAGTCGCCGATCGCGACTCCCACCCTGGGGGCCGGATCGGACGCCGTGCTGAAGACCCCGTAGGGCAGGGTGGCGATGCCGAACGGGTGGTCCGCCGGAACGGTGGTCAACGCGGGTCCTCCGGGAGAAGTCCGTGGTGCAGCAGGCCGTCGACCGGCTCGGTGATGCTGCACGTGCCGAAGCTGACGAAGTGGTGGCGTACCCGCTCGGCCAGCGGGTCGTCGATCGCGGCGACCGCGTCCGCCACCCGCGCGCCGTCCTGGTCGCCCAGCGCGGCGGCGACATCGCCGCCCGACAGGGCGCGGGCGGTCGCGAGGAGCACGTTGAGGTATCCGTGGTGTTCGAAGCCGGTGGCGGGATCCCGGTGCCGGATCGGGTCGTGCAGGCCGGCGGTGAGCTTGTACGCGAGCCCGCCACCCACGGCCGCCTCGAGAACGCCGGCCAGCTCCCGCTCGTCGGGGAACGACGTCGCGACCACACCGCCGGTGCGGATCTTCAGGCGCAGGCCGGCGCCGGAGAGCGTGGCGACGGTGGCCGCCGTGACGTCGGCCCAGGGCAGCTCGACGTAGGTGTGCACCTCGGGCGGCACCTGCCGGTCGAGGGTGTACACCAGGTCGTCGAGCGCGCCGGCGGTCGCCGGCACTTCGAGCGCCGCCAGGATCACCCGGGGCTCCGCGCGCGCCAGCGCCATCGCGGCGGGCACGTCCTCGGTGCCGCCGGGGAGGGTGAGCGAGACCGGCAGCGTGGTACCGGCCGGCAGCGCCGCCGTCAGCTCCGCCCAGCGCGGCAGCGAGCAGACGAACGGCCCGAGCAGCGGCGCCAGCGGCGTCGACCGGCGCTGCTGGTGTGCCGGCACGGCGTCCGGCACGGGCACGTTGCCGGGCGGGAAGATGGCGGCGTCGTCGAGCAGGCCGAGGAACAGCCGGGCCGGCGCGGTCCGGGTCGCGGTCACCGGCTCGGCCCCCGCCCCGCCCAGGTCCAGGCGTACTTGCCGTCGTCGCAGGCCCGGCCGGCCTCGCCGAGGCCGAGCGGCCGGAAGGTGTCGACCATGACGGCGAGCTCGTCGAAGCGTTCCGCGCCGAGGCTGGCCTCGATGGCGCTCGGCTGCGGGCCGTGCGAGTGGCCGCCGGGGTGCAGCGAGATCGAGCCGACGTTGATCCCGGAGCCCTTGCGGGCCTCGTAGTCGCCGCCGACGTAGAACATGACCTCGTCGCTGTCCACGTTGGAGTGGTAGTAGGGCACCGGCACGGCCAGGGGGTGGTAGTCGACCTTGCGCGGCACGAAGTTGCAGATGACGAAGTTGGTGCCCTCGAAGACCTGGTGCACCGGCGGCGGCTGGTGCACCCGGCCGGTGATCGGCTCGAAGTCGGCGACGTTGAACGCGTACGGGTACAGGCAGCCGTCCCAGCCGACCACGTCGAAGGGGTGCTCGGGCAGCACGTGCACGGTGCCGGCGAGCCCGGCCGGGCCGTCGCCGCGGTGCTTGATGAACACCTCGACGTCCTGCGCGTCCACCGTGCGCGGCTCGCCCGGTACGCGCAGGTCGCGCTCGCAGTACGGCGAGTGCTCCAGGAACTGGCCGTAGCGCGACAGGTACCGCTTGGGCGGGGCGATGTGGCTGTTGGCCTCGATGACGTACAGGCGCAGCGGCTCGTTGCCGGCCGGCACCCAGCGGTGGGTGGTCGCCCGCGGAATGATCACGTAGTCGCCGAAGCCCACCTCGAGGTCACCGAAGATCGTCTCAACGGTGCCGCCGCCGGACTCGACGTAGACGCACTCGTCGCCGGTGGCGTTGCGGTACAGCGGCGAGGCCTCGCCGGCCACGACGTAGGCGATCCGGACGTCGGCGTTGCCCAGGACCAGCCGCCGGTCGCGTACCGCGTCCCGCGCCTTCCAGTCCTGGTCGGCGAAGAGCTCGTGCAGCCGCAGGTGCCGGGGCAGCAGCGGCTGGTTCGGCACGGTCGCCAGGTCGGGCAGGTCCCAGGCGCGCGCGTCGACGACGGCCGAGGGCACATGCCGGTGGTAGAGCAGCGACGAGTCGGAGGAGAAGCCCTCCTCGCCCATCAGCTCCTCGTAGTAGAGCCTGCCGCCGGGATCGCGATGCTGGGTGTGCCGTTTGGCCGGGATGCTGCCGGCCCGCTGGTAGTGCGCCATCCGAACCTCCGATCGTCGCCCCCGGTGAGCCTGTCACGGCTGCGGTGACCAGCTTTGAGGAACGAGGCCATGGTGCACAACACGCCCAGTCGGGAGCGAGCAGTATGCGCAGGGATGCCGGTTCGTGGCGGTGAACGTTGGGCAATCTGTACAGCGATCAGAGGGTGAAGCTCGCGTCGAAGTCACCGCCGTCGTTGCCGAACCGCACGCGCGCGCCGGTCACCGGGTGGTCGGCGCCGTCGACCCGGACCTCGCGCGGGTGCGCGCCGCGGATCACCAGGACGAATTCCTCGCGGACGAACTCGGGATAGCCGTCGCCGCTGGTGCGCGCCGCCACGGTCACCGTGCGCCCGGCGCGGGTCAGGGTGAAGACGGTACGCAGCAACGCGCCGTCCTCGGCGGCGGTGGTGACGCCGTCGTCCTCGACCAGCAGCGATTCGTGGGTGCCGTCGCCGGCCGGCACCACCACGTGCAGCTCCGTGGCGCGGGGCTGGTACCCGTCGGCGTGCTCGGGCGCGTGCGGCCACATCGGGATCACCGCGCCGCCCCGGGCGTACAGCGGGATCCGGTCCATCGGTGTCGCCGCGGTCACGAAGCCCGGCCCGGTCAGGACCGTCCCGTCGTACCAGTC
The DNA here is from genome assembly GCF_044465445.1 of Actinoplanes sp. NPDC049668. Taxonomy (NCBI): domain Bacteria; kingdom Bacillati; phylum Actinomycetota; class Actinomycetes; order Micromonosporales; family Micromonosporaceae; genus Actinoplanes; species Actinoplanes sp. NPDC049668. Next base: position 870,944 of record NZ_JBITLR010000002.1, read on the forward strand.
GACCCAGGTGCCCGCCGGCAGGTACACCCGCCGCTCGGTCGTCCCCGCGGCCATGACCGGCGCGACCAGCAGGTCCGGGCCGAACAGATACTCGTCGTCCACGTCCCGGGCCAGCGGGTCGTCCTGATGGTCGAAGACCAGGGGCCGCTGCACCGGCGCGCCCGTCCGGCTCGCCTCCACGAACGCCGCGTACAGGTACGGGATCAGCCGGTAGCGCAGCCGGACCGCCTCGCCGACCAGGTTCGCCACCAGCGGTCCGAAGGACCAGGCGTACTGGTCGACATGCATGATCGCCGAGTGGTTGCGGCAGAACGGCGTCAGCACCCCGTACTGCATCCAGCGCAGGAACAGTTCGGCGTTCGCGTCGCCCATGAACCCGCCGACGTCGGCCCCGACGAACGCCTGCCCGCTCAGCCCGAGGCCCGCGGCCATCGGCATGCTCATCGCCAGGTGATCCCAGCGGGACACGTTGTCGCCCATCCAGTTCGCGGCGTACCGCTGGATCCCCGCCGACCCGGCCCGCGACAGCACGAACGGGCGCCGGTCCGGGTGCTCCGCGCGCATGCCCTCCACGGTCGCCATCGCCATCAGCAGCGCGTACTGGTTGTGGAACCGCTCGTGTGAGTGCCGGCCGCGATCGAACCGCATGGCCCGCGGGTCGACCGCCCCCGTGGCCGGCTCGTTCATGTCGTTCCAGATCCCGGACACCCCGGAGCGCACGTGCTCGGCGTTCAGCCGGCCCCACCATGTCCGGGTCTCCGGAAGCGTGAAGTCGGGGAACGCCGTGTCGCCGGGCCAGACCTGGCCCAGGAACACCCCGCCCCCTTCGGTACGGCACAGCAGGTCGGCCTTCTCCGCCTCGTCGAACACCCGGTACCCGGGTTCGTGCTTGACGCCCGGATCCACGATCGTCACCAGCCGGTACCCCGCGTCCGCCAGCCGGCACAGCATCGCCGCCGGGTCGGGGAACCGCTCCGGGTCCCAGGTGAACACCCGATAGCCGTCCATGTGCTCGATGTCGAGCCACAGGCCGTCGCAGGGGATCTCCTCCCGGCGGTGCCGGCGGGCCAGCGCCTCGACGTCGGCCTGGGTGTACGCGAACCACCGGCACTGCTGATATCCCAGCGACCACACCGGCGGGACCGCGATCCTTCCGGTCAGCCACGTGTACGCGGCCAGGATGTCCGGCATCCGGGGACCGGCGAAGACGTACTCCACGTACTGGCCGCCGTCGAACCGGATCGAGTACTCCCCCGGCACGGAGAAGTCGTAGTGGGACCGGTAGGGATTGTCGACGAACGAGCCGGCCGTCGCCCCCGAGGCGGCGTCCAGGTGATAGAAGAACGGAATGGAGACGTAGTACGGATCGAACTCCGTACCCCTCGGGTCCGCCCGCGGATCCGCCTCCGCCCGCACGGCGGCGAACTCGCCCGAGGCGCGCGGGTCCAGGACGTCGACGTTCCACAGCGCGAAATCGCGCCCGCGCCGGTTCAGCCGGCCGGTCTTCTCACCCAGGCCGTAGATCGCGTCGGCGCCGCGGCACCGGCGGCGGATCACGAACGCGTCGTTCAACGTCGCGTACGCCCCGGCGTCGTCCGCGCCGACCGCGACCGGCGAGCCGTCCGGGCGGTGCACGTCCAGCCGGAACGGGGCCAGGCCCAGGGTGACCACCAGCCGCGAGGTCCGCAGCCGCACGACGTTCCCGCCGTCCGACTCCTCCACCGTGAACGGCACCTCCGCGGCCAACGGGTCCACGCACACCGCGTGTGACGGCTGCTCCTCGAAGACACCGCCCCGGCTGATCGCGAACCGCACGACATCCGGGCGGACGACGTCGACGCTGAGCCGCTCGCCGTGCAGCCGGGCCGACAGCCCCTGTGCGCTCACCTCCACTGCGTCGACACGGGTGAAGGTGCGGAAATACTGAGCGTCGGACACGCCTGGCCTTCCTTTGACGGTGGGTTTCAGCCCTTGACGGCGGCGCTGGCCGCCCCGGCGATGAAGCGCTTCTGGAAGATCACGTAGACGATGACGACGGGGACGATCGACACCGTCGTCGCCGCGAACAGGCCGCCGTAGTCGGTGCTGTACTGCCCGCTGAACGTGGTCAGGCCCACCGCGAGCACCTGCTTGGACGGGGTGCTGAGCATGAGGTACGGCCACAGGTAGTCCTCCCAGACCCAGAGGAACTGGAAGATGGCCAGCGCCGAGATCGCGTTGACGCTCATCGGGGCCACGATGCGGTGGAAGATGTACAGCTCGGAGGCGCCGTCGATCCGGGCGGCCTCGAGGATCTCGTCCGGCACGTTGTCCATGCTCTGGCGCATCATGAAGATGCCGAAGGAGCTGATCGCCGCCGGGATGACGATCGACGCGTAGCTGTCCTGCAGTCCGGCGCCGGTGAACATCGTGTAGCGCGGGATCAGGACGACGGCCCAGGGGATCATCATGGTCGCCAGGACCACCGCGAACAGCGCGCCGCGGCCCCGGAAGCGGTACTTGGCGAAGACGTACCCGCCGAGCAGGCTGGTGTACACGGCGATCGCGGTGATCACTATCGAGAGCATCAGCGAGTTGCCGAGCAGCCGCACCGCGTCGAAGTTCTCCTGGATCGACCGGTAGTTCTCCAGCGTCCAGACGTGCGGCAGCAGGTGCTGATCGACCGCGGAGATCTCGTCGGCGCTCTTGAAGCTGGACAGCAGCATCCACACGAACGGAAAGATCGTTACGGCCGCGACGGCCAGCAGGGCACCGTGCAGGCAGAGGGCGGCGATCCGGCGTTGCATCAGCGGGCCTTTCCGCGCAGCGGGCCGCTCTGTGCCCGGAACAGCAGCAGGGTCAGCACGGCGGTGCCGACGAAGAGCACGAACGCGGCGGCCGACGCGTAGCCGAAGTCGTACCTCTCGAACGCCTGCTGATAGATCAGGTACGAGATCAGGCTGGTCGAGTCGCCCGGGCCGCCGTCGGTCAGGACCAGGACCTGCACGAAGGCCTGCAGGTACCCGATCATCGAGGTTACGACGACCAGCAGGGTCGTCGGGCGCAGCATCGGCCAGATCACCCGGCGGAACCGCGCCCAGGCGCCGGCGCCGTCCACCTCCGCCGCCTGCAGCACGTCCGTGCGCAGCGAGTACAGCCCGGCGAGGTAGAGGATCACCGCGAACCCGAAGTCCTTCCAGATCGTCATCACCATGACGGCGAGCAGCGCGAAGCGGCTGTCGTAGAGCCAGTTGACGTCGAGCCCGAGGATCGAGTTCACCGCGCCGAACTGCGGGTGGTACATCAGCCGCCAGACGTACGCCACCGCGACCAGCGGCGTCACCGTCGGCAGGTAGTAGAGGGTGCGGAACAGGGTCTTGGTGCGGGTCAGCCGCGAGTAGATCGCGTAGGCGAGCGCCATGCCGAGGACTACCCGGCCGAGGATCGCGCCCACCATGAAGACGACGGTGTTGGCCGACGAGGTCCAGAACACCGGATCGTCGAACAGCCGCCGGTAGTTCGCCGTGCCGACCCATTCGTAGGTGCCGTTGAGCGGGTTCCAGTCGTGCAGGCTGCCCAGCAGCGCGGCCACGATCGGCCAGGCCACCAGGGCGAGGATCGCCACGATGATCGTGGTGACGACGACCAGGCGCAGCGGGCGCTCCCCGCGGGTGACCGGGGTTCCGCGCCGCCGCCCCGGCGCGGAGCGGAGCGGCGGCGGCGCGGATTCGACGGTGGTGGCCATCAGGGCCCGGGCACGTACGCGGGGTACAGCCGCTCGGCGGACTGGAAGTCCTTGCCCGCCAGATCGGTGGTGATCTTCTGCTGCGCCGCGGTGAGCGCCTTGGCCGGATCGACCTTGTTGTAGAGGATGTCCTGCCACATCTTGGTGAAGTTGTCCTCGAACGTGGACGGGATGGTCCCCGGCCAGATGTAGCGGTTGATGTCGCCGTAGGCCCGCAGCGCGGGGTCGGCCTCGATGTCGGCGTCGCCGGCCAGCGGCTTGTACGCCGGGAAGACGCCGTAGCTCAGGGCGAGCGCCTTCATGCCGGCCTTGTCGGTGAGGTAGAACTTCAGGAAGTCCTGCGCGGCGGCCTGCTGGTCGGCCGGGGCGTTCCGGTTGATGCCCAGGGTCGACTCGCCGTTGTAGCGGTCGAAGGCGTACGGCGTCGTGCCGGCGGTGGGCACCGGGGTGCGGAAGACCCCGAACTTGATCTTCGGGAAGTCGGACCGCAGGGTGCCCTCGTACCAGCCCCAGGCGTAGACCATGGCGGTCTGCCCCTGCCCGAAGCTGGTGGTGGCCTCGGTGCCGAAGTCCTTCGAGCCGCTGCCGTCCGCGTACAGCTGCAGGAAGCGCTGGATGACCTGCAGGTTCGCGGGATTGTCGACGGTCGGCGTCTTGCCGTCGGCGGCGAACATGTTCTGACCGAGCTGATAGGCCATGCCGGACTGGAAGGCGCTGAACGAGGCGTTGAAGTTGAATCCCGCCTGCTTGAGCTTCGCGCCCTCGCGCACGGTGAGCTTCTTCGCCACCGCGCTGAACTGGTCCCAGGTCTCCGGGATGTCGGCGTCGGTCAGGCCCGCCTTGGACCACATGTCCTTGTTGTAGTAGATGGCCCCGCTCATCAGGCCCAGATCGATGTAGTGGACCTTCCCGTCGATCACGTGCGACTTGGCGTTGGTGTAATCCGCCGCCAGCGCCTCGACGGGCACGTCGTACGGCGCCATGTACTTGATGATGTTGTCGTGCTCGCTGTTGTGGACGTTGAAGATCGCGGGCCCCTTCGTGCCCTGTAGCTGCAGCGGCAGCTTCGTCCAGTAGTCCTCCCACGGCTGGTTGACCAGCGTGATGTCGACGTTCGGGTGGATCTTTTGGTACGCGTCGGCGAACGCCTGCATCTGCGGGATGTTCCCCCAGGCCCACCAGTCGAGATGGATCGGTTTCCCGTCGTTGACCAAGGTGTTCGGGTCGTACTTCAGATTCACGCCGACGACCGGCAGCCCCTTGTCCGGCGTGGTGTCCTTCACCCCGTCGCCGTCGGAGGAGTCACCGGAGCAGGCTGCCAACATAAGGACGCTCGCCGCCAGGACGGCTGTCAATGTGCGCGTGGTCTTCATGGAACCTCCGCAGGAATTGCCCGATGGGCATTCGAATTGCGATTAAGGTTTACCGGTATACTCGGGCACGCTAGCCCGGTCGCAGGCCGACGTCAAGATGGTGTTCGATGTCTGAGAGGGCCGCCGCCGCCCGGGCGCAGGAAGGACGAGAGATGCCGACGCTCCAGGACGTCGCCCGCGAGGCGGGGGTCTCGAAGATGACGGTCTCCAACGTGCTCAACGGGCACCGGGACCGGGTCTCCCCCGCCACCATCGCCCGGGTGATGGAGGTCGTCGGCCGGCTCGGCTACGTGCGCAACGCCACGGCCCGGTCACTGAGCGCGCGGCGCTCGAACCTCGTCGCCCTCGCCTTCCCCGGACGCGACACCGGCGGGATCGAACCCCTGATGAACCCGCACGACTCGCTGTTCCTCGGCGAGGTCGAGGCGCACGTCACCGAGGCCGGCCTCTACCTGATGGCGCACTCGGTGAACAGCGTGGAGTCCACCGCCAACAGCCTGCGCTCCTGGAACGTCGACGGGGCGATCTTCCTGGGCACCCGGGCGGACGAGGTCGCCGCGCTGCACCGGGCCTACGAGGCGCCGATGGTCTTCATCGACAACCACGGCACCTCGCCGCAGATCAGCAACGTCGGCATCGAGGACCGGCTCGGCGGGCGCCTCGCCGGCCGCCGCCTGGTCGAGGCCGGGCACCGCCGGATCGGCTTCGTCGGCCCGGCGTTCGACGAGCCCGGCGTCGTCCGCGAGCGGCACGCCGGCTTCGCGCAGGCGCTGGCGGAGGCCGGGCTGGAGCTGCGGCCGGAGCACGTGGTGCGGTGCAACGCGAGCTTCGACGCGGCCGTCGACGCGGCGCGGCAGGTGCTGGCGGCGCCCCAGCGGCCGACGGCGGTCTTCGCCACCGCGGACATCATCGCCGCGGGCCTGCTCAAGGGCTTCGTGCGGGCCGGATGCCCGGTGCCGGACCAGATGTCGATCATCGGGTTCGACGACCTGGAGGTCGCCCGGCACGTCACTCCCGAGATCACCACGCTGCACCAGGACATCCCGGGCAAGGCCCGCGCGGCGGTCGAGGTCCTGCTGGCCCAGCTCGCGCAGTGGCCGACGGTGCGGTCCGAGCGACGCGTGCTGGGCGTCACGCTCATCGAACGCGGCTCCGTCGGGCCGCCGCCTGCTATACCGATAAACTAACTCTTGCACCGTCCTCTCGGACGGTCTACGTTGAATCCGCTCGCTCCTTGCCGTGCCGCAACGTGCTTATCCGCCGCTGCGATGTCACCCGATGCCGAGCTCATTCTTCGGCGATTTCATGCGTTCCCAGTCAACGGGCGAGCTGACCTTCCCCATTCTCGGAAAGGCAGTCGATGAAAACGTCCCGCGGTACTGCCCTGTCCACGTCACTCGCGTTATGTGCCGCCGGCCTCTGCCTGGCCGCCCCGGCGAACGCCGCGCCCCCGCCCACGCCGGCGACGGTCGCCGGGCTACCCGCACCCGCGACCGCCGGCCGGGGCGCCACCGTCGGTTTCACCGAATACGAGGCCGAGAACGCCGCCACCAACGGCAGCCCGGTGCTCTCCGACCACACGTACACGACGATCGCCGCCGAGGCCTCCGGCCGGCGCGCGGTCAGGCTCGCCGCCAAGCACGAGTACGTCGAGTTCACCCTGGCCAAGCCGGCCGACGCCGTCACCGTGCGGTACTCGGTGCCGGACAGCGCGGACGGCAGGGGCGCGGACTCCACGCTCGGCGTCTACTCCGGCGGCCGCCGGCTGGCCTCGCTGGCGACCACGTCGCGGTACGGCTGGTACTACGGCTCCTATCCGTTCACCAACGTCCCCGCGCAGGGCACCCCGCATCACTTCTTCGACGAGGCCCGGGTGCGGCTCGGCCGGACCCTGCCGGCCGGATCCCGCGTCCGGCTCCAGGTCGGCGCGGCCGACGCCGCCGCCTGGTACGTCATCGACCTGGCGGACTTCGAGACCGTTGCGCCGCCGCGGGCCCGGCCGGCCGGCTCGCTGCCGGTGACCGCCTACGGCGCCGACCCGACCGGCGCCGCCGACTCCTCGGACGCCTTCGACGCCGCGATCGCCGCGGCGTCCGCGGCGGGCCGTCCGGTGTGGATTCCGGAAGGCACGTTCAAGGTCAGCCGGCACCTCATCGTCGACAAGGTGACGATGACCGGCGCCGGCCAGTGGTACTCCGTGCTGACCGGCGACAACGTCGGCGTCTACGGCAGGGCGCCGGCGGACGGCGGCAGCTCCGGCGTCGTCCTGTCGCACTTCGCGATCCTCGGCGAGGTCACCGAGCGGAACGACAACGCGCAGGTCAACGGCATCGGCGGCGCGCTGAACTCGTCGACCGTGTCGGACCTGTGGATCCAGCACTCCAAGGTCGGCGCCTGGCTGGACGGGCCGATGCGCGGCCTCACCCTGAGCCGCCTGCGGATCCTCGACCAGACCGCGGACGGCGTGAACTTCCACCGGGGTGTCGTCGACTCCGTGGTGGAGAACAGCTTCGTCCGCAACACCGGCGACGACGGGCTGGCGATGTGGTCGGACACCGACGCCGACGCCGGCAACGCGTTCCGCGACAACACCGTGATCAGCCCGATCCTGGCGAACAACATCGCGATCTACGGCGGCCGGGACAACACCGTCACCCGAAACGTGGTGGCCGACACGGTGACCCAGGGCGGCGGCCTGCACGTCGGCAACCGGTTCAACTCGGTGCCGCTGGCCGGGACGACGACGATCTCCAGGAACACGGCGATCCGGGCCGGCGTCCTGGATCAGTTCTGGAAGACCGGGCTCGGCGCGCTCTGGTTCTGGGCGGCCGACTCGCCGATCACCGGCGCGATCGCCGTCTCCGACACGAACCTGATCGACAGCGCCTACGAGGCCGTGCAGACCCATGGCCTGAGCATCACCGGGTTGTCGCTGACGAACGTCGACATAGCCGGCGCCGGCACGTTCGCCGTGCAACTGGAGTCGCCCGGCAGCGCCACCTTCACCAGGGTGCGCGCGGCCGGCCTCGGCGCCGGCGGCACCTACGACTGCGGCTCCGGCTCCGGCTTCACCATCACCCAGGGACCGGGCAATTTCGGCTGGCAGGACGCGAGCTGCGGCTTCCCGCCGCCCGGACCGCTGCTGCTCGACCCGGCGTCCGTCGACTTCGGGCAGGTCACGGCCGGCAGCACCGGGGAGCCGAGGATCGTGAGGATCGTCAACCCGACGCGCAGGCCGGTGACCATCCGGTCGGTCACCGTCACCGGCGACTACACCCGCACGACGACCTGCCCGGCCCGCCTGGCCCCGCGCGCCTCGTGCACGGCGAGCATCACCTTCGCGCCCACCCGGGCCGGCTCACGACCGGGCACCTTGACCGTCACCGGGGCGGCAAGCGCCTCGCAGCAACTGGTCGCGCTGACCGGCGACGGCCTGTCCGCCACGGGCGACTTCGCCGAGGGCCGGCCGGTGACGGTCACCAGCATCATCGACGGCTGGAACCCGAACTCGCTGACCGACGGCAACGCCGACACGTTCTGGGAGGCCAAGCCGGGCGTCTTCCCGGCCGCCGCCACCATCGACATCGAGAGCGCGGTCAGCGTCGGCCGGGCGGTGCTCCAGCTCCCGGACAACCCGGCCTGGGGCTCGCGCACCGAGACGATCGAGCTCCAGGGCAGCACGGACGGCAGCACGTTCGAGACCCTGCTGCCGCCCACCCCGGTGCTCCTGGACGCGGTCAACGCCCACAACACAGCGACCGTCACGTTCGCCCCGGCCACCGTCCGCTGGTTCCGGCTCGTCATCAGCGCCAACACCGGCTGGAACGCGGCACAGCTCGCGGAGGTCCATCTCTACGCCTCCTGAGGTTCGCCTTCCGGGGATGGTTGCCCGCCGGTCCGGTCCGGGCGGCGGGCAACCTCGCCGAATGGCAGGCTCAGCTCCATGCACGACGGCAAGGACTGGTACGCCTGGCACATCCCCTACACCGATTCCGGCTCGCCGCTGGCCCAACGGCTGGGGCTGGTCCAGCAGCACATCGCCGAGTGGCTTGACGAGCGGTCGGGCGAACCTCTGTCCGTGGTGAGCATGTGCGCCGGTCAAGGCCACGACATTCTGACCGTGCTGTCCTCGCGCCGGGACGCGGGACGAGTCAGCGCGACGCTGATCGAGTACGACCCGCGTAACGTCGCCGTGGCCCGCGCCAGAGTGGTCGTCGAGGACCTCGGCAAGGTCACCGTCCTGGAGGCCGACGCCGGTGACCTTGCCTCATACTCGAATGCGGTGCCCGCCGACTTGGTGATCATGGCAGGAGTCCTCGGCAATATCGGCAACGCCGACGCCCGCGCCACCATCCACGCGCTGCCGCGGCTCTGCGCCGCCGGCGCCACGGTGATCTGGACCAGGACACGGCGGGCGCCCGACCTGACTCCGACGATTCGAACCTGGTTCGCCGACGCAGGCTTCACCGAAGAGGCCTTCACCGCACCAGCCGGCGTGTTGTTCTCCGTGGGAGTTCACCGCTTCACCGGCGCACCGCTGCCCCTGGCCGCGAACGGCAGAATCTTCCAATTCATCCGATGACGGGGCGATCCACGGCTCGAGACCTCTGGAGATCGGAGGTCACGAGCCGTGCCGAGCCGACAGATCAGCAGGTCGCGCCGACGTAGAGGGCGAGGGCGTTGCCGGCGGCGACCGTCGCGGTGAAGCGGCCGTCGCTGCCGACGGTGTACCTGGTGCCGCGATGCTGCACGTCGCAGTACGACCCGGCCGCCAGCCCGGTGCCGAACGTCTGCGTGATGGCGGCACCCTCGTGGTTGATGACGACGTAGCCCCGGTTAGCCCGGCCGAAGGCGATGGCGTTGTTGCCGTTGCTCCACCAGTTGGTCACGGCGGTGCCCCGGACGGCGTTGCGGAAGCCCACCATTCCCGCGATCTCCGGCCAGGCGTGCTGGCACTTCCAGCCCTGCGTGTAACAGGCGTTCACCACGCCGGCGTTGGGCGGCCCCTGATCGAAGGAGGAGAACTCGTAACCCGAGAAGACGTTCGGCGACCCGTACGGCCAGGCGAGCAGGAAGACGTTGGCCAGGGTGTAGGTGGACCCCCAGGTGTAGTTGAGGGTGCTTCCGTTGCGCTCGGTGTCCCAGTTGTCGACGAAGGTGCGGGATCTGTCGCCGGCCAGGTAGCCGGCGCCCCACGCGGTGCCCCAGTTCTGCAGGTAGGCCAGCCGCTCCGCGGTGAAGATCCGCTTGAGGTCGTAGGCGCCCTGGAAGATGTCCGCGTCGCCGGTGCCGAGGTACTCGCTCGCCTGCACGACGTGGCCCGCGCCGCCGGCGACCTCCTGCACCCAGAAGATGCCGGGGTTGCTGAGCCGTGACTTGACGGCCGCCAGGTCGGAGGCGGCCATCAACTCGGCCGCGTCGATCCTGAAGCCGTCGACGCCCAGCGCGATCAGGCTGTTCAGGTAGCCGGCGATCGCCGAGCGCACGTAGTCACTGCCGGTGTTGAGATCGGCCAGGCCGACGAGCTCGCACTGCTGCACGTTGTTCCGGTCGGCCCAGTTGGTGATGTTCGCACGGCACGAATGGAAGTCCTGGTCCTGGTAAAGGCCGGGGTAGTTGTATTTGGTGTAGGCGGTACCGCCCGACCCGACGCCGGAACCCATCGTCATGTGATTGATGACCGCGTCCACGATCACCCTGACGCCGGCGGCGTGGCAGGTGTTCACCATGCTCCTGAAGGAGTTGACGTCGCCGAGCCGGCCGATGACCCGGTAACTCACCGGCTGGTACGAGGTCCACCACTGCGGCCCCTGGATGTGCTCCTGCGGCGGCGAGGTCTCCACATAGCCGTAGCCGGAGGGGCCCAGGGTGGTGGTGCACGCACTCGCGATCGAGGCGAAGTTCCACTGGAAGAGGGTGGCCGTGACGTCCTTGGCCCCGGGCGGGGCGGCGGCGGCTCGGGAATGATCCATCACTGGCGTCAGGGCGGCCGAGCCGATCGCCGCGGCGGCTATCCACGCGGCGGTTCTGCGAAACGCGACTGTTCTCATTGCTTCGTCCTTCCGAGGTCAGCTGCGGGACCATTTCTGGTTGGCGCCGCCGTTGCAGGTCCAGATCGCCAGCGCGGTGCCGTTTGCCGTGCCGTGCCCGGTGGCGTCGAGGCACTTGCCCGAGGCCACCCCGACGACCGTGCCGTCGGCGTTCACCGTCCATTGCTGGTTCGTGCCGCCGTGGCAGTCATAGATCAGTACGGACGTGCCGTCGGCCGTGCCACCGGCGTTCACGTCGAGGCACTTGATCCCGTACACGCGCAGGAGACCGCCGGTCGCCACCCAGTGCTGGTTGAGGCCGCCGTTGCAGTCCCAGAGCGTGACCACCGTGCCGTTGGCGCGGCCGGCGCCGGGCACATCGGCGCATCGGCCCGACTCCTGCCCGCGCAGTACACCGGCGCCGGTGGCGCCGATCGCCGCGACCAGGGCGGCCGCGGCGCTGGCCTGGGTGTTGTAGGTCCACAGCGCGAACGGGCCGACGAAGGAGTTGCCCTGCTGTCCCGCGCCGTCGGTGTTGTTGGCCAGGATGGAGTCGGCGGTGGTGTTGAGGAACCCGTCGTACTCGGTGGTGCGGGCCGCGGTGGCCAGCGCGCGCAGGTAGCGGGCGAAGATGCCCTTGAACGACTGGCCGTCGCCGGTGCAGTTCGGATCGCAGCCCTCGAAGAGCACGCCGGTGCGGTTGAAGTGCCGGGTCGCCGCCGTCGCGATCGAGCGGGCCGTGGTGAGCAGGCCGGTGTCGCCGGTGGCCCGCGACAGCTCGACCAGTCCTTGCAGGACGACGCCCTGGTTGTAGGTGTAGGTGGCGTTGTTGAACGAGCAGTTGCCCACGTTGAGCCCGTCGCGGACCAGGTCGGCGCCGATCAGGCCGGTGCCTCTCAGCCAGTTCCACTCGGCGTTCGCCCAGCCGAGGTAGGTGGTGTCGCCGGGGATCCGGTTGTGCAGCCCGGCCGTCGCCGCCAGAAACAGCTCGTTGGCGATCGACGCCTTGTACTGCTTGTCGGTCCGCCAGTAGACGCCGCCGCCGCACGTCGTGTCCCAGTAGTCGTGCATGTACCTGGTGGTGGTCTCGGCCATGCTGAGGTAGTTCCGGTTGCCGGTGATGTCGTAGGCCTGCAGCCAGACCAGCGCCCACCACCCGGTGTCGTCGATGTACTCGTTGGTGAAGTCGGTGTTCTTGGCGAAGGCCTCCGAGATGGCGTAGTCGTACTGGGTGTCGCCGGTCGCCTGGCGGTAGGTCATGACCGTGCTCAGCGCGACCGCGCCGGTCCACCAGCCGCCGCCGATCCGGCCGGTGCCGGCGTCGTAGGACTTCATCAGGACCGCGATGCTGGACGAGGCCGGGGACGCGGCGGCGGCGCTGTCCGCGATTCCGACCGCCGCGCCCAGTCCGAGTAACACGGCTGCGGCGCCCGTGAGCAGGCGCCTGGATCTTGTGCCCATGAGGCTTCCTTCGGGGATGTGGGGGAAGGCGCGGGGATGCCGGGGAGATCCGCACCGCGCCGGGGTAGACGTCACCGCAAGAGCAGTGACGCCCGTCCGCAAGAAGTGAACATCAGGCCGAAAAGCCGAGACATCGGCAATCAAAGATGAACGGTTACGTCTATGTCAACGTTCCCAGGAAATTCATATGAACGTTGTCATGTTTCCGGCAATCTGGCCAATCACCGTTTTTAACGATAAATCTTTCTAAAGCGGTCGAGGCAGGCCGAAGCGGCCGCGGAGCACCAGCTCGGTGGGCATGACGAGTTGCCTGTACTCGCCCGTGCCGCCGTCGATGCGGCCGAAGAGCAGCTCCGCGGCGCGCCGGCCGATCTCGACCGCGTCGTAGGTGATCAGGGCGACCGACCTCGGCAGCAGGTCGACCAGCTCGACGTCGTCGAAGCCGGCCACCGCGATGTCGCGGTCGTGCCGGTCGGTGCCGTGCAGCACGCCGACGCAGATCCGGTTGTTGTCCGCGAAGATCGCGTCGGGCGGATCGGCGCGGTTCAACAGCGACATGGCGGCCGTCGTGGCGGCCTCGACGGTGTGGTTGCCCAGGCTGACCAGGCCCGGGTCGTAGCTCAGCCCGGCGTCGGCGAGCGCCGACCGGTAGCCGGCGAGCCGGGCGGCGCCGGTGCTCACGGCAGGATCGCCGCCGATGTAGCCGATCCGCCGGTGACCCGTGGTCAGCAGGTATTCGATGGCGCGACGGGCACCGCCGACGTTGTCCAGCACGACCGAGTCGGCCGGCACCCCGTCCGGCACCCGGTCGATGAAGACCATCGGCGCCCGCCGGCTCAGCTCGGTGTGCAGGTCGCGATGGTCGTGGGCGGTCGGCACCACGAGCAGGCCGTCCACCCGGCGGCTGACCAGGTCACGCAGCAGGTCGCGTTCCCGGTGGAAGTCCTGCCCGGTGCTGCCGACGACCAGCATGTGCTGGTTGCGCCAGGCCGTCTCCTCGGCGCCGCGGGTGATGGCGGACCAGAACGGATTTCCGGGATCCTCGATGACCAGGGCGATCGTGTTGGCGGTCTGGCCGGGCCGGAGCATCCGGGCGACCTCGTTGCGATGGAAGCCCAGCTCCGCGATCGCCCGCTCGACGACGAGGCGGGTCTCGGGCCGGATGTAGCGCCCGTTGTTGATCACGCGGGAGACGGTGGAGGTACTGACTCCGGCGGCCTTCGCGACGTCGTGCATCGTGGGTTGCCGCGGTGGCACACGATCTCCTCAGCGTCGAACGTTGAGAACGCTCACAAAATCGACCTCGTCAGAGTAGCCGATAACGATTTCTGACTACGTTCCCAGAATCGCCGCCGCGAGCACTTCTGGGAACGTTGACATTTCGAAGGTGTTCATCTTTGATTGTCGATGTCTCATCGTGTTTGACCAAGGTCGGAACACCAGGCTCACCGTGACGGCATCCCCTCCGGTGCACGACGCCGGCGCCGCGCTCCGGTCAGCCACGGCCCGGGCCGCACCACCCCCAGGCGGCCCGGGCCGACGAACAGCTCCTCCGCGCTTTCCCCGGACCGAAGGAGACCTGCCATGCATCCAGCCGTGCGCGGGCATCGGCTTCGCAGCCTGCTCGCCCTAGCCGCGCTGACCCTCACCACCACCGCCGCGGTGATCGCGGGTGCCGCACCCGCCTCGGCCGCGACGACGATCGCTCTCGACGGCGCGATCGCCGGCCGGACGTTCGACGGCGTCGGCGCGATCAGCGGCGGCGGCGGCAATTCCCGGCTCCTGATCGACTACCCGGCCGCGCAGCGCTCGCAGATCCTCGACTACCTGTTCAAGCCCGGCTACGGCGCCGCGGTCCAGCTGCTGAAGCTCGAGATCGGCGGGGACGGCAACTCCACCGACGGCTCCGAGCCCAGCCACCAGCATGTTCGCGGTGACATCAACTGCAACGTCGGCTACGAGTTCTGGCTGGGCGAGCAGGCCGTGGCCCGTAACCCGAACATCAGGCTCGCCGCGCTGCCGTGGACGGCGCCGGGCTGGGTCGGCAACCACAGCTTCTGGTCCCAGGACATGATCGACTACGACATCTCCTGGCTGAACTGCGCCCGGCAGCACGGGCTGACGATCAGCTACCTCGGCGGCTGGAACGAACGCGGCCACGACAGCGGCTGGTACAAGAATCTGCGAAGCTCCCTGAACGCGGCGGGCTTCGGGTCGGTGCAGATCGTCGGCGACGACACCGGCTGGGGCATGGCCGACGAGTTCGCCGCCGACCCGACGCTCAAGAACGCCGTCGGCGTGCTCGGCAACCATTACGTGTGCGGCTACCTGTCGCAGGCCGACTCCTGCTCCACCACCCAGAACGCGCGCAGCTCCGGGAAACCGCTGTGGGCCAGCGAGTTCGGCTCGCAGGACGACATGGCCGGCGTGGTCCCGTACATCCGCACGCTCAACCGCGGATACCTGGACGCGGAGATCACCGGATATCTGAACTGGCCGTTGATCGCCGCCATCACGCCGAATCTGCCGTACGCCACGGTCGGCCTGATGGACGCCGGATCACCGTGGTCGGGCGCGTACCGGGTCGGTAGGAACCTGTGGGCCAACGCGCACTACGCGCAGTTCACCCAGCCCGGCTGGCGCTACCTCAACAGCTCCGCCAGCGGCTACCTCGGCGGCAGCCGGGCCAACGGCAGCTACGTCTCGCTCAAGTCGCCCAACAACAGCGACTACTCCACCATCTACGAGACCAGCGGCACCACCGCCGCGCAGACGGTGAACGTGACGGTGTCCGGCGGCCTGAGCACCGGCACCGTGCACGTCTGGTCCACCGACATGGGCTCGGGCGACTCCGCCGACTGGTTCGTGAGACAGGCCGATATCGCCCCGGCCAACGGCTCCTACGCGCTGACCCTGCAACCGAACCGGATCTACACCGTGACCACCACCACCGGTCAGGGCAAGGGCACGGCGGCCGGCCCGGCGAGCCACGCGCTCGCGCTGCCCTACTCCGACGACTTCGACGGCTACCCCAGCCGGGCCCTGCCGCGCTACACCGAGGACATGCAGGGCGCCTACGAGGTACGGCCGTGCGCCGCGGGCCGCGGCGGGCAGTGCCTGCAACAGGTGGTGCCGGTGCAGCCGATCAACTGGCAGGACGACAGCGACGCGTTCACCCTCATCGGCGATCCCTCCTGGAGCGACTACACGGTCAGCACCGACCTGAACATGCAGCAGGCCGGCACCGTCACGCTGCTCGGCCGGGCCAACACCCAGAACCGGCCGCAGAACCGTCAGGCGGCCTACCAGCTGCGGATCAGCAACACCGGAGCCTGGTCCATCGCCCGCAACAACAGCGGCGGCGTCCTGACCACCCTGCTCACCGGCGTCCGGGCCGCGCTGGCCCTCAACAGTTGGCACACGATCACGCTCGGCTTCTCCGGCAACGAGATAACCGCGACCGTCGACGGCACCGTCCTCGGCCGGGCCACCGACAGTTCGTTCACCGCCGGCCAGGCCGGCGTCGGCGTGGTCGGCTACCAGACCAACCAGTTCGACAACCTGCGCGTCACCGCGAACGCCGCCGGCAGCCTGGCGGGCGTGCTCAAGGGCGCGGAGTCCGGCCGCTGCGCCGACGTGCCCGGCGCCGTCACCACCAACGGGACCAGGCCGGTGCTGTGGGACTGCACCGGCGGCACCAACCAGCGGTGGACCCTGACCCCGGCCCGGCAGCTGCAGATCCTCGGCACCAAGTGCCTCGACGTCGCCGCCGGCGGCACCGCGGACGGCACGGCCGTGCAGATCTGGGACTGCAACGGCGGCACCAACCAGCAATGGACCGTACGCGCCGACGGCACCGTCGTCGGCGCCGCCTCCGGCAAGTGCCTGGAGGCGAGCGCACACGGCACCGCGAACGGCTCGGCACTGGCGATCTGGACCTGCAACGGCGGGTCGAACCAGAGGTGGGCCCGCGGCGACACCGCCGGGATCCTGCGAGGCCAGGAGGCCGGCCGGTGCGCCGACGTGCCGGGGCTCAGCCAGACCAACGGCACCCGGCCCGCGCTCTGGGACTGCAACAACGGGCCCAATCAGGAATGGACGTCGACGACGGACGGGAGGCTGACGGTGTACGGCGCGAAATGCCTGGACGCCGTGGGAGGCGGCACCGCCGACGGCACCGCTGTCGACATCTGGGACTGCAACGGCGGCAGCCACCAGCGGTGGACCGTCGGCGCCGACGGCACGGTCGTCGGAGTCGGCTCCGGCAAGTGTCTCGACGCGGTCGGGCACGGCACCGCCAACGGCACCCAGCTGGTCATCTGGACCTGCAACGGCGCCGCGAACCAGAAGTGGTCCCGCAGCTGACGCTCTCTCCCCCGCGTGACAAGGAGTCCCCCATGCCACGATCCCCGCTTGCGCTCGCCCTGCTGCTACCCGCGGCCGCCGCCGTACTCGTCGCACCCGGGTCCGCGTCCGCCGCCACGACCTGGACGGTGGCCGGGCCGTCGGCCGGCTCGCCGACCGTCGCCCAGGTCGTCCTCGACGGCGGCAACCTGACGTTCGCCGTGTCCAGCGGCGGCCAGACGGTGCTCTCGCCGTCCCGCATCGGCATCGCCACCACCGCCGCCGACCTGACCACGAACCTGACGTTCACCCAGCGCGCCGACCGGACCGTCACCGAGTCGTACTCGATGACCACCGGCAAGCAGCGCAACCCGCGCACGACATACACCGAGTCCACCCTGTCGTTCACCGGCACCGGCGGCGCCCGCCTGGACGTGGTCGTACGCGCCTCCGACGCCGGTGCCGCCTACCGCTACGTCCTGCCGGGCAGCGGATCCGTGACGGTGAGCCGCGAGGCGTCGTCCTGGACGGTGCCGGCCGCGTCGAACGCCTGGCTGGTGCCGCCGCACTCGGAGGACCAGGGCAAGTGGTTCCAGTCGACGGCCGGTGGCGCGCCGACCGGCAGCAACTACCGGGTGCCCGCGCTGTTCGAGGTCGGCGGCCGGTTCGCGCTGGTCGCCGAGACGAACCTCGACGGCCGGTACGCCGCGTCCTATCTGACCCACCCGGCCGGGTCCGGGACGTACACCACCGCGCTGGCCGGTGGCATCACCACCACGCTGCCGCTGAGCACGCCCTGGCGCACGGCCGCGGTCGGCGACCTCGCCACCGTGACCACCTCGACGATCGTCGACGACCTGGCCGCGCCGTCGCGGGTCTCCGACACGTCCTGGGTCAGGCCGGGCACGGTCGCCTGGTCCTGGCTGACCGAGCACTCCAGCCCGTCGGACCAGAACCGGCAGCGGCAGTACATCGACTTCGCCGCCCGTAACGGCTGGGGCTACGTCCTCATCGACGAGGGCTGGTCCGCCACCTGGGCGCCGGACGTGGTCGCCTACGCCCGGTCCAAGGGCGTGCAGGTGATCCTCTGGTTCAACTCCGCCGACCTGCGTACCGCACAGCAGCGGGAGAGCTGGCTGCCGCAGATCGCGAGCTGGGGCGTCGCGGGCGTCAAGGTCGACTTCATCTACGAGAACACCCAGCCGACCCTGCAGTGGTACGACGCCATCCTGGCCCGCACCGCCGAGCTGCGCCTGATGGTGAACTTCCACGGCGCGGCGACCCAGCGGGGCCTGCAGCGGACCTGGCCGCACGTGATGACGGCCGAGGCGGTCTTCGGCGCCGAGCAGCAGCAGAACCGGGCCGCGTTCAACACCATCCTGCCGTTCACCCGAAACGTGGTCTCCAGCATGGACTTCACCCCGGTGGTGTTCAGCATGGCCAACCGTGACACCACCGACGCGCACGAGCTCGCCACGGCGATCGTGTTCGAGTCCGGCTGGCAGCACGACGCCGACAATCCGGCCAGCTACGAGGCGCATCCGGAGGCGTTGCGCGTCCTCGATCAGCTGCCGGCCGCGTGGGACGAGACCCGGCTGCTCGGCGGGCGCCCCGGCCAGGAGGCCTACCTGGCCCGGCGGTCCGGCGGGCGGTGGTACCTCGGCGGCATCTCGGCCCTGTCCGCCAAGACGTTCACCTCGTCGCTGTCGCTGCTCGGCGCCGGCCAGTGGCTGGCCGAGACCGTCCGGGACTCCGCCGGCGCGCTGATCCGCGAGACCCGGGTCGTCACGAGCGCCGACACGCTCAGCGTGCCGGTCGCCACCCGGGGCGGCTTCGCGACCATCGTCTGCCCCTACTCGGCCGGCATGACGACCTGCAACACCCGCAGCATCCCCGGCATCCTCAAGGGCAACCAGTCCGGCCTCTGCGCCGACGTGCCCAACTCCAACCAGGCCAACGGCACCCGCCCCGCGCTGTGGATCTGCAACGGCGGCGCCAACCAGGCCTGGACCGAGACCGCCGCGTCCCAGCTCACCGTGTTCGGCGGCAAGTGCCTCGACGTCAACGGCGGTGGCACCGCCGACGGCACCGCCGTGCAGATCTACGACTGCAACAACACCGCCGCACAGCGATGGACCGTCAACCCCGACGGCACGATCGTCAGCCCGGCCTCCGGCAAGTGCCTGGACGCCACCGGCGGTGTCGGCGCCGGCACCCTGCTGACCGTGTGGACCTGCAACGGCGGCGCCAACCAGCAGTGGTTCCGGTCGGCGAACGCCGGCGCCTACCGCGGCCAGGCCTCCGGGCGCTGCGTCGACGTGCCGGGCGGCAACCAGGCCAACGGCGTGCGGCCCGCCCTGTGGGACTGCAACGGCGGCAACAACCAGACCTGGATCTCCACCGCCACCAACCAGCTCGCCATCTTCGGCAACAAGTGCCTGGACGCCACCGGCGGCGCCACCGCCGACGGGACACCGGTCGAGATCTTCGACTGCAACGGCGGCGCCTGGCAGCAGTGGACGGTGCGCTCCGACGGCAGCGTCATCGGCGTCGGCTCGGGCAAGTGCCTGGACGCCGTCGGCGCGGGCACCGCCAACGGCACCCAGCTGCAGCTGTGGACCTGCAACGGCGGCGGCAACCAGCGTTGGCTCCGGCAGTGAACGGTCTCGAGGGAGAGGAACCCATGTCCATGAAACGACTGGCCCTGTGCGTCGCCGCGGCTCTGTGCGCGGCACTGACCGTGGCGGCACCGGCTGCGGCGGCGGAGTCCAACGGCGGCGTGCGCGTCATGCCGCTCGGCGACTCGATCACCGACGGCTTCAACGTGCCCGGCGGCTACCGCATCGGCCTGTGGCAGCGCCTCGCCGACGGCGGGCACCTCACCGACTTCGTCGGATCCGGCTCGAACGGCCCCGCGAGCCTCGGCGACCACGACCACGAGGGCCACTCGGGCTGGCGCATCGACCAGCTGGACGCCGACATCGTCGCCTGGATCCGGCAGGCGAACCCGCGCACCGTCCTGCTGCACATCGGCACCAACGACATCGGCCAGAACTACGACGTCGCCGGCGCACCGGGCCGGCTCTCCGCGCTGATCGACAAGATCCGCGTGAACGCTCCCCAGGTGCAGCTGTTCGTCGCCCAGCTGGTACCGACCGCCAACGCCGCCAACGAGCAGAAGACCCAGACGTTCAACGCCGCGCTGCCCGGCATCGTCGCGCAGAAGGGCCCGCTGACCCACCTGGTCGACATGCACTCCGCCCTGACCACCGCCGATCTCGCCGACGGGCTGCACCCCAGCGCGGGCGGCTACGACAAGATGGCCGCCCGCTGGTACGCGGCCCTGCAGTCGGTCCCAGGCAGCCTGGCCTCGCTGACGGCCCCGCCGGTGGGCGGCACGGCCCTGCTGTCCAACCCGCAGTCCCGGCGCTGCCTGGACGTCTCCGGCGACACGCAGGTACTGATCTGGGACTGCCACGGCGCGGCGAACCAGCAGTGGATCCGGTCCTCGGCCGGCGAGCTGCGCAGCGGCGGAAAGTGCCTCGACGTCAACGGCAACGGCACCGCCAACGGCGCGATCGTGCACCTGTGGGACTGCCACCGCGGCCCCAACCAGGTCTGGTCCGCGCGCTGATCAGGTGAGGCCGTGGCGGCGGCGGATCAGCCGGTACGCCTCGCTGCGGCCCAGCTGGTTCATGCGCCGGCGCAGCAGGTCGTCGTCCAGGTAGCGCTGCATCAGCTTGCCGTTGTCGTCGTGGCGGGACAGGATCACCGACTCGATGCGCCGGTCGAAGACGACGCCGAAGTTGTCCTCGTCGTTGACCAGCGCCGCCGCCTCCATCGTCTCGTCCTCGGTCATCGCGATGATCTGCTGCTCGTACCAGACCTTGTCGGCCTCGCCGAGGCCGAGGCCGAACCGGTCGTTGAGGTCGTCGATCAGCTCGGACAGCGCCATCCGGCCCGGATCGTGCTGCGGGCCGGCGCCGCCGCCGGTGAAGCCGGGCAGCAGGTGCTCGCCCTCGGCCGTCAGCGACGCGTCGTGCTCCCCGGTCCGGCTGACCCGCAGGTGGGTCAGCTGCACGTCGCCGATGTCGACGGACGGGTCGCCGCGGCGCGGCAGCCGGTTGAGCAGCGCGCGCCCGTACAGGTAGAGCCGTTCCAGGCCCTCGTCCTGGTACGGCACCACCTGGGCCAGGAACGCGTACATGCGGGTGTAGTCGCGCAGCGCGGCGCGGAAGCCGTCGGCGGCCTCCGGGGCGTCGGCGGCCAGGGCGACGTAGCGGTCGCGCGCCGGGTCGGTGAAGCGGTAGAGCGCCGCGTGCGCCTTCTGCAGCGCGGCGTCGTCCTTCGCCTTGCCGACGGCGGCGAGCAGAGCGTCGACGTACGCCTGCATCTCGGATTCCACCAGCAGCGCGTGCTCGGTGACCGCGTGCTCGGCGGTGTACAGCAGGTTCGGGTCGGTCGGCACCGTCGCGGCGGTCTCGAAGTACGGCTTGAACTGCTCGGTGACGTCGCCGGCCTCGTTGACGAAGTCCAGCACGAACACGTCGCCCTGCGCCTTGCGCGGTTGGGTGCGGTTGAGCCGGGACAGGGTCTGCACGGCGGCGACGCCCTTGAGCGGCTTGTCCACGTACATGGTGGTGAGCAGCGGCTGGTCGAAGCCGGTCTGGTACTTCTCGGCGACCACGAGGATCCGGTACTCGGTCCTCGTGCCGGCGTGCCTGTCGTCGGCGGCCGTGTAGGCGAACCGCTCCGGCAGCTCGCTCTCGCCGAACCCGTTCAGCCGCGCCTCGGTCACCTCGAGGCCGTCCAGGCTCAGGTCGCCGGAGAACGCGACGAGCGGCTCGCATCCGGCGTACCCGTTGATCTCGAGGTATTTCCGGATCGCGGTGTAGAGCCGGACCGCGGCCTCGCGCGACCCGGTCACCACCATCGCCTTGGCGCGGCCGCCGAGGCGCGGCGCGGTGTGCCGGCGGAAGTGCTCGACGATGATCTCCGCCTTCTGCGCCATCATCGTCGGGTGCAGCACCGCGAACCGGGCCAGCCGCGACGCCGCCTTGCCCGGGTCCACCTCCGGGTCGTCGGGATTCTGGTTGGCCAGCTTCCAGTACGACTTGTAGGTCACGTACTGCCGCAGCACGTCGAGGATGAAGCCCTCCTCGATCGCCTGCCGCATCGAGTAGGTGTGGAACGGGCGCATGTTCCCGTCCGCGCCCCGGGTGCCGAACAGCTCGAGGGTCTTCGGCTTCGGCGTCGCGGTGAACGCGAAGTAGGACAGCGTCTCGTGCCGGCCGCGCGCCAGCGCCGACGCGGTGAGCAGGTCGCCGTCGTCGTCGATGTCGTCGCTGCCCTTGCGCAGCAGCACCTTCTTCAGCGCGGTGGCGTTGTCGCCCGACTGCGACGAGTGCGCCTCGTCCACGATCACCGCGAACCGCCGGCCGCGCAGGTTGTCGACCTTCTCCAGGATGAAGGCGAACTTCTGCATGGTGCTGATGACGACCTTGGCGGTCTCCCCGGACAGCGCGGCGGCGAGCTGGTTGGAGTCCTTGTCGATGCGCTGCACCACGCCCGGCACGTGCTCGAACTGGAACACCGTGTCCTGCAGCTGCCGGTCCAGCACCACCCGGTCGGTGATGATGATGACCTTGTCGAAGACCGCCTCGTTCGCCGTGTTGTGCAGGCTGGACAGCCGGTGCGCCAGCCAGGCGATGGTGTTCGACTTGCCGGACCCGGCCGAGTGCATGACCAGATAGTTGTCGCCGGAGCCGTGCGCGGCGGCGTGCTCGGCGAGCGCGGTGACCGCGTGCCACTGGTGGTAGCGCGGGAAGATCAGCGCCCGCGACTCCTTGTCCGTGTGCAGGAACCGCCGGACCAGGTCCATCCAGGTGTCCGGGTGCCAGACCTGCTCCCACAGGTACGCGGTCCGGTAGCCCGGCGCCGCCGGGTTGCCCGCGCCGCCCGAGACCCCGGGGCCCTCCGAACCGGTGTTGAACGGCAGGAACCGGGTGTCGGCACCCGCCAGCCGGGTGGTCATGAAGACCAGATCAGGATCAACGGCGAAATGCACGAGGGTACGCCGGGAGAACAGCAGCTCCTTCGGATCCCGGTCGCGGCGGTACTGCTCCTTGGCGTCCTCGACGGTCTGCCGCGTCAGCGGGTTCTTGAGCTCCGCCGTGGCGAACGGGATCCCGTTGACGAAGAGGGCGAGGTCGAGGCTCTTGGCGTCGCGCTCGGAGAAGTACAGCTGCCGGGTCACGCTGAGCCGGTTCGCGCGGTACAGCCGCCACGCGTCGTCGGTGATCGAGTGCGCCGGCTCGAAGTACGCCAGCCGGAACTGGATGCCCTTGTCCTTGACGCCGCGCCGCAGCACGTCGAGGGGGCCGCGCTCGTCGAGCTGCCGGGCCAGATACTCCTGGAAGTGCCGCCTGGTCTCCGCCTCGCTGTCGCCGTGGTACGCGGCGAGCCTCGACCAGGCGGCGCCCTGGGTCGCCGCGAGGAACGCGAACAGCTCGGAGGTGTCCAGACCCAGCCGCCGGTCGTAGTTGCCCGAGCTGCCGCGCAGCCATCCCGACCCGAGCAGGGACCGCTCGATCGCCGCCTCGAACGCGGCCTCCTCGTGCACGCTCACGCCGCCACCCTCCCCCGCGCGGTGGTCACGTCCAGCCGGCCGGTCACCGCCGCCGTGATCAGCGCCTGCCGCCGCTCGGCCATCAGGTCGAGACCGTCGCCGATCCGGGCCGCGGCGCCCGCGTGCCGGGCACGGATCTCCTCGAGCTCGGCGGCCAGCCGCGCCCGCGCATCCGCGGGCACCCGCGGCACGACGACCTCGCCGATGTCCTGACCGCGCAGCTTGATCGTCTGGCCGGACTGGCCCCGCAGCAGCAGGGCGATCTGGTCGCGCACCGGGCGGCTGCCCCAGAGCTGCGCCAGGAGCGCGCCCGGCCAGCTGTCCGGCAGGCGTACCCGATAGAGGAGATCGCTGAGCAGCAGCCGCCGCCCGCCGGGTCGCGCGACCGCCGCGACGCCGACGAAGGCCGGCGAGCCGCTGCCGCGGGTCAGCAGCAGGTCGCCGTCGTGCAGCAGGTATCTCAGGTCGGGCCGGACGTCCGCCGGCAGGCGCTTGTGCGCCAGCGGGTCGAAGACGCCGCCGCTGACCGCGCTGGTGCGCAGCACCGCCCACTCGTCGGGGCCCGCCTGCGCGTCCTCGCACTGTGGACTCCAGCCCTGCTCGATGCCGCGCCACAGGTACCGCATCGCGACGGATCCGTGCGCGTCGAAGAGCTCCGAGACCTTCTCCGCGAGGACCGTCTCGGCGCGCTCGGCCAGCAGGGCGGCCTGCCGCTGTTTGGCGTCGCGGAGAACGCCCGCGCGCGCCAGCTCCGCGTCGAGGAACTCCGCGACGCGCCGCTGCTCCTCGACCGGCGGGAGGTCGATCGGGAAGTCGCCGATGTCGCCCGGGTTGACCGCCGGGTAGCTGACGCCGACCGACCTGGCCACGACGTGCTGCACGAAGGGTTCCGAGCGGCACAGGTAGTAGAGGAAGCCGGGATCCGCCCGCGGCCCCGCCTCGATCACCGCGAAGCCGGTGGAGAAGACCAGCGGCCGGTCCGAGCGCGGCACCCGGCCGATGGCCCGCAGGTAGGTCCGGACGGTGGAGACGACGGTCGCGCCGGCCGGCGCCAGCCGCCGCGCCCGCGACGGCGCGGCGCCGAACGCGGTGCTCGCCTCGGGCACGACGATGTTGCCCAGCCCGTCGACCGATGAGATGTCGATGTAGTGGAAGTCGTAGTCCGGGGACGTGGTCTCCTGCAGCGTCCGGCGGTTGATGTGCACGACGTCCTTAAGCCTCACCGGTCACCGCCCCGAGG
This sequence comes from Actinoplanes sp. NPDC049668, assembly GCF_044465445.1. Taxonomy (NCBI): domain Bacteria; kingdom Bacillati; phylum Actinomycetota; class Actinomycetes; order Micromonosporales; family Micromonosporaceae; genus Actinoplanes; species Actinoplanes sp. NPDC049668. The sequence continues at coordinate 895,743 of NZ_JBITLR010000002.1, forward strand.
AGGTCCCGGATCTGGGCCTCCAGGGCCAGGATCTCCGAGTCGATCTCCGCAAGCGGCCGCGGCGCCCGGTAGACGTGGAAGTGCCGGGTGAAGGGGATCTCGTAGCCGGTCTTCGTCTTGGACTCGTCGATCCAGGCGTCCGGCACGTGCGGGAGGACCTCCCGCGCGAGGTAGTCGTGGATGTCCTCGCTCAGCGGGACGTTCTCGTAGTCGCGCAGCTCCGCGTCCGGCAGCGGGGCGCCGGCGCGGTTGGTCTGCGCCTCACCATCCGGGTCGCTGACCGAGGACGCCTCCCACACGGCCTTCTCCACGGGCGCCGGCAGCTTCCCCAGCTCGGTCAGCCGCGCCGCGAACTCCGCGCGGGTGCCCGCCGTCGTGCCGATCATCGACTTCATCGCGGCCAGCAGCGCCTCGCTCTCGTCGTACCGGATGACGGCCCGGGCCTCGGCGAGCAGCGCGAGCGTCGCCTCGGTGACTTCGAAGCGCAGGCGCAGCGGGCGTTCGACGGTGATCCGCCGGTAGCCGAAGTCGGCGCCGCCGAAGACCTTCACCCGGGCGTCGCGCGGCCGGTCCGGGTCGCCGGCGGCGCCGAGCGCGTCGACGTATGCGCGCGTGAGCGCCGCGATGTGGTCGTCGTTGAGCATCTTGCGCTTGTCGCCGAGGCTCTTGGGCATCCTGACCCAGAACTCCCGGCCGTCGAGCAGCACGACCTTGTTGCGGCGTTGCGGGGTCTTGCGGTTGGTGAGGATCCAGAAGTACGTCGAGATGCCGGTGTTGTAGAAGAGCTGGTCCGGCAGCGCGACGATGCCCTCGAGCAGGTCGTTCTCCAGGATCCACCGGCGGATCTCCGACTCGCCGGAGCCGGCCGCGCCGGTGAACAGCGGCGAGCCGTTGAAGACGATCGCGAGGCGGCTGCCGCCGTCCTCCGGCCGCTTCATCTTCGAGATCATGTGCTGGAGGAAGAGCAGCGACCCGTCGTTGATCCGGGGCAGGCCCGCGCCGAAGCGCCCGGCGTGCCCGCGCGCCGCCTCGTCCTTGACGAACTTCTCGACCTTCTTCCACTCCACGCCGAACGGCGGGTTGGCGAGCATGTAGTCGAACCGCGCCTCCTCGTGGCCGTCCTGGCTGAACGAGTTGCCGAACGCGATCCGGTTGGGGTCGCCGCCCTTCATCATCATGTCGGAGCGGCAGATCGCGTACGTCTCGCCGTTGAGCTCCTGGCCGTAAACCTCGACCGTGGCCTGCGCGTTGTGCGCCTCGATGTGGTCCTGCGCCTCGCTGAGCATGCCGCCGGTGCCGCACGCCGGGTCGTAGATCTTGCGGACGATGCCGGGGGTGACCAGGTCGTCCTCGTCCGGGGCGAGCAGCAGGTTGACCATCAGCCGGATGACCTCGCGCGGGGTGAAGTGCTCGCCGGCGGTCTCGTTGCTGATCTCGGAGAACTTGCGGACCAGCTCCTCGAAGAGGTAACCCATCCGGTGGTTGCTGACCACGCTCGGCCGCAGGTCGATCTCGACGAACCGGCTGACCACCTGGTAGATCAGGCCCGACTCCTCCAGGCGAGAGATCTGCGGGTCGAAGCCGTACTTGTCCAGGACGTCGACCGCTCCGGGCGAGAAGCCGCCGATGTACGACCGCAGGTTGGTGGCCACGTTGTTCGGGTCGCTCACGACGGTGCGGAACGTCAGCTCGCTGGTGTTGTAGAAGCTCCGCCCGGACTCCCGGCGCAGCACCGGCTCGACGTTCTTGACCCCGGCGTCCCGCAGCTGGGCGTAGCGCGCCAGGACCGCGTCCTTGGTCGGCTCGAGCACCGAGTCCAGGCGGCGCAGCACGGTCAGCGGCAGGATCACCCGGCTGTACTCGGACTGCTTGTAGTCGCCGCGCAGCAGGTCGGCAACCGACCAGATGAAGTTCGCCAGCTTCTGGTGATCGGTCACCGGCACAGGGTACGCGCGCCCACCGGCTCCCGGTCAGGGCACACGCACCCGTTCGAGGGAGTCGGAATCGATTGACATCGATCGAAGCTCGCACGAGACTGGGAGCGCTCCCAATCTGAGGGGATCGTGTCATGCGACGTCGGCCCGTGGTGCTCGCCCTGACGGTGCTCCTTGCCCTCGCCCCGGCGGCCCCGGCCCGGGCCGCGGCCGGCGACGGCACGCCGGGCGACACCAACATCAGCTTCGTCGGGCGCTGGAACCGGACCAACGCCGCGGCCTTCGTGCCCTACTGGGCCGGCGCCTACCTGCGGGTCGGCTTCACCGGCAGGACGGTGAAGCTCCGGCAGCGCAACACCGTCGACCTGTGGGCCAGCATCGACGGCGGCGCGTTCACCGCGTTCCGCGGCTCCGGCACGGTCAACCTGACCCCGGCGGCGCTGGCCGCCGGCAACCACACGCTGATCGTGAGCTACCGGCAGGTGGCCGGCTCCTACACCGGCGACGCGGTCTTCCAGGGCCTGACCCTCGACGCCGGCGCCGCCACGTTCAAGGCGCCGGCCCGGGCTCGGCTGGTCGAGTTCATCGGCGACTCGATCACGGCGGGCACGACGAGCAGCCGGCTCGCGGTGACCGGGTACGGCTTCAAGGTCGGCGAGCGGCTCGGCTACGACCACACCCAGATCGCGATCGGCGGCATGTGCCTGTCCGAGACCACGGACGGGTGCTGGGCGCACGAGACCCGCTACTGGATGTCCAGCGGCGGGCAGGCCGGCACCGACGCGTGGGACTTCTCCCGCTACACCCCCGCCGCCGTCGTGATCAACCTCGGCACCAACGACAAGAGCCACGGCGTGAGCGGCGCGAACTTCCAGGCGAAGTACCTCGCCTTCCTCACCCGGATCCGGGCGAAGTTCCCGAACGCCCGGCTCTACGCCCTGCGCACGTTCATCGGCCGGTACGCGGCGGAGACGCAGGCGGCGGTGCGGGCGCGCAACGCCGCGGGCGACGCCGGCGTGTTCTACGTCGACACGACGGGCTGGCTGCCGGCGGACGGCCTCAGCGACTCGGTGCACCCCAACGACAAGGGCCACCAGGCCGTCGCCGACCGGCTCGCACCCGTCCTTTCCGCGAGCCTGGGACGGCTGCGATGACGGCGTCCCGGGCGCCGCTCACGGTCCTCGCCGCCGCGGCGCTGACCGTCGCGGCCGGCGGCCTCGGCGTCGCCACCGCGCGCGCGGCCGCGCCGGCGTGCGGCGTCATCTACCGGATCACCAGCCAGTGGGCCGGCGGCTTCGGCGCCGACGTCACCGTCACCAACCTGGGCGACCCGGTGACCGGCTGGACCCTGGGCTGGGCGCTCGCTCCCGGGCAGGGCATCACGCAGGCGTGGAACGCCGCCGTCAGCGTCTCCGGCACCGCGGTCACCGCCACGAACGTGGGCTACAACGGCTCGGTGGCCACCGGGGCGTCCGTGAGCTTCGGCTTCAACGGCACGTGGAGCGGCAGCAACCCGGTGCCGTCGTCGTTCACGCTCAACGGCACCGCCTGTGCCGGTTCGCAGCCGCCGTCACCGACGCCGACGCCGTGCACCGGCCCGAGCACCCCGCCGGCCACGCCGGCTCCGGCCGTCAAGGTCTGGCTGGCCGGCGACTCCACGATGATGAACGCCGGCACCTGCCCGATCGGCTGGGGCGGTCAGCTCGCCGCGTACTTCACCGCCGGCGTCACCGTGCAGAACAGCGCCGTCGGCGGCCGCAGCATCCAGACCTGGCTGTACGAGGGCAACGTGACCGGCACGAAGAACGCGGCCGGCGAGTGCACGCTCAGCTCGACCGCCTACAGCTCGCGGTGGACGGCGATGCTGGACGGCTTCCGGCCCGGCGACTACCTGTTCATCCAGTTCGGCATCAACGACGGCGACCCGGCCTGCCCGCGGCACGTCGGCACCGCGCGCTTCAAGGAGCTGCTCGGCGTGATGGCGTCGGCGGCGAAGGCCCGTGGCGCGCGGCCGGTCCTGGTCACCCCGGTGGCCGCGATCACCTGCAGCGGCGCCACCGCCGTCGGCAACCGCGGCTTCGTCACCGAGACGAAGGACGCCGCCGCCGCCAACGCGGTCCCGGTGATCGACCTGCACGCCCGCAGCGTGGCGCTGTACAACTCGCTCCGGCTGTGCCCGAACAACGGCGACTACACGACCGGCGCCGTCGGCGCGTTCTTCTGCAACGACCACACCCACTTCGAGGCCGCCGGCGCGCGGCAGATCGCAGGTGTGATCACCGCCGCCCTGCGTGAGCAGAACCTCCCGCTCGCCGCCTACTTGAAGTAAGCCGTTCCGGTCATATCGGTCGGCCGAACGGCCCACCGCCACGATCGGGGCTCGATGCGGTGTACCGCAGTAGATCCATATCTGCCAAGATGGGCCTCCACCAGAGCCCATCCGGACAGTTCGATCGACTCGGCCGGCAACCGTTTCGACCCGCTGTCGCGTCTTTGACTTGTACGGCCACGGATGGCGCCGACCGGGACCCCTCGATTGTGAGAGCGATGATTCAGCGACGTAACGTCATCATCGGCGCACTGGGCATCGCCGCCGCCGCGGCGGCCGCCGGGTGCTCCTCCTCACGCCGCACGTCCGGCGCCGGCGGCTGGGTCGAGCCCGTCGCCGAGACCGAGCTGGCCGCCGCGGTCACGCTGAGCGTGACGCCGGAGAGCGGCGCCACCGGGGTGTCGCCGGTGAAGCCGGTCGTCGTCGCCGCCGCGGGCGGCACGCTGCAGTCGGTCACCGTCACCGCCGGCAAGACGACGATCAGCGGCGCCATGCAGGCCGACGGGACCTGGCTGGCGACCGACGAGCTCGCCTACGGCAAGACCTACAAGGTGGTCGCGACGGCCACCGACCCCAAGGGCACGTCGAGCGAGCACACCTCCACCTTCACCACGGTGAAGCCGGAGAACCTCGCCCGGGTCGCGTTCCAGGCCAACGCGATGAGCTCCCTCAAGACCGGCAACAAGTACGGCGCCGGCCAGCCGGTGATCATCGCGTTCAGCCGCGCCGTCAACAAGGCCGCGGCGGAGAAGGCCATCGAGATCGAGACCACGCCCAAGGTCGACGGCAAGTTCTTCTGGAAGGACAGCAAGACCGTGCACTGGCGGCCGGCGAAGTACTGGACCGGCGGCACGAAGATCAAGGTGAGCGTCAAGGCGTTCGGCGTGAAGCTCGGCAAGACGACATATGGGGCGAAGAACGCGTCGACCCACTTCGAGATCGGGCGCCAGCTGATCGCGATCAGCGACTACAAGACGCGCATGACGAAGGTCTACATCAACGGCAAGCTGGTCCGCACCATGAAGTGCAGCCTCGGCAAGGGCGGCGGCACCACCGGCTCGAACGGCGAGCAGATCAACTACTGGACCACGGGCGGCCCGCACGTCGTGCTCTCCAAGGAGCGCGTGCACAGCATGAGCTCGGAGAGCTACGGCGTCACCGATCCGAAGGACCCGAACTACTACGCCCCCGAGGACATCGAGTACTGCACCCGGATCACCTACTCCGGCGAGTTCCTGCACGCCGCGCCGTGGAACCGCTCGCTGGGCCGGGCCAACCTGTCGCACGGCTGCATCAACCTCAGCACGGCCGACGCCAAGTGGGTCTACGAGAACTTCCTGATCGGCGACATCGTCGACGTCAAGCGCAGCCCCCGCCCGGTCCAGGTCTGGAACGGCCTCGGCGACTGGTCGGTCTCCTACCGCAAGTACGGCAGCTGACCCGCCCGAGCCCGGAGCTCGTGCCCCGGTTCACGGTCGACGATCGCGAGCTCAGTGCCTTGCACGCACGGGCCTTCGGCGGCGACTCCGGCGAGGTCCGGCCGTGGTCGCAGCGGCTGGAGCGGCACGCGCTCACCTGGATCGGTGCCTTCGAGGACGACCGGCTCATCGGGTTCGTCCAGGTCTGCTGGGACGGCGGCAGCCACGCCTTCCTACTCGACACCGCCGTCGATCCCGAAAGGCAGCAGCACGGCATCGGCGCCGCCCTGGTCGAGGCCGCCGCCGAGGAAGCCCGCGCCGCCGGATGTGAATGGCTACACGTCGACTTCGAACCGCACCTAGAGCACTTTTATCTCAACAAGTGTCATTTCCAGGCAACCCATGCCGGACTGATGCGCCTGAAGTAGGGCCGTCGGACGGTGAACCCTATAGCTCTGGAAATTCGGCTCTGAGCCGTGCAAACAGGGTCACGTATTCAGGGCCGTAAACAATCGCGGCCGCGTAGATTGTCTCGATTGCAGCTCGCGTCGCGTTCCGTTGTCCCGCCGCAGCCAACGCCGATATTGCATACGCTTGCCGCGAAACTCGGCGCTTATCGTTATCCGTGCCAGTCACGATTCTCTTCACAGTGCTGCGCGGCACCGCGTCGACGAGCAACTCCATTGCCTTGAGCTCGTTACTGAATGGCTTGGGAGTGGGTTTTCCTTGGCGAAGGCAATCCAAGGCGGGCATAAGCGGCGGAAGATCCACCATCCCTGCTTTGGTAAGCGCATGCATTGCCGCCCAACCCGCTACTCTACGTTGGAGTTGCACCTTTGACTTCACCAGAACCGTCACAAGTTCGCTGTCCAGCTTGGCCAGTTCCGCACGACGACGGGCGTCATCTTCGCTGGACGGTTTTCTGGAAATGCTCCACCGGCTCGGCGATTTTTCGACCCGCCCGCGATGCCAGGACTTGGCCACTTCGCTGGTTTGGCGGACGATTCTATCGTCGGCGACTGGAGCGGGCCAGAATTGGAGCAGGTACTCATCTGGCGATATGTCCTCGACAAGCGTGCCCTCAAGCTTGCCTTCGTCCATATCGCAGGCGCAATAACGCACGCGATAAGCGCCCTGCGGGAGATCGAGCGGGTATCGCGAACCGCACCATTCCTTCAGGGCAACACCTTCGCCTGACGCCGCAAAGGAAACCTCGACGACGTCGCCCCATTTGCTGCCGAGCTTCGGCCGTCGATCATGCAACTCCACTGTGAAGCCGACACTGCCATCTTGTAGGCCGGTAACAAGAAAGAGTCCGCCGGGTGTGGCCGCACCGCATATGCCATTCGTCTGCCCATTGAATGGATCTCCTGGCACGACATCGTCAGTTGGATCCGACAGGACATAGATCTGCGAATAGTCAACATGGACTGCCCTCTTGAGCAATACCGACATATCGTGACGATACCAACGACAGGGTCGGCTCGCCGCGGACTTCGCACGGCCCGCCGACGGGAACACTGTCTATGATTGACGGTCAGGCCTCACCGGTCCCGGTGGCCGCCAGGGTGCGGCGGGCCTCGCGGACGACGGCGAGGTCGACCATGCGGCCGGTGGCGTCGAGGCAGACTCCCCCGCCGGCGGCTTCGAAGCGGGTCACCAGGTCACGCGCCGCCGCCAGTTCCTCGGCCGTCGGTGTGAAGACCTCGTTGACCACGGGTAGCTGGGCGGGGTGGATGCAGGCGCGGCCGCGGAAACCCATCCGCTTCAGCGCGATCGTCCCGCGGCGCAGCCGGTCGAGGTCGCGGAAGTCGGTGGTCACGGCGGCGGCCGGCGGTTCGATGCCGGCCGCGGCGGAGGCGAGGACCACCGCCGAGCGTACGAAGAGGAGCTCGCGCTCGTCCTCGCCCGGGGTGACGCCGAGCTCGGCCGCCAGGTCGGCCTCGCCGATCTGCAGGCGGCGCACCCGCGGCGCCGCGGCAAGGGCCGGCGCCGCCAGGATCGCGCTCGCCGTCTCCAGCAGCGGCACCAGGTCGACGCCGCCCGGGCGCAGGCCCGCCGCCCGCTCGGCCCGGTCCAGGACGGCCGAGAGCTCGGCGAGCCCGCCTACCGTGTCGGCCTTGGCGACGGTCAGCCCGCGCAACGCGGGGCAGACCACCGCCCGCGCGTCGTCGAGGCCGGCGTCGCCCGGATTGACGCGGACGTGGACCGGCGCGCCCGGCGGCAGGGTGCGCAGCCAACCGGCGACCGCCTCGCGGGCGGCGTGCTTCTCGGCCGGCGGCACCGCGTCCTCGAGGTCGACGATCAGGGCGTCCGCGCCGCGGGACAGTGCCGACGTCAGCATCCGCGGCCGGTTGCCCGGCACGTACAGGTAGGACCTCATCCGATCGTCGCCGCGCCGGAGAGCAGCGCGCGGGCGATCACGATGCGCTGGATGTCGTTGGTGCCCTCGCCGATCATCATGAGCGGTGCGTCCCGGTACAGGCGCTCCACCACGAACTCCTTCGAGTAGCCGTAGCCGCCGTGCACCTGCATCGCGGTCAGGGCGCAGCTCGCCGCGGCCTCCGAGGCGAACGCCTTCGCCATGCCGGCCTCCATGTCGACCCGGTGTCCGCCGTCGGCGCGCGCCGCGGCCCAGTACACGAGCAGCCGGGCCGCCTGCACCTGGGTCGCCATCTCGGCGATCTTCAGCTGGATCGCCTGGAAGTCGCCGATCTGCCGGCCGAAGGCGCGGCGCTGGCCTGCGTAGCGCAGCGCCTCGTCGTACGCGGCCTGCGCGATGCCCAGCGCCCGGGCCGCCACGTTGATCCGCCCGGTCTCCAGGCCGGAGAGGACCTGCTGCATGCCGCGCCCCTCCACCCCGCCGAGCAGGTTCGCGGCGGGCACCCGCACGCCGTCGAGCAGCACCTCGCACGACTCGGTGCCCCGGTAGCCGAGCTTCGGCAGGTCGCGTTCGACGGTGAAGCCCGGCGTGCCGGCGTCGACGAGGATGACCGACATGCCCTGGTGCGGGGGCGTGGCCGACGGGTCGGTCTTGCAGAGCACCGGCAGGGGATCCGCGTGCCGCGCGTTGGTGATCCAGGTCTTCCGGCCGGTGATCACGTATTCGTCGCCGTCGCGTGCCGCGACGGTGGCGATGCCCTGCAGGTCGGTGCCGGCATCCGGTTCGGTCAGCGCGATTCCGGTACGCCGCCGGCCGCTGGCCAGGTCCGGCAGGTAGCGCCGCCGCTGGTCCTCGGTGCCGTGCCGGGCGATCAGCCAGCAGGACAGCGAGTGGCTGCCGAGGATGCCGGCGACGCCCATCCACCCCTTGGCGATCTCCTCGAACACCAGGGCGAACGAGACCATGTCGGCGCCGAGCCCGCCGTACTCCTCGGGGACGGTGAGCCCGAACAGGCCCAGCTTCCGCATGGTCTCGACGATCTCGGCCGGGTAGCGGCCGGAGGCCTCCCACTCCTGCGCCACCGGCCGGATCTCCCGGTCCACGAAGTCACGCAGCACCTCCCGGAAGAGGCGCTGCTCGTCGCTGAGCTCAAAGTCCATTGTCGGCACTCCGGAATACGGGCAGGTGACGCCCGTCGGGCAGGGCCCGCCAGGCGAGTCTGACGGGCTGGTCGCAGGCCGGGTCGTCGAGGCCTTCGAGGTGGGTGAGCAGGATCGGGCCCTCGGTCAACCGCACCCGAGCGAGGGTGTACCGCTCCACGGTCGTGAAGCTGTCGATCGTGCCCGTACCGGCGGCCGCCACGAAGTCGAGGCGGTCGCCGCCGCAGCCGGTGCAGAGCGGCCGCGGGTAGTGCTGAAATCTCCGGCAGTCCAGGCAGCGTTGCAGCAGCAGGCGACGGTCGCGGGTCGCCTCCCACCAGGCCTCGGCGTCGGTCATCGGTCGACCCCCAGGATCACGGTGGCGTGGCTGGAGAAGATGCCGCCGGTGCCGTGCACCAGGGCCGTACGGGCGCCGGGTACCTGCCGGTCGCCGCACTCGCCGCGCAGCTGGCGGACGGCCTCGACCAGCAGCAGGACGCCGAGCTGACCGGGATGGCAGTAGGCCAGCCCGCCGCCGCCGGTGTTGTGCGGTACGGCGGCGCGCAGGCCCTCGCCGGGCGCGGCGAAGCCCAGTGCCTCCAGGCCGAGCGGCACCGAGATCGTGAACGAGTCGTACAGCTGGATGACGTCGATGCCGGCCGGCGTGAGCCCGGCCCGGGCGTAGGCCCGCCGCCCGGAGTCGACGGCGCCGGTGCGCAGTAGGTCGGGCGCGGTGGCCATGCCGGTGTGGGTCAGCGACTCGCCGTAGCCGAGCACGGTGACGGGCGGCCGCGGCAGGTCGCGGGCGCGGTCGGCCGAGGTGAGCACGACCGCGCCGCCGCCGTCGGTGACCAGGCAGCAGTCGTGCCGGCCCAGCGGTGTCGAGATCATCGGGGCGGCCAGCACGTCGTCGATCGTGAGCGGGCCCTTGCCGTACGTCCAGGCCGCCGGGTTGCGCCGCGCGCGCTCCCGCGCGGCGACCGCGACACTCGCCAGGTCCGCGCGGCCCAGCCCGTAGGTGTGCAGGTAGCGCTGGGCGACCATCGCGTAATAGGAGATCGGGTAGAGCGGCCGGTAGGGCGCCTCGAAGGCCGCCTCCGGCGTGCCCTCCTCCACGACCCCGGTCAGCGTGCGGGACCGGGCGGAGCGCTGGTTCGACGCGTACGAGATGAGCACCGTCGTGCACTGCCCGGCGGCGATCGCCTGGGCCGCCCGGGCGACGTACATCTCGAAGACCGCGCCGCCGGCGAAGGTGGAGTCGCACCACGCCGGCCGGATGCCCAGCCAGTCCGCGAGCTGGGTGGCCGAGAACCGGGAGATCCCGTTGGTGGCCAGGCCGTCCACCTCGGACAGCGCGATGCCGGCGTCGGCCAGCGCCCGCGTGACGGCCTGGCTCTGCAGCTCCAGCACGCTGCGGCCGGTGAGCCCCAGGTCGCACTCGGCCGCACCGACGACGGCGACGGCGGCGGTCATGGCAGGCGCACGGTGGCGGAGGCCGGTGCGACCGCGAGGCGGCCGTCGTCGACCACCTCGACCCGGAGGTCCAGCTCGGCCGTCGCGGCGTCCAGGCGTCTCGGCTCGCCGAGGCAGCGGATCGTCTCGCCGGCGAAGACCAGGCTGCGGAAGCGGAACGACAGCCCGGTGATGACCGCCGCGGTGCCGAACCAGCCGCGCAGGGCGATCGCCAGGTAGGCGCCGAAGACCTGGCCGTCGACCACCGGGCGGTCCAGGCCGCGCTCCGACAGGTATCCGGCGTCGTAGTGCAGGCGGTGCCAGTCCCAGGTCGCGCCGGCGTAGGCGATCATGTCGGGGAGCTCGATCGTGCGGATCAGCGGCGGGAACTCAGCGCTCGACATAGATCAGCGTCTCCTCGTTGGTGGCCAGCAGGCGGCCCTCGGAGTCGGTGTAGGCCGCGGTCGAGGTCACCACCAGCATGCGCTTGCCGGCGCCGGTCACCCGCTCGTCCATGCCGGACAGCCGCCAGGTCGCGGTGACGACGTCGTCCGGGCCGATCGGGCGCTCGAAGCGGTACGCGTTGCCGCCGCGCACCAGCCGGGTGCCGGGCACCTCGAGGCCCCAGCCGTGGCCGGCGTAGCCGTCGGGGTCGCGCGGCAGGCCGGCGTACTGGTTGGTCTCGCAGATCAGGGTCGGCGGGGCGACCTCGCCGGCCAGGTGCGCGGGGTCGGTGTCGCCGGTGGCCAGCGCGAAGTACCGGATCGCGGCCCGGCCCAGCGGCTCGGGCGCCGTGTACACGGCCTCCTCCCCGATCCGGGCGGCCAGCTCGGGCGTCAGCAGGCCGCTCATGCCGGCACCACCGCGGGGATCGTCTCCAGCATGAACTCGGGGCGCAGCAGGGCCGAGCAGACCACGGCGGTCACCGCCGCGTTCGGGAAGTGCCGCTCGCGCAGGGCCCGGGTGCGGGGATAGTCGGCGACGGCGTCCGGCGTCACGTACTCGATGAGGCTGGTCACCCGCGAGCCGGACGCGCCGGCGGCGGCCAGCACCGTCTCGATGCTCGCGTAGAGGTACTCCGCCTGCGCGACGAGGTCGCCGGCGTGGAGCGCGACCTGGGTGACCGGGTCGAGCGCGCCGAAGCCGGAGAGGATCAGCTTGTCGCCGGCCCGCACGGCGGGCTTGTAGGTGAGCGTCTCGTAGCGCTCCCACCCGGGGTTGACGACCGACAGCGGCCCGGTCGCCGCGAGCGCGTCGAGGGCCACCCGCGCCCCGGGCTCGACGGGCAGGTCGACCAGGATGCCGGCCGCGCCCGGGTGTACCGGTCCCGGGCCGAGCACGTCCCGGCGGGGCCGCCCGCAGCGCGGATATTCGGCGCGGGTGGCGGTGGCGGTGTAGTCGACGGTCCGCACGAGCGCGGCCGGCGTGAGCCCGGCCAGGTCGAGCAGGGCGGCGATCCGGTCCAGGCACCAGCGGTACTGCTCCCGGAACTCACCCGCCGTCGTGTGCACGCCGGGCAGGTGGACGAGGCCGTCGGCGACGCGCACGGCGTCGGTCCCGCCGGTGAGCAGGGTTCCGCCGCCGGGGTGGGCGCTCACCCCCAGCGCGTACGCCGCGGAGCTGCCGACGACCGCCTCGACCGGCACCCGGGAGACGGGCACCCGATGTCCCGCGAGGGCGATCCGCCGGGCCGGGGCCAGGCTGAGCACGGGGCTGGTCACGTACTCGGTGAGGTGCACGATGTCGCCGACGCCGAGCCCCGCCTCGGCGAGCGCGCCGGCGAGGGCGGGGTACCCGGCGACGGCAGGCAGGTGGACGGTCACGGTAGGCACCCTTCGATCGCGTCGAGCAGGTCGCTCGCGGTGGCGCCGGCGTCGACGGCCGCGAACACGGCGTCCGCGCGGGTGCCGAGGTTGGCGGCGGCCTTGGCGCGGACGTCGGGCGCGGCCGGCCGGTCCACGACGGACCGGCGGCCGTCGGCCTCGACGACCCCGGGTGCCCGCGCCGGTACGTCCGCGCCGGGCGCGGCGACGACCTCGATGCGGGCGGCCAGCGCGAGCAGGTCGGCGCGGTCGAGGCGGTCGAACGTGTCCAGGCCGACCCGGCCGTCGAGCAGCATGGCGGCCACGCAGAAGTAGACGCTGAACTTCGCCTCGTAGGCGCTGCGCGGGCGGCGCTTCTCCGGGCCCGCGATGATCGGCACGGCGCCGGGGTGCAGGGTGACCGTCACCCGGGCGGGTGCGGTGCCGGCGAACGACCGGGCCGCGTCGAGCGAGGCGTGCGAGAGCTGACAGCACGGGTACGGCTTGACGGCGATCCGGGTGGTCTCCCAGCCGTCGCCGAACAGCACCTCGCGGTCCGGCTCGCGCCCGGCGAGCGCCCGGTACAGGCCGTACTCGCCGTCCAGGGCGCTGGACGGGCCGGTCGCGCCGGCGGCGGCCAGCCGGGCGGCGAGGATGCCGTTGGCCACGGCCGTGCCGGGGTGCAGCTGCTTGGTGCTCGCCGGGCTGTGCAGGAACTCCAGCAGGCCGGAAGCTCCGCTGGCCGCGATGCCGATGGCGGCGGTCATCGTCGGCGCGGGAAGTCCGAGCAGGTGCCCGGCGGTGACGGCGGCGGCCACCGGGCCGCAGATCGAGGTGGCGTGCAGGCCGCGCGCGTGGAAGGCGTGCGGCGCGGCCGCGCCGAGCCGGCAGACCGTCTCGAGGCCGGCCACCAGCGCGGTCAGCGTGGCGGGCCCGGACGCGCCGACCTGCTCGCCCACGGCGAGCGCGACGGGCACGGTGACCGCGCCGGCGTGCACCAGCCCGCCGGGGTGGGTGTCGTCGAAGTCGAGCGCGTGCACGGCGACCGCGTTGCCGAAGGCGGCCGCGACCGCGCCGACCCGAACACCCGTGAAGAGGCGGGCCTCGGGCGGGCCGCCGAGCGAGGCCGCGACGGCCAGCGCCGGGTCGGCCGCGGAGCGCCGGATGCCGGCCACCGCGCAGCCCAGCGCGTCGATCAGGGACCGCCGTGCGGCGTCGACGACGTCCGCCGGCAGGTCCTCGAACTCCAGGGCGGCCGCGCGCCGGGCAAGAAGCGCGGCTGCGGGCGTACCCGTCATGGCTTGTCCTCGCCGAAGGCGCCGGCGGAGCGCAGCGACGCCAGGCGGGCCTCGTCGTAGCCCAGCAGGTCCGCGACGTAGCCCAGGTCCTCGCCCCGGCGCGGCGCCCGGCGGTAGGCCGGCGGTTCGTCGCCCACCCGGACCGGGGAGGCGACCTGCCGGACCGTGCCGTAGTGCGGGTGGTCGGTCTCCACCACCAGGGCGCGGGCCAGCGTGTGCGGGTCGCGCAGGGCGGCGGCCACGTCGTTGACCGGGCCCGAGGGCACGCCAGCCGGCTCCAGCAGGGACAGCCACCGCGCCGAGGTGCGGGTGGCGAACGCGGCGTCCAGCAGGGGCAGCAGCTCGGCGGCGTGCTCGCGGCGGGTGGCGAAGGTGGCGAAGCGCGGGTCGTCGAGGGCGGGCAGGGCCAGGACGCCGACCAGCCGCCGCCAGAACTTCTCCTTGGCGCAGCCCACCACGATCCAGCCGTCGGCGGTGGCGAAGACCTGGAACGGGACCAGGGACGGGTGTGCGGAGTGGTGGGTGCGCCCCGGCGTGAAGCCGGCGTTGAGGTGCCACGCGGCGGGGTAGGTGAGCATGGCGATCGCGGTGTCGAACAGGCTCACGTCGCAGTCCATGCCGACGCCGTCGCGGCGGGCCGCGTGCACGCCGGCCAGCAGGGCGATCGCCGCGACGAAGCCGCCGGAGTAGTCGACCAGGGACAGGCCCGACTTGGTCGGCGGGCCGCCCGGCTCGCCGGTCAGTTCCATCCAGCCGGCCAGGCCCTGCAGGATGTAGTCGTAGCCGGGCTGTTCCGCGCGCGGGCCGGTCATCCCGAAGCCGGTGAGCGAGCAGCAGACGATCGCCGGGTTGAGGTGGCGCAGCCGCGGGTAGGTGATCCCGATCTTGGCGGGCACGTCGCCGCGCAGGTTGGAGTAGACGGCGTCGGCGTTGCGCACCAGGTCGTCGAAGACGGCGCGGCCGGCCGGGGTGGTCAGATCGAGGGAGAGCGAGCGCTTGCCGCGGTTGAAGGTCTCGAAGAACAGCGAGTCCTCGCCGTGGTTGTAGGGCGGCACGTAGCGGCCGACGTCGCCGCCCGACCGCGGCTCCTCGATCTTGATGACCTCGGCGCCCAGGTCGGCCAGGTGCACCGAGCCGAACGGGCCGGCGCCGTACTGCTCGACCGCGATGATCCGGATGTCGGCGAGTGGTCTCACGCCATGCTCCCGACCAGCTCGAGGAGGCTCTTCTGCGCGTCGCGCACCTCGTCGGCCGGCAGGCCGTACGACGGCGGGGAGAGTTTGATGGCGTCGGCGAGCGGTGCGTATTCGGCGATGCGGGCGGCGCACTGGGCGGGGGTGCCGGCGATCGTGTACGCGTCGACCATCGCGCCGGGCACCAGGTCGCCGAGGGAGTCGGCCGGGCGGCCCGCGCGCAGCGCCCGGCTCGCCGCCGCGGTGACCTCGCCGAAGCCGTCCACGGCGAACAGCTCCGCATAGGAGCGCACCGAGGCGTAGAAGCCGACCACGTTGGCCGCCCGGCGGCGCGCGACGCCGGCGTCGGCGGCGACCGAGCAGCAGGCGGCGGCCACCACGTCGAAGAGGGCGCGGTCTCTGCCCTGCCGGTCGATGCCGACGGCGAGCGCCGGCCAGATCCGGGTACGCAGCCGGCGCGGCGGGCACAGCTCGTGCGACAGCCAGCCGTCCGCGATCTCGCCGGCGAGCCGGGACAGTCCCGGGCCGACCGCGGCCAGGTAGATCGGCGTCGACGCGCGGACGCCCGGATACGGCCGCCGCCAGCCGCGCACGAGGATCGAGCGCACGCCGGCGTGCGCGATCGGATCGCCGCCGGCCTGCACGGCCCGGACGATCGCGACAGTGTCGCGCAGGCGGGCCACCGGCCGGTCGCACGGCACCTCGTGCCAGTCCTGGTTGAGCCGGCCGACGCCGGTGCCGAGCCCGAGCCGGAACCGGCCGCCGGACAGCTCGTCGAGGTCGGCCGCCGTCAGGGCGGTGAGCATCGCGCTGCGGGCGAAGGCGAGCGCGATCCCGGTGCCCACCCCGATCCGGGCCGTGCCCGCCGCGATCGCCGCGGCCGTCACCGGCGCGCTGCGGTGCAGCTCGGGCGCCCACGCGACGCCCGCGCCCGCGGCCTCGGCGTCGCGCGCCGCGTCGACCAGCTCCGCGAGGCTCTCACCCCACGGCTGCACGTCCAGCCGCATCACGACGCACCGGGGCCGTGGCCCCGGCGGTAGACCAGCATCGAGCGCCGCCAGGTGATGACGTCGACGCCGTCCTGATTGAAGCCGGTGGTGGCGCAGGTGACGATGCCGGCGTACGGGCGCGACCGCGACTCGCGGGCGGACAGCACGGTCGACCTGGCGTAGACGGTGTCGCCGACGAAGACCGGGTTCGGCATCCGGATCTCCTCCCAGCCCAGGTTCGCGAACGCGTGCTGGCTGATGTCGAGCACCGACAGCCCGGTCACGATGGCGACGGTGAGCGTGGAGTTGACCAGCAGCCTGCCGTACGGCGTGCCGGCCGCGTAGTCCGCGTTGAAGTGCGACTGGTTGGTGTTCATCGTCAGCAGGGTGAACCAGGTGTTGTCCGCCTCGGAGACGGTCCGGCCGAACGGATGCCGGTACTCGTCACCGATCGTGAAATCTTCGAAGTATCGGCCGACCATGGTGGCGACGCTAGCCAGGCCGGATCCACATGGTCAAGGGATTGTTTCTCACAGCGAATCAGTGTTTCCATTACGCATGCTCGACGCGTTCCTCTACCTGCACATCGTGCTGATGGTCTTCTGGCTCGGCGGCGACCTCGGCGTCTTCTACTCCAGCCGGTACGTCATCGACCCGGCGCTGACCCCGGCCGCGCGGCTGACCGCCCTGAAGATCATGAGCGGGCTGGACCTCGGCCCCAAGATCTGCCTGATCCTCTTCCTGCCCAGCGGGCTCACCCTGATCTCGCTCGACCCGCACGGCGGGTACGCGTTCGGAATGAAGCTGCTGCCCTGGTGGCTGCTCGTGGCGGCCTGGCTCGGCGCGCTGGCCTGGCTGTGGCTGATGTACACCGACCACCACGAGCCCGGCCGGCACCCGATGATCCGCCGGGCCGACTGGGCGATCCGGTTCGCGGTGATCGCCGCGATGGCCGGCGCCGGGGTGTACACGCTGGTGGCGAGCGAGCCGTTCGGCGTCGGCACCAACCCGAGGTGGCTCGGCGCCAAGGTGCTCTGCTACGCGCTGGCGATCGCGGCCGGCCTCGGCATCCGGCGCACGCTGCGCCCGTTCGGCGCGGCCTTCGCGCAGGTGATGGGCGGCTCGGCCACGCCGCAGACCGAGTCGGTGGTGCGGCGCAGCGTGAACGGCTGCCTGCCGTACGTCTGGACGATCTGGACCTGCGTGCTGACGGCGGGCCTGCTCGGCGTGGCCAAGCCCTTCGCCGACCTGTGAGCCTAGGTGGCGTTCTTCACCGCGATGTCGATGGCCCGGTGCAGGTCGGACCTGCGGATAGTGATCATTTCGTCGGCGACGCTGTCGAGATAGTCCGCGACGATCTCCCTGATCAGCTCGTTGGGGCTGATCCGGCGCTGTTGCGCAAGCGTGAACAGGCGTTCCGTCATCTCGTACGACATGCGCACCGCCTGGACCACTCCCACGCCCCGCGCTCGGTTGTCCGGCTGCGCCGTGGTCCAGTCCCGGTCATCCATGGAGGCGGCGTGTTCGTCGGACCCATTCATGCGGGCTCCCCCTTGATCTGGGCGATTGCATCGATCTCCACGTCGTCGAGGCGGCGGGCCGAAGCGACCGTGTAAGCGTCATCACCGTCCTCGATCAGGGCCACGACGAACCAGGTTCCGCTGCGATCCCGGCCGGCGATCTGCATGGCCGGCCCGAGGTGACGGCGTACCACGCCGTGTGCGTGTATCACCTCGATGACCGACAACGGGCTCACCTCGGCGGCGACCAGGTTGTCATACGTCTCGTCGGTAAAAACATAAACCTCGAAGGGTGTCTCGTCAGCATCATCGAACAGTTGCGACACCTCCACATCGGCGTGACGACGTCCGGACACCAAGGCGCCAACCATAGGCACCCCGTGTTACAGAGCGTGTGGAGAATGTGACAAATGCTCAGATCTGGTAGCCCAGCTGAGCGGAGATGCGCGCGGCGGCGTCGAGCAGGTCGGTGACGACCTGGGAGCCGGCGGCCGGCTTGAAGCGCAGGGCCGGGCCGGCCACGCTGATCACGGCCACCACGTGACCGTCGTGGTCGAAGACCGGGGCGGCGACCGACGCGGCGCCGGCCTGTCGCTCACCCAGGGACGTGGCGTACCCGCGCTTGCGGATCGCCGCGAGGTCCCTGCGCAGCTTCGCGGGCTCGACGATGGTCTTGTCGGTCAGCGCCTCGAGCGGGTGCCGCTGCAGGTAGGCGTCGAGCTCGGCGTCGGGCACCCAGGCCAGGAACGCCTTGGACGAGCCGCCGGCGTGCAGCGGGAACGGGATGCCGAGGCTCACCTCCAGCCGCAGCTCCTGGTCGGGGACGACCTGGTCGGCGTAGAGGCGGGTGTCGCCGCGGCGCAGCGACAGCGTCGCGGTCTCGTGGGTGCGCCCGGAGAGCCAGGCGAGCTCGGGCGCGGCCATCGCGCGTACGTCGGTGCGGGCCAGGTAGGCCCGGCCGAGGGCGACCGCCGCGTGCCCGAGCGCGTAGCGCCGGGTCGAGGTGTCGAGGGTGATCAGGTCCCGGCTGCGCAGCGCGGTGAGGATCCGGTGCACGGCGGCCTTGGTGAGGCCGAGGGCGCCGGCGATCTCGGTGACCCCGAGGTCGGGCTGGTCGGTCCGCCCGAAGTAGAGCAGCACGTCCATGGCCCGCTCGACCGCGGCGACCGAGCGCGACTGGCTCTCGTCGTCGGCGGCCGCGGGGCTCGACGGCACGGTACGGGTGGACACAGCGACACTCCCGGCGTAACGGTATCGGAACAAATCCTCCAGCAGCGTAGCTTGCCATTTCCCTGTGCGAAACGCCGTACCGGCGGCGGTTGACACGACCGGGCGACGCTCGTTACGTTCACGGCAACACCGTTTCCTTCTGCGAAACGGGAAACCGGGAGGGGTACGTGCCGGTCGACAGCGCGACGTTCCGCACCGTCCTCGGACAGTGGCCGAGCGGCGTGTGCGTGGTGACCACCACGGGCGCGCGCGGCGCGCACGGCATGACCGCGAGCTCATTCTCCTCGGTCAGCCTCGATCCGCCGATGGTCTCGGTCTGCCTGGGCAACCACCTGCCCAGCCGGATGCTGCTCGAGACGGCCGGCAAGTTCGCCATCAGCTTCCTCGGCAAGGACCAGGCGCACATCGGCCGCCGCTTCGCGGGGCAGCACCCCGAGATCACCGACCGGTTCGCGGGCCTGGACTGGACCATCACCCCGAACGGCGTACCGGTGCTCAGCGACGCGGTCGCCTGGCTCGACTGCCGGGTCGCGCACGCGTACCCGGGCGGCGACCACACGATCTTCGTCGGCGCGGTGACCGAGGCCGCGACGCCGCGGGCCACCTCACCGCTGCTGTTCCACTCGCGCACCTGGGGCCAGGTCGCCGACCCGCTGCCGCCGGCCATCCACCTCGCGGTGGACGTCGCGCCCGGCGATCCGCTCGCGCGGGCGCTGCGCGACGCCGGCGCCCGGATCCGCCACGACGCCGGCCACGCCGAGTTCCTCGTCGCCGCCGACGGCACCGGCCTGCCCTCCTCGGCGCAGGTCGCCGCCGCCGGGCGGTCCGGCGGCACCGTCGCCGGCTACGTGGCCGACGCCTTCGACCCGGCCCGCGAGCCGCTCGTGCTCGCCACCGTCGAGGCGCTCGCCGCGCTCGGCTGCGACGAGGTCGGCCTCGCCGAGCACCCGGACACCCCGGCGTCGCCGCTGCAGGTCCGCCGCGTGCTGCAGGACGCCATGGCCCGGGCCCGCCCGGCCACCCTGCGCGTGCGGCTGGCCGGCGGGCACAGCCTCGCCCTGGTCAACGCGCTCGTCGCGATGAAGAGCGGCGTCTCGCACTTCGACACGGTCGCCCCCGGCTCCGGCGCCACCGGCCTGCCGCTCGGCGACCTGCTGCACCTGTCCCGCCAACTCGAGGTGTCCGGCCCGATCGACCCGGCCGAGGCCGTCGGCGGCCGCGCCCTCGCCCAGCTCAAGGAGTGACCACCGATGGCCGACCGACTCACCGGTGAAAGACTCCTCGCCGACATGACCGTCGAGGAGAAGAGCCGCGCCGCCCTCGTCGAGCAGGTGCTGCCGGCCCTGCGCGCCAAGGCCGAGGAGGCCGACCGGGACGGCGTGTTCCCGCTCTCGCACATCGCCCTGCTGCGCGACGCCGGCCTGCTCGGCCTGATCGTCCCCGAGGAGTGCGGCGGCCTCGGCGGCACGCTGCGTGACCTCGCCGCGGCCACCTACGCGATGGGCACCGCCTGCCCGTCCACCGCGCTCGCCTACTTCTTCCACAACACCTCGGCCTCCCGCGGCCTGCTGCCGCTGGAGGCGATCGAGGCCGGGCTGTTCGCCGACGGCGAGGTGCCGCAGGTCCGGGCGTTCGCCGAGAAGGTGCTGCGGCTGATGTCCGGCGGCGCCTGGCTCGCCAACTTCGCCAGCGAGTCGGTGAAGAGTTCCAGCGCCAACATCGCGATCGCCACCACCGCGGTCAAGGCCGCCGACGGCTGGCTGCTGACCGGCGAGAAGTCGTTCGGCTGCGCCACCGGGGTCGCCGACTTCTACCTGGTCACCGCCCGCCTGGACGGCAGCGAGACGGCCGACGGCCTGGCCATGTTCCTGGTGCCGCGCGACGCGCCCGGCGTGTCCGAGCGGCCCGAGTGGCAGGGCCTGGGCATGCGCGGCACCGCCAACCACGGCATCCGGCTGGACCAGGTGTTCGTGCCGGGAACCGACGCGCTCACCGTGCCCGGCGCGTTCGTGAAGATGCTGCGGTGCAGCCGGGGCAGCTTCGTCGGCAACCAGCTGGCCATCACCGCCGTCTACGTCGGCTGCGCGCAGGGCGTCTACGACGACACGCTCGACCGGCTGACCCGCAAGACCTTCGCCGACACCGGCCGGTCCATCGCCGAGTCGCCGATGCACCAGGTCATCATCGGCGACATGACCGAGAAACTGGAGACGGCCTACCTCTGGCTGCGCCGGCAGCTGCTGCTGGAGACCTGCGAGCCGCCGATCGCCACCAAGTCCGAGGTGTACGCGCAGTGGCGGATCGCCAAGGGCTCGATCTGCCAGGCCGCGTTCGACGTGGCGATGGGCGCGTTCAAGGCGTCCGGCACCTCCGGCGCGACCATGCACGGGATCGTCGGGCGCGCCGTGCGCGACCTGGCGATGGGCCTGGTCATGACGTTCCCGCCGGAGCGGGGCCGGCTCGAGGCCGCCTCGGTGATCACCAGCGACAAGGCGAACGAGCTGTTCGCGAGCGTACGCGGATGACCAGCGACCTGGTCGCCGGCGACTGGCGGCCCTGCGCGACGCCGGTCGGCATCGACTGGGAGGACCCGGCGACCGGCGCCGTCGCCGGTCCGGCGCTGGGGTCCTCCCCCGAGCGCGTCGAGGCCGCCGTCGCGGCGGCCGCCGAGCTCGGCTCCTGGGAGCTGTCCGATGTGGACCGGGCCGACGTGCTCGACGCCGTCGCGGCGGGCGTCGCCGAGGCTTCGGCGGAGATCGTGGTGCTCGAGGCGCGGGCCACCGGCGTGCCGATCCGGCAGACCCGGCCGCTCGGGATGATCCTCTCCGGCGCGTTCGCCCTCGCCGCCGGCCAGCTCCGGGCCGGCCTGCTGCGCTCGGTCGCCACCCGCGAGGACGGCCGGGAGGTCGTCGTCCAGCGGCTGCCCTGGGGCCCGGCCGCCTGCCTGGTGCCGTGGAACGCGCCGGCGCCGATGGCCGCGCACAAGGCCGCCAACGCCCTCGCGGCGGGCTGCCCCACCATCGTCAAACCCAGCGAGTACGCGCCGTTCGGCACCGAGCGGCTCGCCCGGGCCGTCGCGCGGGTCCTCGATGAGGCCGGTGCGCCCGCGGGGCTGTTCCAGCTCGTGCACGGCGGCGCGGACGTCGGCGGGCGACTCGTCGGCGACCCGCGGATCCGGGCCGTCTCGTTCACCGGCGGCCTCTCCGGCGGGCGGGCCGTCGCGGTGGCCTGCGCACTGGACATCAAGCCGGTGCAGCTGGAGCTGGGCGGAAACAACCCGCTGATCGTGCTGCCGGACGCGGACGAGGCGGTGGCCGCGCGGGCCGCCGCCGACCTGCTCACCACGCTGAACGGGCAGTGGTGCCGGGCGCTGGGCCGCCTGATCGTGCCGGCCGGGCGGGAGCGGGCGATCGTGGACGCCATTCTCGACCGGATCGCCGCGATGCGGGTCGGCGACCCCGCCGACGAGGACACCGACTACGGCCCGCTGATCCACTCCGCGCACAAGGCCGCGGTCGAGAAGGCCCGCGACGACATGGGCGGCACGGTGCACAGCCCGGACCTGCCGGGCGGCGGCAACTTCCTGGCGCCGGCGCTGGTCACCGGCGCGGATCCGGCGCGCACGGTCGACGAGGTCTTCGGCCCGGTCGCGGCCGTGCACGGCTACGCCACCATCGACGAGGCCGTCACCCTGGCCAACGGCACCCGGCACGGCCTGGAGGGCTACGTCGTCGGCGCCGACGAGGACGCCGCGCTGGCCGTCGCCCGGCGGGTGCGGGCCGGCGAGGTCAAGGTCAACGGCTCGTCGATCATGAGCCTGCACCTGTTCACGCCGCGCCCGGCCTGGGGCCTGTCCGGCTACTCCGAGGAGGGCACGGCCGAGACCCTGCGGTTCTTCACCAATCCCCGGGTGGTCGGGGTCGAGGGCGGCTTCGCGCTGCACGGCCGCCCATGACGGGAGCCGACGAGCTGCGGGCGCTGCTGCACGCCGGAGGAGTCACCCACGTGCCCGGCGTCTACGACCCGGTCACCGCCGCCCTCGCCGTGCAGGCCGGGCATCCGGCCGCGCACCTGTCCGGCGCGGCCGTCTCGGCGCTCGCGCTCGGGCGGCCCGACCTCGGCTTCGTGCACGCCACCCAGATCGCCGACCGGGCCGCCGCGCTGGTGCCGGCGCTGGACGGCGCGCCGCTGCTCGCCGACGCGGACACCGGCTACGGCAACCCGCTGCACGCGGTGTGGACGGCGCTCGCCTACCGGCGCGCCGGCGTCGCCGGCCTGCACCTGGAGGACCAGGTGCAGCCCAAGCGGTGCGGCCACCTGGCCGGCAAGGAGGTGATCGACGTGCGCTCCGCGGCTGCCAAGATCGCCGCCGTGGTCACGGAGGTGCCGCAGCTCGCGGTGATCGCCCGGACCGACGCGTACGGCGTGAACGGCCTCGCGGACGCGGTCGAGCGGTGCCGGGTGTACGCGGCGGCGGGCGCGGACGCGGTCTTCCCCGAGGGTGTCGACGAGCTCGACGACCTCGCGCGGCTGCACGACGCGCTCCCCGGCGTACCCATCGTGGTGAACCGCTCCGAGGCCGGCGGCGACCGGCCGGCGGTCCCCGACGCCGACCTCGCCGAGGTCGGCGTCCGCCTGGTGCTGCACCCGGTCGCCGCGCTGCTCGCCGCCCTGCGCGCCGCCTCGCTGGTCTACCGGGCCATCGCCGGCGGTGCCGGCGCCGGTGCGGTGGACCGGCTGCCCTGGGCCGCGTTCACCGCCCTGCTCGGCCAGGATGACGCGCTCGACCTCGACCGCCGCTACGCACCCGGGAGGCCGGCGTGACCCGGATCCTGGTCGCCGGCGCCGGGCCGGTCGGCCTCACCGCCGCGCTCGCCCTGGCCCGCCGCGGCCGGCGGGTGACCGTGCTCGAGGCCGGCGACGCCCTGGCCGGCCAGTCGCGGGCGTCCACGTTCCACCCGCCGACCCTGGAGATGCTCGACGACCTCGGCGTGGCGGGCGAACTGCACGAGCGGGGGCTGATCTCGCCGACGTTCGCCTACCGCGACCGGCGGGCGGGGCTGGTCGCGCTGCTCGACCTGGCCGTGCTGGCCGGGGACACCCGGTACCCGTACCGGCTGCAGTGCGAGCAGTCGAAGCTCACCCCGATCCTGCTCGACCACCTGCTGCGGCACGACGGGTGCGAGGTCCGCTTCGGCTGGCCGGTCGCCGGGATCGCGCAGCGGGCCGGGCGGGTGACCGCGATCGCCGCGGACGGCCGGACGCTCGACGGGCAATGGCTGATCGGCGCGGACGGCGCGCACTCGGCGACCCGGCGCGCGCTGGGCGTCGACTTCGCCGGGATCACCTACCCGGAGCGGTTCATGGTCGCCTCGGTGCACGACGAGCTGACCGGCTGGCTGGACGGGCTCGCCGCGGTCAACTACGTGTACGACCCGGTCGAGTGGTGCGTGCTGCTGCGCACCCCCGACCACTGGCGGGTGCTGCTGCCCACCCCCGACGGCACGTCCGATGCCGCGGAGCTCGAGCGGCTGCCCGCGCGGCTGCTCGGCGTGCACGACCCGGGGCGGCCGTGGCGGATCGCGCACGCCGGCATGTACCGGGTGCATCAGCGGGTCGCGGCGACGTTCCGGGCCGGCCGGGTGCTGCTCGCCGGGGACGCGGCGCACGTCAACAACCCGCTCGGCGGGCTCGGCATGAACTCCGGCATCCACGACGCGGTGGCGTACGCGAACGCCCTGGCCGGCGGCGACGACGCCGCCGTGACCGCCGCGGCGGCCGACCGGCGGCGCATCGCCCTGGAGTATGTGCAGAGCGTCTCGCACCAGAACTACGAGCGGATGCGCAACGCAGACCCGGCGGCCCGCGAGGCGCACCTGGCGACGCTGCGGGCGACCGCGGCCGATCCGGCCCGGGCCCGGGCCGCGCTGCTGAAGAGCTCGATGATCGCCTCGCTGCGCCCGGTGCCGGCGTGATCCGGCGGGAGAACCCGGCCCGCGTCGCGGAGATCGTCGGCGCCGTCGCGCGGACACCGGCCGCCGATGTGGACGCGGTCGTCCGGGCCGCCGACGCGGACTTCCGGCGCTGGGCGGCGACCCCGGTCGACGCGCGCCTCGCGCTGCTCGACCGCGGCGCGGCGGCGATCGAGGGCGCCGTCGGCGAGCTGTCGGTGCTGCTGTCCCGGGAGACCGGCAAGGTGCTCGGCGACTGCCGGGGCGAGCTCGGCTTCGCCGTCCGTTACCTGCGCTGGGTGGTCGAGAACGCGCCGATCGCGTACGCGGACCGCGAGGTCGACGACGAGCTCGGCCGCCTGATCCGGCAGCACAAGCCGTACGGCGTGGTCGCCGCGATCACGCCGTGGAACGCGCCGGTCATCCTCGCCGTCCTGAAGATCGCCCCGGCGCTCGCGGCCGGCAACGCGGTCGTGGTGAAGCCGTCGCCGCTGGCGCCGCTGACCCTCGACCGGGTCGCCGCCCTGATCGGCGGCCCGCTGCGCGTCGTGCACGGCGACAGCGCGACGGGCGCCGCCCTGGTCGGCCACGACCTCGTGCGCAAGGTGGCGTTCACCGGCGGCGCCGCCGGCGGCCGGGCGGTGGCGGCGCTCGCGGGCGACCGGCTCACCCCGGCCGTGCTGGAGCTGGGCGGCAACGACCCGGCGGTGTTCCTCGACGACGCGCCGTTCGACGACGCGGCCATGGACCGCCTGGTCATGGCCACGTTCGCCACCAGCGGCCAGGTCTGCATGGCCGCCAAGCGGCTGTACGTGCCCGCCGCGCGGCTGCCGGACTTCGTGGACGCCTACCTCGCCGCCGCCAGCCGGGTGCTGGTCACCGGCGATCCCCTCGCCGACGGGGTGACCATGGGCCCGGTCATCTCGGCCGCGGCGCGGCGCGCCGCCGGTGCGCTGCGCACCGGCGACTGCCGCGACCTCGGCCGCTTCGACGCCGACGAGGAGGCCGGCTACTTCGTGCGGCCCGCCCTGGTGGTCTCCCCCGACCCCCGCGACCCGCTGGTGTCCGCCGAGCAGTTCGCGCCGGTCGTGCCGGTGCTCGGCTACCACGACGAGGACGCGGTGCTGGCCGCCGCCAACGAGGGCGAGCTGGGCCTCGGCGCGTCGGTGTGGAGCGCCGACGAGGAGCGGGCGGTGGCCTTCGCCCGCCGCTTCGAGGCCGGCTTCGCGTTCGTGAACACGCACAACCGCACCGGGATGAGCCTGCGCGCGCCGTTCGGCGGGGTGAAACGCTCCGGCTGGGGCCGCGAGTACGCCGCGGAGGGCCTGGCCGAGTACGCGCAGACGTGCGTGATCCACGCGCCCGCCGCCTACCGTCCCGGCGCGGGGATCCCGGCCGGCGGTCCCGCCGCCTACCCGGTGTAGTCGACGACCGCCCGGTCGGTCAGCAGCGGGCGCACCCAGGCGCCGAACTCGTGGTGCGCCGGGTGTGCCTGGTACTCCCGCAGGTCGTCGGCGTCCCGGTGGGTCGTGCGCAGCACCAGGTCCCAGGAGACCGCGGTACGCAACTCGTCGATCTGGCAATCCATCGTGCGGATCTGCGGAACGCGGCCGGAGAGCTCTACCAGACGCGACTGTGCCTTGGCAGCATCACTGTCGTCGGCGAACTTCATCATCACCACGTGCACCAGCACTCGTGCCTCCCGACCCCTGTTGCCAACCCCGCCCCCGAGTGTAGTTTTGGGAAACGTCGTTTCGCTAGGGGGAACCCCGGATGGCACCCGTTGTACGCGTCGCCGCCGCGCAGCTCGAGGCCGGCCAGGACGTGCGCGAGAATCTCGCCGCCTGCCTGCGCGTCATCGACGCCGCCGCGGCACAGAAAGCGCGACTCGTCGTCCTGCCCGAGTTCTGCAACCACCTCTCCTGGTACGCCGACCGTGCCGAGGCGCACCGGCTCGCCACCCGGCCCGGCGACGAGTTCCTCACCGCGATCGCGGACCGGGCCCGCCGGCACGGCATGTGGGTGAAGATCAACGTCACGCACGCGTACGCCGGCGGGCGCACCGGCGGCACCAACTTCCTGTTCGGACCGGACGGCGAGATCGCCGGCCGCTGCGACAAGCAGACCCTGATGGGCGCCGAGAACGACTTCCTCGAGCCCGCGCCGGCGGTCGGCCCGGTCGTGGACACCCCGCTCGGCCGGCTCGGCATGTACGCCTGCATGGAAGGCGTCATCAGCGAGGTGGCCCGCTCGCTGGTCCTGCGCGGCGCCCAGGTGCTGCTGAACAGCCTCAACAGCTTCGCGCTCGACGAGGCCGACCTGCACATCCCGGTGCGCGCCGCGGAGAACAAGGCGTGGGTGGTGGCGGCCAACAAGGTCGGGCCGCTGCTGCCGGCCGACCAGCTGCCCGCCATCGCCGCCCGGCTCGGCGTGCCGCCGCAATGGCTGCACGGCGCCGGGGAGAGCCAGATCGTCGCCCCGGACGGCACGGTGCTGGCCAAGGCACCGCGCACCGGCGAGGCGGTCGTGGTGGCCGACATCGAGGTGTCCCGCGCCGACGACAAGCGGCGGCCCGACGGCACCGACATCCTCGCCGTGCGCCGCCCCGAGCTGTACGGCCCGATCGCCGAACCGCCGGTGGGGCGCCGCCGCGGCCCCGGCGCCGAGACCCTGCCGGTCGCCGTGGTGCGCGAGGCCGCCCGGGTCGGCGCGGTCGCGCGGGGCGGCGCGGCCCTGATCGTGCTGCCGGAGCTGGCCTGCGCGCCGGCCGCGCTGGCGGCCGCCCTCGACGGCACTTCCGCGCACGCGGTGACCACGGTGATCGAGGACGGCGCGCACGTCGGCGTGGTGGTCGGCGCCGCGGGCGTGCTGGCCCGGCAGCCGCAGCTGCACGCCGCGCACCACCTGACGCCGACCGGCAAGCGGATACACCCGGTCGACCTGCCCTGGGGGCGGCTGGCCGTGGTGGTCGGCGACGACGCGCTGCTGCCCGAGACGTTCCGGCTGGCCGCGCTCGTCGACGCCGACGTGGTCGCGGTTCCCTAC
The DNA here is from genome assembly GCF_044465445.1 of Actinoplanes sp. NPDC049668. Lineage (NCBI taxonomy): Bacteria > Bacillati > Actinomycetota > Actinomycetes > Micromonosporales > Micromonosporaceae > Actinoplanes > Actinoplanes sp. NPDC049668. Next base: position 923,426 of record NZ_JBITLR010000002.1, read on the forward strand.
TCGGCGCAGGAGCCGTGGGAGCTCGCGCTCGGCCTGCCCGAGCGGGCGGCCGAGAACCGGCTCAACGTCGTGGTGGCCACCCCGGCCGGGCAGAGCGCCGCCATCCTCGCGATGAGCGCCGACTTCACCCTGTGGACGCGGTGGCAGGGCCCGTTCACCGGCCGCATCTCCACACCCGTGCGCACCGACGTGCCGGCCGGCGCCATGGTCGGCGAGGCCGTCGTCGCCCCGGCACAGGCCGCGAACCGCCTGGTGTCGCGCCGCACCGATCTCGTCGACGGCCGCCCGTGGCGGCTCGTCGACGCCCTGACCCGTTAGAACCTGCGAAGGGGAACCACCGTGGCGGAGACGCTTGCGCACGTGGAGGACATGGTCGACGGCTCGCCGGCCGTCGACGTGCACGACACGTTCCACTACTACCAGGAGCTGCTGGCCGCGCTGAAGGCGAAGATAGACGCCCGCTTCGAGACCACCCGCGACCCGTCGACCGAGGCGCTCGAGAGCTACGGGTCCTACCCGGACGGGCCGGGCGGCTCGCTCGCGGCGTACTCGGGGCCGGAGGTCGACTGGCTGGTGCACTCGTGGCTCGGCAACCCGGGCGCGAGCTTCGCCAACCTGCACCTCACCTGCTGGCTCGGGCCGCAGATCAAGGTGCCGCACCTGGGCATCGCGCTGCTGGTCTGGCCGGGCGGCTGGTTCTACCTCGACTCGGTGCCCCGGGTGAACCTGGTCGAGGACGGCGACTACTACGACAGCTACTACGCGCCGGTGGACGCCGAGTGGCTGGAGCTGCGGGCCGATCCGCAGTTCGAGTACTTCGTTTCGCGGGCCGGCTTCATCCGGGCCAGCCTGTCGCCGACCGCGTACTGCTACTCCTTCGAGCGCAGCCGGCGGAACCTGGAGATCGTCTCGGCCCGGGCGCACGCGCACGTCGACCGCTGGCTGTCCTGGGTCGACGCGGCCACCGCGGTGCCGCAGGAGCAGCGGGCGGCGCTCGCCGAGACCGATCTGACGATCCGGCGCAACATCGCCGAGCGCGACCCGGCCAACGTGATGGGCGTGCGCTTCTTCGGCCAGGAGACGACCGACAAGCTGGTCCGCGCGCTCTGGGGCGGCGACCGCGAGCTGCCCCGCCCGGGGATGGACTCATGAGCGTCCGGTCGGTGTGGTGGGCCGCCACGATTCCCGGCGCCGAGGCGCCCTTCGACACCGCGCACCTGCGGGTCTTCTATCCGGCCAGGCCGACCGGGTCGGACGCCGAGCGGCTCTCCGGGGTGTTCCCGGCCGACCCGGCGCACGCGCCCTACCCGGTCGTGATCATCGTGTCGGGCGTGAACGTCGGGCAGGAGGCATACCGCTGGCTCGCCGTCGCGCTGGCCGAGCGCGGCTACGTCGCGGTCACCTACGACTGGGTCGGCGAGCTGTTCGGCGGGCTCAAGGGCATCACGCCGGGCGTCGAGCTCGCGGCGGCGCGGCCCGACGCGTACGGGACGAGGGCGACGACGCCGTCCGTGCCCGCCGTGATCGACGCCCTGCGGGTCATGACCGGCCCGGTCGAGGGCCTGCTCGACCTGGACAACGTCGCGCTGATCGGCCACTCCGCGGGCGGGACCGTCGTGCTGCAGAGCGCCCGGTTCTTCCCCGAGGTCAAGGCGGTCGCGGCCTACGGCACACACACGATGGTCGCCACCATGCTGGGCTGGCCGGCCGGGACCGTGCTGACCGCGCAGGTCGACTCCCCGGTGCTGCTGATGGCCGGCGAGAACGACGGGGTCATCAACGGCTCGGCCGACCGCTACGGCGAGGACGCGGCGACCCGCAAGGACCCCGTTTCCCGTACGTTCGACGAGGCGCTGCCGGACCGCGACGGCGCCAACCTGCTCGTGACGTTCCCGGGCGCCAACCACTTCGGCATCGTGCACCCGGTCGACGAGACCGCCGCCCGCGCGTTCCTCGACGCGCCCGCCACGACGGAGCCCGAGGAGACCCGGTCCGCGCTGGCCGAGGTCACCGGCGCGTTCCTCGACATACACCTGCGCGGCGCCGCCGGCGACGCGCTGGAGAAGGCCACCCAGACGCTTCGGCTCCGGCGGAGGTAACACCCGTGCTCAAGAACTTCTGGTACGCGGTGGAGTTCGCCGACCGCGTCACGACCAAGCCGGCCCGGGTCACCGTGCTCGGCCAGCACCTCGCCCTGTACCGCACGCCGTCGGGAAAGGTCGTCGCGCTCTCCGACCTGTGCGTGCACCGCGGCGCGGCGCTCTCCGGTGGCTGGCTCAAGGACGACTGCATCGTCTGCCCGTACCACGGCTGGGAGTACCAGAGCGACGGCCAGTGCGTGAAGATCCCGGCGCAGCCCGAGCGGCCGGTGCCGCGCAAGGCCCGCGTCGACTCGTACCCCGCGCAGGAGAGGTACGGGTTCGTCTGGGTCTACCTGGGTGACCTGCCGGAGGAGGAGCGGCCGCCGATGCCGGTCTGGCCCGAGTTCGACGACCTCGTCGAGAACGGCGGCCGGTTCCGCGCGGTCACCGGCGAGTTCCTCTGGAACGCCAACTACGAGCGGATCCTGGAGAACGGCTGCGACATCGCCCACGCGCCGTTCGTGCACGCCGGCGCGTTCGGCAACCCGGAGAAGCCCGAGGTCCCCGAGTACGAGCTCGAGCAGCCGGACGAGTGGTCGGCGTTCGCCACCGTCGACCTGTACCCGCCGGCGCCGCGGGGCATCTGGGGCAGGTTCGCCCGGCTCCGCGGCCAGGACCTCAACAACCGGCCGCCGGTCACCACCTCCGCCGGCTGGATGCTGCCGAACATGATCAAGCTGCACGTCCGGCTGCCGCTCGGCGACCTGATCATCTACGACACGAACATCCCGATCGACGAGACGCACACGCTGGTCAAGTGGGTCGCGCTGCGCACGTTCTTCACCGGCAAGTGGGCCGACAAGAACGCCATCCAGCGCACCCTCAAGATCTTTTACGAGGACGCCGAGGTCGTCGACAAGGTCCGGCCCGAGCTGCTCCCCTTCGACCTCGGCGCCGAGCTGCACATCCGCAGCGACCTGATCGCCGTGCAGTACCGGCGGCGCCGGCAGGAGCTGGCCGAGAAGGGCTGGCTGCTGACCGACGGGGACCGGATCACCGGTGACGTGCCCCGGCGCACCGCGACCGTGATCCCGTCGCCGGCCCGCCGGGAGAACCCCGAGCTGGCCCGCGCCTGGGTGCACAAGGCGCGCGGCGAGCACCCGAGCGTCGCCGCCGCCGAGCTGATGGGCCCGTCCGACGAGGAGACCACATGAGCGAGCTTGCGAGCGAATCATCAACTCAGCGCCCGACGAATGTCATCGCCGGAGCGCCAGCGGAGGCGATGGCATGACTCTGCCCGCCGACCTTTCCGACGCCACCCTCGACAAGATCCTCGCCGGGCTCTCCCTCAAGGAGTCCGGCGACCGCGAGCTGACCTCGGCGATGAGCCCCGCGCCCGTCGGCCGGATCCGGGTCTGGCACGGCGAAGGGCCCGTCGTGAAGGTGGTCAACGTGTCGCTGGCCGTGCCGCCGATCGGCCTCGACAGCCACATGATCTTCGCGTTCACCGCGCCCGACTCGGCCGTGCCGCACTTCACCCTGGACTCCGTCGCCAACGGCGAAAACTACGCCTTCCACCTCGACCTGATCCCCCGGATCGACCTGGCCACCTCGCTGCCGTACCTGGACACGGTCTACGAGCCGCTCACCCCGCTCTACCAGGACGTGCGCGGCCGCGACGGGCTCACCCCCGCACACCTCACCCCCCGGCAGTACGCGCTGATGTCGCCCTGGATGCTGGTCAACCGCGCGACCCGGGCCGCCTTCGAGGGGATCGGCGACGCGGTCGACGGCTATCTCGGGCACTGGTTCGCGCTGCTCGCCGGCGACGTCGAGGCCGCCGTCGACCCCGCGCGGGACGCGGCCCACCGGGCGCTGCTGTTCAGCCCCGAGATCGACCCGGTCTGGAAGCAGACCGTCCGCCTGCTCGGCGAAGAGCAGAGCGAGTCGGTCCGCCTCGAACTGGTGGACAACCGATGACGACCCGGCCGTCGGCCTGGCAGCAGCGGATCGCCGGCGAGTGGCACGGGCGGCCGTCGCTCTTCGACCACACCGGCACCTGGTGCGGGTTCGAGGAGATCCGGCGGTCGTCGGAGTTCGTCGACGGCGTCACCACGTACCGGATGGACGGCGGCCTGATCGGCGGCGGCGCCCTCGCCGGGCGGTTCCGCCTCGGCGCGCCGTTCTCCTTCGGGGTGATCGACTCGGACGCGAACCGCGTCTACACCGGGCCGGACTTCTTCGGCACCGGCCAGCCGTACGGGTCCTTCGTGGACTCGCACTACTACGGGCCCGGCTGGCAGGTCGACCTCAACACCTGGAACCAGGTGCTGCCCGACGAACAGACCCAGGTCTACTCGTCGGTGCTGTACCAGGGCTGGTCGGTGGTCGGCTGCTTCAACGGCGTGTACACCCGCGACCCGGCGCTGGTCGACCAGCTGATCGACAACGAGACCCGGTGCGGCCCGGTGCCGTACATCCTGCCCACCAAGCAGGCCGGCGCCTACCTCGGCGACTGCGAGCTGTGGGGCGCCGACCAGAAGCTGCGCGGCACCGTCCGGGTCGCCATCGGGCTCGAGCCGATCGACCTGCTGCGCACCCGCCGCCTGATCACCTGGCAGGGCGCGGGCCTCGACCGGGAGTTCGCGGTGGAGACCCGCCGCGACGGAAACGACCTCCACTTCGAGGGCCCCGGCGGGTACGGGAATGCCATCGGTTTCGGCCGTGCCTCGTTCTCCTCGCTCCACCTGACCGACGTGTGGAAGATCAAGGGCCGGGAGTTCTCCATCGACGCGACGCCGGGCATGTCGGCCGGCCGGCGGCTGTCGGTGGTGTACCAGCTCTTCGAGGGCGCGCGGCTCGACTCGGTGCTGCACGGGCTGCTGGAGTGGGCGCCGTGACCGGCCCGGTCGTGGTGGTCACCGGCGGCACCCGCGGCATCGGCCGGGGCCTGGTGGCCGCGTTCGCCGCGCGCGGCGCGTCGGTGGCCTTCTGCGGGCGGTCCGGCGCCGACGGCCCCGCCGGTACGCTCGGCGTGGTCGCCGACGTCACCTCGCGAGACGACGTGCGCAAGCTGTGGGAGGCGACGGTCGACCGTTTCGGGCGGGTCGACATCTGGCTCAACAACGCCGGGCTGTCCACCAGCCGCAGGCCGCTCTGGGAGCTGCCCGCCGCCGAGATCGACGCCGTCGTCGACGTGAACCTGCGCGGGACCCTGCAGGCCAGCGCCGTGGTGCTCGGGGCGATGCTCGAGCAGGGGCACGGCGCCCTCTGGAACATGGAGGGGCTCGGCTCCAACGGGCAGATCGTCGCGGGGCTCACGCCGTACGGCGCCACCAAGCGCGGCCTGACCTACGCCACCAAGGCCATGGCCCGCGAGCTCAAGGGCACGCCGGTCAAGGTGGGGCTGCTGTCGCCGGGGATGGTCGTCACCGACCTGCTCACCCGGGACTACTCCCCCGAGGAGTTCGAGAAGGCGAAGAAGATCTTCAACATCCTCGCCGACCGGGTCGAGACCGTCACCCCGTGGCTCGCCGACCGCGTCCTGGCCGGTACGAGGAACGGCGGCCGGGTGGCCTGGCTGACCGGCCCCAAGGCGGCCTACCGCTTCGCCACCGCCGGGTTCCGCAGGCGCGACCTGTTCGCCGAGCGCTGAGATGGACTATCCGATCTGGCTCGCGCTCGAGGACTTCGTGCCCGTACTGCTGGGCCTCGCCGGTTTCATCCTGCTCACCCGCCTGGTCCCGGCCGGCCCGGCGCGCACCGCCGGGCTCGCCGGCGCCCTGCTGATCGGCGCCGGCGGCCTGGCCAAGTGCGCCTGGAAGCTCGCGGTCGCGTCCGGCGCCGGCGACCCACGCCTGCTGGAGCAGGCGCTGTTCCCGCTCATGGCCGCCGGCGCCACGCTGCTCGTCTGGGCCCTCGCGGTCGCGGTGCGGCGCGGCGCGCGGGTGCACGTCTGGCCGTTCGCGCTCACGTTCACGCTCGCCGCCGGAACCTCGGTCCTGGTCGGCAGCCTGCAGCCGATGTTCGTCCTGGCCGTCCTCGGCGTCACCGCGGTGAGCGTGCTCGCCGCCGTCATCGCGGCCCGCCACCGCCGGTGGTGGGCCGTCTCCCTGTACGTCCTCGGCCTGGTCCTGGTGACCTCGCTGGTGCCGCTGCGCGGCGCGGCCGCACACGACACCGTCGCCTACCAGTGGCTCGAACAGTCCCTCAACACGGCCGCCCAGCTCGCGCTGCTGACCGCGGCCTGGCTCACGGTGCGCGCCCCGGCCGTGACGACCGTTGGAGAACCCGTATGACCGACGCACTCGGCTGGCGCCGCAAGTTCGGCGTCATCGCCCCGTCCACCAACACGATCGTCGAGCCCGACTTCTACTCGATGACGGTCCCCGGGGTGACCGCGCACTTCTCCCGCATCCACATCCGCAACCAGGACCTGTCGGACGACGCGAACTTCGAGAACCTGCTCGTGCAGATCCGCTCCGAGATCGGCTTCGCCTGCGAGCGGGTGCTCACCTGCGAGCCCGACTACATGGTCATGGGCATGTCGGCCGAGACGTTCTGGGGCGGCGTCGAGGGCAACCGCGAGTTCGTCCGGCAGATACACGACATGACTGGACTCCAGGTTGCCACCGGCGCCGAGGCCTGCGAGCGCGCACTCAAGCTGTACGGCGCGCGGCGGATCGGCGTGGTCACCCCCTACCAGCCGATCGGCGACACCAACGTGGTGCGCTTCTTCGGCGAGATCGGCTTCGAGGTGGTGAACATCGAGGGCCTCAAGTGCCCGACGGCGGTCTCCATCGCCCACGTCACCGAGGCCGAACTCCGCCGCGCCATCCTCGCCGTCGACGGCCCCGACATCGACGCGATCGTGCAGTGCGGCACCAACCTGTCGATGGTCCGCCTCGCAGACGAGGCCGAACGCTGGCTCGGCAAGCCGGTCCTCGCCATCAACGCCGCCACCTGGTGGATGGCCCTGCGCGACAACAACATCCCCGACAAGGTCTACGGCGCCGGCACCCTCCTCCGCGACTTCTGAGCGAGCGCCTGAGCGCGCGGGGTGCGGGCCGGCGCGGGACCCTTATGAAGTTGACTGTGAGAGGCCACCTTCCTATGGGGGCTCTGCGCCCTTCCACGTAGCGCGGATCATCGGCCGAAGGAGTGTCGAAATGCGCGTGTCGCGGGCGGAACGGCAGCAGGAGATGGAGATCAGCGGCACCACTGCCGAGTTCCTCGAACTGGCCCGGATGGTGCGGGCCGGCGAAGGCGTCGTCCAGCTGAACACCACGGGTGATCCCTGGCCGTATGATCATCTGCTCTCGGTCCTCGAGGTGCACGCCGCGACCCAGGCCGTGGTCATCCGCCGCTCCGGCGACACCCTCACTCTGGCCGGCGGCGCGACCGCGATGGGCGTCCTCGCCCTGGTCATAGAGGACCTTGCCGCGGACGAGCCCGGAGCGGATGTGCAGATCGACTACTTCCCGGATCACGTGTACCTGGGTGAGGGGTCGAGGCCGATGATCCTGGTCCTCACGGGCTGAACCTGCCCGGCGAAGCGGCGGCATTGCGGACCGGTGGACGGCGTCGACCTGCGCAGGGCCGCGCTGACCTGTGTCTGATTTGCGTGGTTTGGAGGGACAAGCCGCCGCCCGTGCCGTGGCGGCACTTCCGGCCCGTGACGATGGGCACACCCAGGTAACACCGCGTTCACATACGGGCAACGGCCGGGAAACCGCAGGTCGACAGGCTCCCTGTCGTCACCACGGCGCCCCGGTGCCGCCGCCCAGCACCACCCGAAGGATGTGGATCGTGAGCTTCAAGGCTGAGTACATCTGGATCGACGGCACGCAGCCGACGGCCAAGCTCCGCTCCAAGACGAAGATCTTCGAGGACGACGCGAAGGGCGCCGAGCTGCCGCTCTGGGGCTTCGACGGGTCCTCCACGAACCAGGCCGTGGGACACTCTTCCGACCTCGTGCTCAAGCCGGTCTTCACCTGTCCCGACCCGATCCGCGGCGGCGACGGCGACATCCTCGTGCTGTGCGAGGTCCTCAACATCGACCTGACGCCGCACGAGTCCAACACCCGCGCCGAGCTGGCCGAGATGGCGGAGCGGTTCGCCGCGCAGGAGCCGATCTTCGGCATCGAGCAGGAGTACACCTTCTTCGACGGCGTGCGCCCGCTCGGCTTCCCCGTCGGCGGCTTCCCGGCCCCGCAGGGCGGTTACTACTGCGGCGTCGGCGCCGACGAGATCTTCGGTCGCGACATCGTCGAGGCCCACCTGGACAACTGCCTCAAGGCCGGCCTGAGCATCTCCGGCATCAACGCCGAGGTCATGCCCGGCCAGTGGGAGTTCCAGGTCGGCCCGGTCGCCCCGCTCGAGGTCGCCGACCAGCTCTGGGTGGCCCGCTGGCTGCTCTACCGCACGGCCGAGGACTTCAACGTCTCCGCCACCCTCGACCCGAAGCCGGTCAAGGGCGACTGGAACGGCGCCGGCGCGCACACCAACTTCTCCACCAAGGCGATGCGCGAAGGCTACGACGCGATCATCACCGCGTGCGAGTCGCTCGGCGAGGGCTCCAAGCCGCTGGACCACGTCAAGAACTACGGCGCCGGCATCGACGACCGCCTCACCGGCATGCACGAGACCGCCCCGTGGAACGAGTACAGCTACGGCGTCTCGGACCGCGGCGCGTCGGTGCGCATCCCGTGGCAGGTCGAGAAGGACCGCAAGGGCTACATCGAGGACCGGCGCCCCAACGCCAACGTCGACCCCTACGTCGTGACGCGCCTGCTCGTCGAGACCTGCTGCACCGCACTGGAGAAGGCCGGCCAGGTCTGATCCCCCGCACCTTCCACCGGCCAATGCCCGGGCGCCTCGGCGCCCGGGCATTGCCAGTTCAGCGGCAGATGTGCGCGCTCCGTCGCTGACACGTTTCTGACCGGCAGCCCGTTGCATCGGCCGTCGCGCGGAGAATGCCCCCATGTCTCAAACCTCGACAACGGTCAGCGCTGTCGATCCGTCCGCCGGGAGTTGGTGGCGGCGACGTCGGCTCATGATCGCGGCAGCTGTTGCATCGGTGATTGGTGTCGTGGCCCTGGTAGCTCAGGTGCGCAGCAACGATGAGGACCGAGCGGTTGCCGCGACCGAAGCGGCGATCCGACACGCCGCGGATATCGGGGGACCCCGTGGATTCACCCCGGCCGATCCGGTGCCTCTGTTGCTGGGGGATCCGCCGGCGTATCGACATGAGGAGCGGCAGGGGCTCGATATCGGAGTTCCGGAGGCGACGGGCATGGCTTCGGGCTTTGTGACGGCATGGGTCACCACGGTCCCGCGGTCGTCGAGCCCGGCGGCGTCCTGCGAGGCGGTGAGCGAGTGGGTCAGGAGAATGTTCGACAAGCCGGTGGAGGCTTCGGAAACGGCGCGGTCATGCCGGACCTCCCTGCAGGGACAGTCTGACGGCGAGGGCTTGTTCGCCACCGTCGCCGGTGGTTTCACCGCAAGCGGCAGGTACCTGGCGGGCGCGGCCAGCCGTTCACTTGCCGATGAGGGCACGGAGCTGTCCGTAGTCCTGAGTTTTGAACCGCCGCTCAATGAAACAGTCAGGACCTCATCACCTTGCGTAGCAGTCTGCTCCGCCGGATGAGCCCTTTCGCTGATCTTGGAGTTTGTATGCTCGCGGGGTGGAGGGCGCGCGGTGCTCGGCCGCGGTGTCGAAAGCCACGGAGGTGCCCGTGCCGAGGCGGAAGCGGCCCATAGCTTTCGAGCAGGACTTCATCGTGTTCTCCGATCCAGCCCCGCACTACCCGGACGTCATTGCTCTTGGCAGCCTCAGTTCGGCGATCCGTGCCGCTGGAGTCGAACAGGGACTTTCCATCCCGCCCAAGGCTTTCAGATCGATCGGCCGGGACACCGTCCGCCCGGACCCGCTGTACGGCCTCACAGTCCACAGCAGGCTCCGGCGCCGTGAGGGTCTGCGCGTCACCGCATCGCGGCACCGGCGGGCGTGGCGGATCGAGGGCGGCCAGGCCGTCCACCGCGTTGACGGCACCACTCCGGAACTCGCCGAGGTGGCCCGGATCGCACATGCATGGCACGGCGGAACCGCCCTCGCCGACATCCACCAACTTGCCCCGTGCGTCGCCCCGCACGCCGTCGACTACCGATACTTCGGCTTCGGGGAACAGAACTCTGCGCCCGGTGAACCATCGTCTGTCGTCAGAACGTGGATCGATGCCAGCGGAATCGACCAGGAAGAAACCTTCACGGATTCCCTGACCTGGGAGAGGACGCAGCGTCTGTCCCCTGTGGGGCCGCACGATGACCCAGATCCGGTAGAAATCGACAAAGCGAAGGTCGACCGGTTCATCCACAGCGCGACCGAGCACATCAGGGCCGAGCGACGTCGAAGGTAGCCGTCAATTCGAACGAGTACAGCTCGTCGACACCTGCTGCACCGCGCTGGAGAAGGCCGGCCAGGTCTGACAACCACCCGCGGTAGCCGACCGCTGCACGGCATCGGCTACCGCGGACCCGGACGCAGGCTCCATACGGCAGCACTACCGGCCAGCACGCACAGCAGGCCGACGAGGGCGATGCCGGCGGTCGGCGATCCGGTCACCGGAAGGGTGTCGTCGGGGTCGCCCGATGCCGCCCCGACGACCACCGGCGGGGCGGCGGTGACGGTGAAGGTGCTGCTGGCCGGCTCCGCTCCGGGCACTGTCGCCCTCACCGTGTGTTCGCCGTAGCTGAGCGGTCGTTGCGGCGTCAGGCGCCAGCTGCCCTCGGCGTCGGTCCGGACCGTACCCAGCACCTCGCCGTCGAGGGTGACCGTGACCAGCGAGCCCGGCGTCGCCCTGCCCACGATCGTCGGCGTGGTGTCCCGGGTCGTTGAGGTATCGGCCGGGGAGGCGATTACCACCACCGGGCCACCCGCACTGGACGTCCCCGGGGGCGGCATCGGGGTGACCAGGATCTGTGTGGTCGTGGTGGTGCTGGTGCCGTTGTCCTTGTCCGTGGCGGTCACGCTCACCGTGTAGGTGCCCGCGGAGGCGTAGGTATGGGTACGGACGGTGTCAGGGGTGGTGCCGTCGCCGTAGTCGATGGTGTAGGTGAACCCGGCGGTGGAGTCGGCCGCTGACGGGTCGGTCGCGGCCGGGGTGATGGTGACCGGCGTGCCGGCCACGACGCTGCCCGGCACGGTGAGGGTCGCCGTCGGCGCGACGTTGGCGACCGTCAGCGTCGAGGTCGCGGTCCTGACTGTGGCACCGTCGCTGACCCGGACACCGACGGTGCGTGTCCCGGGCCCGTCGCCCAGGCCGAGCGCGGCCAGGCCGGCCGCGCTCACCGTCGGCTCGGCACCGTTGGCGTCGTCATAAACGCCGTCGCCATTCAGGTCCCACGCGTAGGTCGCCCCGGCACCGGCACCGGTGGTCGCGGTGGCATCCAGCGTCACGCCGGAACCCTCATCGACCGCGTACGGGCCATTCGCATCGGCCACCACCGACGCGGCGAAGCTGTTGACCGCCGCGCAGGTACCCATCGCGGTGGCGTACTGGGCCGGGGTCATGGCCCCGACGTCGGCCTGGGTGTAGATCGTCCCGTTGACCATGATCCGACTCTGCTTCGGTTCGGTGTACCAGTTCTCCGCCGGCCCGAACCTGGTCAGGCAGTCGGAGCGGGGGCCGGTCATCAGGCTGAACGTCGAATCGGTCGGGCCGTTGATCACGGCGCGCAGGTCCTTGTCGCCGCCGCTGACGACGGTGGCGTCGAAGGTGACCGTCGCCTGAGCCCCGCTCGCCATCGCCGCGTTCGACCACGAGATCGCGGTGTCTGTGGAGGTCACCGTGCCCGCGGAGGCGACCACGTTGCTGACGGTGGCGTCGTCGACGAGCTTGGTGAGGTCGATCTCGAACTTGGCCTGCCGGGTACCGCTGGCCGCTGATGCGCCGGCGGCCTGGTTGGTATAGGTCGCCGTGTAGTGGATGACGTCGTCAGTGTTGACCGTGCCTGTCGGGTCGGAGGTGAGGGTGAGCCCGTGGAGGGTGAAGTCGGACTCGGAAACGGCACCCGATTCGACCTTGTACTTGGACTGGTCGTGCAGGGTCGCCTCGGTCGCGTCCTTGTACACGTACAGGTCGCCGTCGACGTACGCCTGCGTCGGGCTGTCCCGGTGGGCCGTCGCCTTGACGCCGAAGGTGCAGCCGTCGGTGCGGGCGCCCGGGCGCTTGAACTGGTCGGTGTTGAGCTTGTAGTTGATGAACCTGGTACCGGGAACGAAGCCGCTGTTCCAGGTCACCCCGTCCGTCGAGTACTCGAACAGCGACGCGGTGTCCTGCGGGCAGACCCCGCCGTTCGTATCCAGGATGCGGGCGGCCGACAGGAACGTGTCCGTTCCTCGCGTACGGAGCTGGAGCCCGAACAGGCGATCCGCCGTCGAGCTGTTGTACTGGTATTTCCACGTGTGCACGATGTCCTGGCCGGCCCGCCAGTAAAACGGTGAGTTGTAGTAGCCGTAAGGAATATCCTCATCGGCCGGCCAGAGGTCGCCCTCCCAGAAGTCCTCCGGATACGACGTCGCACCACCGATGCTCGAGGTGTCCGCTCACGCGGCTCCAGCCGTAAGCACGTCCGTTCTGCTAAGGGGAAGAGCGGATCGGGGTTGTGGAACCTCCCCGCGCAAGAAGGTTCCACAACCCTGAACCGCCCCCGTTTCTCAGTGCAGCTGGGTGATCCGGCGGCGACGGGCCGGCAGGACGGCGATCAGGCCGACGCCGGGTAGCAGGAACGCGGCGCCGATCAGCAGGATGGTCGCCCACTGCAGGCCCGGGCCGGTGGTCGGCAGGTCGTCGTCGCCGGCCGCCGAGGTGCTGCCGGTCGTCGCGCCGGCGGCCGGTGAGGTGGTCGCGGTGGGGGTCGGTGTCTTGGTGGAGCCGGTGCCGAACGTGATCGGGACCGACGCCTTGTTCGCGTTGACCACGTCCTCGGAGGCGCTCGACGGCAGGATCTGCGCGGCGATCACGCAGCCCCCGCTCGCGCACTTGTGGCCGCTGAACTCCTTGGCCATCTTCAGCGTCAGCGTCGGGGTCTTGCCGTTGGCGTCGGCGTTGGTGAACTGGGAGCCGCCGGAGAGGTTGCAGTCGGTCGGGCCCTTCGGGTTCTTGACGCACTGGCCGATCGCGATCTGCTGCAGATTCTTGGTGAACCCGGTGCCGTACACGGTGATCTGCTGGCCGTCGGTGAGGCCGGTGGTCTTCGAGACGTGCAGGGTCGGCGCGGCGGCCGCGGGCGCGCCGTCGACCAGGACGACCAGGGTGGCCAGCACGAGGCCGGCCGCGGCCGACGCGGCCAGCCGCCGGATGGTTGGGGTAAGGGCCATCGGTTCCTCCATCGCTGTTTCTCAGCCGGCCGGCGCGCCGGACCGGGCCACGGCAGCCTCGTCGGTGCCGAGGTAGGACAGGACGACCGCGGGGTCGGCGCGGACCTCGTCGGGGGTTCCCTGCGCGATCACCCGGCCGGCGTCCATGGCGATGAGCCGGTCGGCCACCCGGGACAGCAGTGGCAGATCGTGCTCGATCACCAGGACCGTCGTGCCGAGCTCGGCGCGGACCCGCAGCAGCAGGTCGCCGAGGGCCGCGCCGTCGGCCTGGGTGAGCCCCGACGAGGGTTCGTCGAGCAGCATCAGGCGCGGTTCGAGCACCAGCAGGCAGCAGAGCTCGACGAGGCGCCGGGTGCCGGTGGACAGCTCGCCGACGCTGCGGTGCGCGTGCTCGTCGAGGCCCATGACCCGCAGCGCCTCGTCGGCCCGGGCCGCCTTGGCCTCCTCGGGCCCGGCGGCGCCGAGCAGGTCGACGGCGAGCCGCGACGGCGCCCGCTTCTCGGCCGCGACCATCACCGCCTCCCGTACGGTCATGGACGGGAACAGCCGGGCGTCCTGGAAGGACCGGACCAGCCCGTGGCGGGCGCGGCGCTCGGGCGCCCACCGGGTGACCGGCCGCCCGCGGTAGTGGACCGACCCGCCCTCCGCGGCGGTGAACCCGGCGAGGATCTCGAACAGCGTCGTCTTCCCGGCACCGTTCGGCCCGATGATTCCGACGATCTCCCCCTCGGCCACAGCGAAGCTCGCCTCGTCCACGGCCCGCACCCCGCCGAACGTCCTCCGCAGCCCGGCAACCTGCAATAACGGGACCCCCGTGCCGTCATGAACAAGCGGCGCGGCAGGCAGCCGCTCGGTAGCGGGCGGAGGCGGGACCGGGTCCGGTGTGATGGCGGTCGGAGGTGTTCCGGGGCCATTACCTTCCCGCCCGCGCCGGAGGTCCGGCAGTCGCCGGCGCAGGTCTGCCAGTAGGCCGCCGAGGCCGTCCGGGAGCAGCAGGACCACCAGGAGCCAGCCCAGGGTCAGCGCCGCCTGGCCGGGAATGCCGAGCGGCACCAGCGCGGGAACGCCGACGATTACGGCCGAACCCAGCAGCGCGCCGCTGTTGCGGGCCATGCCGCCCACCACCGCGAGCGCCACCGCGTCGATGCTGGCCGAGGCCGGGAAGTTGTTGACGCTCAGCTGGGACTGGCCGAAGCCGATGACCACGCCGCCGAGGCCGGCGAGGGCGCCGCAGACCGCGTACGCGTGCAGCTTGCGCAGCGGCGCCGCGACCGTCAGCGCACGCCCGGCCTCCTCGTTGTCCCGCAGCGCTAGGAGCAGCCGGCCGAAGCCGCCGGCCCGCAGGCGCGAGGTCACCCACCAGCCGATGACCAGCAGCATCAGCGCGAACAGGTAGTAGTCGGTGGCGACGCTGACCACGTAACCGTCCCAGACCGGGTAGGGCGTGGTGAGGCCGTCGCCGAGCAGCCACGGCTGGCGCAGCAGCCAGCCGCTGGTGGCGAGCGCGAACGCGAGCGTGGTCACGCCGAGCGCGACACCGCGCAGCCGCAGCGCGGGCAGGCCGACGACGGCCGCCGAGAACGCGCCCGCCGCGCAGCCGGCCAGCACTCCCAGGAACATGTTGCCGGTGGCCGAGGCGACCCGGACCGAGACCGCGGCGGCGATGCCGGCGAACGCGAACTGGCCCAGCGACAGCTCGCCGGCCACGCCGGTCACCAGGATCACCGAGAGGCCGACCAGGGCGTAGCCGCACACCTCGGTGAGGATCGAGGCGGTCGCGTTGCTCACCGCGTACGCGAGAAGCACGCCGACCGCGAGCAGCACGCCGAGGCCGGCGCGGGCCAGCGGGTCCGGGCCGCCGGCGGGTCGCCGCCACGGCGGCGGGTCGGCGTCGCGGCGCCCGGACGGTCTCTGGCGCAGCAGCGCGACGAGGATGGCCAGGCCGAGCACCACGTCGACGAAGCCGGCGGTCTGGCCGGAGAGCAGGATCTGCTCGAGGACGCCGACGCCGAGCGACGCGGCGAACGCGATCGGCAGCGACGCCATCCGGGCGATGACCGCGCCGGCCAGGCCGCGCAGCAGCAGCTCCGGGCCGAGCGAGTCGATGGACTGCACGCCCTGGGTCGGGGTGAGCAGGATGGCGGAGAACGCGGCGACCGCGCCGGCGATGCCCCAGGCGAGGCTCGCCATGCGGGGCGCGGCGACCCCGTTGACCGTCGCCGCGTCGGGGTGGTCGGCGGCGGCGCGGATGCCGATGCCGAAGCGGGTGCGGCGCAGGAACCAGGCGAGCGCGGCGAGCAGCACCGGGGTGAGCAGCAGCATCGCGGTCAGGGACGGGCCGATGACCGTGGTGCCGATGTGGAACGACGGGAGGCCGGGCGGCTTCGGGAAGGTGGCGCCGCTGAAGCTGGAGCGGTCGACGACCAGCGCCAGCACCAGGATGAACTGGGCCAGGCCGAGGGTGGCGATCATGCCGATGACGCGCGGACGGCGGTGCAGGCGGCGCACGACCGTCGCCTCGGTGAGCGCGCCGAGGGCGGCGGCGGCCGCGATCGCGACGGGCAGCGCCGCCCAGTAGCCGACGGCGCCGGCGAGGCGGGCGAGGACCGCCGCGCCGAAGACGCCGATGGCGCCGTGCGCGAAGTTGACGAAGCGGCTGGACCGGTAGACGAGCACCAGCCCGATCGCGAGCAGCCCGTAGGTCAGCCCGGTGAACAGCCCGACGGCGATCCGGTCGGGCCCGAAGTCGAAGCCGGCGAAGGTCATGCGGCGTGACCGCCCAGCACGAGGCGGCGGGCGAGGTCGGGTGAGGCGCGGAGTTCGGCCGGAGTGTGCGCGGCGATTATGGTGCCGTGCTCCATGAAGAGGAGCCGGTCGGCGACCGACATCGCCACGTTCACGGACTGCTCGATGAGCAGGGTCGCCACGCCGACCGCGGCCAGCCGCCGGACGAGCTCGAGCAGGCCGCCGACGACCACCGGCGCGAGCCCCAGCGAGAACTCGTCGATGACCAGCGCGGCGGGCCGCTGGATCAGCGTCTTGGCGAGCACCAGCATCTGCCGCTCGCCGCCGGACAGCGTCGAGGCCGGCTGTTCGGCGCGGGCGGCGAGGCGCGGGAAGACGGCCAGCGCGCCGTCGACCGCGGCCTCCCGCGGCTCGTCGTCCCGGCCGTTCGGGTACGCGTGCATCCGCAGGTTGTCCCGCACCGACAGGGTGCCGAACGCCTGCTGCCCGATGACGGTGGACAGGCCGAGCCGTACCCGCCGCGGCCCGGGCACGGCGGTGATGTCCGCGCCGCCCAGGGCGACCCGCCCGGCGGACGGGCGGTTGAGTCCGGCGACCATGCGGACCAGCGTGGACTTGCCGACGCCGTTGGGTCCGCACAGCGCGACGGTCTCGCCGGCGGCGACGGCCAGGTCGACGCCGAACAGCACCTGGATCGCGCCGTACCCGCCGGAGAGGCCGGTCACCTCAAGCACCGACATCGGCCACCTCGCCGGTGTAGGTGAAGCAGGGGCAGGCGTCGTCGTACCGCAGGACCCGGTAGCCGCTGCCGGCGGCGTACAGGCCGGGTCCGAGCTTTCCGCCGAAGCCGATCGCCGTCGCGAAGCCGGTGCCGAGGGCCTGCGCGGCGCTGCCCCAGGCCGCGGCGTTGAGGTCCGGTCCGATGTCTTTGGCGGCGGCCTGCAGCAGCAGGGCCGCGTCGCAGTAGCCGAACGCGACCCGGGCGTTCTCCCGGCGCCGGAAGTCGATCCCGGCGGCGGCGAAGATGCCCTGGCAGTTGCGTTCGGCGTCGGTGCCGGGGAAGGCCAGCCGGCTGTCGGGCACGTCGAGGGCGGGCGCGAAGCCGATGCCGACCATCCCCTTGAGCGCGGCCGGCGGGATGGTGCCGGGGTTGGCGACCATGAAGGTCGGGTTGTCGAAGGTGGAGACGCCGTAGCGGGCGGTGAAGTTCTGCGCGGCGGCGGTGGTCATGAAGAACGGCGCGATCCGGGCGCCGCCGAGGAAGAACACCCGGTCGATGCGCTTGCCGCGGAAGTTGACGGCGGCCTGGTTGAGCCCGGTGTTGAGGGTGCCCAGGTCGGTGGTGTCGACCCAGCCGACGGTCCCGGCGACGCCGAGCTCGGCCAGGGCCGGCGCGACGATGCCGTCGTAGACGGCCCGGTTGGCGGGGCTGTCGGCGGCGACGATGCCGGCCGCCTTGCGGCCGTCGAAGAACTTCTCCCGGCCGAGCACGGCCAGGAACGAGGTCGCGAACGCGTCGTACTCGGGGAAGGAGCCGGTCCAGAGGTACGGGGCGAGCGCGGCGAACGTGCCCTTGTCGTCGGCGATCAGGGTGGCGTCGAGCATGAGCGTGCGGCGCTGCGCGTAGCAGGGCCGGGCGTTGGGCTGCAGCTGCCCGGTGAGCACCACGGCGAACGCCCGGTCGTCCTGGGTGATCTTGTTGCACAGCGTGGTCTCGGCGGCCGGTGAGTCGTTGCTCGCCTCGTAGTTCTCGAAGACCGCGTCGAGCCTGCGCCCGGCGACGCCGCCGTGCGCGTTGATGTAAGACGCCAGCGCCGCGACCTGCTTCTCCGGGTCGCCGACGTCGGGGTCCTTGAAGCCGGTGAGCGAGGCGGTCTTGGACAGGTCGGTGCCGATGAAGACGACCTTCACCGCGTCGTCGGTGACACCCGGCCCGCTGCCGGTGACTGCCTCCGGCCCAGCGGCACCCGGCATCAGGGCACCGCAGCTGGTGTACGCGAGCACGCACGCCACCAATACCGCGCCCGCGCGAATCGGCAGCGATGTCATGGGCTCTCCTCCTCGAGCAGGGTGTCCCGCAGCGTCGGGCCGGGCGGGTACCGGCGGGCCAGCACGTGCCCGAGCGCGTCGAGGTCGAGCACGGAGTCGCCGCGCCCCGGCCCGCCGCCCGCGCCGATCAGCGTGCGCAGCCCCTCGGTGCTGAGCATTCCGCCGGCGTGGCGCCGCAGCCGGCCCGCCATCGGCGCGTCGTCGAAGACCAGGAACGCGCCGAGACCGCCGAGCCGCACGACCGCCGGCAGCACGGCGTCGGCCGCGCTCAGCTCGGCGAACCGGCGCCGCCTGCGCAGCCGCCGCAGCACACCCCAGGCGATCAGCAGCAGGCCGGCCGCGTTGAGCAGGAAAAGGCCCCAGGGGTACGCCTGGTGATGCGCGCGGCCGACGGCGAGGCCGCCGACGTCGACGCCCATCGCGTACCTGCCGAACGCGAGCGGGGGGATCTCGACCGGCACGACGAAGGTGCGGCTCTGCCCGGGCCCGAGGCTGCCGACCGGCGCCTGGTAGAAGATGTCGTCGTTGCCGTTGCCGGCCATCCGCGCGCTGAGCGTGGCGCTGGTCAGCGTCGCGGTGGACGGGTTGCGCACGGTGTAGGTCAGCTTCAGGTGGTCGGGCCAGCCGAACCAGGCGAGCAGGGACCCGCCGGAGAGCCGCGCCTCCTGGAGCGTGAGCACGTGCGGCGGCGCCGCGGTCTTCGGCAGCGGGCCTGAGGCGTGCCCGGTGACGGCCAGCGGCAGGTTCACCACCGAGTCGTCGGCGCCCTGCACGAGTCCGAGGTGCACGACGCACGGGCAGGCCCGGGGCGGGTCGCCGACCTGCAGGTCGATGCGGAAGGTGCCGTCGGGGCGTACGGGTGTCGCCAGCGCGCCGCGGTTGTCGCAGGCGACCGAGCCGGTGAGCCCGCCCTCGCCGCAGGTGACGGCCTGGACGAGCTGCCCGGCGGGCCAGCCGGACCCGGTGACCCGGACGGTGTCGCCGGTCCGGGCCCGGTCGGTGGAGAGCCGGGCGTTCGGGCTCCCGGCCCAGGCCGGCGTCGCCGGCGCGGCGACGAGCAGGACGGCCGCCAGGATCGCGACCCTTCTCATCCGGTCACCGGGCCCCGCGCCCGCAGGGTTCGGCTGCGCCGGCGGCGGCTCAGGACCCACCAGGCGGCCGCGGCGGCGGCAATCGGGACGGCGAGGGCGGTCCAGGACAGGACGAGGGCGCGGTCGGTGCGCTTGGCGTAGACGCCGCCGTCGGCGCGCACGACCACCGACGCGGTGACGATGTCGACGGGCCAGGCGCCGCGCGCCCGCATGCTGAACGTGCCGGTCGCGCCGGGCACGAAGTCCCCGGACGGCGACGAGCCGGTCATCGTCACCCGGTGGCCGAACAGGCCGGTCGCGCGGACCGTCGCCGTCGGCACCAGGTGCGCGTTGCCGACGTTGGCAACCTGGTAGGTGAGCTCGCCGTCGGCGGCGTGCGGCAGCAGCGGCGCGGCGAGGTTCAGCCGCACCGACGGCACGGCGAGGCCGGGCACGACGGTGCCGGCCACCCGCAGGTAGACCCGGGCGGCGACGGCCCGCTGGATCCGCACCGTCGCGCCGTCGGCCCCGGTGGTGACGCCGGCTTCGGTCTCCATCGCGACGATGCCGCCGACGTGGTCGCCGGGCGTCGCGTTCCGCGGCACGGCGATGGTGAACGGGACGTCGGCCTGCGCGCCGCCGGGCACCGTCACCCGCGCGACCGCAGCCTTGACCCAGGCGCCGACGTCCTTCTGCGGCTCGGCGCTGGTACGCATGGCGAAGCCGCCGTCCCGGGCGGTGTTGTACGCGTCGGCGCCGTAGAGCAGGAACGACTTGGGCGACTTGCCGAGGTTGACGACGCGCACCGACTCCTTGACGGTCTGGCCCGCGCTCGCGTCGAGGAAGAAGTAGACCCGCGGGGTCGGCCCGGCCTTGGCCGCCGGGGTGGGCGTGACGGCCCACTCCCCGTTACCGGCGGCGGACGCCGGCGCGGCCGGCCAGGCCAGCGCCGCGACGATGCCGGCGGCGGCGATCGCGCGTAACCGCATGCCCGGGCCCCTTCCGTTGCTGCCGGTGGTGGGTGGGGACGGTTGGCGGACCGTCCCCACCCGACTGCCGTGGCTCAGCTCAATGTGACCGTGAGCGTCGCCGAGTACGCGCCCGCGAGCTGGTTCGCGGGCACCGCGAGGGCCAGGCCGGCCGACGCGTCGAACGAGCCGCCCGTGCCGGACGCCGAGGCCGGCGCCGAGCAGAGCGTCGCGGTGTCGGCCGCCCCGGCGGCGCCGGCCACCGCGGTGACCGCGTTGGTCGCCCCGGTGTGCGCGACGCAGGCCGGCGTCCAGGTCAGCGCCGACTTCGGGATCGAGCCGGCCGGGACACCGCTGAAGTCGGTGACCGCGGCGGTGAGGCTCCAGCCGAAGGTGCTGCCCCGGTGGTCGGTCACGTTGATCGCCGGCAGGTTGCCGGTCGCCGACTGCGCGGAGCCGTTGAGCGTGACGCCCCCGAGCGTGATCGAGCTGGTGCCGGCGCCGCGCGACATGGCGAGCGAGCCCGCCGTGACCGTCTCGGACAGGGTGTAGGACAGCGCGCAGCTCCCCGCCCCGGCCACACAGGAGTCCGCCGAGGCGGTCCAGACGGCCGTGGCGAACAGGCTCGCGGCCTGTGCGCCCAGGTACGCGGTGGCCGGGTCGTTGACCGTGAACGCGGCGGTGAGCCCGCCGGTGCCCGACGCGGTGGCGGTGACCGCCGGGTCGGCGCTGGCCGGCGGCGGCGGAGCTCCGGTGAGCGGCTTGTAGCCGCGCACCGTGACGGTGCTGCCGGGGTTCCAGTTGGTGCCCGTCACGGTGACGGCCGTGCCGATCCCGCCGCCGGTCGGGGTGATCGAGATCGTCGGGCTGCCGAGGATGGTGATCGGCACGGTCACCGTGTTGGTGCCGTCGGTGATGGCCACCGACCGGCTGCCGGCCGTCGCCCCGGTCGGCACGGCGATCGACCCGGTGCCCGCGCCGGTGGCGTCGGTCGTGCCCGTGCCGCTGCCCTGCCCCGTACCGCCACCGGTGCCGTCCCTCAGCGACGACGTCAGCGCCGCCGAGGGTGCGAACCCGGTGACCGAGTAGTTGACGGTGTTGCCGGCCCGGGCGTGACCGGTGACCGTCTGGCCGGTGACCGAGGTGATCGTCGCGCCGCCGTCGAAGACGGAGAAGCCCTGCACGATCGTGGTGTCCTGCGGTGCGGCCTTGTGGTCGCGGTCCCCGGCGTTGGAGCAGTAGGTCGCCGCGGACGTGTTGGCGAAGTTGACCTGGGCGACGGTGAGGGTGCCCGCGCCGGCCGCGCCGGCGACGAACGTGCCGGTGGCGCTGATCGGCCCGAGCGGTGCGTCCGGAGCCGTGGCCACCGCCGGGTAGGTCGCCTGGTTGAGGACGAGCGTCCCGGTCTGGTTACCGGCGATCTTGACGGTGACCTTGACCGGCACGTCGCCCGGAACCAGCGGGACCGGGCCGTTGTTCGGCCCGGCGACGGCGGTGAACGTCACGGTCACGGTCTGGCCCGGCGTCGGCGAGGCCGGCGTCTGGTTCAGCGTGAAGGTGTCGTTCCACGTCGTCGGCGAGCTGCCGGTGCCGGTGTTGCCGAAGTAGAGCCGGCAACCGAGGGAGTTGGCGGCCGGCCCGTATGCGGCGGCCGGTGCCGCCCCGGCCGCGACGGCGGCGAGCGCCGCCACCGCAGCCGTCATTGCCCTGCGTGCGGACTGTTTCATGTGTTGCCGCGTCCCCTCTCTCAGGTGGGAGCACCGGCCGCCGAGCGTGCCGCGACCGGTGCGCTGGCGCGCGGTACGCATCCGGCCTCCCCCTGTTTCCATAGAGGAAACGGCGTTTTCCATCAGCGTGGTTTCAATAAAGTCCGGCCCACCTGCCGTGTCAAGCCTCCGGACGGCCGTATCTCGCCCTGCGATACACCGTTTCCCATAACGGGTCAGGCCGCGAAGAGGTCCGAGACCGCTCCGCCGTCCGCCAGCCGGCCGGCGGCGGCCGCGAGCGCGGCGACCCGCTCGGCGCTCAGCGCCCGCGACGCGTTGGCCGCGAACTTGGCGGCGACCTCCGCGGCGGTGAGCGGGTTCTCGGGCCCGCCGCGCGAGCCCGCGACCCGGTGGCACAGCTCGCGTCCGTCGCGGGTGTGCACGCGCAGCACGGCCGCGAACGCGCGCGGGAACGCCTCGGTGGCCGCGGCGTCGGCGTGCACGCGCACCCGGGCGGCCAGGTCGAGGCGCACGGGATCGAGCACCGCGAAGTCGTCCAGGCCGACGCCGAGCCCGCCGCCGCCGGTCAGCGCGACGGCGATCGTGTACGGCCCGGAGAACTTCGCGTGGTAGCCGCTGCGCGGGCGGGCCTTCTCCACGGTCGGCTCCGCGATCGTGCGCAGCACGGGTTCGGCGACTCCGAGCTCGATGCCCTCCACATCGGACGCCCGCAGGCCCTGGGCGCGCAGCGCGAGTGCGCAGTCGATGCCCGGGTGGGTGAAGTGGTTGGCCGGGTACGGCTTGAAGACCGTCCGCAGCAGCTCCCACCGCTGGCCCAGCCCGTCGGTCACGGCGTCGGCGCCGAAGACGCCGGTGTGCGCCGCGAAGAAGCCGAAGCGTCCCTCCAGGACCGTCGGCGGCCCGGTGAGCCCGTCGGCCGCCAGGGTCGCCGCCACCACCCCGGCGTGCGCCGCCCAGCCGCAGTGCGCCCGCTTGACCGAGCCGCCGGTGCGGTTGGCCTCGAGCACCCCGGCGCCCATCGAGGCCGCGATCCCGATGGCGTCGGCGATCCCACCCGGCGGCAGGCCGTACAGGCGGGCGACGGCGACGGCCGCGCCGATCGTGCCGCAGATCGAGGTGGCGTGCTGGCCGCGCTCGAAGAACAGGTTCGCCCCGGTGTCCGGGTCCAGCCCGGCCATGCCGAGCCGGTTGGTCACCTCGATCCCGGCGGCGATCGCGGCGATCAGGTCGCCGGGCGCGCCCGCCTCGGCCGCGGCGAGCGCGGCCGGCACCACCGACGCGCTCGGGTGCAGCACCGACGGCAGGTGCGTGTCGTCGTAGTCGAGCGAGTGCGCGAGCACGCCGTTGACCAGCGCCGCCGAGGGCGCCGGCAGCCGGGCGCCGGAGCCGATCGCGGTCGACTCGGGCACGCCGCCCCAGCGCGTCATGGTCGCGAGGGCCGCCCGCGCGGCGTCGGCGTCCGGCTCGGCGTACGCGGCGAGGGCGTTGCCGAACGTGTCGAGGACACGCCCCGGCACGTCGGCCCGGACCTCTGCGGGCGGCTCGACCCCCGCCGCGAACTCGCCGAGCCGGGCGGCGAGCGTGGCGGTCACGGGATCACTGCGAGGGGCCGGACCGGCGAGCCGGTCGCGCCGACGAGCTTGAGCGGGGCGAGGATCAGCTGGAACTCGGTCACCCCGGCGTCGGCGAGCCCGGCGAGCAGCATCGTCTCGACGATGTTGATCCCGGCCTCGACCAGCAGGATCCGGTGCACCGGCAGGCTCGCGTGCCCCGCTCCGGGCGCGATCGCCTCGTACGCGATGGTCTCTCCGCCGGTGACCGCGACGCCGCGCTCGACCAGCCAGCGCGCCGCGTCCTCGCCGACGCCCGGCACCCCCGACCCGGCACCCAGGAAGGCGGCGCCGTCGGCGAAGAGCCGCGACCATCCGGTGCCGACCAGGACCGCGTCGCCGGGCCGGATCTCGAGCTCCCCGGCCGCGGCGGACAGGTCGGCCGCGGTGACCGCATAGCCGGGCGGCAGCACCGGTACGCCGTGCAGCGCCGCAACGTCGAGAAAGACCCCCCGGCCGACGAACGGCGGGAACTCGTCGATGCCGAGGCGGGAGAACCCCGCGTCGGACTGGACGGAGGCCGCCTCGACCCCGCCGTGCAGCAGGCCGTCCTGCGACACGTGCGCGAGCGCGTCGATGTGCGTGCCGACGTGCGTGCCGGTGACCAGGATGTCGTTGGCCGCCGAGCCGCCGCCCGCGCGCACCTGGTCGCCGTGCCGGCGCACCAGCGCGTGCGTGTACGCCGGATGGTTCGGCGACTGCGGCATGCCCCGCCGCATCGGCTGGGCCAGATCGAAAACCTTCATTCAGATGACTCCCTCGGCCCGCAGTGCGGCCCGCTCGTCCTCGTCGTAGCCGAGTCCGGCGAGCACCTCGTCGGTGTTCGCGCCGAGCTCGCGGCCGGTCCAGGCGATCCGGCCGGGCGTGCGCGACAGGCGGTACAGCGGGCCGGGCATCCGCACCGGCCCGAGCGTCGGGTCGTCGGCCGTGGTCACCGAGTCCCGCGCGGCGAACTGCGGGTCGGCGAAGACGCCGGCGATGTCGTAGACCGGCGCGACCGCGGCCTGCGCCTCGTCGAACGCCGCCCGCACGCTCGCCAGGTCCCGTCGGGCAATCCAGGAGCCAACCGCCTCGTCCAGCTCGTCGGCGTGCCCGGCCCGCCCGACCCCGGTGGCGAACCACGGCTCGTCGATCAGCTCGGGGCGCCCGACCAGCCGCATGACCCGCTCGGCGACGGCCTGCGCGCTGGTCGAGATCGCCACCCACTGCCCGTCGAGGGTCCGGTAGGTGTTGCGCGGCGCGTTGTTGACCGACCTGTTCCCGGTCCGCCCCTGCACGATGCCGAGCTGGTCGTAGACCATCGCCTGCATGCCCAGCACGGTGAGCATCGGCTCGACGATGGCCAGGTCGATCACCTGACCGCCGCCGCCGTGCACGTCGCGGTGGTACAGCGCGGTCAGCACGGCCTGCGCGCAGGTGAGCGCGGCGATGCCGTCGGCGAGGCCGAACGGCGGCAGCGTCGGCGGGCCGTCGGCCGGGCCGGTGATCGCCGCGAAGCCGCTCATCGCCTCGGCGAGCGTGCCGAAGCCGGGCCGGCCGGCGTACGGCCCGGTCTGGCCGTACGTGGTGACCCGGGCGATGACCAGGCCGGGGTTGTCGCGGTGCAGCACGTCGGGGCCGAGGCCCCAGCGCTCGAGGGTGCCGGGGCGGAAGTTCTCGATCAGCACGTCGGCGCCGGCGAGCAGCCGCCGGGCGACCGCCGCGCCGGCCGGCTTGCCGAGGTGGAGGCTGACGGTCCGCTTGTTGCGGCCGAGCATGGTCCACCACAGCGGCACGCCGTCCTTGGCCGGGCCGTGCCCGCGGGCGGGGTCGCCCTTGCCGGGGTGCTCGACCTTGACCACGTCGGCGCCGTAGTCGCCCAGCACGGTGGCGGCGAGCGGGCCGGCGAACAGGGTGGACGCGTCGACGACGCGGACGCCGTCCAGCGGAGAGGCGGGCATGGCACACCCTAACGCCCTGTTCCGGTGAAGGAAACCTCGTTACAGTGTGCGAAACGCAGAGGGAGGTCGTCGAGGCATGAGCCGTTACGAACTGGTGGTCCGCGGCGGCACGCTGGTGCTGCCCTACCTCGGCACGGTCCGCGCGGACCTCGCCACCCGGGACGGAAGGGTGGCCGCGATCGCCGACGACATCCCGGCCGCCGAGGGCGACGAGGTGCTCGACGCCGCCGGCAGGCTGGTCTTCCCCGGCGCCGTCGACGCGCACTTCCACCTCGGCATCTACCGCCCGCTGGAGGTGGACGCGGCGCAGGAGACCCGCTCGTCGCTGGTCGGCGGCGCCACCACGGTGCTCTCCTACTTCCGCACCGGCCAGCACTACCTCGACAAGACCGGGCCGTACGGCGAGATCCTGCCCGAGGTGCTCGGCGCGGTGGCCGGCCACGCGTGGACCGACTACGGCTTCCACCTCGCGCCGATGGACACCGCCCAGGTGCGCGAGGTGCCCGCCCTGGTCGACGGGCACGGCGTGTCGAGCTTCAAGTACTACATGTTCTACAAGGGATTCAACCTCGCCGCGGACTCGCGCGACGCCAAGGCGTTCACCATGAGCGACGAGTACGACCTGGGCCACCTCTACCAGCTCATGGAGGCGGTCGCGGCGGCGAACACCTCCGGCGACCGGCGGATCTCCCTGTCGCTGCACTGCGAGCAGGCCGAGCTGATGCGGCTCTTCATCGATCGGGTACGGGCGGCGGGCGACCCGCAGACGCTGCGGGCGTACTCGGACGCGCGGCCCCCGCTGACCGAGCGGGTGGCGATCGGCGAGGCCACCACCCTGGCCCGGCACACCGGCTGCCCGGTCAACCTGCTGCACCTCTCCTCCGGCGAGGCCCTGGCCGCGGCGCGGGAGGCCCGGGCCGCGATGCCCGGCACCGACATGCGCCTCGAGGTGACGCTGCACCACCTCTGCCTCACCCACGACGAGCTCGACGCCCGGGGCGGCCTGGGCGGCAAGGTGAACCCGCCGATCCGGTCGGCGGCCGACACCGAGGCGCTCTGGGCCGGCGTGCTCGACGGCTCGATCGACTGGGTCGCCTCCGACCACGCCTGCTGCCTCGAGGAGAACAAGGGCGACGCGCTCTGGCCGGCCCTGCCCGGCTTCGGCGGCACCGCGCTGCTCTACCCCATCCTGATCAGCGAGGGGATGCACAAGCGCGGCCTGACACCGGCCCGGGTCGCCGAGCTCGCGGCCGGCAACCCGGCCCGCGCGTACGGCCTGGACGGGCGCAAGGGCAATTTGCTGGTCGGCTACGACGCCGACCTGACCGTGGTCGACCCCGACCTGGAGCGGGAGGTCACGGCCGAGCTGCTGCTCTCGGGGCAGGACCACTGCCCGTTCGAGGGGCACAAGGTGCGCGGCTGGCCCGTCGCGACGGTGCTGCGCGGCCGGGTCGCGTACGCGAACGGGGTGGTGACCGGAGCCCCGCGCGGAGCGTTCGTGGCGCGCTGAAACGCCGGGGGCCGCGGCCCCCGGCGCTCTGGCCGCGCTCACATGCCGTCGCCGGACCATTCGCCGCGGGAGCGGGAGCGCACCGGCAGCGTCGAGATGACCGGGGCGTGGCCGTGCTCGTAGTTCTCGGCGGTGCCGCCCCACTTGACCCACTCGTCGGTGGTGTACCAGTTGATCAGCTCGCCGTCGGAGCGGATGATCCAGTCGATGTCGGTCTCGGCGACGAAGTGGCCGTGCTTCACGCCGGCCGGGCGGAAGCAGTAGGTGCCCTCGTCGATGTCGCCGAAGTTGTACGCCATCTTTCCGCTGAGCGTATAGAACTCCTCGTAGCACGGGTGGTGCGCGAGGCGGTGGTCGCTCCAGCCCTTCGGCGCCCGGATCAGCCGGGTGTAGAAGCCGGTCTTCGGGTCTCGGTGCAGCAGCTTGATGTAGAGCGGGGTGAGCGGGCCGACGGTCGGCGCGGCCACCCACTCCTGCGCATTCGCGTCGACGACGGTGACTTCGCCGTCGGCGTCCGCCTGCCGGGTCGCCTCGCCCAGGTTGGTGGCCGGGTCGAAGCCGCAGTCGCCGTACTCGCGCCAGTGCAGCACGTGCGCACCCTCGTGGATCTTCAGCCAGTCCATCGGGACGCCGCGCGGCACCTGCAGGTAGCCGCCCGGGCCGAGCTCGCGCCCGCCGTAGGACAGCGAGCCCGAGACCACGTAGAACTCGGTGTCGGCGTGCGGCACGCCGGCCGAGCGCCCCCAGTCGGCGGTGGCGTGCAGCGCGAGCGAGGAGGAGCCGTCCTCCTCGTCGACCGACAGCCGCCGCTCCAGGATCCTGCCCTCCCCGTACGGCAGCTCGCCGGCGTGGAAGATGTAGTCGTCCTCGTGGATGAGTTCCACGTGTGCCCTCACGGCGTACTCCTCAGCTCGCGTTTCAACACCTTGCCGGCGGCGTTGCGGGGCAGCGCCGCGACGACCTTGAACTCCTTCGGCACCTTGTAGCCGGCCAGCCGCTGCCGCAGGTGCGCGTCCAGCGCGGGCGCCTCGACCGCGCGACGGCAGACCAGGTAGGCCACCACCCGCTCGCCCCAGCGGCCGTCCGGCTCGCCGACCACGGCGGCCTCGGCCACGGCGTCGTGGGTGAGCAGCACCTCCTCGACGTCGCGCGGGTAGACGTTCACCCCGCCCGTGATGATCACGTCCTTCGCCCGGTCGACGATCGAGATGAAGCCCTCCTCGTCGGCGACGACGATGTCGCCCGAGGTGAGGAAGCCGTCGTCGGTCGTGCAGGCCGCGGTCGCCGCCGGGTTCCCGTGATAGCCGTTCATCAGGTACGGCGAGCGGCTGTACAGCTCGCCCGGCGTGCCCGGCGCGACGGGCAGGCCGTCCGGGCCGACGATGCGCACCTGGGTGGCGAACCAGGGGTGGCCGACCGTGCCGGCCTTGCGCCGGGCGTCCGGCGGCCGCAGGTTCGTCACCACTCCCGCCTCGGTCGACCCGTACAGCTCGTGCACCCCGGCCCCGGGGAAGGCCTCGAACACCCACTCCTTGAGGACCTTGGGCAGGGCGGCGGCGTTGAAGTAGAGGGTGTCCAGCGACGGCAGGGCCGGGACGGTGCCGACCGCCTCGCGGATCAGCTGCGCGTGCGTCGGCACCAGGAAGACCGACTGCGCCCGCTCGCGGTCGATCAGGTCGAGCAGCGCGCCGGGGTCGAACGAGCGCAGCATGCTGACCGTGGCGCCACAGTAGACGGCCGCGTAAGCGAACGCGAAGCCGGCGCCGTGGTACATCGGCGCGACCGCGATCGTGCGGCGGCCGGGGCCGAGCCCCCACTCCAGCGCGGTGGCGTAGAAGGTCAGGCAGCGGGAGCGGTGCGAGATGAGCACGCCCTTGGGGTCGCCGGTGGTGCCGGCCGTGTAGGCGATGCAGAACGGGTCGCGCTCGTCGACCGGCACCTCGGGGTCGCGGGCCGGCGCCGCGGCGATCCACCGCTCGTACTCGCCGCCGATGCCGACGACGCGCACCGCCGCCTCGGGCACGGCGAGCGCGGGGTCCGCGATCAGCAGCCGGGCGCCCGAGTGGCCCAGGATGAAGGCGGCCTCCGGCGCGGTCAGCCGCGGGTTGACCGGGACCAGCACGAGGCCGGCCTTGGCGATGCCGGCGGCGATCTCCGGGTATTCCAGGCGGTTGCCGCAGAGCAGCCCGACCCGGTCGCCGGTGCCGAGCCCGGCCGCGAGCAGCGCGTTGGCCAGCCGCGACGAGCGCTCGTGGAGCGCCGCGTAGGTCAGCTCGCGGTCGCCGTCGCGCACCGCGATCGCGGCCGGGGTCGCCCGGCCGAATTCCCGCACTCCACCCGCGATCGTGAGATCGGCGCCACCGGACCGCAACATGCCAGAATGGAAACACCGTTTCCATTCCTGCGCAAGGGCGGCTCAGCCGGGGAAGTCGCCGGCCCGGCCCAGCTGGGCGGGCACCGCGTCAAGGCCCAGCTCGGCGCCGATCCAGGTGCCGGTCGCGGCGGCGTGCGGCACCGCGACGCCGGTCGCCAGGCCGGAGCGGCCGAGCAGGTAGGCGAGGTCCTCGGTGGCGATGTTGCCGGTCGCCGCCGGCGCGAACGGGCAGCCGCCGATCCCGCCGAGGCTCGCGTCGAGCGCCGCGAAGCCCAGGTTCGCCGCGGCTATCGCGTTGGCGTACCCGGTGTTGCGGGTGTTGTGGAAGTGGGCGCGCAGCGGCACGTCGACGACCTCGCGGGCGGCGGCCGCCAGCTCGCCGACCTGCGCCGGCACGCCGACGCCGATCGTGTCGGCCAGGCACAGCTCGTCCATCGGGCCCGCGTTCGCGATTATCTCCCGCACCCGGTCGGGGCGGACCTCGCCGGTGAACGGGCAACCGAAGGCGGCCGCGACGGTGAGGGTGACGCGGATGCCCGCCGCCCGCGCCCGCTGCGCCACCGACCGGAAGCCGTCCAGCGACGCCATCGTGGTCATGCCCTGGTTGCGCCGGGCGAACTCGTCGGTCGCCACCACCACGAAGTTGATCTCGTCCGGGCGGTGGCCCGGCTCCAGTGCGAGGACGCGGTCGAGGCCGCGGCCGTTGAGCACCAGCGCGACGTAGCGGACCCCCGCGCCGCGCGGGACGCCGCGCAGCACGTCCTCGGCGTCGGCGAGCTGCGGCACCCGGTCGGGCCGGGCGAACGCGGCCACCTCGAGGCGGCGCAGCCCGGCGGCGACCGCCCGGCGCACGTACTCCACCTTGGTCCCGGTGGGCAGGACTCGCTTCTCATTCTGCAGGCCGTCGCGCGGGCCGACCTCGACGATTTCCACCCGCCACCCTCCTCTGTTCCGACTAGCGAAACATTGTTTCCTCTAGCTAGGCTAGCCGCGTGACAGCTCCCCTGACCGACATCCGGGTCATCGAAACCGGAACGCTGCTGGCCGGGCCGTTCTGCGGACAGCTGCTCGGCGACTTCGGCGCCGAGGTGATCAAGCTGGAGGAGCCCGGCAAGGGCGACCCGATGCGCCAGTGGGGCCGGGAGAAGCCGCACGGCCAGTCGCTGTGGTGGCCGGTGGTCGCGCGCAACAAGAAGTCGGTGACCTGCAACCTGCGCACCAGCGAGGGCCAGGACCTGGTGCGCCGCCTGGTCGCCGAGTCGGACGTGCTGCTGGAGAACTTCCGCCCCGGCACGCTGGAGCGGTGGGGCCTGTCCTACGAGACCCTGTCGGAGCTCAACCCCCGGCTCATCCTGGTGCGGGTCACCGGCTACGGCCAGACCGGGCCGTACGCGCCGCGCGCCGGCTTCGGCTCGATCGGCGAGGCCATGGGCGGGCTGCGCTACGTCACCGGCGAGCCGGACCGGCCGCCGTCGCGCAGCGGCATCTCGATCGGCGACTCCCTCGCCGCCACCTACGCGGCGTTCGGCACCCTCGCCGCCCTGCACGCGCGCGAGCGCACCGGCCGCGGCCAGGTCGTCGACTCTGCCATCTACGAGGCCGTCCTGGCGATGACGGAGTCGCTGATCCCGGAGTGGGCGGTCGCCGGGTACCGCCGCGAGCGCACCGGCGCGATCCTGCCGAACGTGGCGCCCAGCAACGGATACCCCACCGCGGACGGCTCCGACGTGCTCATCGCCGCCAACCAGGACACCGTCTTCCGCCGCCTGGCGACGCTGATGGGCCGGCCCGAGCTGGCCGACGACCCCCGCTACGCCACGCACGGCGCGCGCGGCGAGCACCAGGCCGAGCTCGACGGCCTGGTCGCGGAGTGGACCTCCGGGCTGCCGGCGGCCAAGCTGCTCGAGCTGCTGCACTCCGGCGGGGTGCCCGCCGGCGGCATCTACACGGCCGCCGACATCCTGGCCGACCCGCACGTGCGGGCCCGCGAGGCGGTCGTGACGGTCGAGCACCCGACCCTGGGCCCGGTGCCGATGCAGAACGTCGCGCCGCGGCTGTCCGCGACGCCCGGCGCGGTGAACTGGGCCGGGCCGGCGCTGGGCGCCAGCAACGACTACGTGTACGGGGACCTGCTCGGCCTGCCCGCCGAGGAGCGTGCGCGGCTGCGCTCGGCGGGAGTGATCTGAGCTTGTCGACTCTCGACGACGACTACGCGGCGGCCGGCTTCGCCCGGCGGCTCGGGTGGGGAACGCACCCGGCCGTGCTGCTGGTCGACGCCGCGCTGGCGTACACCTCGCCGGGCTCGCCGCTCTTCCTGTCCACGGGCCGGGCCGCCGCCGACGCCATGGCCGCGCTCGCCGAGACGGCCCGCACCGCCGCGCTACCGGTGGTCTGGACCCGGGTCAGCTACGCCGACGAGAGCTGCGGCGAGGCGCCGCTGTTCGCCGCCAAGGTGCCGGCGCTCAAGGTCTTCGCGGCCGGCAACCCGCTCGGCCAGTTCACGCCTCCGCTGGAGCCCCTGCCGGGCGAGCTGGTGGTGGTCAAGCACTACGCCAGCGCGTTCGCCGGCACGTCGCTCGCCGCCTGGCTGGCCTCGCACGGCGTGGACACGCTGGTCATCGGGGGCTACTCGACCAGCGGGTGCGTGCGCGCGTCGGCGCTCGACGCCCTGCAGCACGGGTTCCGCCCGATGGTGGTGCGGGAGGCCTGCGCGGACCGCGACGCCGGCCCGCACGAGCACAACCTGTTCGACCTGAACGCGAAGTACGCCGACGTCGTCGGCCTGGACGAGGCCCTGCCCGCCCTCCAACGGTGAAGGGCGGGCATCCCCGCTCAGGTGCCGCTGAGCGTCTCGACAGTGCCAGTGGTCAGCAGGCCCTGGTAGTAGCCGCCGCCCGGGTAGTACGCCGCCGTGGTCGTGCCGCCGGCCGCGTCGGCCGCCCACGCCACGGCGAGCGTCTGCAGCGCCGTGATGTTCTTGGCCTGCGGCGTGCCGTCGACCAGCGTGCACAGCGCGTCGGTGCTCGCACCCTCGGCGTCGCAGTGGCAGCCGGTCGTCAGCCGCACGCCGAGGAACGACCGGTCGAGCGCGTCGGTGAGCGCGACCGTCCCGTTCGCGTTGCTGTTACCCAGGTACGGCGGCGACGAGATCGCCAGGATCGGCAGCGTGGTGCCGGCGAGCCCGGCCAGCGCCGCCGGCTCGTTGTTGCCGATGAGCGACTTCACCGGGTCGAGCAGCTGCACGAGGGCCAGCCGCGCGAACGCGGCCGGGTACGCGGTGCGCAGCCGGTTGGCGACGTAGGTCGCCGACTCGCCGCCCGCCGAGTGCCCCGCGATGACGTAGGTCGCCGGCAGCGCCTGGCCCGCCCGTCCGGCCTTGGCCGCCGCGGCCGCGTGGCTCCTGGCCAGGTTGCCGGCCGGGCTGCTCGCGGTGCCGAGCCAGGCGGCGACGTTGTTCAGGAACGGGTTGTTGTTGCCCAGATTGCTGACCGTGCAGCCGAAGATGTCGGCCGAGGGCAGGGTCGGCGCGAACACCAGGAAGCCGGCCGCCGCGTAGTGCTCGGCCAGGTCCCGCATGTTCCCGTTCGACCGGGAGAAGCCGTGCTGCAGGTAGACCAGCGCCCGCGGGCTCGCGGTCGACGGGAAGTACCAGTCGGCGGCCGGGTGGTAGGTGAAGGCCGCGCACGGGACGTCGACCGTCGTGCGGACCGCGGTCCAGCCGGCGGCCTGCGCGCCCGAAGGGGCGACGGCCAGTAGGGAGACGGACAGGGCAAGGGTGGCGAAGATTCGGCGCACAGGACCCTCCACTTAGGTCAGCTGTAACACTCTCCGAAACGGCGTTTCCCATTGAGCGCCCTTATTGGCAACATGTCAAGAAGTCTTGAACAAGTCGTCGCCGCCTTCGTTGTATCGACGGATGTAATCGGCGAACCGCTCGACGTCCCGGTCGGACCAGCCGGCGAACCGCTCCGACATGGCGTCGAGCCGGCGTCGGCGTGCGCCCGCGAGGGCCTCGCGCCCGGCCGCCGTGAGCCGCCAAAGCTGGCCGCGCCCGCCCGCGCCCGCCGCGACGTGGATCAGCCCGGCCTGGCTCAGCCCCGCCACCTGACGGCTCACCGTCGACTTGTCCAGCTGGAAGTAGCCGGCCAGGTCGACGGCCCGGCACCCGTCCCGCTCGGCGAGCAGGTCGAGCATGCTGAAGTCGACAAGCGTCAGCGCGGGGTGCAGGTCGGCCGCGGTGGTGCGGGCGCGCCGCGCCATGGCCATGATCCCCCGCTGGATCGTGTCGATCACCACATCCCGAGTCATGGTTGTAATCTACAACTTCCCGTAGGTTGTATTTACCAACTCACCTCCTGGAACGGCACATGACCAAACCCTCCTCCGGCCCGTGGCACGCCATCGGCCACGTCGCCCTGCACCTGGTGACGCCGCTGCTGATGTGCCTCGGCATGGGCCTGGCCTATCTGAGCGCCTTCGACCAGCCGCACCCCCGGCACCTGAACGTGGCCGTCGTCGGCGCGGACGAGCCCGCACGGGCGCTCGCCGCCAAGATCGGGCAGCGGGCGGGCGACGCGTTCGACGTGCGCACGGTCGCCTCCCGCGACGCCGCGGCGGACGCGCTGCGCGACCGCACGCTCGTCGGCGCGTTCGTGCCGGACCCGCACCGGCCCGAGCTCCTGGTCGCCAAGGCGAACTCCGAGACCTCCGCGTCGGTGGCCGAGTCGCTGTTCCGCGAGGTAGCCGCGGCACAGGGCGGCGCGCTGGCCGTCACCAACCTCACCCCGCTGGCCCCCGGCGACCCCACCGGCCAGGGCATCTTCTTCTACCTCGTGCTGCTGAGCATCGGCTCGTACGCGAGCGTCGCCGCGATCGGCGCCGCCGGAGCCGGCCTCGCGGTGTGGATCCGCGCGCTGCTCGGCCTGGCCACCGCGCTGGCGGTCAGCGCCGTCGGCATCGTGCTGGCCGGGCCGGTGTTCCACGTCGTCGACCACCAGTACCCCCTGGTGTGGACGATGTCGCTGCTCTACTCGGCCGGCATCCTGGCCATCGGCATCGGCGCGCACACGTTCCTCAAACGCTGGACCACGCTCGCCATGGTGGTCGTCTTCGTGATGCTCAACTTCACCTCGTCCGGCGGCATCTTCCGCCCCGAGCTGCAGAACGCGTTCTTCGGCGGGCTGCACTCGTTCTGGACCGGGGCCGGGTTCGTGGAGGGCGTGCGCAGCCTGCTCTACTTCGGCCGCGCCGCCGGCTTCGCCGGGCATCTGCTGACGC
The DNA here is from genome assembly GCF_044465445.1 of Actinoplanes sp. NPDC049668. Lineage (NCBI taxonomy): Bacteria > Bacillati > Actinomycetota > Actinomycetes > Micromonosporales > Micromonosporaceae > Actinoplanes > Actinoplanes sp. NPDC049668. The sequence goes on from NZ_JBITLR010000002.1 coordinate 958,157, forward strand.
TGACCGGCTGGCTGGCCGCGGGCCTGGCGCTGATCGCCGCCGCGGCGTTCGCCGAGCGCCGCCGGGCCGCGCCGGCCGTCGGCGCGGGCGAGGACGCCGCCGCGCTCGAGGAGATCGAGGAGGCGGTCGCGGCCTGAGTGCTATGGGCGGACCGCGGCTGCCGCGGCGCCGACGACGGCGAGGTCCTCGAGCACCGCGGCGGCGACCGGCGGCAGCGGGCCGCGGGCCGCCCACGCCCGCCAGCGCGCGCCGGCCACGCCGGCCGCCAAGGCCCCGGACACGGCGACCAGAACGGGCAGCGCCGCCGATGCGCCGTTGCGGCGGGCCAGCGCGGCGGCGGAGGAACCCGCCGTCACCAGGCGCCCGGCCAGCGCCGGCGGGGACAGCCGGCTGGGTACGCCGGGGAGCTTGTCGGCGACGAGTTCGGCACCGGCCGCGGCCACGATCAGCCGGCGTGCACGTCCCGGGCCGGCGGTGAGGGCGACGGCCGCCGGGCCGGCCATGCTCCGGCCGCCGCAGGCCGCTCCCAGCAGGAAGGCCCGCCCGACGAGATGACTCAAGGCGCGGTCGGCCATGCCGGTCCCCCTCTCGGCTCGATGGCTCTACCGGGAGGGTGCCCGGCCGGTGCGACGCCAAACCTCATGGGGGATCTCTACCCGGAATTGCGTACCCGGTGGTCGCACGGGCCGGACGGCGACGGCCGACGGCCCCGGCGCGCCGCTCCCCCGCCGGTCGATTCCCTGGTGGGGGCCGCCGGGCGAATACGGGCAGGCGGACCCGATGCGCCGCCCGGCCGGGCTCGGCAGGCTCGTGAGCTGAGCCGGTCTGGTCACGAGGAGGTCCGCGATGGCGAACGAGGCACCGAACCGGGGCGACGCGGGCCCGCCGCGCGCGCATCTGATCGCCCGGGACAACCGGATCCGGGCCGGGCTGGTCACCGTGCTGCTGCGCACGGGCGCCCTGCTGGTGCCGCTCGACATTCCGCCGCGGGCCGTCGTCGTAGCGGCGGCGCGCACCCTCGACGAGGCGCTCGGCGCGGTTCCCGAGGCGTGCCGGTCCGGGGAGTTCCGCCTGCTCGTGCTCGCGGACACGTTCGACCCGGCCGGCGTGCGGCGCGCCGTGCGGGCCGGGGTCCGGGCGATGCTGCCGCTGACCGGGGTGACCCCGGCACAGCTCGCCGCCGCCCTGGACTCGGCGAGCCACGGCGACGGGCAGCTGCCGTACCAGGTGCTGATCCGGCTGCTGAACGGCGCGGGGGCGGAGCATCCGGTCGAGTCGCTGACCGCCCGGCAGGCGCTGGTGCTCCGGCTGATCGCGGACGGGCACGCCAACGCGGCCATCGCGCGCGAGCTGTCCTGCTCCGAGCACACGGTGAAGAACATCATCTACGACCTGATGGCCCGCCTGCAGGTCAACAACCGGGCGCACGCGGTGGCCCGCGGCATCCGGACCGGCCTGATCTGACTGGGTGTGTTCTATCCAAGCGGTGTGCGCACGATCGATAACCATGAACCTGCGCTACCCGAGCGATCTGACCGATGCCGAGTGGGTTCTGGTCGAGCCGTTGCTGCTGCGTCCTGGTAAGCCGGGCCGCAAACACGGTGATCTGCGGCGAGTCGTCGACGCGCTGCTCTACCAGGTGCATACCAGCTGTCAGTGGCAACACCTGCCGGGTGAGTTCGGGCCGTGGACGCGGGTATGGTCGCAGTTTTCGGCGCTGGTCGGTCAACGGCACCTGGGCGCGGGTGCTGGCAGGACTGCACGCGCACGCCCGGACGGTGCTGGACCGGGCGGCACCGACACCGTCGCTGATCACGATTGATACACATCTTGCCCGCGGAAGCTCGCATGGTGGTGCGACGTTCCATGACCGGGGCGACCCGTTCGGCCGGGTCAAGGGCGCGAAACGGGCGATCGCGGTGGACGTGACCGGCCTGCCGATCGCCGCGACGGTCTTTCCCGCGTCAACGCACGAGAACGCGGCCGTCGCCGGGTTGCTGGACTTGCTCCGTGAGCAGGGCCAAGACGGTGCGTCGCACCCCGTCGGCATCTCGATAAGTATTGCCCAATGACTAGTGGCATCATCGTGACGTGTCGTGGAAGCCGGGCAAGGAGAAGGCGCTGGTGTCGCACACCGGTCACCGGCTCGTGCGGCGGACCGCGTTCCGGTTCGCCCTGGACCTGACCGGTGAGCAGGAGGGCCGGTGCCAGCAGTATGCGGGCGCGGCCCGGCTGGCGTTCAACCACCACATCGATCGAGTAAAGGCGAACATCGGCCAGCGTGCGGCAGAACTGTCCTACGGCATGACGGCTGCGGAGCTGACGCCGGCGTTGTCGTGGTCGAAGGTGGCGTTCGTCAACGAGATGAACGCGTGGAAGAACGGCAAAGCCGCGGACAGCCCGGTCAATGACGACACCGACGCACGCGGGCTGCTGTGGCGTGACGCGGTCTCCACCGATGTGTTCGAGTGCGCCAGTGTGGACGCGGCCGAGGCACTCGGGAACTGGAAGTCGTCGAAAATCGGAAAACGTAAAGGCCGCAAGGTCGGCTTTCCGAAGTTCCGCGCCAAGCGCAGGGACAAGCCCCGGTTTCGGCTCCGGTCGAAGAGCAAGCCGGGTGAAACGGCAGCGGTGCGGGTGACCGGGCCGAAGCGGATCCGGTTCTCCAAGCTGGGCGAATTTCGGATCCACGGCTGCACGAAACGGCTGCGTCGCCTGGCCGCCCAGGGCCGGTTCCATGTGCACTCGGTGTCGTTCTCCTACGAGCGCGGTCGGTGGTGGGCGTCAATCGAAGGTGTCGCCGCGGTGTTCAACCGCGCCCGCCGCACAACCCGACCTGTCGCGGGGGTGACCCGGTGGGACAAGCCTGCCGGGATAGACCGGGGAGTGAAGGACCTCGCCGTGATCGCCGACGTCGACGGAGACGTGCTGCACGTCGAAAGCGGGGTGAAATCCCTTGCAGCAGCGCTGACCCGCCTTCGGGCCGCGAACAAGACCTTGGCGAGAACCAAACCCGGGTCCCGCGGCGGGGGAAAAGCCAAGCAGCGCCTCACGAGAATCCACGCCCGGATCGCGCACCTTCGAGAGAACAGCCTGCACCGGCTGTCCTGGTGGCTTACTCATCACCTGTCCATCCTGACCGTTGAGACGCTCAACATCGTCGGCATGACCGGGCTGCGGTCGCTCGCCCGCGGTGTCGCCGATCAGGCGATGGGCACACTCGGCACCCAGATCCGGTACAAAGCCGACTGGTATGGGCTGACCGTCGTCGATGCGGACCGGTGGTTCGCTTCGTCGAGAACCTGTTCCGGGTGTGGCCGGATCAAGCCGGATCTGCGCCTGTCCGACCGTATCTACCGGTGCACGATCACCGACGGCGGTTGCGGCATGGTCCTCGACCGCGACGTCAACGCTGCGATCAACCTGGCCCGCTGGCCAGCCAGCAGAGCACCTCAGCCAACCCTGACTGGGGCGTAGCAAGGAGCGGAGAGCACCCGCATGCAGCGGGGAAGAGCCGATCGCCACCCACATAGCCACGCAGCCAGCGCGGCCCGGGCCCTGGGTCGGAACCGGCAGAAGACCGTTCCCCTAGGCGGGACGGCGGCCGGACGGTCAACAAGCACCCAGGCACATCACGCGCCGGGGTCAAGGACGACCGGTGTGGACCCGAAAGGAACACACGCAGTGAGAAGTTGGGCAGTTCCTACGCCTGTGCCCACCGGCGCCGGGCAGTTGGCTGTCGGCATGGGTGAACCGGTGAGTGTCAGCGTGATAGCGCTGGATCCCGTGCTGGAGGCCGGCACGACCAGCGCGTTGAGTGGCCGTCCCGACGTGCGGGTCGCCGTGCCCGGCGAGGACGCCGCGGTGACCGTCGTGATCGTCGACGACGTGGACGACCAGGTCCTGGACATCGTGCGGGCGACGCGGGCCGGGGCGCACCGGCCCGAGATCGTGGTGGTGGCCACGGACATGACGCCGCCGGAGGCGCTGCACGCGATCGCGTCGGGCGCCCGGGGCCTGCTGCGGCGCCGGGAGGCGAGCGCCGCCCGGCTGACCCGGGCGGTGCTGGCCGCCGCCGGCGGGGACTGCACGGTGCCGCCGGACATGCTGGACGGCCTGCTGGAGGCGGGCGCGGGCGGGCGTCCGCCGGTGGGTGCCAGCCTCAGCGAGCGGGAGCGTGCGGTGCTGCGGATGGTCGCCGACGGCCAGGAGACCGACGACATCGCCCGGACCCTGTCGTACTCGCCGCGGACGGTGACCAGCGTGGTGCACGACATCACGCACCGGTACCGGCTGCGCAACCGGGCGCACGCGGTCGCGTACGCGTTGCGGGCCGGGCTGCTCTGAAGACAGGCGTGCCGGTTCTTCTCTGCCGCGCGCCGCCGACGTTCGTGAGTCTTGGCCAAACCCGTCGAATTGAGGGACCTGATGTCCATCGCATCCGTCACCAGGCACGTCACCAGGGCCGTCGACTTCTCGGTCTTCGAGGACCTGGAGTCCGACGTCCGCGTCTACTGCCGCAAGTTCCCGGTGGTGTTCCACCGGGCGAAGGGCGCCGAACTGTACGCCGAGGACGGTCGGATGTTCATCGACTTCTTCTGCGGCGCCGGCACCCTGAACTACGGCCACAACAACGAGTACATCAAGCGCCGGGTGGCCGAGTACCTCGCCGGCGACGGGCTGATGCACGGCCTGGACATGTACACGGTGGCGAAGCGGGACTTCCTGACCACGTTCGCGGACACGGTGCTGCGGCCGCAGGGGCTGGACTACAAGGCGCAGTTCTGCGGGCCGACGGGCACCGACGCGGTCGAGGCGGCGCTGAAGCTGGCCCGCAAGGTGACCGGGCGCGCCGGGGTCTTCGCGTTCACCGGCGCGTACCACGGCATGTCGCGGGGATCGCTCGGGGTGACCGGCGGGCTGCGGGCCCGCCGCGCCGGCGGGGTGTCGGGGCGGGGCGTCACGTTCATCCCGTACGAGAACGGGCCGCAGGGCCCGTTCGATTCGATCGGCCTGATCGAGCGGCTGATCACCGATCCGTCGTCGGGTGTCGAGCCGCCGGCGGCGGTGATCGTGGAGCCGATGCAGATGGAGGGCGGGATGTACCCGGCCTCCGCGGACTGGCTGCGGCGGCTGCGCGAGGTGACCGAGCGGCACGGCATCCTGCTGATCCTGGACGAGATCCAGGCCGGCTGCGGGCGCACCGGCACGTTCTTCAGCTTCGAGCGGGCCGGGATCACCCCGGACGTGGTCACGGTGTCGAAGGCGATCGGCGGGTACGGGCTGCCGCTGTCGCTGGCGCTGTTCCGGCGCGAGCTGGACGTCTGGGAGCCGGGCGAGCACACCGGCACGTTCCGGGGCAACCAGCTGGCGTTCGTCGCCGCGACCGCGGCCTGCGAGCTGTGGCGCGAGACCCGGTTCCGCACCGACATGGTGGTCGCCACCCGCCGCCTCGAGCGCTTCGGCCGGGAGGTCACCGCCGCACACCCCGGGGTGGCCGTACGCGGGCTCGGCATGGCGATGGGCATCGACCTGGGCGCCGCCGGCGGGGCGGAGCGGGCCGGGCGGGTGCAGCGCCACGCGTTCGAGCACGGCGTGGTGGTGGAGCTGTGCGGCCGCCACGACGAGGTCGTCAAGATCCTTCCCCCGCTGAACATCGACATTCCCCGGCTCGATCGCGGTGCCGGCGTGCTGCTCGACGCGCTGCGGGCGGGCTGACCCCGACTCACCACAGGAGAAGACCGATGCGCCTGCGCCGACACCTCATCTCGATCGACGACCTCGGCGACGAGGACCTGCGCTGGATCGTCCAGCGCGGCACCCGGTACAGCGCCGGAGAAGCCGGGAACGGCACGCCGCTGGACGGCGACGTCGTCGGGGTGCTGTTCCGCAACACCTCCACCCGGACCCGGACCGCCTTCTCCGCGGGCGCGCTGCGCCTGGGCGGGCGGCTGATCACCTACACCCCGGACGATCTGCAGGAGAACACCGGCGAGACGGCCGGGGACACCGCGGCGGTGCTGTCGCGGATGCTGGACCTGCTGGTGGTGCGCAGCGCCAAGGGCGACAGCGAGCTGCGCTCGTACGCGCTCTCCCGGCGGATGGGCGTGATCAACGCGATGAGCGCGTCCGAGCATCCGACCCAGGCGCTGACCGACCTGACCACCATGACCCGGCGCTTCGGCGCGGTGGACGGGCTGCGGGTGCTGTACGCCGGCGAGGGCAACAACACCGCGTCGGCGCTGTGCCTGGCCCTGTCCCGGTACCCGGGCGTCGAACTGCACCTGCGGACCCCGCCGGGGTACGGCGTGGAGCAGCCGTTCCTGGACCGGGCGGCGACGTACGCGAAGGCGCACGGCGCGCGCGTCGAGCAGCGCCACGACATGTCGGCGCTGCCGGAGGTCGACGTGGTCTACACGACACGCTGGCAGACCACCGGGACGGCGAAGCCGACGGCGGACTGGCGTACCCGGTTCGCGCCGTTCCAGGTGGACGCGGCGGTGCTGGAGCGCTGCGGCGGCCCGGTCTTCATGCACGACCTGCCGGCGCACCGCGGCGAGGAGGTCACCGCCGAGGTCCTGGACGGCCCGGCCAGCATCGCGTTCGATCAGGCGGAGAACAAGTACCACAGCGCGCGGGCCGTGCTGGAGTGGTGCTCCGGGGCCGGCACCTCGTGAACCACGGCCGGCGGTCGCGGGCCGCCATGTATGTCGCCGGCGGCGTCTCGTCGTTCGGCACCCAGATGACCATGCTGGCGCTGCCCTGGCTGGTGCTGGAGACCACCGGGTCGGCGGCGAAGACCGGCCTGGTGTTCGCCGTGCAGGTGCTGCCGCTGGCGTTGCTGGGCCTCGCGGGCGGAAACGTGCTGCAGCGGCTCGGCGCGCGGCGGACCATGCTGGCCGGCGACGCGGCCCGGGCCCCGCTGGTGGCGCTGGTGCCGGTGCTGCACGCGTCCGGCGGCCTGAGCCTGTGGATGCTGCTGACCCTGGTGGCGCTGATCGGGCTGGCCGGGGTGCCGTACGCGGCGGCGCAGCGGGTGCTGGCGCTGGAGCTGATCGGCGCCGACCCGCGGGGCCTGACCCGGGCGTACGGGGTGCTGGACGGCATCTACAACGCCGCCGCGTTCGGCGGCCCCGCGGTGGCGGGCGCGCTGATCGCGGTGATCGGGCCGTCGAACGTGCTGTGGCTGGACGCGGCCTCCTACCTGGTGTCGTTCGTGGTGCTGCTGACGATGGTGCCCCGCACGGCGGGCCGGTCGGCGGTGCCGGAGGCGGCCCGCGGTTCCTGGGCCGGGCTGCGGTACCTGCGCGAGGACCGGTTCCTCGGGCAGGCGGTCATCTCGACGGTGCTGTTCGGCTTCGTGCTGCGGGTGCTGGCGATCACGCTGCCGCTGCTGGCGTTCACCCGGTTCGGGCAGGACGCCCGGGCCGGCGGGCTGCTGGTGGCCGGCTCCGGCGCCGGCGCGTTGCTGGGTTCGCTGCTGACGTACCTGATAGCCAGCCGGGTCGCGCCCGCCCGCCTGGCCCGGATCGCGATGGTGATGATCGCGCTGCCGCTGTGGTTGCTGCTGCTGCCGGCGCCGCCGGCGGCCCTGGTCGCGGCCGTCGCCGTCTCGGCGGCGGCGGTCACCGTGTCGAACGCGCCCTACGCCGCGATCGTCGGCATGCGGGTGCCGTCGGACCTGCTGCCGTCGGTGATCCAGACGGTGATCACGGTCGGCGCCGTCGCCGGCCCGCTCGGCCTGCTCTTCGCCGGTGTGCTGACCGAGCGGGCCGGCATCGGGGCCAGCCTGTTCGTCGTGGCGGCGATCGCCACCCTGGCCACGGTCAATGTCCTGCTCGCGCTGGCCCGGATGGACCGCGACAGCGCCGCACCCGCCCCCGAAAGGACGCTGGGACATGTCTGACAAGGTGCTGCTGGCCGGTGGCTGGCGGCTGTGGAACCAGTTCGCGCTGCGCGGGCCCGGCTTCCCGGCCGCCGGGGTGCTGCGGCTCGCCCCCGCCGGGCTCGGCCTGGCCGCGGACAAGTTCCGCGAAGGCCCGGTGCCGGGCCCGGAATGGGATTCGTTCGAGGAGTTCTTCGGTACGGCGGCGGTCGGCACGGCCGGGGTGCTGCAGGAGATCGCGGCGGCGCCGGCGTTCCAGGCGGCGGTCACCTGGCAGAACCGGGCCGTGATCGGTTCCGGGATCCGCTCGTTCCTGGCGTGGCGGCCGTCGGTCGCCGGGCGCACGAGCATGCCCCGCCAGCGTGAGGAGCTGGTCGCGCACTACTGGCAGCGGTTCTGCGTGAAGAACGACACGATCGGCTTCTTCGGGCCGGTCGGCTGGGGGCGGATCGACCCCGCGCTGGCCGGCGTCGAGGTCGACGCCGGCGACCGGCTGATCGCCGAGTCGCAGGTCTACTTCTCCAGCTGGGCGATCGACAGCCTCGCGAAGATCATCGAGGCGGACCCCGGGGTACGCCGATGGCTTTCGCCGCGGCGGGTCTCCTTCGCCCGCGTCACCGAGGCCGCGGTCACGCTCGCCGGGTGCCCGCCGCAGCCGATCACGCGGGAGACGCACGCGATCCTCTCGGTGTGTGACGGCACCCGGGACCCGGCCGCGATCGCCGCCGCGACGGGCGTGGCGCTGCCGCGCGTGCTGGACGCGCTGCGGGAGATGGCCGGGCGGCGCTGGATCGTCTGGCGGCTCGAGATCGCCGCGAGCGCGCACCCCGACCGGCAGCTGCGGGCCGCGCTGGAGCGCATCGCGGACCCGGCGGTCCGCGCGGACGCCCTGGACCGGCTCGCGGTCCTCGAACGCGGACGCGAACGGGTACGGGCCGCGGGGCAGGACCCGGACGCGCTGCTGGCCGCGATCGACGCGATGGAGGCGTCGTTCGTCGAGCTGACCCGGTCCGCCGCCCAGCGGGCGAAGGGCTCGCGGACCGCGCCGTGCCGGGCACTGACCTACTCCGACACCCGGCGGGCCGCGACCGTGCGGGTCGGCCGGGCCGTCCTGGACGAGCTGACCCCGCTGTCGTTCTGCATGGTCGCCGCCCGGTGGCTGGTGAACCGCTTCGCCGAGGTCGCCGAGCTGCGCATCCGCGCGATGTACGAGCTGGTGCGCGAGCGGCAGGGCGAGGTGGACCTGGCGTCGCTGTGGATGCGGTGCATGCCGAACCCGTACCCGGGAGCCGCCGAGGACGCCGAGCGGATCCGGGTCGAGCTGCAGCGGCGCTGGGCGGCGATCGTGAACGCACCGCCCGGCGCCCGGCACGTCCGGCTGCGCGCGGCCGACATCGCCGACCAGGTACGGGACGCGTTCGAGGAGCCGGGCCACGGCTGGAGCCTCGCGAAATACCTCAGCCCGGACGTGTTCGTGCTCGCCGACGACGCGGCCGACGTCGCGCGCGGCGACTTCGAGCTGGTGCTCGGCGAGATGCACGTCGCCACGAACACGCTCACCCAGTCGCTGTTCGTGATGCAGCACCCCGACGCCGGCGAGCTGCTGGCCGAGACCGACGCCGACTTCCCCGGGCCGCGGCTGATGCCGATGCTGCCCAAGGAGTCCAAGCTGCTGCGCTGGTCGACCCGCAGCCGGCCGGCGCTGACCCGCCCGCGGGACTACCACGTCGCGCTGGTGGACTACAGCGGCGATCCGCACCGCCCGCGTACCGTGCCGGGCGCCGACGTCCGGGTGGAGGAGCGCGACGGCGAGCTCGTCGCGGTGCTGCCCGACGGCGCCGTGTTCAGCCTGCTGGACGTCTTCGGGCACGCGCTGACCAACCAGGTGATGAACCGGTTCGCGCCGCAGCCGGACGGCGACCACACGCCGCGGGTGACCGTCGACAAGATGGTGCTGGCCCGCGAGACGTGGCGTTTCACCGCCGACGAACTGGCCTTCGCCGCGGAGAAGTCCGAGGCGCGGCGCTTCGTCCTGGCCCGCCGGTGGCGCGACGCGCGGGAGATGCCGCGCTTCGTGTTCGTCGTCTCCCCCACCGAGCCGAGGCCGTTCTACGTCGACTTCGACAGCCCGGTCTACGTGAACATCCTCGCCAAGGCCGTCCGCCGCCTGGCCAAGTCCGAGCCCGGCGCACGGCTGACCGTCAGCGAGATGCTGCCGACGCCGGAACAGGCCTGGCTGACCGACGACCGAGGCGCCCGGTACTGCTCGGAGCTGCGGTTCGTCGCCGTCGACCAGACACACGGGGTGCAGAAGTGATCACCACCTTCCTGTCCGGACTGCCGGACGACGACACCACCGCGATCGTGACCCCCGCCGGGAACATCAGCTACCGCGAGCTGCGCGGCCGGGTCGACCCGCTGGCCTGGGCGCTGGCCGGGCGGGGAATCGGCCCGGAACGGGTCTGCGTCGTCGCCCTGGAACGCGGCGCGGATCGGATCGTGGCGATCGCGGCGGTCCTGCGCGCCGGGGCGGCCTTCCTGATCGTCGACGTCGACCTGCCGGACCAGCGGATCGAGGCGCTGGCCCGCGGCGGCCACGCGCTGATCACCAGCGCCGCGCTGGCGCCGCGGTTCGCCGCGCTGGGCCTGCCCGGCCCGGCCGTGCTGGTCGACGAGACCGGCCCGCGGGTCCCGCTGCCGGCGGGCGTCGAGCCACGCTCGCTGGCATACGTGAGCCACACCTCCGGGTCGACGGGCACCCCGAACGCGGTGCTGATCGAGCACCGGTGGATGCACCCGTACCTGCGCTCGATCGTCCGGGACTACCGGCTCGGGCCGGACACCGTCGCGATCCAGCTCGCGCCGCCGGGCTTCGACGCAGGCCTGCGGGACACCTTCGCGCCGCTGCTCGCCGGCGGGCGCCTGGTAGTGCTGCCGCGGGCCACGCTGCTGCGCCCGGCCGAGCTCTTCGCCGCCCTCGCCGAGTACGAGGTCGACACGATGCTCAGCGTGACGCCGTCGTTCCTGAGCTTCCTGGCCGGCCAGCCCGGCGCCGAGGCCGCGCTGCGCGGGCTGCGGCTGGTCGCGACGACCGGCGAGTCGATGCGCCCGTTCCTCGCCTCCGGCGGCCGCCGGCTGGTACCCGGCCGGCTGGTGAACCAGTACGGGCCGACCGAGAGCACGATGACCGCCACCCGGTTCGACGTGCCCGCGCGGCCGGACACCACTGTGGACCTGATCGGCAAGCCGATCGACGGTGTCTCGGTCCGGCTCCTCGACGGCGACCTGCGACGGGTTCCGGCGGGCAGCCCCGGCGAGGTCTGCATCGCCGGGCCGGGAGTCGGCCGCGGCTACGCGGGCCGGCCCGCGCTGACCGCCGAGCGCTTCGTACCCGACCCGTACGGCCTGCCCGGATCCCGGCTGTACCGCACCGGCGACCTGGCCCGCCGGCTGCCCAGCGGCGAGCTGGCCTACCTGGGCCGCGGCGACCGCCAGATCAAGATCCGCGGGTACCGGATCGACCCGGCCGAGATCGAGGGCGCGCTGCTGTCCCACCCGGCCGTGACCGGCGCCGCGATCACCACCGACACCGACGCGCAGGCCCGCACGCATCTGGTCGCGCACCTCACCGGCGACCTCGCCACGGTCGCGGACGCCGTCCTGCGCGCGCATCTCGCCCGGACGCTGCCGCCACACATGATGCCGCGCCGGTTCGCCCGGCTCAGCCGCTTCCCGACCACCCGCACCGGCAAGGTCGACCGCCTCGCTCTCGCCACCGCCCCGGCACCGCGCCGGGCCACCGAAGGGATCAACCGATGACCGACCTGACCATGCTGATCACCAAGATCTACCGCGAGACCCTGTCGGACGACACCCTCGAGGCCGACAGCGACTTCTTCGAGGCGGGCGGGGACTCGCTGGCCGCGTTCCAGGTCACCGCCCGGCTGCAGGAGGAGATCGGCGCGGACCTGCCGGTGGCGCTGGTGTTCTCGTACCCGTCGCCGGAGGACCTGGCCGGCGTCGTGGACGCCGACCTGGCCGAGCGGGTCGTCTGACATGGCGGGAGTCGGCGACGCCCGCCGGTGGCGGTGGTGGGACCAGTTCGCCCTGCGCGGGCCGGGATTCCCGGCCGACGGCGTACTGCGGCTGGTGCCGCAGGAGCTGGTCGCGGCCGCGGACCGGCTCGGGCCGGAACCCTCGGCGGCGCAGTGGGCGGAGTTCCACGAGGCGTACGACGCGGCCGCGGTCAAGAACGCGCGCCGGCTGCAGGAGATCGCCGGAACGCACGCGTTCCAGGAGGCGGTCGGCTGGCAGAACCGGGCGGTGCTCGGGCGCGCCGTCCGGCCGTTCCTGCGCTGGGTACCGGAGTCCGGCCGGACCAGCCAGGCCCGCCAGCGCGAGGAGCTGATCACGCACTACTGGCAGCGGTTCTGCGTCAAGAACGACACCATCGGCTTCTTCGGCCCGGTCGGCTGGGGCCGGCGCGACCCGGCGATCACCGGCCTGGCGGTGACGCCCGGCAACGGCCTCGTGGCCGCCACCAACGTCTACTTCGCCAGCTGGGCGATCGACGCCCTGGCCCGCGGCCTCGGCGCCGACCCGACCCTGGCCGGCTGGGTCGCACCGCGGCGGGTCCCGTTCGTACACCTCACCGCGACCGGCGCGGCGCTGCCCGGCCGCCCCGCGCAGGAGCTGACGCCGGAGCTGCTGCGGGTGCTGCGCCTCTGCGACGGCATCCGAGCGGCGAACGCGATCGGCGCGGAGCTCGGCGCGGACGTCGGCACGGAGCTGGCCGAGCTGGTCCGCCGCCGCCTGGTGCTGTGGCGCCTCGACCTGCCGGCGGACGCGTACCCGGAACGGCACCTGCGGTCCTGGCTCGAGGGCGTCGGCGACCCGGCCGCCCGGCGGCTCGGCCTCGACCGGCTCGACGTGCTGGAGCGCGGCCGGGACCGGGTCCGCGCGGCCGCCGGTCCCGACGAGCTGTCCGCCGCGCTCGAGGCGCTCGAGGCGGACTTCGTGACCATCACCGAGACCGCCGCCGCCCGGGAGAAGGGCGCGTCGACCGCGCCCGGCCGGGGCCTGGTCTACGCCGACTGCCGGCGGGCCGCGACGGTACGCCTCGGCGACGACGTGCTGGCCGCCCTCGAGCCGTTCGACGCGCTGCTGACCAGCGCGACCTGGCTGACCTCGCAGCTGGCCGGCAAGGTCCGGCGCCGGGTCCGGGAGGTCTTCGACGAGCTGGGGCCGGTCGACCTGGCCGCGTTCTGGTTCGCCTGCATGCCGATCCTGCACCGCGACGCCCCGGCGGACGCCGCCGAACTGCAGCGGGAGTTCTGGGCACGCTGGGAACGGGTGCTGGACCTGCCCGAGGACGCGCGGCAGGTCCGGCTGTCGCTCGCGGACATCGCCGGCCGGGTCCGGGACGCGTTCCCCGCGCCCGGCGGCGGCTGGCCGACGGCCCGCTACCTCAGCCCCGACGTCATGATCGCCGCGGCGGGCGAGGACGCGGTCCGGCGCGGCGAGTTCGAGCTGGTCCTCGGCGAGCTGCACATCGCCATCAACACCCTGGGCGCCTCGCTCTACCTCAACCAGCACCCGCGGCCGGACGACATGCTCGACCTGACCGGCCGGGACCACCCCCGCCCACGGCTCATGCCGCTGATCCCCAAGGAGAACCGGTCGCGGCTCTCCACCCGGATCCGCTACAGCCTGGTACGGCCGGAGGACTACTACGTGGCGCTGACCGAGTCCACCGCCGACCCGCGGCGCCCGCGCACCGTCAACAGCGCGGACGTGGTCGTACGGGCCCGTGGCGACGAGCTGCTCGCGGTACTGCCGGACGGCGCCGAGTTCGACGTCATCGACGTGTTCTCGCACGTGCTGACCACGCTGGTGATGGACCGCTGGCGGATCCTGCCCGAGCACGACCACACACCCCGGGTGACCGTGGACCGGCTGGTCATCTCGCGGGAGACGTGGCGGTTCCCGGGCGCGGTGCTGTCCTTCGCCGACGAGAAGACCGAGGCGCGGCGCTACCTGCGGGCCCGGCGGTTCCGGGCTTCGCACGAGCTGCCCCGGTTCGTGTTCGTGGTCTCGCCGACCGAACCGCGGCCGCTGTTCGTCGACTTCGACAGCCCGGCCTCGGTGAACCTGTTCGCCAAGGCGGTACGGCGCCTGGCCCGCAAGGACCCGGCGGCCCGGCTGACCGTCTCGGAGATGCTGCCCACCCCGGAACAGACCTGGCTCGTCGACGACCAGGGCAACCGGTACACCTCGGAGCTGCGCTTCGTCGCGTACGACACCGCCGGCCTCGACTGAGCCGGCCGGCCGAGCGGCCAGTCCCCTACCTGGGGCTGGCCGCTAGCCCGGCTCGCCGACGATGATCACGACCGCGCCGAGCCGCTGCTCGGTCTCGACCCGGCGGTGGGCGGCGGCCACCTGTGACATCGGGTAGGTCCGGTCGACGATCGACCGGATCTCCCGGGCTTCGATCATCTCGGTGAGCGTCGCCAGTTCCTGTTTCGTCTCGGCGGCGAAGGCCACGATGACGGTCTTGTCGGTGAGCCGGGTGGTCAGCACCGAGCGGACCAGCACCGACAGACGCGGGTTCCCGTTGAGATAGCGCCCGCCCGGTCGCAGCATGCCGACCAGAAGGCGGTACGGGCTCCCGGGGACCATGTCGAGGATGACGTCGAACGTGCGGCCGGTGGTCGTGACATCGTCGACGGTGTAGTCGATGAAGTCGTCCGCCCCGAGGCGCCGGACGAGCTCCTCCTTGGTCGCATGGTCGACCGCGGTGACCCGCCCGCCCATCGAGCGGGCGACCTGGACGGCATGAGCGCCGATGCTGCCGCCGGCCCCGTTGATCAGCACCCGCTCCCCGGGCCTGATGCTCGCGCGCCGCATGAAGTGCAGGGCGTTGAGCCCGCCGAGCGGGACGGCGGCGGCCTCGGCGAATGTCATGTTCCGTGGCTTCGGCGCGATGGTGGCGTCCTCGCCGAGGACGAGATACTCGCCGTAGGCGCCCAGCCTCAGGCCGGCGGAACCGTACACCTGATCGCCCGGGGCGAAGGAGGTGACCCGCTCGCCCACCGACACGACCTCACCGGCGAAGTAGCCGCCCAGGACGCGGCGCCGCGGCCGCCGGATGCCGACCGCGATCCGCAGCGGCAACCAGAACCACCTCACGGCGTACCGGAAGCTCCTGAGCTCGCAGTCGGACTTGGTCGCCTCGGCCGCCCGCACCTTGATCAGGACCTGCCGGTCGCCCGCGACCGGCGCCGGCACCTCCGCCAGACGCAGGACGTCCGGCCCGCCATAGCGGTCGTAGACGATGGCTTTCACGAAGTCATCGGATCTGCCGCCGGCCGCGCTGTCAACCGGCGCGGAGCACCTTCAGTCCCGGTGTTGCATCGGGCGCACGTCGGACGGCGCCCCCGGCAGCCCGCCCGGCGTGGCGCGGTAGTCCGGTACCCCCACGCAGGTGAAGATCATGGCGTCCAGCGGCGCTCCGAGAAGTGCCGGGATCTCGCTGTCAAGGAAGGTCATTCCGGTCGCGCTCGCACCCATCGCGTACGCCAGTAGGTGCATTCGCCCCTCGACCAGCCCGGCAGCCAGCTGCGCAGCCCGGTACCCGCGGTCATCCAGGCTCGCCACCTCAGCCGCGGTGATCACCACAAAGGCCGCGTCCCGGCTCAGCCCTTGCGCCAGGCTCACCCGGTAGAGCTCCTCGCGCTGATTGCCCGCATGAACCGCCGTACCGAGATCAGGCCACCGGTACACGCCCGGCGTCACGCCGTCGACGTCGTGCACCGCCACGAACTGCGGCAGGTCGATTCCCCGTACGGCCACCCGCAGGCCGGTGGTGAGCACGTTCTTCGGTACCCCGCGGGTCGGGTCCATCCGCCGTTGCGAGCCGCGGGTGAGCACAACCGCCTCGACCGGCTCGGCCCTGGTCTCCGGCACGTCGGCCGGGGCGCCCTCGGCCCACGGCGCACCCAGCACGGTCCTGTCACCGGCCCGCTGCGCCGCCGTTGCCAGCGGGAACTCCACCGGATCCGCGTCGACCTCGCCGGCGACCGCGGGCCCGGTCGGCGTCAACGCG
Source organism: Actinoplanes sp. NPDC049668 (assembly GCF_044465445.1). Taxonomy (NCBI): domain Bacteria; kingdom Bacillati; phylum Actinomycetota; class Actinomycetes; order Micromonosporales; family Micromonosporaceae; genus Actinoplanes; species Actinoplanes sp. NPDC049668. The sequence goes on from NZ_JBITLR010000002.1 coordinate 974,146, forward strand.
GGCTGCTGCGAGCCCAGTCCGACCACGGCGACCGGCCATTCGTGTACGCCGTCCGCGCCGACCAGCTCGGTGACCACCCGGTCGGGGAACGTGGTGTAGAGCCGCGCCGGGATCCCCGCGGACTGGGCCAGGGCGAGGGTTTGGGCCAGCATGGTGCCCGCGTCCCAGTAGATGTGCCGGTAGCCGCGCTCGCGATACCGCCAGCCGGTCCGCCACGGGACGCCGGTGACCACGATCGCCGCGCCGCCGCCGCTCGGTGCGGGCGCCACCCGCACCAGGGCGTGACCGGCAGGGTCGTACCAGTGCACGCCGGCCGGCAGCCCTCGATGATCCTCCGGGATGAGCACGTAGAGCTCGAGCGGGAAGCGGCCGCCGGCCGAGCCGGCCGCGCGGAACAGGTGAGTGATCCCATTGCTGCGCGTGGACGTGCGCACGACGCCCGCGGACAGGTACAGCAGCCGGGCGAGGTGCGGCAGATCGAGGTCGCCGGCGGCGATCTTCGCGGTGCCGGCCAGCACATCGATGGTCGACGCCTCAGTGGACGGCAGGCCACGGGGCAGCTCGACGCGCGACAGTTCCCCGGCGTATCGCTTGTAGAACAACGGGAATCTGTCGAAGTCGTTGGGTTTGAGGTCGAGGACAAGACGCGGGTCGGGGATGACGTCGTCCCACTCCCGTCCCGGCTCGTAGGAAGTCAGCCTGTGCAGGATCTGGGTTGCGGTCTCCACTGAGCCAACAGTAGATGTGTCACACGTCAAATCGCCTTCCGGGCTGTCATCTCGGCATGACACTCAGAAGGGTGCGGGTCCGCGGCCTGCCAATGACATCAGTAGCTGCGTGGCGAGTAGCTTGCGCATGCCGGTGACGGTGACCGCCCCTACCCGATCGTAGGGCAGTTCCAGGTCGAGCTCGACGGCGTTGCGCAGTTCCGTAGTGATCTCGTCCGGACGGAACGTGCCACCCCAGCCGTTCAGTCCTCCGCGGTGGTTGGTACTGAGGGAGGCCATGCCGGAAATGTATGCGCCGTCCACCAGTATCAGCCTCGCCGGGCCGGAGTAGGTCGTCGCCATAGTCATGTCCTTCGGGGTGTGCGCCGTGTACCCGCGGTTGCGGCTGTCGGACCGTCATCCAAGCGCGTGAAACGCCGATCGGCGGCCCGCTGAACCAGTCGGGCCGCCGATCGCAAAGCGTGGGTCAGAGCGGGCGGATGTTCTCCGCCTGCGGGCCCTTCTGGCCCTGGGTGACGTCGAACTCCACCTTCTGGTTCTCGTCGAGGCTGCGGTAGCCACTCGTCGCGATCGCGGAGAAGTGGGCGAAGACGTCAGCGCCGCCGTCGTCCGGGGTGATGAAGCCGAAGCCCTTGTCGGCGTTGAACCACTTCACGGTACCTGTAGTCATGTCTGCTCCTTCGCAGGCTGCTCGAGACCGCACGACGCGGACTCTTGCGCTGCCGCGTTGATAACCCGCGTCGAAAACGACACGAAAAACGAAAAGCGCCTGTATGGGCTCAGATACCCCATCAGGCGCCGGAAAACGTCTACGGAAATCAAAACTGCAACTCGGCAAATATAGCACACAGTCCGCCGCCGACCCGACGGCTGGACGTGACGCAGGGTATCTGACCTCCACGTTACGCTCCTGGACGGCATGCTGACGCGGGTTCACGATTAGCCGCAGCTCATGACTGGCGAGAGCCGATCGGCCGGCTGTACTTCTCCATCGTCGCCTTGCCGGTGCCGGCCTCCTGGAACGCCAGGGTCCACGGGCCGGTGTTCGTCTCGCCGTCCTTACCGAACCCGACCCACTTGCCGGTCATCCGCAGGCCGGTGGCGTCGGCCTGCAACTGGACGGCCCCGTGGTACCGCGCACCCCGGTAATAGCCCTCGGCGTCGGTGGTCTCCGACCAGGTACCGGTGACCACGACGCCCTCGACGGTCAGGTCCATGGTCAGCAGCGAGCTCGCCGAGCCGGGGATGCTGCGCGCGGTGAGTCCGTCCTCGTGCTGCAGGAGAACGACGTGGTGGTAGGCGGGGAAGTACTGCTCACGGCTGCTGGAGTAGTACTGGTACTCGCTGAGCCAGATCCCGGTGTAGTTGCCGGTCGGGCGGTGCTGTCCGGCCGGGGCCGCGAGCAGGCCGTCCACCCGGACCTCGAGGTCGTGTCCGCCGCGGCCGTCCTCGACGACCATGGTCCCGGCACCGGCCGGGAATCCGAGCGACGCCATCGGCAGGCGGGTGACGACCTCGAGAGCGCGGGCGCTGGCGGGGCGCGGGGTGGCGATCTCCCCGCTCTCGTAACGCTGGACGGTGCGCTTGGTGGTGCTGGGGGCGCCGGCCTGACGCATCCGCTCGGCCAGCTCGTCCTGGCTGAGCCGCAGCGACAGGCGGACCGCCCGCAGCGCGGTGTTGGGCCGGAGCTCGTTCTGCATGACGCCGAACCTACTCCGTGCGTCGCCGCAATGTCGCCTCAAATGTCGCCTGAACGTCGCCCTGCACGTCGTCGCGGGAAGCCACGTCACGACGACATTCTGTGCCTAGCCTCCGGGCGCGCAGTGGACCTACGAACCCTGGGCGTCCGGCAAGGACCCAAGCGCAGGGGGACGTTATGCAGGTAAAGCACCTCGCCCACCGGCCCACCTGGGACTGCGCGTCCTGCGGCATGCCGTGGCCCTGCGATCCCGCCCGCGAGCGCCTGGCCGCCGAACTCGGTCTGGTACAGCTCGCGATGTACATGTGGGCCAACCTCGAGGAGGCGGCCGGCGACCTGCCGGACCTGCCGACCACCGAGGCTTTCGACCGATTCCTCGCCTGGACCAGGTGACTGCGACGCGGCCTTCTCGGCGTTGAACTCGAACCCGCCTGAAGCTGGCCGGGACCGAGGCCGAGGTGGCAGATTGCGAGGTGGAACCTCGACGCATTTGGATCGATACCACGCTAGACATTGCACATTCGATCCAACCCGACGAGAAAGGCGACCATGGCCTCACCTGTAGAACTAAGCGTTTCGACCCTGCAATCTCCCGACCTGGACAAGCAACGCAAGGTGTTGCTTGACGTTTATGAAGAGGTCTACCGCGAGAGGCTTGGAGACCCGTTTTTTTCAACATCGAGGTATTGGGACAGGCTCCAAGGCTATGCATCCCGACAGGGCTTCGCCATCTCGATCGGCGAGGTAGGAACGACTCCCATCGGCTACGCACTCGGCTACACGCTCCCCGCCGGAAGTGGGTGGTGGCGCGGGCTCAAGTCGAACGCCAGCGAGGACGAAGTGCGCGAGGACGGGCACCGAACGTTTGCGATGACGGAAATCATGGTACGCGAGTCTTGGCGACGTCGCGGCTTCGCACGTCGACTGCATGACGAGTTATTGGCGAATCGGAAGGAGGAACGAGCGACTCTCCTGGTTCTACCGGACAACATTCCAGCAACGACGGCATATGCATCCTGGGGATGGCGGAAATTGGGCGGACTGAAGCCCTTTGACGACTCCCCGACCTACGATGCAATGGTTGTGTCACTACCAATCGTGCCGTAATACCGTCATGGAGGGCCGGGGCGGGAACGACCGGCTGACCGCCTACGACGACAACGCGAAACTGTCGGGCGGCGCGGGCAGCGACCGCGACAACGTCGGCGGCTGCGAACGCTTTTGAATCCTTTTCCCGGACGGGCGCGGTGACGTCCACACTTCACCGCGCGGCCGGTCTGCCCGGACCGGGCCGTTACGCGGCCGCCGGGCTGAACTGCGTGGATCCGGTCGCGCTCGGTGGGGAACCACCCGCGCGCGGGTTCGCGTGCCGACCGCCCCATCCAGGTTGATCAACTGGGTCGGCCAGAGATCGTGCAATGAGTGGTTGGGGGGTCATTGCCGCCGTGCCGTGGTTCATACTGCGCTCATGATCATCCGGATCTTCGGCAACGTCGGCGGGGTCACGGTGGTCGCCACGCTGGCCGCCTGCCTGCTCGCCGGGTGCGCCGACGACCGACCGGGAGACATGGGCTGTTCCGACAGCGAAAATCAGCGGGTGGCAGCTCTGGCGCAGCTTCCGATCCTGGACGTGCGTCCCCCGTCCACCGAGGCCGCCGGCGCGTACTCGGGGTGTGGAGAGGACGACTCCGGCGACCCGATCGCCTCCCACGCCGGTCGGCGCTACCGCAGCACTCTGCCGGAGCCCGAGATTCGGTCCTTCTACTGGGATGAGCTGATGAGGGACGGCTGGCGCGATGCCTCGACGGCCATACCTCCGGACGTGGCTCCGTCGCTCGCCTTCCAGCGCGGCATATCGTGCCTGGTCAAGGACGTCGCCGGCACGAGGGTGGAGTTCACCGTCTCGTTCGACCCGCCGCCGAGTACGTCGCCGTCTCCCGCTTCCCTGACATACGCCGTCGAGGCGAGTGATCAGGACACCGAGTCTCTTCAGTCACCCTGTTGACCATCTGCCCGGCCGTCAGTCGGCGGCGAGCAGGCCGGTGAGTACGTCGCCCAGCCGCCGTACGTGTGGCGGTCTCATGACGCCGAAGTGGTCGCCGGGCACGCGGTGCACGCGCACGCCGTCGCCGGTCAGCTCGGTCCAGCGGTCGAGGTAGCCCTGGTAGCTCTGGCCCGAGGCCACCTCGTGCTCGCCGCGCACCAGTTCGTCGCTGGCGATCAGCTCGAGGCGCCCGGGGAAGCGGCGATGCCGGTAGCTCATGTCCATCTCCATGACCTCCCGCCAGACCCGGACCGCGGGCAGCCAGACCTCCCCGACACCCCGGTCGGGCAGCACGATCCCGGTCTCCGGATTGACGTCGTCGACCAGGTGGTTGAGCAGCTCGAGGATCTCCTCCCGAAGCGGCAAAGTCTCGGCGGCCGGGTCGGCGAGCAGGGTCTCGAGGCGCTGCATCAGGGCCAGCTCGCTCCAGCCGTCGGCGCGGGTGTGCATGTCCAGGGCGGGGTCGAGCAGCATCAGCGTGACCCGTTCGCCCTCGTCGGCGAGGCGGTGGGCCATCTCGGTGGCGATGCCGCTGCCGCCGCACCAGCTGAAGATCCGGTACGGGCCGTGCGGCCGGGCGTCGCGCAGTTCGGCGAGGTACCGCTCGGCCATGCTCTCGGTGCTCGGGCTGCCGTCGCTGTGTGCGCCCGGCCATTCGAACGCCGCCACCGGCTGCTCCGGGTCCAGGTACGGCAGCAGGCGCAGATACCAGTGCGCGCTGCCGCCGCCGGGGTGCACGCAGAACAGCGGCACCCGCGCGGCGCCGGGCCGCAGCCACATGAGCGCGCCGGCGCGCAGGGAGGCGCCGGCCAGCCCGGCGACGGTCCGTTCCTCGATGAACGAGCGGAACGTGAGCTCGTAGCCGTGCCGGGCGCGCAGCGCCGCGATGATCCGCATCATGGCCAGGGAGTGGCCGCCGAGGGTGAAGAAGTCGTCGTGGATGCCGATGCCGTCGATGCCGAGCGCGTCGCGCCAGGCGGCGGCGACGGCCTGTTCCCGCGCGGTACGGGGTGCGACGTACTCGACGCCGGAGGCGGGGCGGGTGCCGTCGGGTCCGGGCAGGGCCGCGCGGTCGATCTTCCCGGCGGGGGTGGTCGGGAATTCGTCGACGGTGAGGTAGTGCGCCGGCACCAGGTGCCGGGGCAGCCGCGCGGCGAGGTGGTCGCGCAGCTCGGCCGGGTCGACGGCGGAGCGGGTGTACGCGACCAGGCAGGCGTCGGGGGTCCCCGGCCGGTGCACGGTGACCACGGCACCGTCGACGGCGGGGTGCGCGGCGAGGGCGTTCTCGATCTCGCCGGGTTCGATGCGGAAGCCGCGGACCTTGACCTGCTGGTCGCGCCGGCCGTGGAAGTGCAGGGTGCCGTCGGCGTCGCGGGACGCCAGGTCGCCGGTGCGGTACATCCGGTCGCCGGGGCGGTCGGTGTACGGGTCGGGAACGAACCGGTCCGCGGTGTGGCCGGGCCGGCGCAGGTAGCCGCGGGCGACCCCGGCGCCGCCGACGACGAGCTCGCCGCGAACCCCGGCCGGCACGGGGCGCAGGTCGTCGTCGAGGACGTAGACCCGGAGGTTGGCCATCGGGTGGCCGATCGGCGGCGGGGTCGGCGGTACCGGGGTGCGGATCTCGGCGATCGAGGCGCACACGGTGATCTCGGTGGGGCCGTACCCGTTGAGGAACCGGGCCCGGGGACTCCAGCGGGCGGCGTGCTCGGCGTTGCAGGCCTCCCCCGCGGTGACCAGGACCCGCAGGCTCGGGAAGTCGGCCGGGTCGAGGCGGTCCAGCAGCGACGGCGGCAGGGTCATGTGGGTCAGGGTGGCCGCGTCGTGGCGCAGGTCGCCGGGGTCGGCGCCGGGCGGCGGCAGGACGAGGGAGGCGCCGTTGGTGAGGGCCATGACCAGTTCCCAGACCGAGGCGTCGAAGCTGGAGGCCGCGAACTGCAGTACCCGGTCGCCGGGGCGGACGTCGAGGTGCCGGTTCTGTGCGTACCGCAGGTTGAGCATCGCCCGGTGCGGCACGGCGACACCCTTGGGCCGGCCGGTCGAGCCGGAGGTGTAGATGACGTAGGCGAGGTCGTCGCCGTGCGGCGTCGCCGGGGGCGCCGGGGGCAGCTCCCGGTAGGCGTCGTGGTCGATGACCTCGACCGGCGAGTCCCCGGGGCACGCCCGGCCGTCGGTCAGGACGACCGCGGGCGCCGCGTCGGTGATCATCCAGTTGATCCGCTCCGCCGGGTAGGCCGGGTCGAGCGGGAGGAACGCGCCGCCGGCCCGGAGCACGGCGAGCGTGGCGATGATCAGGTCGGGTTCGCGCGGCAGCAGGAGGCCGACGATCGTGTCGGTGCCGACGCCGAGTTCGCGCAGCCGGGTGGCGAGCCGGTCGGCGCGGGCGTTCAGTTCGGCGTAGGTGACGGTCCGGTCGCCGTGGCGCAGCGCCACCCCGGTCTGCGCCGCGATCAGGTCCGCCACCGGCGGCGACGACGCGAACGGCACGAACCGCTGGTGGCGCTCGATCGCGTCGGCGTGGTCGGCCGGCGCGAGCCCGAGTCCACGGGCGTCGCCGTCGGGGTCGCCGGCCATCGCCTCCAGGACGTGCCGGTAGGTGCGCCGCAGGATCTCCACGCCCGCCCGGTCGATGCGGCCGGGGTCGGCGCCGAGGCGGAGCACGCCGGGGAACGTCCACACCTCGAGCGCGAGGCTGCCGGGGCTGAAGTCGTCGATCATGCGTACCGTGTCGGTGCTGCCGTCCAGGACGTGGAAGTCCAGGTAGCCGAACGCGACCTCGATCAGCGGGGTGGTGCCGGAGTCGCGCTGCATGGCCGGCAGCGGGTAGCGGCGGTGCGGCCAGAGCCGCGCCTCGCCGGCGAAGACGTCGGCGACGAGCTCGCGCCAGGTGCGCGCGGTGGTGTCGGCGGCGAACGGAACAGTGTTGAGGTACATGCCGAACACCTCGTCGCCGCGCAGCCGTTCGGGGCGCCCGTTGCAGAGCAGGCCGTCGAAGTAGCGGTGCCGGCCGGTGGCGATGCTCAGCGCCTTGAGGTGCGCGGCGTGCAGGACGCTCTTGAGCGAGGCGTTCGCGGACGCGGCGAGGCGGCGCAGGCCGGGTGCGAGGTCGGCCCACGGCACCTCGACGATGGTGACCGGCGCGCCGGCCGGCCCGGTGCCCCACTCGGGCGGCAGCTCGAACCGGTCGTGGCCGGCGATGGTGGCGGCCCAGAAGTCGCGGTCGGACTCCGAGGCGAGCGCTTCGCGTTCCAGCGCGACGAAGTCCGCGAAGCGGACCGTCGGCGGCTCCGGCAGTTCCGGTGTCCCGCCGTCGCGCAGGGCGCGGTACAGGTCGATGAGCATGGCCACGGTGGAGGTGTGGCTCCAGCCGTCGAGGATGGCGTGGACCTCGGAGTGGGTGAGCAGCCACTCGCCGTCGCTGAGCAGGTGAACGTGGTAGCGCAGCAGCGGCGGCGCGGTGATGTCGAACGGCACGGCCCGCTCGGCGGCGAGGAACGCGCGTACGGTCGCCTGCTGTTCGTCGTGCCCGACGCCGCGCAGGTCGGTGATGGCGATCGGCAGGTAGGCGCGGGCGTGCACGAGCTGCATGATCCCGGAGTAGGTGGACAGGTCGAACGAGGTGCGCAGGATCTCGTGGCGGTCCAGGAGCAGGCGGCCAGCCTGCGCCAGCACCGGGGCGGAGAACGGCCGCGGGTCACGGATGCGGTAGCAGGAGACGTTGCGGTAGACGGCCTGGTCGCCGCCGGCCAGCATCTCGTACAGCATGCCGGCCTGGTTCTCGGTGATCGGGTAGGCGTCGGTCAGGCCGTCGGGCAGCAGCCGCCGGTCGTCGTCGCCGAGCTGGGTGAAGCGTTCGACGGTGGTCTCGGGGACGGCCGCGGCGGCCGGCGGCCCGGCGAGGGCGGCGATCTCGCGCACGCTCTGGTGGGTGAACAGGTCCTGTACCGCCAGCGCGATGCCGGCGGCGCGGAGCAGGCCGACGGCGCGGATGGCGCGCATGGAGTCGCCGCCGAGCCGGAAGAAGCTGTCGTGGCGGCCGACCTTGTCGACGCCGAGCGCGGCGCGCAGCGCGTCGGCGATGGTCTGCTCCAGGTCGCCGTCCGGCGCGACGTACCCGCCGCCGCCCGGGCGGGGGTCGTCCGGTGCCGGGAGGGCCCGGCGGTCGACCTTGCCGCTGCTGTTCAGGGGCAGGGCGTCGAGCAGCGTCCACCGGGCGGGGATCATCGCGTCGGGCAGGCGTTCGCGCAGGAACGCGCGGACCTCGTCGAGGTCGGCGGTGGCGACCAGGTACGCGGCGAGCTGCCCGTCGTGGACGGTCACGGCGGCTTCGGCGACGGCGGGACAGTCGCGCAGGACCGCCTCGATCTCGCCGGGTTCGATGCGCTGGCCGGCGATCTTGACCTGCTGGTCGAGGCGGCCGAGGAAGTCGATGGTGCCGTCGGGCCGGTAGCGGGCCAGGTCGCCGGTGCGGTAGAGCCGCCGCCCGGGCTCGGCCGCGAAGGGGTCGGGCACGAACCGGTCGGCGGTCAGCGCGGCGCGGCCGAGGTAGCCGCGGGCGAGCTGGACGCCGCCGATCATCAGCTCGCCGGGTACGCCGACCGGTTGCGGCCGGAACTCCCGGTCGAGGATGTAGGCCTGGGTGTTGGCGATCGGGCGGCCGATGGTGACCGGGCGGCCGGGTTCGCAGCGCAGGGCGGTGACGTCGACGGCGGTCTCGGTCGGGCCGTACAGGTTGTGCAGCTCGCAGCCGATCCGCTGCCGCACGCCGTCGACCAGGTCGGCGCCGAGCGCCTCGCCGGAGCAGATGATGCGCCGCACCGAGGGCAGGCCGTCGAACGGCTCGGCCAGGAAGGCCCGCAGCATCGACGGTACGAAGTGCAGGGTGGTGATCCGCTCGGTGGTGATCAGGTCCGCGAGGTACGCCGGGTCGCGGTGCCCGCCGGGCCGGGCCATGACCAGGGCCGCGCCGTTGAGCAGCGGCCAGAAGAACTCCCACACCGAGACGTCGAAGCCGGCCGGGGTCTTCTGCAGGATCCGGTCGGTGCCGTCCAGGGGGTAGCTCTGCTGCATCCAGCGCAGCCGGTTGACGATGGCGCGGTGCTCGATCAGGACGCCCTTGGGCCGGCCGGTCGAGCCGGAGGTGTAGATGACGTAGGCGGCGTGGCCGGGCCCGGGGCCGGTCCGCGGGTCGCTGTCGTCGCCGGAGACGGTGGCGAGCCAGTCCTCGGTGATGACGATCCCGGCGCCGGCGTCGGCGACCATGAAGGCCCGGCGCTCGGCCGGGTGTTCGGGGTCCAGCGGCAGGTAGGCGGCGCCGGCCTTGAGGGTGCCGAGCAGGGCGGGCACGAGGTCGGCGCCGCGGGGCAGGTCGACCGCCACCACGGACTCGGGCCCGGCGCCGAGGCCGCGCAGGTGGTGTGCGATCCGGTTGGCCCGGGCGTTGACCTGCGCGTAGGTCCACGAGCGACCGGCGAAGACCAGGGCGACGGCATCGGGGGTACGGGCGACCTGCGCCTCGAACAGCGCGGGCAGCGTGCCGCCGGGGTAGCCGGCCGCGGTGTCGTTCCAGTCGACGGTCAGCTGCCGCCGCTCGCCGGGGGTGAGCATCTCGAGCCGGTCGGCCGGCGCGTCCGGCGCGGCGACGGCGCTGGTCAGCAACTGGACGAAGTGCCCGGCGAGGCGTTGCACGGTGGCGGGGTCGAACAGGGCGGTGGCGTAGGTGATGCCGGCCCCGAGGGATCCGTCGGGTCGCACGGCGACGCCCAGCGTGAGATCGAACTTGGCGCTGCTCTCGCCGACCGGGATGCGCTCGATGCGCAGGCCGCCGGCCTCGACGGCGGTCGTGCCGGCGTCGTCCATCAGGAACATGGTGGAGAACAGCGGGGTGCGCGACAGGTCCCGGCTGGGCGCGAACTCGTCGACGAGCAGCTCGAACGGCAGGTCCTGGTGCGCGTGCGCGTCGAGCACGGCGTCGCGGACCCGGCGCAGGACCTCGGCGAACGACGGCCGGCCGGCCAGGTCGGCGCGCAGGACGACGGTGTTGACGAACAGGCCGATCAGGTCCTGCACCTCCGGGCGGTCCCGGCCGGCGATCGGGGTGCCGACGGCGATGTCGTGCTGCCCGGTGTAGCGCGACAGCAGGATGTCGAAGACGGCGAGCAGGGCCTGGAACACGGTGGCGCCGCGGTCCCGGGCCAGCCGGGTCAGCGCGGCGGCGGTCTCGGCGGGGATCGCGAAGGTGTGCAGGGCGCCGGAGGAGTCGCGGACCGGCGGGCGGGACCGGTCGGCGGGCAGTTCCAGCGGGCTGAGCCCGGCGAGGCGCTCGCGCCAGTATCGGAGGTGGCCGTCCAGGACGCCGCCGGACATCTCGGTGCGCTGCCACGCGGCCACGTCGGCGTACTGCAGCGGCAGCGGGCCCGCGACGGTGGTCGCCGCGTAGTTCCGGGCCAGCTCGCCGACCAGCACGCCCTCGGACCAGCCGTCCATGGCGATGTGGTGCACGGTGAGCACCAGGGCGTGCTCGCCGGCGGCGAGGCGGGCCAGGGTCGCGCGCAGCGGCGGGCCCTCGGCCAGGTCGACCGGCCGCCGGTCGTGGGTGCCGAGCGCGGCGATCCGCGCCTCGCGGTCGGCCGGGGCCAGGGCGCGCAGGTCGAGGACGGTCAGCTCGACCGGGCCCGGTTCGTCGATCGCCTGCACCGGAGTTCCGGCTGCGGTCAGCGGGTACCGGGTGCGCAGCACCTCATGGCGGGCCACGACGGCGTCCAGGGCCGCGCGCAGGGCATCGACGTCCAGGTCGCCGCGCAGCCGCAGGGCGACGCTGGCCAGGTACTCGGTGCTGCCGGGCCGCACCTGTTCGAGGACCCATAGGCGATGCTGTGCGTGCGACAGCGGGAGCTCGGCGCCGCGGTCGGCGTGGGCAGGTCCGGCGGCGGGCCGGGCGGACGTGGCGCCCAGCAGCCGCCGGCGCGCCAGCTCCGCACGCAGCGTCGCCGGGTCCAGGGTCTCGGTCATTGAGCCACCTCCGCAGCAGCGGGCCGCGCGCGGGCCCGGGTCGAGGTATCAGGGTGTCCGCCGGGCGGGGCCGTCCGTGAGAGAACAACCGGCGTACCCGGGCTGTCGGGATCTCTGCGCGTCCTTCTCTGCGAGCGGTGCCGCGGCGCGGCAAGGCTCGATCCATGAATTTGCCGGCATTCGTCAGCGGGATAACCGCCACGGTCGGTTCGACCCCGCTCGTCGAGCTGGCAAGGCTCGGCGGTAGCAGACCCTTTCGCGTGTTCGCGAAGCTGGAGGCCTACAACCCCGGCGGCAGCGTCAAGGACCGCTCCGCGCTGGAGATGGTCCGCCACGGCATCGCCTCCGGGCGGATCGTGCCGGGCCGCTCGGTGGTGGTCGAGTCCAGTTCGGGCAATCTGGGGATCGGGCTGGCGCAGGTGTGCGCGTACTACGGGGTCCGGTTCGTCTGTGTGGTCGATCCGCGGACCAACGCGCAGAACATCGCCATCATGCGGGCGCTGGGCGCCGAGGTCGAGGTGGTCACCCGCACCGATCCGGCGACCGGCGAGTACCTGCCGGTGCGGATCGCCCGGGTTCGCGAGCTGGCCGCGGCCACGCCGTACGGCTACTGCCCCGACCAGTACTCCAATCCGCTGAACCCGCGCGCGCACCGGGCCACCATGCGCGAGATCGTCGCGGCGCTGCCGGCCCCGCCGGACGTGCTGTTCTGCGCCACGAGTTCCTGCGGGACGCTGCGCGGCTGCGTGGAGTACGCCCGGGAGCAGGGGCTCGGCACCCGGTTCGTGGCGGTGGACGCGGTCGGCAGCGCCATCTTCGGCAACCAGCTCGCGGCGCGGCTGATACCGGGGCACGGCGCGGCGGTGCGCCCGGCGCTCTACCTCGACGGCCTGGCCGACGAGGTCGTGCACGTCGAGGACGCCGGCGCCGTGGTGGGCTGCCGTCAGCTCGTCGCGCAGGAGGCGATCCTGGCCGGCGGCTCCTCGGGGGCGGTGGTGGCGGCGCTGGAGCGCACCCGCCCCCGGATTCCGGCGGGCGCCGCGTGCGTGCTGATCTTCCCGGACCGGGGCGAGCGGTATCTCGACACCATCTACGACGACGACTGGGTGCGCCGGCACTTCGGGGACATCGCCCATCTGTGGAAGCAGGACGTCATGGAGACAGCCACATGTTGATCATCGGCAGGGAACAGGTCCGGCAGGCCCTCGACGGCGCGGACGCGGAGGTGGTCGCGGCGGTCCGGGCCGCGTACGAGCGACACGAGCGGGGCGGCACCGCCGTGCCGCACTCGGTGTTCCTGCGGTTCCCGGACGACGACCGCAACCGGATCATCGCGCTGCCGGCCTACCTGGGCGGCGACGACGCCGTGGCCGGTGTCAAGTGGATCTCGTCGTTCCCCGGCAACGTCGCCGCCGGTCACCCGCGCGCCAGCGCGGTGATGATCCTGAACTCGATGCGGACCGGGGTTCCGGAGGCGCTGCTGGAGGCGGCCACCATCTCGGCGCGGCGTACCGCGGCGTCGGCGGCGCTGGCCGCGGCGACCCTCGCCGCGGACGTGCCGGACGCCGGGGTCACGCTGGTCGGCTGCGGCGTCATCAACGGCGAGGTGCTGCGCCTGCTGCGCACCACGCTGCCCGAGCTCGGCGCGGTGACCGTCTTCGACCTCGACCGGCAGCGGGCCCGCGCGTTCGCCGCCGAGTGCGCGACCCGGCACCCCGACCTGAAGGTCGACGTGGCGCCCGGTATCGAGGCCGCGCTCGGCGCGCATCGGCTGGTCTCGCTCGCGACCACGGCGTCGACCCCGCACCTGGACGACCGGCACTGCCGGCCCGGAAGCCTGCTGCTGCACCTGTCGCTGCGCGACCTGACCCCGCAGACCGTGCTGACCAGCACGAACATCGTGGACGACGCCGATCACGTGTGCCGGGCCTCGACGTCGCTGCACCTGGCGGAGCAGGAGGTGGGCAACCGGGAATTCATCGCGGCGTCGCTCGGGGAGTTGCTGGCCGGCGGGGTGCCGTACCGGCGCGACGAGACCGGGCTGACCGTGTTCTCCCCGTTCGGGCTGGGCATTCTCGACCTGGCCGTGGCCCGGCTGGCACGGCGGCGCGCCGCCGCCCTCGGCGTCGGCACCGAGTTCACCGACTTCTGATGTGGCCGGGCCGGGCGGCCGACGTGGATCCCTCGCGGGATCCACGTCGGGCCGTCTCAGGCGCCGGCGCTCTCCATCTGCCGGCGCAGGCTCAGCGGCCGCATGTCGGTCCACACCGTGCCGATGTGCGCCAGGCAGTCCGCGCGCTCGCCGCGCGTGCCCTCGGCACGCCAGCCCGGCGGCAGCTCCCGGTCGGCGAGCCAGACCGAGTACTGCTCCTCGTCGTTGACGACTACCTGATACGTCCGCTCGTCCGCCTGCTCGTCGGGCATGACCACTCCTCCATCCGGATGTTCCTGCCGCGCTGTCGCGCTATCCGGAGCCTGCACCGTGCCGCGCGGCGGCAGCAGAGAAGAACGGGCAGCACCGTCGGCGCCGGGCGCTCAGCTGACGAACTCACCGGCGAATTCGCCGAGCACGATCCGGTTGGCCTGGCCGGTCTTGGCGATCAGGCTGGCGACGTGCTTCTCGACGGTACGCGGGGACAGGTGCAGCCGACTGGCGATCTCCCGGTTGCCGAGGCGCTCCACGAGCAGCCGCAGCACCTCGTACTCGCGCACGGTCACCCCGGCGGCGCGCAGCTCCCGGGGCAGGTCCTCGGCCCCGGTGCGGCGCTGGTTGACCACGGCGCCCGCCTGGCGCAGCAGCGCCCGGCAGGCACTGGACACCGGCACCACATCGGCGGCGTGGAAGTGCTCCTCGGCGGCGCGCAGCCAGGCCACCGGGTCACCCCACCCGTCGCGCAGCGCCGCCTCCCCGCCCAGCCGCAGGCAGAGGTGCCGGGCCGTGGCGTACGGCGCCGCGGCGAGCAGCGCCTCGCCGAACGACGCGGCGGCCTCGTCGGCGCGGCCCGCCCGCCCGGCGACGATCGCCTCGGCGAGCAGGGCGAACTGCCGGTTCCAGCGCAGCGCGGCGGCCGGCCCGGCCCGGGCGCTCGGGCCGAGCGCCGGGTCCTCGCCGGGCCCGGCGAGGACCCGCAGCAGCGGGCCGAGGCCGTGTTCGCCGCTCAGGTGTGCGCTGACCTTGGCGGCGCCCGGCCGCCGCGCGCGGGCCAGTTCCACGGCGGCGCGCTCGCGGTCCTCCTCCAGCAGGGCGCAGAACGCGCGGGCCAGGCCGTGTACGCGGGGCGCGTGCCGCTCCTGGTCGCCGTCCCAGCGCCGGAACTCGGCGATGGCGTCGTTCATCTCGCGACGCCGGCCCTGGTGCGCGGAGAGGATGGCCCGGGAGAGCAGCAGCAGCTGCGTCGTCTCGATCATCTTCAGGCGGGTGGTGGCGCCCAGGGTGCGATCGATGAGCGGGCCGGCCGTCGCGAAGTCGCCGTGCAGGACGGTGTGCAGCGCGATGTTCGTGTCGGCGTGGTATCCGGCGGTCACCGCGCCGCAGCGCAGCGCCGCCTGCCTGGTCTGCTCCAGCAGTTCGATGCCGCCGTTGCGCAGCGCCTCGTCCTGGCCGAGCCGGACCAGGGCATGTATCTCCCAGATCGGCAGCCGGTGGCGCACGGCGATGGCGCGCGCCCGTTCCAGGCACGCGGTCGCCTCGGCCAGGTCCCGGTCCCGGCGGCGGCTCAGCGCGCCCAGCAGCTGCCACGCCTGGCAGGCCACCTCCGGCAGCGGCACCGCCTCGGCGACCGCGGCGGCCCGGCGGGTCATCGCCTCGATGACCGTGAACCGCTCGGGGCCGGGCAGGTCGAGCAGGACGTGCGCCTCGACCACGTCGATCGGGGCGGTGGCCGCGTCGGGCGCGTCCGGGCCGAGCGCGGCGCGGGCGAGCGCGACCTGGCTCAGGCCGTCCGCGGTGCGCCCGGCGAGGTTGGCGGCCCAGGCCAGGCGGGTGTGCAGGTCGGCGCGGCGGCGCCGGTCGGGGCCGTCGGGGGCCACGTCGAGACGGTTGGCCAGGTCGAGGGCGCGTTCCATCAGGCCGGCCTCGGCCAGCGCCGACACCAGCGCCTCGATGGCGGTGGCGTGCGCGAGCCGGTCGGGGTCGCCGTCGAGCAGCTCGCGGGTGCGGTCGAGCAGGTCGACGGCCGAGGACGCCGCGCCCTGCGCCAGCGCCCGCCGGCCCGCCTCCAGGTAGTGCCGGGCGGCGGCGCCCGGCTCCTGCGCCTGCAGCCGCAGCGACGCGCTGACCTGGCACCACTCGTCGGGCAGGCCCGGGTAGGTCGCCGCGATCGCGTCGGCGGCGCGGCGGGCCAGCACGACGCGGTGTCCCGGCGCGAGCAGCTGCAGCACCGCCTCGCCGAGCAGCGGGTGCTGGAAGGCGTACCAGTCCGGGGTCTGCTCGTCGGGCGCGACCAGCCGGCCGGCGTCCTCGCCGTGCAGGTGGTTGAGCAGGGCACGGTCGTCGAGGCCGGAGACCGCGTGCAGCAGGGCGAGCGGGAAGCGGCGGCCCAGCACGGCGCCGACCGAGAGCAGGTCGCGGGCCTCGGGGCCGAGCTGCGCGACGCGGCCGGCCACCGCGCGGGCGAGGGCCTCCGGCACGCTGGTGCGGATCACGTCGGGCAGGGTCCAGCAGCCGCCCTCGTGCACGAGCTGCCCGCTGTTGACGATCGCGGCGAGCAGCTCCTCGGCCAGCAGCGGGTTGCCCGCGCTGTCCGCGACGAGGCTGTCGACCAGCGGCCCGGGCACGTCGCCCGGCGGGCAGTCCAGGCAGGAGGCGGCCAGGGCGCGGATGTCGGCCGGGCCGAGCGGCCGCAGGCTCTGCAGGGCGGCGAGACCACGCTGCTCGGCGGCCCGGGCCAGGTCGAGGGCCGCGCAGGGCCCGTCCCGGACGGTGCAGAGCAGCATGGTGGACTGCTGGCCGAGGTTGTCGATGAGGTACTCGACGACGGCGACGGTCTCCGCGTCGGCGTCCTGCATGTCGTCCAGCACGATGAGGCAGCCGCGGTCGCGTCCGGCCAGCGCGGTCAGGCGCAGGACCGCCTCGGCGAGCACCACCAGGGAGTCGCGGCCGGGGTCGGCCGGCCCGTCGGCCCAGTCGGGGATGAGCCGGCCCAGCGCGTGGCGGTAGGGGCCGAGCTCGGTCACGTCGATCGGGTCGCCGCTGCGGACCAGCGACAGCAGGGCCTCGGTGAGCGAGCGGAAGGGCATGGTCAGGCCGACCGCGCTGCCGCGCCCGCGCAGCAGGCTCATGTCGGCGGCGAAGGCCATGTCCGCGGCGGCGGCAGCGAGGCGGGACTTGCCGATGCCACCGTCTCCGGTGACGAACATCGTCCCGCCTCGCCCGGCTCGCGCCGCGGCCAGCATCTGTTCCGCGGATCGGAGCTCGTCGTCGCGCCCGACCAGCGCCGGGGTGCGGTGCCGCAACGCTCCCCACCGTGACGGTCCCTTCACGACAGGGATTTTATTCATAGATGTTCCGGCACTGCTAGGACGGCGATACGGCACTCACGTTCGGATTCCCGGGGTCGCAGCAGGTCGTGTCGCGCGGCCCGAATGCGGCGAGCGCGTTACCGACGCCGACGGCCGCCACGAGCACGCCGGCCAGGATCGCGGTCTGTACCCCGAAGGAGGCCTGAGGCCTCGCGTGTGCCTCGGTCGCCCGGTCCAGATCGGACGCGCTGTCGTCGTGGGACCCGATGAGTTCCTTTTCAGACACTGTTATCTCCTTCATTGGCGCTCGCCGTCGGCGTGCGGGTTGTGGTGATCTCTTTCGGGCGGCTCGGCTCGAGCAGCAGCACCGAGGGCACCCGAGCCGGGAACCCGAGGCGCAGCAGCCCGTAGCCGATGCCGGCCAGTCCGTTGAACAGCCCGGGCGTCGCGACCCCGCCGGGGGTGCCGCAGCCGGGTCCGTACCGTTCGATGGCGTCGAGCACCAGGCCGGCCCGGTGGCGCAGGATCCTCTGCACCGACCGTTGCGGGTCGGCGTCGGCCAGCACCAGCAGGGCCTCGGTGATGCCCGCCTCGCCGTGGCAGAGGCTGAGGTCGCTCGACACCGACCGCCGCTCGAGCGCCCGGGCCAGGTCGACCGGATCGGCGCCGGCGGGTACCCCGCGGGCCGCGACGAGGCCCGCGGTACCGCGGCACCAGCCGTGGTCGCCGTCGCCGGGCGGGTCGAGGGCGGCGAGGCCGCGCGCGTCGCCCAGCGCCCACGCGATGCCGGCCCGGCCGTCGGCGAAGCCCGGCCCGTCCCCCGCCGGCCCGGCGGCGAGCTGGTCCGCGCAGGTCGCGGCGAGCGCCGCCGCCGAGCTCAGTCCCAGTTCGGCGTGGACCGCGCGCATCGCCGCCAGGCACCCGGCGGTGCCGCCGGCCACGCCCGGCGGGCCGGGCGCGGCGGCCGCCGCGGTGGCGGCCACGACGCCGGCCTGCGCCCAGGCGCGCATCCGCGGGTCGTCGAGCAGCGTCGACAGCCGCGACAGTCCATAGCAGATGCCACCGAAGCCCTGGTAGCCGCCGACGCCGACGTGCACCGCCAGGTCTGGGCGGGCGGCCAGGCTCTCGCAGAGCGGTCCGGCGGCGCTCGCGGCTCGCCGCGCGGTCTCCCGGTACCGGGCGATCCCGGTCAGCTCGGCGAGCTGGGCGAGGAACAACGCGACGCCGAGATAGCCGTTCGCCAGGCTCGCGCCCATCGGCAGCACCATCCACCGGACGCCGTCGACGATCTCGAGGCCCAGCCAGTTCACCCGGTCGCCGCCGGTGACGCCGCGCGCGAGGATCTGGTCGGCCAGCCCGCACGCCGCGGTGAGCAGCCGGAACGGCCCGGCCTCGTGACCCGGTACCGGTCCGGGCAGCGCGGCGGCGGCCCGGTGCCCGCCGTCGACCGGGTGCCGCGACGCCAGGGTGGCGCGGACGATCCACTCCTGGTCGTGCAGGTCGGCGGCGCCCATGGCGGCCAGCGTCGCCGCGGCGTCGTCCAGCCCGGTGCCGGGCAGCAGGCCGGGCAGGCACGCACCGGTCGCGGTCCACACGTCGCGGCCGCCCGCGAGCGCGGTGAAGAACGGAATGTCGCCGCGGCGCAGGTCGGCCACCTCGTGCTCGACCAGCGGGGCGCGCAACTCATCGGCGGCCGAGGCGTTCGACAGGACGCCGAAGGCACGGACCCGGCCGGCGTCGTCGCGCAGCAGGTCCGGGTGGGTTGCGCCGTCCAGCAGCAGCGCGTAGGTGCGGCTCGGCCGGAACGTGATCCGCACGCCGAGCCCGTCGGCGGTGTCCAGCAGCTTCCGGAAGCCGGCCCGGTCGTTCATGATCGCGTCGTAGCCGTCGCGCAGCCCGCCGCGGAGCGCCGCCTCGAAGTCGCTCGGGTCGAGTTCCCGCCCGTGCAGGCGGGGCCGGTTCAGGCCGGCGGCCGTGCCGCCCGGGTGCGGGCGCAGCCGGTCGTGGCCGGGGCCGGTCAGGTTCCACTTCGGACCGTCGGGCGCGGCGGCGCCGTAGCCGCCGAGGCCCGAGCAGTCGACGATGCCGGCCGGGACGACCATCACCGCCGGCAGCAGGCCGGTCCGGTGCACCGAGGCGGACAGCATCCGGCGGGCCGGGTCGTCGGTCGCACCGGGCGGCGGCAGCTCCGGGTGGAACAGCATCTCCGCGTCGACCAGCACCGGATGCTCGCCGTCCGCGATCAGGTTCTCGCAGTGCAGGTCGACCGCCCGGACCGCGTGCAGCAGCGCGAGCAGCGCGCCGGCCCGGCGGTAGAAGCGCGCGCCGGCCTCGAGGTCGGCGAGCGGGCGGTGCGCGATGAACTCGGCGTAGCCGTACGCGGGGCGGGTGAGGGTCGCGGCGGCGCGCAGGTCCAGGCCGGGCACGGCCCCATTGAGCCAGTCGATCAGCGCGGCGAGGGTGGCGTACGAGGCCAGGCTGCGCGGCTTGTAGATCACCCGCCGGCCGTCGCCGAAGGTGAGCAGGGCCACCGACCGGCCGCCCTGGTGCGGGTCGCCGAGTCCGGCGTGGACGCCGGTCAGCGGGCCCGGGTCGCGGCCGTCGAGGAGGGCGTCGATCAGGGCGCGGCGGTCGCCCGCGTACCGTTTGAGCAGCTCCGTGCCGGTGTCGGCGGCCGACGACGCGGCCTCGGCGATCAGCTGGCCCAGCACGGGATAGCGGGCCAGCAGGGTGCTCAGGCCGTCCGGGCCGGCGAGGCGGTGCACGAAGTCCGCGAACCGGCCCGGGCCGTCGTCGCCGGTCAGCTCGCCGGCGCGCTGCCGGGCGTGGAAGTCCGTGGCGAGGACGCCGCCGGTGAGGCGGACCAGGCGGGCGCCGAGCTCCTCGGTGAATCCGTCGGCCGCCGCGGCGAGCTCGGCAGCCGGCAGCACGCCGCGCACCCGGTCGAGCATCCGGTCGCGGGCGGCGGTGACGATCCCGCGCGTCGGCACGGCGAGCGCGGCCGTCACCGCGGCGGCGTCCGGAGTGGACCCGGCCAGCCGCCCGAGGACGTCTGACCAGGAGGAGAGCTGATCGGACGCCGACTCGGTCATACCCAGGTACGGTGCCAGACCCGCGGGAACACCGGATAGGTAGAAGCCACCCATCTTCTCCGGGAACGGGGTCCCGGCGGGAGAAGAACGCGCGACGGCGGCGGCAGCCGGGCTACCCGCGGGACTGCCGTTCTCTCTCTGCCCGGCCCGCGGGAACGTGGCGATGCTGGGCCCATGAGCGCTGACACGCATCCGCTGTCGTACACCCAGCAACAGGTGTGGTTCCTCGACCAGCTCCGGCCGGGCGCGGCGGTCGACCAGCTGCTGTCGGCGACGCTGCGGCTGCGCGGGCCGCTGGACGTGAGCGCGCTGGGCGCCGCGCTGAGCGAGGTGGCGGCCCGGCACGAGGTGCTGCGCACCCGCTACGACACGGCCGGGGACTCGGCGGTGCAGATCGTCGGCCCGGCCGTGCCGGTCGAGCTGACCACCGTCGACCTGAGCGGGCTGCCCGCCGCCGAACGCGAGCGGCAGCTGCGCGAGATCCGGCTCGACGAGCTGCGCAACCCCATCGACTTGCGCAAACAGGCGCCCTGGCGGGCCGGCCTGGTCCGGCTGGGCCCGGCCGAGAACGTCCTGCTGATCACCGTGCACCACATCGCGTTCGACGGCCTGTCGTGGAGCCTGCTCGCGGGCGAACTCACCGAGCTGTACCGGGCCGCGCTGCGGAACGAGCCGCACGCCCTGCCCGCGCCGGCGCGGCAGTACCACGAGGTCGCGCCGAGCGGCGACGGCTACGACCCGGCGCACCTGGAGTACTGGCGGCAGCGGCTGGCCGGGCTCGAACCGCTGGACCTGCCCACCGACGGGGTGCGCCCCGTCGAGTGGGATCCGGCCGGCGACAGCGTCGAGCTGACCGTGCCCGCCGAGGTCGCCGACCGGCTGCGGGAGCTGGGCCGCTCGGCGCGGGCCACCCCGTTCATGGTGCACATGGCGGCCTTCCAGCTGCTGCTCGCCCGGCTCGGCGGCCGATCCGACGTCGCGGTCGGGCTGTCCGTCTCCACCCGCACCGGCGCCGGGCAGGCCCCGCTGATCGGCATGTTCGTCAACACCGTCGTGCTGCGCGCCGACGTCGACGCCACGGCCGGCTTCGCGCCGCTGCTCGAGCAGGCCCGGCATGGGTCGCTGACCGCGTTGCGCAAGTTCGACGTGCCGTTCGACAAGGTCGTCGCGGCGGTCGCGCCGGCCCGCGACACCTCCCGCAATCCGCTGTTCCAGGCCGCGTTCACGTTCCACACCCGGCGGCGCCAGGCGTTCATGCTGGACGGCCTGGAGGTCGAGACGTGCCCGCCGATCTGGGCCGCGTCCCCGTTCGACCTGTCGCTGTACCTCGCGGAGAACGCCGACGGGTCGCTCACCGGCCAGCTCGTGTACCCGACCAGCCTGTTCACCCGGGACCGGGTGACCCGGATCGCGGCGAGCCACGTGCGGCTGCTGAACTCGATCGCCGAGCATCCCACCCGCCCGGTCGGCGCGCTCGACCTGGTGCCCGAGGCCGACCTCGCGCGGTTCACGGCCTGGAACACCACCGGGCTCGAACGCCCGGCCGCGTCGCTGCCGCAGCTGTTCCTGGAGCAGGCGCGGGCCACCCCGGACGCGGTCGCGGTCCACTGGGACGACCGGGAACTCAGCTACGCCGCGCTCGCCAGCCGGGTCGAGGCGCTCGCCGGTTACCTGCGCGGGCGGGGCGTCACCGCCGAGACCCCGGTCGCGGTGGCGATGCACCGCGGCGGGGACCTCGCCACCGCCGTACTGGCGATCCTGCTCGCCGGTGGGATCCTCGTGCCGTTGCCGCCGGAGTATCCGGCCGACCGGCTGGCCTTCATGATCGCCGATGCCGGCGCCGAGCTGATCCTCACCGAGGACGCCGTGGCGGCCGGCCTGCCCGCCGGGGTGCCGGCGGTGGCGCTGGACCGCCGGTGGGCGGAGATCGCCGCCACGCCGCCCGGCGAGCCGCCGCGGATCGCCGACGCCCAGGGCGCCTACCTGGTCTACACCTCCGGCTCGACCGGGCGGCCCAAGGGCGTCGTGGTCACCCACGCGGGCATCCGCAACCGGGTGCTCTTCTCGGTCGAGCGGTACGCGATGACCGCCGCCGACCGGCTGCTGCACAAGACCACGATCGGTTTCGACGCCGCGATGTGGGAGCTCCTGGCCCCGCTGGTCTCCGGCGGCAGCGTGGTGATGGCGCCCGCCGACGGCCACCGCGACCCCGCCGTCATGATCGACGCGATCGTGCGCGGCGGCGTCACCCTGCTCCAGGTCGTCCCGTCGGTGCTGCGGCTGCTGGTCGCCGACCCGGGGCTCGCCGCGTGCGCCTCGCTACGGCTGCTCTGCTCGGCCGGCGAGGCACTGCCCGCCGAGCTGTGCCGGCAGCTGACCGGCGCGCTCCCCGGCGTCGAGGTGATCAACACGTACGGCCCGACCGAGTGCTCGATCGACGCGACCGCCTGGGCGTTCACCGGCGCCGAGCTGCCGGCCACGGTGCCGATCGGCGGCCCGCTGCCCAACACCACGGCGTACGTCGTGGACGCCGCGGGCCGACTCGTCGGCATCGGTACCCCCGGCGAGCTGCGGATCGGCGGGATCGCTCTGGCGCGCGGCTACCGTGGTCGCCCGGACCTGACCGCCGAGCGGTTCACCCCCAACCCGTACGCGGACGAGCCCGGCGCCCGCTGGTATCACACCGGCGACCTGGTCCGGTGGCGGGCGGACGGCGCGCTGGAGTTCCTCGGGCGCACCGACGACCAGGTCAAGGTCAACGGGGTACGGATCGAGCCGGCCGAGATCGAGAACGCGCTGGTCGAACACCCGGAGATCACCGCGGCCGTGGTGATCGCCCGGCGCACCGGCGCGGGCGACGCCCAGCTCGTCGCGTACGTGGTGCCGGCCGTCCCCGCCGACCTGGACGAGCACCTCGCCGCCCGGCTGCCCGCCACCATGGTGCCGTCGGTGACCGTCGCGCTCGAGGCCCTGCCGCTCACCGCCAACGGCAAGATCGACCGGGCCGCGCTGACGGCGCCGCCCGCGGTCGCGGCGCCGTCGCGGGAGCCCCGCACCGGCCTGGAGCGCGACGTCGCGCGGACGATGGCCGAGGTACTCGGCGTCGAACGCGTCGGCGTCGACGACGACTTCTTCTCCGTCGGCGGGCACTCCCTGGTCGCGATCCGCCTGGTCCTGAGGCTGCGCCGGATGTTCGGCATCGAGATGTCGGTGGGCGACTTCTTCGCCCGGCCCACCGTCGAGGGCCTCGCCGGTTGGATCGGCGCGGCCACCGCGGCCGGGGACCCGTCCGCGATCCGGGCCGTGCCGCGGGACCGGACGCTGCCGCTGTCGTTCGGCCAGCAGCGCCTGTGGTTCCTCGACCAGCTCACCCCCGGCAGCGCCGAATACCTGATACCGCTGGCGGTCCGGGCCCGCGGCCCGCTCGACGCGGACGCGCTGCGCCGGGCGTTCGACGAGGTGGTCGCCCGCCACGAGGTGCTGCGCACCCGCTACGTCCACCGCGACGGCGAGCCGGTGCAGGTCATCGACCCGCCCGGCCCCGCGGCGTTCGAGGATGTCGACCTCGCCGGGCTGCCGGACGCCGAGGCGGCCGGGCTGGAGCTGCTCGGCCGCGCCTCGAGCCGGCCGTTCGACCTGGCCCGCGAGCACCCGCTGCGGGTCACCCTGATCCGGGTGGCCGCCGACGACCACCTGCTGGTGATGTCGCTGCACCACATCGCGTTCGACGCCTGGTCGATGGGCGTGTTCCTGCGTGATCTCGACGCGGCCCTGCGGGGCTCGCCCGGCCCGGCCGCCGCGATCCAGTACGCGGACTTCGCCGCCTGGCAGCACGAGCACGGCACCGGGCAGGACATCGCACGCCAGCTCGACCACTGGCGCGGGCGGCTCGCCGGCCTCACCCCGGTGGAGCTGCTCACCGACCGTCCCCGGGGCGCGCAGCGCGACCCCGGCGGCGACTACGTCCGCGTCGACGTGCCCGAGCCGCTGGGCCGGGCGCTGGTCGCCCTGGCCGGCCGGCACGACGCGACACCGTTCATGCTGCTGCTGGCCGGGTTCCAGGTGCTGCTCGCCCGCTACACCGGGCGCACCGACATCGCGGTCGGCACGCCGGTCGCCGGCCGGACCCGGCCGGAGACCGAGGACCTGCTGGGCTTCTTCACCAACACCCTGGTGATGCGCACGGACCTGGCCGGCGATCCCGGCTTCGCCGAACTGCTGTCCCGGGTACGGGCCATGGCGCTCGACGCGTTCGCGAACCAGGACGTGCCGTTCGAGCACCTGGTCGACGCGCTGCAGCCGGACCGCGACCTGTCGCGCAACCCGCTGTTCCAGATCATGTTCGACGTGCAGCACCTGGACCGCTTCCCGGCGACGCTGGGCGGCGCGGCGATCGAGCCGCTGCGTTCCGGCACGCCGGTGGCGAAGTTCGACCTGACCCTGACGGTCCAGCAGCGCGCCGGGGACCGGCTCCGCTGCGTCTTCGAGTACGCCACCGAGCTGTTCGACCGCACGACGGTGGAACGCCTGGCCGGGCACTACCTGCGGCTGCTGGACAGCATCGTGGCCGACCCGGGCGCCCGGGCGTCCGAGCTGGACCTGCTGGGCGACGCCGAGCGGCGCCTGCTCCTGCGCGACTGGGCGGACACCGGGCCGGTGGCCGCCGAGCCGGTGTGCGTACCGCAGCTGTTCGAGGCGCGGGCGCGGCGCACCCCGGACGCGCTCGCTGTGGTGTTCGGCGCCGAACGGCTCACCTACGCCCAGCTCGACGCCCGGGCCGACGCGTTCGCCCGGTACCTGCGATCGCGGGGCGTGACGCCGGAGTCGACCGTCGCGGTGTGCCTGGACCGCTGCCTGGACGCGGTGGTGGTGCTGCTCGGCGTCCTGAAGTCCGGCGGCGTGTACGCGCCGCTCGACCCGGCGCACCCGGCGGACCGGCGCGACTTCATGATCGCCGACGCCGGCGCGCGGATCGTCGTCACCAGCGACGACCTCGCCGACCGTTTCACCGCCGGCGGGTACGAGGTGGTCACCGCGACCGCGGGCCTGCCCGGCCCGGACCTGGCGCCGGCCGCGACCCCGGGCAACCTCGCCTATCTGATCTACACGTCCGGATCGACCGGCCGGCCCAAGGCCGTGATGATCGAGCACGGCGCGTACGCACACCACTGCCGGGTCATCGCCGACGCGTACCGGATCACGCCCGAGGATCGGGTGGTGCTGCTGTCGGCGCTGACGTTCGACGTGGCCATGGACCAGATCGCGGCGACCCTGCTGGCCGGGGCGACGATCGTGGTCAGCGACCCGGTGTTCTGGCCGCCGGCCGAGCTGCCCGCGCGGCTCGCCGAGCACCGGGTCACCATCATGGAGATCACCCCCGCGTACTACCGGGAGATGCTCGAGTACGACGTGTCCGCGCTCGACGGCCTCGCGCTGATGAACGTCGGCAGCGACGTCGTCACCGTCGCCGACGCCCGGCGCTGGGAAGGCAGCGGGCTGCCCGGCCGCTTCCTGTGCAACTACGGCCCGACCGAGGCGACCGTCACCTGCTTCCTGCACCCGGTGCCGCGGACGCCGTCCGGCGAGCCGGCGACGGCCGCGCTGCCCATCGGACGGCCGGTGGCCGGCACCCGCGCGTACGTGCTGGACGCGGACCTGCGGCCGGTGCCGGTCGGCGTACCGGGAGAGCTGTGCCTCGGCGGGGTCCGGCTGGCCCGCGGCTACCGCGGCCGGCCCGAGCTGACCGCCGGGATGTTCGTGCCCGACCCGCTCTCCGGCGCGCCCGGCGCGCGCCTCTACCGCACCGGCGACCTGGTCCGCTACCGGGGCGACGGCGTGGTGGAGTTCCTCGGCCGGATCGACCAGCAGGTCAAGATCCGCGGGCTGCGGATGGAGCTCGGCGAGATCGAGGCGGCCCTGGCCCAGCACCCGGCTATCCAGGCCGTGGCGGTGACGGTCGCCGAACCCACCCCCGGCAACCGGGGCCTGGCCGCCTACCTCGTCCCCCGCCCCGGGACCGCGCCGACGGTGGCCGAGCTGCGCGAACACCTGCGCGAGCTGCTGCCGGAGAACATGGTCCCCGCGTGGTGGACCACCCTGCCCGCCCTGCCGCTGACCGCGAGCCGCAAGGTCGACCGCAAGGCGCTGCCGGCACCCGACCTGGCCCTCGGCGCCCGGGAGCACACGGCGCCGCGGAACCCGGTCGAGCAGATCATCGCCGACATCTGGCGCGAGGTGCTGCACCGCGACACGATCGGCGTCGACGACGACTTCTTCGCCGTCGGCGGTCACTCGCTGCTCGCCACCCGGGTGCTGGCCCGGCTGCACGCCACGTTCGAGGTGCGGCTCGCGCTGCGCTGCCTGTTCGAGGCCCGGACGGTCGCCCAGCTGGCCGAGGCCGTCACCGCCGCGGTCGAGGCGGACATCGCCGCCCTGTCCGACGCCGAGGTGGCGGACCTGATCGCCTGACGTGACCGGAGGCGGTGGGCGCTCCGCTCGCCCGCCGCATCCGACCTTGCCTCCCGGCCAACCGCCGTTTACCGTGACGGAACATCGTTTCCCTCAATGGAACAGGGGGCACATGCTCAGCGCGTCCCTCGGCCTGATCGCGGTAGCGGAGATCGTCCTGCTCTGCCTGGTCATCGCGATGCTCCGGCACCGGCCGGACTGGACACTCGGCCTGCTGATCCTGGTGATCGCGGCTCTGATCTGGGACAACGCCGTCATCGCGAGCGGCGGCACCCTCGGCGAGGGCGAGCCGCTGCGGACCCTGTCCGTGCCGCGCTACGTGACGCACGCCCTGCTGGTACCCCTGCTGATCATGGTCGGGGTCGGCCTCGGCCGCCGGCACGGCATCCGGACCCTCGCCGGCAGGGCCGCGCCCGCCGCGTTCGGCGCGCTCACCGTCGCGCTGATCGCCGCCGGGCTCTGGCTCGACGTCGTCACGCTCCAGCTGGAGCCGACCCGGTACGCCGACACCGTGCGCTACACCAACGCCGCCGCGCACGGCGCGCCGATACCGGCCGTGGTGACCATCCTGGTGCTGATCGGACTCGGCGTCGCTCTCCTGGTCCGGGCCCGCCGGCCGTGGCTGCTCGCCGGGGCGGTCGCCATGTTCGTGGCGGCCGCGGCGGGCGCGATGGCGTTCTGGATCGGCAACGTCGGCGAGCTGCTGCTGATCCTCGGTATCTGGTGGACGGCCGCACGCACCGCGCCGGAGAGGGAGCTCGCGGGCTCGGTCCCGCCCGCCTGACCGCCTTCCCGGCCCACCTCAGTGGCCGAAGCAGTCCGGCTCGCCTTTGATTCGTATCTTCACGATCTTCATGGGGACGTCGGGTTCATAGAACCAGATCTCGTTCGGATCCAGACAGCCCGCAATATTGCCGTCGGTCAGCCAGACGGTGTCGTCGTCGCGTGAGTTGTAAACGGCGTAGGCCTGGCGCCCTCGCGAGCCCAACTGCTGCCAATTCGACGTTATGTCCTGGTAGGCCGCGGTCGGTTTTCGGGCCATCCAGTCCGCGCTGTTCAGGTATAGGCAGACCCGCGGATACCTGCACCCATATTTGGTGTCGGCCGCCGCGGGCGATCCGATCACCGAGATGCTTGCGCTGGTCAATGCGGTGACGATACCGGCTGCCAGCAATTTCCGTCGCATTCGCACACCCCCGCTCGCGCAGTTCGCAAAATGCCAGGCTGCCCATGCTGCCACAGGTTCGAGAATCGACGATCAATTTCGAGAACAGCACAGTTCGTCCGACCATTTTCCAGCGCGCGGATCTCGAGACGACGTCGGCAATCCGACAACCGGGCGGCGCGCTGCCGACAAGTCGCCTCTTGGGGAGCACAAGTGGAGGTACGGGCATGAACTACTCGCGGCGGGCGGCCTCCTTGCGGCCGCGCTTGCCCATCGGCACCTGCGACATGTCGACGGCCTGCGCGCTGAGGTTCTTGTAGCCGTACCCGTGCTCGTCGAGGTACGCCACCGCGGCCGCCTCGGCGCCGCGCACCACGGCCGGAACGTCCTGCTCGCTCTGCGCCGTACGGGAGAACCGGAACGTGAAGAACGGCCGGGCCGCGATGTCGTAGGTCAGCGAACCCTCATCGGTGTACGCGGCGAACGCCACGTCGTGCTGCGCCGCGCGGGCGAGCAGCCCGGCGCGCTGCTCGGCGTCGAGCCCGTCGAAGGCCCCGCGCACGGTGACCCGGATGGTGCGTGTAGTCATGCCGCGACCGTAGACGCCCGGACGGCCTCGTTCCACCGGTTTGAACAGCACGACGGCGCCCTTCGTGGATCAGCCGATCCGATGCACGCGGGATGTTTCGCCGACGTTATATCTTGAGGTCATGGCGCACGATGGCGGTCGTCCCGCTCGGACCTTCATCTCGTACGCACACGACAACCCGGAGCATCGCTCGCTGGTTCGTGAATTCTGGTTCTTCCTGCGGAAGTCGGGCCTGGATGCCTGGAGCGACTTCGAATCCGCCGAAAGGCGCCTGGAATGGCCTCGCACAATGGAATCCGAGTTGGCCCGGGCCGAGTTCATTCTGATCATCGCATCGCCGGAATATCGCAGGCGCGCCGCCGCGGACCGCCCGCCCGGCGAGATCGTCGGCCGCGGCGTCGAGTACGAGTCGGCCTTCATCCGCGACCGGATCTACCACGACCGTCACCGATGGTTCGCACGAGTGCTGCCGGTGGTGCTTCCCGGCGGCTCCACCGACGACCTGCCCGAGTTCCTGCTGCCCAGGACCAGCACCGTCTACCGGGTCACCGACTTCAGTGTCGCCGGCGCCAAGGGCCTGCTGCGGGTGCTCACCGACCAGCCAAGCGAGATCGCTCCCCCCATCGGCGAACCTCCGTTCCTGGCACCCCTGCCGGCACCCGGTGACCAGCCCAGCGAGATCGCTCCCCCCATCGGCAAACCTCCGTTCCCGCCACCCCTGCCGGCACCCGGTGACCAGCGCGCCCGTCTCGCCGACGACCTGGTCGCGCAGTTGCGGGAGCTCCCGGCCATGGAGACCGCGCAGACCAAGGCGCATTTCCACGCCATGATCGCCGGGCGCCTGCCCGTCGCCCCGGTGGCATCCGGGGATCAGGACACCGACCGCTTCCTCCGCCACCTGGTCACCGGCCTCACGGAGGTGCCCAATGGCCTGTGGACCCTGTCCGGTACCGTCCACTTCCTCCACCCCGACCAACCCGTGGACGTCGAGGTACGCCGGCTGGTGGAAGCCTTCCTCCGAGGGCCGTGACACGGATTCTCCGCCCGGGCACCGACACATTTCAAATCCGCTGCGATAGCGCGGCCAGGTCCTAGACTGCACCTGAGTACACTCTGCGACACGTGTGCATCTGCATGTGCACACGCAGTCCAACACGCCTTAGTCTGGGAAGTGAACGATGCAGGAGAGCGTAGGCGTGGTAACCGAGGTGGAGGACCTGAGCGGGTTGAAGCTGTCCGAACTCCTCGACCAGGACAGCTCCCGGTTCGCCGACACGCTGCGCCGCCTGCGCGCCCGGGTCGGCCAGCCGAGCCGCAGCATCAGCGGATACAACCCGCAGCGCCTGGACTGAGCTCCACCTCGGCCGGCCGAAGCCGCGTGACGCCCCAGGGTGACACGTGGCCTATTTCTGGCGTGCCGGGTTGATTCGGCGCATCGCCCCCACGACAATCAGTCGGCAACCACGGGCCTCGACGGTCCGGCGGGTCCGGTGCCGCACCGTCCGTCATGACGACGTGGCCGCGACCGCTGACGCCAAGGATCTCCGATGCCCGCCGTACGCTCTCCTCATCCGCACCACGTCGTGGCGGCGGAAGTCTTCGCCGCACTCACGAGCGGGAACGGTGACGCCGCAGCGATTCGGCGGTTCACCGAGACCGAGCGGAGCTGGCGCATGCCGGGCATCCATCACCTGCTGACGGCGTGCAGCGGCATGAACCACTATCCGCTGCCTTCGGTCGACCGCGCCTGGGAGCTGTTCGTCCGGGCGGAGGCCCGCGACGAGGCGGCCACCACCGACGTCCTGATGTATCCGCTGACGGGCATCTGGATCTCACACATGTTGCGCCGCCTCGATGGAGTCGTCACCGAGCAGTGCCCACTGTGGATGGATGTCGGATATCTGCATTCGCTCAGCGCGGCGGCGGCGATCCGGTCCGGAGTGGACTTCGCGCTCGCGGTGCCCGTCCGCGCCGGAACCGTCGTGCTGCCCACCCTCGGCGCCGCGACCGTAGGCGACGCGGAGACCGCCGAGGTGCGGCGGGTCGGCGACGACGTCACGGTCTCGGCGGGAGGCCGGACCGTTCGCCTGGACGCCGACGATCCACACTGGCGTCCGGCGCCTCGCTGCTCCGCCGAGTCGGACGGCCTGCGCATCGAATTCCTGATCGATGATGTCGATCCCTATCGGGACATGCGGGGCTACTCGGCGCCGGATCCGCTGGACCGCGATGATCTGAACCGATGGCAGCAGCTACTGACCGAGGCGTGGCAGCTGCTGGTACGCCAGGACCGGGTCCGGGCCGAGAGCGTCGCCGCCTCGCTCAGCACGGTCATCCCGCTCCCGGCCGCCAAGCCGTGGCGGCCGCTGAGCGCCTCCTGCGACGAGGCGTTCGCGGCGATCATGGCGTCGATGCCGGACGATGCCGAACAGCTGGCGGCCACGCTCGTTCACGAGACCCAGCACGTCAAGCTCGGCGCGCTCTTACACCTGATGACGTTCGTCGATGACCTCGGCGGCCCGCTGGCATACGCACCCTGGCGGGACGACCCGCGCCCGCTGAGTGGGATATTGCAAGGCATCTATGCCTTTATCGGAATCACCGACTTCTGGCGGCATCGCGCTACACATATCGCCGAGTACGAGTTCGCGCTCTGGCGCATTCAGCTCGCCAACGTCCTCGGCGACCTGCGCGCGGATCCGCGGCTGACCGACGCCGGCCGGGACCTGCTCGCCAACCTGCACGCCACGGTGACCGGATGGGCCGACGTGCCGGTCGCGGCGGACATCCTCCGGCAGGCCACCTGGGCCGCGGCCGACCATCGTGGCCAGTGGCGCGCCTTTCACCTCGCGCCGCCGGCGGAGTGGGTCGACCTGGCGGCGTCGGCGTGGACCGCCGGCGAGCCGTGCCCGGCCATTCCGGCCGGGCAGGCCGATCCGGTGACCGACACGAGCGCACGCTGGCTGGACGCCCGGGCCGTGCTGGCCCGGATCCGGTTGGCCGATCCGGATCAGTTCACCATCCTCGCGAAGGCGCCCGGCGAGATCGCGTCACAGGTGCCGGGCACGCTGCCGGCCGATCTCGCCTTGATCGCGGAGGATGCCCAGGCGGCCCAGCGCGGCTACCTCCGCGACCTGACGATCGACCCGACGCACCCACGGGCCCTGGTGGGTCTCGGTCTGGCCCGCGAGGCGCTGGGCGAACCGCTCGCCGTCCTGCTCGAGCGACCGGAGGCGATCCGCGCACTCGCCGGCCGGATCGACCGGCCGCACATCGTGGCGCTCGCCGAATGGATGGACGGCACACTTCCCCTTGCTGAATGCGTCGACATTAGTACTATCAGTAATCTCAGTTCGTCGTCGTAGTCACGCCGGGGAGGGTTCGCGGTGCGGTCTGACTCGGACACTCTCCGCCCGTGACCGTTCCCCAGCCGGAGTCCGGCGCCCGCGCCGAGATCCTCGACGCCATCGTCCAAGTTCTGCAGCGAAGCGGGCGCTTCAGCGATCAGGACCGTCGCCACGCGATCGTCCGCGAGGTCGCTCAGCGGACCCGGCGGCGCATGGACGTGGCGCAATCGCCCGATGAGCGGCTGCACCTTCTCATGATCATCCGCGAGTGCGCCCGCCGGGGATGCCTGTCCGACCTGCTGGACTGCGTCTGCGACGACGTGGACAGGTGGACCGTCTGGCGGCTGCGGCAGCTCAACGACGAGTGGGACGGCATCGAACACTTCACCGACCGGGTGTGGCTCGCCATCAAGGACACCCTGGAGCAGGTCGACGTCTCCAACGGCACCACCCTGTTCAACACGGCGCAGTGGCGCAACCCCAAGCCGCCGCACTGCCGCAACGTCTGGCACCTGTTCGCCTACCTCGCCGGCTCGAACGGCGACGACGAGGGCGTCCCCTACTTCATGACCTTTCTCCGCATGGTCGCGGATCAGCTGGAGACGCAGGACGGCCGCCCGTTGAAGAGACTGCTCGACCAGTTGGCCTCCGAATGGAACATCACCGACTCGTTCCAGCGCGTGTACCGCACCCGCACCCGGGAGGTCGGCCGCGCCGATCAGACCGCGGCCCTGCTGATCCTCATCGATCCGCACCCGCTGAACCCGGGCATGTTCACCGTCATGCACTGGTACGGCTGGGCGCCCGAACGAACGCTGCTGGTCAAGGGCGGCGAGGATCTCGTCGTGGCGGAGGCGGGCCTGGAGCACGCGGTCCGCGACATCGTGAAACAGGCCGAGGAGGGCTGGCCGACCGACGACCAGCAGTTGCGGATCGAGTTCATCCTGCCGTTCGAGCTGCTCAACCTGCCGGTGGAGCGCTGGCCCAAAGAACTCGACCCGGAAGACGGGCCGGTTCCGTTCTACAAGCACTACGCGGTCGTCGTCCGCAGCCTGGACCGGATCCGGCGGCCCGACCGCCACCGGGTCTGGCGAGCACGCTGGCACATGCTGGAGGACACTCCGACCCAGGCCCGCTGCCAGTACAGCGAGGACGCGCGCGACCGCCTCGAAGAAACGATCACGCGCGATCGCCGGATCGTCGCGCTCGTGCTGAGCGAACCACCGGTCCCGGCGTCCGGCGAGGGAATGAGCGAGATCAGAATTGCGATCCGAACCGGAATTCCGATCATCATCTGGCATCGCAGTCACCGATTCAGCGATGAGTTCCGCCGAGTGATCGACGAATCCATGTACTACGGCGATATAGCAAAACTGCCGGATCGCGTATTCGACTTGAGGCTGGACCAATCGATGTCCAATGATGAACGCGCGGACATCGGCAACAACCTCGTCGTCCTCTGGGACGACCCTGTGCGCCTGCCGGAGGAGTTCCGCGCCGCCTCGGGAGGAGGATACTGACCGTTGGCCGAGGGGTGGGGCGGCGCGCGGATGTCCGCCGATGGTTCGCAGGAGAATGCCTGGCCGTCGATCATTGCCGGCCTCGACGAGCCGGGGATGACCGAGGCCCTGGCACGGCTTCGCGGCCCGGCCGACGGGTGGGAGGCCCTGATCGTCGTCGACGACCATCCGTCGATGGTGGTCTGGCGCGAGACCATCGACCGGTTCATCGAGATCGCCGGCCGCTCCGTCGGTGTCACCCGGGTGCAGCACTGGCACCTGACGCTGCCCGCCTCCGGCGCCGGCCAGGTGCTGGTCCGCGCCGCGGAGGGTGGGTCCGCGGCCCAGCCGCCGGCCCGGCTCGTCGACGGCGGCCGGCGGCGCCTGCTGCTGGTGCTGACCGACGGGTCGGCTCCCGGCTGGTCCGCATCCGCCTCGGCCGCGGCCTTCCAGCTGTGGGGCCGGACCCACCCGGTGGCGATCGTTCACCTGCTACCCCAGGCCATGTGGCGGCGCACCGGTCTGGCCGGTGAGCGCCTCCGGATCCTGCCGGTCGGCACCGCAACGGCCAACGCGTTCCTCGCCTGGCGGCCGCTGGATGCGATCCTCAACGCCGACGACGGCCCGCCGACGGTCGCCCGCGACGAGCCCGGGGGGATGCCGGTCCCGCTGCTCGAGCTGAGCCCGCAGTGGATCGAGGTCTGGCTACGGCTGATCACTCAGCCCGCCGGCGACCACGCCGACCTGCCGTGCCTGCTGATGGCGCCGCCGGACGCCGGATCGCCCGACGCGGAACCACCACGGAGTGTCCAGGCCGCCGCCTTCCGGGCGGTCGCCTCGCCGCAGGCGTTCAAGCTCGCCACCTTCCTCGCCGCGGCGCCGCTCAACGTGCCGGTGATGCGGCTGATCCAGGCCGAGCTGCTACCGGACTCACGGACCGAACACCTCTCCGAGATTCTCGTCGCCGGTCTGATCCGGCCGGTACCGCGCGACCACGCCGCCGACGCGAGTGGACTGGTGACGCACGAGTTCCCGCCGCGCCTGCGGGTCGAGTTGCTCGCCAACGCGCGCCGCCACGAGACCATCCGGGTCGTGCACACGCTCGACGACTTCCTCGGTGCCCGGGTACCGGCGATCCGGCGACTGCGCGCGATGGTGGACGATCCGACCCAGCCGGCAACGGTCCGGCTGGAGCCGGGTGAGCTCCGGCTGGTCGAGATCCAGGCGGTGGTACTGCACGCGCTGTCCGGCCGTCATCTGCCGCTGGCCCGGCGCATCCAGGGTCTGGTCGCGCAGGCGTCCGGCCGCGAAGCCGAGCTCAACCCGACGGTCAAACCCTACGATCCAGCGGAGGCGGGAATGTCGCTGATTCAGGAACCTGGACCTGCGGACGCACCGGAGCCGGCGCCGACGGTGATCGCCACCACCCGCTCCTCCGTGCGCGTGCCGGCCGTCTGGGGCAGCGTTCCGCCGCGCAACCCGAACTTCACCGGCCGCATCGAGCTGCTCGGCCAGCTGCGGGAGAGCCTGACCGCCGAGCCGACCGCCGTGCTCCCGGAGGCGCTGCACGGCATGGGCGGCGTCGGCAAGACCCAGGTGGTGGTCGAGTTCGTGTACCGCAACGCCGGTGACTACGACGTCGTGTGGTGGATCTCGGCGGAACGGCCCGCGCAGATCACGGCCTCGATGGTGGAGCTGGCCACGAAGCTGCGGCTACCGGTGAACGCGGAGGCGGCGGCCGTGCCCGCGGTCAAGGAGGCGCTGCGCGTCGGGAACCCGTACGCCAAATGGCTTCTGGTCTTCGACAACGCCGACGTGCCCGACGACGTCAGCCCGTACTTCCCGCTGGGCGGCCCCGGGCACATCGTGGTGACCTCGCGGAACCCGCTGTGGGAGGCGGTGGCCAAGAAGGTCGAGGTAGACGTGTTCCGCCGGGAGGAGAGCCAGGCCCTGCTGGCCCGGCGCGCACCGGCGCTGGGCCCGGCGGAGACCGACGCGCTGGCCGCGGTGCTCGGCGACCTGCCGCTGGCGATCGAGCAGGCGGCGGCGTGGCTGGCCGAGACCGGAATGCAGGCCCGGGAGTACCTCACCCTCTTCGAGGAGAAGAAGATCGAGCTGATGGACATCTCGCCGCCATCGGACTACGAGTTCCCGGTGGCGGCCGCCTGGAACGTGTCGCTCGACCACCTCGCCCGGACCCGTCCCGCCGCGCTGCGGCTGCTGCAGCTGTGTGCGCTCCTGGCGCCGGAGCCGATCTCGCGGACCCTGCTGTCCGCCGGCAACCGCATGCACGTCTCCCCCGAGCTGGCCTCGGCCCTGCGTGACCCGATCCAGCTGGGCCGGGCGATCCGGGAGATCAACCGGTACGCGCTGGCCCGCGTCGACCACGCCAAGAACACGATCCAGATGCACCGCCTGGTGCAGGCCGTTCTCGTCGAGCGCATGACGCCCGAGGAGCGGACCGCCATGCGCGACAGCGCTCACCAGTTGCTGGCGGCGAACAACCCGCAGCAGCCGGCCAACCGGGACGAGTGGCCGGTGTACGCCGAGTTGTACCCGCACCTGGTCGCCTCCGGCGCGATCACCGACGCCGAGGACGACTGGGTACGCGATCTGGTGATCGGCGAAGCCAAGTACCACGTCTTCTGGGGCAACCCGACGGAGAGTCTGACCATCTGCGAGACCGCGTACGCCGCCTGGAGGGAGAAGCTCGGCGAGGACGCGCCACAGACCCTGGAGATCGGACGCTGGCTCGCCTTCGTCCTGTTCGCGCTCGGCCGGTACAAGGAGGCCGCCACGCTCAACGCCGACCTGCTGACCCGGCATCAGCGGTTCGCCGACGAGTACCCGGAGGCGCTGCTGGACGCGATGCAGGCGGTGGCGGCGGACCGCCGGGTCGAGGGCCGGTTCCAGGACGCGCTGGAGCGTTCCCGCGAGGTGTACGACCGTTGCGTCAGCCTCTACGGCGATGACGAGCCGTTCACCCTCAACGCGGCACACAACCTGGCGGTCAGCCTGCGGCTGGCCGGGCAGTTCGAGGCGGCGCGGGAGGTCGACCAGAACACCTGGGACCGGAAGGTGCAGATCTTCGGGCAGAGTCACGAGGAGAGCCTGCGCGCCCACCGTGGTGTCCTGATCGACCGGCGCCAGCTCGGCGACTACCTCGCCTCACGCGAGGAGTTCGAGCGGCTGACCGACTCGTTCGTGGACAGCCTCGGCGAACGCGACCCGCAGACGGTCGAGACCAACCGGAGCCTCTCCGTGACCCGGCGCAAGGCCGGCGATCACCGAGGCGCCCTGGCGACCTCCGAGGACGCGCTCAAGCGGTACGTCGCGGCGTTCGGCGAGGCCAATCCCGGCACCATGTCGGCGGCCCTCAATTTGGCGCTCGACCTGCGCCAGGCCGGCGACCTGGACCGCGCCGAGGCGCTCGCGACCGAGAACTTCCAGCGGTTCCGGGACACGCTCGGCAAGACTCACCCGCACGCACTCGCCGCCGGCGGCAACCTGGCGATCATTCTCCGGCTCAAGAACGACGTGGTGCAGGCCCGGGAGCTCAACGAGGTGACGCTGGCGCGGCTGCGGGACGGCCTGGGGCCCGACCATGTGCTGACGCTGAGCTGTGCCACGAACCTGGCCAGCGACGTCTACGCGGCCGGTGAGATCGAGACGGCGAGCCGGATGGACACCGAGTACCTGGGGCGCTATCGCGCCGCGCTCGGCCTCGACCACCCGTCAACGCT
Organism: Actinoplanes sp. NPDC049668; assembly: GCF_044465445.1. NCBI lineage: Bacteria > Bacillati > Actinomycetota > Actinomycetes > Micromonosporales > Micromonosporaceae > Actinoplanes > Actinoplanes sp. NPDC049668. The sequence continues at coordinate 1,010,988 of NZ_JBITLR010000002.1, forward strand.
GGCCGCCGCGCTCAACCTGGCGATCGACCTGCGCGCGCTGGGCCGCGCCGACGAGGCACACGCCTTGCACGACGACACCGTGGAGCGCTATCAGCGGGTGCTGGGCCCGGACCACCCGGCCACCAAGGCCGCGCTGAAGTGGGAGCGCGCCAACTGCGACATGGACCCGATGCCGCTCTGACAAGGATCAATGTATGACTTGGCGACCGCGGGCGGCGTTCTCGGTCGCGGCGAACTGCTCCCGGAGCGGCGGGCGCCGGGGACCGTTGGCCGGCTCGAGATAGCTGTTCAGGACGGCGATGATCAGCATCGAGGTGGTGCTGCCGGTGGTGGGCGCCGGCCCGAGGACGCCGGCTTCGGGGTCGCCCAGGTGACGCACCGCGAAGCCCTCGATGACGGCCGCCAGCATGTCGGCGAACTGATCCAGGCTGACACCTTCACAGAGGCGGAAGCCACGCTCGGCGATCGTGGACTCGTAGTACTTCTTCCAGGGTTCCAGCGCGGCCGTGTAGTTTCTCGCGATGGCCCGGTGGATACCGTCGTCGTGGCGGGCCGTCGCCGCCATCATCAACTGCAGCCGGAAGAGCGACATCCGGCAGATCGCCTGCAGTTCATAGAAGGCGACATGGTCGGACGCCGCCACCAAGGTGTCCGCATTGATCAGTGACTCGCCGCGCGTCTGCATCGCGGCGCCGTACTGGTCGTCGTAATTGATCGGGTGAAACAGGAAATCGAGCAGGTCGTCGATGTAGTCGTCGTGAGTGGCCCAGGTACACCGGTAGGGGCCATCGCCTTTCAGCCGCAGAAAGGGCGGCTCGATGCGCTCCATCTCCGCGATGACGGCCCGCTCGGTCAGGAACCGGATTCCGGAGCGGTATGGGCGGTTGACTCCCTGGTCGAGCTCGCCCGACCCGTCCGGCGGGCCGAGGTTCCGCTCTATCAAGGTCACGCCGGCCCGCAGATAGGAGGCCACCTTCGGATCATTGGGCAGGGTGGCGCGCGTCGCCGGTCGTTTGCCTTTGACCCGGGTGACGATACCGATCAGATCCTGATCATAGGGATACGGCAAATGCCGCTTGGACGCAATCATGCGTGGATGCTACCGACGATGCCAGGTGGCAATGGGTACGCAGCTGCGTACCCAATTTGTCACCTCAGGTAACTGATCGGTCACGGAAGAAACGGGTACACGGCTGCGTACCTGTTTAGCCGCCGATCATTGCGATAGAAACCTCCCGTCACCTCATTTCCGCTGCTAGGGAGACGGACCCGTGCTCATCGACCCCGATTTGATCAGTACGCTCCTGGCCGCCGCCGTGTTCGCCTGCCGTCCGCACCCGCACACGGAACGGAGGGCGCACTGGGCCGGCCTGCGTCCCCTGCTGGCCGACGGCGACACGCTCTGTCAGTACGTCAACGGCTACGGCCCCTCGGCGGAACAGCAGCTGATCCGGCGCGGGGCGCGCGACTTCGCGGTACGCGCGGACCAGTCGGCGCGGCGCGGACCGGCCCGCCTGCGGCCGGCGCTGACCGGGCTGGCCGGCCTGGCCGACGAGCTGGCCCGGTCGGCCGCCTTCCCCTCGAGCCCGCATCGCGCCGCCGTCCAGGACCAGACGGTCCGGGCGCTGGCCGCGGCGATCGACCGCCTCCGGATCGACCTGGCCAGCCTCGCCCGTGGCGGATGAGTCTGGTCGGCCGCCCGGCGGCGTCGCCGACGTCACCCTCCGCGAATGATGTGCGGCCCGGTCGAACGGGCCAGGTTGAATTCCATGGCGAACCAGACCGGGCAGACCTCGGGCACGGCGGCGGGGCAGGCGCCGAAGCAGGCCGGTCTGGTGCTGACCGCGCTGATCGCGGTGGCCGCGGTCGCGAACCTGAACCTGTCGGTGGCCAACGTAGCCCTGCCCTCGATCGGACGGGCGTTCGACTCCTCGCAGACGACCCTGGACCTCATCGCGGTCGGCTACTCGCTCGGCCTCGCGGCGTCGGTCCTCTACCTCGGCGCGCTCGGCGACCGGTACGGGCGCAAGCTGCTGCTCCTGCTCGGCATGGGCCTGTCGATCCCCGCCTGCCTGCTCGCCGCGTACGCGCCGTCGGACCTGGTGCTGTTCCTGGCCCGGGTGCTCGGCGGGGTCTCGGCGGGTCTCGCGTACCCGACGACGCTGGCGCTGATCACCGCGCTGTGGACCGGCGCCGGCCGTACGAAATCGATCGCGCTGTGGTCGGCGCTCGGCGGCGGAATCGCCGCGCTCGGCCCGCTCGTGGCCGGGGCGCTGCTGCAGAGCTTCTGGTGGGGTTCGGTCTTCCTGATCACGCTGCCGCTGGCCGTGCTGGCCCTGCTGATGGCGTTCTTCCTGGTACCGGGCGGGGTGAACGAGACGACCGAGCCCGTGGACAACCTCGGCGGCGTCCTGTCCATCGTGCTGGTCGGCTCGCTCATCCTGTCGATCAACTTCGCGCCGGTGCCGAACCGGGGCGCGCTCACGCTGCTGCTCGCCGGGATCGCCCTGGTCGCGCTGGTCTGCTTCGTGCTGCGGCAGCGCGCAGCGGTCAATCCGCTCTACGACCTGCGCGTGGCCGGGCGCCGGATCTTCTGGGTGGCGGCCTGCGCCGGTGTGATCGTCTTCGGCTCGCTGATGGGTTCGGCGTTCGTCAGCCAGCAGTACCTGCAGAACGTGCTCGGTTACTCCACGTTCGAGGCGGGTGCGGCGTTCCTGCCGGCGGTCATCCTGATGGTGCTGGTCGCGCCGCGGTCGGCCCGGCTCGTCGAGACGCGCGGCGCGCGCTTCACCCTGCTGCTCGGGTACGCGTTCCTGCTGCTCGCCTTCGGCTGGATGCTGCTGCTCTGGAACTCGAACAGCGCCTACTGGCAGATCGCTCTCGCGTACGCGTTCATCGGCGTCGGCGTGGGGTTCGCCGGCACGCCCGCCTCGCACTCGCTCACCGGGTCCGTGCCGGTGCGGCGCGCCGGCATGGCGTCGGGCACCGCGGATCTGCAGCGGGACCTGGGCGGCGCGATCCTGCAGTCGACGTTCGGCGCGCTGCTGACGGCCGGGTACGCGGCGGCGTTCTCCGCCGCGATCAACGCCGAGGATCCGAGCGCCTCGGCGCAGGTGCGCAACGTCCTGACGAAGTCGTTCTCCAGCGCCGCCGACGCCGCGCAGCGCTATCCGCAGTACGAGAACGAGATCATCTCCGCGGCTAAGCAGTCGTTCCTGGACGGCGCCGACTGGGCGTACACCGCGGGCATCGTCGCCATCGCGATCGGCGCCGCGCTCGTGTTCTTCCTCTTCCCGCACCGGGACACCGAGCAGCAGCTCCTCGACGCCTACCAGGTCGAGGACTCCGACAAATAAGGGAAACACCATGGCACCGACCACCAGGCCCGCCGACGTGCTGGCCATCTTCGGCATCACCGGCGACCTCGCCAGGGTGATGACGTTCCGCTCGCTGTACCGCCTCGAGCTGCGCGGGCTGCTCGACTGCCCGATCATCGGGGTGGCCGTCGACGCGTGGACGCACGCGGACCTGGTCGCGCACGCGCGGGCCGCGATCGAGGGCACCGGCGAGAAGATCGAGGATGAGGCGTTCGCGCGCCTCACCGGCCGGATGAGCTACGTCAGCGGCGACTTCGACGACCCCGGCACCTACCGCCGGGTCGGCGAGGCGATCGACGCCGCCGCCGTTCCGGTGTTCTACCTGGAGATCCCGCCGTTCCTGTTCGGCCGGGTCACCCGGGGCCTGGCCGAGGCCGGCCTGGTCCGAGCGGGCCGGGTGGTGGTGGAGAAGCCGTTCGGCCACGACAGCGAGTCGGCCGTCGCGCTGGCCGCGGAGATCCACCAGCACGTGCCCGAGGAGCAGCTGTTCCGCATCGACCACTTCCTCGGCAAGATGGGCCTGGAGGAGCTGCTCTACTTCCGGTTCGCCAACACGATGCTGGACCCGGTCTGGAATCGCAACTACGTCGAGTCCGTCGAGATCACCATGGCGGAGAGCTTCGGCGTCGAGGACCGCGGCCACTTCTACGACCCGGTCGGCGCCGTGCGGGACGTGGTCGTCAACCACCTCATGCAGGTGGTCGCGGCCGGCGCGATGGAGTCACCGGCGGGCCACGACCCGGACATCCTCAAGAACGCCCAGCTGGCGCTCTGGCGGGCGGTCGCCGAGGCGGACCCGGCGAGCTGCGTCCGCGGCCAGTACGACGGCTACCGGCAGATCCCCGGCGTGGCCGCGGACAGCCAGACCGAGACGTACGCGGCGATCCGGCTGGACATCGACAACTGGCGGTGGTCGGGCGTGCCGTTCTTCATCCGTACCGGCAAGCGGCTACCGGTGACTCAGACCGAGTTCCGCCTGGTCTTCAAGCGCCCGCCCAAGCTGGGCCTGCGGCTGCCCGGCGTGGCGCACCGGCCGGAGCCCGACGAGCTCGTGATCAGGCTGGACCCGTCCACCGGGATGCGGCTGAAGCTGCAGGCGCACCGCTCCGACGCGGAGGGCCCGGAGCCGGTCACCCTGGACATGGAGTTCGCGCAGGAGGGCGGCGAGGGCCCCACCCCGTACGAGGTGCTGCTGCACGCCGCGCTGCTCGGCAACGGCACGCGCTTCCAGCGGCAGGACGGTGTCGAGGAGACCTGGCGGATCCTGCAGCCGCTGATCGACAACCCGCCGCCGGTCGAGGCGTACGCCCCCGGGTCGTGGGGGCCGCCCGGCGCCGACCGGCTGGTCGCCGGGCACGGCGGCTGGCACGGTCCATGGACGGCGCCCTGACCGGCTAGCCCATGCCCGCCGCGCCCGCCCGGATGGCCGCGCGGATCCGGAAGTAGGTACCGCACCGGCAGATGTTGCGGATGCCGTCGAGGTCGGCGTCGGTGATCGCGCGGCCCTCGGCGGCGACCCGCCGGACCAGGTCGACCGCCGCCATGATCTGACCGGGCTGGCAGTAGCCGCACTGGACCACGTCGTGGTCCAGCCACGCCTGCTGCATGGGATGCAGCTCGGCGCCGACGGTGGCCGGCAGGCCCTCGATCGTGGTCACCTCGTCGTCGGGTCCGAGGTCGCCGACGGGTATCGCGCAGGGGCTGACGGCCCGGCCGTTGAGGTGGCTGGTGCAGGCCTTGCAGACGTTGATGCCGCAGCCGTACTTCGGCCCGGTGATGCCGAGGATGTCGCGCAGCACCCAGAGCAGCCGCACGTCGCCGGGCACGTCGACGGTGACCGGCGCACCGTTGACCCGGAAGGAGTGCTCAGGCATGGCGTATCCCATCGGTCGGGGACGCGGGCACCGGCGGCACGGTCGGCTTCGGTACGAACGACAGCGTCCCGTGGTTGATCGGGAACCGGGTGGGCAGCGTCCCGGTGGCCCGCCCGTACGCGCAGGCCACCGCCGCCATCGACGTCGCCACGCCCAGCTCCCCCGCGCCGCCGGGCTGCTCGGACGCGCTCGGCATGATGATGATCCGCAGGTCCAGCGGCGTGTTCCACTGCCGCGTGTAGAAGTAGTTGTCCCAGCTCGCCTCGAGGAAGTACCCGTCGCGCAGGTGCAGGCTGGAGGTCAGGGCGAGCGCGATGCCGTCCATGACGCAGCCCATCATCTGCGCCTCGAGCCCGCGCGGGTTGACGGCGAGGCCCACGTCGACGGCGAAGACCACCCGGGTGACCCGCGGCCCGCCGACGCCGTCGCGGATGGGGCGGTTCGCGGTCGCGGGCCGGCAGTCGATCTCCACGAGGCAGGCGCTGACGGCTTTGTACTCGGAGTGGAACGCGATGCCCTGCGCGACGCCGGCCGGCAGCGACCGTCCCCACTCGCCGGCCGCGGCGGCGGCCGCCAGCACCGCCCGGGCGCGGTCGTCGCGCAGGAAGTCGCGGCGCAACCGGTACGGGTCCCGGTTCATCCGCGCCGCGAGCTGATCGACCATCAGCTCGCGGGCGCACGTCGCGTCCGGCGAGTAGACGTTGCGCATGCTGCCGGTGTTGAAGCCGCGGCCGGTCTCGTTGAGCAGCCGGCTGTGGCTGCCGAAGGCGTACGGAGAGGTCTGGCTGAACTGGAAGAAGACCTGGGAGAAGGCGGCGCCGCCGATGGGCAGCTGCGCGGCCATGGCGGTGAACAGCTCGCCGATCCCGTGGCCGAGGTCGGTGGTGATGCTGGTGTGCCGCTGCTCGTAGGAGAGCACGACGTCGCCGGCGTAGGCGATCCGCACCCGCGAGGTGGCCATCGGATGGGTGCGGCCCTGGCGGGTGTCGTCGGCGCGGTGCCACATCAGCTTGACCGGCTTGCCGATCTGCTGGGAGACCTCGGCGGCCTCCAGGGCGGCGTCGAAGAACAGCTTGCGCCCGAACGATCCGCCGCCCTCGGTGACGTGCACGGTGACCCGGCCGGGTGGCAGACCGAGGCGGGCCGCGATGGTCTCCTGCGCGACGATCGGCGACTTCAGCGACGACCAGATCTCGGCGCGGTCGCGGCGCACGTCGGCGATCGCGCAGTTCGGCTCCAGCGCGCTGTTGCCGCGGAAGTGGAACGTGAACCGGCCCTCGACGACCGGCGTCGGCGGGCGCGGGCCCAGCGGCAGCTCGGCGGCCGCCAGCCGGCGCAGCACGGTCTCGTCGCTCTCGCCCTCGGCGGTGCCGGGACGCCACGTCACGTCGAGCGTACGGATGGCGTCTATGCACTGGCCGAACGTCTCCGCACGGACCGCGACCCCGGTCGAGATCACCACCGCGTCGGTGACGCCGGGCATGGCGCGGACGGCGGCGAGGTTGGCCACCGAGCGGACGGTGCCGTTGATGGTCGGCGCCCGGCACACCATCGTCGGCCTGGCGTCGGGAACGTCGAGGTCCATGGCGAACCGCTTGCGGCCGGTCACCGCGTCCAGCGCGTCGACCCGGTTGTGCGGCCGGCCGATGACGGTGAGGCTCTCCCGGGCCCGGAGCGTCACCGGCACCGGCGTGGTCCGCGGGCTGGCGGCCCGGACGGCGAGCGAGCCGATGTCGATGCTCCGGCCCCGGCCGTCGGCGATGACGCCGGCGTCCAGGCGCAGCCCGGTCGCCGGCGTGCCGAGCTCCTCCTGCGCCGCCGCCAGCAGCCGCTGACGGGCGACGGCGGCGGCGACCCGGATCGGGGTGTACGTCGAGATGGTGGTGTTGGATCCGCCGGTGAGCTGGTTGAACAGCAGCTCGGGGCGGGCGTCGGCCAGCGTCACCCGGACCCGCCGCAGCGGAACGGACAGCTCCTCGGCGATCAGCATGGCCGTCGAGGTGGTGATGCCCTGCCCCACCTCGGCGCGCGGCAGGGCGAACGACACCGTGCCGTCCTGGTTGACCTCGACCGTGATCAGGCCCGAGGTCGGCAGCGCCGCCGCGGTCATGATGTCGTTGAGGTCGAGCACCTCGGTGAGGTCGCCCGCCGAGGCGCGCAGGGGCGCGGCCGTCACCAGGATGGGGGCCGCCAGCACATAACCGAGCAGGCGCCGGCGGCCGAGCGGCGGGCTCATTCCGGCCGGTTGATCGTCGGGATCTCGATCTTCGTCTCGCGGCCCTTGGTCAGATAGAACATGATGTACTGCCGCACCGCCTCGTCGATGACCCAGGCCGACTCGGGCACCAGCGGCAGCGGGATCAGGCCCTCGCGGAACCGCACCAGCGCCGGCCAGGCGGTCGCGATCAGCGCCTCCCACACCGGCTCCCGCGGTATCTCGTCCCAGCCGGCCACCTGCGGGCCGACCAGGTAGCGGGCCAGCGCGTTGCACAGCGGCCGGCTCACACTGGCGGGGCTGGTCTGCTCGGCGAGCTGGCCGAGCAGGATGTCGGTCAGGATCACGCCCTCCGGCGTCGGGCCCATGTTCGGCGGCAGCACCTGGTCCGACTGCGCGTTCGCCGCGGCCCAGGTGGCGGGGATGTACTCGTCGCGGACCCCGAGCAGGTGCGCGGTCACCTGCCAGACGTGCAGGTAGGCCTGCGAGTCGGCGGCGCTGATCGGCACCCGCCAGTCGCGCATCGTGCGCATCGCGTACGTGGGCAGGGTGTGCCAGGTGACCAGGATGTCCTCCTGGCTGATCGGGATGCCGCCGGTCCAGTGCGGCGACTGCCGCAGCAGGTGCCGGACCGCCGCGTGCACCAGCCGCGTCTTCACCGCCTGCACGATGCAGTCCCCGTCCGGCCGGTACGCGTTGAGCGCGCCGACGGCGAAGCCGAGGATGCTGGTCTTGGCGACGCGGTCCTCCATGTCGGCGCCGCCCTTGGAGTAGTAGACCGCGCGGGCCTCCTTGGGGATGGCGGTGCTGAGCATGCCGCCGCCGACGCCGTTGAGCAGGTTGAGATAGATGCCGCGGGACTTGTTGAACTCGGCGGCCCGTTCCAGCTTGACCCGGTCGGCCCAGGACGGCAGCCGGCGCGCCTGCTCGATGAAGTCGCGCAGGTAGGCCGGCAGGCCGTCGGGCAGCGGCTGGTCGTTGCGGTTCCAGTCCCACAGCAGCCGGTTGACCTCGGGCACGTCGCCGCTCTCGAGCAGCGCCCGGGAGACCGGGTCGGCCAGTTCGTCCCACACCCAGCGCGGATCCTCGCCGGAGCCGTCGCCCGCGATCGAACCGCTCGACGGCCACGTCCACGGCACCGCCCGGGCCGGGGATCCCAGGCCCAGCGCGCCGAGCGCGCCAAGGGCTCCCCCGGTCATCAGCAATTTGCGCCTGCTCAGCTCACTCATGACGACGACTCCTACGAGGGACGGTTGGTGAGGGGGATCTCGATGCTGATCGGCCGCGCGTTGGAGAGGAACAGCAGCGCCGCCTTGCGCAGGAACTCGTCGAATAGCCAGTAGGCCTGCGGCGCGAGCGGGAACGGCAGCAGGCCCTCCCGTACGGCGATGAAGGGCCCCCACGCGGTGCGCAGCAGCGGGTCCCAGACCGGTTCGCGCGGGATGTCGAGCCACTCGGCGATCCGGTCGCCGAGCATGAAGCGGGTGAACGCGCCGAGGATGGGTTTGCTGAGGATGCCCGCGTCGATCGGGGTGCCCAGCTTCAACAGGATGTCGGCCAGGCGCACGCCCTCGGGCGTCGGCGCCAGTATCGGGTCGAGGACCTGGCCGGCCTGCGCGTTCGCCTCGTCCCAGGACGCCGGAATGTACTCGTCCCGGACGCCGAGCAGGTGCGCGGCCACCTGCCACGAGTGCAGGAACGCGGCCGACTCGGCGGCCGGGATGGGCACCCGCCAGTCGACCAGTCTGCGCATGACCGTGGTGGGCAGGCTGTGCCAGGTGACCATGATGTCGCGCTGGCTGATCGGGATGTCCTCCTCGGCCCGGTCGGCCCACTGCGGCGACTGCGGCAGCAGGTGGCGCACCGCGGCGTGCACGAGCCGGGTCTTGACCGAGGTCACGATCATCTCGCCCTCGGGCCGGTACGCGTTCAGCGAGCCGATGTCGTAGCCGAGCTTGGCGGTCTTGGAGATGCGGTCCTTCAGGTCCGCACCGCCTTGGGAGTAGTAGACGGCGCGGGCCTCCTTGGGGATGACGGTGCTCATCATGCCGCTGGCCAGCCCGTACAGGACGCCGAGGTAGAGGCCGCGCTTGGTGTTGAAGTCGACGGCCAGGGCCAGCTTGCGCTCGTCGGCCCAGGACGGCAGCTGCCGGGCGCGCTCCATGAAGTCGCGCAGGTCGGCGGGGAGCCCGGACGGCAGCGGCTGGCCGTTCCTGGTCCAGGTACGCAGCAGCGCGTTGACCGCCGGCACGTCGCCGCGGTCGATCAGCGAGGCGACCAGCGGGTCGGCCTCGTCGTCCCACACCCACCGCGGGTCGGTGCCGGCGCCCGCGCCGGCCACGGATCCCGCGGCCGACCAGGTCCAGATCGATTGAGCGTGCGCCGGCTGGGCGACGCTGAGCGCGCCGAGTGCGCCCAGCGCGCCGCCCGCCTGCAACATCCTGCGCCTGCTCAGTGGTTCCACCCTGGCCTCCTCATGGCCGACTGCTGATACGGTGAAACAAATGTTGCTTCCGTGTATCAAGCATGGGAACACAGCGCGTCGATGGCGACAAGACGTTAGGCGCGATTCCCACAATCTCGGCATCCGTGACGCCAGAAGTCGCTCATCTCTAACATCACCTACCCAGAAAGTTAGTGGTCGTTTACAGTGCCACAATGGATCTGACCATCCCGGCACTGCTGCACCGCAACGCTACGATGTTCGGCGACCTACCCGCCCTGAGCACATTGGGCCGCGACGACACCCTTACCTGGGCGCAGCTGCACCACGAGGTGACGGTGCTCTCCCGCGGGCTGGCCGAGATCGGCCTGACACCCGGCGCGCACCTGCTGATCATGATGTCCGGCCGGCCGGAGCACTGGCTGGTCGACCTGGCCGCGCTGCACCTGGGCGCCGTGCCATCCACCGTGTACTCCACGCTCAGCACCGAGCAGCTGCGGTACCTGGCGCTGCACAGCGCCGCCCAGGTGGTCGTGCTCGACGGCCCGGCCGAGCTGGCCCGCTGGGAGCCGATCCTTGCCGAGCTGCCGAACCTGCGCCGGGTCGTCATGGCCGACGAGCTGCCCCGGATCCGGGAGCTCGGCGAGGCCGCGCACCGCACCGACCCGGCCGCGTTCGAGCGGCGCTGGCGGGAGATCCGGCCCGAGCACCCGGTGACGCTGCTGTACACCTCCGGCACCACCGGCGAGCCGAAGGGCGTCGTGCTCAGCCACACCAACGTGATCTACCAGTGCCAGGTGCTCGAGTCGACGGTCGCCATGCCCGACCATCCGGCCTCGGTGGCCTACCTGCCGCTGGCCCACATCGCCGAGCGGATCCTGGGCGTCTACAGCCCGATCTACCGCGCCGGGCACGTGACCATCTGCCCGGACCCCGCCCTGCTGATCCCGGCGCTGCGCGCCGTCACCCCGGCGGTCTTCTTCGGCGTGCCGCGGGTCTGGGAGAAGATGGCCGCCGGGCTGCAGGCACACCTGGCGGCCGCGGACCCGGCGGTACGCGACGCGTTCGGCGCCGCGAGCGCCCTCGCCCTCGAGGCGTACGAGCTACGCGCCGCGGGCGGGCCGGTGCCCGACGACCTCGCCGCCCGGCTGGAACAGGCCGACGCTGTGCTGCGACCGATGCGGGCGGGCCTCGGCCTGCAGAACGTGGTGTGGGCCGGCAGCGGCGCCGCACCGATCCCGGTCGAGGTGCTGCGCTTCCTCGCCGGGATCGGCCTCGACGTGCTCGAGGTGTGGGGCATGACCGAGACCACCGGCACCGCCACCATCAACACCCCGGACCACTTCCGCACCGGCACGGTCGGCCGGCCCAACCCCGGCATGGAGGTCCGGCTGGCCGACGACGGCGAGATTCAGGTACGCGGGCCGCTGATCTGTTCCGGCTATCTGCGCGCCGGCGGCGGCGTCGAGCCGGTCACCGGCGCGGACGGCTGGCTGTCCACCGGCGACATCGGCACGCTCGACGACGACGGGTTCCTCAGCATCACCGACCGCAAGAAGGAGCTGATCATCACCGCCGGCGGCAAGAACATCTCCCCGGCGCTGATCGAGAGCCACCTGCGCGCGCACCCGCTGATCGGGCACGCGGTCGCGATCGGCGACCGCCGGCCGTACGTCACCGCGCTGATCGTGCTGGACGAGGAGGTAGCGCCGCGGTGGGCGCAGGCGCGGGGCATCGAGGGGACCAAGCTCGCGGACCTGGCGGCCGAGCCGCGGCTGCTGGCCGAGATCCAGGCCGCGGTCGACGCGGCCAACGCCCGGCTGTCCCGCCCGGAACAGGTCAAGTCGTTCCGGGTGCTGCCATCCGGCTGGACGCCGGAGTCGGGCGAGCTCACCCCGACCCTGAAGCTGCGGCGCCGGGTCATCACCGACCGCCACCAGGACGCCATCGAGGCTCTATACGATGAGACGACCAGCGCATCCGGGTAGCCCGGCGGGAGGACGATCATGGAGCCGTTGCTCTCCGAATCCCTCCTGGAGCGGGCCTTCGCCGAGGCGGTCGAGCGGGCCGACGACCACGACGACGTGACCATGCGGCTGCTCGACGCGGCGTACGAGCAGTTCTGCCGCATGGGCATCCGGCGCTCGACGATGGAGGACGTCGCCCGCCGCGCCGGCGTTTCGCGGATCACCGCCTACCGCCGCTTCGCCACCAAGGACGCGCTGGTCGAGCAGGTGGTCCGGCGCGAGTTCCGCCGCTACTTCGACCGGTTCCTGATCGACATCCAGCAGGCCGGCACGGTCGCCGACCGGGTGGTGCTCGGCTTCGTCAGCTCGCTGCAGGCGATCCGGCGCAACCCGCTGATCGGCGGCCTGATGAGCGCCGAGCCGGACGTGCTGATCCCGTCGATGGTCAGCGACGGCGGGCGGACCCTGGCCACCGTGCAGCGCTTCGTCGCCGGTCAGCTGCGCCGCGAGCAGCAGGCCGGCAACATCTCCTCCCGCGTCGACGTCGAGGTGGTCGCCGAGCTGATGACGCGGCTGTCCTGCTCGTTCCTGGTCACGCCCGGCGGTGTCGTCGACATCGACGACACCGCGCAGCTGCGCGCGGTGGCCCGCCGGTACCTCGTACCGATGCTGGACCCGCCGTCAGAGGCCCGCTGACCGCGGACCGAAGGCCGGCGCCCGGCCCTGGAAGCGAGCGGCCAGCGCCTCGTGGAAGTCGGTGCCGCCCAGCGCCGCGACCATCAGCCGCCCGGCGTCGGCGGACGCCTCGGCGAGGCCCGTCTCCAGGCCGGACCACACCTGGCGCCGGATCACCGCCATCGCCGTCGGCGAGCAGTTCGCGGCGAGGTCGGCCGCGTACGCCTGCGCCGCGGGCAGCACCTGGTCGCGGGGCAGGACCCGCTGCACCAGGCCGATCCGGAGCGCCTCGGCCGCGTCGATCTTGCGGCTGGACACCAGCAGATCCAGCGCGTTGCCGACGCCGATGAGCCGGGGCAGCAGCCACGCGCTGCCGTACTCGGCGATCAGCCCGAGCCGGCTGAACGCCGCGGCCAGGCGCGCCTCCTGCGCCAGGAAGCGCACGTCGGCGTAGAGCGCGTGCACCAGGCCGAGGCCGGCCGCGCCCCCGTTCATGGCCGCCACGATGGGCGTGCCGAGCGTGGCCGGCAGGTGCGGGTCGAAGCCGAGGTCGCCGGTCATCCGGTCGCGGTTGCCGCCGTCGAGCAGCGCGGTCAGGGCCTGCGGGTCGGCGCCCGAGCAGAACCAGTCGCCGGCGCCGGTCACCACGATCGCCCGCACCCCCGGGTCGGCGTCGGCGCCGGCCAGCGCCGCGTAGTAGTCCCGGAACATGCCCGACGTCATGGCGTTACGGTGTTCGGGCCGGTCGAACCAGATCGTCCGGACACCGTCCACCGTGGCCTCGCGCAGACTCATCCGCCGCACCTCCGTTCAGATATGTGACATTTGATAAGTTCAGCGGCGTGGAACTGAAGATGGCGCAACCTCAGCTGTCCGAGTCGGTCGCTGCCCTGCTGCGCGACCGGATCATGTCGGGTCAGCTGCGGCCGGGCGAGCGTATCCGGCTGGAGGAGATCGCACAGGAGACCGGGCTGAGCATCACCCCGGTGCGCGAGGCCCTGCTGATGCTGCGCGCGGAGGACATGGTCGAGCTGCAGCCGCGGCGCGGGCACGTGGTCGCCCCGCTGTCCCGGCAGGACATCCTCGACGTGTTCGGCCTGCAGGGCGACATCGCCGGCGAGCTCGCCGCCCGCGTCGCGGCCGGCATCACCCCCGATCAGCTCGGCGAGCTGCGCCGCCAGCACGAGAAGCTGCGGCGGGCCGCGCAGAGCCGGCAGGTCACCCGGGTCGAGCAGCTCGAGTTCGAGTTCCACCGCGGCATCAACCGGCTGGCCGGCGCCCGCAAGCTGTCGTGGATGCTGCGGGCCGCGATGCGCTACACGCCGACCCACTTCTACGCCGCCGACCCGGAGTGGCGGGCCGCCATGGTCACCGATCACGACGCGCTGCTGGACGCGCTGGAGGCGGGCGACCCGGCCGCGATCCGGCCGATCATGGCCCGGCACTTCACCGACGGCGCCCAGCGCCTGGTCAAGCATCTCGACGGTCTCGGGATCTGGAGCTGAGCGCGCCGTGCCGCCGGTGGAACAGGGCCAGCGAGACGCGCAGCGCGGACGCCGAGGGCCGCAGCGTCATCACGTCGATCGGCGGCCGGAAGCGCTGCCAGGTCACCGATCGGGCCCGGCTGAACTCGCGCAGCCCGTCGGCGCCGTGCACCCGCCCGAAACCGGAGTCGCCGACGCCGCCGAACGGCAGTGACGGCACGCCCGCGAAGCCGAGCACCGAGTTGACCGACACCGCGCCGGCCCGCATCCGGCCCGCCAGGGCCAGCCCGCGCCGGCGGTGCCGGGTGAACACCGAACCGCCCAGGCCGTAGCCGCCGGCGTTCGCCCGGCGCACCGCCTCCTCGGCGTCGGCCACCGGGTTCACCACCAGCACCGGGCCGAACGTCTCCTCGGTCACCGCCGCGCAGCCCTCCGGCACGTCGGTGAGCAGGACCGGGTCGACGAACGGCGGCCGCACCGAGCCCGCGTCGCCGACCACCGCCCGGGCGCCGCGGGCCAGCGCGCCGGTGATGTGCGCGCGGATGATGCCGGGCTGCGCCGGCGTGGTCATCGGGCCGTACGGCGCGTCCGGCTCGGCGCCCGGCGTCACCTCGCGCATCAGGGCGGCCAGCGCGGCGACGAACGGCTCGTGCACGGCCTGTTCCACGTAGACGCGCTCGACGCCGGCGCAGGTCTGCCCGGCGTTGCCCAGCCCGCCGAAGACGGCCGCGCGGGCCGCCGCGTCCAGGTCGGCGTCGGCCGTGACGATGAGCGCGTCCTTGCCGCCGGCCTCGATGACGACCGGGGTGAGCCGCTCGGCGCAGGCGGCCATCACCGCGCGGGCCGTCGCCGTCGAGCCGGTGAAGGCGATCTTGTCGACGCCGGACCGGCACAGGGCGGCGCCGGTCTCGCCGTCGCCGGTCAGGACCTGCAGGACCGGGCGGTCGGGCAGCAGCTCCGCCCAGCGGTCCGCCAGCCACTCGCCGACGCCGGGCGTCACCTCGCTCGGCTTGAACACCACCGCGTTGCCCGCGGCGAGCGCGTGCGCGATGGAGCCCATCGGCGTGTAGACCGGGTAGTTCCACGGCCCGATCACGCCGACGACGCCGTACGGGACGTACTCCACCGCGGCCGACTGGTTGAGCGCCAGCAGGCCCGGTGACACGGATCGCCGGCGCAGCACGCGCCGGGCGTTGCGGGCGGCCCAGTCGAGGTGCTCGACGGCGAGCATCACCTCGAGCAGCGCCCCGGCGGTCGGCTTGCCGGTCTCGGCCCGGATCAGCGCGGCCAGCTCGTCGATCCGGCCCGCGATCGACGCCTTGTACGCCAGCAGATGCCGACGGCGCACGCCGGCCCCCTGCCCGGCCCACCACTCCGCGGCCGCCCGGGCCACCTCCACCGCCTTCAAATCCGGCATGTCAAGCCTCCTGACATTTGATATTCGATAGCCTAACCTGGCTGTCAACGGAGGTGGTGCACAGTGGAGCTCACTGAGGAACAGCGGAACTTCACGGCGGCGGTGGAGGACTTCTGCCGGCGCGAGGTCACGACGCGAGGCGAGACACACGACCCGAAGCTGTACCGCAAGATGGCCGACCTGGGCTGGCTCGGGCTCTCCCTGCCGGAGGAGTTCGGCGGCGGCGGCGCGGGCACGGTCGAGCTGTGTCTGTTCCTCGAGACGACCGCGAAGGCGATGGCCCCGATCGGCGGCTTCGCCACGTCGATCATCGTGGCGGCCGCCTATCAGCGCTTCGGCACAGAGCGGCAGAAGGAGACCGTGCTGACCGGGGTGTCCGGCGGTTCCGTCGAGTCGATCGCCATGTCCGAGCCCGAGGCCGGCTCCGACGTGGCCAACCTGAGCTGCCGTGCCGAGCGCCGTGGCGACGAGTTCGTCGTCAACGGCCAGAAGACCTGGTGCTCCAACGCGCACTTCGCCGACCGGATCCTGCTCGTCGCGCGCACCTCGGGCCGGCCGGGCGAGCACGCCGGCCTGACCATGTTCCAGGTGCCGGCGGGCGCGGCCGGGCTGCGCGTCCGCGGCATCGAGACCATGGGCGGGCGCGAGGTCAACGACCTCTACTTCACCGACTGCGTGCTGAGCGCCGACGCCGTCGTCGGGCAGGTCGGCCAGGGCTGGCGGCAGCTGATGGCCGGCCTCAACGCCGAGCGCCTGATCCTGGCCGCGGTCATGCTCGGCACCGCACAGCGGGCGTTCGACGACGTCGTCGCGTACGTGAAGGAGCGCCGGCAGTTCGGCCGCGCGATCGGATCGTTCCAGGTGCTCCGGCACCGGCTCGCCGACCTGGCCACCGAGATCGAGTGCACCCGCCTGCTGGTGTACGACACGGCCGCGAAGGTCGACCGCTCCCCCGCGACCGTGCTGCCGCGGGAGAGCTCGATGGCCAAGCTGAAGGCGACCGAGACCGCCCGCCGGGTGACGCTGGACGCCATGCAGATGATGGGCGGCTACGGATACGCCACCGAGTACGACATGGAGCGCCTCGTCCGCGCGTCGATCGTCTCCACCGTGTACGGCGGCACCAGCGAGATCCAACGCGAGATCATCGCCAAGACGTACGGCCTGGCCGAAGCAGCGACTCCGGCGGGGTGAACCGGTCGCCGTAGCGCGCGGCCAGCTCGCGGGCCCGGGCCGTGAACCCGGGCCGCCCGCCCTCGTACTGCTCCACGTAGCGCAGCACGCCGCCGGTCCAGGCCGGGTAGCCGATGCCGAGGATCGAGCCGACGTTGGCGTCCGCCGCCGAGGTCAGCACGCCCTCGTCGAGGCAGCGCACCGACTCGATCGCCTCGATGAACAGCATCCGCTCCTTGAGGTCCTCGAACGGCACGTCGAGGTTGACGCCGCCGAACGCGTCCCGCAGGCCCGGCCAGAGGCCTGCGCGCCGGCCGTCGCGGTACTCGTAGAAGCCGGCTCCCCCCGATCGTCCGGGCCGGCCGAACTCGTCGATCATCCGGTCGATGACGGCGTCCGCGGCGTGCGGCGTCCAGTCGCCGCCGGCGGCGACCACGGCCGCGGCGGTCTCCTGGCGGATCTTCCGGGGCAGGGTGAGGGTCAGCTCGTCCATCAGGGCCAGCACCGGCGCCGGATAGCCGGCCTGGCTGCTCGCCTGCTCGATGGTGGCGGCCGGGATGCCCTCGGCGAGCATCGCCACCCCCTCGTTGGTGAACGTGCCGATCACCCGGCTGGTGAAGAAGCCCCGGCTGTCGTTGACGACGATCGGGGTCTTGCGCAGCCGGCGGGCGACGCCCAGCGCCCGGCGCACTGTCACGTCGCTGGTCCGCTTCCCCCGGATCACCTCGATCAGCGGCATCCTGTCCACCGGCGAGAAGAAGTGCAGGCCCACGAAACTCTCCGGCAGGCTCACCCCCTCGGCCAGCAGGGTGATCGGCAGCGTCGAGGTGTTCGAGGCGATCAGCGCGCCCGGCGCGACCTCCTCGATCTCGGCGTACACCTTCTGTTTGAGGGCGGGATCCTCGAAGACCGCCTCGATGACCAGGTCGGCGCCCGCGAGGTCGGCGAGCTCGGCGGTCGGCCGGATGCGCGAGAAGGCGGCGGCCGACCGGGAGCGGGCGTACTCCGCGCCGCGCCGCGCGCCCTCGAGGGTCACGTCCTTGAGCACGACGTCGAGGCCGGACCGCGCGCACACGTACGCGATGGCGGCGCCCATCATGCCGGCGCCGACCACGGCGACCTTCCGCAGCGGCGGGAGGTCGTCGCCGATGTCCCGCGAGCCGGCCGCCTGCACGTCGAAGAAGAGCGCCCCGATCATGTTCTTCGCGATCCGGCCGGTGGCCAGCCCGGTGAAGTAGCGTCCCTCGATGGTGAACGCCGTGTCCAGGTCCACCTGCGCGCCCTCGACCGCGGCGGCGACGATGTCCCGGGGAGCGGGGTACGGCGCGCCCTTGCTCTGCTTGCGCAGGACCGCGGCCATCGCCGGGAGCTGGACGGCCAGCCCCGGGGAGGCGGGCGTCCCGCCGGGCATCCGGTAGCCCTTGCGGTCGTAGCGCTGCGCGGCGTCCGAGTTGGCCGCGATCCACGCCCGGGCGGCGTGCATCATGGCCGGACCGTCCGCGGCGAGCTCGTCGATCAGGCCGTGCTCGAGGGCGTCCTGCGGGCGGCGCCGCTGGCCGCGTACCAGCCAGTTCACCAGCGCGTCGGACACGCCGAGCAGCCGAACCGTACGGACCACCCCGCCGCAGCCCGGCAGCAGGCCGAGCGTGACCTCCGGGAAGCCGATCTCGATGCCCGGGTCGTCGACGGCGATGCGGTGGTGGCAGCCGAGCGCGAGCTCCAGCCCGCCGCCGAGCGCCGATCCGCCGATCGCGGCGACGACCGGGCGGCCGAGCGTCTCCAGGCGGCGCACCGACCGCTTCAGTGCGCGGGTACCCGTGAAGGTCTGTTCGGCGTCGTCCGGGGTGAGCCGGACCAGCGACTCCAGGTCTCCGCCCGCGAAGAAGGTCTTCTTGGCCGACGTGACGATGACGCCGGTGATGCGGTCGCGCTCGGCCTCGAGCCGGTCGACGGTCGCCGCCAGGCTCCGGGCGAACTCGTCGTTCATGACGTTCGCCGAGCGGCCTGGGTGGTCGAGGGTGAGCAGGACGACGCCGTCCTCACCGGACTCCCATCGGATGGTGCTGACCATGTGATCCCCCTCAGACTCGTTCGACGATGGTCGCGATGCCCATGCCGCCGCCGACGCAGAGCGTGGCCAGCCCGTACCGGCCGCGGCGGCGCTCCAGCTCGTCGACCAGGGTGCCGAGGATCATCGCCCCGGTGGCGCCGAGCGGATGCCCCAGCGCGATCGCGCCGCCGTTGACGTTGACGATGTCCATGCTCAGGCCGAGATCGGCGACGAAGTGCAGCACCGCGGCGGCGAACGCCTCGTTGATCTCCACCAGGTCCAGGTCCTTGACGCCCAGGCCGGCCTTCGCGAGGGCCTTACGCGCCGCGGGCGCCGGCCCGGTCAGCATGATGGTCGGGTCGGCGCCGCTGAGCGCCGTGGCGACCACCCGCGCCCGCGGCGTCAGGCCGGCCGCCCGGCCCGCGGCGTCGCTGCCGATCAGCACCAGCGCGGCGCCGTCGACGATGCCGGAGGAGTTCCCGGCCGTGTGCACGTGGTCGATGCGCTCGACCCAGTGGTACTTCTGCAGCGCCACCGCGTCGAAGCCGCCCAGGTCGCCGATCGTCGCGAACGAGGCGGGCAGCGCGGCGAGGCCCGCGGCGGTGGAGTCCTGCCGCAGGTGCTCGTCGCGGTCGAGGACGGCGAGCCCGCTGCGGTCCCGGACCGGCACCACGGATCGCGCGAAGTACCCGTTGGCCCAGGCCTTGGCGGCCCGCGCCTGCGACCGCAACGCGTACGCGTCCACCGCCTCGCGGTCGTGACCGCCGAGCGTGGCGATCAGGTCCGCGCTGATGCCCTGCGGCACGAAGCCGGTGTCGTAGCCGGTCGCCGGGTCCATCGCCCAGGCGCCGCCGTCGGAACCCATCGGCACCCGGGACATCGACTCGACGCCGCCGGCCAGCACCAGGTCCTCCCAGCCCGAGCGGACCTTCTGCGCGGCGATGTTGACGGCCTCGAGGCCGGACGCGCAGAAGCGGTTGACCTGGACCCCGGCCACCGTGTGTGGCAGCCCGGCGACGAGCGCCGCCGTCTTGGCGATGTCGGCGCCCTGGTCGCCCAGCGGCGACACCACGCCGAGCACGACGTCGTCGATCAGCGCCGGGTCCAGGCCCGGCGACCGGCGCAGCGCGGCGCCGATCAGGTCGGCGATAAGCGAAATCGGCTTAACCGCGTGCAGGGCGCCGTTCGGCTTGCCGCGGCCACGCGGCGTGCGTAGCGCGTCGAAGATGTACGCCTCGGTCGTCAATGGATCACCCCTTCGAGTGCGAATCTCGCCTAACTTTCTGACACGACGCCGCTGCTTGTCAACCGCGCTACGGTGTAGCGGTGCGAGCAGCGACAACCCCTCCGGCGGCCAAGCGCCCGAAAGACCGCAAGGACCGCATCGCCCTGGCCGGAGCGGAGCTGTTCTGCGAGCGCGGCTACCACGGCGTCTCGGTCGAGGAGATCGCCGCCGTGGTCGGCATCAGCGGCCCGGCGGTCTACAAGCACTTCCCGAACAAGTACGCGATCCTGGTGCACGCCACCCGCGAGATCACCGGCGCGGCGCTCGCCGCGACCGACGGCCTCGACGACCTCGACGACCTGCTCGCCGCGGTGGCCGGCGTCGCCGTGAGCCGCCGCCGCGTCGCCGGCCTCTACCAGTGGGAGGGCCGTTACCTCGGCGCCGAGCACCGGCGCGAATTCGGCGCCGCGCTGGCCACCCTGACCGGCCGGCTGGCCGCGCCGCTGCGCGAGCAGCGCCCCGAGCTGACCGGCGGCCAGGTCGACCTGCTGGTCAACGCGGCGCTGAGCGCCATCGGCAGCGTCGCCACCCACCGCGCCGCGGCGACCGAGTCCTCGCTGTCCCGCATCGCCCGGGCGCTGCTGCGCTGCGACCCGCCCGCCCTGCCGCGCCCGGCCGGCGACGCCCCGCCGCCGCCCGCGGTCCGCCCGGCGTCGCGCCGCGAGCTGCTGCTGGTCGAGGCGGTCCGGCTGTTCCACCGCTACGGCTACCACGCCGTCGGCATGGAGGACATCGGCCGGGCCGCGGGCATGCAGGCCTCCAGCGTCTACCGCTACTTCCCCGGCAAGGCCGACCTGCTGGCGGCCGCCTACTACCGGGCGACCGACCGCCTCACCCAGGCGACGACGTCGGCGGTCTCCGGCGCGGCGGATCCGGACGACGCGCTGCACCGGGCGGTACACGCGTACGTCGGCTTCGCGTTCGACCAGAGCGACCTGGTCGCGGTCTACCTGGCGGAGAACAACAACCTCCCGCGGGAGGACCGCCACCAGCTGCGCGGCGCCCAGCGGCGGCACGTCGAGGAGTGGGTCCAGCTCCTGCGCGCGGCCCGGCCCGGGCTCGCGGTCGCCGAGGCCCGGGTCCTGGCGCACGCCGCCCTCAACGTCATCACCGACGTCGGCCGGCTGGGCCGCTTCGACCGCGGCGCCGGCTTCGACGCGCAGACCGCCGGCCTGGCGCTCACCGTCCTGCACGCCTGAGCCGCCGATATATGTCATTCGCCCTATCCCGGCCGCGGGTCGCCCGGCATTAGCTTGCCTTTCAGACCCTGACCCGTGGATCGGAGACATGACTGTGAAGTCGATTGCTCGCACTCCACGACCGCTGGCGCGGTCGCTGTCACTCGTCGGCGGCGTGGTGGCGGCGCTGGTCGTCGCGGCCGCACCCGCCTCGGCCGCGGTACCCGGCTACCAGGTGGTCGTCACGTCGAGCGCGTTCAACGCGACCGACTTCAAGACCGCACCCGACGCCGTATGCCCGAGCGGCAAGCGGCTGATCGGCACGGGATACACCACCTCGTCGAGCACCGGCAACGAGATCGTCGTCGACGAGGTCATCCCGGTCGGCAGCCCGGACGCGGCGCCCACCTCCGCCAGGGTGGGCGCCGTCGAGTCCGACCCGACCGCCGACCGCAGCTGGTCGGTCTCGGCGAGCGCCATCTGCGCCAACGCGCTGGCGAGCCTGCAGCGGGTGGTGGCCAACAGCGCCTTCGACTCGAACAGCGTCAAGTCGGCGACCGCGCAGTGCCCGACGGGTAAGCAGCTGACCGGTACCGGTTACAGCATCAACGGCTCGGCCGGGGAGATCGTCATCAGCCGCGTCCAGCCCGACAACGGCCTGTCCGGGGCGCCGAGCGCCGTCACCGTCATCGCCTCGGAGTCCGACGCCGTCGCCGCCTCCTGGAGCGTGCAGGCGTTCGCCGTCTGCGCCAACCCGCTGCCGGGCCTGGTGAAGGTCTGGACGTCGAGCGCCATCGACTCGTCCTCGGCCAAGACCGTGACCGCGAGCTGCCCGGCCGGCAAGACCCTGACCGGCGTCGGTTACCTGACCGTCCCGATCAACGGCGTCGAGGGCCAGGTGACGATCGACAGCGTCCGCCCCGCCACCAACGGCGGCAGCGTCCAGGTCCGTGCCGTCGAGGAGGACTCGTTCACCGGCGACTGGCGGGTCGACGCGATCGCCATCTGCGCCACCCAGTAATCCCTGGCTAGGAAAGCGGGTCCGCGCTCGGACCCGCTTTCCTAGCTTGTGGGACGCCGAGTCAGCTTCCGGTGTCGGCGGCCGAATCACACCGCAACGGGGAACGGAATCCGAGGGGGTGTGGACATGATCAGGAACTTGCGGGTGGGTGCCCGGCTGGGAGCGGCTTTCGGGCTGGTCGGACTGCTGCTGGCGGTGAGCATCGGGACAGGCCTCTGGGGGCAGACGCGGATGGACGCGGCCTCCGACCGCGTGGCCGAGGCCGCCCGCATCCGTTCACACGCCCAGACCGCGAAGTTCCGCACCGCGGACTTCGCCGGCTGGCAGACCGGGTACGCGTTCGACTTCCTGCGTGAGGTGCCGGGCGCGACCGACGACAAGGTGGGCCAGCGCAAGGAGTTCCTGGCGTCGACCGCGGCGTTCCGTACTGACCTGTCCGCCCTGACCGGCGATCCACTCGCCGCGCGGGAACGCTCGACCGTCGCGGACTTGCAGGAGTCGTTCGGCGCGTTCCTGAAGGTCGACCAGAAGATCATCGCCGGGTACCGGGCCGGCACCCCCGCATCGATCGCCGCCGCCAACGCACTGGCCTCGGGTGAGTCGCTGGAATGGATGACCAAGATCGTGCAGGGCGCCGACACCCTGGTGGACCTGGCCACCAGCAGGGCCGATCGGGCCCGGGCGGACTTCGACGGCATCAGCGCCGACACCCGCGTTCTGATGGTCGGTGCGGGCCTGGTCTGCCTGCTGCTGGCCGGTGCGCTGGCATTGCTGGTCACCCGCACGATCACCCGGCCGCTGGGCCGCATGGTCGCCGCGATGCGCCAGGTCGCCGACAAGGACCTCACGGTCCGGGTCGGACTGGCCGGCCGCGATGAACTGGCCGAGCTGGGCCGGGCGGTCGACACCACCCTGGACCGGCTGCGCACCTCGTTCGCGGCGATCGGTTCCGACACCGTCACGGTGGCCAACGCCGCCGAGCAGCTCGCCACGGTGTCCGCGCATCTGGGTGGGGCGGCCACCGAGACCTCCGCGCAGTCCGATCAGGTCGCCTCCGCGTCCGAGGAGGTGTCCCGCAACGTGCAGACCGTGGCCGCGGGCACCGAGGAGATGACGGCCGCGATCGCGGAGATCTCGGGCAGCGCGGCGCAGGCCGCCCGGGTCGCCACCACGGGAGTCGACGGCGCCCGCGAGGCGTCGCGCGCGATCTCCCAGCTGGGCACGAGCAGCGCCGAGATCGGCGACGTCGTAAAACTGATCACCGCGATCGCGGAACAGACGAACCTGCTGGCGCTCAACGCCACGATCGAGGCCGCCCGCGCCGGCGAGTCCGGCAAGGGATTCGCCGTGGTGGCCGGCGAGGTCAAGGATCTCGCGCAGGCGACCGCGAAGGCGACCGACGACATCGCGCAGCTGGTACAGAGCATCCAGCGGGACACTGCCGCCGCGGAGGCGGCGATCACCCGGGTGGACGGCATCATCAACAAGATCAACGACTATTCCATCACCATCGCCGGGGCCGTGGAGGAGCAGACGGCCACCACGCAGGAGATGAGCCGCGGCGTCGGCGAGGTGGCGACGGGATCGGCGCAGATCGCCGAGAACATCACCGGGGTCGCCCTCGCCGCGCAGACCACCTCGGCCGGCTCCGAGCAGGCACACCAGACCGCGGAGGAGCTCACCCGGGTGGCCGGCCGGCTGCGCGGCGAGGTCGCCCAGTTCCGCACCTGATGCGCCCTACCTGGCTGCGGCCGCTAGCTGACATTCCCGATACGTGAGGGAATGCCCTTCTACGCTGATCGATGGGTGCTCACCGCCGCCCACCGTTGATCCACGGTGTTTAAGTCAGCATCTGTCACGAAAAGATCAACCCTGTTCGCCGTCCTGAGCGGCTCCATCGATCACCCGCTCTCAGAGCGCTGAATCGATTCCGCGGTAGTAGCGTCACCTTCACGGCCGTATTCGTTACCGCCGATCTCAGTGCCTCCTCCAGACCGCAGCGCCGACGTCGTCGCGGTCCGCCCTTGCGCGGGCCGGGAAGGAGATCGCCCATGTACGCCGCTCAGGACGACAGCCAAAACCCCGTTGAGCTGGGCCGTCGCGGATTCCTCCGCTCCGGCGCCCTGGTGGCCGCGGCCGTCGGCGTCGCCGGCACCGTTGCCGCGCCCGCCGGGCCCGCGCTCGCACACGGCTCCGCACCCGCCGGCGGCCGCCGGGTCCCGGTCGACCGGATCAGCATCCAGCTCTACACCGTGCGCGACGTGCTCTCGACCGATCCGGCCGGCACGCTCGCCGCGCTCGCCGGCATCGGCTACACCCGGGTCGAGGCCGCCGGCACGGCCGGCCTCACGCCGGCGGCCTTCCGCGCGCTGCTGGACGCGAACGGGATCCGCGCCACCTCGGGACACTTCGGCATCCCGCAGCCGTTCGACGCCGCCGCCTGGCGGGCGACCCTCGCCGACGCCCGCACGTTGGGCTGCCGCTACGTCGTGCACCCGTTCTTCGGTGTCGGCGCGAACGGCCCGATCCGCGACGTCGCCGTCTGGCGGGCCTTCGCGCAGGACCTCAACAAGGCCGGGGCGATGGCCCGCGCGGCGGGGTTCGACTTCGGCTACCACAACCATCACTTCGAGTTCCTGCCGCTGTCCGACGGCTCCGGCCGGGTACCGTTCGACGTTCTGACCTCGGTCACCGACCCGCGCCTGGTGCACCTCGAGCTCGATCTGTACTGGTCGTGGCGGGGTACCGCCGACCCGGTCGACGTGATCCGGGCGCACCGCGGCCGCATCCGCCAGTTCCACTGCAAGGACATGAACATCGACAGCGGGTTCGCCGACCTGGGCACCGGTCTGATCGACTTCCGCCGCATCTTCGCCCAGTCCGATGTGGCGGGGGTCCGGGAGTACATCGTCGAACGCGACGACGCCGGCACCGGCGACCGCGAGCCCGAGGACGCGCTGGACACCGCGGCCGTCGGTTACCAGTTCCTGCGGAATATCCGGTTCTGAGGAGATGACCATGTCCAACCGGAGAACACCGAGCAGAGGCACCACCATCGCGGTGCTGACCGCGACCTTCGCCGGGCTCGCCGGCCTGACGTCGCTGCCCGCCGCCGCGCACCCCGGCCACGAGCCGGACCCGCTGCCCACCGACCAGACCGCGTTCCAGAAGGTCACCCTCAACGACCGGCCCGGCGAACCGATGAGCCTCGCCGTGCTGCCCGACCTGCGGGTGCTGCACACCGCCCGCACCGGCCAGGTGCGGATCAACGACCCGCGTACCGGGCTGAACCCCATCGCCGCCGACGTCCCGATCTACCAGCACGACGAGGAAGGACTGCAGGGCGTCGCGATCGACCCGGACTTCAGGCGCAACAACTGGGTCTATCTGTACTACTCCCCGCCCGGCACCACACCCGTCGACGACCCGGCCACGCCGGACGTGAACGAGGGCGACGCGCCGACCACCGGCACCCAGGCCGACTGGGACCGGTTCAAGGGCGCGCTCCGGCTGTCCCGGTTCAAGCTGCGCGGCAACTCGCTCGACCTGGCCAGCGAGCAGCAGATCATCGACGTACCGGTGGACCGCGGCATCTGCTGCCACGTCGGCGGACAGATCGCCTTCGACAGCAAGGGCAACCTCTACCTGTCGACCGGTGACGACACCAACCCGTTCGAGTCCGACGGCTACGTGCCGCTGGACGACCGTGTGGGCCGCAACCCCGCGTTCGACGCGCGCCGTAGCGCCGGCAACACCAACGATCTCCGCGGCAAGTTGCTGCGGATCAAGGTGAAGCCGGGCGGCGGGTACACCATCCCGCGCGGCAACCTGTTCGCGCCGGGCACGCCGCGGACCCGGCCGGAGATCTACGCGATGGGGCTGCGCAACCCGTTCCGGTTCGACGTCGATCCGAAGACCGACAAGGTCTACCTGGCCGACTACTCGCCCGACGCGGACCACCCGGATCCCGGGCGCGGGCCGGCCGGGCACGGCCGCTGGATGGTCATCGACAAGCCGGCCAACTACGGCTGGCCGTTCTGCGTCACCCCGACCATGCCCTACCGCGACTACGACTTCGCCACGCAGACGGCGGGGCCGGCGTTCAACTGCGCCGCACCGGTGAACGACTCCCGGTACAACACCGGCCGCCGAGTTCTGCCGCCGGTGGAGCAGCCGGAGGTCTACTACTCCTACGACGAATCCGCGCTCTTCCCCGAGCTGGAGACCGGCGGCATCGGCCCGATGGCCGGGCCTGCGTACGACTACTCGCCGCAGAGCCGGTCGCGGACCAAGTGGCCGCGGACCTTCGAGGGCAAACCGCTGTTCTACGAGTGGACCCGCGACTACATCAAGGCGTTCTCGCTGACGCACGGCCAGGTGACGTCGATCGAGGACGTCGCGCCGGACGTCGTGACCGACAACCCGATGGACATGGAGTTCGGGCCGGACGGAGCGCTCTACATCCTGGAGTACGGCGACGGGTTCTTCTCCGAGAACCCGGAGGCGCAGCTGGCCAGGATCGACTGGACCCGGGGCAACCGGACGCCGGTGCCGGTCGTCGCGGCCGACGTCACGGCCGGCCTGGCGCCGCTGACCGTGCAGTTCAGCAGCGCGGGAACGACGGACCCCGACGGCGACGCCCTGCGGTACGCGTGGGACTTCGACGCCGACGGGCGGATCGACTCCCGGGCGCCGAACCCGTCCTTCACCTACACCGAGAACGGCGTCTACGAGGCGACGCTCATCGTCACCGACTCCACCGGCCGCCGGGCCTGGGCATCGGTGCAGATCGTCGTCGGCAACACGATCCCGGTGGTGACGCTCACCGCCGAGCCGGCGGGCGGCACGTTCCAATTCGGTGACGTGGTCACCTTCACGGTCACCGTCGAGGACGACGCGCCGGTCGACTGCGCGCGCGTCAACGTCGCCTACATCCTCGGACACGACGAGCACGGGCATCCGCTCACCTCCACCGCGGGCTGCTCGGGCACGATCCAGACATTCGTGGACACCGGGCACGCCGGCGCGAGCAACCTGCGCGGCGTCTTCGTCGCCAGCTACACAGACGCGCCGGAGGGCGGGCTACCGCCGCTCAGCGGCTCGGATGAGGTCGTGCTGACGCCAGTTCCCTGAGCCGAGCAGGGCGCCGTCCCCACCGGGCGGCGTCCTGCCCCTTGTTGAGAGGGGATGCCCGATGACAGGTCGCCCTCGATCCGGAATCATCGGCCCGGGCTTCATCGGCGAGGTCCACGCGCGGGCGGTACGGGCGGCAGGCGGCGTCCTGGCCGCTGTCGCGGGCTCCAACGTGGAGTCGGCGACGGCCGCGGCCAGCCGGCTGCTCGCGGAGCGGGCGTCGGCGTCGGCGGAGGACCTGGTCGAATCCGACGACGTCGACGTCGTACACATCTGCACGCCGAACCACCTGCACGCGCCGCTCGCCGAGCGTGCCATGGCCGCGGGCAAGCACGTGGTCTGCGAGAAGCCACTCTCCACCGATCTGGGCGGTGCCCGCCGGCTCGCCGACCTGGCGGCCGCGGCCTCCACCGTCACGGCGGTGCCGTTTGTGTACCGGTTCTACCCCACGGTGCGTGACGCCCGCGGACGTGTGCGGCGCGGCGACGCCGGACCCCTGCGGCTGGTACACGGTTCGTATCTGCAGGACTGGCTGTCGCGCCCTGAGGATCACAACTGGCGGGTCGACGCGTCGCTCGGCGGCGGCTCCCGCGCCTTCGGCGACGTCGGCGTGCACTGGTGCGACGTCGTCGAATTCGTCACCGGGCACCGCATCACCCGCCTCGCCGCCCGGATGATGACCATCCCGCGCGGAAGCCATCGATCCGGGCCGGGCACCGAGGACGCGGCGGCGATCCTGTTCGAGACCGATCAGGGCGCGCTCGGCTCGCTCGTCGTCAGCCAGATCTCACCGGGACGCAAGAACCGGTTGTGGTTCTCCCTCGACGGCGCCAAGGCGTCCGTGCAGTTCGACCAGGAACTCCCCGACGCGCTATGGCTGGGAAGCCGGGAGCAGAACGTCCTGGTCCACCGCGGCGCCGAGTCCTCGACCGGCGATGCGGTCCGCTACAACATCGTCCCGGTCGGCCACCCGCAGGGCTACCTCGACTGCTTCACCGCGTTCATCGCGGACGTCTACGCAGCCGCCGCGGGCGACACGCCGGACGGTCTACCCACATTCGACGACGGCCTGCGGGCCGCGGTCGTCACCGACGCCGTTCTGACCTCCGCCCGCAGCGGCGGCTGGGTGGACGTGCCCTGAAAGGCCACTCACGGGGGACATCCACTTGTATAGGAGGCACCATCACATGACTGCCACGACCGGTCAGTCCCCGGGCGCGATGAACATGGTGACGCGCCTGAAGCTGTCCTCGATGATGTTCCTCCAGTTCTTCGTCTGGGGTGCCTGGTTCGTCACCATGGGCACGTTCCTCGACTCCAGCCTGGAGGCCTCCGGAAGCCAGATCAGCCTCGCCTATCTGACCCAGTCCCTCGGCGCCATCGTTGCGCCGTTCTTCATCGGGCTCATCGCCGATCAGTTCTTCTCCGCGCAGAAGGTCCTCGGCATCCTGCACATCGCCGGTGCCGGGCTGCTGTTCTGGGCGTCCACGCTCTCCACCTTCAGCGCGTTCTTCCCGGTCATCCTCGCCTACATGATCCTTTACATGCCGACGCTGGCCCTGGTGAACTCGGTGTCGTTCCGCCAGATGACCAATCCGGAGAAGCAGTTCCCGGCGGTTCGGGTGCTCGGCACCATCGGATGGATCGTCGCCGGAGTCATCATCGGGTGGCTGGCCTGGGAGCAGAACGAAACACTCACCCTGACGTTCCGGATGGCCGCCATCGCGTCGCTGATCCTCGGCGTGTTCAGCTTCGTGCTTCCCGCGACGCCGCCGGTCCGTAGCGGTGGCAAGTCGACGATCCGCGACATTCTCGGACTCGACGCGCTCGCCCTCCTGAAGAACCGCTCCTACCTGGTGTTCTTCCTCTCCTCCATCGCGATCTGCATCCCTCTCGCCTTCTACTACAACTTCACCAACCTCTTCCTCAACGAGGCCGGCGTGCGCTCGGCGGCGGCGGTGCAGTCGCTGGGACAGGCGTCCGAGGTGCTGTTCCTGCTGCTCATGCCGTTCCTGCTGATACGCCTCGGCGTGAAGATCACGCTGGCGATCGGCATGGCGGCCTGGGCGTTGCGCTATGTCTTCTTCGCCTACGGCGATGCCGGAGGCATGTACTGGATGCTCCTGCTCGGCATCCTCCTGCACGGAATCTGCTACGACTTCTTCTTCGTCGCTGGGCAGATCTACACCGACAAGTTCGCGGGCGAACGGTTCCGCAGCGCGGCCCAGGGAATGATCACCCTGGCGACGTACGGCGTCGGCATCCTGATCGGTTCGCTCGCGGCGGGCCCCATCGTCGACAGCTTCGCAACCGCCGACGGTCACGACTGGACCCAGATCTGGATCATCCCGGCCGTCATCGCGGGCGTCGTGCTGGTGCTGTTCCTGCTCCTGTTCAAGGACCGCGGCACGGTGGGGCACGCGACGATGCTCGACGCGTCGAGGACGACGCTGGAGGCGCCTGGAACGACGGTCCCGCCGGAGGGCCTGCCGCGCCATCGCAACCCTTGACCGCGACGGCCCAGCGGCCCGCCGGTCACCGGCGGGCCGCCCGGCTTCGGTAGCAGTCGGGTTAGCGGCCTAAGGTTCGGCCGGCGGCGGCCGACACGGGGTGGCATGCAGAGCCAGTCGGCCGGTGATGGCGCCCTCGTCGAGGTGCTGCGCGCCGGCGGTGGCACCGCCGGGCAGCGCATCGAGCGGGCGCTGCGGATGCTCGTCGAGCAGCTCGGCCTGCAGCTCGCCTACGTCAGCGAGTTCCGCGACGGCACGCGGGTGGTCACGCACAGCGTGCACGTGCCGGGCGGACCGGAACTGCCCGTCGGCACCGCGCATCCGCTCGAGGAAACGCTCTGCCACCTGGTCGCGTCCGGGGACCTACCACCCGTGATCGGCGACGCCGGCACCCACCCGGTGCTGGCCGGGCATCCGCACGCCGTCGCGTACGGCGTCGCCGCGTACGCCGGTGTCCCGCTGCGGGTCGGTGGGCAGGTACGCGGCGCGGTGTGCTGCGCGGGTACGGAATCGGCGGACACGCTGAACCCGCGCGACGAGGCAACGCTGCGCGCGGCCGCGGCCTACATCGGCGAGGTCCTCGACGGCGACGACGTCGCACCGGCCGGTCCCGGGCTGCGCCGCCTGGCGCAGGCCGTCGCCGGCGGCCACGACCTGCAGACGCTGACCCGGCCCCTGCTGCAGCTGCTGCACGAGGTCACCGGCCTGGAGTCGACGTACCTGACGCTGCTCGACCCGGTCTCCGACGGCCTGGTCCTGGCGTACACGCACAACACCGGCAGCCTGCACATCCCGGAGGGCGTGACGGTGGCCTGGCAGGACTCGCTGTGCCGCCGCTCCATCGACGAGGACCGCTACTACGTCGCGGACATCTCCGCGGTGTGGCCCGACGCGCACGTCGCGCTGGGCCTCGGCATCGCGACCTACGCCAGCGTGCCGGTGCGCGACGCGCACGACGAGATCGTCGGCACGCTGTGCGGCGCCAGCAGCACCGGCATGGTCATCGACGAGCGCGACCTGGCGGTCATGGCCACGTTCGCGCAGCTGCTCGCCGCGCAGCTGGCCCGCGAGACCGCGCACAGCGTCGCCGCCACCCGCGCCACGGTCCTCGAGGAGCGCCTCGGCGCGCTGCGCGACAGCGCCGAGCGCGACCCGCTGACCGGGCTGGCGAACCGGGCCGGCATCCACCGCTGGCTGCGGGCCGCGGGCGAGCGGATCGCCGACGGCGGCGGCCGGCTCGCGGTCGCCTTCGTCGACCTGAACAAATTCAAGGCCGTCAACGACACGTACGGGCACAGCACCGGCGACGAGGTCCTGCGCCGGATCGCGGCGTCGCTGGTGCGCACGGGGCGCGCCGGCGACCTGCACGGGCGCCTCGGCGGCGACGAGTTCATCGTCGCCACGATCCTGCCGCCCGACGCCGACGTGCGGGGTTGGTCCCAGCGGGTGCGCCGCGCCGCGGTCGCGCGGTTCGACGCCGTGCATGTCAGCGGCAGCGTCGGCGTCGTCACCTGCGAGCCCGGCACGACGTTCAGCGTCGACGACATCCTGGACCACGCCGACAAGGCGATGTACGCGGTCAAGCACGCCACCGCACCGTAGCCGCGGCCCGGCCACGCGGTCCTGCCGATACGATCGCCGTAACAGGCAGGCGATCGGACAGCCGGAGGTCAAGTGGCACGGGACGACATCTCGCGCGGTGAAGCGGAGCAACTTCGCCGGCTGGACGAGGCGGCCCGGGTGACCCGGACGTTCGAGGTCATCGCCGACAAGGGCGCGCTGTGGGTCTGGGGCGACGAGGACGAGATCCTGTTCACCGAGGACGCGAGGCGCCGGACCCTGCTGCCGATCTGGCCCCATGCGACGGTGGCCCGGCTGGAGAACGAGGGTGACGTCGACGGCGAGCACGCCATCAGGATCCCGGCGGATGTGTTCCTGAAGGACTGGCTCCCCCAGTTGCGGGAGGACGACGCCGACATCGCGGTCTTCCCGGTCGAGGAGCGGAACGCGGCGGTCCTCACGCTCGCCGAGTTCCGCTCCAGGATGACGGTCGCGCTCCGCCTGAACTGAGGCGCCGGCGCCACGCCGATCCGCGGCCTACTCGGCTTCCCAGCGCAGCAGGTCGCCGGGCTGGCACTCGAGCGCCTCGCAGAGCGCGGCGAGCGTCGCGAAGCGCACCGCCTTGGCGCGGCCGTTCTTGAGCACCGCCAGGTTGGCGGGCGTGATCCCGACCCGCTCGGAGAGCTCGCCGACGGACATCTTCCGCCGGGCCAGCCACACGTCGATGTCGACGGTGATCGGCATCAGATCACCTCGTTCAGCTCGGCCTGCATCCGCGTCGCCTCGACGTCGCGCGCGACGGCCTGG
This sequence comes from Actinoplanes sp. NPDC049668, assembly GCF_044465445.1. Classification (NCBI taxonomy): domain Bacteria; kingdom Bacillati; phylum Actinomycetota; class Actinomycetes; order Micromonosporales; family Micromonosporaceae; genus Actinoplanes; species Actinoplanes sp. NPDC049668. The sequence goes on from NZ_JBITLR010000002.1 coordinate 1,043,157, forward strand.
GCGAGCAGCATCCGCAGCACGTGCACGATGAGCGCGACCCCGAGGATGCCCAGGCCGATCCCGCCCATGATGACGGTGACGCCCGGGTCGTCCCGCTGATCGGGCGCGTTGACGATCGTGACCGCGAACCACACGAGCGCGGCCGCCACGATCGCGCCGATCAGGATGTTCACCCACCGGAAGGCGGCCGGCGAGAACACGGTTCCGCGGCGCACCATCGTGACCAGCCGCCAGACGCAGACCAGGGACACCTGCACCGTCGCCAGGCCCAGGATCGTGATCACCCGCAGCGCCGTCAGCGGGAGCGAACCGTCCTCCGGGTCGCTCCCGCTGATCAGCACCCACACCATCGCCGCCTGTATCAACACCGTGCCGGCGAGCACCACCACGAGCACTGCGCGCAGCGCAAGCACTGTCAGCTTCCCCACGACCCATCCTTCCATCGTTTGACGATGGAAATCTATCGTAAAACGATAGGTTCGGCAAGCCGCGCGGTCAGCCCTTGACCGCTCCGGCGGTCAGGCCGGACACGAGGTGGCGCTGGGCGAAGAAGAACACGATCCCCGCCGGTACGGTGATGAGCACCGCCGAGGCGGTCAGGTACTCCCACTGCGGGTTGAACGCCGGCACGAACTGCTGCAGGCCGTACCCGAGGGTGAACTTGCTCTCCTCCTGGATGAACGCCGTGGCGTACGCGACCTCGCCCCACGCGGTGAGGAACGTGAAGAACGCGGTGACGGCGATGCCGGGCCGGGCCAGCGGCAGGATGATCCGCCAGAACGTGGCGAACGGCCCGCACCCGTCGATGTGCGCCGCCTCGTCCAGCTCCCTGGAGATCGAGTCGAAGTACCCCTTGAGCATCCACGAGCAGAACGGCACGGCGATCGTGAGGTACGCGATGATCAGCGAACCGTGCGTGTTGATCAGGCCGAGGTTCGCCATGATCACGTAGATCGGCACGATCAGGATGGAGACCGGGAACATCTGGGTCACCAGGAAGACCAGCAGCAGCTGGCGGCGGCCCGGGAAGTTGAACCGGGACAGCGCGTACCCGGTGGTGGCCGACATCAGCACGCCGATCGCGGTGGTGGCGACCGCGACGATCAGCGAGTTGAGCGCCCACCGGGGGAACAGCGTCTCGGTGAGCACGTACTTGTAGTTGTCGAGGGTGGGTTCCTTGATGAGGCTGAGCTCGCTGCTCTGCACCCACACACCCGGCTTGAGCGACGACAGCACCACCCACGCGATCGGGAAGATCGCGATCAGCACGGCGACGATCAGGGTGGCGTGAATCGCGATGGACGCCAGCGGTGAGCGGCGGTTCCTCGGCCGGCGCTTGGCCGTTCCTGCCTGAGCGGTCATGTCACCACACCTCGCCTTGCTTGCGCAGCGCCCGCCGGTAGAACACCGAGAACACGAGCAGGATGGACAGGATCAGTACGCCGTAGGTCGAGGCGAGGGAGTAGTTGCGGATGCCCTCGAAGGCGGCCCGGTAGGCGCCGGTCACCAGGATCTCCGTCTGACCGGCCGGCTGGCCGCGGGTGACCAGGAAGATCACCGGGAACATGTTGAACGTCCAGATCGTGCCGAGCAGCAGCACGGTCATGCTGACCGGGCGCAGCCCGGGCAGGGTGACGTTCTTGAAGCGCTGCCAGGGCGTCGCGCCGTCGATGGTGGCCGCCTCGTACAGCTCGGCGGGGATCGCCGTGAGGCCGCCGAGCAGCGACACGACCATGAACGGGACGCCGAGCCAGATGTTGGTGACGATCGCGGTGAACAGCGAGGTCCACTGGTTGTCGAACCAGGCGACCGGCTCCATGCCGACGGCCTTGAGCAGGCCGTTGACCACCCCGAAGTCCTGGTTGAACATGAACCGCCAGGAGAACGCGCTGACGAAGCCGGGCACCGCCCAGGGCAGGATCAGCAGCACTCGGTAGATGCCGCGCCCGCGGATCGGGCGGTTGAGCAGCACCGCCAGGCCCAGGCCGACGCCGTAGGTGAAGACCACGCAGGCGACGGTCCAGATGATGGTGGTCCCGAACTGGGGCCAGAACTGGCCGACCCGTCCGCTGAGCACCTGGATGTAGTTGTCGAGGCCGACGAACTCCCAGCCGTTCGGGTTGGCCTGGCAGCTCAGCTCCCCGGTGATCGACGGGGTGCAGATCTCCTGCTGCTGGTTGGCCTCGGTGAGGTCGGTGAAGGAGAGGTAGATCCCCCGGGCGAGGGGGTAGAAGACCAGGACGCCGAGCACTATCACCACGGGCGCGACCATCGCCCACGCGTACCAGTACTTGTCCCAGCTGCGCCGCAGCCAACCCGGCGGGGCCTGCTCGGGGCCCGGGGCGGGGGTCGGGGTGCGGCGTTCGACCGTTGCGGTACTCATCGCTGCTCCAGTTCCGGGGGAGGCTCAAACGCGGCTGGCCGCCGACCCGAGGGCCGGCGGCCAGACGATCCATCGATCAGTTGCTGTAGTCCTTGACGACCTCGGACTTGTAGGTCTTGGCGACCGAGTCGAGCGAGGCCTGCGCGTCCTTGCCCTGCACCAGCGTCTCGACGGCCATCTTGTCCATCGGGCCGAAGAACTGACCGCCCTCGGGGATCCACGGACGGGCGACAGCGGCCTCGAGGACCGGCTTGAACGCGGCGACGGTGGCGTTGCTCTTCACAGCCGGCAGGTCGTACGCCGAGGTGCGGGTCGGCAGCAGGCCGACCTTCTCGGCGAGGAACGCCTGCGACTCGGCCGACGCCATGAACTTGATGAAGGCGACCGCGGCGGCGACCTTCTCCTGCGGCATGCCGGACCAGATCGTGTAGTTGTGGCCACCGACCGGGCCACCGGCCTTGACGCTGCCGGCGGGAACCGGCGCGACGCCGAGGTTCTCGAGGCCGCCGAAGGACGGGGCGCCCTTGACGTTGTTGACCTCCCACGGGCCGTTGATGATCATGGCGACCTTCTGCTCCTTGAACAGGGTCATCATGTTGCCGTAGGCGTCGTTGGCCGGGGGCTTGACGGCGCTGCCGTCCTTGACCAGGTCCTGAGCGATCTTGACGCCGGCGACGGCCTGCGGGCTGTTCACGGTGATCTTCTTGGCGGCCGCGTCGACGACGTCGCCACCCTCGCCGTAGATGAACGGCAGCATGAAGTAGCCACCGGAGTTGATGTACAGGCCCTGCTTGCCGGTCTTGGACTTGATCGCGGCGGCCGCGGTCTTGACCTCGGCCCAGGTCTTCGGGGCGGCGGTGATGCCCGCGGCCTCGAACATCTTCTTGTTGTACATCAGCGCGAGCGAGTCGGTGACCTGCGGGACGCCGTAGGTCTTGCCGCCGAACTTGTTCGACGAGACCGGGGTCGGCAGGAAGTCACTCTCGTCCTTGAGCAGCTCGGAGCCGTCGAGGTTGTAGAGGTAGCCCAGCGAGGCGAGCTCCGGCACCCAGGCGACCTCGGCGCGCAGGATGTCCGGGGCGCCCGACTTGGCGGCCGCGGCGGTCTTGAACTTGTTCTGCGCGTCCGCGAACGGCACCGACTGGTAGTCGATCTTGACGTTCGGGTAGGTCACGTTGAACTTCTTGATCAGCTCCTGGAACGCCGGGCCCTCGTTCTTCGGGTCCGAGGTGTCCCACCAGGTCAGCTGCGCGCTGAGCGACGCGGGGTCGGCCGCGGTCTTGGTGTCGCCGCTGCTGCTCTTGTCGTTACCGCCGCAAGCCGCGGCAGTGAGCGCCACGGCCAGGGCGGTGGCGATCATACCGACGCTACGAATGCGCATCGGGGCTCCTGTCAGTTCTCGCGTCGCGGGCCGCTGAACGGCGCCACGACGTACGGGGTGGGATCGCCGCCGTGATGCAAGGGGCTTGGCGGCTGTGGCCGGCGCCACGCTAACACGTCAGTAACACGTGTTAGGTAACTGTTTAGAAACGAGATCTTCCCACCGCCGACTCCGGCCCGTGATCGACTCTTCGGCGCGTTGAAACGTAGCCCTTCGGCCGGGCCAAACCGGACATAAATGACGTAACCATTTACTAAACGCACAACAGGGCGGCTGATAGCATGGCCCGAATTCCGGCCAAGAGGACGCGATGACAGCAAAAGACGCACCCGCCGCCCGGCGCCGCCCCACCTCGCGGGACGTCGCGGCGGCCGCCGGCGTATCCCGCTCGGCCGTCTCCTTCGCGTTCAACGACCCGACCCGGGTGTCCACCGCGACCCGCGAGCGGATCCTGGCCGCCGCCCGGGAGCTGGAGTACACCCCGCCGCCGTCCGGCCGGACGCTGCGCAACGGCCGCACCCAGAGCCTCGGCGTCCTGCTGCCCCACGACATCCCCAAGGTCATGGAGAACCCGTACTACGCCCGGTTCCTCATGGGCCTGGGGCAGGTGTGCACCCGCGAGGGCATGTCGCTGCAGCTCATTCCCCCGGTGGGCGACTCGCTGGTCAAGGCCGTCCGGCACGCCGCGGTCGACGGCTTCGTCGTCTGCGGCCTCGACACCGACCGCGGGGAGATCGCCGAGCTGACCCGCCGGGCGCTGCCCTACGTGCTGGTCGACAGCGGCGCACCCGAGGGCGCGCCCAGCGTCGACATCGACGACCGCGAGGGCGCGCGCGACGTGGCGCAGCACCTGCTGGAGCTCGGCCACCGCCGGATCGCGGTGCTCAGCGTCGAGCCGCGCGCCGACCGGCCGGCGCCGACCTACCGCGACCCCCTCGTACGCCGGATCGCCGGCATCGAGGACGCGCTGACCGCCGTCGGCCTGAGCCGGGGTGACATCACGGTCGCCGAGGTGCCCTGCACCCGGATGGACGGCTACCGCGCGACCCAGGCCATCATGGCCGCCCGCCCGCGGCCGACCGCGCTCGTGGTGCTGGCCGACCTGATGGCGTTCGGCGCGATCGACGCCCTGCACGATCTGGGCCTGGACGTGCCCGGCGACGTCTCCGTCACCGGGTTCGACGACCTGCCGGAGGCGCAGTGGACGCGGCCCCGGCTGACCACCGTGCGCCAGCCCATCGTCGCCAAGGGACGCATCGCCGGCGACTTCCTCATCTCCGCGATCCGCGGCGAGGACCAGCACCAGCACCAGGTCCTGCAGACCGTCCTGATCACCCGCGAGTCGAGCAAGCCGCCGGCGGAGCCGGCCACACCGGACGGCCGGTATCAGCCGGTTCCCGCCCGGACCTGATCGACTCCCCGGGTTTGTACACCGTCGACAAGCCGGCCCCGGCGCGTTGGGGCCCGGCGACTATCGGCGCGATTCATCGCTCTGCTTCGATCTCAAGATAAACCCGAGTACAGCTCGCGTTTGTCGGGAGGGCGTGTGGAGCGGATGACATCTCCCCAGATCAGTCGCCGTCGGGCCTTGGGCGCGGCCGGTGGCATCGTGGCCGGCACGGCGATCGCGCAGACGGCGGGGCTGCCGGCGTTCGGCGCGGCCGCCGCGGCGGACGCGGACGCGATCGTGGTCGGTCACGGCCTCGCCGGCCTGGCCGCCACCGCCGAACTGGTGGCCGCGGGGCGCAAGGTGCTGCTGGTCGACCAGGAACCGCAGGCCAGCCTCGGCGGGCAGGCGTACTGGTCGTTCGGCGGCCTGTTCTTCGTCAACTCCGACGAGCAGCGGCTGATGGGCGTCAAGGACTCCTACGACCTCGCCTGGCAGGACTGGCGGGGCACGGCCGGCTTCGACCGCGGCGTCGACGACCCCGCCGGCCAGGACTACTGGGCGTACAAGTGGGCGCAGGCGTACGTCAACTTCGCGGCCGGTGAGAAGCGCGCCTGGCTCGCCGGGCTCGGCATGCAGTGGTTCCCGATGGTCGGGTGGGCCGAGCGCGGCGGCGGCCTGGCCGACGGGCACGGCAACTCGGTGCCCCGCTTCCACGTCACCTGGGGCACCGGTCCCGCCGTTGTCGAACCCTTCGAGAAGCTGGTGCGCGCTGGCGTCGCGGCGGGCAAGGTGGTCTTCAAGTTCCGGCACCGGGTCGACGAGATCGTCCGGACCAACGGGGCCGTCACGGGCGTGCGCGGCGCGATCCTCGAGCCGAGCAGCGTCGCCCGGGGCAGGCCGAGCTCGCGTACGGTGATCGGCGAATTCGAACTGAGGGCGCCGATCGTGATCGTCACCTCGGGTGGCATCGGCGCGAACCACGACCTGATCAGGCAGAACTGGCCGGCCCGGCTCGGCAAGGCGCCGAGCCGCATGATCACCGGCGTCCCGGCACATGTCGACGGGCGGATGCTCGCGATCACCGAGCGGGCCGGCGGGCGGATCGTGAATCCGGACCGGATGTGGCACTACACCGAGGGCCTGCGCAACTGGGACCCGATCTGGCCCGGCCACGGCATCCGGATCCTGCCCGGCCCGTCGTCGATGTGGTTCGACGCCACCGGCAGACGCTTCAGCGCACCCGACTGGCCCGGCTACGACACCCTGCACACGCTCGGCACGATCGCTGCCTCCGGCTACGACTACTCCTGGTTCGTCGGCACCCAGAAGATCGTCGACAAGGAGTTCGCGCTCTCCGGTTCCGAGCAGAACCCGGACCTGACGAACAAGAACATCTGGCTGCTGCTCAGCCGGATCTGGCAGACCCCGGAACCGATCCAGAAGTTCCAGCGGTACGGCGAGGACTTCGTGAAGGCCGACACGCTGCCCGAACTGGTCGCCGGGATGAACCGACTGACCGGAACCAACCTGATCGATCCGGCACACCTGAAGCGACAGATCGACGCCCGGGACCGGGAGATCGACAACACGTACAGCAAGGACGCCCAGGTGATGGGCATCCGCAACGCGCTCTCCTACCCGGGCGACTCGCTGAGCCGGACCGCCTCCGCGCACCGGATCCTCGACCCCGACGCCGGGCCGCTGGTCGCCGTGCGGCTGAACGTGCTCACCCGCAAGACGCTCGGCGGCCTGCAGACCAACCTGCAGGGCCAGGTCCTCAACTCGTCCGGAACCCCGATACCGGGCCTGTACGCGGCCGGCGAGGCGTCCGGCTTCGGCGGCGGTGGCGTGCACGGCTACCGCTCCCTGGAGGGCACGTTCCTGGGTGGCTGCCTCTTCACCGGCCGCGCGGCCGGCCGCGCCGCCGCGGCGGCCACCGCGTCCTGAGGCGTGTTTCTCCTGGTTGGCGATGTGGCGCGGGTGGATTATGGTCGTGCCGATGTCACGTCGCCGCCGCCTGCACCCGCCTCGCCGCCGCCCGCAGCGTCCCGATCCGTGGCGGACCGCGGAGCAGCCCGCACCGGCCCCGCCGGTCAGCGACCTGCTGCCCTGGCACTCCATCCGGTGGGCCCTGGTCATCAACACCGTGGTCATCTTCGTCGCGGTGGCCGCCGCCGGCCTCGCGGTGGACGAGGACCCGGAGACGATGCCGATCTGGCCGCTGCTGCCGCTGGCGATCCCGGTGGTCGCGGCGCTGCGTGCGTCGCTGCGCCGCTCCCGCGACGTGCTGTCGGTCCTGCGGAACACGCTCCCCCCGATGGCCGCGGTGTTCGTCCTCGGCATCGCCCAGTTGCCGCTGATCTACCCGTTGTGGTTGATCGACGAGCACGCCGTGCCGTACGCGTTCGTCGCCATCTTCGTGGGCACCCTCGTCGGCGGCGGGTCGATCCTGATCCTGCTCCTGATGACCTGGGCATCGCTGTTCTTCGCCGTCGGAGCACCACCCGGGACCAGCGTGCTGCGGCGTTCGCTGGTCGGGCTGTTGTTCCTGTTCATGCTCATGACCGCGTTCGGTGTCGCGCTCGGCGCGGTCGGCCCGCGCGGCCGCTGCATCGGCACGGTGCTCGCCCGGCTGATCTGGGCCGAGCCCACCTCGCCCTGGCTGTGGATCGGCCGCGCCGGCGCGATCGGCCTCGTCGTCGTCGTGGTGCTGATGTACCGGACGTTCCTGCCGTCCGGACGCCGGGCTCCGCGCTAGGCGTGTCCGGACAGCTCGGCGTAGCCGCGGCGCACCGCGACCAGGGACGCCTCGGCGCCGAACGGCGAGCGGGCCGCCACGTCCGGCGGCTCGGCGCCGCCGGCGTGACCCTCGCGGATCAGCCGGTCCAGCTCGCCGAGCTGCTGGTGCTGCGCGCGCACGAACGCGCGGTCCACCGGCGCGCCGTGCCCCGGCACCACGACGCCGTCCGGCGCGACCAGGCCCAGCAGCGCGGCCACCGTGTCCGGCCACTCCAGCGGGTACGCGTCGTCGCCGTACGACGGCGGGGCGCCCTGCTCCACCAGGTCACCGGCGAGGACCACCCCGGCGTCGGGCACCCCGACCACCAGGTCGCCCGCCGTGTGCCCGCGCCCGAGGTGGCGCAGCGACACGGTACGCCCGGCCAGGTCGACGGTCGCCTCGGCGCGCACGAGCCGGTCGGGCACCCGCACGGTGACCTCGGCGAGCCCGGCCGCCAGCTCCGGGTCGCGCGGCAGCCACTGCTCGTACCAGTGCCGTTGCAGGGTTCCGGCGTTCTCGCGCAGCTCCCGGGCGGCCTCCTCGTGCGCCCAGATCGGCGCGCCGGGCGCGGCCAGCGTCGCGTTGCCGAAGCAGTGGTCGAAGTGGTGGTGGGTGTTCACGACGATCAACGGATCGCGGGTGATCCCGCGGATCGCGCGGGCCAGCTCGCCGGCCTGGCCGGCGGTGGACAGCGTGTCCACCACCAGGGCCGCACCGGCGGAGGTGACCAGCGTGACGTTGACGTCCAGCACCGGATACCGCAGGACGTACACCCGGTCGGCGACCTCCCGGAAGCGCATCACATCGTGATTCTGCCAGTGATCAACGGCCCGCGGTCAGGGTGTACGAGCCGCGGGCGCAGCCGGTGACCCGCCAGCCGCCCGGCACCTGCTCCGACGACGCCTCGGTGACCCCGGTCGTCGTCAGGCGGGGCTTCGGGGCGCCGGGCACCCAGATGTCGACCCGGCAGTTCGCGGGGCTGTCGGGGGCGGTGCCGGCGATCCGCAGCTCGCCGATCTGGCTTGAGAAGAGCGACTCCAACCGGCCCGGCAGCGCCCGCGGGAACGCCCTCGACAGCGGCCGGGCGAAGTCCGCCGGCGGCGGGGTCGACGCACCGGTGCGGCAGTCGACGGCGACCAGATTCCCGGAGGTCGTGGCGTCCGCACCGGTCTCGGGCGAGCCGCAGCCCTGCCGCCACACCCAGAACGCGCCGCCGACGCCGAGCCGGTCCTGCGCCGCACCGAGGCGCCACACGTTGTCGCCCTCCGCGGCGGGATTGCCGAACCACCCCCACTCGCCGAGCCACAACGCGGACCTGTAGGCGCGGGCGGCCCGGGCCGACATGGCGACATTCCGCTCGATCGACGCGATCGTCAGCCCGAGGCTCTGGTCCATGCTGATGGACTCGCTGTACGGGTGCGGCGCGAACACCAGCTGCTGGTCGTCGGTGAATCCCGGCGCCGGCGCCGCGTCGAACCCGAGCCCCGACCAGAGCACGCTCGGCTCGAAGAAGACCAGGTGGGTGTGCCCGCCGGCGGCCCGCTCGGCCGCCCGGATGGCCGTGATCGCGGCGTCGTAGTACCGCCCGAGCAGCAGCCCCGAGCTGATCGGCGGGTTGGCACCGATCCCGGGCTCGTTGAGCAGGTCGTAGCCGGCCACAGCGGGCTCGCCGGCGAACGCCTCGGCGACGAACGCCCAGGTGCGTACGAGCTCGCTCTGGATGCCGTCGCGGTCGGTGTAGAAGTTCCCGAACGCCGTCGCCACCGCCGGCGCGAGGTCGCGGGCCATGAACTGGCAGTGCGCGGTCCCGTCGGTGATGGTCGCCCACGCGGGCGCGCCGTCCCAGCCGGTGGTCGGGGTGGTCCCGCCGCCGCACCGCTCGGACGGGCGGGCGAGCGCGTTGCCCCACGCGTCCTCGTGCATGTCCAGCACGGTGTAGATCCCGTGCGCCTTCGCACCGGCCACCGCGGCCTGGACCTGCCGAAGGTAGGACTCGTCGAACGTCCCGCGCCGGGGCTCCAGCCGCGACCACGACATGCCGAGGCGGATGACATTGAAGCCCATCGCCGCCATCTGCTCGAAGTCGCCGTCGGTCGGCGGCTGGGTCGCGGGAACGGCCGGATCCCGCAGGTGGTAGTCGATCAGCTGGTTCACGTTGACGCCCCGCAGGATCACCTGCCGCCCCGTGACGTCGCCGATCGTGGCGAGCCCGCCCGCGGCGGGCGCCGGGTGCACTTGTAGGTACTCCATGCCGCCGGACGCCGCGACCGCCTCGACGGCCGGCGGCCCGGCCGGAGCCGACGCCCCGATCACGGGCACGAGCGCCAGAACGAGCACGCCGATCGCCACGACCGGCACCGACCGCGACCGCAGGCGCCATCCCGCCGCGACCACGACGGCCCCGATGAGGCCGACGACCGCGCCATAGCCGACGCCGGTAGCGACGCTGATCAGCGAGGTGGCGAGCCACCACTCGTCCGGCCCGGCGCCGTCGAGCCGGTTCGACCAGGGCAGCGCGGCGGCGACCGCGCCGGCCACCCCGAGGCCGAGCCCCGCCACCACCGACGCCAGGCCGACGGTCACCGCCGCCGCCGACCGGCCGGCCCGCGGCGGCCGCGGCCGCGCCAGGCGCACGACCCCGGCGAACACCGCCAGGAACACGGCCGTGCCGGCGAGGAAGCCGAGCACGCCGTTGGCCGCGGTCGGCGCGACGACGAATCCGGCGAACGAGTAGCCGACCGGCCCGCCGAGCCACCAGTGCGCCGCCGGCCCGATCGCCGCCAGGCCGGTCACCACCACCATGACCGCCGCGGTGCGGGCCACCGGGTACGGCTCGGCCTCGCCACTCTCGGCGCCGGAGGCCGGGCGCGGCCCGAACCGGGCCGCGAGCGCCGCGCCGGCCGCGACGAGGGGGCCGACGAAGACGAACTTGACCGCCGCGAAGCCGCACGTGCTGAGCGCGTACGTCGCGGCCGAGCCGAGCGACAGGTGCGGACCCAGCATCGGAACGGCCGACGCGAAACCGGTCGCGGCAGTCGCCAGGGCGCCGGCGCCGATCACCGCGATCCAGGCGGCGGCGAACACCCACCTGGCCCGCGCGTACCCGGCGACCAGGAAGGTGGGTACGGCGGTGCCCGCGAGCAGGACCGGGAGGCCGACCACGAGCGGCGCCCACCGGTAGACGCCGCCCGTACCCAGCAGCGGCAGCCCCCGGCCGCCGATCGGCGCGAGCAGGCCCGAGGGGTCCGTGGCGGCGGCGACCGCGAGGACGGCGACGAGGATGACGACGGCGGCCGCGGCGGCCCGGACCCGCGGCGCCGCCCAGCGCGCACGCAGGTACCCGGCAAGGTCAGTACTGGTCATGGTGGACGCGAGTATTACTCGCGTTCCGCGTTTTGTCAGCCCTGGCCCGGCGCGACCGGCCGCTCGCCCAGCAGTTCCGACAGGGCGACCGGCTCCAGGCCGCGTTCGCGGAGGCCGGCGAGGATCCGCGGCAGCGCGTCGTCGGTGTACCGGGCGTTCGCCTCGGTGAGATGCATGATCACGATCGAGCCCGGCCGCACCTGCGACAGCACCGCCCGCACCACCGGCGACGCGCTCCGGGCGAACGGATCGCCGCTGACCACGTCGCCGTCGATCACGGTCACGCCGAGCGGCGCGAGGGCCCGCAGCGCCGCCCGGTCGTGACACAGCCCCGGAAACCGGAAGTACCGGGTCTGCCGGCCCCCGAACGGCTCCAGCGTCCGAAACGTCCGGTCGACGTCGCGGGTCATCTCCTTCGCCGGCAGCGGCGGCAGCGTGTAGCAACCGGGCGTGAACGCGGCGTGCTCGTAGCTGTGGTTGGCCACCTCGAACCGCGGGTTCCCTGCGATCCGGCGCATCACCTGCGGGTACTGCTCGGCCCACTGCCCGGTGACGAAGAACGTCGCGGGTATCGCCTGCTGCTCCAGCAGACCCAGCAGCTTCAGATTCGCGTACGAGGAGACCTCGCCGCGCCGCAGCCGGCCGATCATGGCGTCGGTCATGTCGGCGTCGAAGGTCAGCGCCACCCGTTTCGCCCCGCGGGGGCCGTGCCGGCGCACCGGCGGCAGCGACCCCGGCGGGCGCTCACCGGGCCGCACCGCCGCAGCGGGCGCCGCCTCGAGCGTCGGCGCGGCGGACGGGGCCGACGGGGCCGCGGCCACGCTCGCCGGCAACGCCTCGGGCCGGGCGCCCTCGCCGCCGCACCCCGCCAGCACCACCACCGCGCAGAACGCGACAACCCGCCCCGTGATCGACATGGCCGCAAATATGGCATGCGCAAGCCACAGCGAACGGTCCGGGATGTCCGTCCGGTCTCGATAGGGTCACGGTGCTGCCCGCGCCGACACACCGGAAGGACCTGCCGACCAGATGTCCATCAAGCGTCACGGCCCGCGGACCGCACTCGCCGCCGCCGTCATCGCGGGCGGCACGCTCGCCGGCGGCGCCGCGCACGCCACCCCGCCGGGCCCCGGAGTGTCCGGCCGGATCATCTGGCAGCGCACCGTCGGCGACACCGACTTCATCCGGCGCGAAGTCACCCTTCCCGCCGGGCAGGCCACGGGGTGGCACCACCACGACGGCACCCTCTACGCGCGAGTCCGCCAGGGCACCCTGAGCCACTTCGCCGCCACCTGCGCGTCCGACGGCGTCTACCCGACCGGCTCCACCATCGTGGAACCGTCCGGCCCGGGAAACGTGCACATCGGCCGCAACCTCGGCACCACCCCGGTGGTCCTCGACGTCCTCTACGTCCTGCCGACCGGCAGCCCGCTGTCGGTCGACGACCCGAACCCCGGCTGCGACTTCCAGTAATACCTGCCTGACCTACCTCGAGGACGACTGGGCCGACCTGCGTCCGTCGAGCCTGGACCGCGCCATGGGATCCGCCGCCGCGTTCGCAGCCGGCGCGACATAACGATATATCGTTATGGGCATCGAGGATTGGAGATGTCCATGGACCTGGACCCGGACGAACCCGGAACCCACGTGTACATCGGCCCCGGCGAGCCGGGCAGGCGCCCACCGCTGCCGCCCGAACCTCCGCTGCCGCCCCCTCCCCCGGCACCGCCCGGCCGAGCCGGCCTCCGGGTGCGCAAGGGTGGCGTCCGCATCGCGCTGATCGGGCTGCTCGACGAGGCGCCGAGCAACGGTTATCAGTTGATGCAGTCGATCATTTCGCGCAGCGGGGGGCGGTGGCGCCCCAGCGCCGGATCGGTGTATCCCACCCTCGCCCAGCTCGTCGACGAGGGCCTGGTGACCGGCACCGGCGAGGACCCGGAGCGCCGCCACCGGCTGACGCCGCCGGGCCGCGCCGTGGCCGCCGAGCAGCGATCGGAGTTCGGCGGGCTGTGGCCGGCGGTGCACTCGCCGCGCGGCTCCGGCGCCGCCCGCGTGCGCGAGATCTGCCATCAGCTGCAGCTCACGGCGGCGCGGCTGACCGACGCGGAACCGCCGGAGCGGCTGACCCGGGCAGCCTCGATCCTCGAGCAGGCCCACCACGACCTGCGGCGACTCTTCCCGTCCGCCCCTGCCTCAGGAGAGTAGATGACCGCGCGAGCCGGCACCGCGAACCCGCTGCCCGCACCGGACACCGACCTGCCGCCGCTTCGGCGCAACAGGAACTTCCAGCTGCTCTGGAGCGGATCCGCCTTCGCGTTCCTGGGCAAGGAGGTCACCGACCTGGTCTATCCCCTGATCGTTCTGGGTGTCACCGGTTCGGCCGCCTGGGCGGGCGCGTTCGGCGGGATGCAACTGTTCGTAGCCCTGCTCGTAGGGCTGCCCGCCGGCGCGCTCGCGGACACCTACGACCGGCGCGCGATGCTCATCACCATGGAGGGCGTCCGGGTCCTGGCCTCACTCAGCGTCCTCATCGCCGTGCTGACCGACGCGCTGACCCTTCCCCACCTGCTCCTGGTGGCAGCCGCGGTAGGTGCCGTGCAGCCGCTGGGCGGCTCGGCCCGGATGCTCCTGGTCCGCGCGGCGGTGCCGCCACGGCAACTCACCGCGGCACTGACCCAGGAAGAGGTCCGGACCCACGCGGCGGGCCTGGGCGGTCCACCGCTCGGCGGTTTCCTGTACGCGGCGGCGGCCGTTCTCCCCTTCGTCACCACGGCCCTGTCGTTCCTCATCTCGCTCGTCTGCGCCCTGTTCGTCCGGCTGCCGAAGCAGGCGACCGAGAACCGTCCGGCGGCGCAGGGCACCGTGCTGTCCCGCGTCTCGGCGGGGCTGGCGATGCTCTGGCGCACGCCACTGCTGCGGCACAGCACGATCTTCGCCGCGGCGCTCAACGCGGTGACCGCGCCGCTGATCCTGATCGTGGTCGTGCTGCTGACCCGCGCCGGAGCGTCCCCGGCCATGGTCGGCCTGACCTCGATCGGCCTCGCGCTGGGCGGCCTCGCGGGCACCCTGCTGGTGAAGCCGCTGCACCGGGCCTTCTCGCCGGGGTCCCTGATGCTCCTGCTCGGATTCACCGCGGTCGCCTTCATCGCGTCGCTGGCCCTCCCGTGGGGTCCGTGGTGGACAGCGACGACGCTGTTCCTGCTGGGACTCGGCGGGCCGTCGATGCGCGTGCTGGTCGATGTCCTCATCTTCCGCCAGATTCCCGACGAGCAGCGAGGCCGGGCGTTCTCCGCCTTCATGACCGTGCTCGGCGCCGGCGCCGCGGTGGGTGTCTTCGGCTCCGGGCTCCTGCTGCAACACCTGCCGGGGGCCGGGGCGGTCGTCCTGCTCGCGGGCGTACTCGCCGTCACGGTCGCCTGGGCCGCTCACGATCGGCGCATCCGCGAGGCACGCTGGCCCGAGGAGGCCGCGCAGCGTCCACTTCTTACATGAACCGGTAGTCGAACCAGATCAGCGCCACGAAGAACAGGACGAACTGCGCGATCGATCCGGTCACCAGCGAGAGCACCACGGCCCTCGCACCCACCATGCCGCGCAGCGGCGGGCGGGCGAGCATCCGGTTTCGCTCGTCCTCGTCCATCCGCAGCGCGGGCGCTATCCAGGCGTAGGCGAGCGGGTACTTGGTCATGAAGTAGGTCCGGCCCACAGTGGCTTCGCCGGGAAGCAGCCTCTCCTCGCTCCTGATGGCGACGAACGCCACGGGCAGCCCGTGCGACAGGATCAACATCAGCACGACGATGATGCCCAGCGGTGCCAGGCCCGCGAAAAGGAGCGGAGCCGCCTTCTGCTGGGCCAGACCGTATCCGAACAGCAGCCCGCCGGCCGCGATCAGGAACCCGGTGCACTGGACGAACAGCGTCGTCAGGTGCCGGAACGTCTCGATGGACTGCTGCATCTGCACGCGAAGCGAGTCGCGGTCTTCGGGTTCGCCGGGGGTCATTCCAGAAGGCTACGAGAGGGCTGCCGCCACAGCACCGATCAGCAGGCCGGCTGCCGCACACATCAGGGCGGTGCCGACCGCCGAGTCGATCGCCTCGTAGCCGCCGCTGCCGAACCAGCCCCAGAGCGCACCGATCACCGCGCCCAGGGCCAGTCCGATCAGCGGCCAACTCCCCCGCCTCACGGTTTCCGGTCACCGGTTCCGACATGTTCCAGCGCGGCGAAGAAGCCGGGGATCGCCAGGAACGGACGTTGCCCGTCCTGATCGATCACACACATCTCGATGGCACCGCCGTCCAGCCGGGGCCATGAACCGGCCGGGAAGGTGCGGTCCAGCTCGGGACGGGCGAACCGCCTCGGCGGCGGGATGCCGGCGCCGACGAGCGGCCGTACCAGAGTCGGTATCCGGCCGTGCCCGCCGCCGACGTACTCGAGATAGCCGAGCGGGTCCCCTTCGAACGCGGTCTCCACGAGCAGCACCCGGCCGGGGCCGCCGACCAGGGCCGCGATTCCGTCGGCGACGCTCGAGCGCTTGCCGGGCGCGGTGATGTGCAGGACGCCGCGAACGAAGACGTTGGCCGGTCCGAGCTCGCGGGCCAGGGCTCGCATCGCGTCCGGGTCCGCCGCGTCGAGGACCCGGTACGAGACGCGTGGCTGCCCGGCGGACTCGGCCTCGGCCAGCCGGATCGCGCTGGCCGCCACGTCGATCCCGACGACCACCGGGAACGTCTCGGCCAGCAGCCGGGTGAACCGGCCGTTGCCGCAGCCGACGTCGACCACCGGCAGTGCGCGGTCGAAGTGCCGCTCGGCCTGCCGCAGGCACCAGCCCAGCTCGGAGTCCTCGCCGACGTCCCAGAGCACGTCTCCGCCGGGACCGGTCCGGCGCACGCCGGACCAGAACGTCTCCCAGCCGCGCGGCGAGCGGCGTCGTGATCGGAGCGACGCCCGGATCAGCCCGGGCAGCAACAGGAACTTGCGGATGGACACGGTCTCCTCCTCCCCGCGCCGGCACCCACCTTCATGACCATGGCGATCTCGGCCTACCGGCCGTATCAAGATCGTCCGAACGGGTGGCCTGGCCCGGTGATGTCGAGGTTAGCCTCGGCGGACCATGGATTGAGGACGGTCAAGCTCATGCAAGAGGATGACGCGGAGCCATCGGCCAAACCACTGCGCATCGGTGGATGGCTGCCGCCGGTCAGCGCCGGCGGCCCGGCGCCACAGGGCTCCGTACCCCGTGCGACAACGTCGGTTCCCGGACCGGAGACGGCCGGCCGGTGGTCGACCGCCGGCCGAGCGGGCACGCGGGCCGCGCGGCGCCGGGCGCTGGCCCTGGCGCAACGCAGAGGCGGCGTCATCGGCGCCGCCGCCACGATCGCCGTCCTCGGCGTGGCCGGGGTCCTGGTCGCCGTCATCTCGCCGTCCGAACCCCCGGCCGCGATCGCCCAGCCGCCGCTGCCCGCCGCGGCGGCTCCGTCGCAGGCGGCCCGCCCGTCCGACTCCTCGCCGTCCCCATCACGGAGTTCGGCGACGGCCCCGGCTTCGCACGCCCGCACCGGCCGGCCGTCGGCAACGGGAGGCACGCCCGCCCCCGGGGCCGGGACCGAGTCCGCGCGGCCGGCACCGTTCCAGGCGTCCTACGAGGCGGAGTCACCGCGCAACGTGTTGGGGGGAAAGGCCCGGCCGCTGCCGCGTGACGACGCCTCCGACGGCCTCGTCGTGCGGTTCGTCGGCAACGGCGAGGCCAACTTCCTGCGCTTCACCGGGCTGACGGTGCCCGCTTCCGGCACCTACAACGTCCGGGTGCATTACATATCCGGCGAGCCGCGGGGGGCGACCGTACTGGTCAACGGCCGTCTCGTAGAGAACCTCACGTTCCCGGCCAGCCCCGACTGGTACACCGTGGACGCCCTGGTCCTGCCCCTGACCCTGAAGGCAGGAGCGAACACCATCGAGGTACGCAACGACACCGACTACGCGCCCGACTTCGACCGCATCGACCTGACCCGCTGAGGGTCCCGGCCCTAGCCTCGGTCCAGGACGGCCAGGGTGCCGGGCGGCACCGCGTGCACCGCGTGCACGGGAGTCAGTGCCACCACGGAGCCGTTCGTGGTTGCCACCAGGTCGGCCAGGTCATTGACCCATTGCAGCTGGACCAGGACGGCCAGCGCATCGGTGCCGCGGCCGACCAGGGCGGCGACATCGTCGACGTCCGTACCGGTGATCAGCCCGGACGTCAGGCCACCGAAGCGGTCGCGGCCGTCAGCGAGGTCGGGCACGTCATCGATCTCCATCGAGCACGCCCTGCCGGCGGCGTCGCTGCGGACGACCAAGGCATCAACGACGCGAACGTGACCGATTTCGGTCAGCCTGCCAACGCCATGTCGCTATTGTCGCGCATCGGCCCGGCGCACGCATCCGTCGGCCGAAGAACGGCGAACAACTCCCGCAGACCGTTAAGGATCAGCCCGCCTAGTGGGAGAGGGCCTTGGCGAGTTCGGCCTTGCTCATGGTGGAGCGGCCGGCGATGTGGCGCTTCTTGGCCTCGTTGTAGAGCTGTTCCTTGGTGGGCCCCTGCGCCCCGGTGTGTGAGCGCTTGCCGCCGCGGTGCCCGGAGGACACGTCCTTGAGCGAGGAGCGGCTGGCGGTCTTGGCCTCGCCGGAGCGGGCGCGCTCCTTGTTCACCGTGCGCGCGGCGATCTCCTCGGCGCGGTCGGTGGACTCGCCGCGCTTCTTGGCGCCGGCCTTGATGTGCTGGTACTGGCGTTCCCTCTTCGGGCTCGATCCTGCGGGCATGGCGTTCTCCTTCCGGGATTCAGGACACCATCCGGCCGCGCCGACCGTTGTACCCGGCCCGCGAGCCGGGAAACCAGTCGCGGCGGCACGCGTGTGTCTCCCGGAATCGCGCCGCGCTGGCCGGTGGGCCGGTAATCGGACCGATACGCACCGTACAACGAATTGTGGGGCGGGTTCGCAGCCGTGGAAAGCCGAACCCACCCCCTGCCGCAAGCCCATCTCGAGGAAGGAACGCGACATGCGCCAGCGTAGCCCGATTGCCGACGAGGACCGCGCCATCCGCGACACCGCGGTACGGGAGGCCTGGCCGTACACCGACGCCCGCGCGAACTACGAGATCGCCGCCCGTGCCCGGACGGCGCAGGCCGAGGGCCGGGATCGGCGGGCCGGCTGATGGCGCACACTCCCGCGGACGTCCTCGAGATCAGGCATCACGACGACACCGTGAGCCGGTACGAGGGGGTCTCCTACTGTCCGTGGCGGGGCGGGGTGACCGTCTACCAGGACGGGCGGGAGATCGCCCGCCACGACGATGTGCTGGACACGCGAGCGCTGCGGCTGGCCCCGCGATGACGGCGAGGACCGGTGTGGCGGCGAGGGGTGTCGCCGCCACACCGGTGATCGACCGTCGAGGTCAGCTCAGGCTGAAGCGCTGGTTGGCCTGCCCGTTGCAGTCGTAGATCTGGACCTGCTGACCGTTGCCGGTGCCCCACACGTCGAGGCAGCGCCCGGACTGCGCTCCGGTGATGGTTCCGTTGGAGTTGACGTTCCACTGCTGGTTGGCCTGCCCGTTGCAGCTGTAGATCTGCACGGCCGAGCCGTTTCCGGAGCCCGCGGCGTCGAGACACCTGCTGCCGTACACGGTCAGCTGCCTGCTCGAGGTGAGCGTCCACGTCTGATTGGTCTGGCCGTTGCAGTCGTAGAGCTGTACCCGGGTGCCGTTGTTCTGCGACGCGTTCGGCACGTCGATGCACCTGCCGGACTGCGCGCCGAGGATCCGGTTCGTTCCGGTCGGCGGGACCGAGGGTGTCGGGGAACTGGTGCCACCGCTCGGGGGCGGCGTGGTCGGGCCGGCGGCGTTGAGGGCGTTGAGTACGGAGTTGTAGGCCGCCTTCTTGTTGCCACCGCCGTCGAACAGCAGCGGGCTCTCGCTGGACCGCCACGAGTCGCTGTCCCGCACTCCCCACACGGTGATGCCGATGCAGCGGGGCACGTTGATGCAGGCCTGGGTCAGCCCTGCGTACTGGGAGGTCGAGGCGTTGGTGACGTCGACCTCGGTCAGGGCCACGTCGACACCCAGTGCGGCGAAGCTCGAGAGGGTGGTCTGGAAGTTGCCCGGCAGCGAGCTGCCGCCGGTGAAGTGGGTCTGCAGGCCCACGCAGTCGATCGGCACGCCGCGGGACTTGAAGTCCCGGATCATGTTGTACACGCCCTGCGTCTTGCCGTAGGACCAGTTCTCGATGTTGTAGTCGTTGTAGCAGAGCTTGACCGACGGGTCGGCGTTGCGCGCGGTGCGGAACGCCACCTCGATCCAGTCGTTGCCGGTGCCCTGCAGATTGGAGCCGCGACGGCTGCCGTCCTCGTTGAACGCCTCGTTGACGACGTCCCAGGCGGCCAGCTTGCCCTTGTAGTGCGCCATCACGCCGTTGATGTGATCGATCATCGCCTGGCGCAGGTTGCTGCCGCTGAGGCTCTGCATCCAGCCGGGCTGCTGTGCGTGCCACGCCAGGGTGTGGCCGCGGACCTTCAGGCCGCGCTGGGTCGCCCAGTTGTAGATCTGGTCGCCGGAGTTGAAGGTGAACTGGCCGCGCTGGGGCTGCGTCGCGTCCGGCTTCATCTCGTTCTCGGCCGTGATCATGTTGAACTCGCGCCCGGCGACCGTGGTGTACGTCGAGTCGCCGAGCCGTCCGGCGGCGATCGCCGTGCCGAAGTACCGGCCCGACTGCGCGGCCGCCGCGCCGAGGGTGGACGCCGCCGCGTTCGCCTCCGGCATCGCCAGCACGACGCCGACCGCCGTGAGGGCGGCGGCGGCACCGCCGGCCAGCAGACGAATCCGCAATGATCGGCTCCTCGAGGAGCCGGCGGAGGGGATGGGGGAAATGGTTGTCACGATGCCGCCTTTCTCTATTCGCGTACGGCGCCCGGCATTGGATCGCACAACTCGGGATCGAGAGCGATAGCCTTCAATGCTCTGCGCATGCTGGCACGGGCAACAGTGTCGAAACAATACTTCCGGAAAACTTCCGGAACTTGCTGCGATGTTTGCTCGCGAAGGCGCCGCCCAGGTGAGTGAAAGCGCGAAACAGCGCCCTGGCCAGGCGGTGTCGGTCCGAAAGTTTCTATGGTCAAACCCCGTCAGAGCACCGCATCAGGCGGATTAAACACCGAGAGCGACTCCATCGGCGGCATTGAGATAACACATTTTCAGCACCCGATTTGAGCATCGATAACTGATCGATAGAAAGAATCTGCAGCGCACGCCATTGAGAGCGTGGGAGCGCTCCCGTAGCATGCCGAAAGCAGGTTGTTAACGTTCACTACACAAGGCCCCTTCCCCCATCAGGAGCGTCCATGTCCAGATTCAGAGCGACCGCCGCCGGTCTGGCGTCGGTCGGCGTCGTGCTGGTCGCGTCCGCGGCCGTCGGCCTGGCACCGCCGGCCGGCGCCGCCGCCGCGGGCTGCGCGGTGAGCTACACCGTGTCGTCGCAGTGGCAGGGCGGGTTCGGCGCCAACGTGACGATCACCAACCTGGGTGATCCGCTGTCCGGCTGGACGCTGACGTGGTCGTACGGCGCCGGGCAGACAGTGACCCAGGCCTGGAACACCGCCTTGACGCAGAGCGGCTCCGCGGTGACCGCGGCGAACGCAAGCTACAACGGCTCGGTCCCGACCAACGGCACGGTGTCGTTCGGCTTCAACGGGTCGTGGACCGGCAGCAACCCCGCGCCGACCAGCTTCGCCCTCAACGGCGTGAGCTGCACCGGAGCGACCACGCCGACGACGCCGTCCAGCCCGCCCCCGTCCTCACCCCCCACCTCACCCTCGACGCCGGGGGGCACGTGCGCGCTGCCGTCGACATACCGCTGGACGTCGACGGGTTCGCTGGCCAACCCGAAGAACGGGTGGGTCTCGCTGAAGGACTTCACCAACGTCGTCTACAACGGCAAGCACCTGGTCTACGCGTCGAACGTCGCGGGAGGGTCGTACGGGTCGATGAATTTCGGCCTCTTCACCAACTGGTCCGACATGGCCTCGGCGAGCCAGAACGGGATGAGCCAGGGCACGGTGGCGCCGACATTGCTCTACTTCGCCCCGAAGAACATCTGGGTACTGGCCTACCAGTGGGGCCCGACCGCGTTCAGTTACAAGACCTCCACCGACCCGGCCAACGCCAACGGCTGGTCGGCGGTACAGACCCTGTTCACCGGCAGCATCTCGGGCTCCAACACCGGGGTGATCGACCAGACCCTGATCGGTGACGACACGAACATGTACCTGTTCTTCGCCGGCGACAACGGCAAGATCTACCGGGCAAGCATGCCGATCGGCAACTTCCCCGGCAGCTTCGGCTCGTCCTACACGACGATCATGAGCGACTCGACGAACAACCTGTTCGAAGGGGTCGAGGTCTACAAGGTCCAAGGCCAGAACCAGTACCTGATGATCGTCGAGGCGATCGGCAGCCAGGGCCGCTACTTCCGCTCGTTCACCTCCAACAGCCTGAACGGCTCGTGGACACCGCAGGCCGCCAGCGAGAGCAACCCCTTCGCGGGCAAGGCCAACAGCGGCGCCACCTGGACCAACGACATCAGCCACGGCGACCTGGTCCGTACCAATCCGGATCAGACCAAGACCGTCGATGCCTGCAACCTGCAAATGCTGTACCAGGGCAAGGACCCCAGTGCCGGCGGCGACTACAACAACCTGCCATGGCGGCCGGGACTGCTCACCCTGCGGCGATAGCCGACGGACCGGTGCCGATCGACGCGGCACCACCTACCGGCCCAGACCGGCGGCCAGTTCGGCGACGGTGTGTGCCCGGATGCCGGCGCCGTCGTCGCCGGCGTACGGGCCCGCCACCGCGCGCACGTGGGCCTGGGCGGCGTCGGCGAGGCCGTCGTAGACGGCCCTGAACAGCTCACGGGCGGGTTCGCGCAACCAGCCCCGCGGCAGCAGCCGCAGCGGCAGATGCGGATCGAGAATGGGCAGGCGGCGATAGGTGTCCATGACCTCGGTGCGGGCGCGGACCGCGTCCGCACCGAGGATCGCGCCGGCCCGGGTCTTCGGCAGCGCCGGGCTCCAGCGCCGGATGAAGGACTCGTACTGCCGCGCGATCTCCGCGGTGTCCCACGCGTCGAGGGGGTTTCGGCGGACCGTCGTGTCCAGCTCGACGTGCCGGGCGCGGAACACGGTCACCGTGCCGAGGGTGACCTCGGCGAGCCGGGCCCGGGTCTTCTCGCTGAGGTCGTGCGGGGAGATCCACAGGCCGGCGTAGAGCGGCGCGTAGCCCATCCAGCGCAGCCGGCTGCACAGCGCGCGCCGGAGCGTGCTCTGCTGCTGCGGCAGGGAGAAGGCGATGAGCGTCCAGTGCTCGTCCCACGGTGGCGCCCCGGCGGCCTCGGCGATCGCGCTCCCGCCGATGGTCAGGAACGCGGCGGCCGCCGGCGTCAGGCGATAGAAGCCGCGCCGGCCCTGGCGATGTCCTTCGAGGACGCCGCGGCGAAGGAGCCGGCTGATCGCCGTCCGCGCTCCCGCCGGGCTGACGCCGGCCTCGGCCAGCAGGGCCACCATCGCGGCGCTGGGCAGCCACGCGCGGGTTCGCAGCGTGTAGTCCGCCAGCAGGGTCACGGCCAGACCCTGCGGCGAGTTGCCGGCCTGCCGCCGCGGCAGCCGGACGGTTCCGGCCGGCTCCTCGGGGAAGATCTCGTCGATGTCGTACGGGCTGGTCACGGCGACGGGCTCCCGGAGAAGACGGACGTACGGCGATATGACTATAAGGGTCGAGCCGGCAAATCGATCGACTGATGTCGATTGACAGTTTCCTGACCCGGGTGAAGACTTTCTGTAACACGACGATGTGGACCGGGCCTTGCACGACGGCCACCTCGACGACTTCCCGTTCGCCGAGCGGCTCACCCGCGCGTGCCTCCCCTCCTCATCCGCCACCACGAACCGCGCACGCGCGGAACGAAGGAGACAGGCGATGAAGATCAGACGGAGACTCCTGCTCGCCACGGCCATCTCGCTGGCCGTCGCCGGGCTGGTCGTGCCGGCGACGCGACCCGCGTTCGCCGCGTCACTGACCGAGGTCACCAGCTTCGGCGACAACCCGGGCGGGATGCGGATGCACATCTACGTCCCGGATACCCGTCCGGCCAACCCGGCCATCGTGGTCGCCATGCACGGCTGCGGCGGCTCCGGCCCGGGCTTCTACTCCGGCAGCGAGTTCGCCGGCCTGGCCGACCGGTACGGATACCTGGTCATCTACCCCACCGCGACCCAGCAGGCCGGGTTCGGCAACTGCTTCGACACCTGGTCCGACGCCGCCAAGCGGCGCGGCGGCGGTAGCGACCCGGTGTCGATCGTCTCGATGGTCACCTACGCCCAGCGGCAGTACGGCGGCGACCCGAACCGCGTCTACGCGACCGGCAGCTCCTCGGGCGGGATGATGACCAACGAGATGCTCGCCCTCTACCCGGACGTCTTCAAGGCCGGCGCGGCGTTCATGGGCGTGCCGTTCAACTGTTTCGCCTCCGCCGCCGACTACCCGCCCGGCGCCAGCAGGTGCACCGGCGGCAGCATGGACCGCAGCCCGCAGCAGTGGGGCGACGCGGTGCGGCAGGCCTATCCGGGATACAGCGGAACGCGTCCGCGCGTCCAGCTGTGGCACGGCACCAACGACACCCTGGTGCCGTACTCGCTGCTGCAGGAGGAGATCGAGCAGTGGACCAACGTGTTCGGGCTGAGCCAGACGCCGACCTCCAGTGACACCCCGCAGTCCGGCTGGAACCGCCGCCGCTACGCCGACTCCTCCGGCTCTGTGCAGGTCGAGGCGTACAGCATCCAGGGCGCCGGGCACAGCCTGCCGAGCAGCGGCATGGCCGCGTACGCGATCGGCTTCTTCGGTCTCACCGGCGGCACCACCACGCCGCCGCCGACCACCCCGACCACGCCGCCCACATCGACCACGCCGAGCTCGCCGCCGGCCTCGGGTCCGTGCCGCGTGACGGCCACGGTGAACGCCTGGAACACCGGCCTGACCGAGAGCCTCACCATCACCAACACCGGCACCGCCGCGGTCAACGGCTGGTCGCTGGTCTTCACCCTGCCGGACGGGCAGACCATCACCTCCGGCTGGAACGCCACCTACACACCGGCCTCGGGCCAGGTGACCGCCCGGAACGCGAACTACAACGGCGCGATCCCGGCCAACGGCTCGGTCACCATCGGCTTCCAGGCCACCCACACCGGCAACACCGGCAAGCCCGGCGCGTTCACCCTCAACGGCAGCGGCTGCGCGACGGCCTGACAGGCAGGGGTGCCGCCGGTGGATCCGGCGGCACCCCCGCTCACCCCCGCGTGCGCCGGGTCACGCGGACACGGCGCAGGTCATCGTCGGGGTGGACGGCGTGCCCGAGGCGAGGAACCCGAACGTGGTGGAGGCCCCCGCGGCGAGACTGCCGTTCCAGGTCTCGTTGACGACCTGCTGAGCGCCGCCGCTGGAGGTGTGGCGGCCGCCCCACACCTGGGTGACCGACTGACCGCCGGCGAACGTCCAGCCGACCCGCCATCCGGTCAGCGCGGCCGCGCCGGCCGTCACGGTGACCTCGGCCTGGAATCCGCCCTGCCACTGACCGACGACCCGGAACCCGGCGGTGCAGGCACCCGGCTGGGCGGTGGGCGGCGAGCTGGGTGTGGGCGGCGTGGTCGGCGAGGTCGGCGGCGAGGACGGTGTGGTGCCGGGCAGCGCCGTGAAGAACTTCCAGATCTCCCCGCCGACCCAGGTCCGGGCGGCGTTGGGCGAGGTGGAGCCGTCCACCGGCTCCGGCGTGTGGTCGCCGTCGAACGCCGCCCACACCACCGGGTATCCGGCACGGCAGCCCGCGTACGCGGTCACGACGTGGGTGAGGCTGCCCTGCGCCGGCTCGGGCGGATTCTGCGACATGCATCCGTTGTTGCGCACGAACGTGTCGCGGATCGAGCGGCCCATCGAGATGTTCAGCACGCTGTCGTGGGTGCCGTGGATCCCGAGGTAGGCGACCGGCTGCGTGCCGGGAGCGCAGCCGCTGAGGTTGGCGCCGGAGAGCACCGCGACCGCGCGGAACACCGCCGGGCGGGCGCACGCCACGGCGTAACTCATCGAGCCGCCGTAACTCCAGCCGAGGGCGAACAGCTGCGAGGTGTCGACGCACAGCTCGCCCTCGATCAGCGCGGTCAGGTTGTCCACCAGGGTCAGGTCCCGGCCGCCGGTGTTCGCCCAGCCGTTGTCGAGGCCCTGCGGCGCGACGAAGATCGCCGAGTTGTTCGACAGCTGCTGGAGTCCGTAGTAGCCGCCGCCGGCCACGTTGGCGGCGGTTCCGTTCAGCCAGTGGAAGGCGAAGATCAGCTTGTACGGTCTGTTGCGGTCGTAGCCGTCCGGGACCCGGAGGATGTACGTACGGTTCTGGCCCCCGCTGGAGATGGTGCGGGTGCCGCTGGTCAGCGTCGGCGCCTTGCCGCACCCGGCGGTCGGCGCGGCAACGGCGGGAATCACCGCCACCGCGGCCAGGGCGATGCCGGCCGCTACCGCAAGGCCGACGAGCTTTCGAATGGACATGACGAAACCTTTCGGGACGGGGAATTGCGGCAGGAGAGGAGACTTGACTGGCGGAGGTGAGCGTTAACAAGGGGATTGTTCCGCATGTTACGGGAGCGCTCCCATGAACTCAAGCAACCGGCCTGAGCAGCGGTTTCTGGCATCGATGCAGACATAACGCTTTTCCGCCAGAGCGTTTTTCCGCATTGCGAAAACATCAACATTCAATAGATGCCAGTGAATTGTATGAAAACCGCACTGCACCTCCGTACGCTTCATAACGGTTTTTCAGCAAGGACTTCCGGTAGCCGTGTGCGGGATTTGCTCCTTGAACGCCGGGGACACGCGCTCGTAACATGCGGATGCTGAAAGTGAGCGCTCGAGGCAGGACGTTTCGTGACCCAGCTATCCCGTACCGAGGAAGTGGCTGTCGTCACCGCGGCACGCGCCGGCGACAGCGGCGCGATGAGCGAGCTGGCCCGGTGCCACCTGCCGTTCGTCTACCGCCTCGTGTGGCAGGCCATGCCCGGCGATCCGGACGTCGATGACGTCGTACAGGACATCATGCTGCGCGCCTTCCAGCGGCTGCCCAGCCTGCGCGACCCGGGGAGCTTCCGGCCCTGGCTCGCCGCCACCGCCTTCCGGCAGATCGCCGTCCACCGGGCCCGGGGCAACCGGCGCGAGGGACGGGCGGCGCCACTCGACGACGCCATCGGCCGGCCCGACGCGGCCGCCGAGGTGGAGGGCCCGGCGCTGCTGCGGGCGGACCTGGCCACGCAACGCCGGCAGATCGGGCATGCGACCCGGTGGATGGGCACGCGCGAGCGGGCCGTCTACTCACTGTGGTCGTTGGAGACGGTCGGCGAACTGACCCGCGTGGACACGGCCAGGGCCATGGGCGAGAACGTGGCCAGCACCGGCGTACGGGTGCAGCGCATGCGGGAACAGCTGGAGCTGAGCCGCAGGGTCGTCGCCGCGCTGGAGGCCTCGCCCGGCTGCACCGAGCTGGAGGGCGTCGTCGCCGGCTGGGACAGCGTCCCGAGCGCGTTCTGGCGCAAACGGATCGGCAGGCACGTTCGCTCGTGCCCGGTCTGCGCCCAGGCCACGGGCGACCTGGTGCCCGTCGAGCGGCTGCTCGCCGGGCTTGCCCTCGTCACCGCCCCGGCGGCGCTGGCCGGCGCCGTACTCGCCAAGACATTCGCCGCCGGCGGCGCGGGTCACGGCGCGACGGCGGGCGCGACGAGCGCGGCGACCTGGCTCGGCGGTGCCGCGCAGGCGATCGGGGCGCACCCGGTGGTGGCCACGGTCGGCGCGGTCGTCCTCGCCGCCGGCGTGGTCGTGCCGACGAACGGATGGACGGCGTCCGGGCAGCCCCGGCAGACCATCTCGCCCGCGCCGAGCCGGCCGGCCGGGCTGCTCTCGGCCGGCCGGATGTCCCTCGAGTCGGCCGAGGCCGCTGGGAGTTATGTCTCGGCCTCCGGCGACCGCGGACTGCTCACCCAGGTCGGCCCGTCGAGTGGCGCCGCCGCCCGGCAGCAGGCCACCCTGCTCGCGGTCGCGGGGATCGCCGACCCGGCCTGCTCGTCGTTCCGCGGGCAGGACGGTCGCTACCTGCGTCATTCGTCGTTCCGGCTGCGGATGAACCCGGACGAGGGCACCGTGCTGTTCCGCCGGGACGCGACCTTCTGCCCCCGCGCCGGGTTCACCGCCGGGTCGATCGCCCTGGAGTCGAAGAACTACCCGGGCTTCTTCGTACGCCACCTCGGCGCCGAGTTGTGGATCGACCAGTACGACGGGAGCGCCGACTTCCGCGCGCAGAGCTCGTTCTTCATCCGCGGCCCGCTGGCCTGATCCGCCCCAGAACAGCGCGGGAGGCGCGTCAGCCCTTACAGTCGGAGGTGGGACGACTCGGAGGTGGGCGGCGATGGCCAGGCATGAGCGGGTCGAACGACTACCGAAGCAGGCCTACGAGGCAGAGTTGTTTCGCCTTCAGGGTGAGCTCGTCAAGCTGCAGGAATGGGTGAAGGTGGAAGGCGCCCGGGTCGTCGTCGTCTTCGAGGGACGGGACGCGGCCGGCAAGGGAAGCACCATCAAGCGGGTCACCGAGTATCTCAATCCCCGCCTCGCGCGTATCGCCGCGTTGCCCGCGCCGACCGAGCGCGAGCGCGGGCAGTGGTACTTCCAGCGCTACATCGAGCATTTCCCCGCCGCCGGGGAGATCGTGCTGTTCGACCGAAGCTGGTACAACCGGGCCGGTGTCGAACGGGTGATGGGTTTCTGCAGCACCGAGGAGTACATGCGCTTCCTGCACCAGTGCCCGATCTTCGAACGACTGCTGACCGAGGATGGCATTCTGCTTCGCAAGTACTGGTTCTCGGTCAGCGATCACGCACAGGAGGAACGGTTCCGTTCCCGCCTGCACGATCCGATGCGACGCTGGAAGCTGTCCCCCATGGACCTCGAGTCGATCAGCCGATGGGAGGACTACTCCCGGGCCAAGGACGAGATGTTCCTGCACACCGACATTCCCGAGGCGCCCTGGTACGTCGTCGAGAGCGAGGACAAACGGCGGGCGCGCATAAACATGCTCGCCCATCTGGTCTCCACGATTCCCTACCATGAGGTGCAACGCGTGCCCCTGTCGTTGCCGCCTCGACCGCCGTCAAGCGGCTATCGGCGAACTCCACGCGAGATGCAGAAGTTCGTACCGGACCATGCCGGGTCGCTGTCGACCCGGTCAGCGGTCGCGGAGTCGCCCCCGGCGAAGGCCGCCAAGGAAGAGTCCCGCAAGAAACGCGCGAAGGCGGGCCGCTCGTAACCACGGCACCGCGCTCCGGTCACACGCCGGCCGGCTGCTGCTCGTGGCCGAGATCGACGACATGGACCCGGGGGTCACCGTCGAGCCGTACCTCGTACGCCGTCGGCGGTCCGCTCTCCGGCCAGCGTGCCCCCACCACCGTGGCCGCCCGCCCACCGAGGCGCAGTGGCGCCCCCGGCGCCCTGAGCCGATGAGCCGCGAGCAGCACCGCGTCGAGGGTCTGCCGGGCGCCCGCCAGCGAGCCCCGCAGACTCACCGTCCGTAGTTCGCGTCCCAGGGTGATCGTCGCCTCGCTGCGCCGGTCACCCGCGTCGAGGGCGGCCTCGATCCTGGTCCACAGTCGCCACTGGTCGCCGTCGAGCACGAGCCGGGCGGCCCGGTCCAGGGCCGCGCAGGTGATGTCGACCGCCGTCTCCTCGCCGAGCTCGGCCACCCACGCCAGCTCCTCGACAGCGGGCAGCAGACCCGGCGACTCGTGCGCCACCGTCGCGTACAGCATCGCCAGCACCGTCTGCCGGTCGCGGCCGTCGTAGAGCCGGCCCGCGGCGGTGTGCAGGCGCGGGAAGCGGGCCGCAAGGTGGGCGGCGCGGCCCAGCGGTGGGGCCGCCGCGTCCCGGGTGTCGCGCACCCGGGCGTGGAAGGGACGTTGTTCGCGGTGGGCGAACATCAGCGAGCGGTGCGGGTCGGCGATCAACCGCGCCGCGACCGAGTAAGGCACTCCCATCTGGGCGGCGAGGGCCCGGATGGCGCGCCTGCGGGCACGGTCGTTGGCCTGGCGACGACGTTCGGTTCCGGTCATGGCGGCCCCTCCCCTTGGGCCATCGTAGGTTCTCCGTTGTACGTTGAGGGGGCAGCCGCGCCTGCACGAGCGTGCGAGCCGCCCACGCGGGCTCGCGTCGACGCCAAGAGGCTCTGACTCAGCGCACACCACCCGTACGCACGTCCACGTGCGCCGATCGGGAGGGGTGCGTGGGGCCCTCGCCGCGAGGACGTGAGTGACGTGTTCGAACGATTCACCGACCAGGCCCGGCGGGTCGTCGTCCTGGCTCAGGACGAGGCCCGGCTCCTCAATCACCGCGACATCGGCACCGAGCACCTGCTGCTCGGCCTGATCAGGGAGGGCGAGGGCGCGGCCGCGCAGGCGCTGACCGCCTTGGACGTGACGCTCGAGGCCGCCCGCGCCGAGGTGGCGCGGGCCGTCGGCGAGGGCCGCGAGGCGCCGGGCATGCACGTCCCGTTCACCCCCGCCGCCAAGAACGTCCTCGAACTCGCCCTGCGCGAGGCGCTCAAGCTGGGCCACAACCACATCGGCCCCGAGCACATCCTGCTCGGGCTCGTCCGGGACGACCGCGGCCTGACGGCTCAGATCCTGGTCACCCTGGGTGCGGACCCTCTGCGCGTACGCGAAAAGGTCCTCGTGCTGCTGTCCGGGCACCCCGCCCTGGCCGCCGCGCCGCCGGCGACCTCCGCCCTGCTCGACCAGTACGGCGAGAACCTCACCCAGCGCGCCCGGGACGGCCGCCTCGACCCGGTCGTCGGCCGCGACCGCGAGATCGAC
The DNA here is from genome assembly GCF_044465445.1 of Actinoplanes sp. NPDC049668. Taxonomy (NCBI): domain Bacteria; kingdom Bacillati; phylum Actinomycetota; class Actinomycetes; order Micromonosporales; family Micromonosporaceae; genus Actinoplanes; species Actinoplanes sp. NPDC049668. The sequence goes on from NZ_JBITLR010000002.1 coordinate 1,073,419, forward strand.
CGGATCACGGTGGTGCTGTCCTGCCGCACCAAGAACAACCCGGTCCTGCTCGGCGCGCCCGGCGTCGGCAAGACCGCCGTCGTCGAGGGCCTGTGCCGGCGCATCGTCGCCGGTGACGTGCCCGAGACGCTGCGCGCCAAGCACGTGTACAGCCTCGACCTGAGTGCCCTGGTGGCCGGCTCGCGCTACCGCGGCGACTTCGAGGAACGCCTCAAGAAGGTGGTCAGGGAGTGCCGCACCCGCGGCGACGTCATCCTGTTCATCGACGAGATCCACACGCTGGTCGGCGCGGGCGCGGCCGAGGGCGCGATCGACGCGGCTTCGATTCTGAAGCCGATGCTCGCGCGCGGCGAACTGCAGACGATCGGCGCCACCACCACGGCGGAGTACCGGACGTACTTCGAGAAGGACGCCGCGCTCGCCCGCCGCTTCCAGCCGATCCCGATCGAGGAGCCGACCTCCGCCGAGGCCGTCGAGATCCTCAAGGGTCTGCGCAACCGGTACGAGGAGCACCACCGCGTCTCGTACACCGACGCCGCCCTCGCGACCGCCGTCGCCCTGGCCGACCGGTACGTCGCCGACCGCTTCCTGCCCGACAAGGCGATCGACCTGATCGACGAGGCCGGCGCGTGGGCGCACGTCCGGCCGCGGGGCGACGGACCGGGCGGCGGGTCGGACATCGGCGGCGAACAGATCGCCGAGGTCCTGGCGCACTGGACGGGCATTCCCGTGCAGCGCCTGACCGATGAGGAGACGTCCCGGCTGCTGCGCATGGAGGACGAACTCCACAAGCGGATCATCGGCCAGACGGAGGCGGTCCGAGCGGTCGCCCGCGCGATCCGGCGTACCCGGGCGGGGCTGAAGGACCCGAAGCGCCCGTGCGGGTCGTTCATCTTCGCCGGCCCGTCGGGGGTCGGTAAGACCGAGCTCTCCAAGGCCCTCGCGGAGTACCTCTTCGGCTCGGAGGACTCGCTGATCCAGCTGGACATGTCCGAGTTCCACGACCGGCACACCGTGTCCCGCCTGGTCGGTGCCCCGCCCGGCTACGTCGGCCACGACGAGGGCGGCCAGCTCACCGAGAAGGTGCGGCGCAAGCCGTACTCGGTGGTCCTGTTCGACGAGATCGAGAAGGCCGACCCGGACGTCTTCAACACGCTGCTCCAGATCCTGGAGGACGGCCGGCTGACCGACGGGCAGGGCCGGACCGTGGACTTCAGGAACACGGTCATCATCCTGACCACCAACCTCGGCACCCGCGACGCCGCCAAGCCGTTGTCGCTCGGCTTCGGGACCGCCGACGGCACGCAGGACCGGATGGCCGCCAAGGTCCACGACGAGCTGAAGCGGCACTTCCGGCCGGAGTTCCTCAACCGCATCGACGACACCATCGTGTTCCCCCGGCTGACCGAGGCCGACGTGCTGGCGATCGTCGACGTGCTGCTGGCCCGCCTCGACCTGCGGCTGCGCGACCGCGGCATGGGCGTCGAGGTCACCGACGCGGCCCGCCGGCACCTCGGGGCGCTGGGCTTCGACCCGTCGCTCGGCGCACGTCCGCTTCGCCGCACCATTCAGCGCGAGGTCGAGGACGTCCTGGCCGAACGCATCCTGCACGGCGACCTCCTCACCGGTCACGTCGTCGTGGTCGACTACGAGGACTCCGCGCTGACGTTCCACGAGCAAGAGGAGGCGAGCCTGCTTACCTGGCCTGCGTGAACGTCGCGGCCGTCAGGCGACGGCGGCGGCGAAGGCGGCGAAGAGATCGCCTGACAAGGGCGTCTCCAGCCTCCAGGTCACCGCCATCGGACGCTCACCCTCGTGCCGCACATACCTGGCGGGCCCGAGGAACCAGAATGCGCGATCGTCGGCGCGCGTACGGGCGAAGAGGAGGATCGATCGGCCCAGGGCCGCATGGTTTCGGTATCGCCGACCGGTAGGGCTGTCAGCGGGGGTGTTGGACTGGCTCTCCCAGTGGATGAGGTCCCGGCTGATCGCGTAGTCGCGGTATCGGGTAGTCGGGGAGAAGTCGCCGCTGGTCTTGTCCAGTGTGAAGGCGAGGAGGTCTGCGCCGGCGCCCTTCGCGTCGTACACCCCTTCGCGCCATTGCGGCGTCTTGGCGCCGGTGCCCTCGCCGACGGCCGCGAGTATCTCGATGCGGGTGTATTGGGCGTGCACCTGCAGCGGGATGCCGGCCAACGGCTGATGCTGCACGTGAGTACGCGCATCGCTCAGCACGTCGTGCAGCTCCTGCAGTTCCGCGATGACCTGCGGATGGGCCCATACGATGTCGATGGCCGTCTGCAGGGAGGTGTCGTTCTTGATCACCTGGTCGGTGAGACTTGCGACGAGCATCCGTGCGAGACGCCTCTCCAGGTCACCCATGGCGTCAACCTGCGGCGGGCGCGCGCCGCGCAGAAGGTTTTCGTACTCGTTCAGGCGCTGCAGATCGTCGGCGTGCAGGGTGCGGGCGATCCCCCGCCGCAACGCGGCCTCGTGCGGACCGGCGGGCGCCACCTGCAGACTCGCCGCCTCCCGCATCGCGGACCAACCCCGATTGCCGGAGTAGATGTCGCCGACCTCGAGGCCCGTCTCGCGCAGGTAGTCGGCCAGGGTGACCTGCCTCTGCCCGCTCGACAGCCGCCGTAGCTCCTCCACCTTGGCCGGCCACCGCGACGGGATGGCTTCGCGGATGTTGCGCAGCACAATGTCGCTCGCCACCCGATCGAGCTCCATGTGGCACCCGGCGGGCAGGTAGGGAAAGCCGTCTTTGACGGTTCGTTCGAGGTCGCGGCGGCTTCCGCCCAACAGCGCCCGGTAGCGCAGGTCGAGGCGGAACTCGCGACGGTGCGCACCCACGAAGTCGAGCACCGTACAGATCGTTTTGCCGCGGGCGGTCCGCAGGCCCCGGCCGAGTTGCTGCAGAAAGAGCGTTGCGCTTTCCGTGGGGCGCAGCATGAGTACGGTATCGACGCTGGGCACATCAACGCCCTCGTTGAACAGGTCGACCGAGAAGACGACACGTACCTTTCCGTCCCTCAGGTCTCGCAGCGCCGATCGGCGTTCGGCTTCGGAGGTCTCGCCCCAGACCGCCACCGCGGCCACACCGAGGTCCTGGAATCGAGCCGCCATGTAGCGGGCATGCGCCACGCTGACACAGAATCCCAGGCACCGGATGGCGGAAATGTCATCGACGTGCCGCTCGAGCTGGCGATAGACGAAGCGTGCCCACGCCTTGTCGCTGGTGTAGACCTGGGTCAACGCGGTCTCGTCGTAGCCGCGACCGCGCCGCCACGGCACGTCGCTGAGGTCGACGCCATCGTGGATGCCGTAGTACGCGAACGGCACGAGCCGGTGCTGTTCGATGGCGTCCCACAGGCGCAATTCGGAGGCGATACGGTCACCGAACCAGTGCAGGATCGGCAGGCCATCGGCCCGTTCGGGGGTAGCCGTGAGCCCGAGCAGTTCCCGCGGCCGGAGTTCCTCCATGAGGAACCGGTATGACGGGGCCGCAGCGTGATGGAACTCGTCCACGATCACGACGTCGAAGTGGTCCGCAGGCAGGTGCTCCGAACGGCCCGCCGCCAGGCTCTGCACCGAGGCGAAGACGTGCTCGAACGCCGTGGGACGCGCGCCGCCGACCCACGTCTCGCCGAACGCGTGGTCGGCCAGCACCTGGCGGAAGGTTCGGCGGCTCTGGTCGAGGATCTCCTCACGATGAGCGACGAAGAGCAGCCGCGCCCGCGGGAGCCGTTCGCGGAGCCGGGCATAGTCCACGGCCGCCATGACGGTCTTACCGGTGCCGGTGGCCGACACGAGCAGATTGCGGTGATGGCCCTGCGTGCGAGACACCTCGACGAGTTCCAAGAGGCGTTCCTGAAACGGTTCGAGTCGCACTTCGAGCGGGCTGATTAGGTCTGTGTCGTCGAGGCCGGCTCGCCGCGAGCGGTCCAGCGCGGCGGAGAAGTCCGCCTGCACGTAGTCGGTGAAGTCACCGCCCTGCCAGTAGCTTTCGAAAACGCCGGCGATCTTGCCGATGACGCTCGGATTGCGGGCGGCGGAGAGACGGACGTTCCATTCCAATCCCGCGACCTGGGCGGAGTGCGTCAGATTGGACGACCCGACGTACGCGGTGCTGAAGGTCGTCTGCCGGTGGAAAACCCAGGCCTTGGCGTGCAGGCGCGTGGTCGACAGGTCATAGGAGACCCGAACCTCGGCGCCGAGCTCGACCAGCGCGTCGAGCGCCTTCGCCTCAGTGGAGCCGGTGTATGTGGTGGTCAGCACGCGCAGGCGTTTGCCGCGCGCACAGTGCTCGCGCAGGGCGGCGAGCAGTGGCAGAAGGCCGCTTCGGCGAATGAACGCCATCACGACGTCGATCGAGTCGGCGGATTCGATCTCCGTCAGAATCTGGCTGCCGACCCTCGGCTCTCCCGGCGCGTTGGTGAGCAGTGTGGTGTCCACCAGGGGAATGAGCGGGCGCTCCGCGGCGCGGATCGATCCGTCAAGCCGCCGTTCACCGATCGCCGCCAGCACCTCTCCCGGCGGCAGCGGTGCTTCTAGCTCGGGCTCGGTGCGCGGCAGGCGGGTACCGAGCGCCTCGAGCAGCCGGCGAGCCACCTCCACACCCGTCTCGATTCGGTCCGCTTCGGGTACCGCCTCAAGAGCTCGTTCGACCTGACGCGCAAGGAGCTGGGCTATCCGGTCGGCGACATCGGCCGAGCGGAGACCGTCACGCTTGACGAGGTCCGAGTCGATACTCCCCAGCCGGCCGTGCAGGGCCTCGGTGACGACAACCTCGTAGAGCCCGGCGGGCAGTTCCTTCGGCACGGCCACAGTCTGCCCCAGGATTCGCATGCATCGACGCACTCCGCCGGCGCCCGGTGTGTCCGTGGGGAATCCGACGTCAGCCGAGGTCCGTGACGGTCAGCCGGTTGTCATCGGTGACGCAGGTCAGCAGGTCGCGCTCGTTGCGGCAGGTCTGTGCCGGCGCGACCGTGCCGCGCAGCACGACCTCGGCCGACGCCGGGTCGAAGCTGCTGACCGACGTCCGGCCGGGTGGCTGCAGGGTGCCCGCGATCAGGTACGTCACGCGGCCCTGCGAGTCCCACACCGGCCTGCCGCGGCCCAGCTCCGCGAGGCGCCGCCCGGTGGTCCCGTCCAGGACGGTGTGCCGGGCACCGTGCTCGTCCTCGGCCAGCAGGCGGCCGCCGGTCAGCGGGTAGACGCCCGAGGTTCCGGAGAGCCGCCACAGCCGCGCGCCGGTCGCCCGGTCGTGGCCGAAGATCGACTCTCCGTCGCTGATGCACACCACCGGCCCGCAGCCGAACGAGCCGCTGGACGGCTGCTCGACGGTCCACAGCTGCCGCAGCGTGTCGATGTCGTAGGCGGTGATCGTGGTCCGGCCCCGCACCGTCTGATCCTGGTAGAACTGCCGGCCCTGCAAGGCGATGGCCGAATGATCTCCGGGCCGCGGCAACGTTCCGGTCGTGATGATGGAACCGTCGGCCGGCTCGATCACCTCGGCCCGGCCCTGTGCGGTGACGGTCAACAGGCGGTCGGCCCGCACGCCGGGTGTCCTGTCGATCGTCCAGGAGACCGCGCCGGTGCGATCCCGCGACCACACCGTGCCGCCGTCGCGCAGGCGCACCATGCGGATCCGGCGCGACCGCTCGCCGGTCTCGTCCCACTCCAGCAGCAGGGCGCGGTCGCTGACGACGGACATGATCTCACCGGGCTGCCGCCAGAGCTGCCGGCCGGTCGCCGCGTCAACGGCCACCGTTTCCCGGCTGAATTCCCGATAGGACGGGGAGCCGTCCGGCTCCACGTCGTTGATCACGGTGAGACCCGCCGGCATCAGCAGCGTGCCGTCCCCGACGCCGGCGAGCCCGGAGGAGTCGCCGGCCGCGGTCGACCAGCGCACCGCGCCGGTCCGGGCGTCGTGTGCGGTGAGCCGCCGGCCGCCGGAATCATCGAGCACGAAGATGCCGTCGCCGGACAGCACGTACGCGTCGGCCTCCAGTGCGAACGGGACGTCCCAGAGCTGCACCGGTCCGCGCGGCTCGGGTCGCGCCGAGCCCGTCACCGTGAGCACGCAACACACCGCGACGACCGCTACCAGCAGGCGGCGCCACTCGCGCCGGCGGAGCGGGCGCGGACGGGAGGCGGCCGGTGGGTCTTCACCTTCGTGATCGACCCGTCCAAGATCGATGACGGTCATGCGGGCAGCTTAGGACGCGGACGCCCGGTGCCCGTGAGCTTCAGTCCCGCCGGGCGGAGTGTGGCCTCCGGCCGGTCATTCGTTGCCACAGCCAGCCCGACGGGACGGACCGCCCGGTCAGGACGTATTCGCTGACGGCGTCGTGGGTCATGGTGTCGAGCAGGTGCCGGCGCGCCGCGGGTCGGCCGGCGAGCAGGAGCTGGTCGCCGAGCGCCAGGGTGGTGTCGCCGTCGGGGCCGAGGATGCTCTCGGAGTCCCGCTGCAGCAGCAGCGGCACGGCGGCGAGGGGCAGGCTCCGGTCCTGCGGGCTCTTCAGCAGGTCGCCGAGCCGGACGTCGCCCGCGCGCAGCCAGGGCCCGAGCGCGGGCGCGTCGGTACCGGTCAGGGCGACCTTCCAGACGCTGCCGAGGCGCCGGCCGCACTGCTGCCGGAGGCGGTCGATGATCTCTGCCGCCCATTCGTCACCGCGCGCCGGCATGCCCTGCAGGAAGCGCCACAGCAGCGGGGTGCTCAGCTGCGCGTAGATCTCCCGCGCCACCAGCTCGGTCGGCACCAGCAACCGGTCGACGTCCATCGCCGCGAACAGCGGCGCGCTGGTCGGCCGGTTCTGCCGCGAGGCGATGAACAGTCCGGGGTTGATCCGGCGGGCGGCGGCGATCAGGGACAGGTTCGTCATGTCGTCGTCGGTGCCGGCGACGAAGCCCACCGCGCGTTCGAGGCCGGCGCGCGCCAGCACGGCCGGCTCTGACGCGTCGCCGACGACGACTGTGGTTTGCGCCGTGGCGTCCGGCTGCAGGTCCATGATCGTCACGTCCAGGCCCTCGGCGCGCAGGTCCTCGGTGAGCTTGCGGCCGAAGCGGCCGTAGCCGCACAGCACCCAGCCGCCCGCCGTCGGCAGCCGGCCCGGGTCGGGCAGGTCGGCGCCCGGACCGCTCTCCAGCCAGGACATCAGCTGGTACGACGCGGGTGCGCGCAGGGCGAGCGCCAGGTGGTCGCCGAAGCGGTCGAACGGGTTGACGACCGCCGGTGAGCCGAAGGCCCGCATCCGGTGCTCGATCGCCGGCGAGACGGTCCGGGCGATGACCGGCAGGTCCGGTCGCACCAGGGCGGCGGTCATCGCGACGACCAGGTTGACCTCGTCGTTGTCGGTGAGCGCCAGCACGCCCTCGCACCGGGGGTGCTCGAGACCGGCGACGGCCAGGGTGTGCGGATTGCCGGCGTCTCCGGCCAGCCCGGGTACGTCGCCGTGGTACGAGTCGACGTTGAGCGCGTCGACGCGTTCCCCGGACGCGTCGAGGACGACGAAGCGCCGGCCGATGGCGTCCAGCGAGTGGCCGAGCAGTTGCCCGGTCTGCCCGTACCCGATGATCAGCAGGAACGGCTCGCGCAGCCGGTTCACGCTGCGGATGAAGCGCTGCAGCCGCAGCGCCTGCCGGAATGCCCGGTCCTGCAGCAGCGTCAGCAGCGACCCGATGGCGTACGCCCACCCGATCACGGTGAGGTAGATGGTGGCCGTCACCCACATCCGCTGTGCGCTGGTGAACGGGTGGGGGATCTCGCCGTACCCGATGGTGGTCGCCGTGTAGCTCATGAAGTAGAACGCGTCGAAGAACCCCATCCGGGCGGGCTGCCCGGCGGCGTCCCGGCCGGGGATGAGGGTCAGGCCGAGCACGCTGACGGCGAAGATCGTGATCAGGACGATCAGCGGTGCCCGCATCCGGCGCATGATCAGGAAGACCGTGGACGAGGTCTCCGCCGACCGGGCGGAGAACCTCCGCCGCCGTGCCGAACCAGCCACGACCTCCCCCATCACCGGCGTTGGAAGGACACGGTCTCTACCACCAGGAGTACGACCGAGACGAGGTTGGCCAGTAGCGCGCCCCCGGACAGCGACACCACGCTGGCCATCGCCGCCGGGTCCAGGCCGCTCGACGCGATCTGGGTCGCATATCCCCAGACCAGCGCGGCGGCGATCAGCTGGAGGTCGGCGACGAGGCTGGTGGCCAGGTGCACCGCGCCGATCTGGGTACGGTCCCCGAACTTCAGCACGGTCGCGATGAGGCTGACCACGATTGCGGCGAACAGCTCGTACACGTTGTGTAACGCCGGGTCGGACATGTCACCGATGAAGAACCCGAAGTTGAGCGTCGCGGCCAGCAGCACGAAGAAGCCGAAGACCACCTTCTCGAGACTCATACGCGACTCCCCGGGTTCAAGACCATTCACGCTAACCCGGTCCGGCGTCAGCCGCTGCGAGACGACCGGACTCTCAGCCGGTCAGCCGTGCGGTCCACAGGTCCTCGACCGGCCATTGCCCCGCCCATCCGGCCGTGGCGATGTCGTAGTACTCGGGGGTCTTCGCCTCGTCACCGGCGTACAGCTCGTGGAGGGCTTCGACGGCGAATCCGCTCTCGCGCAGGATGCGGATCCATTCACCGTGGCTGGGATGGAACTCGAACCCACCGCCGGGCCATTGCACCCGGGATGACCCCTTCTGGGGTCGTAACAGCCGATCGCCCGCGTGTCCCCCGTCCTCGGGCACGCACAGCGTCACCTGGACGCTGTTGGTCAGGAACACCAGCCGCCCACCGGGCCTCAGCAGGCGCGCCGCCTCCGGGATCCAGCGTTCGGGGTCGCACCAGACGCACGCACCGTACTCGCTGACGGCCAGATCGAAGGAGTCGTCCGGCAGGGGTACGTCCTCGGCGTTGGCCTCGATCAGCGGGAACGACAGGCCGAACTCCTCCTGGCAGCGGCGGGCGGTGTCCAGCTGCGCGGGTGTCAGGTCGACGCCGACCGGTCTCGCGCCGAGCCTGGCGAGCCAGGCGGAGACATACGCGGTACCGCAGCCGAGCTCGACGACGTCCAGGCCGGCGACGTCACCGAGCGCGCCTATCCGCCTCTCCAGGTTGTCGAAAAGCCCCCAGGTGAAGTCTTCGGCCGCCCACGCCTCATGCGCACGCGCGTCGGTGAAGTCCGCATTCACGACGGTCCACAGGGCGCGGTTGACGGCGATCTCGTTACTGGAATCAAGCATCGATCGCCAGGGTACCGCCGAGAGGGCTACGGGGCCGTCAGGTCGAACCGGTTGACGGTGACGGAGCCGCCGAGGGCGCTGGTGGCGTAGTTGAAGATGCCGAAGCGGTAGCCCATGAAGAACTGCCAGTCGTTGTGCAGCGTGAACGCCGGCCCCAGCGCCGTGAACGTGCTGCCGTTCGTGCTGTACGAGAATGTGGCCGTACGCCCGGAGCCGGGTTGGATGTTCGCGCTGACCCGCAGCCAGATCGTGCCGCCGGAGACGGTGGCGCCGGCGGCCTCGGCGCCGGTGCCGGTGGTGGTCCACCCGCTGGTCGACATGGTCAGCCCATTGGTCATCGACACCCGGGTGCCGCCGTTGTCCTTGCGGATGCCGATCCACGCCGACTGATCACGCAACATGGCCAGACCGGCGCGGTCACCGTTGGCCATCGTCGAGTAGTTCAGCTGGATCGTGGCCGTGGAGGCGGGGCCCTGGATCCGATGCGTCAGCGTGTTACGGGCGTTGTAGAGGTCATTGGTCACGGTCGCGGTGGACAGCCGCAGGCCGCTGCCGACGCTGAACCTCGTGGTGTCGGGGTTGTGGTTCCACTCCCAGCGCGGCGCCGGCGTGGTGCCGGTGAACGTGTCCGGCCCGACCATCGGCTGGACGGTTCTGGTCGTGCTGATGGCGGGCTTGGGGTAACTGGCGCCCCAGCGTCCGTTGACCGTCTGCAGAACGGGCCAGCCGTCACCGCTCCAGCTGATCGGGGCCAGGGTCGGCATCCGGCCGCCCGGGTACGCGTCGGTGAACGCCATGTACCACCAGTCGCCGTTCTGGGTCTGCACCAGCCCGCCCTGGTGCGGCACGCCGCCGCCGGAGATCGGGCCGGGTAGGTCCAGGAGCACCTGACGCTGCTCGTACGGCCCCCACGGGCTGGTCGAACGCAACACGTACTGGCCGTTCGCCGGCCGGGTCAGCCAGATGTAGTAGTAGCTGCCCCGCTTGTACATCCGGGCGCCCTCGAGCGTGCCGATGCTCGACGGGGTGGTGTAAACGGTCTGCGACCGTACCTCCGAGGTCAGATCCGACGAGAGCTGGGCGACGCTGATCGTGGAGTTGCCGTAGGCGACGTACGGGGTGTCGCCGTCGAACAGCAGGCCGGCGTCGTAGTAGCACTTGTTGATCCGGGCCTTCTTGCTCCAGCCGCCGCCGACCGCCGTCGAGGCGTACACATAGGTGCGATTGAACTCGGTGCAGCCCAGCCAGTAGTACGTGCTGTCGCTCGGCCGGTAGTTGAACGCCGACGCCCAGATGCCCTTGACGTACGCCCGGCCACCGTTGAGGTCGTAGGCGTTCGAGTCGAAGTCCAGCCGCGGCACCGAGTGCCCGGCGAACTCCCAGTTGACCAGGTCGTAGGAGCGAAGGATGGGCGCGCCCGGGGAGTAGTGCATGGTCGAGGCCGAGTAGTAGTACGCGTCCCCGACGCGGATGATGTCCCCGTCCGCGAAGTCCTGCCAGACGACCGGGTTGGTGAAGGTGCCGCTCGCCGGCGGCGTCGTCGGTGTGCCGGAGCCGACCCGGACGAGTTGCCACTGCTGGTTCGCGCCGTTCCAGTCGGCGTACTGGACGATGTTGCCGCCGTCGGCGGTGGAGGCGCCCTGTACCTCCAGGGCCTTGCCGCTGTTGCGGCTGATCAGCTGGACGTAGCCGTCGACGTCCTGGACGCTGAACTGCTGGTTGGCGGCGTTGTTGTCGGTCCACTGCACGATCGCGGCGCCGTCGGCGGTCGACCCGTTGTAGACGTCGAGGACCTTGCCCGAAAGCTTCGATCGGAGCCGGTAGTAGCCGCCGCCGGAGTCGACGAACTGCCACTGCTGCTGGCTACCGTCGTTACGCGACCATTGGGTGATCCGGGCGCCGTCGTTGGTGGCCAGGTTGTACACGTCCAGGGCCTTGCCGCTGTTGCGGTTGACCAGCACGTACCAGGCGCCGGTGTCGATCGTCGCGGCGGCCGCGGCAGGAGCGTTCACGACCGTGACCGCGACACCGGCCAGCAGGGCCAGCACGGCGGCGATCGCCAGATACCCGCGCCGCCGCGGCGTTCCGGGAGATGTGTCGCGTGCGCTCATTGCCACTCCTCCATGTTAACGCTCACATATTTATGAACGGCAATGTTGCCAGAGTTTTTCCATACATTCAAGGGCGTCTGCGACCCTCTACGGGACGTCGAGATAACACTTTTCTATTGCCGGAAAGACGTTATGGATAGCGGCGCGGCGATCGACCCTGCATTGAATTCTCACCCTTGAATGTCCGAGAGCATTCTGGCAACCTTTGCGAATCGCGATGTTAACGTTCACTCTCTCTGACAGGTCGATACCCATGAGACGTCTCAGGACCATGCTCGCCGCGGGACTTCTGCTGCTGTCGGGCACCACGTTCGTCTCCACCGCCTCGCCGGCGCAGGCCCTGGAGAACGGGGTGGGCCGTACGCCGCCGATGGGGTGGAACAGCTGGAACACGTTCTTCTGCAACATCAACGAGACGTTGATCCGGGGCATGGCCGACAGCATCGTCAGCTCCGGCATGCGTGACGCGGGCTACCAGTACGTGGTGGTCGACGACTGCTGGATGGCCTCCACCCGCGACGCAAGCGGCAACCTGCAGGGCGATCCGACCCGCTTCCCCAGCGGCATGAAGGCGCTCGGCGACTACATTCACGGCAAGGGACTGAAGTTCGGGATCTACCAGGCGCCGCTCGACCAGACCTGCGCGCAGTACTTCGACTCCTACCCGGGCGCGACCGGCAGCCAGGGGCACGAGGCACAGGACGCCCGGCAGTTCGCCGCCTGGGGCGTCGACTACCTGAAGTACGACTGGTGCTCGCCCAGCGGCAGCATCAGCGATCAGGTCGCCACGTTCGCGAAGATGCGCGACGCTCTGGCCGCCACCGGCCGGCCGATTCTGTACAGCATCAACTCCAACAGCATCCACGCCAAGACCGGCCCCCAACGCAATTGGGGTGACGTGGCGAACATCTGGCGCACCACCGAGGACATCCAACTGGTCTGGAACACCGATCAGACCAACGGCTACCCGATGGGCGTACAGAACATCATCAACGTCAACGTGCCGCTGGCCGGGTACGCGAAACCGGGCGGCTTCAACGACCCGGACATGATGGAGGTCGGCCGGGGCACGTTGACCGACACCGAGCAGCGTTCCCACTTCGCCATGTGGGCGATCATGGCCGCGCCGCTGATCGCCGGCAACGACATCCGCGGCATGAGCACCGCCACCCAGTCGATCCTGAAGAACGGCCGGCTCATCGCCGTCAACCAGGACAGCCTCGGCCGGCAGGGTGTCCAGGTCGCGGGCGACGCCAACCAGCGGGTACTCGCCAAGCGCCTGGCCAACGGCGATGTCGCGGTGGCCCTGTTCAACCAGAGCGGCGCCACCCGGACGATCTCCACCACGGCCGCGGCGATCGGGAAGACCGGAGCGTCCTCGTACTCCCTGGTCGACGCCGGGACCGGCGCCACGACGACCACCAGCGGCACGATCAGCGCGAGCGTGCCCGCGCACGGCACGGTCGTGTACCGGGTGAGCGGCGGCACCACCGGCGAGCCGCAGCCACCGGCATCGACCACCCTGGTCAGCACCGCGTCCGGCCGGTGCCTGGACGTGCCGAACAGCAATACCGCCAACGGCACCCAGCCGGTCATCTGGGACTGCAACGGCGCCACCAACCAGAGGTGGACCGTGTCCGGTCAGGCCCTGCAGGCGCTGGGCAAGTGCCTCGACGCGCCGATCGGCGCCACCGCCGGGACGAAGGTACAGCTCTGGGACTGCAACGGCGGGACCAACCAGCAATGGACCTTCGAGAGCAACGGCACCATCCGCGGCAACCAGTCCGGCCTCTGCCTGGACGTCTACAACAACCAGACCGCCAACGGCACACAGACCCTGCTGTGGACCTGCACCGGCGCCGCCAACCAGCAGTGGACCCGACGCTGACCCCTGGAGCACATCATGACCGAACGGCGCGTCATCACCTGGATCACTGCCCTGCTCTGCGCGTTCGCGCTGATTCCGGTCCTCGCCGGGACCGCCCGGGCGGACAACCCGATCGTGCAGACCATCTACACCGCGGACCCGGCACCCCTGGTGCACAACGGCCGGGTGTACCTCTACACCGGCCACGACGAGGACGCCTCGACGTGGTTCACCATGAGGGAATGGCGGGTCTACTCGTCCGCGGACATGGTGAACTGGACCGACCACGGCTCCCCGATGAGCCTGGCCACCTTCGCCTGGGCGAGCAAGGACGCGTGGGCCGGTCAGGTCGCCTACCGCAACGGCAAGTTCTACTGGTACGTGCCCGTCACCAACCGGAGCACCGGAAGGATGGCCATCGGGGTCGGCGTGTCGAACAGCCCCACCGGTCCGTTCACCGACGCCCTCGGCAGGCCGCTGGTGGAGAACGGCGAGATCGACCCCAGCGTCATGATCGACGACGACGGGCAGGCGTACCTGTACTGGGGAAACCCGAACCTGTGGTACGTGCGGCTGAACACCGACATGATCTCGTACTCCGGCGGTCCGACCCAGATCCCGCTGACCACCGCGGGATTCGGCACTCGCCCCGGTAACGTCGCCAACCGGCCCACCCTGTACGAAGAGGGGCCCTGGGTCTACAAGCGCAACGGGCTGTACTACAACGTGTTCGCCGCGCAGTGCTGCTCGGAGTTCATCGCCTACTCCACCTCGCCCGGGCCGACCGGACCGTGGACCTACCGCGGAACCGTCATGCCCACCCAGGGCGGCAGCTTCACCAACCACCCCGGCGTCGTCGACTTCAACGGCGGTTCGTACTTCTTCTACCACAACGGCGCGTTGCCCGGCGGCGGCGGCTTCACGCGCTCGGTCGCCGTTGAACGCTTCACCTACGGCTCCGGCGGCACCATTCCGACGATGAACATGACGACGGCCGGCCCGGCGCAGATCGCCACCGTGAATCCGTTCCAGCGGCAGGAGGCCGAGACCATCGCCTGGTCGTCCGGGGTCGAGACCGAACCGGCGTCCGAGGGCGCGATGAACGTCGCCAACGTCGAGAACGGCGACTACATCAAGGTCAAGGGCGTCGCCTTCGGCACAGGCGCCACCTCGTTCACCGCAAGGGTCGCGTCGGCGACGAGCGGCGGGCGCATCGAACTGCGCCTGGGCAGCCCCACCGGCACGCTGGCGGGCACCTGCACCGTCCCCGGCACCGGCGGCTGGCAGGCCTGGACCTCCGTCACCTGCGGGGTGACCGGCTTGACCGGCACACAGGATCTGTACCTCAGGTTCGCCGGCGGCAGCGGTTACCTCTTCAACGTCAACTGGTGGCAGTTCACCGGCACCGACACCGGCGGGAACCTGCTCACCAACCCCGGGATCGAGGACGGCCTCACCGGCTGGCAGGTGAACGGCAGCGGCACGCTCTCGGCCGCCACCGGCGTCGTGCGCGGCGGCACGCGGTCTCTGGCCATCAGCGGCCGCACATCAGCGTGGAACGGCCCCGGCCAGGACGTGACGTCCCGGATGACCAACGGCAGGTCCTACGCCACCGGCGTGTGGGTGCGCTCGCAGAGCGGCACGCCCGCCGCGAAGGCGACCATGGCGCTGACGGCCAACGGCACCACCAGCTACCTCCAGCTCACCCCGGCCGCGACGGTGAACGCGACCGGCTGGACGCAGCTGTCCGGCACCGCGACGGTGTCCTGGAGCGGGACGCTGACGAGGGCGGTCCTCTACGTCGAAACCACTGCGGGAACCGACAACCTGTACCTGGACGACGCCTCACTCCGGTAGCCACCGCCCGTGCGGACGTCGCTCAGTCCGTGACGGTGACGGTGACCGCCCACGGGACCTGCGGCGACGGACAGGGCGTCGGCTGGTGGTTGCACGCGATGTCGGTCAGCGTGGACACCTCGACCGTGCCCGCCGCCGCGGCGAGGTAGCGGGCCACGAGCGGCTGGCCGGTCGGGTAGCCGCCGGCACTGTCGCGCGCCACGAGTACGCCGACGGTGGAGAGCGCCGGCGGCAGGTAGTTGCTCGCCAGGCTGACCACGAGGGCGTCGCCGACGCGCAGGCGTACCGTGCTGCGGTTGTCGGCCGCGGAGACGGTGACCGTCTGCCCGGCCGGGCCGCTCGGTGGCGCGGAGCTCGTCGGCGTCGTGGCGCCGTTGTCGCAGCTCAGTGCGGGAGCCGGGCCGACGCCGGACAGCTGCGTCCCGAACGTGGCCGACGTGCCCGGCGCCAGGATGCCGTTGTGCGAGGCGTTGATCGCAGTCGCCGTGTCACCCGAGGTGCTCACCGCGGCGTTCCATGCCGAGACGATCCGCCGGCCGGCGCCCAACGCCCAGGACACGGCCCACTTCGTGGTGGTGGCCGCGGACGTGTTGGTGACCGTGACGGCGAGGATCTGACCCCCGTTCGGCCCGCTGCCCCACTGCGCCTCGACCCGCGCGATCGCGCCGCATCCGCCCGCCGGCGACGCCACCGGGCCGCCGTCGGCGGCGGCCGGTGACATCGCCAGGGCGGCGGCCGCGGCCGTGCCGCCGATCGCCGCGCACAGGCCCAGGACCGATGGTCTGGACAACGCCATGACGTCGCACCTTTCCCGTCGACGATTTCAGCAAACATAAGACTTCAATGGATGAACGTCAATGAAACACCCCCGGACGACTCTGCCGACCGACGCGATATAACGCTTTTCATCACCCGATCTTTTCGCCGTCCATCCGCATTGAGATCGGCGAAATACTCTGGCAGCATCGTCGACTATCAATGGGTGTTGCCGCGGTCATCCCTATGTCGCCGGGGGGAGCGCCGTGACTGCGCCCGTGGAGGGTCGAATGAGAAGAAGATCGAGGATCAGCGCCGGACTGGCGGCCGTCGTCGTTCCGCTCGCCGCCGCCATCATGGCGCTCGGCGGGACACCGGCCGATGCGGCGCCCGGCGGCTCCGGTCCTTATCCGGCCGACTACGAAACCTCGACCGGCCTGCCCAACCACACCATCTACCGGCCACAGACCCTGCCGTCCGAGCGGCTACCCGTCTTCGTGTGGGGCAACGGCGGCTGCGCGGCCAGCGGCACCGCACAGGTCAACTTCCTTCGCGAGATCTCCTCGCACGGCTTCCTCGCCATCGCCAACGGAAACCCGAACGGATCCGGCTCCACGACGTCCCAGATGCTCACCCAGTCCATCGACTGGGCCGTCGCGGAGAATTCCCGGCAGGGCGGCAAGTACTACGGAAGGCTCGACACCGGCAAGATCGCCGTCGCGGGCTTCTCCTGCGGAGGCCTGGAGGCCTACGCCGTCTCCAACGATCCGCGCGTCAGCACGACCGGCATCTTCAGCAGCGGGTTGCTGAACGACGCCGATGACTACCAGCTCAGGAGACTGACCAAGCCGATCGCGTACTTCATCGGCGGGCCTGGCGACATCGCCTACCCGAACGCGATGGACGACTGGGGCAAGCTCCCGGCCGGGCTGCCCGCCTTCATGGGCAACCTGAACGTCGGCCACGGCGGCACCTACGACCAGGCCAACGGCGGCGAGTTCGGCCGCGTGGCGGTGCTCTACCTCAAGTGGCGCCTGAAGGGCGACATCACCGCCGGCGCCAACTTCGTCGGCGCCGACTGCGGCCTGTGCCGAAGTCAGTGGACCGTCCAGCAGAAGAACCTGACCCTCGACGGCGACACTCCACCTACTACTCCCCCGGTCACGCCGTCCAGCCCGCCGCCCGGCGATGGAAGCCCCACGTGCACCGCGGCCTACTCGGTGCAGAGTCAGTGGAACGGCGGATTCGTCGCCAATGTCAACGTCACCGCGGGAGCCACCGCACTCGACGGTTGGCGTGTCACCGTCGCCCAGCCGAGCGGAACGTCGATCAGCTCCGCCTGGAACGCCGTCCCGAGCGGCAGCAGCGGCGCCGTCACCCTCACCAACCAGAGCTACAACGGGCGGCTGGCCCCCGGCCAAGCCACCAGTTTCGGTTTCCAGGGCATCGGAACCGGCAGCGGTGTCACCGCCGGCTGCGCCGGAAGCTGAGGCCGGCCGGCACGTCGCGGTAGCTCATGCCAACCAGCCTGATTCGGCTCCCCCATACCCCGGGCCGGTCCATTGCGACCGGCCCGGGGGCTGAAGCTTGTCGCGCCGATGGCCGATCGCACGCTGATAGCGCGCGACGTCGAATCGTTCTACTGGGGACGTTGAGAGGGTCGGCAGCACATGAGCGGCCGCACCCTGAGCGTGATCGAACGAGCTGACGATTCGCGGGCGAGCGCGGCCCTTTGGTCAGACCGCTGGCGGTCACTGAGAAAAATCATGTCAAACGTAGCATTATCCGATATATGGGCGAGGAGCTGCTGTACCTGAGTGACCGGACGCAGGTCACCCGCCGCACCCCGCCCGACGGTCCCGGCGTGATCCGCAAACACGCCACCGGGGCCGGCGCGATCCGCCGCATCGAGCACGAACGTGCCGTACTGGAGAAGCTCGCCGGCCTGCCCGGCGTCCCCCGCCTCGCCGCGGACCAGGCCCGCCGGACCCTGGTCCTGCAGGACGACGGCGGCGCACCGCCGCCGGCCGGGCCGATGCCCCTGCCCGACCTGGTCCGCATCGCACACGCCCTGGCCACGACGGTCGCCGCGGTCCACCGCGCCGGCGTCCTGCACCGCGACATCACCCCGGCCAACGTCGTGCTGCGCCCGGACGCTCCCCCGCTGCTCATCGACTTCGACCTAGCGCTCACCGGCGCCTCGGAAGCCGACGAGGGCCCGACCGGCGACCCGGAGGCGGACGAGGGCCCGGTCGGCACTCTCGGGTTCCTGGCACCCGAGCAGACCGGCCGCATCGGCCTGAGCACCGACCGCCGCGCCGACCTCTACGGCCTCGGCGCCACCCTCTACACCCTCGCCACCGGCGCTCCCCCGGTCACCGGCCACGACCCGCTCGATCTGGTACGCGACACCCTGGTCGGCACCCCGTGCGCCTCGGGGCTGCCATCTCGGCTGGGCGACATCATCATGCGGCTGCTGGAGAAGGACCCGGACCGGCGCTATCAGAGCGCCGAGGGCCTGGCCCACGATCTCGCCCGCTGGACGGCCGACCCCGACGGCGACTGGACGCCGGGCGACCGGGACTTCCCGCTGTTCCTGCCGGCACCGCCCATTCTGGTCGGCCGGGACCCGCAGGTCGGCGCCCTGGCCGCGGCCCTGGACCGGGCGCTGCGTGGTGACGGCCGGGCCGTGCTGGTCAGCGGCCCGGCCGGGATCGGCAAGAGCACGCTGATACAGACGCTGCGACCGCTGATCGCCGCTCGCGGCGGCTGGTTTCTCGCCGGCAAGTACGAGCAGTTCCGCACCGGTGTCGACGCCGGCGGCACGGGCCAGGTGATCAGAAAACTGGCCGGGCTGCTACTCGCGCTACCGGAGGCGGAGCTGTCGGGCCACCGGGAGCGGCTGGTCGCCGCGCTCAGTCCGCTCGGCAAGATGATGTCCGGCGCGGTGCCCGAGCTGGACATACTTCTCGGCGGGCGGGTGGCGGCCGAACCGCTGGACCTGGTCACCCCGCCGACCTGGGCCGGCGGAACCACGGTCACGCTGCTGCGCACCGTGGCGGCGTACCGTCCGCTGGTCATGGTGGTCGACGACCTGCAGTGGGCGACCGGCAGATCGCTGCGGGTGCTGGACGAGCTGGTGACCGCCGGGCCGGTACCCGGGCTGCTGGTCGTCTGCGCCTACCGGGACGAGGAGACGGTGGCCGGCCTCGCCGCGCGCTGGGAGCGCGACGGACTCGCCGAGCCGCGGCTGCGGCTGGCCGGGCTGGACCGGGCCGGGCTGGCCGAGCTGACCGGGGCGGTGCTGCGGCTCGATCCCTCGGCCGCGAGGTCGCTCGCCGACCTGATCGGCACGGCAACCTCCGGGAATCCGTACGCCACCGTGGAACTGATCAACGGGCTTCGCGCGGAGGGCCTGCTGACGCCGGCGGAGGGCGGTTGGGACTGGGACCCCGAACCGGTACGGAATTTCGTCACCCGCCACCGCCTGCCGCAGCTGCTCGCCGCCCGCCTGGCGCAGCAGGCGGCGACGACCCGGCGCCTACTGGTGGCGCTGACCTGTCTCGGCAGCAGCGTCCGCGCGGAACTGCTCGCCACCGCCACCGCGATCCCGCCCGCCGCCCTCCCGGCACACCTCGCTCCGGCCGTCGCCGATGGACTGATCACCGCGGACGACACCGTCAAGTTCTGCCACGACCTGGTACTGCAGGCGGCCCGGGATCTGCTCCCGGCCGCCGAGATGGATCGATCGCGGCTGGCGATGGCCCGTCGCCTGGCCGCGCACGGCGGGTACGAGCAGCAGGCCGCCGAGCAGTACCTCGCGGCGACCGGCCTCATCGGCGACGACGGCGAGCGCCGGACCGCGTCGGCGCTGCTGCACCAGGCCGGTCGCCGCGCCGCACTGATGACCAACTATCCGGCCGCCGACGAACTGCTGGCCGCCGCCGACCGGGTCCTCACCGCCGGCGACGCCACGGACCGGGACGCGATCGCGGTGGACCGGCACACGGCGCTCTTCTGCCTGGGCCGGCACGCCGAGGCCGACCGGATCTACCGTGATCTCGCCGCTCGCTCCCCGGACCCGCTCGTCCTGGTCACGGCCACCGCCGTGCAGATCAACAGCCTGACCCAGCGCGACGAGTGCCGGGCGGCGATCGCGCTCGGGCTCGACGCGCTGCGGCGGTTCGGCATCGCCCCGCCGGCGGACCTGGCCGCGGACAACCAGCGCGCCGTGCTCGAGCTCCGGGACTGGGTGGCCGACCGTGGGACGGCCTACCCGACGCGGGAGTGCGGCGATCCGCGGATCGTCGCGGTGGCCCGGATCCTGCAGCGGATGCTCGTGCCCACCTTCGTGGCCGACCCGGACCTGCACGCCTGGCTGGTGTTACGGGCACACGTGCTGTGGCAACAGAACGGGGTGTGCCCGCCGCTGACCGGAACCCTGGGCGGGGCCATCCGTGTGACGAGTTGGCTGCTCGACGACCACCGCACCGGATACCTGCTGACCGCGCACGCGCTTCGGGCCGCCCGCGAGCACGGTTACCACGCGGCGGCGGCGGTGGCCGCCTACCAGCACCTGATGCTGGCCGCACCCTGGTTCGAGCCGCTGGAGGAGGTCGTCGAGGGCTGCTGGCAGGCCCGCGACGAGCTGCTCGCGGTCGGCGACGTGCAGATCGCCGGATGGCACTCGGCGCGACTGCTGGTCATGCTGCTGGAGACCGAGGACTCGCTGCAGACCTGCGCCGAGGAGACCGCGGCGGTGCTGGCCTTCGCGGAACGGACCGGCAACTGGTACGCCCGGCTGATCGCACTCGGACACCGGCAGCTGTTCCGGGTGCTGCTCGGGCAACCCGCCGAGGGCTTCGACGAGGCGGCCTACCTGGACGAGATCGGCGACAATTCGGCCCTGCTGGCCGACCATCACCTGGACCGGGCGCTGGCGGCGCTGCTCAGCGACGACACCGCGGCCCTGGCGGAGCACTCGGCCGCCGCGATGGCGCGCGCCAAGGCGATCCGCGGGTTCTACTCCAGCGCGCTCGCCCGGGTCACCCGCTGTCTCAGCGACCCCTCCCCCGCCTCGGCGGACGCCCGGGACTGGCTGGCCCGCCGGGCCGCCGACGCGCCCCGCAACTTCCGGCCGCTGCTGCTGCTCGTGGACGCCGAGATGGCCCGGGCCGGCGGTGACGCCGCCGCCGCGATCCGGCTGTTCGACGAGGGCCTTCGCGAGGTGACCGGTCGCCCGTGGCATCACGCCCTGCTCGCCGAGCGGGCCGCCCGCCTGCACCTGGAGCAGGGTCTGACGCACGCCGGGCGCCGGCTGCTGGTCGAGGCGCGCGACGCGTACCGGGCGTGGGGTGCCGGCGGCCCGGTCGCACGCCTCGAGTCTGAGCACCCGTTCCTGCGGAACACGGCCGGCAGCGGCCCGGGCGGCGGCGCCGACCAGCTGGACCTGATGGCGATTCTGCGCGCGTCGCGGGCGCTCAGCTCGAAGACCACCCTCGCCGGACTGACCACGCAGGTGATCGACGAGTTGTGCGCGATGACCGGGGCAACCGACGTGCAGCTGTCGCTGCGGGGCCGCACCGTCTCCGGCTTCTCCACCACCGACCTGCCGGCGTCCGCCGTCCGTTACGTCCAGCGCACCCACCACCCGCTGCTGGTCGCCGACGCGACCCGGGACGACCGGTTCTCGCAGGATCCGTACCTGGCCGGTCTCGAGGCCTGCAGCCTGCTGGTCATCCCGGTGCCCTGCCAGAGCGCCGAGGACGCCGTCCTGGTCCTGGCCAACCAGCGGCAGCCCGGCGTCTTCTCCACCGGCCGCCTGGAGACCGTCGAGCTGATCGCCGGTCAGCTGGCCGTCTCCCTGGACAACGCCCTGCACTACGACTCCCTGGAGGGCGAGGTCCGGGCCCGCACGGCGGAGATCGCCGACCGCAACCGCGAGCTGGAGGCCGCCAACCAGCTCAAGGCCGACCTGATCGGCATGCTCGGCCACGAGATCAACAATCCACTCGGCACCATCCTCGGCAGCCTCGACCTGGCCCTGACCGGCGATCCCCTGCCGTCGCCGGCCGACCAGCTGGTCGCCAAGGCGCACGGCGCCACCCGGCGGCTGGCCGGCATCGTCGAGGAGGTGCTCGCGCTGGTCAGCATCGACGCCGGCCGGCTCACCGCGACCCCGCGCCCGGTCCGGGTGGCCGATCACATCGAGGCCGCGCTCGGCGCCACCGCCACCACCGCGGTCACCGTCTCCTGCCCGCCCGACCTCGTCGCCGCCGTCCAGCCCGGCCACCTCGACCAGATCCTCACCAACCTGATCAGCAACGCGGACAAGTACGGCGGCGGGGTCCAGGCGATCGACGCGCACGGCTCCGCCGGCGGCGCCGTGACCATCGACGTCGCCGATCGGGGCCCGGGCGTCCCGCCGGAGTTCCGCGACCGGCTGTTCGGCCGTTTCGCCCGCGCCGAGAGCACCGCCAGGAAGGTCACCGGCACCGGGCTGGGCCTGTACATCGTCCGCGAACTGGCCCGCGCCAACGGCGGCGACGTGCGCTACCGCCCCTCGCCCGTGCGCGGATCGACCTTCGTCGTCTCACTTCCGCCGGCGACCGGAGTCCTCGACCAGCCGCCCGGCCGAACAGGCGTACGATGGAGACATCCCGGAATCGACGACATCCATCCTTGAGGTGCCCGCCACACCGGCCCACCCCAGGGAATGTCATGTCCGACGACCGGTATCGCACCCCAATCGCACTTGCTGACCCTTCAGCCTCGACGCCGCAGGCCTCGAGCGGCACGCCGGCGGCGTCGCCGCCGGGCCGGGTTCCCCGCACTCGCGCCGGCTCGGCGTGGTTCGGCATCTGTGCCGCCGCGTTGCTCTCCGTGGTGCTGATCATCTTCATCGGGCAGAACACCCGTAGCGTGCAGGTCAACTTCCTGGGCCTGGAGGGCAGCCTGCCGCTGGCCCTGGCGCTGCTGATCGCGGCCGCCGGCACGGCAATCCTGATCATGGCGGTCGGCACGGTCCGCATCGCCCAGCTACGCCGCCGCCTGTCCCGCCAGCGCTAGACCACCCCATCGCATGGTCTCGACGCCGTTGACGCCGTTGACATCAGTGGCGGCGGAAGGAGCCGACATGAAAGTCGCGACTGCCACCACTTACATGACCATCACCTCGGCGACGCCACCGTCCGTCCCGCGGCTGCGCCTGGAACCCACCGGCTCCCCACGCGCCCTGCTCGACGGCGCCTGGTGGGGTGACCGGTGAGGTCGGATCGCACCGCGTCGGACGACGGCACACGGGCCCGCCAGGGACGGGAGCGGTATGCCGGCGCGCGTCCGTCCCGAGGTGCGCTGCCTGATCACAAGACCGCACCACGGGGTGCCACCTCGAGGGCGGCGACGCCTCGGCCGTACAGCACTACGAGGCGGTCGCCGTGCCTGCATCGAAGCACACCGGCATCCTGGGCAAGGATAGAGATCACATTGTCGATGACCTCCTCCTCGGTGTCCGCGTCAGGTTCCTCGAAAGTCACGTCCATCCGATCGCCGCCCATGAGACGAGCGCGCAGCACAACCGTCGCCATATTTCGGACTGTAGACTCGACATCAGGGTCGTGGGGTAGATCCGTCACCACGCATCCACCCGGCCCGACGTCGGCGCGCATCGCCAGGATCAGCCGCCGAACGCCGTCGATCACGACGCCCACATTCACCACGCCAGCCGTGGATCCTCGCCGGAATCGGCCCCGATCACGCATCCGCGATCACGCAAATCCGCAAAGCCGCCACAATGAAAATGGGGAAATGCCATGCACATCGACAGATCTGAAATCACCTCCGTCTTACGATCCAGAGGGCTGAACGCGAGGGCCGACTGGGTGGAACGAGATCTGCCAGAGCTCGTCGACACGTACAAGAACGCCGCCCTGCTCCACATGCTCGGCATCGACCCCGCGGGCATCTTGCACACCGACGTCGACCCGGGACACGGCTGAGCAAAGGGCTGTTCACTCGTTCGTGGCGCCCTTCCGCACATGTGGGTGATGTCGTAGCGTTTCCGTTGACGCGAGTCCAATGCTCGCGATCTGTCGCTTCGGTCCCCGGGCGGCGCACGTCTTCACGTCGCCCCCGAGGAGTCCCGGTGTCAGCGTTGACCGATCACGTCAATTTCTGTCGGGCCGTCCGCCTGCCCGAATCCGCGTCGCCCGGCCCGCCCGGTGGCCCCGAGCGACTGCGATGGTTGATCCGCCGGATTGGCGATGACGACCATGGCGCGTTCTCCGAGCTGTTCGACCAATGCGCATTCCTCGTGTCGCGCCGTTTAGGTCATCAGGTGCCGGAACGGCATCAGGTCGCCGGCGTCCTCGCGGCCACTTTCGTCGAGGTGTGGTGGCTCGCCGGATGCCACGTCGATCCGGACACCGATGTGATGATGTGGATCGACGAGATCAGCCGGCGGCGCGCCGCGGAAAGCCGGCCCACCACCTCGCCCGGCCCGGGCCTGCTCGGCGCGCCGTGGGCGCCGGGCGTCGAGGTGGAACTCGCCGGACTACTCAGACGACGTCACCCGCCACCCCTGGGCATGCGGCGGACGACCGCCGGGCTCAGTGGCCGCAGGTCTTGCTGATGATGTCCCGCTGAATCTCGCCGGCGCCTGCGCGAGGCGTTCCTCATCGGCTTAGCGCCGCAGCCGAATCCGGACTCGAATTCGGGGTTCCGGGCGAGCGTCGTCGCTCGCCGGCGAAGCCGGCCGCGGCCAGGGCCAGCCCGACCGCGACGAGCGCCACGCCGACCCACGCCGGAGCCAGGTAGCCGAGGCCTCGGGCGATCACCAGCCCGCCGAGGGCCGCGCCGAGGCTGTTGGCCAGGTTCAGCGCCGACTGGCTGACCGCCGCGCCCATCAGCTGGGCGCTCGGCGCGACTTGAATGAGCCGGGCCTGCAGCGCCGGGCCGACGAAGAGGCTGGTCCCGCCGGCCAGGAACGCGCCGAGGAACAGCCCCGCGGTGGTGTCGGCGATCAACGCGAACGCCACGATGGCGGCGATCGACGCGGTGAACCCGGCGAGCATGGCCCGCCGCAGGTCCCGGTCGGCCAGCCAGCCGCCGAGTGCGTTGCCCGCGGCCATGCCCAGCCCCATCGCCACCAGCACCCACGGCACGGTGCCCGCGCCCAGGCCGGCCACCTCGGTGGTGACCGGGGCGAGGTAGCTGTACACGGCGAAGAAGCCGGCGAACCCGGCGGTCGCGGTGGCCGCGGCCAGCCAGACCCGCGGGGTGCGCAGGGCCCGCAGCTCGCCCGCCGGCGAGCCGCCCGGCGTCGCGGCGACCTCGGGCACCAGCATCCGGACCGCGGCCAGGGTGATCAGGAAGACCGCGGCGATGACCAGGTACGCGACCCGCCACCCGGCCACCTGCCCGAGCCGGGTGATCAGGGGTACGCCGACGATGTTCGCCGCGGTGAGACCGCTGAGCACCACGGCGTACCCGCGGGCCTGCCTGCCCGGCCCCATCAGCGTGGCCGCGAGCAGCCCCGCCGCGCCGAAGTAGGCGCCGTGCGGCAGCGCCGCCACGAACCGGGCCAGCAGCACCAGGCCGAAGGTGGGCGCGACCGCGGAGGCAACCGTGCCGGCGACGAAGAGCGCCAGCAGCCCCAGCACCAGCTTGCGGCGGGGCACGCGCGCGGTCGCGGCGGCGATCACCGGCGCGCCGACGACCACGCCCAGCGCGTACGCGGTGATGGTCCAACCGCCCTGCGCCACCGCGTCGGCCGGCGACTCCGCGTAGGCCTGCGGCAGCAGGCCACGGCTGATCTCCGGCAGCAGGCCCATCGCCACGAACTCGGTCAAACCGATCGCGACGCCGCCCATGGCGAGGGCTCCCAGTGCGCCCCAGCGCAGGTTACGGCTCAGTTGATCCACGAGGCGCGACTCTAGGTCGCGTTCACGTGTCAGGGGTCGTGAGATGCGTCTCCCACCTGGCTTTCGTCCGGCCGAGGGCGTCAAATGGTGACGTGACGCATCGTTGTCTATCGATGGGAGACGGGATGACAGAGCTCGAACCGGCGCTGGTCCGTACGGCCTGGCGGACCGCCGAGCCCATCCACGGCATGATCTATTTCGCGCCGGAGGCTCACCAGCGCTATGCCGCACTCGGGTTGCAGGGGCGGACGGGCTACTTCGCCTCTCGGGCCGCCGCGTTCGGGCCGGTCGGCGCGGAGACCGTCATCGCCACGTTCTTCAACTTCAACCCCGCGCTGGTACGGGCCGCGATTCCGGCGGCCTGGCGGATCGCCACACCGGACGACATCCTGCGTACGCGTCTCGAGGCGGCCGATGCCGCGCTGCGGCGGGCCTGCGAACCGGACCTGCTCGCCTCGCCCGAGATGGCCGAGGCGGCGAGCCTGGCCAGGCGGGCGGCCGAGTCGGCGAGCGAGCACCCCGAGGGGCGACCACTGTTCGCGGCGACCTCGGCGCTGCCCTGGCCGAAGGAGCCGCATCTGGTGCTCTGGCATGCGCAGACGCTGCTCCGCGAGTACCGGGGCGACGGCCACGTCGCCGCCCTGCTCCTCACGGGACGGTCCGGGATCGAGGCCCTCGTCCTGCACGCCGCCACTGGCAGAGTCGCGCCCGAGGTACTGCGGCGGACCCGCGGCTGGAGCACCGACGAGTGGGAAGCCGCCGCCGATCGTCTGCGCTCCGGCGGACTGGTCGAGGCCGGCGACGAGCCGGCGCTGACCGAGGCCGGCCGGGCGCAGCGACAGTGGGTCGAGGACCGGACCGACCTGCTGGCCGCGCCGGCGTACGCGGTGCTGGGCAGCGCCGGTTGCACGCGGCTCGCGGAGCTCGCCGGGCCGATCAGCCGCGCGGTATCCGAGGCCGGCCTGCTGAACGTCTCCAGCGTGGTCTGATCGGAGCACCCGCCGGGCGTGGCCGGGCCCGGCGGGCGCACCGATCAGGCGAACACGTCCTGCTGGTAGCGGCCCGCCGCCTCGAGCGACCGCAGCCAGACGTCCGCCTGCTCCGCCGTGGCACCGGTGTGCCGCCGGAAGAGCGCCGCCAGTTCGCCGCGGACCGCCGGGGCCATCCGGGCGCCGTCGCCGCAGAGATAGATGTGCGCACCCTGCTCCAGCAGCTCCCACACCGCGTCGCCGTCGGCCGCGAGGGCCTCCTGCACGAAGCGGTACGGGTGCTCCGGCACCGCGGAGAACGCCACGTGCAGGTCCACCACGCCGTCCGCGGCCCACTGCCGCATCTCGTCGCGGTAGAGCCAGTCGTGCTCCGGGTGGCGGCAGCCGTAGAAGAGCTTCGCCGGTCCCCGGTCCTGCTGGGTGGCCCGTTCCTGCAGGAAGCCGCGCAGCGGGGCGAAGCCGGTGCCGGGGCCGATCAGGATCATCGGCGTAGCCGGATCGGCGGGCGCCCGGAACTCCGGCGTGGGCACCCGCACCTGGCCGAAGAACGTGTCGCCGGGCTGCAGCCGCGCGAGATACTGCGAGCACATGCCGCGGTACCGGCCCTGCCCGGCCAGCGCCGGGCCGTCCACCAGGCCCACGGTCAAGGTCACCTCACGCGGCTTGTCCAGCGGCGCCGACGAGATCGAGTAGAAGCGCGGGCGGATCGTGCCGCACAGCTCGAGGAACGCCGCGAGCGGCAGCTCGATCGCCGGGAACCGCTCCAGCAGAGTCAGCAGGCTGACCCGCTTGGCCAGGATCTCGTCCGCGTAGGAGCGCCGGGCCTCGTCGGTGTCCGCGGACCAGCCCGCCAGCTGACCGGTGGTCCACGGGCACCGGGTGTACCCGGCGAGCACGCCGAGCTGGCTGCGGGTCACCGGCTCCTGCAGCTCGACGAACTCGGTGAGCAGCACGTGTGCCGAGACCGGCACGCCGATCGGCAGCGAGGTGCGGCGCTCGCTGTCCTGGGCCAGCCGGATCACCTGGTCGTGCGGCACCCGCAGGGTGTGCAACGCCCAGGAGACGAGCTCGGGGTCGTTCTTCGCGTACACGGCGAGGTGGTCGCCCGCGGCGTAGCCGACACCCTCGGGCAGCAGGGCGGTGAGCGCCTTCACACCGGGGCGCGGCGCCTCGCCGGGGAAGTCCCACCAGGCGGTGGCGTCGTCGACCAGTTCGTCGACCCCGAGCACCATGATCGGGTAGGCCTGGTCGGACACCACGGCCGGGCGGACCTGGTCCTCGCCCAGCACCTCGACCTGGTAGCGGGCGCCGGCGGCCTGCTCGCCGGTGGCGCCGTACGCCTGCGCCAGCGCCGCCCAGAAGCGGTCGAACCAGGCCGTGGCCATGCCGTCGAAGTCGCCGGCGGCGTCGGTCTCGCCGCGCGGCACGATCGCCGTCGCGCCGGCCGCGGCCAGGGCGGCTTCGACCCGCTGCGGGAAGGCCTGGTAGGTCGTCCACTGCGTGTTGCCGTTGCCCAGGACCGCGTACTGGACGCCGGTCAGCGCGCCGGCCGGGATCTCACACGCGTCGAACCGGCCGGCGTTGTCCGGGGCCTTGCCGTTGTAGCTGGAGGTGACGACCGCGAGCAGGCCGTCGCCGGGCAGGTCGGCGGCGAGCTCGTCGAGGGTCTGCACGCGGACGTCGAAGCCGGCCCGGCGGGCCCGCTCAGCCAGCTGCTGCGCGAGCTCCTCCGAAGTGCCGAGATTCGATCCGTACGCGACGCGCAGCCGTACCCCCGCCGCCTGCAGGTCCGCGGTGACGGCGACCGGCGCGGCCTGCTCGGGTGCCGCGACGCTGAGCCGCTCGTGCGGCTGGCGCGGCCGGACCCGCAGGACCAGGCCGTCGGGCTTGATGGTGAGGGTCTGCTTGATCGTCAGGCGGTGCCCGTGCGGATCGGAGATCGCGAAGCGCTGCAGGATCAGCGCAAGGGCCAGCCGCGCCTCGGTGAGCGCGAACTGCCGGCCGATGCAGGCCCGCTCGCCGTTGCCGAACGGCTTGTAGGCGTGCGGGTGGTGCTGCGCCTTGCGTTCCGGCAGCCAGCGGTCGATGTCGAAGGTCTCCGGGTCCGGCCACGCGCCGGGGTCGGTGTGCAGGGGCTTCATCAGGATCCCCACCTTCTGCCCGGCGGGGAGCGCGTAGCGGCCGCCGAGCAGGGTGTCCTCGCGGGCCATCAGGCCGATCGCCGGGATCGGCGAGAGCAGCCGCAGGGTCTCGTCCAGGATCCGCGGGATGACGTCCAGCTTCA
This sequence comes from Actinoplanes sp. NPDC049668, assembly GCF_044465445.1. NCBI lineage: Bacteria > Bacillati > Actinomycetota > Actinomycetes > Micromonosporales > Micromonosporaceae > Actinoplanes > Actinoplanes sp. NPDC049668. Next base: position 1,102,451 of record NZ_JBITLR010000002.1, read on the forward strand.
TGATGGTGTCGTAGCTGGGCACCGTCTCGCCGGGCAGCATCCGGTCGACCTCGGCGTACGCCTGTGCCAGCACGTGCGGGTTGCGCAGCAGCAGGTGCAGGGCGAAGGCGAGGGTGCCGCTGGTGGTCTCGTGCCCGGCGATCAGGAACGTGAGCACCTGGTTACGGATGTTCTCGTCGGACAGCCGCCCGCCGGTGACCGGGTCGGCCGCCTCCAGCATCAGGCCGAGCAGGTCCTGTGACGTGGTCCCGGCCGCGCGGCGCGCCCGGATCACGTCGTCGACCAGGTCCTGCATCGAGGCGATGTCCGCCCGATATGCCGCATCTGCCCGGCGCTTGAGCCCGGTGATCGCGGGCAGCTGCCGGGTCCGGTCCATCGCCTCGGTCAGCGCCCGGCCCATGGCCTGCAGGAACGGGTGCAGCTCGGGCTGCTCGAAGGAGCGGAACTGGTAGCCGAACCCGGTGAGCGCGATGGTGTCCAGGGTCAGCCGGGTCATGTCGTCGGTGACGTCCACGTCGGTCTTGGTCTCCCAGGAGCCGACGAGCGCCTGCGCGACGTCCAACATGTCCGAAAAGTAGGCCTTCATGGACCGCTGACTGAAAGCGGGCAGCAAGATCCGGTGTGCCTGACCCCAGCTCTCCTCACCATCACGGGCGGTGAAGAGTCCGTCACCCGCGAAGTCCCGTACGTGCGCCAGCGGCGGGTCGATCGGCTTGTAGAACCGCGTTTCGTCGCAGACCTCGGCGACCAGGTCCGGGTCGTACACCAGCACCACATGGCGGCCGGCCAGGTTCAACCTGAAGATGCCCTCCGGATGCCGCGCCGCAAGGTCGGCGAAGAACCGATGGGTTCCCTCGACCGGAATCTGTAGTCCATTGCCGACGATCGGCAGGCCACGTGGGGCGGGAATCGGTTCGGACAATGGGAACCTCCTGAGCCATACGGTGTAGGGCTGCTACCGTACGGCGTATGCCTGCCGCAGCGAAGCCCCGAGAGACACGGCTCACGCGAGAGGGCATCCTGGACACCGCGCTGAAGATGGTCGACGCCGACGGTGTCGAGGCATTGAGCATGCGGAAACTCGCCGCCGAACTCGACGTCAATCCGATGTCGCTCTACCACCACGTCGACAACAAGGCGGCCCTGCTCGACGGTCTGACACGGATGGTCACCGAGGGTGCACGCGACGTCGTCGTCGGACCCGGCACCTGGCAGGAACAGCTTTACGAGCTCGCGCACCGGTTCCGCACGCTCAGCCTCGGCCACCGCAACCTGATCCGGCACGCCTTCACCAGCGACGACTTCGTGCAGCGCGACGGTCCGATGTGGCGCTCGCTCTGCGCGATCCTGCGCACCGCCGGGCTGGACGAGCCCGAGTCGGAGCGGGTCGGCGCGGTGCTCGCCGCGCTGGTCGGCGGGCTGCTGCTGACCGAGGTGAACGGGACGATGCGCCGGCTGATCGGCGACGAGGACTCCGACGACACCGGGTTCTCCCTGGCCGTGTGGCTGCTGATCGACGGCGTGGCCGCCCGGCGCTAGGGCCTGCTTGCTCAGGGTGAGCTAAGGGTCACGCCGGGTCTCGCAGGGCCTCGTAGTAGGGCTTCATCGCCGGGAGATAGTCGTCGAAACTCGGCGTGGGCAGGCCGTCACGCGCCGCCACCAGCATGTCCAGGTAGTACTCCCAGCCCGGACCGATCTCGCCGACCCCGTCGGCGGTGTCGAGGTGGTGCACGAGCCGGAGCTCGGTCTTGCCGTCCGCGTGCGACAGCAGCAGCTCGAGCCGCCAGCCGCCGGCCTCGTCGCTCGTCGACACGGCCAGCCGCCGCGGTGGTTCACAGGCGTCGATCCGCACGTCGAACCACGGCGCCGTCTCCTCGTAGGCCATCTGCACCTTGATCGTGCGGCCGGGTGCGGCATCACCCTGCCACGCGCCGAACCACCGGGCGGTGCGATCGGATTCGGTCACGCTGGCCCACACGTCCTCGATAGTGGCCCGGAACACGCGGCTGACGACGAGGTCGGTGCCGTCGGCGGCCGGGAAGAGCCGGCCGGTCGGTGCGCTGCTCATGCCGTGTTCTCCTGTCGTTGATCCGTCGCGTCGCGCCGGCGGCGCTCGCGCCGGGTCCGATAGACCTCGGTCTCCAGCGCGTCCAGGCGGCGCTCCCAGCCGGCGGCCGGGGCGAACTGGCCGAGCCACTCGATCAGGCCGGCGAACCGCGAACCGTCGACCTCGTAGAGGCGCCGGCGGCCGACGAGCGTGTCGCGGACCAGCCCGCTCTCCCGGAGCACCCGCAGGTGGCGGCTGACGGCGGGCCGGCTGATCGCGAACCGGTCGGCGATCTCCCCCGCGGCGAGCCGCTGCTCGCGCAGCATCACCAGGATCTCCCGCCGCACCGGGTCGGCGATCGCCGCGGCCACGTCGTCCACCCGAGAAGCGTAACCATCGTGTTACGCATTAGCAAGGACATCTGTCTCCGCGTACGTCTACGGTGGCTCTGTGTAAGCCTGGCGCCCAGCCGTATCCACATCGCCGGATTTGGCGAATGTTGGCTGGTAAAGTCGCCGCGTTCGGCCGGGTGGCCGAGCGGTCTGGGAGGTTGTGATCGTGCTCAATGCCGGGTCGAGCGCGCGATTCGCGCAGCTTCTGACGGACCAACAGGATCAGCTGCTCAAGCGCTGGGCCACGCTGTCCCTCCGGGGCGGGCGCGGCCGGGCGACGGAGGCCGAACTCGTAGCCCAGATCACCGACCTCCACGCGGCCCTGTTGAGCGCGCTGCGCGCCGACGCGGAAACCGACCTGCAGGCGGAGGAGGCGGCCGAGCTGCGGGCGACGCTTGCCGAACTGTCCGGAACCCGGGCGCGGCGCGGGTTCACGCCGGGCGAGACCGCGAGCACGATCCTGTCCTTGAAGGACGCGGTCTTCGAGGGGCTCGACGGGGCCGACTCGACGGTGCTGAGCGATTTTGTCAATTTCTCCCGTTTCGTCGATGAGCTGGCACTCTTCACGTTTGAGACGTATGTCCAAACCCGGGAAGAGGTGATCGTCGAGCAGAACCATCAGCTCCTGGAGCTGTCGACGCCGGTGATCAAGCTGTGGGACGGCGTGCTGGCCGTGCCGCTGGTCGGCACCCTGGACTCGGCCCGGTCCCAGGTGGTGATGGAGAGCCTGCTGCAGGCGCTGGTCGACACCGGCTCGGCGTACGCGATCCTCGACATCACCGGCGTGCCGGCCGTGGACACGCAGGTCGCGCAGCACATCCTGAAGACGGTGATGGCGGCCCGGCTGATGGGCGCCGAGTGCATCATCTCCGGCATCCGGCCGCAGATCGCGCAGACCGTGGTGTCGCTGGGCATCGAATTCGGTGACATCGTCACCAAGGCGAGCCTCGCCGACGCCCTGCTGCACACGCTGCGGGCCAGCGGTTCCGACGTGGTACGCCGGACGCGCAGGGCCTCCTGATGGAACGGGTCCCCGTCCTCAAGATTCGCGACACCCTGCTCGTGTCGATCCAGGTCGACATGGACGACCACACGGCGCTGGCGTTGCAGGACGACCTGACCGAGCGGATCGTGGACACCGGAGCGCACGGTGTGATCATCGACATCACGGCGCTGGACATCGTCGACTCGTTCATCGGCCGGATGCTGTCGACGATCGCGTCGGTGTCCCGGGTGCTGGACGCGGAGACCGTCGTCGTCGGGATGCGCCCCGCGGTCGCGATCACGCTGGTCGAGCTCGGGCTGTCGCTGCCGGGGGTACGCACGGCGTTGAACGTCGAGCGCGGGATGGATCTGCTCGCGCGGACCGCGCCGGCGCGGGCGGACGCGATCTTCGATGAGGCGGATGACGACCACCACGACGACTCTGTCGGGGATGGAGTGCTGACCTCATGAGCGCGATGCTGCGGTGACGATGGGTGGCCCGACGGTGACCGGCCGGGCCGATGGCGCCGACGGCACGCTCCCGATCGTGCGGGACGACGACGTGGTCCGGGTCCGCCAGGCGGTCCGGGCGGCGGCCGTTGCGGTGAAGTTGTCGCTGGTGGACCAGACCAAGCTGGTCACGGCGGCCAGTGAGCTGGCCCGGAACACTTTGATCTACGGCGGCGGCGGCCACGTGGAGATCGAATCGGTCAGCAACGAGCGTCGCCGAGGTGTGCGGCTCGTGTTCATCGATGAGGGCCCCGGCATCGCGGACCTCGACCTGGCGTTGACCGACGGATACACCAGCGGCGGGGGCCTCGGGCTCGGGTTGTCCGGCGCCCGCCGGTTGACGGACGAATTCGACATCGCCACGACGGTCGGCCAGGGTACCCGGATCTCGGTGACCAAGTGGGCCCGCTGACCGGGCGAGCCGGCGGCGCCGCCCCGGTCAGCGATGGCGAGGCGGAGGACGTCGGCTGGTTCCGGATCGCCGAGCCGGCCACGACGGGGACGGTCCGCCGGGCTGCGGCGGACGCCGGTCGGCGGTTGGGCCTGGATGAGGCCCGGGTCGGGCAGCTGTCGATCGCCGCGACCGAGCTGGCCAGCAACCTGCACAAGCACGCCGTCGACGGCACGATGCTGGTGCGGTGCCTGCGCCGCGACGGGGTCGGCGGGGTGCTGCTGGTGGCGGTCGACGCGGGTCCCGGCATGGTCGACGCGGCCCGCAGCGGGCGCGACGGCTACTCCACGGCCGGCACGTTGGGCATCGGCCTGGGCGCGATCGAACGGCTCGCCACCCGCTACGACGCCTACTCGCTGCCCGGCCGGGGCACGGTCGTGGCGGCGGAGTACTGGGCCGATCCGGCCCGGCCGGGCCAGGCCGACGTCGCCGAGGTCGGCGGGATCGTGCGGCCCATCACCGGCGAAGAGGCGTGCGGGGACGGATACGCCGTGCGCCGTACCGCCAGGGGTCCACTGCTGCTGCTCAGCGACGGCCTCGGCCACGGCGTCCTGGCGGCCGGGGCGTCAGCGGCCGCGGTCGAGGCCTTCCATACCGGCCCGGACGAGTCGCCCGCCGCGATGGTGGAATGGCTGCACAAACGGATGGGGCATACCCGTGGCGCCGCGATCGGCGTCGCCGCCGTCGACCGGGACGCGCGGACCGCCCGCTTCGCCGGCCTGGGCAACATCGCCGCCCACGTCGTGCGTCCGGGCGAACGCAAGCTCATGGTGTCGATGCCCGGCATCGCGGGACATCAGCGCCGGACCGTCCGCGAGTTCACCTACGACCTGCCGCCGGACGCCGCCGTGGTCCTGCACTCCGACGGGCTGACCGACCGGTGGCGCATCGACGACTACCCCGGCCTGCTCGGCCGCTCGGCGCTCGTCGTCGCCGCGACGCTGCTGCGCGACGCGGGCGTGCGCCGCGACGACGCGGGTGTGCTGGTCGCAATGCCACCGGAGACGCTGCCGTGACGCAGCTGCTGCGGTTCACCGCCCGCGGCGAACGGGACGTCTTCGCGGTCCGTCAACGCGGTCGCGAGGTCGCCGAGGCGATCGGGTTCGACCAGCCGGACCAGGTCCGGCTGGCCACGGCCCTGAGTGAGGTCTGCCGCCATCTGCTGCCGGCGGCCCGCTCCGCCGTCGTCACCTTCACCCTCCTCGACGGCCGGATCGAGGTGACGCTGGAGGCGTCCGGGGCCGTCGCCAGCGGCCCGAACTCCGGCCTCGCCGACGGGATGCGCGCCGCGGCCCGTCTGCTCGACACCGCCGAGCTCGTCGACGGCGACGCGACGGTGGCCGTACGGCTCGGCCGCCGCCTGCCGGCGACGGTGAACCTCGACCCCGAGGCCGTCTCCGGGGTCCGGTCCGAACTGGCCCGCTCCGGCCCGACGAACGCCCTGGACGAGCTGGGCGTTCAGAACGCGCAGCTGATCGCCGCGCTGGAGCAGGCGCAGCGGCACCGCGACGAACTGTTGGGCCTCAACTCCGAACTCGAGGAGACCAACCGCGGCGTCATGGCCCTGTACGCCCAGCTCTCGGACGAGATGGAGCAGACCAACAGCGGAGTGGTCGCCCTCTACGCCGAACTGGACGAACGGTCCGCGCAGCTGCGCGAGGCGAACGATGCCAAGAGCCGTTTCCTGCGTAACGTCAGCCACGAACTGCGGGCTCCGGTGACCGCGATCCTCGGCATGACCCGGTTGGCCCTCGACCCGGGCTCCGAGCCGCTGACCGCCGAGCAGACCTACCAGCTGTCCTTGATGCAGTCCTCGGCCCGCGATCTGCTGTCGCTGGTCAACCAGCTGCTCGACCTCGCCAAGGCCGAGTCGAACCGGATGGAACCGCGCTGGGCGGCCGTCGACCTGGCCTCGGTGTTCGCGCAGCTGCGCGGCACGCTCCGGCCGCTGGCCCGGCCCTCGGTGGAGTTGACGGTCGACGAGCCGGCCGGCGTCCCGTCGCTGGTGAGCGACGAGGCGATGCTGGTGCAGATCCTGCGAAACCTGCTCACCAACGCGCTGAAGTTCACCGAGCACGGCGAGGTCCGCCTCGAAGCCCGCTACGACCCCGACACCCGCCGGGCCGTCCTCGCCGTCGCCGACACCGGAATCGGCATCGCCCCCGCCGACCAGGACCGGATCTTCGAGGAGTTCTACCAGGTACGCGACGCCCAACGCGACGCCGCGCCCGGCACCGGCCTCGGCCTGCCCTACGCCCGCCGGCTGTGCATCCTGCTCGGCATCGAACTGACCCTGACCAGCGTCCCCGGCCGCGGAAGCACCTTCACCCTGTCGGTGCCGCGCACCCCGACGGACAGCCCGGCATGAGCGCCGAGGATTACGCGGCGACGATCCTCGTCGTCGACGACAATCCGACGAAGCGGTACGTCATATCCAGCTGGCTGCGGCGTGCCGGACACACCGTCGTCGAGGCCGCCACCGGCACCGAGGCCCTCGATCGCCTCGCCACCACGACAACCGTGGATCTGGTCGTGCTCGACGTCGTCCTGCCCGACATCGGCGGCTTCGAGGTCTGCGAGAGGATCAAGGCGAACCCGGCCACCGGGTCGTTGCCGGTCGTGCACATCTCGGCGACGGCGGTCGACGTCAGTGACCGCACCCAGGGTCTCACCCGCGGAGCCGACGCCTACCTCGCCGAACCCATCGACCCCGACGAGCTGATCGCGACGGTCCACGCCCTGCTGCGCTACTTCCGCGCCCGCAAACGTGCCGAACACCTCGCCCAGCGGCTCGCCGACCTCGCCGAGACGACGCTGCACGTCAACCAGGCCACCACGTTCGCCGTGCTCCTCGAGGCCGCCGCCGCCGGCACCGCGAACATGTTCCGGCGGCCGGCCGCCATCACCGCCGTCACCCCCGAAGGCGAGCCGCTCGTCGCCGGCAGCGCCGGGCCCGGCGCGGACCCCGACACCCGCCCCTGGCGGGACGGCACACCGGCGACGCCGGCCAGCCCCGGGTCGACGCTGCATCCGGGCACCGCCCCGCCCTGGCCCGGCCTCGCCGGCGTCCCCGACGGCACGCCGCTGTGGGTCGTCTCCACCCGGCACCGCCCCCAGCGTCCCGCCGCACACATCATCGTGCCCGCCGAAGGGCTCAACGCCGACGACGCCACCGTCCTGACCCAGCTCGGGCAGGCCGTCGCGCTCGCCATCGACGCGATGCGCGCGCAGGACGAGGACCGTCGCACCGCACTCACCCTGCAACGAAGTCTGCTGCCGCGCGCCATCCCGAGAGTCGCCGGCATCGACCTCGCCGTGCGCTACGTGCCCGCGAGCACCCACGCCGAGATCGGCGGCGACTTCTACGAACTGCTCGCCATCGACGACACCCTCATCGCCGCCCTCGGCGACGTCGCCGGGCACTCCCTGCGCGCCGCGACCGTCATGGCGGAGCTACGGCACGTCCTGCGCGCGTACGTCGCCGAAGGGCACCCGCCCGACACCGTCGTCAAGCGGCTCAACAGCATGATGCGGCGGCTGCTGCCGGACGAGACCGCCACCCTGTGCCTGCTCCAGATCGACCCCCGCACCGGGCACGGCCACCTCGCCAACGCCGGCCACCTCCCGCCCATCATGCTCACGGCCGACGGCCAAGCCCGGTTCATCGAGGGCCGGACACCGCTGCTCGGCGTCGACATCAACCGCACGCCCGGCGTCACCCTTCACCTGCCCCCGGGCGCCACCCTGGTCATGGTGACCGACGGGCTCATCGAGCGGCGTACCGAACCCTTGGACGACAGCCTGGAACGGCTCCGGCAGGCGATCACGAACACCGGCCCGGATCTCGAGGAGCTGTGTGACCGGCTGCTGAGCACGTTCGTCACCGGACCCAACGAGGACGACGTCGCCATCGTCGCCCTCCGCCGCACGCCTTAGGATCACCCGGGGAAGGCGAACCGGGCCCAGACATGTTTGGTGTCGTCGGTGGCGTACCAGCCGAGGTCCGTGGCGAGACGCCGGGCCAGGTGCAGGCCACGCCCTCCGTGACCACGGTGGCCGCTTGCGACGGCGTAGGCGGGCTCGACCAGCGGATCGTGATCGGCGACGTCCAGGACGACGGACCCGGCGGCGTGCCGGAGCAGCACGGTCGCCGGCGGCGTCGCGTGCTTGAAGACGTTGGAGGCCAGCTCTGTTGCGACGAGCATCAGGCCCTCGGCCAGCATGCCGTCGTCGGCGTCCTGCGGGGCGAGGCGCCCGGAGGCGATGATCCTCAGGTCGCCGCGCAGCGGCAGCAGCTGCGTCGGATCGTCGAGGACCCAGCGCCGAATCTCCGCACCGGGATCGGGCGGGTAGGTGGAATGGAGAAACCCGCTCATCTGGCCCCCGACGGGCAGCTCACCGGCCGGGTCATGATCGTCGTTGTCGCCATCGCCGATCCCGTCCGTCGCCGTCGACCGCTCGAGGTGTCAAGCAACCTGCTGGAACACTACGGCCCAGACCAGTCATTGCCCAGCAGGTTCGCCCGTCGGCTCTTCGATGGCCGCCGTCCGCGTGCTGAGGTCCTCGTCCGTGATGTGCCGGACGACCCGGCAGGGCACCCCGACGGCGACGGTCATCGCCGGGACGTCGTGGGTCACGACGCTGCCCGCGCCGACGACGGCGCCGTACCCGATGCGGACGCCGGGGAGCACGACGACGTTGCTGCCGATCCAGACCTTGTCCTCGATCACGATGGGTTCGGAGAACCGCCGGAAGTCCACCCGCAGGTCCGGGTGGACCGGGTGCCCGGTCGTGGTCAGCGTGGTACCCGGCGCGATCATGACGCCGTCGCCGATCCGGATCTCCACATCGTCGACGAAGGTCAGATTGACGTTGCCGAAGAAGTCGTCGCCGATGTGCACGTTGCTGCCGAAACCCGCATGGAACGGTGAAAGCAGCACGGTGCGGGCGCCGACGGACCCGAGGATCGCCTCGAGCAGCGACCGGCGGCGTTCCGTATCGCTCGGGCGGGTCTGGTTGTAGTCGAAGATCAGATCCGAGCGGCGCAGCGGTCCCTGGAAGGACGCCTCCGATTCCGTGTAGAGCCGGCCCTGCCGAATCCTCTGCAGCACCTCCTGGTCACGATCCAACATGGCTCCTCGCTCGACATCCGGATGGTCATCGGTGGGACTCCCGCCCGTTACCGGCGCAGGCCCGGTGGAGCCTACTGAACGCGCAGGTCGCGCGGGCCGATGTCGGCGCGATGCCCGGCCGCCACGCCTCGTTCCCGCCGGGCGACGCGCTGCTGGCGTAAGTCCTCGCCGCCTTACGCCCGCGGCTCTGTCGCCGTGCGAGGCTGGCGGCGGGTCTGAAAGGATTCGACGGCAGACCGCATCGACGTGGCGGAGCACGGCTACGGGCCCACGGCAAGCAAGGGAGAGCCATGCGCGAGGACTTTCAGGCCGAGCTCGACCGGGTCGGCAGCACGCTGGTCACCATGGCGATGGCGGCGCGGGAGACGATGCGGCAGGCGAGCAACGCCCTGATCACCTCCGATCACACCGTCGCCCAGCAGGTGACCGACCGCGACGCCGAGATCGACGTGCTCTACCGCGTCGCCGAGGACCGGGCCTACGACCTGGTCGCTCGCCGGCAGCCGATCGCCGACGACCTGCGCAAGGCCGTGACCTCGATCCAGGTGGCCGCCGATCTCCGGCGGATGGGTGGCCTCGCCGTACACGTGGCCCGTTCCGTCCTGCGCCGCCACCCGGCGCCCGCGGTCGTTCCCGAGCTGGCCGAGCTCTTCCAATCGATGGGTACGGTGGCCGACGGGCTCGCCGGCAAGATCGTGACGGCGCTGACCGACCACGATGCGGTCCTGGCCGCCCAGCTCGACCGCGACGACGACGCCATGGACCACCTGCACCAGCGCCTGTTCGCCGTCCTGGTCAGCCCGGACTGGCCGATGGGCATCGAGGCGGCCGTCGACGGCGCGCTGCTGGGCCGTTACTACGAGCGCTACGCCGACAACGCCGTCAACGTCGGCCACCACGTCGTAGCCCTGCTCACCGGCAAGGGCGACTGACGCCGGTCAGGCCACGACGTCGGTCCGGTGCAGGCGCTGGCGTGGCACGCCGGCCTTGGTGAGCTGGTCGGAGATGCGGCTGGAGGCGTCGTGCACGCACATCGCGACCTGGTGATCGTCGCCGAGTTCGCAGGCCGCGGACACGGTGCCCGCGCTGATCGGGTCGAGGTGGGACACGGCGGACAGGTCGAGGATGAGCCGGGGCGGCCGCACCTTGCGTACCGTGTGGACCAGAATGCGCTGGAGTTGCACCAGGGCGGCGGCATCGATCACGCCGGCCGGTCGGATGACGACCGTGTCGTCGGGTTCCGTGCGCACTTCGACCTCGGGCGCATCCATTCGGTTCACCCTTCGCTACCTCTTTGTTCAGCTCCGAGACAACGGTACGACCGCGGCCGCATCGGGTCGATCAGGTCATCGGCTCCATCTGACAGCTCATCCGACGATGGGGACACTCACGTGCGGATCCAGCGGTGGTAGGCGTCCAGGTCGACGTTGCCTCCGCAGATGATGGTGGCCACGTGGCGGCCGGCGAAGCGGTCACGGTCCTCCAGGACGGCCGCGACGCCGAGGGCCGCCGAGGGTTCCACCACCAGGCCGGCCTGCTCCAGGAGCATCCGCATGCCCGCCACGATGGACGACTCCCGGACCAGGACGGCGTCGTCGGCGACCGCGAGGAGGTCGTCGAGGACCGCGGGGATGGGGAACCTGCCCGCGACGCCGTCGGCGATGGTGTCGGCTGTGTCGGTGGTGACGACCCGGCGCTGGTGCCAGGAGCGGGTCATCGCCGGTGCGCCGAGGGGCTGCACACAGATCACCTCGACGTCCGGCGAAAGGCTCTTCAGGGCGTAGCCCACGCCGGTGGCGATCGCGCCGCCACCCAGGGCGATCAGGACGGTGTCGAAGGAGGACCTCGCGGCCGCCAGCTCCAGGCCGATGGTCGCCGCGCCCTCGCAGGTCTCGATGTCGACGCTGTCCTGGACCAGCCGGATGCCTCGTTGCAGCGCGATGCTCGCGGCCCGCTCGCGTGCCGCCTCGAAGTCGCCGTCGACCAGCTCCAACTCGGCACCCAGCGCGCGGATCCGGTCGAGCTTGACGGCGGGCGCCCCGCGTGACGCCACGACCGTCACGTCGAGGCCGCGGCGGCGACCGGACCAGCCCAGCGCCTGGCCGAGGTTGCCGGCGCTGGCGCACACCGCCGCGGTGCGGCCCTGGCCGGCGAGCAGGTTCGCGACCAGTTCGGTGCCGCGTGCCTTGAAGCTGCGCACCGGGTTCGCCGTCTCCAGCTTGATGCTGATCGTGCAGCCGAGCTCACGCCCCAGCGCGTCGCACCGATAGAGCGGAGTATTCAGAAAGATCGGGTCGATGTCGCTCCGGGCCGCGCGGATCCGGGCGAGATCGAGGCGCGTCGTGATCATGTCCCGCAACGTACCGCGCTCCGGGTAGTAGGTCAGGCCACTGTCACGCCGGCCGCGGCGCGGCCGCCCCGGCGTGCCGTCTTCTCCGCGTACAGCGCGGCGTCGGCGTGCGCGTACAGCGTGGCGAAGTCGGCGCCGTCGGTGTTCCACTCGGCGGCACCGATGCTGGCGGCGGTGCGCGACGCGAGCGCGGCGCGCAGCCGCTCGGCCTCCGCCTTGACCTCGGCGCCGGGGATCAGCGCCACGAACTCGTCACCGCCCAGGCGTCCGACGACAGACCCGGACGGCACGTTCGCCGTCAGGGTGGTCGCCACCCAGCCCAGCAGTTCGTCGCCCGCGGCGTGCCCGGCCGTGTCGTTGAGCGTCTTGAAGCCGTCCAGGTCGAACAGCACGAGACCCATCGGCCGGCCCGCGCGCAGCCGGCCGGCGATCCGGTCGTCGATGCCACGGCGATTGAGCAGGCCGGTCAGGGCGTCCGTCTGCGAGAGGTCGATCAGGCGTCGGCGCCGCTGGGCGCTGGCGCGCCCCTGGGCGGCGCACACGGCGGCGACCACGCCGAAGGAGAGCAGATGCATGATCGCGTACGCCGGGTCGGTGTCGCCGACGGTGGCCGCCAGCACCAGGTAGGCCGCGGCGTCCAGGGCGATGATCGGCACGGCCACCCGCAGGCGCGCGCCGAGCGCGAACAACGTCATCGGCGCCAGCATGCCCACGCCGGTCGGCGAGGAGACGCCCCCGTCCAGCACCGGCGCGCCGATTGCCAGGGCGAGCAGCGGCACCGCATTGAGCGCCATCAGCGGCCGCACATACGCGGAGCGGCTCAGCCGCCCGGCGATCGCGATGACGCCCAGGCCGTACAGCACCCCCAGGACGCACACCACGCCGAGGGCCAGCCGGTGCGGCGACTGGGTGGCGAACCCGACGGCGTACACGGCGCCGACGAAACTGTCGGCGGCGCAGATCCGGCCCATGTCGGCGATGGCTCGGCGCCGGCGCTCCGTGCGGGTGACACGGGTCGCCCTGGGCCCGGCCGTCCGCTCACGGGCCTGCTCGACATGCCGCTCGACGGGGACGCGGCCGGCGCGGGTGGTCTTGTCCGCGTACGCGCGGGCGTCTGCGAGCCGGCGCAGCTCCTCGACCGTGCCCGCCTCGGCCGGGCAGCTCGCGTAGCCGAGACTGGCCGGCGCGCCGTGCTCCAGCGCGGCGCGCAGCCGGTCGACGATCGCGGGTGCGTCCTGCGGACCGGTTCCGGTCAGCAGCGCGCCGAACTCGTCGCCGCCCAGCCGGCCGACCCGGTCGGTGTCGCGTAGCGCGCCGCTCATGGTGCGGGCCGTGGCGGCCAGCACGTCGTCGCCCGCCCGGTGACCCCAGGTGTCGTTAATGATCTTGAACTTGTCCAGGTCGGCGAGGAGCAGGGTGACCGGTTCGCCGCCCTGGCTCGCCCGGGCCACCGCGCGCTCCAGGTGCTCGTCGAAGCCGCGGCGGTTCAGGCTGCGGGTGAGCGGGTCGAGGCGGGACACCTCGGCCAGCCGGCGCCGCAGCGCGGCGAGGGCCGCGGCGTGCCGCAGGCACAGGATCGAGACTCCGCCCAGGCCCAGCGTGTAGACCACGGCGTACCCGGCGGGAGCGGGCTCGCCCAGCACGGCCACTACCCAGTACGCCACCGCGGCGAGTACCGCGGTCACGGCGAACGCCCGGGGCGGCATCATGATCGCGTAGAAGACGACGGAGATCGGCACGAGCGCACCGAGCGGGCCGGTGATGCCGCCGTCGAGCAGGCTGAGCGTTGCCGATCCGGCGATGCTGACGAGCACGGCCAGGGCCTGCACCGTCACGCGCGCCCGGGACCGGGCGATCCACGGCGCGGCGCGCCAGACGGCGCCCGCGGCCGCGCACATCACGGCGGCGACGGCGAGCATGAGCGGACGGTGCGACCCGTGCGGCGTGGCCGCGAGGTACAGGGCGACGGCGGCCGGCCCGAGCATGGCGCGAGCGCCGCTGATACGCACGGTGGCCGCGCGCGAGTCCCGGCGGGTACGCGGCGGCTCGGCGCTTGCCTCGGCGTGCATCGGCGACCATCCAGAACCGGGGGTAGCGGTGGCGCTACGGGTTCTCTATCGCCCACGCACGGCGGATGTTGAGTGGATGTTCGTCAGGAAAGGTTTCGGAGCCCCAGCATCGGCCGGAGGATGCGGTCGACCACGTGGAGCACCCACGGCTCGTCGAGCGGCTGCCCGCTGAGCAGCAGCCGGTGCCAGAGCAGCGCCTTGCAGACCTCGATGACGGCGCCGGCGTCCGGCGGGCCGGCGAGCTCGCCACGGGCCACCGCGCGCGCGAAGACGAACTCCGCGTCGGCGACACCGGTCTCCAGGACGTGCTCGTGCAGGAGCCGGCCGAGGCCGGGATCGGTGCGGATCGCCGACAGCAGGCTCAGCACGATCGGCTGCTTGCGCTCGTAGACGCGGCAGAAGGCGTTGAGCGCCGCGACGAGGTCGCCACGCAGCGAGCCGGTGTCGGCCAGCGGCGGGTGTTCCAGCATCATGCCGTGCAGGGCGGCGGCCACCATGGCGGGCTTGCCGGACCAGCGGCGGTAGATGGTGGCCTTGCTGGCCCGGGCCCGGCGCGCCACCTCGTCGATCGACATCCGGTCGTAACCCAGCTCGGCCAGCAGCTCCCGGACGGCGTCGAGGATGGCCTGCTCACGTGCCGGATCGAGGCGGTACTGCGTGGTGGCCGGTGACTGCGGCAACCGGCCCTCCAGGTCAGTCGGCGACGGTGACCGTACCGTATCGCACCCCGGTGAGCTCCTCGGAGATCGTCCAGAGCCGGCGGGCATCTCCCTCGTCGCGTCCGCGTTCGGACACCTCGATCCGGGTCGGGTTGCCCTTGCGCTCGCCGGGGCCGTCCGGCCCGTACGCCTCCATGCTTTTGACCTCGGGGTCGGTCGCCGCGTGCAGTGAGGGAAGGGCGCCCGCCTCGGCCGACTGCGCCGACAGCCGGGCGAGCGCGATGAGCGCCGACCGGACCGGGTTGCCGGTGCGGGCCAGGTCGGTGTGCGCGACGCCGGGGTGCGCGAGGACGCTGGTCAGCGGGGTCCGGCGGCCGAGTTCGAGGGCGAACAGGACGTTGGCCAGCTTGGACTGGGTGTAGGCGCCGAACTTCGAGTAGCGGCGCTCACCCATGAGGTCGTCGAAGTTCATCCGGCCGCGCCGGTGCAGCCCGCTGGTCACGGTGACGACCCGGGCCCGGTCGCCGGCCAGGAGCGCGGGCAGGAGCAGGCCGGTCAGGGCGAAGTGGCCGAGGTGGTTGACGCCGAACTGCCGCTCGAACCCGTCCACGGTCACCGCCCGCGGCAGCGCCATCACCCCGGCATTGTTGATCAACAGATCGAGTCGGCCGTACCCATCGAGGAATCTGTGCGCGAAGCGCCGCACCGAGCCGAGGTCGGCGAGGTCGAGCTCCCACCACCCGGCCCCCGGAATGCCGTCGTTGCGATGCCGCGACGCGACGACGACGCGCCAGTTCCGGGCCGCGAGTTCGCGTGCCGTGTGAAAGCCGATACCGCCGGACGCGCCGGTCACGATCGCAAGTTTCTCCGTCATGTACGAAACGGTACCGTACACCGTCAAGGGCGGGCATTGACAGGCGTCGTAATCTATCAAATATCAAGTATTGGCTCCGACGGATCCGTGCGAGGGATGATGGGCCGTTATCGCCGCTTGCGCCGGATCGCCGGTCTCGACCCGGAGCGCGACCACCTGGAGATCTACCAGCTGTCGGCCGGGCTCGAGTTCCCCTGGGACTACACCCGCGCGCTGGAGTTCGCGCTGTTCCGCACGTACTGCGTGCCGAGCGTCTCGCGGCTGCTGGCGGCGACCGGGGAGTTCCGCGACCGGCCCCAGCGGCGCTACGACGACACGCTGCTGCTGATGGCCGAGATCGCGGCGCACGGCTACGACTCGCCGCGCGGCCGGGAGGCGCTACGGGTGGTGAACCAGGCGCACGGCCGTTACACGATCAGCAACGAGGACATGCTGTACGTGCTCTCCACCTTCGTCTACGACCCGATCGACTGGCTCGACCGCTACGGCTGGCGCGCGCCGCACGACAACGAACGACTCGCGGCGTTCCACTACTACCGCGAGGTGGGCAGGCGCATGGGCATCCGGGACATCCCGGCCGGCTATGCCGAGTTCCAGGCGTTCAAGCGGGAGTACGAGCGGCTCACCTTCGTCTACGCACCGACCAACCGCGAGATCGGCGAGTACACCCTGGAGCTGTTCGCCTCCTGGTTCCCGCGGCCGCTGCGGCCCGCCGCCCGCCTCGGTGTGCGCGGCATGCTCGACGAACCGATGTTGCGCGCGTTCGGCTTCGATCCGGCCCCGCGCTGGGTGTCCCGGTTGGCGCACGCCGCCCTGCGGGCCCGGGCCGGCGCGCTGCGGTTCGCGCCGCCCCGCCGCCGCTCGGTGCTCGGCGTGGCGCCACGCAACCGCAGCTATCCCGGGTATCCCGACGGCTATCGTCCGGCCGACCTCGGCCCGGCCGCTCCCCCGGCGGACCTGCCCACCGAGTTCCGGCGTCGTGGCTGACCGTCTCCGCAACGCCGCCCTGGCCGCCGGGCTGCTCCTGCTGCTGGGCGCGACGGGCCTGTTCCTGGTCCGCTACCGGGTGTACGCGGTGCCGACCGGGTCGATGGCGCCGGTGATCACGCCGGGCGACCGGATCGTCGTGGACACCTGGTCCCGCGGCGCCGACCGCGGCGACATCGTGCTGGCCGACGCCGCGGCGGTGCCGGGCGGCGGCGAGGCGCAGGTGGTGAAGCGGGTGGCGGCGGTCGCCGGCGACCGCATCGGCTGTTGCGACGACGCCGGCCGGGTGCTGGTCGACGGGGTGCCCGCGCCGGGCTCCGCGGGCGCGGGCGGGCCGCCCTTCGCGGTACGGGTGCCGGCCGGACGGCTGTTCCTGCTCGGCGATGATCCGGCCGTATCGGTGGACTCCCGGGCGGCGGCGTCGACGGGTGACCCGGCGGACGGCGACGGGACCGTCGACGCCGGCCTGGTCCGTGGGCGGGTGGTCGCGGTGGTCCGGCTGCCGGGCGGTGCCCGTACGCTGCCCGACCGCTCGGCCGCGGCGTTGCGCCGCGTCTGCGGGGCCGCCGCGGCCGGGCTCGCGCTGGTCCTCGCCGCCGGCGTGCTGGCGGCTATCGCCGGGAACGGGCGCCGACGTCCGCGGAGAGGTCGCTGCCCCGGACCGTACGGGCGCGGATGAAGACCTGGCCGGCCCGCACGTCGTTGCCGGAGAAGACCGGCAACGTGAGGTCGAGCGGCAGCCAGGTCGGGATCAGGCCGGCGGTGATCTCGATCGGCAGCACCTCGATGTCGAGGTACGGGACGGTGACGACGCCGCTCAGCCGGGTCGCGTAGATGTCGACGTCGTCGATGTCCAGGTCGATGCCGAGCTCGAGACGGGGCCCGGGGTCGGTCGTGGTGATCCGGTAGTTGTCGGCCTTGAGGTTGTCGGCGTGGAAGACCAGCGCCTTGATCGTGCCGCCGTCGACGGTGGGCAGGTTGACGGCGCCCTTGACCGTGAAGCCGGTCGCCAGCAGCTTGTCGGCCCGGACCTGCGGCACGTGCTCGCCGGGACGCGGCGGGGCGGACTCCTCGGCCGACGCCGGCCGCGCCGCCGGCCCGGCCTCGACGATGAGCACCGCCGAGAGAAGGATCGTCAGGTACCCGCCACGGCGACCCTGCGCCGGGTTCCGGTGTGGTCGCCAGCCGAACGCCATGGCCGAGCCGAGCAGCGCCAGCAACGCCCCGACGCCGAGACCACCCAGGTTGGTGGTGACCACGGAGACCAGCGCGCAGACCGTGGTGATCACCGCCACGAAGGCCCGCTGCGCCGGCGCGAACCAGAAGAAGAGTCCGGCCGAGATCAGGATGACGCCGATCGCCGCGCCGGAGACGGCGGCCGTCCCGACGTGGATCATGACGGGCAGCGGGGCGAGCGGGATCAGCAGGATCACCGCCCCGCCCGTCACCACCGCGGCGCCGCCCCAGAACGGGCGGGTCCGGCGCCAGTGACGAAACGCGCGGCGCGGACGCCGGGCCGGCAGGAGTTCGTCGAGCCGTACGCCGGCCGCGCGCAGAGCGTTGGACACGGGGTCGCCCGCTGCTAGTAGCACTCGTGGCGACCGGCGGTGACCTTGACGTCCAGGTCGCCGGCGAGCTTGATGGTGCCGCCGTTCGCCGACCAGGCGGTGCTGCGCACGTCCTCGGTCTTGAGCGTGCGTGCCTGCAACCCGAACCGTCCGGCGGGGCCGGCCACCCCCGGCACCCGGTTCAGCGTGGACGCGTCACGCCCGGCCTCC
Source organism: Actinoplanes sp. NPDC049668 (assembly GCF_044465445.1). NCBI lineage: Bacteria > Bacillati > Actinomycetota > Actinomycetes > Micromonosporales > Micromonosporaceae > Actinoplanes > Actinoplanes sp. NPDC049668. The sequence continues at coordinate 1,120,684 of NZ_JBITLR010000002.1, forward strand.
ACGTCGGTGACGACGCCGCCACCACCGAGCAGGGCATCGGCGTCGGCGGTCACATTCGTACCGGTGATCGCTTCGGTCCGGCCGCCGAGCACCTTGAGCGAGATCTCACCGACCACCGGGACGGTGACGACCGCGGAGGTGCAGACGTTGCGCAGGCTCGCCTGCTGCACGCCCGCCAGCATCACCGGATGGTGGCGCCCGTCGACGCTACGCACCGTGTCGAGATAGGCGGCGACGTCCGTGCCCTCGACGGTGCCGGCACTGACCTTGAAGGCCCGGCCGGACACTCCGAACGACGCGGCGAGCGCGCCCTCGGCGATGGCGAACGTGACACCCGCGAGCGCGACCACGGAGGGCACGAGAAGCCAGGCGGCCCGGCCCCAGCGGGTGCGCCCCTCCCCCAGCTCTGTTGACATGGAGACCTCCTGTATCAGCCGTTGGCGGTCAGCGGGCGGCGGCGAGCGGCCCGCCGGCGCAGGTCCCTGAGGTAGTAATCCTTCGGGGCCTGCCGCAGGCGGCCGGGCAGCCGGGGATAGACGGCCGCGGCGAGTGCCAAACCGCGGTCGAGGCGGCGTTGCCGCCGAGCCGACCAGGGGTAGCCGTAGCCGGCGCGCACCGGCGCCGGGAGCAGGCCGACGGTGACGAACCGGTTGAACGGCATGGCGGGTCGCAGCGCCGCCGGGAGGCTCCGCGGATACAGCAGGGCGGCGGCGATCTCCTTGGCCTCGTCGCTGACCTGGATCGTGTCGATGGTGTGGCGCCAGTACCGGGCGAAGGCGGCGCGGTCCGCGGGCCAGGCCCGCTCCGGGCACCCGATCGCGGTCGCCAGCACGCTGTACTGCGCGTAGCAGGCCTCGGCGTCCGCCGCGGAGAGCGGGCCGAGAATCCGCTGGTACAACACCATCGCGGTGTCGTAGAGGGTGGCGTTGACCCAGACCTGCAGGTCCGGGTCGTTGGCCTGGTAGCCGGCGCCGACGACCTTGGTGTGCATGGCGTGGACGGCGCGGCTCACCGCGCGGGCCTCGGCTCTCGTGCCGAACAGGACCCCGTAGACGTAGCTCATCGTGGCGCGCAGCCGGTCGAGCGGGCGCTCGGCGAAGGTGCTGTGCTCGTACACGCCCTGAGCGACGCCCGGGTGGGCTATCTGCAGGAGGGTCGCGCGCCCGCCGCCAGCTAAAAGCAGCCCTTCGCCAGCAACGCGACGGATGACCGCGGCGTCGTCAAATAGACCTTCATCCATGACACGACTGTAAACCTCGATTAACTTCTAGTGAAGGATTTTTCGTTCAGATAGCGATGAATGACGGCTCGGCCGAGAATCGTAGATAACTTCTTGGGAATCGATCACCAGGCGGTCAGGCGACCCGCGCCACGACGTGCGGCCCGGCAACCGGCCATTGGGGCGCCAATCCTTCAGCCGGGCGGCGCTCGACCGATCTCTTGAGCATGCTGCGGATGCCTGCCCGGCCGAAACGGCGACGCTGGACCGGCGTCGCTCTCGTCCTGGTGGTCGCCCTGACCGGGTCCGCCGCCTCGTGGGCGGCCCAGCGCGCCGACGAACACCGCAACGCGGCCCATCTCATGGACCGCTACACCGGTGACCTCAGCCGGGCGATCAGCACCGAGATCCAACGGTACGGCGACATGCTCACCGACGTGGCGGTGGCCGTCGGGGCGCAGCCCGACCTCACCGCCGCCGACTTCACCTGGATCACCAACACGGTCAGCAACCGACGGCTGCCCGGCGCCACCTCACTCGACCTGGTCGTGCACTCGACCGATTCCGGTGTCGCCGCCCTGCAGTCGTACTGGCGCCAGCGCGGCGCGCGCGATCTGACGCTGAAACCGGTGGCCCTCGGCGGCGAGCACGCGTTCACGGTCCTCAGGCGTTCGTTCGACGGACGGCGCCGGCCCACCGGCACGGACCAGTACGCCGTTCCCGAGGCGGTGGAGGCCCTGCAGAACTCCCGGACCTTCGGCGGCTTCGCGGTCAGCCGCGCGTTCGTGCTGCTGTCCGATCGCGCCCTGCCGGCCGCGCAGCAGCAGCTCTCGTTCCGGCTCGCGGTGCCGGTGTACCGCACCGGCAACCAGTTCCGCGGCTGGCTCACCATGGGTGTGCACGGCCACGACCTGCTGACCGCGACGCTCGAGGCGCAGGCGCACGGCGCTGTCGCCGCCGATCTTCTCGAGTCGCGCAGCGCCCTCGAGCAGCCGGTCGCCTCCGCCTCCGCCGGCCGGTCCCGGGACTACTCCCCCGCGCTGAACCGGATCACGGGTGTCACCACCGGCGTGCGCACCTGGGCCCTCAAGGCGTACCCGACCGACGCGCTGCTTCGCGGCACCCGGCAGGGCGTCGGCGGCACCACGTTCCGGGTGGCGATGACGATCACCGCGCTGCTGACCCTGATCGTCGGTCTGCTGGCGGGCGCACGGAACCGGGCGATGGGCAAGGTCGACGCCGCGACCGCCGCCCTGCGCGACGACATCGAACGCCGCGAGCGGGTCGAGACGCGGCTGCGCGAACGCGAGCTGGAACTGCAGCGAATGGTGCTGCAGGACCCGCTGACCGGCCTGCACAACCGGTCCGGGATGGACGCTCGGCTCACCGAGCTGGTGGGCCGGGACACGCACATCGCGTTGCTGCTCATCGACCTGGACGGCTTCAAGACGGTCAATGACGTGTACGGGCATGCCGCCGGGGACGCGATGCTGACCGAGTTCGCCCGGATCCTGCGCGCCAGCGTGCGTACGGGTGACGTGGTGGCCCGCCTCGGCGGCGACGAGTTCGTCGTGCTGGCCATCGACGTGCCCGACGAGGCGAGCGCGGTTGCCGCCGCAGAGCGCATCCTGGCCTGCGCGGCCGCGACACCGGTACGCATGGGCGAGGACACCCTTGCCGTAAGGGCCAGCATCGGCGTCTCGACCGGTCGCGTCGGCGACACCCCACAGGAGCTGATGCGCCGCTCCGACATCGCGATGTACCGGGCCAAGCACCTGGGCAAGCACGGCGTGCAGCTGTACGACCCGTCGATGACCGAGCGGCGCACGTCCCACTCCCCGCTGGCGGAGGACCTCGCCGGCGTTCTCGAGCGTGGCGAACTGCACGTGCTCTACCAGCCCCTGGTCGACCTCGCGGACGGCCGCCCGGTCGGCGTCGAGGCGCTGGTCCGCTGGCAGCACCCGAGGCTGGGCGTGGTGTCGCCGGCCGAGTTCATCCCGGTCGCCGAGCACACCGGCGCGATCGCCGACATCGGCCTGTTCGTGCTCGAGACGGCGTGCCGCCAGGTCGCGGAGTGGGACGGTCTCTACGTCAGCGTCAACCTGTCGCCACGGCAGCTACAGGAGCCGACGCTGGTCCGCGACGTGCTGGATGTGCTGGCGCGCACCGGACTGGAGCCGCACCGGCTGGTCCTGGAGATCACCGAGTCGGCGCTGGTCGACGAGAACACCGGGATCACCACGCTGCACAGGTTCCGCGAACGCGGCGTGCGCGTGGCGATCGACGACTTCGGCACCGGCTACTCGTCGCTGCACTACCTGACCCGGCTGCCGGTGGACATCCTCAAGATCGACCGCAGCTTCGTGGCGGAGCTGAACGGCACGCCCGAGGGCTCGGCCATCGCCGAGGCGATCCTGCGGCTCGGCCAGGTGCTGCACCTGACCACGGTCGCCGAGGGCGTCGAGACGACGGCGCAGGCGGCGGAGCTGCGGACGCTGGGCTGCGGCATCGGCCAGGGCTACCTGTACGCCCGTCCGCTGCCCGCGGCGGAGCTGACCGAATTCGCCGAGACCGCACGCTGGGCTCACTCGCCGACGCCGGCGTGATCGACGCCGTCATCCCGACGGCGGGTCACAGGACGCGGGTGACGCCCTCGGCGGCGATCCGGTCGTCTAGGACGCCGCGGTCCAGGTTGGCGCAGAGCACGATCGACGCGCCCGCCGACAGCGGCGCCAGCAGCCAGCCCACCGGCTCCTCCCGCTGGGACGCGTCGATCAGCACGCGGTCACCCGGCCGCAGGTTCAGCGAAGCCGCGACGCCCTGCGCGATCTCGCCCCACTGCGCATAACTCGTGCCGTCGGTGTCGGCCGCGTCATCCTGCCGGACGGGCAGGTATGCCGGGGCGTCCTCCGGGTGGCGCAGCGCCTCGGTGACGAAGTCCAGGTAGCCGGCCGGCACGTCGTCGGGCCGCTCGCCGTCCGGCGCCAGGCTCAGGACGTAGCGGTGCCGGGCCGGCGGCACCTCCTCGAGCCAGCTGTCCAGCCGCGTGCGTGAGACGAAGACCGCGTCCAGGGTTCGATCGGGAGCCGGTTGCAGGCCCGCCCGCGCCCACGGCCGGAATGAGACGGCGATCCCCGCGGACCAGGCGCCGAGCAGCACCGCGGCGGTCTGCCAGTGCGGCGGCAGCAGGACCCCGGCGTGCGCACCGGGCGCCAGCCCGCAGTCATCGCGCAGCAGACCCGCGGTCCGCGCGGCCCAGCCGCCCAGATCCGCGGCGCTGAGCTCGGTCCGCTCGCCCGTGGCGTCGTCGTAGTAGGTCAGCAACGGCCGACCCGCACCGGTCAGCAGGACGGACAGGTCGGCGTTGGTGGTGGACTGCATCGGCCGACCCTAGTCCAACCGCGGGTCTGCTTGCCCTGACCTGCTCAGATAGGGCAATGATCGAGAACATCGAATCGCGTCTCGTCGAGCTTGCCGGGCTGCTCCGGGAGGCCGAGTCGCTCAGGGGCCGGCGCGCCGAGCTGGACCGGCGTCACGCCGAGCTCGCGGCCGCCGTCGCCGAGCTGCGGCAGAGCTGGGCCGGCGAGCTCCGCGACGTAGAGCGGCTGGAGGGCGTTTCGCTGTCCCGGGCCCTGGCCGCATTGCGCGGCGCGTACGCCGAGGAGTTGTCCCGTGAGCGGACCGAGGCGGACGCGGCCCGCTACCGGGTCGCCGAGGGGGAGAGCCGGCTGGCCGCGATCCAGGCGGAACGCGAGGCGGTCGAGGCTCGGCTGACCGCCCTGGCCGATGTGCCGGCCCGGTTCGCCGCGGCAGTCGACGACAAGGAGCGCCACCTGCTCGGCAGCGGCGGCCCCCAGGCCGCCCGCCTGCTGGCGCTGGCCGAGCAGCGCGGCCGGGCCGAGGCGGAGCTGCGCGAACTCCACGAGGCGGGCAGGGCGGCCGAGGTCGCGCTCGGCGCCCTGGGCGAGCTGCGACGTCAGCTCGCTCTCGCGTCCAGCCGCCAGACAACCGACAACCTGCTCGGCGGGGCGCTGAGCGTGGGCCGGCCGAATTGGCTCGACGGCGTGGGTCAGGCGGCGTCGAACGCCGACCGCTGCCTGGCCGTGCTGCACATCGAGCTGACCGACGTGGGTCTGGCCCAGCCGCTGGGCAACATCCCGCGCGCGATCGCGCGGCCGGGCGGACTGCAGGCGGTGTTCTTCTCCAACATGCTCATTCGCGAGCAGCTCAACCGGGCGATCCACGACGCGGCCGCGTCGTTCCAGCTGGTCGACGGGGTACGCCGAGACGTCGCCCTGCGCGCCGAGGCGGTCCGCACCCACTGGAGCGCGCTGCAGAGCGAACGCCGACACCTCATGACGACCTGACCACCGGCACCGGCCGCGTGGCGTGCCGGGCCAGGCTGCGCAGGACACGCGCCGAGTCGGCGAGGCCGGCGAAGTTCGACGCCGCGTTGTCATCGAGATAGATGGTCGGTATGGGCACCTCCTCGATGCGCACGCCACCGCCCACGACCGCCAGCAACACGTTCATCTCGTACTCGAACCGCTCGCCGGGCAGCGTGCACAGCCAGGTGAGCAGGCCCGCGGGGTACGCGCGCAGCCCGGTCTGGGTGTCGGCGAGCGCACGGCCCGTGACGCGCTGGAACAGCATGTCGACGACGACGTTGCCGACGCGACTGCGCAGCGGCATCCGGTCGAAGCGCCGCGCGCCGAGCACGACCCCGCCGCGGCCGGACCGCTGAGCCACGGCGCGGATGTCGGCGGCCCGGTGCTGCCCGTCGCCGTCGGCGGTCACCATGTCGACACCCGGATGCAGGGCGGCCACGTGGCGGAAGCCATGCTTGAGCGCGACGCCCTTGCCCTTGTTGCCGGGGTAGCGCAGCACGACGCAACCCAGATCGCGCACGGCTGCCAGCACCCGGTCGGCGGACGGCCCGCTGCCGTCGTCGACGACCACCACACCCGTCGGATCCCGGCCGTCCGCCAGCAAGTCGGTGATCAGGGTCAGCAGACGCCGCCCCGGCCGGTAGACCGGCAATAGGACGATCGCGCCCACGTCGCCTCCCACTTTCGTCGGTTGACCGTCCCTTACCCGCTCAACGCCGGTTTCTCACGGGCGGCGACTCAGCTTCCGTACGAGATGGGCCACGGCTACCATCCGGCGCTCCCTGCGCAGCAGCGCGGCGCCGCGCCGGGCACACAGGAAACCGAACCGGGCAGCCAGCAACAGTCCCCGGTCGCCATGCTCCTCACCGCCGGTCGCCGGCACGTCGACCAGCGCCGCACCACGCAGGCGGAGCACCCGGCCGGCGAGGAAACGGACCCGGGGCAGGTGCCAGGCGTGTGACACCAGGCCGAGGGGATGGGACGGGCCGAACACCTGCCCGGCGAGCAAGCCGTCCTCGACGGTGTGTAGCAGATTCTCCAGCGTGCTGCGCGAACGGGTCTCGGCGTACAGGTCCGCATGCTCATGGAGGCCGGCGGCGCGGGCGGCACGCAGCATCAGTGCGCCCTCGCGCGCGCCGGCCGGCGGCGCCGCGGCACCCTCGCTCGCCTCCGGCCAGCCGCCGCTGAAGATGACCCGGGGCCGGATCTCGCCCGGCGAGGCCTGCGCGGCGACGTACCGCACGACCGCGTCCACCCGAGCGACGCTGCTCGGGGTGAGCTCCCAGGCGTCGCCCGTCCGGACGACACCGCGGCCGAAGACCAGCAGGACGCGTGCCGGTGCCATACCGCAACCCTACGAGGGTCCGCGCAGGCGGATTCGGTCGCGACCCGCTGGGTACCTCCAGATCATGCGCATCGTGATCGTCGGAGCGACGGGCAACGCCGGAACGGCGCTGTTGCGCCGTCTGCGTGCGGAGTCCGATCTCGAGCTCGTCGGTGTCGCCCGGCGTGTTCCGGAAGCGGCCGGCGTGTACCGGGAAGTCGAGTGGCACTCGGTGGACGTCGCGGCCCCCGGAGCGGCCGAGCGGCTGGCAAGCGCCTTCCGCGGCGCGGACGCGGTGGTCAACCTGGCCTGGCAGATCCAGCCCAGCCACGACGCCCGGCGCCTGTTCCGCACCAATGTGCTCGGCGGCCGGGAGGTCGTCCGGGCCGCCCTGAAGGCCTCGGTGGGCTCGCTGATCCAGGCGTCCTCGGTCGGTGTGTACTCGGCCGGCCCCAAGGACGCCTTCGTCACCGAGAGCTATCCGCGCGGAGGTATCCCGCGTTCCGCGTACAGCCGGCACAAGGCACTCGTCGAGCGGACCCTCGACGAGGTCGAATCGCAGCAGACGGGCCTGCGGGTGGTCCGGGTCCGTCCCGGCCTGATCTTCCAGCGGGCGGCCGGCACCGAGATCGCGCGGTACTTCGCCGGGCCGCTGCTCCCCGCCCCGCTGCTGCGCCACCAGCGCGTCCCGGTGATCCCCGCGCACCCGAGGCTACGGTTGCAGGCCGTGCACGCCGATGACGTCGCGGACGCGTACGCCCGGATTCTCCGCACCGACGTCCGGGGAGCCTTCAACATCGCGGCCGGACCGGTGCTCGACGCCGACCTGGCGGCGCGGGTCTTCCACGGCGTACGCGTGCCGGTGCCCGGGCCCGCGCTGACCGGCGCCGCGGCACTCAGCTGGTGGCTACGGCTGCAACCGATCGACGCCGGCTGGGTCCACCTGGCGCTGAAGGCGCCGCTGATGTGGTGTGGCCGGGCGACCTCGGAGCTCGGGTGGCGGCCGCGGTGGGACGCCGTGACGGCGTTGCGCGAGCTGGTCGCCGGAATCGCCGACCGGGCGGGTGCGCCGAGCCCGCCGCTCTCCCCGGATCCGCGGCTGCCCGGGCGGCTCCTCGCTCTGGCGCACGGCCGGCTACCCGGCACCGGCGATCCCTATTGAGCCGGACGCCGACGCGGCGCTGACCTCAGGCGACGACGGCGTCGACGGCCTTCTTGAGCGCTGAGGGCTGCGCCGGGCTGCGCGGGGCCTTCTCCCGCAGGTCGTTCATCCGGGCGCCCAGCTCCTGCAGCTGCTTGCGGCCGAGCCCCTCGCGCACCTTCGGGAACCAGTCCTGCTCTTCCTCGTCGATGTGGTGGGTGACGTTCTCGATCAACACCGTCGTCTTGGCGTCGAACCGCTCGTCGCCGGCATCCATCGCGGCGAGTTCCGCGCACAGCACGTCCGCGACGTGGTGTTCCTCGTACGACTCCAGCACGTCGTCCTCGAGATCCGGCAGCAGCTTGCGGACCTCCGGGTACATGACCTCGTTCTCGAGGTAGGTGTGCACCGTCAGCTCTTCGATGATCCGCGTGACGATGCGGCCCTTGGCCGCGGCGGCGTTCTCGCCGGCGTTCTCGAACTCGCGGAACAGCTTCTTGATCGTCTTGTGGTCATTCTTGAGGATGACGATGGCGTCCGTGGACATGAGTTCCTCCGACAGAAAGGGCGGGCGACGATCCGGCATACCCCTGTCACGGCTGAATAAACAGCACAGTTCCCGACGAATGCCTCCGAACGCAGGGATAGTCGGCGGATCTCGGGGCATGGATGCAGGGACGACACATTTCTGACGGGAGGCGTGCGGCCATGCGCGCATTGACCTGGCAGGGCACCGCGAAGGTGTCCGTCGAGACCGTGCCAGACCCCAAGATCCAAGAGCCGACCGATGCCATCGTACGGATCACCTCCACCGCCATCTGCGGCTCCGACCTGCACCTGTACAACGTGCTCGGCATGTACATCGACAAGGGCGACGTGCTCGGGCACGAGCCGATGGGCATCGTCGAGGAGGTCGGCGCCGAGGTCACCCACATCAGACCCGGCGACCGGGTGGTCATCCCGTTCAACATCTCCTGCGGCCACTGCTGGATGTGCACCCGCGGCTACTACGCCCAGTGCGAGACCACCCAGGTCACCGACCAGCACAAGGGTGCGTCGCTGTTCGGCTTCACCAAGCTCTACGGCCAGGTCCCCGGCGGCCAGGCCGAGTACCTGCGGGTACCGCAGGCGCAGTTCGGCCCGATCAAGGTCCCCGACGGCCACCCGGACGAGCGCTACCTCTTCCTCTCCGACGTGCTCACCACGTCCTGGCAGGCCGCCGAGTTCGCGGACATCGCACCCGGCAGCACGGTCGCGGTGACCGGCCTCGGCCCGATCGGCCAGATGAGCGCCCGGATCGCCCGCCACCTCGGCGCGGAACGGGTGATCGCGGTCGACAGCGTCCCCGAGCGCCTCGCGATGGCCCGGCGCAACGGCATCGAGGTCGTCGACGACAGCACGGTCGACGACGTACCGGCCGCGATCCTCGACCTGACCGCCGGCCGCGGCGCCGACAGCGTCATCGAGGCCGTCGGCATGGAGGCACACGGCTCTCCGTGGCAGGGTGCGGCTATCAAGGCCGCCGGCCTGCTCCCCGATCCACTGGCCCGCAAGGCCACCGAGACGATGGGCGTCGACAGGATGGCGGCCCTGCGCACCGCGTTCTCCAGCGTCCGTCGCGCGGGCACCGTCTCCATCATCGGCGTGTACGGCGGCAACGCCGACCCGTTCCCGATGATGGACCTCTTCGACAAGGGCGTCACCCTGCGGATGGGTCAGGCACATGTGAAGCGCTGGGTGGACGACATCATGCCGCTGCTCACCGGCGACGACGACCCGCTCGGCGTGGACGACCTGGTCACGCACCGGATGCCGCTGGAGGACGCCCCGCGCGGCTACGAGATCTTCGAGAAGAAGAAGGACGGCTGCGTCAAGGTCGTCCTCAAGCCCTGACCCGGACGGGGCGGGCGGAACCGGCGCCGATCACCGCCCGCCACGTCCGTTTCCGTCAGCCGGTGATCACCTTCTGGTCGGCCTGCTGCCGGCCGGCCACGGTGATCTTGCGGGGCTTGGCCTTCTCGGCGATCGGGATCCGCAGCACCAGCACGCCGTTGTCGTAAGCGGCGTCGATCCGGTCGGTGTCCAGGGCGTCGCCGAGGAACAGCTGCCGCGAGAACATGCCCAGCGGACGCTCGCTCAGCTGGACCGTGGCCTGCTCGCCCAGGTCGATGGGGCGGCGCTCGGCGCGCACAGTCAGCACGTTGCGTTCCACGTCGATGTCGATCGCCTCGGCGTCCACACCGGGCAGATCGAAGGCGATCACGAACTCGTCGCCGTTGCGGAACGCGTCGACGGGCATCGTCGACGGGCGTGACCAGGTCCCGGCGGGCGTCCCGAACAGCTGCTGGGCGAGCCGGTTGACCTCGGTGAAGGGTTCGCTGCGCATCAACATGGTGCCACCTCCTACGGTCTCGACTTCAGGGTCAATGCGCGATACCGTCTTTCTATCACGTCATCGTACAGATGACAAGTAGTTCGTCATCGAACCGATGACACATGGAGAGGGGCCGACCGATGGACGACACACCTTCCGATCCCGAGCATGGAGACCTCGCCGTCGTCACCGCCGCGATCGCCGCCACCGCCCACGCCGCCGCGCACCCCTCCCCCGACAGCGCCCCGGTGACCGCGGCCGAACTGCTCAACGCCCTGGTGTTGCTGCGCTGGGCCCAGGCCGAACTCGCCGGCCTGGAGCCGATCCTGGTCGCCGCCGCCCGCGCCACCGGGATCTCCTGGCAGGCCCTCGCCCCCGCGCTCGGTGTCGCCAGCCGCCAGGCCGCCGAACGGCGTTACCTGCGCGGCGCGGCCGCCGCCACGCACGGGCCGGACGACACCCGCGATGCCCGCGTACAGGCGGAACGCGACCGCCGCGCCGCGAACCGCGCCGTCGCACGGTGGGCCAACGACAACACCGCCGACCTGCGCCGCCTCGCCGGACAGATCACCGCCCTGACCGACCTCGGCGAGGCCGCCTCCGCCTCCCTGGTCCGACTGCACGAGGCCCTCGGCGACCCGGACGCCTCCGCCCTGCCGGCCCTGCTCGCGGCCATCCACCACAACCTGGCGCACCACCCCGACCTGGCCGCACAGATCGACGCCGTCACCGCCGACACCGACCGGATCCGGCGCAGGCCCACCCGCCGCGGCGACACCCCCTGAAACCACACCGGCCTGATCTGTCGTCACTGCACGGTCATCGGGGACTGGGGGTGTCCCGCTCGGTGCCCGCACGGAAGCCGATCACCGTGTGGGTACCGTCGCAGAACGGCTTGATCGCGGACTTGCCGCAGCGGCACAGCGCGACGCTTGCGCGGCCCGGATCGATCCGCTCGCCGTCCGGGGTGCGCAGTTCGAAGTCGCCGCGCACGATCAAGGGTCCGTCCTGGTAAGGCACGATGGTGGCTGACATACCCATCGGCATCCCCCGGTTCGCGGGGCGGAAACATCGTTTACGTGCTGATATACCGGGCAAGTCATGAAACATGAAGCTCCCTCGTGCCCGTGGCCAGGTCTCCGCGGCCCTGATCGACAAGATCGGCGGCGAGGGCGCCGCGCTTCCCGTCGCGCCGGTCTTCGACGATGAGGACGACCTCCAGCTGACCCTGTTCGTCTGCTACGAGCTGGCCTACCGCGGCTGGGACGGCGTGGACGACGCCTGGGAGTGGGATCCGGACCTGCTACGACTGCGCGCCGCCGCCGAGGCACACTTCGAGAACATGCTGCACGCGCTCGTCAGGCCGCCATCGCCGATCGACCCGGCCACCGTGCCCGCGCGGCTGGCCGCGCTGGTCGCCGCCGACGACGGGCCGGCACTGTCCGGATATCTGCGCGGGCGGGCGACCCGGGCGCAGTTCCGCGAGTTCGTCACCCACCGTTCGATCTATCAGCTGCGCGAGGCCGATCCGCACAGCTGGGCCATTCCCCGGCTGGAGGGTCGGCCCAAGGCCGCGCTCATCGAGATCCAGCTCGACGAGTACGGCGGCGGCGCCGTCGACAGGATGCACCAGGAGCTGTTCAAGCAGACCATGCGCTGGTTCGACCTCGACCTGGCCTACGGGGCGTACGTGGACACCGTCGGCGCCGCCACGCTCGCCACCAACAACCTCATGTCCCTGTTCGGCCTGCACCGCCGCCACCGGGGCGCGCTGATCGGCCACCTCGCCGCGTACGAGATGACGTCGTGCCTGCCGAACCGGGCCTACGGCAACGGGCTGCGCCGCCTCGGCGGCGACCCGCGGGCCACGGCGTACTACGACGAACACGTCGAGGCGGACGCGGTGCACGCACAGATCGCCGCGCACGACCTCTGCGGCTCGTTCGCCCGGGCGGAGCCGGAGCTCGCCGGCGACGTGCTGTTCGGTGCCCGCTCCGCCCTGGCCCTCGACGCCTGCTGGGCGCGGGCCGTGCTCGATTCGTGGCACGCCGGAAGATCTTCACTACGGCCCTGATCATGACGACCACGGAAACCGTGCGGCCGGAGACCGACTCCGCACTGCTGGGGCTGGGCGTTCTGCTGCGGGAACGGCGCTACACCTTCACCACCGTCACGCCGGCCACACACGCCCGCGTCAACCGCCGTCCGGAGAACGCCCACGCCGAAAGCCTGCGCGATGTCCTGGGCTGGAGCCGCCCGTTCGGACCCGGCGTGCTGCCCGAGCGGGTCACGGAGCTGATGGACACCGCCGGCGTGCTGGTCCGCGACGGCGACGACTGGCGCAGCCTGGTCCGCTTCTCCTGCTTCGACTCGGAGCTGTTCGTGCACTCGGCCTTCCCGACGACGGCACGGGACGCGGTGTTCTTCGGTCCCGACACCTACCGGATGGCGGACGCCGCCATCGCGCACGTCCGGGCCCGCGACCTGCCGCCGCGCCGCGTGGTGGACATCGGATGCGGCACCGGCGCCGGGGCGATCGCCGTGGCCAAGCGGGCCCCCGACGCCGAGGTCCTCGCCGTCGACATCAACGATGTCGCCCTGAGGTTCACGCGGGTGAACAGCGCGCTGGCCGGCACCGGCGGCGTGCGGGCCGCACACGGCGACCTGCTCGACGGGGTCGACGGCCGCTTCGACCTGATCATCTCGAACCCGCCGTTCATGATCGACCCGGCGGGGCGCGCCTACCGTGACGGCGGCGGGAAGGACGGACACGGGCTGTCGCTGGCGATCGTCGACGCGGCGGTCGCCCGGCTGGAACCGGCGGGCTCGCTGGTGCTGTTCAGCGGAACTCCGATCATCGGCGGGCGAGACCCGCTCCTGCGGGCGGCCGAGGAACGGCTCGCCGGCACCGACCTGCTCTGGACGTATCGGGAGGTGGATCCCGACGTCTACGGCGAGGAACTCGACGGCCCCGCCTACGCGCACGCCGAGCGCATCGCGGCCGTTCTTCTCACGGCCACCCGCCCGGCCTGAGCCGTCGGAACCGCGCCGAGCTCTATTGATTTCGCAGGGCGTGCTGCAGCTGGGCCTTGGTCATCGAGGAGCGGCCTTCGATGTTGCGGCGCTTGGCCTCGGCGTACAGGTCGGCCTTGGACGCGCCGTCGCGGGGCTTGCTCGACGACTTCATGCTCCTGGTCGGCTTGCCGAGCTCACGCCAGCTCGACTCGGTGACCTCGACGCCGAACCTCGCGGCGGCCTTCTTGATCCGCCGGAACGCCTCGTCGCGTTCCCGGTCGCTGACGTCCTGGACCTGGTCGAAGCGGGCGATCGCGTTCCGCACGTGGCGGGCGTCGTTGAGCGGCTCCTTGCGCACCCGGGGAAACGCGAAGGTGCTGCCCGACATCTTGTTGCGGTCTCCGGCATCCAGGGGATGCCCCTTTTTCGTAGCCATGGGCGCCGGATACCCGCACGGCGGGAGGTGTATGCGTTTCGAACCTTGATCACCGCCGCGCCCGGCCGGCTGCAGGAAAGTTGTGCTTTTGCGTGGATAACGCCAGGAGCGGGGTAAATAGCTCGCCAGATCGAGGGAAGCGGAGGGATGGCTTCGATGGACGAGCAGCGCACTGTCCGAGGTTCCGGCGGCGAGACGCATCAGGTGGCCGGGGCGGGACGACCGAGTTTGACCACGCAGCAGGGTGTGGTGGTCGGCGACGACCAGAACACGCTGCGGGTCGGTGAGCGCGGGCCCGCCGCACTGGAGGACTTCCACTTCCGGGAGAAGATCTTCCATTTCGATCATGAACGCATCCCGGAGCGGGTGGTACACGCCCGCGGGTACGGCGCGCACGGCTTCTTCGAGACGTACGAGTCGCTGAGCGACCTCACCCGGGCCGACCTGTTCCAGCGCGCGGGGGAACGCACCGAGGCGTTCGTCCGGTTCTCCACCGTCGCCGGCAGCCAGGGCTCCGCCGACCTCGCCCGCGACGTGCGCGGCTTCGCCGTGAAGTTCTATACCCGGGAGGGGAACTGGGACCTGGTCGGCAACAACATCCCGGTCTTCTTCATCCAGGACCCGATCAAATTCCCGGACCTCATCCACGCCGCCAAGCCGGAGCCCGACCGCGGCTTCCCGCAGGCGCAGACCGCACACGACAACTTCTGGGACTTCGTCTCGCTCATGCCCGAGTCGACACACATGCTGATGTGGACCATGTCGGACCGGGCCATCCCCCGCTCCTTCCGGTTCATGGAGGGCTTCGGCGTGCACAGCTTCCGCCTGGTCGACGCGGGCGGCCGCAGCACCTACGTCAAGTTCCACTGGAAGCCGAAGCTCGGCCTGCAGTCGGTCCTGTGGAACGAGGCAGTGAAGATCAACGGCGCGGACCCGGACTTCCACCGCCGCGACCTCTGGGACGCCATCGGCAACGGCGACTTCCCCGAGTGGGAACTCGGCCTGCAGCTGTTCGACGACGACTTCGCCGACCGGTTCGCCTTCGACGTCCTGGACCCGACGAAGATCATCCCGGAGGAGGAAGTCCCGGTCCGGCGGGTCGGCCGGCTCGTGCTCGACCGGGTGGTCGACAACTTCTTCGCCGAGACCGAACAGGTCGCCTTCTGCACGCAGAACATCGTGCCCGGCATCGACTTCACCGACGACCCGCTGCTGCAGGGCCGGAACTTCTCCTACCTCGACACCCAGCTCAAGCGCCTCGGCGGCCCGAACTTCACCAGCCTGCCGGTCAACGCGCCCCGGTGCCCGGTCGCGCACTTCCAGCAGGACGGCCACATGGCCCTGGCGAACCCACCGGGTCGCGCCAACTACGAACCCAACTCCTGGCCCGCGGAGACCGGCGGACCCCGGGAGGACCCGGACCGCGGCTTCGCCAGCTACCCCGGTACGCCGGGCGGCGCCAAGCGGCGGCTGCGCCCGGAGAGCTTCGCCGACCACTACAGCCAGGCACGCCAGTTCTACCTCAGCCAGACCCCGACCGAGCGCGGGCACATCGCCGACGCGTACGTCTTCGAACTGAGCAAGGTCAACCGGGTGGACATCCGCAGCCGGATGGTCGCCGGGCTGCGCAACGTCGACGAGGACTTCGCCGCCGAGATCGCCCGTGGGCTCGGGCTGTCCGGCCTGCCGGACCGCCTGGCGCCCGCACGCGAACCGGTCCGCGACCTGGCCCCGTCGCCCGCGCTGTCCATTCTCGCCAACGGCCCGCACGACTTCGCCGGACGCAAGCTCGGCGTCCTGATCACCGACGGCACCGACGCCGCCCTGCTCGCCGAGGTACGCGCGGCGGCCGAGGCCGCCGGAGTCACCGTGGAGATCATCGCGCCGGTGGTCGGCGGCGCCGACCTCAGCGACGGCGCACACGTGGTCGCCGACCAGAAGCTCGACGGCGCGCCCTCGGTCCTCTACGACGCCGTCGCGATCCTCGCCACCAAGGACGCCGCCGCGCAACTGGCACGCCTCCCGGTGGCCCGGGACTTCGTCAGCGACGCCAACGCGCACGCCAAGTTCGTCGCCTACACCGACGACGCCGCGCCGCTGTTCGCCGCGGCCGGCCTCTCCGACTCCCTCGACGACGGCTTCCTGCGCATCGGCGCCGGCGGGCACTCCGCCGCAGCCTTCCTCGACCGGTGTGGGCAGCTGCGCTACTGGGACCGGCTCAGCACCTGACGACTTCTCCTACAGCGTGCTGAGCTGGTCGCGCAGCTTCTCGGCGTAGAAGTCGATGAAGCCGTCCGGGTCGGGGCCCGCGTTCATCAGCACGACGTGGTCGAATCCGGCGTCCGCGTAGGTTCGCACGGCGTTCACGTAGATCTGCGGGTCGGCGCCGTTGGCGAACTGCGCGCGGATGTCCTCCTCGGTCACCGGCGCGGCGGCGGCCTCGAAGTTCGCCGGGTTCGGCAACTCGGTCATCACCTTCCAGCCGAGCACCGCCCACGGCGCGGTCCTCAACGCGGCCTTCACCCCGTCGTCCGGGTCGGCGGCCCAGGCCATCGCCACCTCGGCGTACCGGGGACCGGCACCGCCCGCGTCGGTGTAGGCCGAGATGAGGTCCTTGCGTGGCTCGGTCGCGAACAGGCCGGTGCCGTGGCTGGCGGCCAGCTTGGCCGCCTCCTTGCCGCCGGCGGCGACGGCGATGACCGGGAGCCGGTCCGGCAGCAGGTCGAAGACGCGGGCGTCCTCGAGCTGCAGATGCTTGCCCTCGTACGACCGATAGCCGCCCTGCCACAGCAGGTTGATGATCTCCAACGCCTCGCGCAGGCGCTCCTGCCGGCCCCGCACGCTCGGGAAACCCTGCCCGATCACGTGCTCGTTGAGCCGCTCCCCCGAACCGACGCCGAGGGTGAACCGGCCGTCCGAGATGATCGCCAGGGTGGCCGCGGCCTGGGCCACGATCGCCGGGTGGTAACGCACGCTCGGGCAGGTCACGCCGGTCGCCAAGCCCAGATCACGGGTACGCGCGGCGACCGCGCTCAGCACGTCCCACACGAACGGCGAGTGCCCCTGCACGTCCAGCCAGGGATGGAAGTGGTCGCTCATCTCGACGAAGTCGAACCCGGCTCGCTCGGCTCGCAGCGCCTGGTCGATCAGTTCCTTCGGGCCGAACGCCTCGGCCATCAGCTTGTATCCGATCCGCATGACCACTTGGCTTCCCGGCCGCCGGACGGCTAAACCGGTCGCCCTCTCGCCTTGAAGAGCTGTTGCGCGCAGAGGGCCACACGAGCATCACCCGCCTCGCGGCTGCGCCTGTCATGCGGGAGGCCAGACCAGCAATGCGGCGAGGCTTCCGGCACCCGCGAGGCCGATCACGGTCCGCCCGGCCAGTACGTAGCAACGATGCCGGGCGGGATGGGTCGATTCGGCGAACAACGCGAGCAGGCTACATATCCCGTAGAGAAGTCCGGCGACGACAAGGACCGTGCGGGCGAGGTGCACGCCCGCGCGGTAGGTGTCCAGACCAGGCGCGTCCGCGAAGGCGTCCCAGGCGTACCCGCTGTCACGGCGACCCGGTATCAGCCAGACGCCCGGGGCCGCGAGCAGCGCCGCCATCGCGATGGTGAGCCAGTGCCGCCATCCGTCGGTGTAGCGGTCCGCCAGAACGACCAGGCCGATCGCGGCGGGAACGGCGGCGATCGTCGCCCAGCCGGCCACCGCGACGGCACGGGGTGCACAGTCCGTCGCCTGGCAGACCAGACGAAGAATCCGCGGTGCCACCCAGACGTGGGCGGCATACGCCGCGCCGAGCAGGGCCAGCACCACCACGACCTGGACCAGCGGCACCAGACCTCCGCCGCGGGCGTTGTGCTTCCCCATCAGCTTGATCATGGAATGCCTACCTGCCCGGCACAAGCACGCCGCGCTGTTGTCTCCGGTACCGCTGTGCGGCATCATGCGCAACGTGAGCCAGGTGTCTTCATGATCCGGCAAGCCGCTGCCGCGGGTGTCCGGTCGGCGCGGACCATGTCGGTGCGAGCATGAAACGCTTTCCGAAGGCGCAGCGTCGCAAGATCCAGCGGTTGCAGGCCGGGGCGCTGCGGGGCGACCTCGTCGACGCGTACAACCTGGCCCTGGAATTGGAGCAGGTGGGCGACGACGCTCAGGCGGAGCGCTGGCACCGGGTGGCGGCGAGCGCCGGTGATCCGCAGGCGCTGAACAACCTCGGGGCATTCCTCCACGAGGCGGGTCGTGAACAGGAGGCGCTGACGTTCTTCGTGGCCGCGGCGGAGGCCGGGGACGTCTTCGGCGCCCGCAACGCCGCGGTGCTGTACGAGAAACGCGGCGAGGATGAGGCGGCCGAGCGCTGGTTCCGGGCGGCGGCCTCGGGCGGCGACCATCTGGGCGGGGCCTGGCTCGCCCACCTGCTCGTCCGCACAGAGCGCTACGAGGAGGCGCGGCCCCTGCTCGTCGCCGCGGCGGAGGGCGGTCACGCCATCAGCGCAAGTGTCCTCGCCGATCGACACGAGTGCGCGGGCGACGACGACGAGGCCGAATACTGGTACCGGGTGGCTGTCGCCTGCGGCGACCTCGAGTCACGCAACGACCTCGCCCTGCTACTGGGTCGAACCGGGCGTAGCCCGGAGGCACTGGTGATGTGGGTGGCCGGCGCAGACAGCGGTCACGCCTACTGTGCGTACAACCTCGCGATCGAGCTGGAGGAGGCGGGTGACCTCCGCGAGGCGAAACGCCGGTACCGGCAGGCGTTGACCGCGTGGGAGGCCGATGCCGAGAACCTCGACGGGCAATCCGCCTACTGCGCGGCGGTGGCCTGCGACGAGCTGGACGACCACCGCGGCGCACTCGCCTGGTACCGCCGAGCCGCCGCGCTCGGTGATCCTGAGGCCGCCGACGAGCTGCGGCAGCGCGCCCTGGCCAACAGCGAGCCACGACAGCGCACTTCAGGCCACGACCGGAACCGTCGCGGGCCGGCGCAGCGGCGCGGCAGCACCCGGCCGTAGCCGGGCTCCGGCAGCTGCGATCCCTAGTCCAGCTGGCAGAACGGCGGGTCACCGACGGTGATCCCCAGATCCGCGCAGTCGTATCCGCTGCCCTGGCTGTGGTACCGCCATCCCGTGCCGGTCTTGTAGTGGAACAGGTAGATGCCGTCGCCGGGCGTCGGGCCCTCCGGGTCGGCCGTCGCCCAGCCGTTCCAGCACTTCACGCTCGACGGCACGAAATGCCAGCCCTTCGGCAGGTCGGCCAGCCCTTCGAGGGTCTTCGCGGTGGGACAGCCGGATGTGGCGGGACGGCTGCTGGTCCGTGGCGATGACGGCGGTTTCGTGCTCGGTGACGCGGAGGTCGGTGCGGCGGTGGGTGCCGCCGAAGTCGTGGTGACGCTCGGTTGCGGCGCCCGACTCGTCGCCAGCGCCGACGGACCCGGCCCGTCGACGCCGGCGAAGACGACCGCGACCGTGCCGGTGACGGCGAACGTCACCGCCGCACCCGCGGCGGCCGCCGTACGCCGTTGCGACTGCCGCGACTTGCGCAGGGATCGTTCGTACAGGTCGGTGCCGCCGCCGTGCTCGGCCAGGTCGGACATGGCCTGGCGCAGTGGCCCGAAGTCGTCGGTCATCAGGCGTCCTCCAGCACGGCCGAGAGCAGCTCGGGTGCCATCTTCCGGATGCGGGCCAGTGCCTTGCTGGTCTGGCTCTTGATCGTGCCGACCGAGCAGTGCAGGAGGTCCGCGGCCTCGGACTCGCTGCGGTCCTCGAAGAACCGCAACACCAGCACGGCACGTTGCCGCCGGGTGAGCTGGGCGAGGACCTCATGCAAGGCGAGCTTCAGATCGGTACGGCGCGCGTGGTCGCTGCCGGGCTGGACCACGTCGGCCAGTTCGCCCGGCATGAACTCGGCAAGCTTGCGCCGTCGCCACAGGCTCACATGCTGGTGGTACATGGCCGTTCGGGCGTACGCCTCGAAGTGTCCGGGATCGCCAAGCCGGTGCCGGCCCCGGTGGGTGCGGGCCAGCGCGTCCTGGACCAGGTCCTCGGCCAGGTGCCGGTCACCGGTCAGCAGAAACGCCGTCCGCAGCAGCGCGGGCGACCTGGTCCGGACGAAGTCGCAGAAGAGATCGTCAACGGAGTTCGACATGCGCCGCCCGCGCTCCTCCTGTGCCGAAGATTCGTCCAGGCCGCACACCGTAGCGGGTGCGGACCAGCGCGCCGCACCGGTCACCGCCGTCACGGTCAGTGGCAGAACGGCGGGTCACCGGCGGTGATCCCCAGATCCGCGCAGTCGTATCCGCTGCCCTGGCTGTGGTACCGCCATCCCGTGCCGGTCTTGTAGTGGAACAGGTAGACGCCGTCGCCGGGGGTCGGACCCTCCGGGTCGGCCGTCGCCCAGCTCTTCCAGCACTCCACGCTCGACGGCACGAAGTGCCAGCCCTTCGGCAGGTCGACCAGTTCCTCGAGGGTCTTCGCCGAGGGACAGCCGACCTCCGTGGCCCGCGAAGTGGCCGGGGCCGGAGCGGATGAGGCTGGGGCGGGAGCAGCTGAGGGCGGAGCGGCCGAGAGCGGAGCGGGATTCGGTGTGGAACTGCACGCGGCGAGTCCGAACAGGATGGCGGTGACGGGCAGCAGAAGACGGTGACGTGCAGGCATTTCAGGGTCCCCCGGATCGTGGCGCTCTTCGCTTACACCCGGGTACATGCGATACACGGCCCGCAGGTTGCCGCCGGCCAAAAGAAATCTCGAGAAGTTCCCGCGCCGGCCACCATCCACTCCGGACGTTGAGGCCAGTACTCAGTCCGGGCGTCCGATTACCTGAGCAGGCATGCTCATGCGGGGTGCCGGGCGCGGACCGGAGACTCCGTGCATGACACATTTCCCCGCGTTCAACGGCGCTCTCACCCACCGCGGCCGCGTCCTGGCAGTCGCCACCCTTGCCGCTCTGGCGCTCTCCGGCTGCGCCGGCGGCCAGCCGAGTGGCGGCGGGCCGGGCGGGAGCGTCGACGCCGAGGCGATTGCCGCATCGGCGTCGCCCGAGCAGGCGGCGTTCGCGGCGATGCTCGACGAGGTCGCGCAGCCGTGCCCTTCCACCGCCGGGGCCGCGCCGCGACCGACCGCCAAGAAGCCGACCGGTCCGGTCGGGCAGCACAGCCTCGCCCCCGGCGAGACTCCCCCGACCGACCCGATCGAGCCCGCCGCCCCGACCGGGCCCGAGACGGAGTTGAACGACCGCGATCGGTGCCTGAGCGTCCAGCACGAACAGCGCATCATCGAGGCGCTGCAGGCGGTCTCGAAGCCCACCCCCGCCAAGGTCCGCGAGACCCTCAACGACCTCGGTTACATCGACGAGCGCATCCACGGCCTCAGGCAGGAGGGCGAGGCCACCCGCTTCTACCTCGACCTGCGCGAGGACGGCGGCCGGCTCTGCGAGGCGGGCCTGGCCGCCGGCGAGCAGACGGATGTGACCGTCTGCGCGACCCCCGTCACCGGACAACCGATGTAACAAAGATTGTTGCTTTCGCGAGGCGGTTGGACGACACTGGCGCAGTGGCGGCCAACAGCAGAGTGACGATCGCGGCTCACGCCTTGGCGTGGCTGGAGCTCGCCCGTCGGCGGGGCCGCGACGTCCTCACCTCCGAAGAGGTGGCGGCCAGCGTCAACACCAACCCGGTCATCGTCCGGCGCAGCCTCGGCGACCTGCAGCGGGCCGGCCTGGTGACCGCGCGCCGCGGCAACGGCGCGGGCTTCTCCCTCGGGCGACCGGCGACCGAGATCACCCTGCTGGACGTCTGGCTCGCCGTCTCACCGGAGCCGCTGCTCGCTCTCCACCATTCCGAGCCCAACCTTCAGTGCCCGGTCGGAAACGGGATCCGGCCCGTGCTGACCGACCTCTACGAGGACGCCACGAACGCGTTCCGGGCGGAGCTGGCGCGCCGGAGCATCCACGACGTCCTCGAAAGGATCCTGACGTGATCGTCGAACTGCGCCGCTACGCCCTGCGCGAGGGCCGCCGCGACGAGCTGATCGACCTGTTCGACCGCGAATTCGTCGAGACCCAGGAGAAGCTGGGCATGGCGGTACTGGGCCAGTTCCGCGATCTCGACCGGCCCGACCAGTTCGTCTGGCTGCGCGGATTCCCCGACATGCGCTCACGCCGCGCCGGCCTGACCGCCTTCTACACCGGCCCGGTGTGGGCCGAGCACGGGCCGGCCGCGAACGCCACGATGCTCGACTCCGACGACGTCCTGCTGCTCCGCGAGATCGTCGCGGTCCCGGTGTCCGACCGCGGCGACGCCGGCCCGGCTTCGATCCTGCACGCGACGATCTGGTACTGGTCCGGCCCGTTCCCCGACCCCGCCGCGCGCCCGCCGGATACCGTGGCGGTGCTGCGAACCGAGTACGCCGCGAACGACTTCCCCGCGCTGCCGGTCCGCGAGGGTGAGCACGCTCTCCTGTGGCTCACCCGGTCACCCCTGCACGTGGACGTCCCGGCGGAGGTGACGAGGACCGAACACCTCCGCCTCTCCCCGACTGAGCGCTCCAGCCTTCGCTGACTCAGGGAGTCTGCGAACCGTCGAACAGGGTGCACGCACCGGTGGCGGTGCCGACGCGGGCGCCGTACGCGTCGAAGACGCCGACCGTCACCTCTTCGGCGTAGCGATACGGGTTGCTGGTGATCGTGTGCACGTAACCCGTGTCGGCCCAGCTGCCGTCGGCGGCCTTGGTCACCCGGTGCTCGACGTCCCACGCGCCGCCGAGCGACTCGCCGCGGAAGCCGGGCTCGTTCGGCCGCGCCTGGCTGATCGTCACGATGTGGTAGGAGACCCGCGACGCGGACCCGCCGCCCATCGTGTCGCCCGCCCTACCGTTGACGCCGTTGACGACGGCGGTCACGGTCCCGGCCACCGGGTCGCAGGTGAGCGCCACCGTGGTCCGCTGATCGTAGTCGCAGGTGGCCTCGCGGGTGGTGTAGTAGGCGCCGGTCGCCGGGTCCTTGAAGGTCACGGTCAGCTGCTCGCGGTAGAAGAGCGCGGTCACCGGGTCGAAGGCGCCGGTGTAGCCGACCGCGCTGATGTCGCCCGCGGTCGTGGACGTGGCGGTGACCTTGAAGGGCTGCGCCATCGGCGACAGGGTCGTCTTGGCGGTGGCCGTCACCCGCACGCCGGTGCGGCGCTGGAACTCGACGGCCACCGGCTTGGCCGGGCCCGGCGCGAACAACGTGCCGGAGACCCAGGTGGAGATCTCGCCGGTCTCCGCGTCGCAGGAGATGTTCGCCCGCAGCGGCGTCGCGGCCGAGGCCGCCGCCGCGGGCAGCATCACCCCGACGACCGCCGTGACGACAAGGGCGGCCAGTACTCGCATCCTCGACATCGATCCCCCGTAGATCCTTTATGGATGATTGCGGGCGTCGACGTTACCAGGTGATCGATGCTTGTAACTGCCCTGACGTTCGGTGGCCTATCCGACGGCCGCCAGGAAATCCGAGTAGAACAGGCCCAGGCCGACCGCCACGCAGACGCCGGCCACGATCCAGAATCGGACCACGATGTTGGCCTCGCTCCACCCGGCCAGCTCGAAGTGGTGGTGCAGCGGCACCATCCGGAAGACACGTCTGCCGGTGGTCCGGAACGACACGATCTGGATCACCCAGGTGACCGTGATGATGAAGAAGAGCCCGCCGATCAGGATCGAGAGCAGCGTGGTCCGGGTCGCCACCGCGAGCCCGCCGATCAGGGCGCCGAGCCCGAGCGCGCCCACGTCACCCATGAAGATCCGCGCCGGGGAGGTGTTCCACCACAGGAAGCCCACGCAGGCGCCGGCCGCCGCGGCCGCGATCATGGCGATCTCCAGGGGATCGCGGACCTGGTAGCAGTAGTCGTTCGCGCGGGCGTACGTCTCGTCGGCGCACCAGTGCCGGTACTGCCAGTACCCGATCAGCGCGTACGCGCCGAGCACCAGGGTCGACGCGCCGGTGGCCAGGCCGTCGAGCCCGTCGGTGAGGTTCACGCCGTTCGACATCGCCGTGATCACGAAGACGAACACGATCACCGAGCCGACCTTGCCGACGTCCAGCCAGCTGATGTCCCGGATGAACGAGATGTGCTCGCTGGCCACGGTCTGTCCGTTGGTACTCGCCTCGTAGAGCGCGGCGACACCGAACCCGCCGCCGACGATCGCCTGGCCGAGCAGCTTGACCCGTGCGGACAGGCCGTCGGAGTTACGCCGGCGCACCTTGAGGAAGTCGTCGACGAAGCCGATCGCCCCACAGAAGACGAACAGGCCGAGCAGGACGAGGGCCGTCATGGTCGGCAACTCCTGCGCGATCTGCCGCTTGGGCAGCGTGGTCAGCGCCAAGTGCCCGGCGACGTACGCGAGGAGGGTCGCCACGATGAACACGACGCCACCCATCGCGGGGGTGCCCGTCTTGCCCTCGTTCGAGGCGAGCCCGAGGGAACGGATCGGCTGTCCGGCCTTGAGCGCGGTGAAGACCCGGATCGCCACCGGCGTGCCGAACAGGGAGACGACGAACGCGACCGCCGCCGCGACGATGACCGCCCTCACGGGCGGGCCTCCGTGAGATCCGGACTGGTCATGGCGTCGGACAAGTCAGCGTCATCGATCACGGGCGGATCTTGCCATCCGACCGCAACCGGGCAGACCGAGACCCCACAGCCTGGATCCGCCGCGCTAGGACGCCTTTGACGGTCTATTCGGCCGGATCGGCGGCCCGTTTCGGTAGGTGCGCGAGTTCAGCCTCGGTGGCCAGGGTCTCGGGGTGGTCAGGGCCGAGTACGCGCACCTGATCTGCGAATAGCTGTTGGAATGCCGCGACGGCACTGTCGGAGTCTCCGATCTCGGCTCGCCAACGGGCAAGCTTGTGGCGAGTGAGCAGGGTGTGATGGTGATCGGCTCCTAGAATTCGAACCCTGTCATCGAGAAGCGATTTGAGTGCTGCGGTAGCGCTGTCTCGGGCACCAGACTTCCATTGCCAGATGGCGGCACCCTCCCTGCTGGCGAGGGTGTGTGGATGGTCTGGGCCGAGGGTCCGTGAACGCGCGTTTACGACCTCCTGGGTTTCAGCGAGAGCGCCGGCTATGTCTCCTGCCTCACCGCGGTAGCGGGCGATGTTGTTCCGGGTGATAAGGGTGTAGACATCGTCGGGGCCCAGGACCCTTGTCTGAACGGCGAAGAGTTCCACCAGTTCGGCGACGGCACCGCTCGGGTCATTGGCCTGGCCACGGCAACGAGCCAGCTGCGTCCGGGTCCGAAGGGTGTCGATGTGTTCCGGGCCCTGGATGAGTGCTTGGTCGGCAAGGAGTTCGCTGAGCGCGTCGACCGCGCCTGCGGCGTCGCCCGCCATACTCTGCCACCACGCGATACTGAGACGGACATCGAAGGCCTCCGGGTTCGAGGCTCCCAGGACCTCGACGACGTCAGGGAGCAGCTCCTTGTAGGCGTCCCTGGCGTCGGCCCAGTGGCCGGCGTGTCCGGTCCAGTAGGCGATCCATTTGCGAATCACCAGAACATCTGGATGGGTGTCGCCGAGGCTCGCTGCGACGGTTGGATGAAGTTGGCGGACGTAATCGAGCGCGGTGGTTTCCTGACCTGTATTACCGATGAGGTGAGCGGCGCGGACGAGGATCGGGTGTACGCCCGTGACGGGGTCCACGAGACATGTCCCGGCGACCGTGCGCAGCACCGCGGTATTGGACCACAGCAGTTGCGCGAATGTTCTTTCGTGCTGGGCGACGATCGGCACTTGCAGGAGGGCATCCGCAGCGCTGTTCGCCGCCATGCAACGGCGGGCCGAGTCCATGTCTTCGCGTACGGCGCGTTGCACCAAGGCGTGCACCCGCACGATGCCTGCGGCGTCGTCGACGGTGGCCAGGTTGAACCGCTGCAGCAGCCGGATCCCGTCCAGGGCATCGTCGGCGTCGCACGGCACGCCCCGATATCGGGCGCAGTAGCCGGTGGCCGAGTCAGTGCTGAACACGGTGAGAGGTATCGAGTTCGGATCCAGCATCGCGGCCAGCTGCAGCAGTTGCCTCGCCGCTCCCTTGGGCGGCAACCGGTCGGCCGTGTTGATCGAAATCGTCCAGGTCGCTGCTACCGAGGCTCGGTGTTCGTCCGGTAGCACGTCCGGCGCGAGATCGGGCAACTGCCGCCGCTGGTCGGCCAGGCGACGGCGGTAGCCGGCGCAGTCCAGGCCCCGGTCGGTGATGTAGGCGGCGGCCTGGGCCAGCGCGAGCGGCAGACAGCCGAGATCGGCCGCGAGGGCATCAGCATCGGTCAACCTCTCGGGTTGATCTCCGAGTTTGTCGCGCAGGTACCGGTCGGCCTCGGTCGGTGTGAACACGCCGACGTCGATCAGGTGCCGCCCGGCGAGCAGGGCCGTATCACGGCGGCGGGTGGTCACAACGGTGCGCCCCGTCGGTGCGGTGGGTGGCCACAGGCCATTCAAATCGGCTGGATCGGCGAGGTCGTCGAATACGATCAGCCATCGACGATCGGTGCCGGCCAGCCAGGCGACGAACCGTTCTGCTGCGTGGATCGGGTCTGGATCCTCGATGCCGAGAATGTCAAAGGCAGCCTGTACGAAGCGGGCTACGACATTGGTGCGGGACGTTGCGTTCGCCCATACCAGAAGATCTACGCTCTTTTGGTCCCACAGCCGGTGGGCCAGGTCGGCAGCAAGTTGCGTCTTGCCGACCCCGCCCAAGCCCGAGAGAACCTGGCACCCTGCTCCGGCAGCGGCAAGAGCGTGGTCGGCCTGACGGTCAAGGCGGCGATCTGCCAGAGGTGGCAGGGCACCGATGCGGTGCGGCCACGAGATCGCATTCAGGCCGTGAAAGTGGTTGTGCTGAGTATTGTGATCACCTACCTGCCACCCCTGGGCGATCCTGACGTCCAGTCCTTGCGCGGGATTCTCCATTGACGTCGGCCAGTCAGGAGAGTGTGTCGACACCGGCGTACTCCTCCTGTCGCCACAGGCTGATGGCCTGATTCTGACAGTGCGCGACCCGCGCCGTGGAACTACTACGCGGTCATCAAGCGTTTCACCGGGCTGGTCGGGGCCACCGCAGCGGGTGAGTTGTAGTGGTTCATCAGCGCCCTCCACTCCTCGAGCACCCGCGGCTTGGTCGGCCGGTAGTCGAACTGACCGTCGGCGTTGCACCAGAATCCGACCGCTTCCACGCCGGCCCGGTCCAGGTAGGCGCACGCCTCGCGGTACCACGTGGCCTGCCAGCGGCCGTCGGTGTCCCAGTCGGTCGGGTGGGTGCCGAACTCGGTGATGTGGGTGCGCACGCCGAACTCGTGTCGCGCCGCGATGGGCAGGCCGAGCAGGGCCTCGGGAGCCTCGTAGGCGTTGACGCCGGCGGACCGGTAACAGTCCCAGCTGTCGACGTCGGCGAGGTCCGGCAGCATGAACCGGCGCCAGTCCATCTCGCGGCGCTTGTACCGCGAGGCGTACAGGGTGTGCACGTTGATCAGGGTGACGTTCGGCCGGGCCGGGTGGGCGTCGACCGTCCGGCGCAGCAGCTTCCAGTAGCCGACGTAGCCGTCGATGTCGTCGGCCCAGTCGATGTCGCCCTCGTGATGCCAGGTCAGCCACACCTTGGTCCGGGCCGGGATGGAGTCGAGGAACGCGGTGATCGCGGCCGGGCCGACCCGGTCCTTGTAGCTGATGTGCCGGATCGTGCGGTCCGGCAGGCCGGAGATCGCGTCGTAGGACGGCAGGCCCTTGCCTCCGGAGTGGAACACCCGCGTGAACCACGGGGTGGGCAGCTTGGGCAGCCACCGCTTGTACTCGGAAGGAGTCGGGTGAAGGCCGATCCGCAGCTTCGTCATGGGATCCCCTGGTTCCGTGGCTATTTGGTGGAAACAACACGATAGCGACGGATTGGACACGCGTGAGTCGTGGACACTCAGTAGATCGGCGGACCCGGGCATCCCCCGGGCCGCCGATTCCCTGGTCTCCGGGTCAGGACAGGAAACTGCCGTACGGGCCGTTCAGGATGCCCTGCTTCTGCGCCTGGCTGAAGTGCGTGTTCGGGTAGCTGTAGAAGGAGGCGGACATCGGGGTGCCGTCGGTCGAGGTCGAGTCCGGCAGGCCGAAGGCGTGCCCGAGTTCGTGGACCATGCCGCCGTACCAGCGGTTCATCGGGCCGTTGATGCCGGCCGCGCCGTCGGCGTCGTGGCCGCTGAGGATGACCCAGCCGCCGCCTCCCCCGCCGCCGGAGCAGGAGGCCTCGGCGCTGATCTCGCCGACGTTGATCCAGCGGCTGTCCGGCGCGCGCAGGGAGAGTTTGCGCAGGAGCTCCTGCTGCATGTTGAAGACGACCCACCAGTAGCACTCGTTGCCGTTCGGCGTGTTCTCGTACCACGAGCGGGGGTGGTCGCCGTTGACGACCTCGACGACCGGGTTGTTGAGGGTGAACGTCTTGCCGAGTTCCTGCCGGTAGTAGCGCTGGGCCTCGCGCATCACGGTGGCGATGCCGTCGACGTACCGCTGGTCGTACGGAACGTCGGTGGGCCGCAGCCAGTAGGCGCGCACGGTGCGGTGCGGCGGTGTGGACGTGGGCGGCGAGGAGGTCGGCGGGGTGGTCGGCGTGGCGGTGGGTCCCGGCGTGGTGGCGCCGGTGCAGACGACTCCGTTCAGGGTGAAGCTCGCCGGCACCGGGTTGCCGCCGTTGTTCCATGAACCGTTGAAGCCGAACGTCGCGGTGCCGTTGGTGGCGAGGTTCGCGTTCCAGGCGGCATTGACGGCCGTGACCGTGGAGCCGCTCTGCGTGGTTACCGCGTTCCATGCCTGCGTCACCGCCTGACCGGCGGTGAACGACCACCGCAGGGTCCAGCCGGTGAGGGGGTCGCCGAGGTTGGTCACGGCGACATCGGCGTTGAATCCACCGCCCCACTGGCTGCCGACGGTGTAGCTCACCCGGCAGCCCGCCGCGGCGGCCTGCGCGGACGTCACCCCGCCGATCGCCGCTCCGGCGGCGACGGTGGCGAGCGCGACCACGACGGTACGGCGTACCCGTTGCAGCATCCCGGTCTCCTTCCGGACTGGATTGAATCGATAGTCATCCATTTATTGCGCCTCACTCTGACTTACGAAATCGGTTTCGGCAAGTTTCGGCCAGAGTGGAGTCGCTCGACGGCTGGAATGGTCTGGATCGTTCGTAGACTGTGGACATCGTCGATGCAGGGAGGGCGGCCTTGGGTGCGCCGGACGAGGATCACGAGGGGACGCCGGCCCGCGTCCCGGCGGGCCCGGCGCTGCGTGTGGAGGTCCTCGGCCCGTTGCAGGCCTGGCAGGGTGACACCCGCCTGGCCCTGGGCCCGGTCCAGCAGCGGGTCGTCCTGGCGCTGCTCGCCCTGCACGCCAACCGGCCGGTGCGCCGCGAGCAGCTGATCGAGGCGGTCTGGGGTGAGGCCGCGCCGGCCTACGCGGTGAACCTCGTCCAGAAGTACGTCTCCGGCCTGCGCCGCGCGTTCGAGCCGGTCCGTTCGGTCCGCTCGCCGTCGCTGCTGACCTGGTCCGATGTCGGATACCGGCTGTCGCTGCCGCCCGGTTGCCTCGATCTCGAGGTGTTCGACCGGGAGGTCGGACGGGCCCGGGCCGCCAAGGCGGCCGGCGAGATCCCCGGGGCCCTACAAGCCCTGCGCGCCGCGATACAGCTCTGGCGCGGCCCGGCGTTCGACGGCCTGGCGAGCCCGTCGCTGGAGGCGGAGCGGACGCGTCTCGAGGAGCGCCGGATCAGCCTGCTCGAGGAGCGCATCGAGATCGACCTCGTCATGGGCAACGACCAGGACCTGGTCGCGGAGCTGAACCGCCTGGTCGCCGAGTACCCGTTGCGGGAACGCCTGCGGGGATCGCTGATGTCCGCGTTGTACCGCAGCGGGCGCAGGGGCGAGGCGCTGGCCGCCTTCCACGCGCTGGCCCGGCACCTGCGCGAGGAGCTGGGCGTCGACCCGTCGGCGGAGCTGCAGGAGCTGTACAAACGCCTGCTCGCCAACGATCCCGGGGTCGACGCACCGGTCGCCGGCCGGCCCGCGGTCGAGGCCGCCGCGGAGCCCGTCCCCAGCGCGCCGGTCCCGGCCCAGCTGCCGTACGCGACGCCGCACTTCGTCGGCCGGGTCGACGAGCTGCGCCGGCTCGACGCGCTGGCCGACGGCAGCGGGGGTAGCGCCGGCGACGGAATGGTGATCGCCGTGGTCACCGGCACCGCCGGGGTGGGAAAGACCTCGCTGGCATTGCACTGGGCACACCGGATCAGCGGCCGGTTCCCGCACGGTCAGCTCTACGTGAATCTCCGTGGCTTCGACCCGAGCCGCTCGGCCCTGGAGCCCGGTGACGCGCTGCGCGGGTTTCTCGACGCGCTCGGCGTGCCGGCCCGCCGCGTGCCGGCCACCATCGAGCAGCAGGCGGCCCTCTACCGCAGCCTGCTCGCCGGGCGCCGGGTCCTGGTGGTGCTGGACAACGCCCGGGACACCGACCAGGTGACCCCGCTGCTGCCCGGATCGGCCGGCTGCCTCGTCGTGGTGACCAGTCGCAACCGGCTGTCCGGGCTGGTCGCCGCCGGGGCCGCGGCGGTTCCGGTCGACCTGCTCACCGCCGATGAGGGCCGCCAGATGCTGCGGCGGCGGCTCGGTCCGCCACGCGTCGAGGTGGAGCCGGAGGCGGTCGACGACATCGTCGCCGCCTCGGCGAGGCTGCCGCTGGCGCTGGCCATCGTGGCCGCCCGGGCCGTGGCCCAGCCGCGGTTCTCGCTGGCCGCGCTCGCCGGCGACCTCGGCCAGGCGCGGGGCGGCCTGGACGCGTTCGTGGGTGAGGACGCGACCGTCGACGCCCGGGCCGTGCTGTCCTGGTCGTACCATCTGCTCGCCGAGCCGGCCGCCCGGCTGTTCCGGCTGCTGGGGCTGCATCCGGGGCCGGACATCTCGGTCGCCGCGGCCGCCAGCCTGGCCGGCGTGCCGGTGCCCGAGGCCCGCCGGCTGCTGGCCGCGCTCTGCAGCGCCCACCTGATCGACGAGAGCGCCCCGGGCCGGTTCACCTTCCACGACCTGCTGCGCGCCTATGCGGCCGAGCTCGCCCGCGCCCCCGGCGAGGCGGCCGAACGCGAGGCGGCCCTGCTGCGGATGCTCGAGCACTATCTGCACACCGCGCACGCCGCCGACCGGCTGCTCTACCCGTACCGGGCACCGCTGGAGGTGGACCCGCCCTCGCCTGCGGTGGTGACCGTCGAGTTCGCCGACTCGGACCGCGCGATGGCCTGGTTCGTCGCGGCCCATCCGAACCTGCTGTCGGTGATCACGTTGGCCACCGCGACCGGTCATGACACGTACGTGTACCGCCTCGCCTGGACGATGACCGCCTTCCTGAACTACCAGGGGCACTGGCACGACTGGTCGGCGACGATGGGCGCGGCCCTGCAGGCGGCCGGGCGGCTGGGCGACCTCGGCGGTCAGGCCCAGGCGCACCGGCTGCTCAACCTGGCGAATCTCCAGCTGGGCCGGCTGGAGCTGGCCGGCGCGCACGCCCGGCAGGCCCTCCAGCTCTTCGGACGGCTGGGTGACCTGCCCGGCCAGGCCCGGATCCACCTCAACTTCGGCCGGGTCCTCGAGCGCCAGGGCCACTTCCAGCAGGCGCTGGAGCAGGCCCGGCAGGCGCTGGAGCTGTTCCGGCTCGCCGCCGATCCGGCCGGGGAGGCGGACGCGCTGAACTGGGTGGGCTGGTACCACAGCCAGCTGGGCTATCACGAGCAGGCCCTGGAGTACTGCCACCAGTCGCTGGCCCTGCACGAGGACTCCGGTGACTGGCCTGGTCACGCCGACACCTGGGACAGCCTCGGTTACGCACACCATCAGCTCGGCCACTACGACGAGGCGGCCGCCTGTTACGCGCAGGCGCTCGCCCTCTGGCACGACCTGGGCGACCGGTACCAGGTGGCGATGACGCTGCTGCGGCTCGGTGACACCCACCGCGCCTCCGGCGAGGGCGAGGGCGACGCGGCGCGGGCGGTCTGGCAGCAGGCGATCGAGATCTTCGACGATCTGGGGCACCCGGAAGCCGTCACCGTACGGTCGAAACTCGACCATCTGGCGGGTACCAGAATGGACCGTTCGGCTGGCGCCCCGGAGGCCGCACCGGGCAAGCATTGACGGTCGTCGTGGTAGCGTCCGAACCGCGGCGGGGACGCGGCCAATGGAGGAACAGATGTCCGACAGGTCTGGTGCATCGCGCGTCATTCTCAGCGGGCTGGCGGTGGGCGCCATCCTGGGCGCCCCGGCCGTCGCCGCGGGTTCCGCGGCGCTCGCCGCCGGCAGCAGCGCCGTCCGCGACTGCTCATCGGCGGGCGACGAGGTGCAGAGCGCCGTGGCGTCGATCCGGGAGCAGTTCGAGGCGTCGTTCACCCCCGGCGCCGTTGCCGAGGCGGTATCGCCTCCGACTCCGGTCATCTGTGAGACGTCCTGATACCGAGCCGGTCCCGCTGGAGTTGACCCGGCCGGCACCGCAGGCGGCGCCGACCGCCGCACAGCGGGCCGCCTGGCCGGTGGTGATCGTGTCGATGCCGTTCATGGTGGCCGACCGGCCGTCGATCCAGTTGGGACTGCTCCAGGCGATCGCCACCGGGCACGGATACGCCGCGCGGACGTTGCACGCCAACCTGGACTTCGCGCACCGGATCGGTGGCGAGACCTACCGGTCGCTGTGCGAGCAGCGCGGGCACATGATCGGCGACTGGCTCTTCTCCGTGGCGGCCTTCGGCGATGCGGCCCCCGACCCGGACGGCGCCCTGCTCGACGACGTCTCGGCCGGCCTCGACCTCGCCGGCGAATCCGGTACGGTGAGCCGCGACCAGCTGCTGCGGATCCGGGACTTCGACGTGCCGGCGTACCTGGACGAGCTGGTCGACGGGTTCCCGTGGCAGGAGGTCCGCGTCGTCGGCTTCAGTTGCACCTTCCAGCAGAACGCCGCCTCGTTCGCGCTGGCCCGCCGGTTGAAGGGCGAGTTCCCGCACGTCGTCACGGTGTTCGGCGGAGCCAACTTCGACGGCGAGATGGGCCAGGAGTACGTTCGCCGCGCCGGCTGCATCGACTACGCCGTGACCGGCGAGGGCGACGTGGCCTTTCCCGAGCTGCTCGCCGCCCTGGCCACCGGCGCCGATCCGGGCGCGGTGCCCGGCGTCGTGTGCCGCAGCGGCGGCACGGTGTCGGCCTGCGCGGCGCGAGCGCCGTACGGTCGCCTCGATGAGTCGCCGTCGCCGAACTACGACGAGTACTTCGCGCACGCCGAGGCGCTGGGGATCCATCCGCGCGCCGGTCGCCGCACCGTCCGTATTCCGTTCGAGTCGGCGCGGGGCTGCTGGTGGGGCGCGAAGCACCACTGCACGTTCTGCGGGCTCAACGGCTCCAGCATGGCGTTCCGGGCCAAGTCGCCGGGCCGGGTCGCCGACGAGCTGGCCACCCAGTCGCGGCGGTACCACAGCTTCCGGTTCGAGGCGGTTGACAACATCCTGGACACCGCGTACCTGTCGAAGCTCTTCCCCGAGCTGATCGCCGCGGGCACCACGTACGACATCTTCTACGAGGTGAAGGCCAATCTGAGCCGGGACCAGCTGAGGCTGCTCCGGCAGGGCGGCGTGACACACCTGCAGCCGGGCCTGGAATCACTGAGCACCCGGGTGCTCGAGCTCATGCGCAAGGGCGTGCGCGCCGGGCAGAACGTGAACGTGCTCCGCTGGGGGCAGTACTACGGCATCGTGATCTCCTGGAACATCCTCTGGGGCTTTCCCGGCGAGTCCGCCGAGGACTACCGCCGGCAGGCGGACGTCATCCCGCACCTGGTGCACCTGCGGCCCCCGGTGGGCGCCGGCCGGGTCTGGCTGGAGCGGTTCAGCCCGCTCTTCACCGATCCCGACTCCGGCGTGAAGGAACGCGGTCCCGAGCGCGGTTACCGGTACGTCTATCCGGAGAGCTTCGATCTCGACAAGGTCGCCTACTTCTTCGAGTACGCGCTCGCCGACCCGCTCCCGGACGAGGCGTACGCCGGGGTCCGGACGGCGACCGCGGCCTGGCGGGAGGCCTGGGAACGCCCCACGCCGCCCACGCTCACCTACTTCTCGGCGCCGGGCTACCTGCAGATCTACGACGGCCGCCGGCCCGGGGCGGAGGGCACGTACACGTTCGAGGGCGAGCTCGCCGAGGTATACCTGGCCTGCGTCGACCGGCCGATCGGGGCGACCGCGGTACGGGAGCGCATCGGTCGCCGGCTGCCCGTCGACGCGATCGAGGAGGCGTTCGACGGGTTCGCCGAGCGGGGCCTGATGTTCCGCGACGGCTCGTCCGCCCTGGCCCTGGCGCTCCCGGCGGGAGCGATCCGGTGACCGGGCCGACCGACGATGCTGAGATTTTTACCGTACGGGGGTGGTTATGGAAGATCAGGTGACGCTGCGCCCGTTTCGCGAGCGGGATCTGTCCTTTCTCGAACGGCTGGGCTCGGATCCGAGCGTCACCGGGCGCTACGTGTGGGCGGGCTTCCGGGACCCGCGGGTCCGGCGCCAGCGCTGGGAGAAGGACGGGTACGTCGGTACCGACTCCACGGCGCTCGCGGTCGTCGGCGAGGACCCCGGTACCGGCGTGGAGTCCGTGTTCGGCATCGCGAGCTGGGAGGCGAAGGACCGTGGCGGCCCGCCCGGTGGTTGCTACGAGATCGGGCTCGCGCTGCTTCCGGAGCATCGCGGACACGGCATCGGCACCCTGGCGCACCAGGCGATCGTCCGGCACCTGTTCGGCTGCACCCTCGCCCACCGGCTGGAGGCGCAGACCGACGCCGACAACATCGCCGAGCAGCACACGCTGGAACGGGTCGGATTCTGCCGGGAGGGTGTGCTGCGCGGCGCGCGGTTTCGCGAGGGCGCCTGGCGGGACATGCTGATGTACGGCCTCCTGCGCGCCGACCCCGGCGCCTCGGGCCCGGTCTGACCGCGGTTTCCAGGCTTCGTTCCAGCGGCTGTTCAGCGGTCGATCCAACCCCCGGCCCATGCTGGCGCCGTGGAATTCCAGTTGCTGGGCTTGGTCGGGGCGTGGGACGAGGGCCGCCGGGTGTGTCTCGGCCCTCGCCAGCAACGTCTCTTCTTCGCCATCGTGGCCCTCGAGCTCAACCAGATCGTCCCGGTGGACCGGCTCACCGATCTGATCTGGTCACAGTCCCCTCCGCGCACGGCCCGGCACGCGCTGCACGTGATCGTGTCCCGGCTGCGCAACGTGTTCACCGAGGGCCGGGCGTCGGCCGAGCTCGAGGGTGCCGGCGCCGGGTACGTCCTGCACGCGGACGCCCGTGACTTCGACGTGTACCGGTTCCGGGAGTTGCTGCGCCGGGCCCGGTCCGACGCCGATCCTCGTCGCCGCATCGAGGTGCTCGACGACGCGCTCGGCCTGTGGTCCGGCCCCGCGCTGCACGGCACCGCGTCGCCACGGACGCTGGAGTCGCTGTGCCGCGGGCTGGAGGAGGCCCGGATGTCGGCGGTGGAGGACCGCTTCGCCGCCGGCCTGGAGCTCGGGCACCACCGGGAGCTGCTGGCGGAGCTGCCCCGGCTGGTCGCCGAGCATCCGCTGCGGGAGCGGTTGCTGAGCCTGTACATGCTCGCCCTGCATCGCAGCGGCCGCAGCGCGGAGGCGCTGGAGGCCTACCGCCGGGCCCGGGTGCGCTTCGACGTCGATCTCGGCATCTCCCCCGGCGCCGATCTGCGGACCCTCGAACTCGCCATCCTGCGCGGAGACCCCGCCCTCGACCGCTGGGCGCCCCTTGAGGTCGCCTGACCGGCCAGGGCATTCATGACTATGAGTGTTCTATGAGCGGCCTCTGAGTGACGGTCGTTAGCTTTCAGAAAAGGTCATCTACTTGAGGTGGGCTCATGGGACAGGATCGGGTGGTGTCCGCCGTCGTGCTGGTGGACGCCAGCGCCTGCCGGGAGCTGGACGCCGTGGCGGGCCTGCTCGCCGGCGCGCTCGGGATTCCCACGGTGCGGATCTCGGCCGCGGAGCTGTCCACCACCACCATCACCATGGAGCTCGGGACCGGCGTACTGACCGTCGGGCACCGGCGGGTCCGTCCCACGGTCGCCTGGATCCGGCACGCCGGCGCGCCGGTGCTGTGGGCGTACACGGGAAACGGTTTTGATCTGCGGTCCTGGTCGTCCTTCCTGGGGCAGATCGCCGCCGTGGCGGCCGTGGCGCTCCCGGGCCGGGAACCGGGGCACGTCGACCAGCTCGTCGACGCGGAGCGCCGCGGGGTGTCGGTGCCCCGCACGACCGTCACCACCGACCCCGCCGCCGCGCCCCTGCGCCGCGCGGCGTCCGCGACCACGGTCAAGGCGGTCGGACCGCACTTCGCCGACGACGCCGAGCCATACCCCGCCGAGATCGTCGGCCGCCGCGACGAGCCACCCGGGTGGGTCGGCGGACGGACCCCGGTGATCGTCCAGCAGTACGTGCCCCACGCCCGCGAGCTGCGCGTCTACTACCTCGACGGCGCGATGTGCTCCTTCGACGTCCGCAAGAGCTCCCCCGCGGCGATCTGGTGCGACCCGGCCGGGGTCGTGGTCGCCCGCACCCGGACCTCCCGCGCGGTGGCGCGGCTGGTGCACCGGCTCGCCACCGCCTGGCGGCTGCGCTACGGCGCGTTCGACCTGCTCGAGACCGCCGGGGGCGACCTGGTCTTCCTCGAGGTCAACGCGGACGGCGACTGGCTCTGGTTCGAGGGCCGGGCGGCCTGGCCGGGCGGCGTGACGTTCCTGGCCGCGGCGATGGTGAGCGACCTGCACACCCGGGCCCTGCGGGAAAGGGCCGCGGCATGACGACGGCCGGCAAGCTCATGTCCGACGGCGACCTG
This sequence comes from Actinoplanes sp. NPDC049668, assembly GCF_044465445.1. Taxonomy (NCBI): domain Bacteria; kingdom Bacillati; phylum Actinomycetota; class Actinomycetes; order Micromonosporales; family Micromonosporaceae; genus Actinoplanes; species Actinoplanes sp. NPDC049668. Next base: position 1,157,480 of record NZ_JBITLR010000002.1, read on the forward strand.
CGGCTGATCGCGATGCTGGCCCGCGGCTACACCACGACCCTGGCCGCCCGGGAGCTGTACCTGAGCCCCCACACCGTCAGCGAGCGGATCAGCCTGCTGCTCGAACGGTACGGCTGCAAGAACCGCGCCGAGCTGGTCGCCTACTGCTACGTGCACGGTTACCTCTCCGTCCTGGCCTGGCCGCCGCGCCGGTGCCAGTGCCAGTGCGCGCACAACACGTCATCAGGAGGTGGGTAGCAATGTCGTTCGACGCCATCACAGCCCTCAGGGAAGCGGGTCAGCCCGTGGAGCTCCTCACCGACGCGCAGCGTGAGGTGCTGTCGACCCTGACCGAGGACGAGGTCCAGGTACTGGTGAAGGTGCAAGAGCGGCTCCGGGCGACGCAGCCGGAGGTCGAAGGGCAGGAGTTGAAGCTCCTGTGAGCCGGCGGCTCGTGGTGGTGCTGTTCACCGACCTGGTGGGCTGGACCTCCCTTGCCGAGCGCCTCGACCCCGAGCCGCTGCAACTGTTCCTCGAGAGCTACTACGACATCTGCGTCACCGCCGTGGAGCGTCACGGCGGCGTGGTGGAGAAGTTCATCGGCGACGCGGTGATGGCGGTGTTCGGTGTGGAACGCGCCCGGGAGGACGACGCCCTCAGCGCGTTGAGCGCCGCGTTCGGCATGCGGGACGAGGTGTCGCGGCTGGTGGTGGCCGGCAGCGGCGGGGTGAATCCCGCCATCCACTGCGGGCTCGCCGCCGGCGAGGCGCTGGTCACCCATTCGGCCCGGGCCGGCGTACGCATCGTCGGCGACGTGGTCAACCTGGCCGCCCGCCTGCAGAGCGCCGCCCCGGCCGGCGAGATCCTCGTCAACGAGACGATGGCGCGGCTGGTCCAGCCGCACGCGGCCGTCGCACCGCTGCCGCCGCTGACCCTCAAGGGCAAACGCGAGCCGACGCCCGCGTGGCGGGCGTACGCCCTGCCCGGCGGGCCGCCGGTCGAGCGTGCCCGGGTGCCGATGGTCGACCGGGAGCCGGAACGGACCCGGCTGCTGGCCGCCTTCCGGGAGGTGGCCGATGCCGGTCACGCCCGGGCGGTGCTGCTCGTCGGGCCGCCCGGCGTCGGCAAGAGCCGGCTCGTCCGCGACGCCGTCGAGCACATCCGGCGACGCGACGGCCGCACCCTGGCCGCGGTGGGGCGGTGCCTGCCGCACGCCGAACCCGGCGGGTACGGCCCGCTCGGCCAGGTGCTGGACACCCTGCTCAACGACGGCGAACTGGCCGACCGCGTCGCCGGGGTGCGCGGCGGACGGCTGCTGGAGGTGCTGTCGTTCATCCACGCCCCCGCGCATCCGGTGAACGGCGGCACCGGGCCCGGCCTCGAGGAGATCTCCTGGGCGATGCGGGAGGCGCTCGCCCACATCGCGCCGCGCCCCGCCGTGCTGGTCTGGGAGGACCTGCACTGGGCCGAGCCGGCCCTGCTGGGCATCGTCACCGACCTGATCACCAGCCTGCGCGGGCAGCCGGTCCTGTCGATCTGCGTGTCGCGGCACGAGCTGCCCCGGCTGCCGATGGACGACGTCCCCTGGAGCCTGCTGGAGATCGCCTCGCTGTCCCAGCCCGAGACGGTCGACCTGGTCGGCCACCTGATGACGGCCACCGAGTCGGCCGAGGTCATGGCACAGAGCATGGACGTACTCGACCGGGTGGTCGACGACTGCGCCGGCAACCCGCTCTACGCCGAGCTCATGGTGGAGACGTTGGCGCTCGGCTACGCGCCCGGCGACGTACCGCCGTCGATCGTCGCGCTGATCGGCGCGATGATCGACCGGCTGCCCGCCGACAGCGCCCGGCTGCTGGAGATGGCGTCGGTGATCGGCACCGACTTCACGCTGGAACAGCTGGCGGTGCTCGGCGGCGCGCCGGCGCCGCACCTGCTCAACGACCTCATCGGCCGGCAGATGGTGCTCGCCGGGGCGCGCCCGGGCAGCTACCGGTTCGAGCAGCATCTGGTGCACGGGGTGGTCTACGGCCGGCTCGACAAGCGGGAACGGCTGGAGTTCCACCGCCGGCTCGCGGAGCAGGACGTCAACCCGGCCGTGCACCTCGGCGCCGTGGTGGGCCTGCTGCGCGACCTGCGCCCCGACGACCCGCAGCTGGCCGGGTACGCCGCGAAGGCGGCCGAGGTGCTGCTGGCCGAGGGCACCCTCGCGCTGCGCCGCCGGAACCTGCCGACCGCGCTCGACCTGCTCCGGCGCGCCCAGCGGCTGCCGACCAGCGACGACGACCCGCACCGCCGAGTGGCGACCATCCGGCTCAGCGACGCGCTGCTGCTCGCCGGGGATCTGGCGGGCGCCCGGGAGGTGGTCGACGGATCACCCGACCGGCTGCACCGCGTCCACCGCTCGCTGCTGGCGGTACGGGCCGGCGAGCCCGCCGGGGAATCGGTGGCCGAACTGACGCAGGAGCTGGGCGGGGAGCAGGATGACCACCTCGGCTGGAGCCGGCTCCAGCAGGTGCGGATGCTCCTGGAGGTGGCCGACGGCCGTTTCCTGGACGCCGAACGTTCGGCGCGCAGCGCGCTCACACACGCCGAGGCGATGGCCGACGACTACGAGAGCGACCGGCTGCGGGCGGCGATCTGCGAGCTGGCGCAGTGGTCGCCGATGCCGGTCCGGGAGAGGCTCGCCTTCGTCGACGACGTCGCCCTGCTGTTCGCCGCCGACCGCAGCCTGCTCGCGCCGGTACAGGTCGTCCAGGCGCGACTGCTCGCCCTGGTGGACGAGCTGGACCGGGCCTGGGCGGCGCTGGCCGGTGCCCGCCGGGCGGCCGACGATCTGCGGCTGACGATGACCGGGGTCCTGGTCGAGCAGGGCACCGGGATGGTCGCCTCGCTGGCCGGCGAGCACGAACGGGCCGAGCGCCACCTGGCCGCGGCGGCGCGATCGCTGGAGACCGCCGGGCACCGCCCGGCCGCGCTGACCCTGCGGGCGCTGGCGGTCCGCGAGCGCCTGCGCCGCGGCCCCGACGACCGGGCGATGGCGGAGGTCCGCGCGCTCGGCGATGACCACGACCGGATGGACCTACGGGGACGGATCATCAGCGGGGCGAACGAGGTGCTGGCGGGCGCCCGTACCGGCCGGCGCATCGACGTCGACGTCGCACGGATCCGCGCGCTGCTGGAACGCACCGACGACGCCTGCCTGTGCGCCGACGTCCTGACCGATCTCGCGATGGCACAACGCCGCTGCGGTGACGACGTCGCCGCCCGTACCCTGGCCGGCCTCGCGGCCGACCGGTATGCCGCGATCGGGGCCCTGCTCCCGCTGCGAAGGATCCGGGCATGGCAGTGACCGAACCGCAGTGGCGTCGCCGGCGGCCCTTGCAGTTCCCGGGGCTGCCCGCGTGGAGCATGCCGGCGACGGCCGCGCGCAGCGAGTCCTTCTCGATCAGCGCGTTTCCCGGTATCGACGCGGAGTGGGCCTGGGGCGGCGCCGACGGCAGCGGCGTCACGGTCGCCGTGCTGGACAGCGGCGTCGACGGCACCCACGAGCTGGTGGCGCCGATCGCCCGCGGGTGGCAGGTCGCCAGCGGCGACGAGGGGCAGCTCCGGCTGGAGGAGTGCGTGCCGGTGGACACGGCGGGACACGGGACGGCCTGCGCCGGGATCATCCGCGGCATCGCGCCGGGCGCCGAGATCTCCTCCGTGCGAGTGCTGACCGACGGCAGGTTCGGCAGCGGATCCGCGCTGCTCGCCGGGCTCGACCACGCCATCGACCAGGGCTTCGACGTGATCAACATGAGCCTGTCGACCACCCGGCCGGAATTCCGGCCGCGGCTGGCCGAACTCGCCGACCGGGCCTACTTCCGCCGGTGCCTACTGGTGGTGTCGGCGCACAACCTGCCGGTCGAGAGCTACCCGTGGAACTTCTCCTCGGTCGTCTCGGTCGCCAGTCACGACGACGACGATCCGATGACCTACTACTACAACGCCAGCCCGCCGGTCGACTTCCACGCGCGCGGGGCGCGGGTGCCGGTGCCGCGGCCGGGAGGGCTACAGGGGCGCAGCACCGGCAACAGCTTCGCCGCCCCGCACATCGCCGGCATCTGCGCCCGGATCCTGAGCAAGCATCCGTGGCTCACCCCGTTCCAGCTCAAGAGCGTGCTGTACCACTGTGCCGCCAACGTCGTGAAGGAGGCAGGAGCCGATGTCGCAGGACCTCGCTGATGGAGTGACCGAACGCCAACTACTGCAATCCATTGTGGAGGTCGCTCGCTACGTCTACGGCGCGGCCGCCTCGTCGGTATTCATGGTCGACCCCGGCACCGGCGAGCTGATCTTCGCCGCCGTCACCGGTTCGGGCGGTGAGCAGCTCATCGGCACCCGCTTCCCGGCCGGTACCGGCATCGCCAGCTGGGTCGTCGCGAGCTGCCAGCCGGTCATCGCCGACGACCTGGACGGCTCCGACCAGTTCGCCCGCGACGCCGCCAGTTCCACCGGCTTCGTACCCAGCACCATCATGGCGGCCCCGCTGATCGCCGACGGCGAGTGCATCGGCGTGCTCGAGGTCCTGGACCGCTACTCCCTGACGCCGCCGGCGCCCGGGCGGGAACTGCACGACATGGAACTGCTCGGGCTGGTGGCCGTCCAGGCGGCGCTGGGTCTGGCCCTGCTGCGCCGGCACGAGCGGGCGGGTCGTCCCGCCGAGCGGCTGGAGTCGCTGGTCGCCCGCTGGGCCGGCCGGCCGGTGAGCTCGGCCGTCGACCCGCTCGCGCTCACCTTGCTGGCGGCCTCCGTGGACCTTCTCGACCGGCCATGAAGCCTTTTTTCACACGACCCGGGAAAAGAATGTAAACGCGATGTCAAGGACCCCAGATTCGCAGGGTTGTCGACCCGGGATCCCGCTCAACACAATGATTCTCGCAGAGGCAAACGGCCCGCTATGACGGGCCATCCGCCAACGAGAAAGGTGTTCCCATGACAGACGTCTACCGCCCGGTCGACGAACTCCGTCGCCAGGGGCTGATCGGCGCCACGGTGCCGGCCGCGACCGAGGAGGTCCTGAACACGCTCACCCCGCCACAGGTCGACGTGTTCATCAAGGTCAAGCAGCGCGTGGACGCGCTCGAGGCCGCTGACGTGCAGTCCCAGCCCGTCGAGGACGGCAGCCTGGCGCTCGCGATGACCCGCGCGATGGGCTGGGACCAGCCCCGGGTGGAGCACGTCGGTGCCGAGGTCGAGGGCATGGCGCTGCCACCGGTCGCCGAGTGCGCCTGCCTGTGCACCGGCTCCGGCGGTGGCGGCGGCAGCAGCAACTGAACGCGTTTTCCCGCCCGTCGAAAAGCCCGGACGGAAATGGTGTCACGCCCTTTCCTCAGGCCGTTTCAGGAAATGAGTCTCGCATGACCGATGTATTCAAGCCGGTCGAGGAACTCCGCCGGCACGGAATCTACTCCGGCGGTGCCTCGCCGGCGACCGAAGAAATCATCAACACCCTGACCCCGGAGCAGGTACAGGCGTTCATCGACGTGCGCACCTCCCCGGAGGTGCAGGGCCACAGCTTCGACGAGCGCGGCTTCTCCAGCGCGATGGTCCGCGCCATGGGCTGGGACAGCCCGCGGGCCCAGGAGACCGCCGAGGTCGAGGGCATGTCGCTACCGCCGGTGGCCGAGTGCGCCTGCCTCTGCACCGGCGGCGGTGGGGGGTCCGGCAGCAGCGCCTGAGCACCGGTGACGGTGGGGAAGGCAGCCGCCTTCCCCACCGATCGCGGAACCTGACCGCCCCAACCGCCGAACGTCGCACTCGCAGGAGGTGCCGGACGCAATGCACATCGCAGACCAGATCGACGACCTGACGGTTCCCGACGACGTCGTCCTCTTCCGCACAGCCACCCGCCGTTTCGCCCTCAACGCGCACCTCGCCTCCTGGACGCTGCTGACCGCCGAGCAGGACGCACTGCTGTGCGACCTCGCCCGGGGCGTACGGCCGCAGGTCTCCGGCTCGGGGCCGTTTCCCACCGAGCGCGACCTCGACCGGGCCCTGGCCCACCTCGTACTGAACTACCTGGTCTACCTGCCCGGCTGGACACCCGGCGAGATCGCCCCCCAGCCCCGGCTCAACGTCGTCTACTACGCGATCACGGACGGCTGCAATCTGCGGTGCCCCTACTGCTACGACTCGTCGCTGCGCAAGCTGCCCGGCGAGCTGAAGCACGAGGAGTCCATGCTCCTGATGGAGCAGATCGCCGCCACCGACGCCAAGACGGTGGTCTTCACCGGCGGCGAGCCGATGATGCGCCGGGACCTGTTCGACGTCGTGCGCCGGGCCCGCGAGCTAGGGCTCAAAACCAACATCATCAGCAACGGCACCTACATCCGTACGGCCGAGATCGCCGAGACCATGGCCGAGATCTTCGACCGGGTCACCATCAGCGTCGACGGCGGCACCATGGAGCGCCACGAGGCGACCCGCGGCAAGGGCACCTTCGCCAAGGTGATCCGCGGCCTGACGCTGCTCAACGCGGCCGGGGTGACCCCCGTGATCAACCATGTGATCACCTCCGACAACGTCGACCACATGAACGAGGTCGCCGCGCTCGGCGACCGGTTCCGGATCAAGCACATCCGGGTCCAGCACCACAGCGACCTCGGCCGCGGCAAGGACGACAACCTGTCGTTCGAGTGGGAGGACTACCTGAAGACCGACACCTTCATGTGGACGGAGCCGACGGCCAAGTACCTCATCGACGACTCGCTCAAGGCCGTCAAGCCGTGCAACATCAAGGGCAACTGCGGCATGGGCGGCAACGAGATCTACGTGAACTCGCTGGGCAGCGTCTACCCGTGCAAGCTGGTCACCGGGCTCGGCGAGCTGGCCGGCAACATCCGCGAGACGCCGCTCGACCAGCTCTTCGAGGCGCCGAACATGAAGGAGCTGCGCGACAGCTCCGTCTTCGGCGGCTCGGTGCACACCGACTGCGAGCGCTGCTACATCAAGGGCGCCTGCGGCGGCGGCTGCCGGGCCTTCCACATGGCCCGCTCCGGCGACCTGCGCCGCAACTCCCGGGCGTTGTGCCGGATCCTGCGGCACTCGCAGATCTCGACCATCTGGCGGGCGCTGGGCGCCGACCGGGACCTGATCCAGGACCCGGGCGCCTTCATACCGATCAGACCGGGCGACGGCTCCGTCCATCCGGCCTATGAGGACTGGCGCGGCGAACAGGCGCTCACGCTTCTGCCGATCGTGGGAGTGAGCGCATGACCGGGGTGAGCTTCACCGTCTCCGACAGCGTCGTCTGGGCCGGGGACGACACGATTCGGATCTACCACGTCGACGCCGGACAGTTCCAGTCGCTCAACGGCACCGGCTCCTCCATCTGGTCGCTGATGGCAAGCGGCATGGACACACACCAGATCGCGCGAGAGCTCACCGACCGGCTGGCCGGCGGCGATCCGGCCGCGTACCGGGCGATCCGCGGCGACGTGGAGCATTTCCTGTACGGGCTGGCCAAGCAGAACATGGTGATCGCTGACACCGAGAAGAGGGCAGATGGACGGCGCGCTGGTAGCGGACGGACTGACGAAGACATACCCGAAGGCGCCGGCCCCGTCCATCGATGACGTCTCGTTCGCGATCGAACCGGAGGAGGTCGTCGGCCTGCTCGGGCCCAACGGCGCCGGCAAGAGCACGCTGATCCGGATGATCTGCGGGGTCTCCCAGCCGACCGCCGGCACGGTCGCGGTCTTCGGGTTCGACCCGGTCGCCGAGCCGATGCGGGCGAAGGCCCGGATCGCCGCGATGCACCAGGGCGCCCCGCTCGACATGATGCTGCCGAGCATCGAATGCCTGCGGATCGCGGCCCGCTTCCGCGGCCTGTCCTGGCGGGAGGTCGGCCCCTGGGTGGCCGAGCTGACCGAGTTCCTCGGGCTCAAGGACTCCATGCGCCAGCTCGCCTTCCAGCTCTCCGGCGGGCAGAAGCAGCGCCTGCAACTGGCGCGGGCCCTGCTCGCCGTGCCCCAGCTGCTGATACTCGACGAGCCGTCCGCGGCGCTGGACGTCGCCGGCCGCCGGATGATCTGGGAACTCGTCGAGTGGCTGCGCAGCGAGTACCGGGTCACGGTGCTGTGGGCCAGCCACAACATCGACGAGCTGGAACGCAACTGCGACCGGGTGCTGGTGATCAACAAGGGCCGCCTGCTGCGGTTCGCCCGGCCACGGGACCTGGTCGACGAGTTCGGCGCGGCGCACGTCGTCGTCACCATCCTCGACGAGCGGGCCGCCGAGGCCGTGACCACCTGGGCGGTGGCCGAGGGCTGCAAGGCGGAGCGGACCGGGCTCGACGTCCACGTGCACCCGGGCGCCGACGAGGACGCGTACTCGTTGCTGCCCCGCCTGGCGGAGCAGTGCCGCGCCACGGGCATCGCCCTGCAGCGGATCTCGGTCGAGACGGACTCCCTGGAGGACGTCTTCATGAGTTTGACCCGCACCGAGGAGAGGACGAATGTCCAGTCTTGACTTCCGGCATCCGCCGGCCACCATCCGCGAGATCCCGGCCGGCACCGACCTGAAGGGCATGGTCTTCCGGGAGTTCGCCCTGCTGACCCGCAACCGGGTCAACTTCGTGCTGTCCCTGATGCCGACCCTGGTCTACCTGCTGCTGATGAACACCTCGCTGAGCAACCTGGTCGGCGAGATCAGCTACCGCGGTCAGATCCTGGCGTACGAGGTCTTCCTGCTGCCGATGGTGCTGATGTCGGCGATCCTGAGCGCGTCGCTGATCTCCGGGATGGCCCTGTTCCAGGAGGAGATGAGCGGCGTCTCGACCGAGCTGTGGTCGTACCCGTTACGGCGCTCCAGCTACCTGGCCGGCAAGATCCTGGTCGGGGTCGGGGTGGTCGTGCTGCAGGCGGGCCTCGCCCTGGTGGTCGGACTCCTCGTGCTGGGCGTCTCGCTCGACCTCTCGAACTGGATCGCCCTGGGCGTGATGCTGGTGGTCACCGCCGCCGCCTTCAACGCGTTCTACCTGATCGTGGCGCTGCTGATCAGCGACTTCCAGCTGTTCAACATCATCACCAACACCTCGCTTTCGGTCCTGTTGTTCGCCAGCCCATCGCTGTACACGGTCGACGACATGCCCCAGCTGCTGCGCTGGATCTCGGTCGTCAACCCGGTCACCTACGGCGTGACCGGCATGCGCGACGCCACCGCGTTCGGCTTCGGCGCCATCGGACAGTCACTGCTCGTGCTCGGCGTCCTCGCCCCGGTCAGCTACATGGCGGCGAGCGCGGCGCTGCTGCGGCGCGCCTCCCGCATGTGAGCCCGAAAGGAACACCCATGACGTCCATTGTCACTCGGCGGGAATCGTCCGCCGGTCCGCTCGACGGGATCGCGGACCGGATCACCGGCGCGGACCGGGCGAAGATCGCCCTGCCCGGCACCGACCGGGCGATTCCCGCCGAGGCGAGCCTGACGAACGCGCTGCGCTGCGCCCGGCTGGTCGGCGTGACCCGGCTGGCGGACGTCACCCGCCTGGACACCATCGGCATCCCCACGTTCCAGGCGATCCGCCCGTCCGCCACGACGCTGACCGTGTCCCAGGGCAAGGGGCTCACCGACACCCTGGCGAGCGTCTCCGCGCTGATGGAGTCGACCGAGCTGTGGCACGCCGAGAACGTCACCGGCGAGGTCTTGGTCGACACCATCGCGGGACTGGGGCCGGCGCTGACCTACGACCCGTACTCCGACCTGCCGCTGGAGGTCGACTGCCTGCTGCACGACGACCTGCCGCTGGAGTGGATGATCGCCACCAGCCTGCCCGACGGCCGCCCGGTGCCGGTGCCGTATCGGCTGGTCAACCTGGACTTCCGGACGCCGGCCGGCTGGCGGCCCCGGCTCTTCCAGGAGAGCTCGAACGGCCTGGCCAGCGGCAACACCTTCGTGGAGGCCGCACTGCACGCCCTGTACGAGGTGATCGAGCGCGACGCGATCGCCCGCGCGCACCGGGCCGGGAGCCTCGGCACCAGCTTCGCACCGCGGGCGCTGCCGCCGGGCCCGGTCCACGACCTGCTCGACCGATTCGAGGCCGCCAAGGTCTCGGTGGACGCCCGCTGGATGCCCAGCCCGACCGGACTGCCGGTCGTCGCGGTCCGGATCGTGTCGCCGGACTACCAGATCGTCGCCGGCGGCTACGGCTGCCACCTCTCCACCGAGATCGCGACAACCCGGGCGCTGACCGAGGCCGCCCAGTCGCGACTCACCCTGATCTCGGGCGGGCGGGACGACCTGTCACTGCGGGCGTTCCGACCGGTCTACCGGATGATGGAGACCCCGCCGGCCGGCGCCGAGACCGCCGGACCACCCGGACAGCTGGTGAACTCGCTCGCCAACCGCAGCCTGCTGGACGACCTGGCCGAGCTGAGCAGGCGCTGCACACTCGCGTTCGGCAACCCGCCGCTGCTGCTCGACCTGGCCCACCCGGAGATCGGAGCCGACGTGGTCCGCGTCATCGTGCCCGGCTGCGCGCTCGACGAGGGAGTCGCATGAACCGCATGGTCGTCTATGCCGGCCCGACCCTGAGCGCCGAACGCATCCGCGAGATCGTGCCCGACGCCGAGATCCAGCCGCCGGTGGAGGGCGGCATGCTCGAACGCGACCATCTCGGCGCGGGCGACGTCGCCGTCATCATCGACGGCTGCTACCGGGACCGGCCGGCGGTCCGGCACAAGGAGATCCTGCACGTGATGGACCTCGGCGTGACGGTGATCGGGGCCGCCAGCATGGGCGCGATGCGCGCCGCCGAACTCGACCGGCACGGAATGATCGGCGTCGGCCGCGTCTACCGGATGTACCGCGACGGCGAGATCAACGGCGACGACGAGGTGGCCGTCCGCCACGGCCCGGCTATCCGCGGCTACCGCGCCGACTCGATCGCGCTGGTCAACCTGCGCCACGGCTGCGGGCTGGCGGTGCAGCAGGGCCGGGTCAGCGCCGCGACGGCGGAGGCGCTGGTGGCCGGCGCCCGGGACCTGGTCTTCGACGAGCGGACCCCACCCCGCCTGGCCTCGGCACTACCCGGCGACGAGCGTGCGGGGATCCTCGCGCTGCTCGACGAACTTCGGGCGAGCGACCTCAAGGCGCAGGACGCGGCAGAGGCGCTCGAACTCGCGGTCCGGCTGCGCGCGGGGCCGACCTCCCGCCCGAATCCCGCTGCCGGGTCGCCGCCGTGGCGCACCAGCTATCTACGCGACTGGATCACCTACTGGGACGACGTGACGCTCGGCGAATCGGGCGACTGGGTGTCCGCGGTGGACGTGCTGGAGGCCGCCCGGCTCTACGACCCCGGGTATCCCGAGGTGCACCGGCAGATCCTGATCGAGATGCTGACCGAGGCGGCCGGCGACGCCACCCTGGAGGCGTACGCGATGGGGTTGCTCGGGGTGCGGCCCGGCGCCACGACGATGCCGGAGCGGCTCACCCGCTTCCTGTCCGGCGCCGAGCAGCGGCAGCCGGTCGGCGCCCAGGCCCTCGAGGTGGTGTTGCGGGTGTGGCCGGCGAACATCTGCCGCGACTGGCGGCCGGCGGTGCTGGAACGGCTGCGGGAGCATCCGTCGTGGTCCGCGTGGCGGGACCTGGTGCATGAGGCGGACGCGGCTCGCAACGGCGACGGCGTCCAGGCTAGGGAGGACCTCGCGGGGCTGCTCTTCCTGCACCGCTGGGGGGTGTCTGGTCCGGCTGCCCGGCGGGAGCTGGGGCGGCGCGGCTTTCTGACCTTCCGGGGGCTGGATCGGGTTGCGGCCCGCTTCGGCACGCTGGAGCTGCGGCGTCGCGCGGCAGCCCGCACCTGAAGGCGTTTGGTGCTGTGGCGCGCATGGGTAAGACGCGCCGTGCCGTCGTCGTCGTGAAGGAGCGCCCCATGCAGGAGCCGCAGGTCATTCTGGACCCGACATCGCTGAACCCGGTCGAGGAGAAGCTCCGCCTGCCGCTCGAAGACCAGCTGACCTCGGCTCTGCGCGCCGCGATCGACGAGGTCACCGCCGGGTACGCCGGCGAGACGGTGGACGCGGTGACCGCGATGTTGCTGGAGCGGACCCGCGCCGCGTTGCACCCGGACATCGCCGCGGGCTTCGAGCCCGACCTCGACGAACTACGACGAGTCGCCGAGGAAATCGTCCGCACGGCCTGATACCAGAACTCCAGGCCGAGCCGGATCACGCGCGACGGCCTTGGGCGTTGACCGCAGGCCGGAGCTGAGGTTGACATTGAGCTGCGGACTGCGGCATCGCCGTTAACCCCGCTCGCACACTTTCATGCCGCAATCGATGGCCTGCTCGCCCCACCGCAGACCGCGGTGCGCGGTGGCCCTCGTCGATCGTCGGCGTTCTGGCCGGGTACCGGATATCTTGTCATGCAGTATATTGTGGTCATGGCAGCCAGGGCGATGACGGAACCGGCGTTCTTCATCCTCACCGCGCTGATCGACGCTCCCCGGCACGGCTACGGCATCGTCGGCGAGGTCGCCGACCTGTCCGCCGGCCGGGTCCATCTGAAGATCGGCACGCTGTACGGGGTCCTCGACAGGCTGGTCACTGACGGCCTGGTCGAGCTGGACCGCGAAGAGCCGCACCAGGGCCGGCTGCGCCGCTACTACCGGCTCACCGATCGCGGCCTCGACGTGCTGACCACCGAGGCGACCCGGCAGGCCGCAAACGCCGAGGCCGCCACCCGGCGGTTGGCGGCACATCGCCCCGCCACAACCGGAGGTCTGTGATGAGCAGTCTGTTGGAGGACCGGTATCGGCTGGTTCTACGGATGCTGCCATCCGACTACCGGCAGGCGTGGGAGGAGGACATGGTCGCCTCGTTCATGCAGGCCGCCTACGCAGCCGCACCCGACGACGCCGAGGGTGTGGAGATCAGCAGGCCGAGCCTCGCCGAGACGGCCAGCATCGCGGTCCTGGCAGTGCGGGTGCGCCTGGGTGGGACCGGCGCCGCCCCCCGCTCGTTCGTCTGGGGTGAGGCGGTGCGGCGCATCGCACTGATCGGCCTGCTCGCCCACGCGATCGGCGCGCTGGTCGGCGTCGTGTACCTGATCTGGGCGTTCGAGCAACTGGGCGGCGTCATTCCACTGACCGATGGCCGGCCGATGTTCGCCACCCTCTGGGAGGCACTGTGGAGGCTCGCCGGCCTGCTGTGGATCCCGGCGTACCTGTCAGCGGTGCACGGCCATCATCGCGCGGCCCGCATCCTGGCCGTCATCGCCTTCCTCCCCATGATGGTCAACAGCGTCATGAGCATGACCGGCGGCCCGAGCGGGTTCTCCCTGACGACGGTGTACGGGCTGCTCTTCGGCGCCCTGCCCATACTGGCCATGGCCGCCTTCGGGCCGGACTCACCGTGCGTCAGCGCCCGGCCGTGGCTGATCGCGCTGCCGGTCGGCGTCGTGGCCGTCGTGGCGGCCACCTCCGCCTTCGGCCTGGCCGCCCAGTCCGAGGCCGACCAGGGTGAACTGCTCGCGCTCACGGCCCTCACCGACAAAGCCGGCCTCTGGTGCGCGGGACTGACCGGCGCCGCCGTGGTGCACCTGATCATCGAGCACCGCCGGCCTCGCCGGATACCGGTATGGCCGCTGGCGCTGGCGCTGCTCGTCCCGCCGGTGCTCCTCCTGCGGGTGATCACGCTGGTGCACGACCTCCGCCTCACCGGGACCACCGACATCGCCCTGACCGTCACGATCGGCGCCGTCCAGTGCGCGGCACTGGTGGTCACCGGCGCGATGTTGGCGCGCATCGCCGCCCGGCGGCTGCGGCACCTGCCCACAGCCGCCGAACCCGCACCGGGCCAGACCGCCCCCACCGTCACCTGACGCCCGGCCGGAGCTGCCGCCACCTGGACGAGCACGGCGACCAGGGCCAGGGCAGGGTAAGACAGCACAGCGACCCTTGGTCGACTGCTGTCCACAGCAGACCGTGACACCCTGACGATGAGATGGCTCGCTGCTGGGCCGTCGTCATTGGCGGCCACGACGATCGACGCAGCGCCGTCACGCTGGACGACCCCGATTCGCTTCGTCGGACGCGAGTCGCCGGGCTCCCGCGGTGACGCCCACCCAGGCGTCAGCCGCGACGGCTGCTCCACTAGGGATTCGGCGCAGCCGATATTGACGGTAGGACCAAATCAGTATGGCCAGGAGAACGTTCTCGGGCCGGCGTCGAGGGTTTTCCCTATATCTGTATTGGCCATCCATGCTTATCGTTCTCGATCAAGTAGTTCAGGTGCGACCACCCGTCCACCGAACCTTGAGCCTGCCCTAACCCCAGGCAGGAGAGGAGCACCGAGTGAACCGTCGAAACCCCTTGATCATGGCGCTGGCGGCCGGGACCGTCGCCGCATCGGCCATGGTTGCGGTGGCCGGACAGGCCAGCGCCCAGCCCGCCGACCCGGCCGCGATCGCCAAGCTCGCCGGCGACAAGGCTGACGCACTGGTCGCCAGCCGCCCCGCAATCCTGCAGGCAACCGCGAACGAGACCTTCCACAAGGGCGCGGTCATCTCCTCGAGCGGCCTCAACTACGTCCCCTACCAGCGGTCCTACAAGGGCCTGCCGGTGCAGGGCGGCGACTTCGTCGTCTCGACCGACTCGGCCGGCAACACCGTGGCGACCTCGGTGGCGCAGAGCAGCCCCATCGGCGAGATCGCGACCACTCCGAAGCTGACCGAGGCCGCCGCGCTGAAGATCGCCAAGGGCGAGCTCAAGACGGTGTCGAGCGTGGAGGCCACCAATCTGATCGTCTCCGCCGTCGAGGGCAAGCCGGCGGCGCTGGCCTGGCAGTCGACGATCCGCGGCACCAGCGCCGAGGGCCCGAGCCGGCTCACCGTCGACGTCGACGCCCTCACCGGCAAGGTGCTGCGCACCTACGAGCACGTCATGGACGTGGCCGGCACCGGCACCGGCTGGATCAACGGCTCGGTCTCGCTGAACACCACCCAGTCCGGGTCCACGTACAGCCTCAAGGACCCGACGGTCACGAACCTGAGCTGCCAGGACGCCGCCACCAACACCACGTTCAGCGGCTCTGACAACGTATGGGGCAACGGCACTGGCACCAGCAAGGAGACCGGCTGCGTCGACGGGCTCTACGTCGCACAGAAGCAGACCGCGATGCTGTCCGCGTGGCTCGGCCGCAACGGCGCCAACGGCAGCGGCGGCGCGTGGCCGGTCCGGGTCGGCCTGAACGACCAGAACGCGTACTACGACGGCAGCCAGATCCAGATCGGCAAGAACACCGCGGGCCAGTGGATCTCCTCGGCCGACGTGCTCGGCCACGAGCTGGGCCACGGCATCGACGACACCACCCCGGGTGGCATCTCCGGCCAGGGCACCCAGGAGTTCGTCGCCGACACCATCGGCGCGGCCACGGAGTGGTACGCGAACAACCCGAACGACCCGCCGGACTACCTGGTCGGCGAAGAGGTCAACCTGGTCGGCAGCGGCGCGATCCGCAACATGTACAACCCGTCGGCCGTGGGCGACTCGAACTGCTACTCGAGCAGCACCCCCGGCGGCGAGGTGCACGCGGCGGCCGGTCCCGGCAACCACTGGTTCTACCTGCTCGCGCAGGGCACCAGCGGCAACGGCCAGCCCGCCAGCAGCACCTGCAACAACACCACGATCACCGGCGTGGGCATCCAGAACGCGATGAAGATCATGTACAACGCGATGCTGCTGAAGACCTCCAGCTCGTCGTACCTGAAGTACCGCACCTGGACGTTGACCGCGGCGAAGAACCTCACCCCGGGCAACTGCACCAACTTCAACACGGTCAAGGCCGCCTGGACCGCGGTCAGCGTCCCGGCCCAGACGGCCGACCCGACCTGCAGCGGCACCACCACGCCTCCGACGACCAGCCCGACCACCAGCCCGACCGCCTCGCCGACCCCGACGACCAGCCCGACCAGCGGCCCGGCCGGTTGCACCGGCAGCAACGCCACCCGCGTCACCATCCCCGACGCCGGCGCTGCGGTCACCAGCAGCATCACCATCAGCGGCTGCACCCGGGCCCCGTCGACCAACTCGTCGGTGTCGGTGAACATCGTTCACACCTACCGCGGTGACGTGAAGGTCGACCTGGTGGCACCGGACGGCACCGTCTACAACATCAAGACCACGTCGTCGTCGGACAGCGCGGACAACATCATCCTCACCGACAGCGGCGACCTGTCTAGCGAGACCGCGAACGGCACCTGGAAGCTGAAGGCGCAGGACGTGTACTCGGGCGACACCGGCTACATCAGCAGCTGGAGCCTCACCCTCTAGGTCAGACCCTCCCGAAAGGGCCGGTGCCGCAGGGCGCCGGCCTTTTCGCGTACGCCCACAGGCCGCTCGGCGCCGTTGCGCGCGGGTTCCGAGCCCTCAGGACGCGCCTCATTTGGTGATCTCCTGGAGCCTGCGGTCGCTGATCAGGGCGCAGGCGATATCGAGGACAGACACGACCCGACGGGGTTGGGTCGGTCAGTTCGGCCTCGCCGAGCTGCTTCAGCGGTTGCTGGTGCAGGCGTACCCACAGGCCGCTGGCGGCCCACTCGGTGAACCGGCCGTGCGTGGGTGGCCCGGCTGACGCCGAAGCCGCGTTCCGCCGAATCGATGAGGCAGCCGAGCGACAGGCCGTGAACCCGCCGCGCTCGTGATCACCTCTTGGTGATCTAAGCGCTACCTAGAGTGTCGGCGATACGACAGCTTCAATCCATTCTTGTCGAATCGACAAAAAGCTATGGTCGAGTGGTGCCCGATGACATCTGGGAACCACCCCGGATCCTGCTCGCCGTCGACCTCGTGATCCTCACCCTGCGCGGTGGCCGTCTGCACCTGCTTCTCGTGCGGCGCGGCATCGAGCCGTTCGCCGGGCGGGCGGCGCTGCCTGGCGGGTTCCTCGCCGATGAGCGCGAGGACATCCTCAGCGCCGCCCGCCGGGAGCTGCGGGAGGAGGCAGGGCTCACCGACATACCGCATTTGGAGCAGCTCGGCGCCTACGGCGACCCCGGCCGTGACCCTCGTGGACGCGTAGTCTCCGTCGCCCACCTCGCCGTCGTGCCGCGCCTTCCCGAGCCCGTCGCCGGAACCGACGCCGTGGCCGCCGAGTGGACGCCGGTCGATGACGTACTCGCCGCGCGGGTGCCGCTCGCCTTCGATCACCTGCGCATCGTCGTCGACGGGGTCGAGCGTGCCCGATCCAAGCTGGAGCGCACAGGACTCGCGACCGCTTTCTGCCCCGAGGTCTTCACCCTCACGGAGCTGCAGCAGGTCTACGAGGCTGTCTGGGGCACGCCGCTCGATCCCCGCAACTTCTACCGCAAGGTCCAGGGCACGAAGGGCTTCGTGGTACCCGCCGGCCCACCCCGCGCCACGGGCACCGGCCGCCCGGCCCGCGTCTACCGCGCCGGTCCGCGCCGGGACCTATACCCACCCATGATCCGCACGGTTCCGACCGCAACCGGAGGAGACGAGAGATGACCCGACCCGTGGTCGTGCTCACCGCACTGGACCTCGAGTACAACGCAGTCCGCGAACGTCTCACGGGAGTCGAACCGCACGTGCATCCGATGGGCACGCGCTTCGAGCGCGGCACCGTGACCGGAGGCTCCTGTGAGATCGTCCTCGGCCTCGTCGGCAAGGGCAACCACCCTTCCGCCGTCATCGCCGAACGCGCCATGACCGAGTTCGATCCGGAAGCGGTCATCTTTGCCGGCGTGGCCGGGGCGCTCTGGCCCTCCGTCGGCCTCGGTGACGTCGTCGTGGCCACCCACGTGTACGCCTATCACGGCGGCACTAGCGAGAGCGACACGTTCCGCACCCGGCCCCGCGTGTGGGAGATCCCCCATGCCTGTGATCAGCTCGCCCGGCATCTGGAGCGGGAGCAAGGCTGGGCGCGGAGCCTCGCCGGAGGAGTGCCCCGGGTGCGGTTCGGCCCGATCGCCGCCGGCGAGGTCGTCCTCGACTCGGCGTCCTCGCCCGAGGCGGCGCGCATCCGTGATCACTACAACGACGCGTTGGCGGTGGAGATGGAATCGGCCGGGGTCGCCCAGGCCGCCCACCTGAACCGCTCTCTGCCGGCCGTCGTCGTCCGCGGCATCAGCGACCGTGCCGACGGGACCAAAGTCCAAACTGACGGCGAGGACTGGCAGCCGCGGGCCGCCGCCAACGCCGCGGCCTTCGCCCTCGCGCTCGCCCAGGAGCTCGGGGTGCAGAACGGCTCCTCCCCTCGCCCTCCTCGGAAAGAAGCAGGTGATGCGTCGATGTCCGGCTCCGTCAGAAACGTCGCCAAGGGCAACGCTCACGTCGGATTCCAGGCACACACCGTTCACCACGCGACCGTCTACGGTGCGCCAGGCGGTCCCGGCCTGGAGACATTCCACGACCAGCTCGCGCACTTGCGCGCCTCGCTCCGTAAGAGCCATGAGGCGGGTGACATAGACGCGGGCACCTACCGCGCGGCAGAGCAGGAGATGGACGCCGCCGCCGCAGATGTGCCCCCGGCCGACGACGAGGCACGGAGCCGCGCGACCACGGCCCTGCGAAAGCTGCGCGGCCTGCTGCTGGATTGGACGGACCTCGCCACGCGGGTCGCGGGGCTCATGGCGGCTCTGCGGGATCTGTCATGAGCGCCGGACCGCAGGAGAGGACGTTCACCAACGTCGCGGACGGCCACGCCTACGTGGGTTTCCAGGCCCAGGAGGTCCACATCGAGGGCGGATACCACGTCAGCGACGACGACCCGCCTGAGCGGCAGTTCGAGGTCGGCCTCCGCTACCTGGGGATCAGCGCCCCGCCCGAGGCGAAAGAGCTGATCATGAAGGCGGTCGCCCGGGGCTACAAGAACTCCCGCGCCTACTTCTATCTCGCGCTCGCACTGCTGAGCGGCCGCACCGTGCAGAGCCTGACGGACCAGGAACTCGCGCAGCTGGCACACGTCCGCCGCTGGGCGGCGCAGCGCTCCGAAGATCCCTGGGCCCGGGGCATCAACGCCATCGGCTCGCTGCTGGACTCGCTGCCGCAGACCACGGCGGAGACTCCCGACCCGGCCGCGATCGGTCTGGTGGTCAAGGAGTTCGAATCGCTCACCCCGCCCCTGCAGGAAAGCATCCTCAACCACCTCGAGGTCTTCCTGGCCGGCCCGCACCAGGACTGGACCTGGCAGAAGACGTTCGCGGCCGCCCGGCGCGACAGGACGGGCAACGACCGGGCGGAGCGGGTTTGGAAGTTCTTCCAGCCCAAGCCGATCCCTCCCAGACAGGTTCCGCCGCACCCGATACGCACCGACGCGGTGGACTATCTGCGCGCCCTCGGCGGCTCGGTCTTGCTCCTGTTCGCGGGCCTCTCGGTGGTCCATTACGCCTGGGCCCACTCGTGGCTTCGCTCGGCCGGCTATCTGATAGTGGCTCTTGGAGCCGTCGTCGTGACGGTCCGGGCAGGATTCACGATCAGGCTGGCTCGGCATCGACGCCAGGTAGCCCGCCAGCGTCTCACCCTCACACCCCAGCGTGCTCCCACACAGTCCGACCGATTCGTTTCGGCGATGGACTCCCTGTTCGACCGCTACTTCGGACGTTACCTGCCGCAAGGCATGACCCGGGAGACGTGGCTGGCGGAGACGGTGGGCATCCGGCAGACCCTCCGCAACGAGCTGGTCGAGCTGTACCGGGACCAAGCGGTCGACGCCAAGCGTGTCGCCTGGCTGGTGAGATTCCTCGCCAGCGACGTCAAGCGGCTCTGGCTCAGCGGTGAGCTGACGGCGGATCCCGAAGACTCCCGAGTGCCGCCCTCGACGCGGACCGCCTTCAGCGTGGCCGTGTTCGCCCTGGTGGTGGCCGGGCCGCTCCTCTTGTGGCAGGCCCTCGTCGAGGCGCCGTTCACGACGGTGATCGCGACGGCCGGCGTCGTGGCCGGTGCTCGGCTCGCCATCCGAGGCTGGCTCGCGATCCTTCTCGAGGGCCACCGCCACCGGGACGATCTCATCCGGGTCCGGCGCGACTATGAGGACCGGCGCGCCGCGTACGACAGGTGGGTGCGCAAGCTGGAGTCGAAGCCGACCGACGCGGAGATGGCGCACTGGCTCGACTGCGATCGCAAGATCCTGGTTGAGGACACGCTGCGGCACTACCGCGTGTCCGCGCAGGACGTGATCGCGCACGCATTCATCGAGGCGCCCGTGCCCCGGTGCAAGCGGGCCCGGGTCAGCAAGGGACCCTGGCGCTATTCGCGATACAAACTTCTCCTCTTCCTACTCACCAAGGACGGCGTACGTCAGGTCACGGTCACCCTCGACTTCGAGACCATGGACTTCGGCGATCAGCAGCGCCTCACCTACCAGTACAACTCGGTCGTGGCAGCGCACGTCGTCGATGCCCGCAGCGGCGAGAAGAAGCTCTCCCTGACCCTGACGAACAATCCCCGGGACGAGGTGACGATCACCGGTGAGTGGCCCGGCATGCCGGAGCTCGGCGACGACGACCGCATTGCGTCCCAGGTCTCGCTCGACGCCTCGGGCCTCGAGCGCACCCTGCACGTGCTGGAGGGCATCGCGGCCGAGGGCAAGGAGTGGATCACCAACGAGAACCGCCGGGAACGCGCCGGCCTCCGGCGGCTCGTGGCGGCGATGCAGGGCTGACACTGCGGTGCTGCCCCGCAGCGTCGCCGTTCGTAACGGGCTGCCGCGCTGCTCCTTGCCTCGAACCCCGCTCACATGTCCATGACGGATACGTCGAGGGCGACGACACTTTGCTCGATGCCTGTAGTTCGCATTTGTATGAATGCCGAAACTTTCGGTACCCATTCGGCCGCCTCTCGGTCTGCCTGACTCGTCGGATCCGCGTAGTGATGCCCTGGTTAATGCGCATGAAGTTCGGGCGTTCACGCAGCCGAAACATTGACGGAGGCTGTTCTGGCCGCCTAGCGTACAAGGACCTTCCGACGATTCCAGTCCGGAACTTTCGGCGTCGGCACGATAAGTGCGGCGCGTTCGACGTTCTCAAAGGAGTGATCTTGAGAAAGGCATACCGTGTCGCCGTGGCCGTCCTCGCCACCTCGACACTCCTCGGCCCTGGCATCCAGCCGGCGCAGGCCGGCACGAAGGCAACCGGCGGCTCGGCCGTCGTGGACCACCACCCCGGCAAGCGGAATCTGCCGCTGCGCTGGGCGGCGCCGCGTGACCTGCGCATCGGAACCGCGGCGGCGGGCGGCGGACACCACCTCGAGCAGGATTACCCGGACCCGTTCACCTACGACCAGCCGTACCGCCGGGTGCTGGCGCACGAATTCAACTCGGTTTCCCCGGAAAACCAGATGAAGTGGGAGTTCATCCACCCCGAGCGCCGTAAGTACAACTTCGGCCCGGCCGACGCGATCGTCAAGTTCGCGCGGCAGCACGGCCAGGTCGTCCGCGGGCACACACTGCTCTGGCACAGCCAGAACTCGGCGTGGCTGGAACAGGGCGAGTTCAGCAAGGCGGAGCTGCGCGCGATCCTCAAGGACCACATCTTCACGGTCGTCGGCCGCTACCGCGGCAAGATCCAGCAGTGGGACGTCGCCAACGAGATCTTCAACGAGAACGGCGAGTACCGCCAGGAGAACATCTTCATCCGTGAGCTCGGCCCGGGCATCGTGGCCGACGCCTTCCGCTGGGCGCACCGGGCCGACCCCAAGGCCCAGCTGTTCCTCAACGACTACGGCGTGGACTGGCCCGGCACCAAGGTCGACGCGTACGAGGCGCTGGCCAAGGAACTGCTTGCCGACCGGGTGCCGCTGCACGGCTTCGCGTCCCAGGCCCACCTGAGCATGCGGTACGGCGCTCCGGACCAGCTCCGCGCCGTCCTCCAGCGCTTCGACGACCTCGGTCTGTACACCGCGATCACCGAGCTCGACGTACGCATGGATCTGCCCGAAGGCGGCGTGCCGACCGCCGAGCAGCTGCAGACGCAGGCCACGTACTACAAGACCGTCCTGGACGCCTGCCTCGCCGTCGACGACTGCAACTCCTTCACCATCTGGGGCTTCACCGACAAGTACTCGTGGGTGCCGGTGTTCTTCCCCGCCGAGGGCGCCGCGACGATCATGGGGGACAACTTCGAGCGCAAGCCCGCGTACTACAGCCTCCGCGACACCCTGGCCGCGGCACGCTGGAACCGCTGAGACCGAACAGTGGAGGCGGCAGCACATCGGTGCTGCCGCCTCCGTCTGCGTAGGACGACTGGCATCGGCGCAGGCTCTTGCGCCGCAGGGGGTGAGGTGCCACTTCCGCCGCGAGGTTCAGACGTGTTCGGGCACGTCGGCGGGCGGCTGTGTGGTGGCAGCGTGTGGTCGCCCGGTCCGCAGCATCGGCGCGGCCACGGCGGCGATGAGGCAGAAGGCCAGCGGAAGCACGAAGGTGTGGTTCAGCGGCACGACCCGGGTCAAGGGCCCGATCACGGCGGGCCCGGCGAGCATGCCCAGATAGCCCAGGCCGGCGACCCGCGAGACGTTGGTCGCGGCTGCCGCGGGATCGCTGTGCCCGGCGGCGCTGAACAACTGCGGAATCGTCCCGGCAAGGCCGGCGCCGAACAGTGCCCAGCCGGCGATCGCCACGGGAACCGACGGCGACCAGACGACCAGCACCATCGCGGCGGCGGCGAGCGCGGATCCCCAGCGCAGCACGGCGACCGCACCGACCCGGGCGGCGACCCGGTCGATCAGCAGCCGCCCGGCGGTCATGGCGGTCGCGAAGGCCCCGTACGCGAACGCCGCCGTGGCCGGCGCGGCGCCGAGCACGTCCTGCATCGCCAGCGCGCTCCAGTCGGCGGCCACGCCCTCGCTGAGCATCAGCATCAACGCGAGAGCGGCCAGGATCCAGATCCGCAGCGGCGTGGACCGCCGGCCGGGCTTGACGGCAGACGCGCCGCTGCCTGCGGCCGGCGCGGCCAGTAGACCGGGCCTGCAGACCACCGCCATGATCAGGCCGACGAGGCTGACCATGCCAAGTGTGGTGACCGGCTGCCAACCCCAGCTCAGTGTCCGGGCGGCCAGCAGCGCGGCGAGTACCCCGCCGATGGAGAACAAGGCGTGGAACGCCGACATCACCGGCCGTTGGTAGCCGGCTTCGACCTGTACGGCGTGCGCGTTCATGCTCACGTCCAGGCAGCCGTTGCCGAATCCCAGCACGAGCAGCCCGGCACCCAGCGCCCACCCGCTGGTCGACACGCCAGGCAGCACGAGCGCCAGGCTCAGCATGGCCGCGCTCACCGGTACGACGCGCCGAGCGCCGAACCGGTCGGTCAACGGCCCGGCCAGTTGCATCCCGGCGAACGCGCCGCCGCCCAGCAGCAGGAGCAACCAGCCGAGGGTGGTGTGGCTGATGCCCGCCCGTTCTTCGATGACCGGGATGTGCACGACCCACACGCCGAGCACGAACCCGTTGAGCGCGAAGTAGGCGAACGTCGCCGCACGAGCCGCCCGCAGTGTTCCAAACATGCTTTCGAACATAGCAAACACAAACGATGTTCATAAGCTTGCGCTGGAGCGTGCTGTGATGTTCAATACTCGGATGACCACCGTCGACCGGCACCGGCACATCGTCGACGCGCTTCAACAGGCCGGCCAGTTGACCGTGACCCGGCTGGCCGAGCTGACCGGAACCTCCGAGATGACCGTGCGGCGCGACCTGGACCAGCTCGCCGCCCAGGGAGTCCTCGAGCGCTACCGCGGCGGTGCCCGCAGCCTCATGTTGCGCGGCGAGGAACCACCGTTCTCGCTGCGCGCCCACGAAGGCCAGGACACCAAACGCCGGATCGCCGCCGCGGTCACCGAGATGATCGCCGACGGCGAAGCCGTCGTCCTCGACAGCGGCACCACCTGTCTCGAAGTCGCCCGCCTGCTGGCGCCCCGGCGGCTGACCGTGATGCCCATGTCGCTGCACGCCGCCAACACACTGGTCGGCAGCCCGCAGCTGAAACTCCTGCTCCCCGGCGGCGAACCGCGGCCCGACGAGCTCGCCCTCACCGGTCCTCTCGCCGAAGCGTCGCTGGCCGCGCTGCGCTTCGACACCGCCATCATCGGCTGCTGCGGCCTGACCGCCACTGCCGGCCTGACCGCCTACGACCTCGCCGAAGCAACCATCAAACGCGCCATCATCGCCTCCGCGCACCGCGTCATCGCCCTCGCCGAACCGGCCAAGTTCACCCGCACCGCCCTCGCGTTCGTCGCCCCGGTCTCCGCCATCAGCATGGTCATCACCACCGACGAAGCCGCCCCCGACGACATCCGCGCACTCACCGACGCCGGCACCACCGTGCACACCGTCTCTGATTAGCCGCGCGACCTGCAGTTCCGATGCCGGCAACCAGCGAGCCACCTCAGTGAACCGGTTCGCGGCGGGCGAGTCAGGCCGGCAAGGTTTCGCCCCATCGCGCGAACTGAGTCCGGGCCTGGCGCTGACTCCGGGCGAGCAGCACCTTGCGGCCTCCCGGGACACGACCTACGCCCTGGCTGACCACCAAATTGGCGGCCACCCGGGTGAGGCCGTACCAGGGGAAGCGATAGGGCAGGCCCAGGTCGCGCATGGCGGCCCGGCCCAGCAGCCAGGTGCTGACCGAGAGTGCTCGCTCCCGCTCGTAGGTGCGGCGCCAGCGGCCCTCCACGACCTCGTCGGTCATCTGGATCAAGGATTTGGCCAGGGCGAGCGTGTTGGCGTCGGGCGGGGGGTCGTTCGAGAGGAAGTGGTACAGCAGGCGACGTCCCGCACGCTCGGTGTGAGGAAGCCAGGCGTCGTCGACGCCCATCAACCAGCCGGCGTATGACCACAGGTGCATCACCGCCGCGGCGTCCTTGCAGGACACGCGTACGCCGAGCAGGCGCAGGTGCATCAGGAAGCTGGTGCTGAACACTCCCAGGGTGCTGGCCTGGTCGTACTGGTTGATCGGGACGCCGCGCTCGGAGAAGTCCCAGGTGGGGTCGGCCTCCAGTCGGGCGTTGACCAGGGCGTGCATGACACGCACGTGGATCGACAGGCGGAAGCCCTCACCATCGACGGCCAGGCCGCCGGGGGCGGTCACCGCACGCCACCAGATCGACGTCTCCTTTATCCGGCGCAGGGTCTCGCCGCCGGTCAGGCGGCCGGTTCGGACCAGCGGCTCCAGGGCGGCGGCGGTGCGGTAGCCACCGAGCAGCGAGCCATAGGCCAGAACCAGGCCGGCGTCCATGCCGAAGGCGCGGCAGGCCACCGCACCGCGGGCCAGGAGGCGGTCGTCCACCCATGCGGGCCTGGAAGTCACGACGTCGAAGAAGGCGCGGATCGGCTCGGGGGCCGCGTCGGCGGTAGGTCCGGCGGCGAGGGCTCGGTGCAGGTCGCGAATGGTAAAGCCCGGCGTTTCGCGTACGGCGTTGACCAGCGCGGCTGCGGGCTCGTCGCGGCGGATCAACCCGGCCCGCAGCGCGGCGATCTCGTCCTCGCTCGGCTGAGCGCCCCGGCCCGCGAGGATCCGCAGAGGGCGGGCGGCCTTCTCACTCCACTGCTTGTCGGCGGCGAAGCGGGTCGGCACTCGCAGATCCGCGCGGGTGGTCATGTCTCGACGATAAAGTGAGTCAAAGCTCGGCTTCTACTCCTGTTTGGACGCTCTTCAATGACGGCGCAGAAAAGCAGGAAGACGCCACAACAGCGGCGCTCCCGGGACATGATCGACCGTTTGCTTGTCGCTGCTGCTCAGGTCTTGGAGGAGCGGGGGTACGCGGGTCTGAGCACCAATCGGGTCGCGGAGCGGGCCGGGGTCAGTGTCGGATCGCTGTATCGCTACTTCGTCGACAAGAACGAGCTGATCGAGGAGTTGCGGGCCCGGAGCTCGGCCGACGTGCTCGGGGACCTGACCCAGGCACTGACCGCCGCGGTGGCGATGCCCGCCCGGGACGGGGTGCGGCACGTGTTGGCGGTGCTGGTGCGGGCGCTGAAGCGGCATCGGGCCGTCACCGCCGCGATGATCGACGAGGCGCCGCTGGGCGCGCACGGCAACATCCTGCCTGAGGTCGAACGGCAGCTTGCCCAGGTGACCCGCATCTTCGTCGCGGTGCACGCGCCGGACCTCGAGCCTGCCGAGGCCGAGGCCCGCATCCATCTGGCAATGGGCGTGGCCCTCAACGCGTGCCTGCGGATCGCCCTCCAGCCGCCCCCGGGTGTCACCGAGGAGCGCCTGATCGATCTGACGGCCGACCTGATGGTGCTCGGCCTAGTGCCGCACCCGTCACGAAATTGAAGTCACGTGAGGACTTGGGACCTCCCGTCGCGCGGGCGCAGCCCGATCGGCCGGGCCGGTGGCGGCAAGCACTCTCCACCGCTTGCCGCCACCGGTTTGGTCTGATCGCCTCAGGCGCGTGGCGGGAAGGCTCTTCCTCGAGCGCCCGCCGGAGGCGCGGCTGAGAGGACGGGCCGTAGGCCGCCGCCCCCGGCAAGGCCGCCGGAGCCGATAGGCCCGACTGTGCGGCTCAGACTGCCGGCGCCCGATCTCAGACCGTGCGGAAGGTGTACCAAATCCGGTCGTCGACGGGGATGTCGCGGTTATGACAGTCAAAGATGATCAGTTGCTGGCCCTCTACGTCCGTGCCATCGGTGCCGCCGGCGACCGCCAGGCATCTGCCGCTCTTGCGATTCAACAGGTAGTTGTAGTTAGAGACCGGGACGTTGGAGTGCCCGGTCGTGCCCGGGTTGACGAACGTCCACTGCTGGTCGGTGTTGCTGTTGTTACGATCCCACTGGATGATCTTCGAGCTGTTGGCAGTCGCGCCGCCGCTGACTCCCATGACCTTCTGGCTTTCGGCGTTGATCAGGAAGAACCATTCGTCCCCGTCCGGGTCGTAAACCTGCCATTGCTGCTCGGTGCGGTAGCCGTCACCGCCCGGAATGTAGGGACCGGACCACTGGATGACCTTGGCCCCGTTTGCGTGGCTGCCGCCGGCGACGGCGGCGTAGTAGAAGGTGGCCGTGTTGCCCAGGATGTACCACCTGCCGGTGGACGGGGCGGCAGCCCGAGCGATGCCCGGACTCAGCACCACGGTCACAAGGCCGACCAAGGACGCTGCCATGGTGGATCGAACGCGTCTCATTCTTACCCCCGAATAGAAGACGACATTGAAGACCATCTTTCCTGTGGCACCCTGTCGGATCAAGGCCCGCGGTAGGGGCAGCGGCGGCCGACCGGCACAGAGCCTGGGGAGCGACCACCGCTTCGCAACGAGCCGGAACAGGTCAGACGTTGTAGTACAGCTCTAACGCTATAAGGCAGAAGCCCTGGCTATTCCCATGTACGGGTGGCGGCCGGGGCTTCGTCGTGTCTGGTGCGAGTCTCAGATCCGCGCCTTGACCCGGCCCATGTCCAATGTGCTCGTCCGCTCGCACGTCGTGGAGACGGTGGCACCGCGCGCAGCAGACAGCCGCTCAAGCCGCGGCCGCCGGTGCCGAAACGCATCGTGAGCGAGCCGCCGTGACGGACCAGACTCGTCCGCGCCGGTCCACGGTGGTCGGGGTCCCGGCATCAGCCGGGTCCCACTCGCGGTGCCGACGCCGGCGATACACACGATGCATGCGGGGGTGTTACCCGCTTTACGGCGTGCCGGACGCTCTAACCGTTGCCGGGTTGCGTGATCCGCAGGGCGAGCAGGCCGTGGTCCAGGCCCACGGTCAGCGTGTCGCCGGCCACCAGGCAGCTCAGCGCCGGGTGGTACACCTGGATCGCCCGGATCAGGCGGCCGGTGGCGGGATCCCACAGGCGCACCGTGCGGTCCAGGCTGGAGGAAACCAGGACGTCACGGTCGTTGTAGGCCATGCGGCAGACGCCGGTGACCTCGCGCTCGTGGCCGAGCAGGATCGCCTCGGGACGGCCGGACTCCGGATCCCAAAGCGTGATCGCCCGATCGGAGCCGCCCGAGACCAGAAGCTCTCGCTTTTCCACGGTGATCGAGCACAGGGCGTTCACCGCCATGAGGTGGTGGCCCGGTGATGCCCAGTGCAGGGTGCCGCTGGAGTCCCACAGCCGCACGGTGCCGGTCTTGTCGGCCGACGCCAGTGCCACGCGGCCCTCCCGGGACACCACTGTCAACGCCGTGACCCACTCGCTGTGACTCGCGAGGCGGCCACGCACGACGCGGTCGTGAACGGTCCACAGCCGTACCGTCATGTCCTCGCCGGCCGAAGCAATCAGTTCCTGGCCGTGCTCCCGCACGACGCAGACCGCGTTCACCGCGTCGTAGTGCTCACGCATCGGCTCGCCCGGCGGCGCCGACCAGTCGTCCCAGAGTTCGACGGCACCGCTGCTGTTGCCGGCCGCGACAACCACGGTGCCCTCGTCGTCGGCCACGCACACGCTGGCGACGGTGCCGGACTCGGCACGCAGTTCGAACCTCTGCTCGCCGGTGAGCGGGTCCCACAGCCGGATCCCGTCGTCGCCGCCGGCGGACGCGACCAGCGGGCCGTCGTCGCCGGGAACCACGCAAAGCGAGGTGACCGCCTTCAGCTGCCGCGCGTCCGCGATCGGGCCGCGGCGCGGCGCGTCGGCGTCCCAGAGGCGGACTGTGCCATCGCCGCCCGCGGTAGCCAGCACCGGGCCGTCGTCGGTCGGAAGCTCGCATACGGCGCGGATCCAGCTCGAATGGCCGGTCAATGGCTCGCGCTCGGACCAGTCGGCGCTATCCCACAGCCGGATGATTCCGTCCTCCCCGGTGGCGGCGAGGAGACGGCCGCCCGCAGTGTCAAGAGTGCAGAGATCGGTCAGCGGTCCGGGAGTGTCGAAGCGACGCACCTCCTCGTCGGTCTCCGGATCCCACAGCCGTACCGTGCCGTCGTAACCAGCCGACGCGATCAGCGCCCGGCCCGGGGACTGCCGGAGTGCGTGCAGGGTCGTCACCCAGCCGTCATGTCCTGTCATCTTGGCCAGTGGCGCGCCGGTCAGCGGATCCCACAGCCGTACCGTGCCGTCGTAGCCCGCGGACGCCAGCAGATCGCGGCCACCGGTGGGGACATGGGTGACAGCGGTGACCCAGCCTGCATGGTCGTCGAGCGTGTGTAGCAGCGTGCCCGTCGCCGGTACCCAGATCCTTACCGTGCCGTCGTCGCCGGCCGAGGCCAGCAGATCGCCGTCGGGCAGGGGTATCGTGCAGATGTTGCGCACCCATTCCCCGTGCTCGCGTAACTCACCGACGAGCCCTCGGCTGAGCGGGTCCCACAGCCGGATGGTGCCGTCCAGGCTCGCCGTCGCGAGCAGCTCGGAATCGCCGGCACGGAACGAGCAGATGCCGCGAACGCCGTCTTTGTGACACTGCCAGTCCTGCTCGGACTGGTTCGTCCGCGGATCCCAGAGGCGGACCGTGCCGTTGTCGTCGCCCGACGCCAGCAGCGTGCGCCCATCCACCGTCACCGGGCAGACGTCGAACACGGCCTCGGCGTGGCCCTCCAGAAGGGTGCGCTCCTGGCGGGGGTGCGTATGCGCCCACAACGCCCAGTACGGCACGTCGCCGGTGGCGCCCACATCGAGGTCGCAGCCGAGCTCGTCCATCGTGTCGGCGACCGAGAACAGGGCGGCGCGTTCGGCGGGCGCAGCGCCGATCGCGGCCGGCGCCAGCTGGAGCAATTGGGTGCGCGCGCGAGCCCGTGGACCGTCCGCGCCCCCGGCGACCCGCACCACCCGGTCCAGCCGGGCGTGCAGCAGATAACCGTCGTCGCACAGCAGCCGGTCGAGTCGGCCCGTGCGCGCGGCGTGCTCGGCCAGGCTGGTCAGAAGATAGTCGGGGGCCTGCGTCCAGCCGGTCGCGCAGCCCGTCCCGATCCACGCGTCGACCAGGTGGCTCTCGTCGCGGCGGGTGTCTTCCCGGGCGGCGCGCAGCTCGTCGTTCAGCGCCTGGTGGAACAGCCGGTAGTTGATCTCGCGGCCGCCACTAGTCTCGACCAGGAAGTTCGCCGCCGAGGTACGGGCGAACGCCGCCAACTCGGTCTCGGAGACCTCGGCGCCCAGGGCCCGCACGCCCGCCCGCCACAGTGACAGCGGCAGTCCCGGCGTCTCCGCGTAGGCCAGCACCGTGAGGGCGCATCGTGCCGACGCCGAACCCGCCGGGGACAACGTGTCCACATAGGTATCCATGGCCGCGCCGACCCCGCCGGCGAACTGCACTTGCGACGGGTCGAGCGCCACCGTGTCGTTGCGCGCTCGCGTTTGGGCCAGAAGACCCGCGACCAGGAAGTTGGCCCGGGCCAGCGCCGCGATGCGGCGGGCGACGGGCAGGGCCACAGAGACTTCCGCGTACGGGTTGCCGGGCCGCTCGTCGCCCACGAGTTGCAGGGTCACGCGCGCGTACTCGACCAGGTCGGACTCGGCGAAGAAGGCGGGCTCGTCGAGATCGATCACGTCCCGGCCCGGGGCCGTGCCGAACAGGTCCAGAAGGTTGCCCAGGTCGTCACTCCGCCGCGTGCCCACCGCGACTTGGACTCCGACTCCGGCACACATGCGGGCCAGTGGCAACAGCACCGCGGACAGGAGCAGCCGGGCCTGCTGGGGAGTCGCGGCCTCGTCGAGCGCGTCCACGATCAGGTTGAACCTGACGGCACGCCCGGCCAGATGGTCACGGAGTGCGGACGGCAACTCGTCCGGCGCCTGCGGCAACCGGGCCCCTGTCGCCTTGGCGATCTCGACCGCGACGTCCAAGGCGCTCTTGCCCTTGGCGTGGATCGCGCAGGACACCGATCCGGTCGTCGCGCGCACCGCGGTGTCGTCGGCGGGGAGCCCCGCGCCGATCTCCGGGTCGGCGGTCGTGACGATGCGGCCCAGCACGGCTGACTTGCCGACGCCGGGGGAGCCGGTGAGAACCAGCGGGCGACCGGCGGCGACCGGGTGGTCCAGCCACTTCTTGAGCCCGAGCAGGGCGGCCTCGCGGCCGCGGAACCGGAACCCTCGCTCGGAACGCACCGCCACACCCCGGGCTCGCGGCAGCCAATGCTGGCCGGCCTCGGCGTCGGTGGTGAGGGTCCACCCCCAGGCGGCCAGCGCCGCGTCGCCGGCGTCCCCGGCACGCCAGGCCGCCATCGATGCCAGCCCCATCGCGGGCAGATGCTCGTCGGCGTATCGGAAGGTCTGCGCGCGGCCGTGGCCCTTATCGTTGTGTTGCTCGACGATGCCGACCACGGCCTCATAGTCCGGCGACCACAGCGCCGCACCGCTGAACCCCTTGGCCAGGCCGGCATCGGAGTCGTTCGTCAGGTGGACCTTCCCCCAGGAGAGCCCCTCGGTGACCCGGCCGTGCGCGGTGCTGCCGTCACCTGACCCATTTGGAAAGCCGAACGCCCACCACGACCGTTGCAGCAAGGCGTGCTCCGGCAGACATCGCAACCGAGCCGGCCGGACCCGGGCCGGCACGGGCTCGTCGAGCTCCAGTAGGGCGAGGTCGATCTCGTGTCTCGGCAATCCGTCGTCCCGGCATCGCGCCACCCGTCGCCGCGCCCAGAAGCCCTCACCCGACTTCGGGAACGAGACCCACAGATCGGCCCGGAGTTCCCCGCCCGGGCAGGCGACGTGTGCGCAGGTCAGCACCAGTGTCGGACCCAACACGACACCGGTACCGATCGCGGTGCTCGAGCGCTCGCCGGTGTGGATCGCCACCGTCCACGAGGCGTCGGTGGGTGCAGGGTTCACGACGAGGTCCGATCAGGGGCGGCCGGTCGGCGCGGTGTCCGGCCGCCAGGACAGAGTCACCTCGAAGTTCCCTTCCGTCGCCGCGCGGGCCACCAGCCAGTTCGCCGTCCCGGTCACCTTGACGCCGAACTTGACCTCCACGCCGTCCGGCGCGAGCGCACGGGCTTGGGCGAGGATCTCCCGGGCGGCCTGGATGGCCGGCGCTGCCGCTGTCCGGACGCGCCCCGCCACGTCGCCCACCCCGGCGGGGCGGAAGCCGTCCACTGGATCGATCTCGAATTGCGCGAACGTCGTACCGTCCACCTCATACGTCACGATCTCCGACGACACCGGCACCCCCTGGAAATGAGCCGTACCGGCAAGGCGACGCCAGGCTCGGATTCACGTCGTCGCTATGCTGCCCAGACTGTCGCGCTATTCGCAACCGGCATTTCATGATCCTTTCGGGCGGCCCTGGCAAGATTATTTGATCAATGCCCTGAACTGGCTACATCGACGTCGCTGAACGGCCGGCTGTCGGAAAGTGGCAACCAGTCCCCGCGTAGCTTGCGCTGCACACGGGGGATCGGCAAAATCGTGCCGGTGCGCGATCGGCCGCTCCCGCCCGTGGCGGTGATCGATTCGCCTTGCCCCTGAGGAGCGACGAATGCCGGAAAACGATCTCACTCCCGTGCAACGCTTCGTTCTCCTGACCTTGATGATCAGGGCGGAGTCGCTGCCAAATACCGCTGTCAGCAACAGCCTCAAGGCGGACAAGAGAAATGATCTCGTCAAACGTGGCTTGATCGAGGTTTCCGGCAAGCCGATGCAGCTGGAATTAACGCAGAATGGGCAGGATCTCGCTTTGCGGGAGCTGACCGCGTCGCAACCGGAGAGGACGGGAGCCATCGGCTTCACCCTCTACACCGCTCTCGACTTCCTGCACCGGCTTATCGAGCGGTCCCGGA
Organism: Actinoplanes sp. NPDC049668; assembly: GCF_044465445.1. Lineage (NCBI taxonomy): Bacteria > Bacillati > Actinomycetota > Actinomycetes > Micromonosporales > Micromonosporaceae > Actinoplanes > Actinoplanes sp. NPDC049668. Next base: position 1,190,086 of record NZ_JBITLR010000002.1, read on the forward strand.
TAGAACCTCGGGCCCTGTTCCAGCTCCGAGACCTCGACCGGGTTGTTCCAGCGGAGGCCTCGCACACTGTCGAGGAGCAGGTCCGCAAGGCCTATGCCGGGTTGGCCGGGCGGCCCGGCGGTCACGTCATGCTGGCCGATGTGCGGGACGCCCTCCCCGGTGTGGGGTGGGCCGAGCTCGACGCGACTCTCGTACGGATGAACCGGTCCCCCGAAGTCCACATCACACCCGAGTCCAACCAGAAGGCGTTGACACCGCGCGAGCGATCGGGTGCCGTCAGCATCGGCAACCAGGAACGTCACCTAATCGCCATCGTCTCGTGACGGGCCGCGGCCGATGAACCCCGACGAACGGCGCGCTCTCACCGCGCTCCGGCTGAGCTGGGCGCCGACCCCGGACGACGTCTGGCGGCAGCCGCCGTACCACGTCGAGGGCCTCCACCGAGACGTCGTCGACCTCGTCCTCGACGGTGTGGCCGAGGCGAAAGGCGAGGAGAACCCGATCGGGATCGCTCTCCAGGGTCAACGGGGCACCGGCAAGACCCACCTACTCGGCACGGTACGCGAGCGGGTACAGGCCGACGGCGGCTACTTCTTCCTGGTCGAGCTGTTCGAGTCGAAGGCGTTCTGGCGCAGCACCGCCCAGCACATGGTCGAGGGCTTCGCGCGACCCCGGGCCGACGGGGAAACCCAGCTGATGTTCTTCCTCAAGCAACTGGCCGAGGAGTTGGAGATCCCCCGGCCGGTACGCCGTGCCGTGATCGGGGCGTACGAGATCACCCGCCCGGCGCTGGACGCGTTCGTCGATCTGTTGCGCAAACATCACCGCCAGGTCGGCATCGAATGCCAGGACACCGCCCGCGCCCTGGTGCTACAGGCGTCGAGCTCGCTGCGCGCGCAGGACGTGGGCGACTGTTTCCTGCGGTGCAACGACGAGGAGGAGGCGGGCAGCCGGGCCGCGTGGGGCATGCGCCGCGGCAAGCGCTCGGCCCAGGAGATCGTGCGGGACGTCTCCCGCCTGCTTGCCCTGACCGGGCCGACCGTCATCGCCGTCGACCAGATCGACCTGCTGATCCGGCAGTCGGTCAAGTCCACCGCAGCTGACGATCGCACCGACTGGCAGACCTCCCTGCTGCTGGAACAGATCGCCGGCGGGCTCATGACCCTCAGGGAGAACACCCGCCGCACCCTCTCCGTCGTCTCATGCCTCCCCCGGACCTGGCAGGAGATCAAACTCCAGGCCACGGACACAGTGCAGGACCGGTTCCGCGAGGCGGTCTGGCTGAAGGAGATCCCGACCGCCGAGCTGGGGCGCAAGCTGGTCGAGCGACGCTTCGATCGCAAGTTCGCCGACGCTGACTTCACACCGCCGCACCCGACGTGGCCCGTCGATCCGGCGGCCTTCACCGACGACATGCAGTTGACACCACGTGAGCTACTGCGAACGATCGACAAACACGTCCGGAAGTGCCTGGCCGACGACGTGATCGAAGAACTCCAGCGGCTCGTGCCCGTGCCAGACGGCACAGGGCTGGAGCTCCCGCCGGCCGTGTTGCCGGCGCCGCCCACCGCCGCCTGGGCCGGCTACGATCGCGACTTCGAAGCGCTCGTCGAGGTGGCCGACCCAGCGGACGCGCTCGCCCAGGAGACCGAGGACCTCGTTGTGCCCGACCTGCTGCGGGCCGGCCTCACCGCCTGGATCGCCGAACGCGGCCCGGCCGGGCAGGCCTACAGCATCGACCCGCCGACGGGTGGCAAACCGGTGCTGCACGCACGGCTCCGCCAGGCTGTCGGCGGCGAGACCGACGAGGACGAGGAACACTGGTCGTTCCGGGCGATCAGTGCGAGGCAGCCCATCGCCGCGCTCAACCGCATCCGCAACGCCGTCACCGGCGCCGGACTGACCGAAGGGGTGACCAAGCGGAAGCTCTTCCTGCTGCGCACACCCGATTGGTCCGGCGGGCGGCGCACCGGCGAAGTGCTGGAGGGCTTCCGGCAGGCAGGCGGCCGGAGCCTGCCTTTCGACGAGGACGACATCAAGCAACTCATCGCTCTGCGGGAACTCATCCGGCGGCACGGTGAGGAGACGCTGCGGCCCTGGTTCGAGAAGCGTGGGCGCACCGCCACGATCGCGGTGCTACGCGAGGCCCTACCCGAAGGCACGGCTGAGCGGCCCGTACCCGCCCAGGCGGTCGCGGCAGCGACCGAGGTGGAGAAGCCGGCGGCCGGCGGATCAGACGACGCGGTGCCGCTCGGCGCTGCCGCCGACGGAAGCCGGGTGACGGTCGGGCTGGAGGCGCTTCGCCGGCATACCGCCATCTTCGCAGGCTCGGGCTCAGGCAAGACCGTGCTCATCCGGCGCCTCGTCGAGGAGTGCGCGCTGCGGGGCGTCTCGGCGATCGTCCTTGACCCGAACAACGACCTAGCCCGGCTCGGCGACCGCCCCCCGGAGCCTCCGGAGTCGTGGTGGCCCGGCGACGCGGAGCTGGCCGAGGAGTACCACGCGAACACCGAGGTGGTGGTCTGGACGCCACGGCGTCAGAGCGGGCGGCCACTGAGCTTTCAGCCCTTACCAGATTTCGCCGGCATCGGCGACGACCCGGACGTGTTCACTGCTGGCATCGACGCCGGCGTAGCCGCGCTGGCGCCGCACGCGCGGGCCGACAGCCAGACCGAACGCGCCCGGCTCAGCAAGGCCGTGCTGCGGGAGGCGCTGACCCGATTCGCCCGCAGCGGATCCAGCGACCTGCCGCGTTTCATCGACCTGCTCAGCGACCTGTCCGAGGACATGACCGCGCTCGGCGAGGACGGCGTGAAGCTCGCCGGGAAGATGGCGCAACTACTGACAGCCGCAATGATCAACGACCCGTTGTTCGCCGGCGTCGGCGCGCCAGTCGATCCCGGCGACCTGTTGACGCCTACAGCTGGGAGGCGCGCCCGGATCTCGGTGATCAGCTTTGTCGGCCTGCCGGAAGAAACGCAGCGCCAGACCTTCGTCAATCAGCTTCAGCTGGCTCTTTTCGCCTGGATCAGGCGGCACCCGGCCGGCGATCGTCCCCTCGGCGGGCTGTTCGTGATGGACGAGGCGCAGACGTTCGCCCCGTCCGGCGCGATGACCGCGTGCACCCACAGCACGCTGGTACTCGCCTCCCAGGCCCGCAAGTATGGCCTCGGGCTGGTCTTCGCCACCCAAGCGCCGAAGGGCCTCCACAACCGCATCCCGGGCAACGCCGCCACACAGTTCTTCGGCCTACTCACCAGCATGGCGCAGATCGACGCGGCGCAGGAGATCGCCCGGGCCAAGGGCAGCAGCATCACGGACGTCGGACGGCTCGGCCGGGGCGAGTTCTTCGCCGCGGTGGAAGGATCACCGTTCGTACGGATGCAGGCACCTTTCTGCCTCTCCCACCACCCGAAGAGCCCGCTGACGAGCGAAGAGGTCGTCGAGCGCGCGGCGGCCTAACCGGTTCGCGAGTGGACGGTGACAGCGGCACATGAGCTGTGGTGGGTGGGGCGTCGTGCGCGGCCCAAGCTCCGGACCAGCCTTCTGAAATGCGAAAACACACTGTCGGGCGCATCACCTGAAGCCGGCCACGGTGCGCAAGCACTGGACCGTACTGCATCAGGTGATGCGTGATGCGGTCCCCCGATACCGGCCGGATAACCATCTCGCGCGTCCGCCCGGGCATCTCGGCAACGGGCTACCGCGGCTGGCGAAATATCGGGCCCGGTTCCTCGCACCGGACGAGGCGGACATCCTGGTCCGGCACTGCTCACCCGAGTGCCGTGGCGTCGTCCAGGCGGCGCTCGGTACCGGCATCCGGCTCGGCGAGTTGCTCGGTCTGCCCGCCGGCACGGTCGTCCTCGATGGCGACACGCCGGCGGTCTACGTCGAGACGACGCTGCTGCGCGACGGCACGATCGGGAGCTGAAGTCCGAGTCCTCGCGACCGCGCGGTCTTGCTGTCGCCCAGCATGGTCGCTCTGTTTCGCCAACTGATCCCGGGCCTACGGCCGGATGAGTTGGTCTTCACCACACCCACCGGTCTGCCGTGGAACTCCAACAATTTCCGGCGCCGCTGCTGGCCGCCCGCGATCGCCGCCGCCTGCCCGCATCGCCTCAACGTGCCAGCCGGCAGCGAGGCCAGCAGGCAGGCCATACCGCTGCCTGACACAGCGTGCCGCTGCGCCGACCGGCTCCACCAGACACTGCGGTTTCAAGACCTGCGACGCACGCGCGTGGGATACCTGATCGACGCGGGCTGGGACTTTCATGCCATCCAGCTCCGGCAGGGCCACGCCTCGATCAAGACCACCTTCGACATCTACGGCCACCGTCTACCCCATGGCGACCAGACCGCTCTCCGCGCTCTCGATCAGCGGCTGCCCGGTGGGCATGCCGGCGTGGCGCAGGAGTCTGCGCAGACGCGGCCAGCCACGCTCGCGCGCCTGGAAGACCGCGTTTAGATCTCGCAGGTCGCGTAGGCCGCGATCGCCTTGTCTGCCAATGATTGAGCTGCATGCATGAAACCCCAACGGCGGCCCGCTGCTCGGTGCCACGCGTCATCGCTATTGCCGCGAACGTCCGCCGGACAATTGCGCGTGCATCCGGATGCGTTGCGTATGCCATGCACCCCAAAGCATCCTAGGAATCTACGTCGACACTCTGATCAGTCAAGTGCTTTGAAGCTGCCCGGATTGCCTAGACAATAGAACGGCGAGACCGAGCAGAGCCTCCATTTTAATTGACAAGAAGGCATTAACAACGCCAGCACAAACCCTGACCCGAGGGCTTCTGCGAGATCGACTCTCGTCCGCTTCTAGGCGATTCCGAGTATTTGCAGGGATCGGTGCAGATTTCGACTGTCTTAGCGATGTTGGTGGCTCCGGTCAGACGGGGACGAGACCCGATGTGAGCTGAACTGTCTGGACCGCGGGGTCAGCCGGGCCAGCCGGCGACGTAGTCGCCGAACGACTCTCCACCGACGGCGCCGATCGCGGTGGCCGGCAGCTCGGTGACGACGTCGACGGTGAGTTCGTGCATCACGTGGTCGGCCAAGAAGCGCCACAGTGACCGGTTCACCCTGTCGTAGGTGGAGTTGCCCGGTGCGCCCGCAACACCGGCGCGGAAGAACGACACCTCCGCCGGACTCCGACCGTGGGCTGCGCCGAGCCACAACCGGCCGTCGTCCACGGTGCAGCGCAGCAGGCCGTGAGCGTTCAGGCGGGGGACGTCCGGGTCCGCTTCCCGCCAGCCCTCCAAGAAGACGTCGACCGGGATGTCGCCGTCCGCGTCCCCGCCGATCATCGCCGGGTCACCGTCCTCGAAAACCTGGTTCAAACGCTTGGTGTCCTCATAGAGGGCGGCGATCCGGTGCCCGGCGTGCAGGGCGAGCAGACGCCACAACACCGCAGAGTCCACGGGGTCCTGCGATGAACGCGATACGCCCGCGCCGCCCCGGAAGTGACTCATTCTCTCCCGGGCCGAAGCGGACCACACCGCGATCCCCAAGTCCATGATCACGTCGCCCCGGAGACAGACCAGAAAGACCTCGATAGACCCCACATCGCCCCTTTCCCGGCGGCTACGCGCCTGGTACACCCATGTTCCGTGCGCCGAACATCCACAAGCCGAGCGGTTTCCCGTCCGGGTCGCGGAACGCCCCATACAGGTCCGCGTACTTAACGAGCAGACTGTTGTTCCCGCGCGCCGCCCAGAAAGCATCCATCAGCGCCTTCGGGTCGGTCCCGGCAGGTACCTGAATCAGCAGCTCACCGCGGTACTGGACCTTCTTCGCGTACCTCGAGAAGGTGGTGTCGAACTGCTTCGGCGAGCCGGAGAAGGTTTTCACCTCGCGCCGATGAGCCGCTCCTTGGTGGCATCATCGACGTTGAGTTTCCTCCGCAGCCACCGCAGGCCGAATGCGCGGCGCTGACGTTGCGGACCAGAATCATCGCCGGGTCCTGTCCGGCGTCGGCGCTCTGCCCGCTTACCGGTGCACTGAACGACGGGAGGTCCGGCTCGGATGCCGCGCTACAACCCGTCAGCATTGCCAGGAGAAGGATCGCTACACAAGGCCGTCGCACGAGACGACACCGTATCTGAGGACGCGGATTCGTGTAAACCGTGGGTGAGTTGCGGCCGGAAGAAGCGGTGGGACATAGTGCGGGCGTGAATCAGTTTCCACCGTTGCAGTCGGCAATGCCCGCCGCCGTTCCCGAGCCGGTCCGCTCGCGGCTATTGCGGAACCGGATAGGCGCCTTGGCCGGCTGGCTCGTCGGCGTTAGCCTGGTCATCGGTGGAGTCCTGACGCCCTGATTCGAGTCGGGGATCGGTGTCTGGCTCTTCACAAAGCTCGGCCAGCCCGTCGCAGAGTCCCAGAAGCAGACGACTGAGGCGTTTTCGGTACATCCATGGGGCCCCGCTTTCGTCGTCGCCGCGCTACTGGCGGCGGCCCTAGGCCTGGCCGCTCATTTCGCCGCCCGGCCCGGCTCGCGGCGGGCTCTTGCCATAAGCGGTGTGGTGTCGGGAGCCGCAGCGGCTGGCTTCCTGGCCGCAGCGGCGGCGAAGATCGATCAGGCCGCAAGCCGGCTCAGCGGACTCTGGACGGACCTCACCCTGCGGTACCTGCCGAATGGAAGACAGGGTCCCGGCTTCATCGAACTCAACCTGGAGACCGCGGGCATCACGGCTGCCGGCATGGTGTGCTCGATTGCGCCCACGAGGTCGACCAGCCGCAGTCGCATGTAACCGTCCCGCCCCGCGTGCCTCTCCGTGATGGCCAGGTGGCGGCCGTCGGCGCTGCGGAGCACGTTCGGCGTGACCTGTTCGCCCAGGACGGCCGGGGTCCCGTCGGTGCGGACGTGCAAAGCCGCCGCGGCGGTACGGAGAACGATCCCGCAGCGCTCCCAGGCGTTCTGCATCGGTGCGTCGTCCGGCAGCAGTATCGGCATGGACGTACCGCCCCGCCGGTGGATGGTCGCTCGGCGGCCGTCCTGTGAGACGACGGCGACCCGCACCGGCGGGCCGGATCGCCGGGCGACGCGCCGACGGGTCCGGTGACCGCAGGCTGACCCTAGTGCGGTCGGACCGGTCCACTGGCCGACGTCGCACCAGGTCGGATGCGCGCGGGCGAACAGCGCGGTGAGCAGCCCCACCACACCGGCACCGACGACAGCGACCCGGCGGCCGTCCACGCCGTCGCCGAGCCGTCGCACGCCTGCGCCGTGCAGGTCGGCGGCGGCGTGCAGCAGACCGTCGGCTCAGATCGGGCCCATGTGCGCGACATAGATGCCAGGACCGGGTCGAAGCCGGCCGGCAGCTGCACCACCGGTTGCGCAGCGGGTCACCGGTCCAGCCGGTGCAGTGGCCGTAGGTCATCGCCACCAGGTCGCCTTCGGTGACCGCTGGGGTGTCGCTGCGCTCGACGTAGCCGAGTCTGGTCACCGGGTAGGGGTCGGGCCCGGGCCGCCGAACAGCCCGAGCACCTGGTCGAAGCTTGTCCGTGCGCCGGACGCATCAAGCGTCGGGTGCCATGGCGAGGGAGCGAAAGACGGAAGTGTTTTCCTCAGAACCTGCCGCTTGCGGCCGATGATGACAGTGAAGGACGACCCCATCAAGGGGTCAGCCGGAGTGAGACGGGGTGGTTGATGGATTACCGCGATGAGCTTAAGCCGAGCCCGCCCCTGTACGGATGCGGCACCTGCACGTTCGCAGGCGCTATCCGCCTCCTCTAGGGCCGGGCCTCGGTGCGTTTGGGGCAGCGCAACGTGCGGTGACCATCGGTCGTTATAGGCCGCTTCTAAGCAGTCGGCCTCTCCGCCGATCCACCGCAATTCACGAAGCGCTCGACGGCTACCGCAACCGCGGACGCAAAGCCCGCCCCCGCAGGGGCCGCGGCTACTTCCCGTCGGTCATGGATCAGCGAATGGACGCGGCCCACGCCTCTCGCGGAGGGCTGGCGAGGCACCCGCGAAGATCATTTGCATAGCCGGCGGCCGCATTCATCGGCCGCCGGATTACTTCAGCGTGGCGCCACTTCGGCCGATGAGACGGCTGGAGGTGCGACGGTGGACGGCAGTGCGATGAGCGCAGCGGAAGTCTCGGCTGCCCTGCTGGCGATCGAAGACGAAGTCATCTGGGACGCCGAGGCCGGCTCCCGCACCGCAGCCGATCTCGAACAGCAGGCCATGACACTCGGCGACGAGACGCTCGTAGCGCGTGCTCGACTCTGCCGAGCCAACTTGCTCCTGCGCGGCGGTGACATCGCTGGGGGTGCCCGGGAGATTTACGGCATCCACGCATGGGCCGCCCGGCACGGCGACCGCATCCTGCAGGCCCGGACCCACCTCGCCTGCGCGAACATCGCCCGGCTGTCCGGTGATGATGCCAAGAGCCTGGAGCACTCGCTGAGCGCAGTCGAGCTGCTCGATGAAACCGCCAGCCCGTACGTGCAGATCCGACACCAGACCAAGCTCGCCGACGCGCTCGCTCGCAACGGCGCGATCGACGCGGCCCGGCTGCGTTTCCGCCAGGTCGAGGTGCTGGCCGGGGAAACACAGCAGTGGGACCGGCTGGGTATCGTGCTCAACAACTGGGCGTACGCCGAGTACACCGCCGGCGACTTCCCACGCGCTCAGGACGTGGCCCGCCGGCTGATGGAGCACGCCGATGCACACGGCGTCGAGCTCGACCCGACGGACCTGGACACGATCGGCTCGATCCAGATCGCGAACGGCGAGTACGCCCAAGCCGAGCAGACGATGCAGTTGTGCATCGCCCGGCACGAGGCCGGATTCAGCGACGACGCCGACGACATGGCCGAATTTCTGCTCACTCTGGCCGGCGCACAGCGCGGCCAGGGCGCTACCGGCCGCGCCCAAGCCAGCCTGGACGCGTCGCGCGCGCTCTGCCTACAGCGCGACCTGCACCAGATCATGGTCCGGGTACACGAGGAGCAGGCCGAGTTGCACGCTGCGCGCGGTGACTACGCGCAGGCGTTCGCCGCGCAGAAGGAATGCTTCTCCGCCCAGGAAAGCCTCCGCTCACGGCAGGCGCAGGCCCAGGCGCAGAACCGGTATGCGATGTTCGAAACCGCCGAGGCCCTCCAGGAGGCTGAACGTTTCCGTGAGGAAGCCCGCCGCGATCCCCTGACCGGCCTGCGAAATCGCCGCTACGTCGACGAAAACCTGCCGTCCCTGATCGCCGCAGACCCTGCTCTGGCAGTGGCGATCACCGACATCGACCACTTCAAGCGAATCAACGACGAGCTGTCCCACGACACCGGGGACAAGGTGCTCGTACACGTGGCCGACCTGCTCGAGACCGGCCTGGCCGCCGTCGCCCCGCAGGGATTCGTCGCCCGCCTCGGCGGGGAGGAATTCCTGCTGATTTTACCCGCCACCCCTGTTGCACTCGCGACCGCGAGACTCGACGGCATCCGGCAGGCCGTCAGCGAACACGACTGGCGCGGCCTCACCGGCGGCCTGCCCCTAACCCTGAGCATCGGCGTGGCCGACGTGAGCGAGATCTCGCCGCCCAGCCTGGCCGCCGTCCTGTCCGCCGCCGACCGCAATCTCTACGCAGCCAAGCGCGAAGGACGCAACCGCGTCGTCGCCGGAACTGCGCCGGAACCACTCGTCCGCGCCTACCGCGACCGCCCGGTCTGAATCCCTTCCTTCCCCCGCTCTACTTCCTGACCCGGCGCGGGCAGTTCACCGACCGCTACACCAAGGCCATTGGTCAGCTCGCCTCGGACAAACTCACCGAGCGCCTCGGCGGCATCTACGGCCGGCGCCGTGACCTCCGTCGACTACGCCGCGATCGTCGAGATCATCAGTGGCTCCTACGCCGGGCTGGGAGCAGCCCGCGGCCTGGAGACTTGGGCCGGGGCAACCCCTCGCCTTCGCCGCAACGTGCAATCGTTGGCCGGAGGCCTGCCGTGGGACGACGTCGCAGCGGCCGCGCCCGGCACAGCGCCTACATCGTGGTGCCGCCCATCCAGCATCCGTTGTGGGGCGCCTCTGGTCACCGCTTGTCAGCAGTGGGCTGGTCCGTAGCTCCGATACCGGGTTGGGCGCCCCTGACTCCAATACCGCCTCCACCAGCCGCCATAGACCGCCGGCTTCGGTGCCGCACCACCGCAAGTTCACTAACAGACTAAGGCCACAACCCGCACGGCTCATAGGGGCGCGGCTGGGCCGCCATTGCCGCTGGTGGCCATGGACGGTCTCTACCGCCGGTTCGTCAGGTGCGGTTGAACCGCCACCGGGTCGCGGTCAGCCCGTCCGTGCCGTAGCCGAAGGCCTGGACCGGGGAGATCTCGTAGAAGGCGTACTGGGGCGAACCAGGCAGGCTCTCGTCGTGGACTCGGCCGTCCCGGATGCCGAACGTCCAGCCGTACTTCGTTGCGAAGGCGGCGGCGACCCGGCGCAGCGCGGTGTCACCGGCAACTTGGTGAGCTTCGCCGTTGATCACCAGGTCGAGCTCTTCGCTGCTCACGGTGATGACGCTGTGCGGGTTGCGGGCCAGGTTTCGGCTCTTACGGGAGATCGGGCGACTCGCAACGCACGGCGCCCCGTCCACCAGTACCGGCATCACCGGTGCGGCATGCGGGCGGCCGTCCGGCCGCACCGTCGACAGCCAGCACTTGTGCGCCGACTGCAAGCACGCCAATGCCTGACTCCAGGGTTTGAGGGTCGCCACGTCGGTGTTGAACGGTGTGGCGTCCTCCTGCCCGAAGAGCAGCTCCGCGATCGGTGTACCGACCGTCATGACGGATCCTTCGACGTGTCGTACTCGTCGTGCAGCCGCCACCACTGGTAGGGCTGGGTCTGCGGCCAACCCTGTGGCGAGTCCTCCCAGGTCTCCTGCCGGCCGTACGGCGTCAGGTCGAGGAAGGTCCAGTGGCTGCCGAGCCGTTCCACGCCGCGGGCGGTGGTGGAGTAGGTGCGGAAGACCCGTTCGTCGGCGCGGAAGAAGACGTTCAGCGCGAACCCGTCGCCGGCTCCCATGTCGGCGTTGAAGCTGTTGTTCAGCGACGAGTACCAGGGCAGGTCCCAGCCCATTCGTCGCCGCAACGCAAGCAGGTCGTCCAATGGGCCACGAGACGTCAACGCCAGGGTGACATCGCGGGCGTTGAGGTGGGCAAGGTGTCCGACATTGTCGGTGAACAACGAGCAGCCGGGGCAGACATGCTCGGCGCCGTGCCACATGAAGGTGTACACGATTAGCTGACGGCGGCCCTGGAACAGGTCGGCCAGACTGGCCGGCCCGTCCGGGCCCTCGAACACGTAGTCCTGCTCGACCGGGGTCATCGGCAGCCGGCGACGCGCCGCGGCAACCGCGTCCAGCTGACGGGTGAGCGCCTTTTCGCGGGTGCGCAGGGTGTCCAGCGCGGCTTGCCAGTCGTCGCTCGTCACGATCGGTGGATGGCTCATACGGCCTCTTCTCGGCTCGTCCGGCATGGGTGTGGCGGTCAGTCCGTTCCTTAAGGGAACTAACGAGGTTGACGTTAACAGAGTCCGTTCCTTGAAGGAACCATCTTGCGTATCGTTGCGCCATGCAGCGAACGCAGTTCGGCGCCATGGCGTGCTCGATCGCCCGTACCCTCGACGTCATCGGTGAGCCGTGGTCGCCGCTGATCCTGCGCGACGTCTACGCCGGCACGAACCGATTCGAGCAACTCCAGCGGAGCCTCGGCATGTCCCGCAAAGTGCTCGCCGAGCGGCTGACCTGGCTGGTAACACAAGGTGTGCTGACCCGGCGCGAGTACTCCGCCCGACCGGCGCGACACGAGTACCTACTCACCGACAAGGGCACGGAGCTGTGCGATCTGCTCCTCGTCATGGTGCGGTGGGGCGACCGGTGGACGGCAGGCGAGGCCGGCCCGCCGGTGCTATACCGCCACCACGCCTGCGGCAAGACCAGCCATGTGGAACTACGGTGCTCGGAATGCGAACAACCCATGCACGCGGCGGACATCGACCTGCTGCCCGGCCCCGGCGCCGCCACAAGATCCTGACCTGAAGGGTGCCAGTTCGTGGGGGCTCCGCGATCTTCAGCTCGCGGACCGTTAGGCGGCGCGACGGTACTCGTGGGCGGGGTCTTGACCCGGCCGGACGAGTCCTCGAGCCGTACCATGGTCGCCGTCGCGGTCCGTGCCCGACCGGCTCGCCTGCCGCGAGTCGACCGGTGAGCCGGCGGTCTGGGCGTACCGGCGAAAGGACTGAGCGTGGCGCTGATCGAGCTGAGTACCGAGACCCCGGCTCCGCCCGCAGCAGCCACGCCGCCTGCCGCCTACTACCGGCGGGCCGGCCTCGTGCTGACCGCCCTGCTGCTGCTCGCACTCGGCGGGGCCGCACCTGCCCGATCGGTGCTCTTCAGGCGCGCCGGCTCGGTGCCACTGCCGGCCAACGGCGACTTCCAGCTGGTCGGCGGCGTTCTCTACACGATGGAAGCGGCCGCCGGCCGGCGCGTGCTGACGGCCTGGCGGCCCGCGCCGATGCGGCGGTTGTGGAGCCACACCGGCAGCACGGCCGAGGACCCGCTCTACGTGAACACGGCCAGGGATCCGTTCTATGTAGACGCGGCCACCGACGGCTTCACCGTGCTGCGCGAGGGCCGCGGCGTCACCGTGCTCGACACCCGGACCGGGGTGGTCCGGTGGACGTCGTCGGGTGGCGTGCAGCCGGTGGACGACCGGCTCGCGCTGGTCGAGGAGGAGATCTTCCGGCCCGGCACCGAGTACGACCCCGAGTCCGGTAATCCGGGCCAGCTCTACGGCACCAACACCGGAGCGCCGCACACCGAACCGGCGCAGCGCACCGAACTGCGCGGCGTCAAGCTGGCCACCGGCGAGACGCAGTGGTCACTGAGCCTGCCCGGCTCCGTCTTCACCACCTGGACGGGCGCGCCGGAGAACGTCGTCGTGGTGCTCACCCCGGACAAGCTGACCGTCCTGTCGCCGGCGACCGGCACGGTGCTGCGGGAACGGCCGATGCCGGCGCTCGACGGCGAGCGGGCCACGGCGGGCGAGGTCGTGGGCGACTCGGTCCTGGTGTATTACGGCACGGGCGGGCCGGTCACCGCGTACGCCCTGGACAGCCTGGCCGAGCGCTGGCGGCAGAACCAGCCCGACCCGGAGGGCAACTCGGCCCGCTGCCCGGGGCTCCTCTGTACGCGGACCAGCGACGAGCTCATCGTGCTGGACCCGCGCACCGGCGCGGAGCGCTGGCGGATCGCCGGCACCGACGTGGTGGCGTTCGGCCCCGGCGCCGTGCTGGAGGTGCAGGCGCCGGGCCACCCGCTGCGCACGGCCGACGCCGGCGCCGGGCGGCCGCGGACGGACCTGTCCCGGTGGCAGTCGTACTTCCCGGTCGAGGGCGGCGGAGCGTACGTGCTAAGCCGCCTGGAGCGCGGCCGCGGCACGGCTTTCGGGCTGCTGCGGCAGGACGACGTGGCGGTGCAGCCGCTCGGAAGGTGGCCGGACATGACGGTGCAGTGCCACGCGGCCCCGGCCCTGCTGGCCTGCAGGGTGCCCGAGGGCATCGAGCTGTGGGCCGTGCCCCGCTGACCTCCGCGATCATCCGCGGCCGAGGGCACAATGACGGCGTGGGGTGATGTCCTGAGCGCGGCGCACGGCGTGGTGGGCCCGGACGGCGGCGTTGCAGCGGGCGGGGGTCGTGGCCGTGCGGATCGCGCAGGCGGTGAAAGCCACTGACAGTGAGCTGGCACGGGTTCGGTTCTACGCCGAGGGAATCGAGGCGGACAGGTCCGCCCATCGTGTCGGAGGCACCACACAGGGCGCCGATCCAGGTGGGAAGCCGGATCGAATGGTGATCACTAGCCCGTGTGCCGCCACCGATGGGCACGGACATGATCTACCCCCGCCGCCTCCCCCAACCGCCGAAGACGCACCTTGATCGCCGCCGGCCGCAACGGGCGCAGGCACCGAACCGACAGCCACTTCGCAGCGTGCACCACGGCCCGTATCGGCGAGGTGTCCGGCGTCCGAGCCGGCGACATCGACCGAGCAACGTGGACGTGGACTGTGCGGCGGCAGACCACGCCGGGACTGGGCGGGCTGATTGACAAGGGCACCAAGGGTAAGCACGCCCGGAAGGTGCCGATCATCGAAGAGGTCCGGCCGATGGTGATCGAGCGGCTCGACTCGGCGGCCGGACCGGACGCCCGGCTGTTCACCGGCCCGCGGGGCGGCCGGATCAGCACCGCGGTGCTGCGGGACGCCACGCACTGGGATGAGGTGGTCACCGAGCTGGGTAACGAGCATCCGCGACACACCGGGTTGACGTGGCTGGCCGACGCGGGAGTCAAGCCGCACGTCCTACGGAAGATCGCGGGGCACGGTTCGCTGTCCACAACGCAGCAATACTTGCACCCGGATCAGCGATCGATCAGCGAGGCCGGAGACGCGCTCAGCGCCCACCTGCGTGCCCCGCGTTCTCCCGAGGCCACCGGCTACATGCTGTCTGAACTGGGCTAACGGGAGTCAAGGAGTCCATGGATGTGTCGTCTGGCCCCTAAACGGTCCCCAAAGACCCACCAGCAAGTAGGAATTTGAGGATCAAGCAGAATACGAAGAAGGCCATTTACCAGGGACAACACTCCGGTAAACGGCCTTCTTGATCGTCGGGCTGACAGGATTTGAACCTGCGACCCCTTGACCCCCAGGATTTAGAAGGCCCAGCGACGTGCTCACGAACGTTTTACCAGGTCACGGGAAAGTATACTCGGCCGAGTAAAGGTGTCGCTACCAACACCTCCTCGCGAACCCAACCTAGCGCTCCTACCAGCGGTTTTGCAGCATCGATTCCCCCAAGAGGGTTCTCCCAGACGTTTACCAGTGTCTTGTCGACGCCCGGCCAAGCCGGATCGGGCCGACGAACGGCGTGCTAACCGACATCGGCGCTACCTCTTGACTCGGACGCCGGCCTTGCTCGGCCAATTACTGTTCGACGAGGATTGCTCCCGCCGATTTCTATCCGGGTTTTATCGCCGTGCGGGCAATTCCGCCGAGCGTCTTTCCCTTGGCCGTGCCTGCGGTCGCTTGAATCCTACGCCGACCCCGAAGCCGGCAACCTCACCTAGGACGCAGCCACGAAAAAGCTGGCGGCAGGCGGCTGCGCGTTCGAGTCCATGAACGACTCCGCCTACGGCGAACTCATCGCCGGCGGCGCCCGCGACGGCAAGGAGTTCACGTCGGTGCCATTCCCCAACACCGACGACAGCTTCCTCGCCGTCGTCGACCTCTTCGTCGCAGCGACCAAAGCCAAGAACGCCAAGAACGCACTCGCGTTCCTGAGCGAGATCAGCAAGCCGTCCACCCATCGACTTCACCAACGATCCACTGCTGCAGGGCCGCAACTTCTCCTACCTGGACACCCAGCTCAAGCGCCTCGGCGGCCCCAACTTCACCCAGCTGCCGGTCAACGCTCCGCGCTGCCCGGTGGCCCACTTCCAGCAGGACGGGCACATGGCCCTCACCAACCCGAAGGGCCGCGCCAACTACGAACCCAACTCCTGGCCCGCTGACATCGGTGGGCCACGCGAGGACCCTGCGAACGGCGTCACCGCCTACCCGGAGACCGCGAGTGGCCCGAAGCGGCGGATCCGCCCGGACAGCTTCGCCGACCACTACAGCCAGGCCCGGCAGTTCTACCTGAATCAGAGCCAGGTCGAGCGGGGCCACATCGCCGACGCGTTCGTGTTCGAACTCAGCAAGGTCGACCGTTCAGATATCCGCAGCCGGATGGTCGCCGGCCTGCGCAACGTCGACGACGACCTCGCCGCCCGGATCGCCTCCGGACTCGGTCTGTCCGGTCTACCGGAACCGCTGCCCGCGGCACGCCCCACCACGCGCGGTCTCGCACCGTCGCCGGCGCTGTCGATCCTCGCCAACGGCACGCGAAGCTTCGCCGGCCGCAAACTCGGCGTCCTGCTCACCGACGGCGCCGACACCGCCCTGCTGGCCGACCTGCGCGCGGCGGCGGAGCAGAACCACGCCACCGTGGAGATCATCGCTGCCACGGTCGGCGGCATCGACGGGGGCGACGGCAACCGCGTGGCCGCCGATCAGAAGCTCGACGGGGCCCCGTCCGTCCTCTACGACGCCGTGGCTCTGCTGCTCAGTAAGGACGGCGCCGCCCAACTGGCACGCCTGCCGGTGACCCGCGACTTGGTCACCGACGCCTACGCACACGGCAAGTTCATCGGTCACGTCGACGACGCCGCACCCCTGTTCACCGCCGCCGGCCTGGCGACCAGCAAGACGACGGCTTCGTGCGCCTCGGCGACCCCGGCAGGCACTCGGCGACCGACTTCCTCGACCGGTGCGGGCAACTGCGGTACTGGGACCGCCTGAACACCCTTCCATGACCGGCTCCGATCGCATCAAACCCCACGTCCGGTTGGGCGACCGGATAACGGGTAAAGCCCCGTGGATGGCTGAGATGACTTCCGAGGTGCTGATCGAGCGGCTGGCCGAGTGGGGCGTCGACACGGTGTTCGGCCTGCCCGGCGACGGCATCAACGGGATCATGGAGGGCCTGCGGCGGCACGCCGACCGGGTCCGGTTCGTCCTGGTGCACCACGAGGAGGCGGCGGCGTTCATGGCCACCGCGTACGCGAAGGCGACCGGGAAGATCGGGGTGTGCCTGGCGACGTCCGGACCGGGCGGAATCCACCTGGCCAACGGCCTCTACGACGCGAAACTCGACCACGCCCCGGTGCTGGCGATCACCGGCCTGCAGGAGACCAGCGTGCTGGGCACCGCATACCAGCAGGAGGTCGCCCTGGACCGGCTCTTCGAGGACGTGACCGAATACAACCAGGTGGTGATGAACCCGGCGCAGCTGCCGTCGCTGGTCGACATCGCGGTCCGCACCGCGTACGCGCGACGCGGCGTCGCCCATCTCAGCTTCCCGAACGACGTGCAGATCGCGCCCGCCGGCAAGGAGCCGTACCAGTCGGTGGCCCCGGTACGGCCGCCCGCGACCGCCCCGGTCTACCTGGCGCCGGCGGTCCGGCCGCGCGACACCGACCTGCGCCGTGCGGCCGAGGTGCTCAACGCGGGTGGCAAGGTGGCCATCCTCGCCGGGATCGGGGCGCGCGGCGCCGGGCAGCTGGTCGAGCAGGTGGCCGACATGCTCGGCGCGCCGGTGGTCAAGTCGCTGCTCGGCAAGATGGTGATCCCGGACGACTCCCCGTACGCCACCGGCGGGCTCGGCCTGCTGGGCACCAAACCCAGCGAGGAGCTGATGGAGGAGGCCGACACGCTGCTGCTGCTGGGCACGAACTTCCCGTACACGAAGTTCCTGCCCGAGCCCGGCAAGGCCACCGTGGTCCAGGTGGAGATCGACCCTGCCCGCGCCGGGACCCGGATCCCCACCGACGTACCGCTGGTCGGCGACGTGGCCGCCACCCTCGAGGCGCTGATGCCCCTGCTCGAGCGCAAGGACCACGCGTTACTGGAGAAGTACCAGGCGAAGACCCGCGACTGGCGATCGGCGATGACCGCGCTCGAGTCACCCGACCGCAACCCGATCGCCCCGCAGTACCTGGCCCACGAAATCGACGCGCTCGCCGCCGACGATGCCGTGCTGACCTGCGACTCCGGCACGATCGCGACCTGGGCGGCGCGGCACTGGCAGATCCGCGGCAACCGGGAGTTCTACCTGTCGGGAACCCTCGCCACGATGGCGCCCGGGCTGCCCTACGCGCTGGCGATCCAGCACGCCTACCCGGGACGGCAGGTCATCGCGTATGTCGGCGACGGCGGATTCGCGATGCTGATGGCCGAGTTCCACACCGCGACGCGGTACCGACTGCCGGTCAAGGTCGTGATCAACAACAACAATTCGCTCGGTCAGATCCTGTGGGAGCAGATGGTGCTGGGCTTCCCGGAGCATGGGGTGCGGTTCGGTGAGCCGCTGCCCGACTACGCCGCCTGGGCCCGCGGCTGCGGCGGCTTCGGCGTACACGTGGACAAGCCCGGCGATCTGCCGGGCGCGCTGTCCGAAGCCTTTGCCCATCCCGGCCCCGCGCTGGTCGACGTCGCGGTCAACCCGGACGAGCCGCCGCTGCCCGGCAAGGTCAGCTACGACCAGGCGAAGAAGTTCGCCGAAGCGTGGCTGCACGGTCAGCCGCGCAAGGCGTCGATCGCCTCCACCCTGTTCAAGGACAAGATCCAGCAATTGAAGGGTTGAGGACATGGGGGTCGGGCAAGGTGTCGGCGGGTCTTCGGACCCGGGGTGACCCGCCGACATGTGTCTACCGGTCAGACCTCGTCCGGTTCGGTCTTGCGGTCGCTGCAGGCGTCTCGGATCCGGTCGACCAGGCCGGTCAGCGGGCCGAGTACCTTGTTCGCCGGTGGCCGGTCGGGTGCCGAGGGATGCGGCCGGGTCGGGTTGATCTTCTTGACCATCGCGACCTTACGCCCCAGCTCGGCCAGCTCCTGCGCGGTGCAGACCGAACGCAGGCGGGGGAACAGGTTGGTCTCCTCGTCCCGGAGATGGTGGCGGATCTCGGCGGCCAGTTTCCGGAACAGCCGGTCGAACTCGGGGTCGGTCGGATCCAGCGCCTCGATGGCCTTCATGTCCCGTTCGGCTCGGCGTGTTCGGCGATCTCGTGTTCGGCGATCTCGTCGCCGTCCGGGAGGGCCTTGCGGGCGGCCGGGTACAGGTACTGCTCCTCGGCCACCGAATGGCGCACCAGTTCGGTGATCGCCGCTTCGCTGATGTCCTGCCGGCGTTCCGGATCAGCGGTGGCCTCGAACTTGTCAAACAACTCCTCGACCTCGCGGTGGTCGTGGACCAGAATCTCGATGAGGTCCCGCTGCGCGGTGGTCGTACCCATCTCTCCTCCAAACCTTGTCCGAAGTCCGCGGCACGTGTCATCCACGGCTCATTTCCCCTGGTACCCGGCCCGGGCCGGTCGTAACGGGCTACCCCGATGGCGGCAGGCGGCCGCAAGCTCGCGGGCACCGGTCCCCGTACCTCGAGGACGGCGTCGATGACCGCGGCGGGCGCGGTGCCGGGTGCGGAAACGTCTGACGCCTGACATCGGCGCATGACCAGCCGGTCCGCGGGTAGGAAGCGGGTGGGACCCGACGAGAAAGGGACTGGCCGTGGCCGACTTCGGATACACGATGATGGGCGAGCAGAGCGCGCCGACCCCGCTGGTCGACAACGCGGTACGCGCGGAGGCCGCCGGCTTCGACTTCGCCGTCTGCTCCGATCACTACTATCCGTGGCTCGCCGAGCAGGGCCACGCCCGAACGCGTGGGCGGTCCTCGGCGCGGCCGCGTACGCGACGTCGCGGATCGGTCTGCTGTCGTTCGTGACCTGCCCGATCCGCCGCTACCACCCGGCCGTGGTGGCGCAGCAGGCGGCCACCGTCGCGCTGCTGGCGGACGGCCGGTTCACCCTCGGCCTCGGCTCCGGCGAGAACCTCAACGAACACGTCGTCGGCGCCTGGCCGCATAGAAGGCAGCGCCAGGCCATGTTCGCCGAGGCGCTGGAGATCATCAAGCCCCTGCTGCACGGCGAAACCGTGCATCACCTCGGCGAGCACTTCCAGGTGCCCGAGGCGCGGCTGTGGGACAGGCCCCAGGATGGCGTACCCGTGGCCCTCGCCGTCTCCGGACCGTCGTCGTGCAAACTCGCCGGACGGTACGCAGACGCCGCCATCGTCACCGAGCCCAAGCCGGAGCTGTTCGAACAGTTCGACAACGCCGGCGGGCGGGGCAAACCCCGGTACGGGCAGATTCCGCTCTGCTACGGCCCGGACGAGGCGCAGTGCCGCAAGATCGCACACGAGCAGTTCCGGTGGAGCGGCCTCGGCTGGCCGGTCAACGCCGAACTGCCCGACCACACCTCGTTCGCTGCCGCCAGCGCCGCAGTCACCGAGGACGACGTGGCACGGGCGGTCACCTGCGGCCCTGACCTGGACCGCCACGTGCACGCCGTACGCGAATATCTCGAGGCCGGGTGCACCCACGTCGCGTTGATCCAGATCGGCGCGGACGGCCAGCACGCGTTCCTCGACTTCGCCGAGAAGGATCTGCTGCCTGCCCTGCGCAGCCTGTAAACAGGCCCCGGCGACGCTCGCCGGGAACCCGGAGGCAGACCGCGATACGGGTACAGCTTGTCGTGTCAGCCCTACGAAAACTCTTCGAGGATCTTGTCGCCGGCGCCCCGACTGGCTCTGACGATACGCACGAGCGCCGCCATCAAACGCGGCAGATCCTGTGTTTCGGCGAGTTCCGCAAGGTCGTCGGGGACCGACGGTAGATCCAGCCGTTTCGCACCTTCGGTGACCTTGCCGTCGGCGAAGGGGCGATGTCCGGCCACACCGCCTGCACCTCGCGCAGGAAGATGTCGGCGCCAACAGGGCCGATCCCGGCGAACTCGGTGAGCAGACCGCGCAAACGGCCCACGTCGCCGGCGGCCTCCGCGTGCAGCCGGCGCAGGTCACCACTCCAGCGATCCAACGTCAATTGGGCGCCGTCGCCGAGCCTGGTGGCGGTCGACTCGTCGTAGCGGCGGTAGTGGCCGCGGCCCAGCGCGTCGACCCGGTCCTGCCAACTCGCCGTGAGCATCGCGCGCGGCGAGCGGTATCCGGCAGCGAACAGTTCCCGCGCGGCTGCGACGGCCACGCCGCTGGAGATGCGGGCGCTGAGCAACGTCGCGAGCACCAGCAGCTGATAGAGCGGGCCGGGCTTGTCGGCCAGCTTGATCCCGGCCTCCTCGGCGAAGGTCCGGCCGTACCGCTCCAACAGCGCCGCGACCTTGCGCCGCTCGTCCAGACGCACCGGCATGACTGCTCCCTCCGACGGCGACGACTCTTGTCCGCGGCCCAGCCGTACCCGGCCGGTCACGGCTGGCACACATCGACCATGCAGCTGCGTACCCGGGTCCGCAGGGTTGGTCGCTGGCCGCCGGACCGCGCACGGCGCCGTCGGTCAGCCGAACCACGCTGCCGTGCCACGGGCATCCGGGCCCTAGCGGTTGGTTCAGTGCGACAAGGCCTTGGAGAGTTCGGCTTTGCTCATGGTGGAGCGGCCTTGGATGTTGCGCTTCTTGGCATCGTTGTAGAGCTGTTCCTTGGTGGGGCCCTGCGCGCCGGTGTGGGAGCGTTTGCCGCCGCGGTGCCCGGACGAGACGTCCTTGATCGAGGAGCGGCTGGCGGTCTTCGCCTCGCCGGAGCGGGCGCGTTCCTTGTTCACCGTGCGGGCGGCGATCTCCTCGGCGCGGTCGGTGGACTCGCCGCGCTTCTTCGCGCTGGCCTTGATGTGTTGATACTGGCGTTCCCTCTTCGGGCTCGATCCTGCGGGCATGGCGTTCTCCTTCCGAGAGGCGGAGTGCGGTGGTGGTGATGATCAGAGGATGGGTTTGCCGCCGGTGACGGGGATCAGCGCGCCGGAGATGAAGCTGGCCTCGTCGGAGGCGAGCAGCACGTACGCCGGCGCGACCTCGGCGGGTTCACCGGGCCGACCCAACGGTGTGTCCTTGCCGAACGCCTCGACCTGCTCCGGCGGCATGGTGGACGGGATCAGCGGGGTCCAGATCGGTCCGGGTGCGACGCTGTTGACCCGGATGCCACGGTCGCCGAGCATCTGTGCGAGGCCGGCGGTGAAGTTCGCGATGGCGCCCTTGGTGGTGGCGTAGGGCAGCAGCGTGGGTCGGGGCATGTCGGAGTTGATCGAGCTGGTGTTGATGATCGATCCGCCTTCGCGCAGGTGCGGCAGCGCGGCCTGCACGAGGCGGAACATGGCGGTGATGTTGACGTCGAAGGTGTGCTGCCACTCGGTGTCGGTGATCTCTTCGACGGTGTCGTGGCTCATCTGGTATGCGGCGTTGTTGACCAGCACATCGATGCGCCCGAACTCCTCGACCGCCAGGTCGATCACCGCCTGGCAGTGCGTCCGCTCGGCCAGATCGCCGGAGATCAGCACGGCCCGCCGGCCGGCGTCTTCGACGAGTTTGGCCGTGTCGGCGGCGTCGTCATGTTCGGACAGGTACGAGATGAGCACGTCGGCGCCTTCGCGGGCGAAGGCGATCGCGACGGCGCGACCGATACCGCTGTCGCCGCCGGTGATAACGGCGACCTTGCCGTCCAGGCGCCCGGACCCCCGGTAGCTGGTCTCGCCGTGGTCGGGCTTGCGGTGCATAGCGGCGATGGTGCCGGGTGGTCGCTGCTGCGGTTCGGATTCAGTCATGGCGTACTCCACAGAACAGGACGGGAACCGGGCCCCGTGCGAGTGGTCCCTTATGGCCGCCGTGGACAGGCCAGTCGAGGGGAAGAATGCCCGAAACAGCGGCGTTGAAACGTCGGTTGTCGTGAGTCGAACCGGTCAGTTCGGTGCGGGAGCGCGCCTGACGGTCTCGCCGAAGAACTTCCGGATCTGCGTGATGACGATCCCGAAGCCGTTGAAGTCCATCGGCTTGGTGACGTAGGCCGCCGGCCTGCAGGGGCACCGACATGAACGACCCGCCGCACCCGCTAAAACGGGGCGGCGGGCACACTCGTGGCGCTGAGCGTCAGCGGGTCTTGTCGTCCAGGGCATCCACAGCGTCGCGTCCGGCGTCCTTGGCGTGCTCACCGGCCTGCTTGACGTTGGCGGCGGCCTGCTCGGCGACACCTTCGGCCTGCAGCGACTCGTTGTCCGTCGCGTCGCCGACCCACTCCTTCACCTTGCCCTTGGCCTCTTCGGCCTTATTGGCCAGCTTGTCGGTGTTCGACATCATCGCCTCCTTCTCTACCCATGCGCGCGAACCCGCGCCGGCCACACCGATACCCCGACCACCGCGCCGGAAACCGCCCTGACGCGTCCGGAGCGCGCTGCCAGCTGTGTCGCCGACGGCGGCCCGCAGATGGCGGACAATCCGGCCCGGCGGGGATCGCTGCCCGATCCGCGCATGCCGAGCGACCTGCGGCCGCCGGCGAGACCCAACAGGTTGACCAGAAGCCGGGCTGGCCCGACGAGGCCGGCCGAGACCGACGAGGCGTCGTGGTCAGCCTTGGCGCCAGTCGTCCGACGTCATGTGCCGATTCGCCACCGGATCCATGCGTTACAGAAGATCGAAACGGGGAATCAGGGACTCATGCCCGTCTTCCACCGGAGTCTCGCAGCCGTGATGCTGGCGGCCGCCGCCATGGCGGCGTGCTCCGGATGCGTCGGGCAGAGCGACGGCGCCGCTACCGCCGTGAAACACCTGTCCACCGCGTTGACCGCCGGTGACGGCGCCGCCGTTTGCGCGATCCTCGCCCCCGACACCCGACTCGCCGTCGCTGAGTCCACCGGCACCAGCTGCCCCGAGGCGATCAGCGACCAGGGTCTGACGCCGCCAGGCGCCATACGAGCCGTCGATGTGTACGGGCAGTGGGCGCGCGTCGTCACCGAACATGACACCGTGTTCCTGGCGGCCTTCGGCGCCGGCTGGAAGGTGGTCGCGGCCGGCTGCCGATCCAGGGGCGAACGCCCGTACGACTGCCGCGTACAGGCGGGCTGACTATGCGTACCCTGTTCGTGCTCTGCCTGGTGGTCATCGCGGTGGGCCTGGCGTACTTCCTCGTCGTCGGCGCGTTGCACCGGTGAGGCGGTCGATGATGCGACGACTGCGCGACCATTCTCTCGGTCTGGTCTTCGGACTGTTGTTCCTGCTGGCACTGGTCGGTCAGGCGTTCGCGGGGCACGCAGACTTCAACGCCCGGCAGCTCACCGAAGGGTTGCCGCCCGTCTCGTTGGGCCGATATCTGACCTCGGCCAGCTTCGCCGTCGACGTCGCCGAGAACTGGCAGTCCGAGTATCTGCAGTTCTTCCTGTTCATCATGGTGACGGTGTGGCTGGTGCAGAAGGGGTCACCGGAGTCGAAGCCACTGGACAAGGCCGGCGGCGAGTCCGACCAGGAACAACACGTCGGGCGGTACGCCCGGGACGACTCCCCCGCCTGGGCGAAGGCGTCCGGCTGGCGACTCGGCGTCTACTCCAACTCGCTCGGCATCGTCATGGGAACGATCTTCCTGCTGGCCTGGCTCGCCCAGTCGGTGGCGGGGGTCGCGGCCTACAACGAGCAACAGCTCAGCCAACTGCAGGACCCGGTGTCGTGGGCGGCGTACCTGCTCGAGCCGGACTTCTGGAACCGGACCCTGCAGAACTGGCAGTCGGAGCTACTGGCCGTGGCTTCCATGGCCATCCTGTCGATCTACCTCCGCCAGCGTGGTTCACCGGAGTCGAAACCGGTCGGCACGGCCCACGACGTCACCGGCGTCGAGAGCTGACGGCACGCAATCAGGCCCCCGAACAACCTCGGCCACGCGGCTCAGCAATCGACGATCGGATGCCGGCCCGGCACCGCGACCCCCTTCGCCTTCTGGGTGCCCGGATCTCCTGCGTTCTCCGTCGATGCGTCCAGCGGGTTCTTGCGGCCGTCACAGGCGGGCTCGGCAGTTGCTCGGCCCGATCCATTCGACGCCGCCGCACTATCGCCGTCGGTCGGCCGCCGGCGTCAGAAAGTCGATGAGAATGGACGAAAGGCCAGCAGGGTTCTCCTCGGCGACATGGTGGCCGGACTTGAGCGGTGCACCGCGCAGATCGGGCGCCCAGGAGCGCCAAATGTTCAGTGGATCGGAGTACAGCTTCTCCATGTCGTCGTCGGTCGACCAGACGAACAGCGTCGGGCACGTCACCAGCCGACCGGCGCGGCGGTCGGCCTCCTCGTGGTCGCGGTCCACTCCCAGGCCAGCCCGATAGTCCTCCAGCATCGCCGTGACGGTCGCCGGATCGTGGATGGCGGTGCGGAACTCGTCGTAGTTGTCGGCGCCCATGACCTCCGGGCGTCCGCCATACCACGCGTCCGGATCGGCGAGAATCGCTCGTTCCGGCTTGTCGGGTTGGGCGAAGAAGAACCAGTGGTACCAGTCACGGGCGAATGCCGCGTCGCACCGCGCCAGCGCCTCGCTGATCGGCACGCCGTCCATCACCACCAGCCGATCGACCAGCTCCGGGTGGTCCAGCGCCAGCCGCAGGGCCACATAGCAGCCACGGTCGTGTCCGACCACCATGAACGTCGCATGGCCGAGTTCGCGCATCAGCACCGCCAGGTCCCGCGCGACCGCGCGCTTGGACTGCTGCGCGTGATCGGCCCGCAACGCCGCCTTACCGGATCGGCCGTAGCCGCGCATGTCCGGGCACACGACGGCGAAACCCCGCTCGACCAGCCGCGGAGCCACCCGATGCCAGGTCGAACCGGTACGAGGATGGCCGTGAATCAGCAGCACGGCAGGCCCAACGCCCGCATGCCGCACCCGCAGGTCCACCTCGCCGACATCGATCCGCTCATCTACGAAGCCGTCGAACATGGATGGACAGATACCCGAACCACCGGTTCTGACACGGCGAACGCGGCGTGAGCCGGTGTTCGAGCCGGGCATCCGATGCGGAAAGTCGGCGCATCCGGCCCAACCCCGGGCGACTTCTACGACGGATACCGGAGCCTTGGATGTTTGATCTGCGGCCCAGTGGTCATCCGCTACGTCATGGTGGCTCGATCTACGCAGTGGACCCTGGATGTTCGCGACGTGGAACGCATGGCCGCGTTCTGGTCGGCGGTGCTCGGGTATCGCACCGAGTGGGGCGAAGACGGCAACGCCCACCTCTACCCGCCGGATGGAGGGCTCAGCGTCTGGCTGCAGCGTACCGACGCATCCAAGGCCGGCAAGAACCGCAACCATCCCGATCTGGTCGCCGCCGACGGGGACGTCAAGGCAGAGGTGGCGCGGCTACTCGCGCTGGGCGCGACGCGCGCGGACGTGGGACAGAAGGGCGACGAGGGTTTCACCGTGCTGGCCGATCCCGAAGGCAACGAATTCTGCCTGCTGCATCGTCGATGAGATCCTTGCTCCCGCGGGCATCCTCCCCGGTAATGACCGCAGCCCGGCAAGTCGCCTGGGCCTGGCACGCCGTGACCCGCGTGGCGTTTCCGCAGGGGACAGTGGCCGGTCAGCAGGTTCCCGGGCTGGTCGGTGGCCGTCGACGCGGCGATCGTGATCTGCCCTCCGAGAAGGAATCGGAGCGGCGGCCACGCCGTCCGCGGGTCAGGGCGTGGTGCGTTGGGCGGCGGCTGGTGACCATGCGGCGAGGAGCAGGGTGGCGTCATCGGCGGCAGGACCGTCGTGGTGAGCGGCGACGGCGTGCGCCAGCCGACGGAGGGTTTCGGCTATGGGCAGGCCGGCGCCAGCGTGGCGTTCGGTGTGGTCGATGAGGCGTTGAAGGCCGAACATCTCTCCGGTGGGGTTGCGGGCTTCGGTGATGCCGTCGGTGTAGAGCAGGAGCCGGTCGCCCGGTTCAATGGTTTCTTCGCCGACTTCGATCG
The DNA here is from genome assembly GCF_044465445.1 of Actinoplanes sp. NPDC049668. NCBI lineage: Bacteria > Bacillati > Actinomycetota > Actinomycetes > Micromonosporales > Micromonosporaceae > Actinoplanes > Actinoplanes sp. NPDC049668. The sequence continues at coordinate 1,216,478 of NZ_JBITLR010000002.1, forward strand.
AGGCGTCGTCAATGCCGAGGGGCGGGCGGCGGCCGGCGGTCAGCTCGCGGACGACATGGCCACTGCGGAGCAGCAGCGGTGCGGGATGTCCGGCGTTGACATAGCGCAGTAAACCGGTGTCCATGTTCAGCTCGGTCAGGACGGCGGTAGCGAACGAGCCGCTGGTGAATTGGTCGCGAATTGCGGCGCTGGCGGCGCCTGCCTGCACGCACAGGCTGTGCCCTGCGCGGCGGGCGGCACGGATCGCGGCCATGGCGACCGTGCAGATGGTTCCGGCTTTGAGGCCGTGACCGACGGCGTCGAGAACGAGCATGCGTGCCATCGGGCCGTCGATGGCGTAATCGAAGCCGTCACCGCCGATGTCGTAGCACGGTTCCAGGATGGCGCTGAGCGCCAGGCGTTCACAGCTGGCGGTCAGCGGTGGCAGCGTTTGCGACAACAGTTCCGCCTCGGTACTCATCGGCCGCGACCGGCGTACTTGGAACAGGGAGTCGCCTTTCGGTGCCGTCACGGTGATCAGGTGCCCCACCAGCCCGGCCAATGTCTCGCAGCGCTGCCGGGTGACATCGTCGTGGGCGTCGACGCCGTCGGTGAAGGTGAAGTTGATGACCCCGAGCCGGTCGGTGCCGTTGATCACCGGCACCCACCACCCGCCGCTGTTGCCGGCAGGCATGGTTTGAATCAGACAGAAGACCCGACCGGGTACGGAGCCGTCCAAGCCGATCGGTTCCGGCGCAGTCCGGTCGCGCTGTGGGATCGCGTGCAGGGCGCGTTGCTCGTCATCGACAAGGTAGATCGTGGTCTGGACGCCCAGACGCGACAACGCCGCGCCGACCTCGTCGGCCAGCTCATCGGGCTGGAACAAGTGCGACCGGCTCAGCAGGTCGCTGAGCACATCGAGCCACAACCGCTCGGATTTCAGGTCCATGAGCGGACCCTACGCGCCGGCAACGGCCGGCGGACGGCGGACGATCGCGGCGCCGGCGGCGGCCCAGGGCGGCGCGGTCGTGACGTGATTCGGTCGCAGCCCGGTGGGTACCTCCAGTTCATGCGCATCGATGCGGCCGATATTCCAGGGGCAGAGGCTGACGTTACGTTGCCCGGGGAGCCTCACTGTCCGACGCCGCTGGGCCGTGTGGTTCTCCTCCAGCGACAGCTGACGCACCGCCTGCGGCTCGCCGCTTTATCCCTGGAAAAAGCGCAGGTACAGGTAAGGGATGCAGATGGCGACGGTGATGACGGTGACGATGAGCCCGTACTTGGTGAACTCCCAGAAGGTGATCTTCTTTCCGGCGCGTTCGGCGATGCCGAGCACGACAACGTTGGCGGAGGCGCCGATGGCGGTGGCGTTGCCGCCTAGGTCGGCGCCGAGCGCCAGCGCCCACCACAGGACGTTGCCTTGAGGGGTGCCGTCGGCGTGGACGAGGTCGGCGACGATCGGGCTCATCGTGGCGACGTACGGGATGTTGTCGATGATCGCGGACAGCATGGCGGATGCGCCGAGCAGCAGGACGGTGGTGCCCCACAGGCGGCCTTCGGTCGCTTCGGTCGCGGCTTGGGAGAGTGCGGCGATGACGCCGGTGTTGACCAGGGCGCCGACCATGACGAACAGTGCGGCGAAGAAGACCAGGGTGTGCCATTCGATGTCGGCGGTGACCTCGTCGGGGTCCAGCCGCGACAGCGCGAGCAGTAGCAGCCCGCCGACGATCGCGATCACGGCCGGTTCCAGGTGCAGGACCGTGTGCAGGGTGAATGCGGTCAGGACCAGGCCCAGCACGATGAGGCTGACGGTGAGCAGGCGGGGGTCGCTGATGGCGTCGCGTTCGCGCATCGCCATGACCCGGGCGACCTTGGCCGGGTCATGGCGGAACGCGTCACGGAACAGCCACCGGCACAGGCCGAGGAAGACGACGAGCAGGATGAGCACGATCGGGGCGAGGACGTTGAGGAAGTCGTTGAACGTCAGCCCGGATTTCGACGCGATGATGATGTTGGGTGGGTCGCCGATCAGGGTGGCGGTCCCGCCGATGTTGGAGGCCATCACCTCGGCGATCAGGAACGGTGCCGCGGGCAGCCCGAGCCGGTCGCAGACCAGCAGGGTCACGGGTGCGACGAGCAGGACGGTGGTGACGTTGTCGAGGCCACTGGATGCGACGGCGGTGATGACGACGAGGATCACCATCACCGGGTAGGGCCGGCCGCGGGCGCGTTTGACCGCCCAGATCGCCAGGTATTCGAACAGGCCGGTGCGGCGCAGCACCGCGACGATGATCATCATTCCGATGAGCAGGACGATGACGTTCCAGTCGACGCCGGACTCGGGTGAGAAGAAGGCGTGTTCGGCGTCGGTGGCGCCGATGAGCAGCATCAGCATCGCCCCGGCGAGGGCGGCGGCGACGCGGTGTACCCATTCGGTGGCGATCAGGACGTACACGATGGTGAAGATCGCCACGGTGATCCAGGCGAGGGTGGTCAACGGGCGAGGACCTGGTCGAGGAGCCGGTCCAGGGTTATCGCACCACGTAGGACGCCGTCGTCGACGACCGCGACGAGGGGGCTGCGGGTGCGGGCCATCAGAGCGGCGACCTGCAGGACGGTCGCGTCCGGGCCGACGACGGGCAGTTCGTGCGGCTGCGGTGGTAGGCAGTCGCGGACGGTGCGGCCGTCGAGTTCGGTGAGGAACACGTCGGCGGCGGCTTCGTCGATCACCCGCGCCAGGGCGGGGTCGTCCTGGCAGTAGACCGGCACGGCCAGGCGCAGTACCTGCGTGCCGGGAAGCACCGCGAACGGCACCTGGTGGTCGTTGACCACGATCAGGCCGGGCAGGTCCGATCCGGCGAGCAGCCGGGCGGCGTCGAGGGCCAGGTCGGTGAGTGCGACGGTGGGATAGTCCACCATCAGGTCGCGAGCGCGCATGAGGTCGGGTCCGTTTCTGCGGTCGGCAAGGGCGTTGCCGACCAGACTTCCCGGCGCTCCAAAGATCACCCTAACCCATCACCGGCGCGACTCTGTTCGGCCGCGCGATGGATCACGCCTCGCGACGGCACATCGGCAATCGGGACCCCCTGGCGGTCGGCCGATCAAGGCGCTCCGAGCCTGGCGCGACGGTAGATCGATCCCGGCAGCGCCCGATCGAGCGCTGCCCCCGCTCTGTAAGGGTCTTTCGAAGCGGGTGCGGTGTACTCAAGCAGTGATTGCACGTCTTCTCCGGCGGGTTCAGGCAGCGAGCGATCGCGCCTCGGCTCGGGTGGATGGCGACATGGCGGCAGTTCGGGCAGGGCGGGGGAATCGGCGGATGCTACCGGCCGGTGCCGCTGTTTTGGGCAGGGCCAGCGGTGGTGTGATCTCAGCCCGTGCGGCGGGCTGCTCGGTGGCGGGCAGGGTGAAGGTGAAGCGGGAGCCGCCGCCGGGGTTGTCGTCGGCGGTGATGGTGCCGCCGTGGCGGGCGACGATGCGGTGGCAGATGGCCAGGCCGAGCCCGGTGCCCGCGTACCCGGTGGTGGGGTGGGCGCGGTGGAAGTTGTCGAAGATGGCCTCGTGCTGCCCGGCCGGGATGCCGATGCCGTTGTCGGCGATGGTGACCCGCACGTCGCCGTCCTGGCGGGTGCTGGTGACGGTGAGGCACGGGGTGACGCCCGGGGCGGTGTACTTGACGGCGTTGCCGATCAGGTTGTCCAGCAGCTGCCGGACGGCGCCGGCGTCGGCGTGCACCGGGTCGAGCGGGTCGAGGACGACCTGCGGCACCGGCTGGCCGGCGGTGACGGCGGCGTCGGTGCGCGCGGCGGTGAGGTCGCGGACCAGCTCGGTCAGGTCGACCGGGGCGGGTGCGAGGTCGGCGTCGCGGGTGGAGGTGTAGGCGAGCAGGTCGTTGATGAGCCCGCGCATGCGGGTGGCGGCGTGGGTGACCCGGGTGAGGCCGTCCCGGGACCGGTCGATCGCGGGGTGCGCCGGCGCGGCGTCGAGGGACTCGGCCGCGACCTCGGTCCAGCCCTCGACGACGGTCAGCGGGCTCTGCAGGTCGTGCGCGACGACGCCGGCGAAGTCGGCGAGCTGGTCGCGGTGGCGGCGTTCGGCGGTGACGTCGTGGTAGAGCACGATGGCGCCGCGGGCGCCGTGCCCGTCCGTCAGCGGCGTGGCGGTGACCCGGAAGACGCGCGTGTCGTGTCCGTCCGCGTCGCGCACCAGCAGGTCCACCGGGTCCGTCGACTCGCCGCGTCCGGCCCGGGCCGACGGCAGGTCTACGGCGGCGATCGGGGTGCCGTCGAGGTGGCACAGCCGGGGTTGCACGTCGCCGACCGTCGTGGCGGGGCCGAGCATGCGTACGCCGGCGGGGTTGAGCAGCGTGATCCGCCCGTCGGCGTCGATGACCGACAGCCCGTCGGCCATCGAGTCGACGATGGCGTTCATCAGCGCGCCGTGCTGCGCGGCCTGTTCCTTCTGCGTGGCCAGCTCGGCGAGCAGCGTCGCCCGCTCGTCGCGGCCCAGTGCCAGCAGCAGGCCGACGGTGGCGATCAGGACGACGAACAGCTGGGCGACCAGCGCGCGCAGCAGGGGGTCGGCGATCGCGGCCAGCGGGCCCTCGCCGTTCAGGGTGAACCACACGGCCGCGCTGCCCAGGGCCAGGTTCTGCAGCACTACGAAGGTGGTGCTCAGCCGCAGCGCCGCCCACACCGTGACCACGATCAGCGGAAGCCCCAGGGGCAGGCCGCCGTCGTAGACGAACCCGATCAGGTAGGCGCCGGCCGAGAGCAGCACGACCGCCAGGTACTCGCCGACCCGCCGGGCCGGCATCGCGCGCAGCGCACGGTCGATCGTGTGCCACCAGCCGCGCCACGAGTGGGGCCGAGCCGGGAACGAGGCGGCCGTGGCGCCGAGCCACAGCCCGGCGGTGCCGATCACGAACATGCCGGTGACGTGCCGGGCCATCCAGTCCGCGTACACGACCGCCGGCACGTGCCCGGTGATCAGCCACAGGCCGGTCAGCCCGATGACCGCGCCCGCGGCCGCGGCAACGACCGCGATGCCCAGCAGGCTGCCCAGCTCCCAGGGGTTCGACAACCGCCGGGTGCCGCCAGCGCCCCACAGCGCCGGGCGGAACCGGCTCAGCAGGCCCACGAACACCACGGCCATCACCAGGTTCGCTCCGGCCAGCATCCCGCCCAGGGCCAGCCCGCTGCCGGTGACCGCGTTGCCGGCCCACGCGATCGTGATCAACGCGGCCACGTCTACCCACCGCGCTCGGGAGCCCCGCTGGGCGCAGAACCACACCACGGCCACACCCGACGCGGGCCACACCAGCGCCATCCGGGTATCGTCCATCACGGTCATCCGGCCCGCGATGATCGCGGCTGCGTACAAGGCGGCGAAGGCCGCTGTACGGGCTAGCGATGCACGCGTGGTCAACCGGTTCCCCCTGGGTCCGAAGATCAGCGGACTCGACCGAGCTGGGTCGGGTCCACCCGCCTGTTCGGACCGGTCGCGGAACCTCTGGTAGCAAAACGGGTGCCACACGGTGGCGGGTCAGTCACGGACAGCTTTCCCTCGCACCATTCGTGCGCAGCGGCCCGGAGCCTCGGCTAAACCAACGCATCAGAGCCCCGAAACGATGCCGCTGTCAGGGCTGCACCGAATGCGGATCGGTGAGGGTGTCGAGAACGCCGGTGATCTGCAGGACGCGGCGTACCTGCGCGCCCGGGTTGATCACCGCGAATGTGCGATCGGTGCTCTGAGCGCTGTTGCGGGCGGCGACAAAGGCGCTGATGACGGTGGAGTCGATGAACCCGACCCCGGCGATGTCCACGGTGACGGCCTCGGCGGTGTGCAACGCCTTCTGCAGGATGTCGTGCAGTGTCCCGGCCCCCCTCATGTCGATCTCGCCGATCAGTGTGATGATCGTGTGGCCGTCGTGTGCGCCGGTCTCGTAGTGCCAGGCCAGATCCGGATTCATGTGCCCTCGCTCGGGGACGGGCCGGCGACGGCATCGGTCGACGCCGGGGACGACGACACGGCCGGCGACGCCGTCACGCAGACGCTGACCGATGCGGTGACGCCGTCGGGGCGTTGGGTCAGCATGAGAGATCCGGTGAGTTGGTGCGCCAGCCACAGGCCACGCCCGCCGGGCCGGTCGGTCGGTGACAACCGCACCGGCAGCCCACCGGCCGGGCCGCCGCAATCGACGATCTCGCACGTCAGGACATCGGCCAGCAGGCGCAGGTCGAGCGTGCCCTTGCCGCCGCCGTGACGCACCGCGTTGGTGACCAGCTCGTGCACCGCAAGGACGAAGTCTTCAGCGAGCCCATCGGACAGCCCGGCCGTGCTCACCGCAGCGCTCACTGCACCCCGCAGCGAGGTGACGCTCGCCTCCGCGAACCGCTGATGTAGCAGCACGCCCTGACCCGCGCCCGCCGGGCCAGGCCTCGTCGGGTCGCCCTCGCCGAGCCGAGAACCGTGCGTCATGCGGTTATACGCTACTCGGCTCGCCGTGTCCGCAACTCTTGCGCAACGGCAACCGCGTGGTCGGGCGGCCGGTATGAAGTCCAGTCCATCAGGGTCCAGAGCGTCGTGGCGCGGCTCGGGGGGTCAGGCGCTCAAATTCGCAGGCCTCGCTTGCCGGCAGCGTACGAGGACGTGCGGTTCGAACGACCAGTCTGCAGCGCCTCGCGGTGGTCGCAGTATGTGAGGAAGACAGCGTCGAGGTCTGCGGCGGCCAACGTCCGACCTCAGCCTGCGGCTGGCCGCCGCGGCGTTCTTCCCGGTCGCTCTCAGCGGCTGCGAGATGCCCGAAGCCTTCGGCGGCGCAGACGGCCAGTCGGGGGTACGGGCGACGCCGCGGCGGCTGGTCATGGCAGGTTGCTTTCCCTGCTTGCGCGTGTCCTGGCACAGGGGCACGAGCCGGTCGCCGATGCATTCTGAGGGCGTGTCCGTCGTCTTGAGTTGCCGTCGCGGTCGATCACGTTCGGCCCAGGGCGGCTGCGCCGAAGGACACGGAGAAGCGTTTGCACCAGATGCTGACGCTGCGAAAGTCGCTCGGGTCGATGCCGGCATGGAGCCGGTACACCTGGTCACCATGGTTGCCCTTGAGTCGTCCCAGTTCGGCGTGTTCGCCGTCGTCGAAGACCCGCCAGCCGTCGGCGCCGGGACGCACCGGCTGGTCGGACAGCCATACCCTCAGGTCGGGTCCGTCGCTGGTGTCCAAGCCGACCAGCTCCAGCTGATGGCTGCCGTCCGCATTGCGCACCACCCGGGCGGTACCGGTGGTGGCGTGCTCGTGGGTCACGAAGGCCCCCTCCGCGACCACCACCGCGGCCGGCAGGTGCTGCTGCGGCGAGGGAGCCGATGCGTGCGGAGCCGCGGACGCGACGCTGGACAGCGAGTCCGTCACGGTCGTGTCGGTGACCAGCCGCCAGGGCTGGAACCAGTAGAGGGCCCCGGCGCTGCCGAGGCCGAGTAGGGCTATGGCGATCCAGGTGGCGGGCTTGGCGAGCAATCTGCGGATCACGGCTTCGAGTCAACTCGAGGACTGCCACGCACGCCAGGCAAGAGCGCTTACGAACTCCTTACGGCGGACAGTCGGCGCGGGCCGAGCGAGGACGGGCCGCATCGAAGCCGGCCACGCCACCCGTCGGGTTCGCCGGTTCCGGCGGCTGGGTCGGCATCGACAAACTGGCGAGGCGAGGCGGCTTCGGTGCGGGTGTCGGTGTGATACTGGTAGACGTCTGGGATGTCGTCGCGGTTGGCGTCGGTGTTCTCGGCGTCGTGGATGTGGCGATAGGTGCGGTTCCGCAGCCGCAGGATGATCGCGGCGAGCAGGGTGGCGGTCAGGGATCCGGCGAGCACGGCGATTTTGGCGTGGCCGTCGCGGTCGCTGCCGAGGCCGAAGGCCAGCTCCCCGATCAGCAGCGACACCGTGAACCCGATGCCGGCGAGCACGGCAAGGCCGACCAGATCGATCCAGGCGAACCCGGAGTCCATCTTCGCCCGGGTGAACCGGGTGACCAGCCAGGTCGCGCCGACGATACCGATCGGCTTGCCGAGGATCAGGCCCGCCATGATGCCGACCGCGACGGGATCGGTGAACGCGGCACCCAGCCCACTGATTCCACCGACGGCCACGCCGGCCGACATCAACGCGAAGACCGGCACGGCGACGCCGGCAGAGATCGGCCGGAAGCGATGCTCGAAATGCTCGGCCAGGCCGGGGCCGGCCTCCGGGCCACCGGCCGCACGGCTGCGGAGCACCGGTACGGCGAAACCGAGCAGCACACCCGCGACGGTGGCGTGGACGCCGGAGGCGTGCATCAGGGCCCAGGTCGCGAAGGCCAGGGGCAGCAGGAGCCACCAGGAACGCACCCGCCGCTGCACCAGGACCGTGAACACGGCCAGTGCGAGCAGCGCGCCCAGCAGCGGCAGGACGGACAGATCCGCGGTGTAGAAGACGGCGATGATGACGATCGCCAGCAGGTCGTCGACCACCGCGAGTGTCAACAGGAACGTGCGCATGGCGTGCGGCAGGTGGCGGCCTATCACCGCCAGCACGGCCAGGGCGAACGCGATGTCGGTGGCGGTCGGGATCGCCCACCCCCTGCCCTGACCGGAGCCGAGGTTGATCACGGCGTAGATCACCGCGGGGATCATGACTCCACCGATCGCCGCGGCGATCGGCACCGCCGCGCGGCGCGGATCACGCAGGTCGCCGGCGACGAACTCGCGTTTCAGTTCCAGGCCGGCGACGAAGAAGAAGATCGCCAGCAGGCCGTCGGCCGCCCATTTCTCCACGGGGAGGTTCAGGTGCAGCGATTCCGGGCCGAACGTGAACCCGCGAAGCGCCTCGTACCCGTCCGTCCACGGCGAGTTCGCCCAGACCAGGGCGACTACGGCGCCGGCGAGTAGCAGAATCCCGCCGATGGTCTCTTTACGGAGGATGTCGCCGATCCGCCGGGCCTCGGGCCAGGAACCACGGCCGAACAGTTGCGGGCCGCGCGGCGGTGACACCGTCATATGTGCTCCAGTTTCCGGGGTCGGGTCGGACGTTGCCGACCAGACTTCCCGGCGCACCTGCAGCAGACTCTACCGGCGGCGGCCTGGGTTACCCACCGTGCGAGGCCGAACGTGACCGGACCAACGTCGCGCCCGCGTTCGGATCACCGTCGCGGGCGGGCACCGGACCGGAGATGGCATGACTCGTGTCGCGTTCCCGCAGCTCAGGGAGCAGCCTCGACGGGTATCCCGATTCGTCGGCGCCGTGACTTCACGGGTGACACAACAGCCACGCCGACCCACTCTGAAGATCAGGTTGCGCTTCACGGCCAGGCGCAAGCAGGCGACGGCAGTACGGCCTAGATCAGGGCTCGTAGTAGCGGCCTCGTTGTCGCCGGTGCGGCCGCCGGGAACCCTGCATGAGGCTCCGGCAGGCGAAGACCGTTGCGGCCACGCTCGCGAGCGCGACCACGACGATGGTGAGCACCGGTGCGCCGCCCACCGACAACGACGTGGCGGAGCTCGCCGCCGACTTGACCTGTGCGCCGCTCGTGGCGGCTGCCGGCGGTGGCGCGGTCGGCAGCGCGGCGAAGTCGACGATGCCGCTGCTCTCCAGCAGGGTCATGTGCGTCATGACGAACTGGTTGGTGCGCTGGGCGAGTTTGCGCACCGTGTCGTTGCGGGTGCTGGCGCGGATCGTGGCGATGGCCGGGAAGATCTTGCCGTGTGCCGCCCGCAGCCGGGCGATGTACACCCGGTCGAAGTCGGCACCCTGCGCCTCGCGCATCTCGGCGAGCCAGGCCTGCTGGTCTGCGTTGGGCTTGTTCGGCAGGGTGACGTCCAGCTTCTTCGCCGCGTCACGGACGAGCTTGTCGAGCGCGACGTGCTGATCGGCGATGTCGCGCCCGATGGACTGGACCCGGGGATCGTCCGACTTCTCCTGGGCCATCTCACCCGCGGGAATCTCCCACAGTCCGGCGAGGCGGACCTTCACCGCGAAATCGCGGTCCGCCTCGGAGATGGTGCCCTTCCCGCGGTCGGTCAACAGCCCGCTCGGTGGCACCGGTACGCCGGGTTCGGCGCGTGCCGCCTGCGGGTCGAGCAGGATCAGGGCCACGGCGAGAAGCGCCCCACCCGATATGCGGCGACGCCACCGCAACCTTCGATCGACGCCGAGCACGTCAACCTCCAGCCATGATCTTGTACGGTCCCTGGTGGACAGGGATACGGGGCGCGGCCCGCCTTGGATCAACACAAGACGGATTTGTGGAGGTGCCGACCAGGCGGCACCGAAACACGCGCTCGCGCACTGATGTCAGCCTCGAGCGATTCGACCGGGTCAGGGACGGCGACCCCATGGACGCGTCGGCTGGAGTACCGCCTCGCTCAGGGCGCTCCGGCGCAGGTGGGCGATCTGCTGGTATCGCGGATCGGTGACCATCTGGCCGAACGCGTACCGGCTCGGATACCGCACCAGCAGCACGGCGTCCCACTGCTGGCCCAGTTCGGCGACGAGCGCGCTCGCGCCGTCACCCGCATAGATCACCTCAACCCCGTAGCGCGGGGCGACCGTGTCGTTGAATTCCTTGGCGTACTGCCGGTAGAGAGCGCGGCCGCCCTCGGCGAACCGGAGCAGGTTGAGCATCACCACCGGGCTGTCCGGCTCATCGGCGAGGAACGCGGTGAGGAAATCACCGTCGGGTTCGATGGCCATGAGTTTCCCCTTCTCGGCATCGGTATGGACGTTCCGGCTCGGTCGATCGCCACGGTAGAGAATATTGCACTCATAGTGCAATCGCTGGTACGCGTGGGGAACCGCGCCGGGCACGCCGACACCGGGCTGTGGCGTGTGCCGATCTTCGCTGTGCGGTCAGTTCTTGGCGGCGCCCAAGCACCGACGGCACATGATGCAGGCTGAAGACGGCCGGCAGCACGGCCTGCTGAGCCGCCGCAGCGTGGTGTCATCGTTGCGGGGAACGTGAGGCACCCGCAGCTCTTGAGCCCGGGCGCCCAGGTCGGCGACCCCTTCGCCCATCAGCTGGAACACCGCCGGGCAGCCCATGATCATCCGCTTCCGTGTTCGCCCGAGCCCGTGGGTCGATGCGGACGCACCGTCTCCCCAGACCGGCTCATCCGCCGTCCATTCGTCACCGGCGGGACGGTGCCGCGAGTTCCGGTCACGGCGAGCGTCGGCCGACCGTCACGGGCTCGTGCGGCAACCGTCACACCGGTGACCAGCACGTCCGGATGGAAGCGGCGAACTGTCATGGCATTGACATTGAACGGGGGTCGAACCGCCACTCCGGCGGACCACACTCTCTCCGAGACCCATGAGTGAGGTCGTGTATCCGCACCAGGTGGTGGTGTACCGGTTCGAGCGCCGCCACCTGGGGTGCGGTCAGCTTGCGCCGTTCCGCGACGCACCCTGCTGCCGGGATCGTCATGAAAGCGTCATGCGGCCGCGGGACAACTTCCACGAACCGCGGCGACGCTGAACGCGACCGACGGATGTGCGTTCAGCGAGTTACGGAGTGACATCGTGTGGCCTCTGCCCCCCAACGACGGGTCGTGGATCAGCCGGCGGGCACGGCCGGCCGGCAGTCCCGACGTGCGGCTCACCTACCTGGTCATCGAACGGATCCTCGACGATCCCCGGCTCGATGGTGCGTGCATCACCGTCGAGGTGCAATACGGGGTCGTGAGCCTGATCGGCACCGTAGGCTCCCTCGACGCCCGGATCGCCGCGGCGGAACTGGCCCGCTCCACGCCGGGTGTGGCCGACATCTGCAACCGGCTCGAACTCGCCCGCTCCGCCGACATCACGACCGCGATGGAAGATCTGCGGCCGGACCCCTTCGATGAACTGGTCGCGCAGTGGGACGACAGCCAGGAACACCTGCCGCCGCGGTACGGCCGGTGCCTCAAGACCCGGCTGCTGGGCGCGGCCGCATCACTGTTCCTGCTCGCCGCGGCGTTGCTGTGGATCCTGCTGCTGCCACGATTCGGCGGCGCCGCATTGCTCATCATCGTGCCGTGTGTGGCCTTTGCGGGGCTGCTGGCTCTGTTGGCCCGGCCCTCGACCGACGGCAGTTAGCGACGGCGCGACGACACCGGGTCAGGCGTCGTCGTCCTGGCCTTCGGCTACCCGTCCACCGCGACGGCTGGCGCCCACCGTCCGGCGGACGACGCCGTACCAGCCGGGGACGTCGGCCTGCTCGTCGAAGGCCCGGGCGACCACCACGTCGGTCGACGAGTGCAGCAGGATCGACAAGACGATGGTCACCGCGACCAGGTGGAAGATGTCACCCGCGGCGATGATCCCGGATTCCAGCACGAGTAGCCCGTACACGACGGAGGCGAAGCCCTTCGGGCCGAACCACATCGCCGCCGCCTGCTCGCGCATGCCGAGACCCGAGCCCCAGAACGACACCCAGAGCGCGACCGGACGTGCCACGAAGATCGCGAGGATCGCGAACACCCACCCGGCCCAGGAGATCTCGCCGAGGAACGCCGGGGAGATCAGCGCGCCGAACACCAGCAGCGCGGCCAGCTTGAACAGCTCGGCGATGTTCTCCCCGAAATGTTCGAAGGCGGCACGCTGCCGGGGCCCGAAGGTCGCCACCGTGATGCCGGCGGCGAACGCCGCCAGAAACAGGTTCGCGTGTGTGGCGTACCCGACCGCCAGCACCAGCAGACCGATCGCGAACCCGTTGAGCGGCTCGTATGCCGGTGACGCGGAGAAGAACCGGCTGCGTTCCAGCAGGATCGCCGCCACGGGGATGAGCACGCCGATCGCCAGGCCCAGCGACACCTCCAGGGCGAGTTCGCCCAGGTGCAGGTCGTCGGAGCCGGCCGCCACGGCCAGGAAGACGATGACGAACGGCAACGCCAGCCCGTCGTTGACGCCGGACTCCACGTTGAGCAGATGCCGCAGCCGCGCCGGCACCTTGTCGTTGCCGACCAGCGCGGAGGCGAACACCGGGTCGGTCGGCGCCAGGATCGCCCCGATCAGCAGCGACTCCGCCCAGCCCAGCCCGGCCACGTAGTGCGCGGCGACCGCGGTCACCAGCAGAGTCAGCGGCAGGCCCCACCCGAGCGCCCGCCCTGGTAGCCGCCACGCCGAGCGCAGGTCGGCCCACCCGACCCGCATGCCGTCGGTGAACAGCACGGTGAACAGCGCCAGCTCCGCCAGAGTCCCGACGATCCGCGAGTCGGCGTCGACCTCCAGCACACCGGTCACGTCGGGGCCGAGCAGGAAACCGGCGGCGAGGAACAGGACCGCGGTGGACAGGATCGTACGTCCGGCTAGAGCGGACACGAGGACCGCCAGCATGAGGACACAGGCGAAGGCCAGCAGCAGCAACGAGATCTCCGGTAGGTGGGCACAGCGAACTTATTGCCGACCAGACTTCCCGGCGCACCTGGCCGTCACCGTACCGGATCGATGCACCGACCAGGCTGCCGTACCCGCCTGCCGTTCAGTCCGGCCCGCGATCACAGACGAGTGTCACGCGATCGACATGGATTCGAGCGAGGATCGTCACCTGCCGGCATGACACTGAGCGGCGAGCTGAACCCTCCTTGCGTCCGTGTGGGGGTTGTCCGCTGCCGGCTACCCCCACACGGACGCGCCCCGTCCCGCACCTGCGATGTCGCCGAGCACGCGCATCGTGCAGTTGCCGCGGCAGATCAAGACCGTGCGCCCACCGGACGCCCTGCAGCATGACCACCGGATCCATCATCAGCAGGGATCACCACGATCAGGTCGACACGGCTCGATGGTCAGGCCCGCCGGGGGCCTGGGGTGATCACCAGCGTGGCCGCCGTGTGCAGTTCGCCGGGCGGCACCGGGGTCGGACGAGCCCACCACGCCCGACGCCTCAGCCTCGAACTCCGACCATCGCCCAGAATGGCGGGCCGCTGTGCTGGTCACGGCCGTGACGACGGCGTGTTGTCCGGCCTGGCCCGGTCGAATCTCGTTGCGGGCGCCGGCGTTTGGCCTCTTGGCAGCGTCGAGCAGGGCGTGCTTTCGGTGGGGGCGGCGAGGGCGAACGCTCCCGGCTCGGATCGTAGCGGGGTCTCTGGTCGCCGTGCTGCCGCATCGGCACGGCACCGCGCCCGATCGACGATGTCGTCATCCAACTTTCATGCCATCCGGCAAACTTCTGCCACACCGATCGATGACCCCCAGCATCATGCGAGCCCTGCCGTCCTGGACGCAATGCGGCGCTACCGACGTGAGACTGACTCGAAATCGACCGTGGCCCGACGCGCGGCAGCATCCCGCGTCGAGGCCGTGTTGTTGGGCTGAGGGCGAGGACCAGTGCGATGGCGCCGGTCGTGGCACTGATCAAGGCGGGGCGACCACCAGTGAAGTCGATGGTGGCGGAGTCGGACAGGCCGGGTCGACGCCGGCCAAGATCGAGACGAGATCGCGTCGGGGATCAGCGCGGGGCGACGACCACGCCGGCGAGAAAACCTCGGCGTGGGCCTGGTCAGCCGGGGGTGGTCTGGACGGCGGTGAAGAGGATGTCGAACGCCCGGCTGCCAGGGCCAGCGTTCGGGTAGGTGCAGGTGGATGGTGTGGGCGCGGTGGGCGATGACAGGGGTCGGCCCGTGGTCGTGCCGTCTTTCCCGACCTGTTACCGGCCGCGGGTGTAAGAGGGGCCTTGCGCGCTCATGACGATAGCGACGACCAGCATCGCCGTCCCGCCGAGAGTCATCCAGACTTCCGCGTTGGCAAGCCCCACGGCCGTGACGATCAATCCGACGAGGGCCAGAACCGCAAGAAAATGGCGCATGATTCACTCCCTTCCATAACGGTACTGCTTCCAAAAAGCTGCTGCGCCGTGATGGCGATGCCGGCACGAAGCGGTGACAGATTGATGACGAAGCCCGGCCGCTGCTATTCCTAGCGGTGCCGCCAGGATGATGCCGTTCCCCGGCGAAGGGCCTCGTAACCAACGACAGCCCCGAAATTCCAGAACGGCGAGTTTCGACGACCTCCCGGCCCAACATGTGGGCCAATAGTTCCGCGCCGATCCGGACCCTCGCTGCCACCACCTCCGGTTCGATGTCCAGACCACGTCGCGCTGCTGACCGGCACCGTGGCCCCCGCGCCGTCGCCGACTCCGCACTTCGCCTGGCCCGGACCACCGGACGGGGTCCGCGACGTCTGCGACGTGTTGCGGCTGTTGCGGAACCGCACCGGAAAGTCGTCCCTGTTGCGCCGCAACTGATGCGGTTCATCCCGCCCAGCGCCATGACCTCGGTACGCCGAGGAACTCAGCCGCGCGGGCTTGGACCATCATGGCGACCGGAGCGCCGACACCTGTGTCGACATGGCGCTCTTCGCGGTTCGCGAAGAGCACGCGACTGGGACGCGGCGTCAGGCCACTGGTGCTGCGGAGCGTTGTCGGGTCATAGGAGGGAGGATGGCTGACACTGCCCTCCACGCCGGCGATCAGATTGCAGAGTCGTCGTCGTTGTCGGCGAAGCCGAGCCACCAGTCCTGCTCAGCGGCCTCGCCGGCGGCCTCGGCAAATGCATGCAGCGCCGCAGTGACGGCCGGTGGCCAGTGTTCGGCGGTCGCCGCCACGATGGCGACGAGTTCGTCCCGGCGCCGGCCGGTCACCTCGTCGACCAGGGATCGGCCGGCTGGTGTCAGAGCGAGCCGCACGACCCGGCGGTCGGTGGGCGTGCGCGTCCGGCGGGCTAGACCCTTGCGGACCAGTCGCTCACACATGCGCGTGCCGGTCGAGGGGGTCACCTTCAGTTCGGCTGAGATGTCGGCGGGCCGCTGCGGGCCCCGCGTCGCCAGCACGACCAGGGCCCGGAACTGCGGGAGTGTTACCTCGACGTCTACGGCCGCGAGCGATCGCGCGGTGATTCCGACGAAGGCACGACTCGCCGCCATCAGGGCGGCGACAGTGCGGCGCGGGTCGTCCGCGGCGCCCGTTGGCATAGGCACATCGTTGCGTGCGGCCATCCAGGACTCCGGCGAGTCTGAGGCTTCCCGCATGCCGTCCGCATTCACGTGCACTAATCGACCTTTCGCGGCGTGTGACTCGTACTTCACGCGTGCCTGACCTGCGTCGAGGCGAACGTACCGTTCAATGCCAGTGTCACGGCGCGGTCAACCGGCGATGATGTGGCTCGGCTTCCCGGCGACGGACCGGATGATCATCCGGTCTACCAGCGGCAGGCGGGCGAGGCGGAGCGCGGTCCGGCGGACGGCCCGCTGCCGTGCCGAGGCCGGGACGAACCAGCGGGCGGCGTCGCGTCCAGCTCGTTGTCTCTGTTCGGCGAGCGGGCGGACGGCCGCCTCGTAGCGGCGCAGCCCGTCGGCGAGCGGTTGCCCGTCGGTGATGCTCCGGGCGAGAACGTACGCTCCCGCGATCGCCATGGAGGCCCCCTGGCCGGCGAGCAGGGAGACCGCGCAGGCGGCGTCGCCGAGCAGGACCACCCGGCCGCGATGCCACCCCGGCATCACGACCTGGGCGACCTGGTCGTAGTACAGCCGGTGCGCCGGCGGGCAGGAATCCAGGGCACGTGGCACGACCCAGCCGAGGGTGGCGTACTGGCGGCGCAGCGCCGCCGGTGGGTCGGCCGGTAGCTCCAGGTGCGGTGCCCGGTGCGCGGCGAACGTCGCGACCCGCCCGTCGCGGAGCCGGTACATGCCGAGTTGCCGGTGCACACTGTCGGTGAGGCAGAACTGGTCGCCGAGCACGCCTGCGAGGGCGTCGTCGGTGAACGTGTACGCGGCGGTGTGGTAGCCGAGGAAGCGCAGGAACTCGCTGTCGGGCCCGAAGGTGAACTTGCGGACCACCGAGTGGATGCCGTCGGCACCGACGAGCAGGTCGGCGGCGACGGTGGTGCCGTCGGTGAGGGCGCAGCGGACGACGTCCGGTTCCTGATGGACGGCGGCGATGCTGGTTCCGTATCGCACCTCGACGCGTCCGGTAACGGTCTCGCGCAGCGCCTGTTCCAGATCGGGGCGCATGATGCTGACGAGTCGGCCGTGCAGGGCGCGGGCGAGTGTGTCGTACCTGAGGGTGGCCCGCTGCCGGCCCCGGTCGTCGCGGTAGGACACCGCGCTGATGAGGTAGCCGAGCTCGTGGATGCGCTCGCGCAGCCCCATCGCCTCGGCCGCGTCGTAGCCGGGCCCGAAGAAGTCCATCATGAATCCCTCTTCGCGAGGCCCCATCGCCTTTTCCACCAGCAGCACCTGGCAACCGAGGCGGTCCAGGCGCTGGGCCAGGGCGAGGCCCGCGATCCCGCAACCGCAGATGACGACGAACATCGCCGGTCACGCCGGCCCGGTGCCCGCGCGACCGCTGCCGGTGGGCACGAGGCGCAGGAACGGCAGGGTTCGCCCGACGGCGGCGTAGTCGGGATCGGAAGGGCCCGGCCCGGGGGCGAGCATCCGGACGAGGCGGCGTGCGGTGCGGGGATGACGTGCGGCGTAGGCAGTCATGATCTCGGACCCGGCACTCCCGGGGATCTGTTCGACGCGGACCGGTGTGCGGTGCAGGCCCAGCACCATGTGGGTATCCGGCCGCGTGAGCAGATTGCGGTACCAGTCCGCTCCAGGCCCGAAGCCCGACGCGACCGTGACCGCACCCGTGCTCCGGTCCCGCTCGACCACCTCGAGGACGACCCGGTACCGGGCGCCGGATCGCCGGCCGAGGTGTTCCACGAGCACCAGGCGGTCGCCGAACAGCCAGCCGAGCCGGGCCCGGTAGGCGAGCGCCGGGATGCGGAAGAACCACCGCAGCCAGCGCGTGGTCCTGGGATTGCGACGCGGGCGGCCCGGCGCGGAGTGCTCGGCGCGGTGCGTGAGGCCGTCGACCACCGCGATGAGCGACCGGTTGATCCAGTCGAAGTTCGGGATCGCCACCTGCTCGCAGCGAGCATGCAGCTTCGCCGGCGGCACAGACTCGTCGACGTGCGGAATGCCTGGTCCGTAGCTGACCACGATTTGCCTCCCCGAGGCGCGGGCCAGCCGTCATGACAGCCAGCTCGGTAAGTAATTGCTCACTACGATTATTGCACACTGCACTGTTTTGCCAAACAGGACCGATCGAGCCTTTCGGCATGAACACTTGTGCCGCCCGCCTCAACTGCGGCGGCGAGCAGGATGAACACGGGACAATAGGGCTAAACGGACTCACTGGGTGGGGGAACATCCATGTGGTGCGCCCGGAACTGGCGGGATGGGCTGACGCCGGCGAGGGCGGCGAAAGCGGCTTCCTGGAGGTACGGAGAATGCGCTGCAGCGTCGCCGGGCCGAGGAACTCAAGGTGGAACTGGCCCGTACCAAGGACGACGCCGTCGCCGACATCCGCCCACGGCCGACACGAAACCTGGGCCCTCACCGTCGATCAGCCCCGCCGGGTGTCCCTCAACGGCGACGAACACCGGCTCCACCAGGTCGTCGACAACCTGCTCTCCAATGCGGTGAAGTACACCCCCGCAGGAGGCGCCGTCACCGTGTCGGCGAGCGCCGACACCGACAACATCGACTGGATGTGTCACCGATACCGGCATCGGTATCCCAGCCTCCGAACGCCCACAGCTTTTCCAACGCTTCTACCGCGCCCCCGCCGCCCGAGCCAGCAACATCCCCGGCACCGGACTCGGCCTCGCCATCACCCGCACCATCATCGAACGCCACCACGGCCACATCACCCTCGCCGACCGCCCAGGCCTGGGCACCACCTTCCACATCCGCCTTCCCACTGAACAACCACCAGCAACATCGACAGAAGTACGCTGACCGTAGGGCAAGTCCCGGCCGTACCCTGCGCGACGAGCGGTGGTCTATGCACGGGCCGATCTCACCCCGCGGTGATCAGTAGCACGTCGCTCTTCGCGGCACCGGTGGTCCGCGTCCACAGGACCGTGACGCCTTCGGCGATCGTTCGGCATGCCTCCGCGACCTGGGGCATCTGCCGGCTCTCGGCCTCGACCGCGACGGTCAGGGCACACAGCCGAGCGAGCCCGGCGCTGGTCCGGGTGGGCCGCTGGCTGCGCGTGACGATCGGTTCCGCTGTCCGTGCCAACAACAGACCCAGCAACCGCAACGCCGGAGCATCGCCACATTCCAGTTGATCCCGGACGGTGCCCAGGGCCTCGGCCAATGATCGCAGGTCGAGCGCCGCAGGTTTGCGCGACAGCGGCAGCGCGGCCGCCACGAAGGCTTCCACCGGCGAGAAGACCTCGAACGCCGAATTCACCGTGATCGCCAGGGCCGCGGCAAGCACGGCCGACGCCGCATCGCCCAGCACCGAGCTGACCGACCGGTGGCAGTCACGCTCGATGCCCCACCCGCCGATGTGCCGGCTCGAACCCCATTGACCGGCGAAGACTCCGCTATCGATGAAGCGATCCAGGATCTGCTCGTCGGTACCGATCCGCGGGCCTGGGCTGCGACCGTGTGCGTGTGCCCGCCGGATCGCGGCGCCCTCGGCCTTGCGCATACTACGGAACGCATCGCGCGCCCGCTTGACGACCGAGGCGGTCTCGAAGTCGAGCCGGTCGTCGAGGCAGTCATGCAGATCGGCGAAGGCGGTACGGGTAGTCGGCCGCGAGCCCAGCGTGGCCTCCAACAAGGCCAGATCGGCAGCAGTGAGGCTGCCCTGGAACCGTCGGAGCGCTTCCTGGATCCGCTCGGCGTCCGGGTCGCGGCTCACCGCAGTGTGTGCCTTCAGGGTCCGGGTGAGGCAGCGCGCGTACGCCCGGGCAGCGCCACGAGGAACCAGGTACTCCTCGCTGTAATTCGGCCGGTCGTCGTCCTCCCCCGGCAGGTCTAGGCCGGCGATCGCCCGGCACAGTCCGCGTGCGTGTAACCGGGTCAGCTCGCTCAACAGCTGGTTGAGCAATTCGCCGTCGTCTGTGAGCCGGGTGCGCATCTGCTCGGTCGAGATCCGCAACGGTTCCGGCTCTCCGCCGATGGTCCAGCGCTGTAGTTCGGTGTCGTCGGCTGTGGCCGTTCCCCAGAAGCGGTGTTCGCCGCTGTGGTGGGCGAGTGCCGCACCGCCGAAACCCGCGTGCAGCGCCTGCACGTCCGCGGCGGTGCTCAGCTCGTACCGAATGCCGGTCGAACCGCCGAGGCCGTTGAGCCAGGTCACGAACGCGACGGCGTCGTCCGGCCAGATCCCGGTGGCCGTCGACGCGGAGTCGGGTGCGTCCCATCCGCCGTCCGGCGGTGGCCGGCCGGTGTCCTCGACGAACAGCCGGTAGATCCGTTGTGGGACCGGACGTGCGCCGACCCGGTGGCCGTCGGCGGTCGGCAGCAGCGGCCCGACGCCTTGCTGGAGCAGCATCCTGATGATCGCACCACGGTGGTGGGGGTCGGCGTCGCGCTGCAGTGCCCCCGCCATGGCGTCGGCCAGTCGCCGGCGCAGTACGGGGTCCAGACCGGTGCTGCCGGACACGCATTCCATGGCCAGGCTCAGCGCGTCCGTGCCGCCGTCGTCGAGGCAGGCACGCACCACCGTGTCGGCTTCGGCGCTCGACGCGTACAGCACCTGGGTTTCGCGCCACCAGCCGTCGCCGATCGTGCCGGCCAGGACCGGCCGCAGGTCATGCTCGGCGATGTGGCGGGCTGCCAGGTACTCCTGGAAGCTGCGGTGCGCGAAGGCGTAATGGCCGCGACGGGTCTCCACCAGCAGCCCGTTGGCGCTGACGTCGGTGACGAATCGCTGCGCGGTGCTCTGGTCGGCGCCGCCCAGGGCCGACCGGATCACCGGCACGATCTGAGCGGCCGGTTGCTCGTTGGTGCGGGCCTGCATCATGGCGTACGCCAGTGCCGCCAGCACCCGCTGCTTCGTCTCTGCTGGCAGGTCGGTGCCCCAGCGGTGCGAGTTCGACCGCCGGGTGAGCACGCCGGAGCACACGTCGGCGTACAGCATCGCCCGGCTGTCCGGCAGCGATCCGCCTGCCCGATGGGCCAGCACGATCATCGTCAGCAGCAACGGGTTGGCGGTGAACTCGGCCAGTTCCGGCCGGGTGCGCAGGCGGGCGAGCAGATCCCCGGCCGCGGCCTGGGCCGTGCCCGCACCGGGCGGCAGCGCCTGATACATGGCCGAGACGAAGTCCTGGACCTGAGTGTCGGTGAGGTTTCGCGCCTCCAGCGTGGTCGCCGACCGGATCGGCCTCGTCGCGTAGTCATGCGGCCGGGACGTGATGAGGTAGTCGTTGTCCGGGTACTGCGTGATCTGATCGATGATCCAGTCCCGGATCAGCTCGTCGTCGGTCGGGGACGGCACCTCGTCCAGACCGTCGAGCAGGACGACGCAGTCGCCGCGCTCCAGGCGGCGGCGTAACCAGCTCTGCGGCTCCTGCTGGGCCAGGTCTCCCAGGCCTAGCCGCCAGATCCGCCATAGCGGTGCCCGGCGATCGGCCACGATGTCCTGCGCGTAGCGGCGCAGTTCCAGCAGCACGGGAATCCGGCGGCGATGGCGGCGCCGCCGCGAGCCGGCCAGGGTGCGGGCGATGTGCCGCAACAGGGTGCTCTTGCCCGTGCCCGGCCCGCCCACCAGCGCCAGCACCGCCGGCCTGGGTTGCTCGATGAACTCCCAGACGGACCGGCGATTCGGCTCCTGCGCGGCCTCGGCGTACAGCACCCCGGGCGCCACGTCGCGGACCGGTCGGGGCGCCACCCCGACGTCGATGAACACCGCGTCCATCTCGACCGGGACCTCCGGAGGGCTCACCAGCCCGCGCAGGTCGATGTTGCGGGTCGCCGCCTGGACAAACGCACGATGGCGGGCGGCGAATCGCAGCGAACGATGGCGGGCCGGCCCGTCCTCGGCGTCCAGGGACGGACGTCCCCGGACCCACCAGGTCGCCAGCAACGGCAACAGCACCAGGGCGACGGCCACCGGGGCCAACTCGCCCTGAACGATGCCGGCGATCAGCGCCCGATCCTGCTTGTCCGAAACGGCATGAATACGGCTGATGAACCACACCGTCGCGGCGACGACGACAGCGGCCGCACCCAGCGCCGTGACATCGCGGCGGCTGGGTTTCATGGGGCAAGTCTGCCGAAACGCCTGACCACATGCCACGCCCGCAAGTGTGGACCTGGGCTCGTTCAAGCATTCCCGAGATCTCTGACACGTGAGCTTCGTCCTGCTCGGTCGCCGCGCTCCGGGTCGCACGCTCCGACAGCATGCCAATGTCGTTGCGCGAGGGCTTCGGCGCATCGACCCACCGGCACCCGTCTGTCCGCCAGTGACCGGGTCAGCTCTCGGTCTGCCGGACCGGCACGGTCAGCCGGTCCGCATGGGCAACATCCACGTAGAAGCCCCCGGTGGACAGCCCGACTCGGAAGGGCAGAGCCATGCCGGGTCCGGCACCGGCGACGCGGACCGTCGTCTCGATCACCTGCCCAACGGCTGGATGTTGGTGGACCTCCTGGATGGTCTTCAGGTCGGGACCGAGTTCGCGGCCTGTGTGGCCGGTGACATGGTCCAGAACGATGCGCAGCGTCGTCCGGCTGTCCTCGTCCGCCTCGGATCCGCTGTTAGCCACGAAGTAGCCGGGTCGCTGACCCGCGTACGTGGCCGTCAGGCGGTCGAACCCGTCGTGATCTTCGACCGTGACGCTGGTCAGCCGCGCGAGATGGGTGGTATCGGCAGCACCCACACCTCGGCGTGGAGTCACTTGCCATTCCGGTCCGCTCACGTCCCCATCGCCGGGTTCCACCGGGTCCAGGCGCCCGGCACAGCCGACCAGCAGGACCAGGGTCAGCGCCGCCGCAGCCGCGAAATAGGCCATCCACGTGATCCGCCGCCTCATGGCGCGACCGTAGGTCGCCGCCACGGCGGAAACCGCACAGACATGTCTCAGTTCCGTGACTGTCGTCCCTCGCCTGTTCGCAACGCCAGGGCGTCGCACACGTCTGCCACGCCGGCAACCGACCAGGCCTGCGCCACGGCCGCCGTGTGGGTCGCTTGCGTGTCGACCTCGCCGTCGAGGATCACCACGCCGTTCTGCACGCTGAGGTCGATGTAGCCGCCGGTCAATGCCGGGTCATCGAGCAGCGCTTCGGCGACGGCGATCAGGAGCCCCTGGTCACGGCTCAGCCCCGGCGACGTCTGCACCGGGCCCGGCGGGTTCAGGTCGTGGCGGGCGTGACCCGTCCGCCGCTGCCCCGCGTACGCTGGGCCGTTGAACCAGTCGGTGTACCACCAGAAAATCATGCCAACTCCCGCCTTGGGTGAGCCGCGTCAATCCCCACGGTGGCCTGTCCGTGTGGCAGGTCGTGCGCGGCGGGATGACAATGTGATGACCACGTCGTGGTGCCGGATCATGACGGTGCGACGAGACTCGCGTAGTCACCGGCGCGCAGCGGCCCGCGCGACAATGACCCGTCCGCTCGGGGCACCTGCAGCACCTCGCCCTCGCGGGTGAAGACGACGGAGTCGACGTCCGCCCGGGCCGTCAAGGTGCAGACGATCTGGCCGTACGCGATCGTCTCATCGCTGCGGGCGTTTCCTTCGTCCGTCTCGGCGATTTCCACCTGGGCCTGCGTGCTGCCGGCGGGAACGGCCACCCGGATCGCCGTCGTGGCGAGCGCGGTGGTCAGCCCGTTGCCGCGCTCGGCCTCGGTGGGCCCGGCGACGAGATGCTCCGCCTGACGCTGGGCGGTGGGTGGCACGTTCACCCGGCGTACCGTCTGCACGAGCTGGGTGTCGCGGACCAGGCAGAGTACCTCCGCTGCCTCGCCAGGTGGATCCGTGGCCGCGGCCCCGGCAGCGGCGCTGGTCAGCGCGCGCCGGGGCAGATCCACCTGGTGCGGCTCGCTGTCGGCCGGTAGGCCGCAGGACGTGATCAGCGTCGCGGTCACCAGTCCGGTGGTGAAGCGGCCGACGAGCCGGGTCAGCGATGTCATGGGAACTCCATCCGGAACCGGGCGCCGCCGCCGGGGCGGTCGGCGACGCTGACCGTGCCGCCGTGGGCGGCGGTGTGCCGGGCCACGATCGACAGGCCGAGTCCGGTGCCGTCGCCATCGCCGCGGGCGTTCGCGGCAGGGCCGCGTACGAATCGGTCGAAGATCGACGCGCGGTTCTCCTCGGCGACGCCCGGGCCTTCGTCGTCCACCTCGATGACATACCGGTCATCGGTACGGGCGAGGCGCACCGTGACCGGTCCCCCGCCGTAGCGCACGGCGTTGTCGAGGAGATTGCCCAGAGCCTGCTCCACCCGTCGGCGGTCCACCGGCCAGACCGTCGGTGTGGCCGGCGCCAACTCCAGCAGGTCCTCCGGCAGGCCCCGGGCGTGGCAGGCCCGCGCGACGAGTTCGCGCATCTCGGTCGGTTCGCGGTGCGCCGGGCGGTCGCTGCGGGCCAGCTCCAGCAGGTCGTTGACCAGGTCCTGGAAGCGGCCGACTTCGTCGCTGATCAGGCCGATCGCCGCGGCGGCCTTCGGGTCGAGGCCGTCGCGGCGCCGGTCGAGGACGCTGACCGCCGCCGACAGCGTCTGTAGCGGCGAGCGCAGTTCGTGACTGACGTCCGCGGCGAACCGGCGGTCGCGTTCGACGCGGCGGGCGAGCTGGTCCGCCATGTGGTTGAACGAGACGGACAACGTTGCCAGGTCCGGCTCGGTGTCGGGGTCGAGGTGAGTCTTGAGATCCCCGTCGGCGATCTTGCGGGCGGCGTCCGCGACGGCGGTGAGCGGGCGCAGCGCGTAGCGGGTGACGTACCACCCGACCGCCGCGCCGCCGCCCGCCACCATGACCGCCACGGAGGTCAGCACGAGAGCAAGCAACTGGAGGGTGCGTTCCAGTTCCGACAGCGCGACCACCTCGTAGAAGACGCCGGAGGACAGCGGGATCCCTACGACCAGCGCAGCGTGCCCGTCGAGGCGGATGCGTTGGGCGCCGGCGTCGCCCCGCGCGGTCATCTCCTGCAGGGCCGCGGGTACGGCGGATCCCGCCGAGGGGTCCGCACCGCGGGAATACCACTGCCCGTCACGATGCAGCAGCACGTACCGGTCAGCGCCGGTGTCCAGCGAGCGCAGAGTCTCCCCGATGTCGGACGAGTTCTGTGGCAGGCCCGCGTGGACCACAGCCGCGTCGAAGTACGTCGCGCGTACGGCGGTCCGCTCGCGCTCCCGGATCAGGGTGCTGCGGGCGAGCTCATAGGAGACCATCGACGCGCACGCGGACAGCAGCAGCGCACCGATGGCGAAGGCCGCGCTGACCCGCGTCCGCAGCCCTACCCTCATCGCTGCAGCTTGTAACCGAGGCCCCGCACGGTGACCAGGTGCCGCGGCGTGCCCGGACTGTCCTCGATCTTGTGCCGGAGCCGGCCGACGTGCACGTCCACGAGGCGTTCGTCGCCGATCTCGTACCCCCACACCCGCTGCAGCAGCTGTTGCCGCGACAACAGCTGGCCGGGATGCTCCGCAAGCTCGCACAGCAGGCGGAACTCCGTCCGGGTCACCGCCACGGGGTCGCCGTGCAGGCGGACCTCGCCGGCATCCGGCAGAATCTCCAGATCACCGAAGGCCACCACCGTCAGCGCTGCCGCCGCGGGACGAGCCCGGCGCCGCAACGCCCGCAAGCGGGCGGCCAGTTCCTTGACCGCGACCGGCTTGACGATGTAATCGTCGGCGCCCGCCTCCAGCCCGGCGACGATGTCGTGGGTGTCGTCGCGGGCACTGACCACGATCACCGGCACGTCGTCGTCACGGCGCAGCTCCCGGATGCACTCGAAACCGTCCATGCCCGGCAGCATCAGGTCGACCAGCACGGTGTCCGCCGGCTTGCTGCGCTGCAAAGCCAGACCTTCCTCGGCCGTCGCCACAGCTCGCGTCGTGTACCCCTCGTCCTCGAGCGCCATGGTCAGCGACAGCCGGATCCGGTCGTCGTCCTCGATCAGCAGTACCGAACTCATACCCCGCATGATGCCCCGGCTCCGCCCCGGGGACACGCCACCCGCCACCGCCGGCAACTTTGTCACCCGACTGTCATATGTCCGGGCAGGTCCCGCCGCATCGACTGGGCACGCTCGGAGGAAGCTCGGACGACACGCGCCGTAAGGACACCGCTCATGACCGTCAGCAGCCTCGCCACCGCCGTGGCCGTCGGCACCCTCCTGGGCCTCATCGGCCGATGGACCCTCCCTACAGGCCGGCGTATCCCCTTCTGGGTGCCGCTGGCCCTGGCCGTCGGCGCCGCCGTCCTCGGCACCGTGATCGGCCGCCTGGCCGGCATCGACGCCTCCGGCGTCAGCCCCATGGAGGTGATCCTGCAGGTCGTCTTCGCCGGGGCCGCGGTGACCCTGGTCGTGACGACAGCCGAACCACGCCCATCGGAGGGCCGGCACGACGTGGGCGGTGCTCGATGACGGTCGTCGTGGACGGTTCGAGCGCCGAGATCCTCATCTGCGACCAGTGCGGACATGAGGACGCCGCCGGCGAGGCTCTGCACGACAGCGACCTGGTGTGGCCGCTCGTCGCCGAGCGGGGATGGACCGGATCGCCGTTCGCCACGGGAACGCACCTTTGCCCGCCATGCAGCCTGAGCACACCAGCCCAGCCGCCGGCGCCGACGCGGGAGGAACGAGTGCACAGCGCGTCGTACGACATCCGGACCGGCGCCGACGCCGGCGTCCTGGTAATCACACCGCTGACCGACCTCGACGCCGACCTGAGCGAGCGCCTGCGCGGCGACCTCATGGAGGCCGCAGCGTCATACCCGCACATCGTGGTGGATCTGCACGCCGTCCGGTTCATCGACTCATCCGGTCTGGGTCTGTTGGTGCGGGCGAGACAGCGGGCCAGGCAGCGCGAAGCGACGTTCGACCTGGTCGCGCCCTCGCGGTTCGTGCTAACGGTCCTGCACACCATGCGGTTGGAAACGGCGTTCCGCACCTTCTCGGATCTGGCGGTCGCCTCGCAGACGATACGCCGGCAGGCTGCCGGGGCATACCGTGCCAGCTGATCACCGGCCGATCGACACCCCTGCGGCGAGACGACGATCGCGGTGGCCGAGTCCTTGGACGGGCCGGCCGTGCATCCGACGGCACCGGACCGCTGGAGCCGCCGTGGCGCAGAGGCTGCCCCGCCTCGTCGGGATGGCGTTGCTGGTCGTGGTACTTGTCATGGGAGCCCTCGCGGCAACCGCCACTCGGCGCGGGCGGTGACTCGAGCCGCTTCGCGTCGGTCCGAGCCCTGCTGATCGAGGCTGTCTGGGAACGGTGCGGTCTGTGGTGGACGAGTTAAGCCCCGTGCTGGCCAGCGCGGGCAGCACGGACGAAGCGCTGAGTGTGCTGCTGGGTCTGCCCGACACCTACAGCGGCACCGGCCCGGTATCGGCGGTGTACTTCGAGGCGTACCTGGCCGCGACCCGCGATGACGCCCTTTCCGGGTACGACAGTTCCGTGGCAATCGGGCGCCGACGGTATAGCCGCGCCGGTCGCGGGTAACCACGACGTCGACCGATGCCTTCCCGGAGGCCATCGATGACCTGACCACTATGCCGACGTGCCGGGACCTGCTCGCGGCAATGCGCTGAACCACGCAGGCCGGCATGTCTGCCCGCCCACGGCCGCGATCCCGGACAGCGTCCGGGTTTGATCCGATCGAAGGGTGGGCGGGCACCGCCAGCCACGCTTCTTACCGCAACAGCGGCGGCGACGGCGGTGCCCGCCTCCCGCGCTACGGGCCACGAGCCGGGGCCCGGCCGGACATTCAGTCACGCGTCGAAAAGATGCACATCTACACCCGATGAGGCATCTGGGGCGGCCTGCAACCGCTTTCAAGCCGGTCGCGGTTCATCGCCGTCGGCGACACACAGTTGCTCCCACCGCCGCTGCCACTCCGCATCAGACGCCTCTCCCGCCGCCTCCACAAGAGCATTCAGCACGGAGGCGAAGGCCAGTGGCCGGGTGCGAACTCATACCCCGCATGACCCCGCGCCGCTGCGCCCGCAACCGAGCTTCCTCATCAGACCCGCGGGCGAGAACGACGACAGGTATGCCGGCGAACGACGGATGGTCACTCAGATACCGCAGGACGGCACGCCCATCCGAGTCAGGCAGATCGAGATCCAACAGTACGAGATCCGGTAGCGGGCCAGCCCCTTCGCCGGCCCAGCGGTACGAGCCTGCCCGAATCCACCCATCCGCAACGGCTCCAATCTGGGCTGGGGTCAAGGCCCTGACCGACGGAGCCCGCCGGCACGTCATCGCCGCCCTCGACGCCGCCGCGTTCGATGCCGCGCTAGGCGGGTTCCCCGACGTCACGGTCACGACACCCCGCCGGACGAGCAGACAACGCCTACGGTCGGCTGGTGGACGCGGCTCGAGGTGTCGTATGTGTGTGGTGCGGCGGCCCGGTGGTCGTGGTCAGCGAGTCGACTCACCCGTGCGGTGTTCTTGTCCAGCACGGCCGGTGCGCAGATTGCGGCGTCAAGTTGTGGCGGCTGCTGGACGAGCGGCGGGTGCCGATGGCCGTCTCACATGGTTGGTGGATGGCCGCGGCCGATGGCGCCGGGCACACGGCCCACCGAGTATCCCGCATTGCGGATCGCGCGATGCGGCCCAGCAGCCGCCCCGCCAAGCGTACGGACCCGACCCGGCCACGCCGTTGAGGCTCGCGGCGTGAATCCTCCACTTCCGCGCTGCGGCGTCGCCGAGCGCAGACCACAGCTTGGACCGACCCAATCCAGGAACCGAGCGCAGCGGGAGCCGGGCAACACGCCAGGAGACGACGCAGGGGCTCTGCCCTGATGATCGAAGCCGCGCAGAAGATCCCAGCCACGGCTGGCTGGTGTCCAACCGGGCCCGGATCGCTGACGCCGCGGCCGTGTCATCGCCGCCGTCGCGACCGACCGTACGTTGCTCACCCTGGTCTGCTGCGGCCTCCGGGGCGCGCCCGCCATCTTTGTACAGAGCTGTCCGAGGTTATCCGGGTTGACTGCGCTCGCTGTTGTCCCCGCTGGCACAATGCGTACATGGAGCCGCCCCACCCGGTCGATCCGTCATGAGGCGCCTGCACGCCCGTGGGACCGTCCGGCGTGGCCCCGTCACCTCAGGGGTGTACAAGACCCCGGGCAGAGGCCGGACACAAATGTCCGAAAGGGCCTCTGTCCAGGTCATCCACGATCGGTGCCGGGTGCAACGACGCCACATGTGTGCGGACAAGCTTGGGTCTGGCGGCAATGGAATCCAACGTGCAGGCTTGGTCACCGTGCGTAGAACGCGCCGTGGTGACTACACAAAGGTGGCATCGTGATCTGGCAACGAATCTCTCAGCGCCGGTCGCCGGCGGTATCTCGCGGCGACGGCAGGCCGGCCACCCGGCGGATCCCGGGGAGCCGCAAGGAATGCCAGGTGCAGGCGACGCGCACGGCGCCGATGGTCGTACGCGAACCCGAGGCGGCGTGGTGGCGGGTGCAGGCCGACCTCGACGGCTGGGCCTCCGGCGGCGCGACGACGACCGTCGCGGTGCTGGAGGACCGCGACGCCGCCGACGATTCGGTGCTGGCCAGCCTGGCCCGGCTCGCCGTCGCCGACGAACTGCTGGTGGTCTTCGGCGTGGCCGCCGGCGCCTACCCGGCGCAACACCACATGATCACGGGATTGCGCGGCCGGCTGCCCCGGCACGACGTGGTCGCGATGCACGTCCGGCACCGCGGCGCGGCGAGCCACTGGCAGGCCGCCCTCGATCTGTTCCTCGACGCCGGCCGCCTGCCGGTGGTCGTCACCGCAGCGGCCGTCCTGCAGGACGTCACCGCCGAGATCTCGAGCTACGTCCGGGCCGACCGGGTCCTGCGGGTCTTCGGCACCGGCACCGGCGCCGATCTCTACCAGGTGTGGCGCCGGCCCGAGCCGAGCGTCAATTGACGGCTAGGGTGTTTGGAAAGTCAGCGGAGCCACTCGCCGATCGCAGCGACACGGACGGTCGCGAGATTGCGCACCGCTAGCCTGTTGGAGCGGGTAGCCATGGCACGGGGTCGCTTCAGGTGGGTGATACCGCACTCTGCCGCGGACCTCTGCTTGTAGATCTCGCGATCGAAAGCGGGTGGCCGGCCACCCGCCACAGCGCGGCGTAGCCGATGCCCCGCCTGGTCCACGGGCTCGGAGATCGTGGCCTTGATACCGCGCCGGAGCCGAGGGCCTGGAACGCCCCGGCCAGCGCGTCCTGCAGGCCTCAACGGAGGCCAACAGCGCGATCTGGACCGCGTCCACCTCGCGCAGCAGCCGGCCCACGTCCGCGCACAACCCCTCGGCCCGTTCCCATCGGCGGCCAGCAGCGCCTGCGCCACGGCGTCTCGCCCCTCACCCGGCGAGGGCGGGGTATCGCGCTCCCGGAGCCGGTTCGCCACCCCGCTCAGCGTGTCGGACAGGAAGTTGCCACCCATGCCGCCCAGCTGGTTGAGCGCGGCCCCGACCGCCTCGGACGAACCCCGACCGGCACCGACCACCGGAACCACCGCCGAAGCGGTGAGAAACGCCAGAATTCCGTACGGCGTGGCGGTACGGATCCCGGCGCCGGTGCGCCGGCGGGCCTCACGAACCCAGGCGCGGACACCAGCGCGGGCCTGTTCCACCGCAGGCGGATGCGGTGACCGCGCCGCTGATCCATCCGCAGTGGGCATACGCTCCCCGATGATCGAACGTACTCGATGTCACCATCACGGCATCGGGGTCGCCACTCGGCGTAGCCCCGCAACCGCCTCCCGATTGAAACCAGATGCCACGGAAATCGGGCAGGTCCGGTTCGGTGGGCCGCCGAGCAGGATCTCGGCGACACCTGCTCAACGGACGTACGGACCCACGGAAGGTCGAACATGAGGTGCCCTCGGTTCCCGCCCCGAGGTTCGCCACCGGTACTTCCTATCGAGTCTCTTGTGTCAGGGGAGGCGTTCGAGGAGTTGCTCGGTGTGTCGGTTGATGCGGGCGAAGCCGAATTGGTCGGTGATCGCCCTCGCGTCGGTGGCGAGAGTGCGTGCCCGGTCGGGTTCGGCCCCGGCGAGCAGTTCGGCATAGGCGAGTTGGGTACGGGCGACGAACAGGGGTGCTCGCAGGCGGCGGTTGACGGTGAGGGCGAGGTCGTAGGCGGCGGCTGCTTCATCGGTGCGGCCGAGGGTGGCGAGCGTAAGACCGAGTCCGTGGGCGATGGAACCCTCGGTGGTGGCGCCGGTGCTGGCGATCTGGTTTCGCCAGCCATTGAGGATCGGCACGAGTTGGGATGCGGGTGCGGGGAGGGCGAGCCTGTGGCAGAGCTCGGCCCACAGCATCAGGGTCGTCGACCAGAACTGGGGTGCGCTGCCGGCCGTGACGTCGAGGGAGTCGGTGAGTGTTCGGGCATCGGGTTCGCGGCCGAGCTCGTACCACGTGTAGGCGAGACCGGCTCGGAAGACCTGCAGCGTGGGGTTCTCTTCGAGGACCTGCTCGAGGGCCTCGGCCACGTCGGCGAGGCGGTCCTGGGCGCGGCGGATCTGGAAGATCTGGCCGGCGTAGCCGAAGAACGCCTCGGGTTGTCCGGTGGCGACGCCGAGCTCGAATGCCGCATGGGCGGTGGCTTCGGCTGCGTTCAGGTCGCCGTCCAGGAACTGGTGCATCGACTGTGTTTGCAGGTTGGTCCAGCGGACGTATGGTTCCGGGCTGCGCCTGGCGAACGCGTCCCGGATGTGTTTCTCCCGGTTCATGGCGTCCCGGTCGCCGCGTTCGAGTGCGATTTCGTGGTGGGACATCGAGAGCATGCCGCGCAGCTGCGGGTCGCCGGTGCGTTCCGCGGCGGCGATGCCTTCGTGTAGCAGCTGCTCGCGGCGTTCGAGGGCGTCCGGGGTACGCAGCGCGCTTTCGGCGAGGCGCGTGACGTGTGCGATGGTGCGGTCGTCGGCGGCCTCGCGGGCGAGCGTCAGCGCGCGCGAGGCAGCCGTTTCGGCTTGTTCGTCGGACACGCCGTGGATCTCGATGGCGAGAATCGCCTGGAGGTGCGCGCCGTCGGGCCCGCTGGGCCGCACTGTGATCGCGCGTTGCAGGATCTGGATCCGTTCGTCGTCGATCGTCCCGAACCGGCTGACCTCGCCGCGGTTGTTGGCGAGCGCGGCACGGACGAGGAGGTCGTCGTGGTGCAGGTCGATGGCGAGGCGGCCGGCCTGCAGGAGCGTGTCGCGGTGTGCGGGGTCGCCGGTTTGGCGTTGGGCGGTTCCGAGGCCGACGAGGGTTTCGCAGTGCTGCGTCGTGGGGCCGGCCGGGAGGAGGCCGAGGGTTTGGCGATACCAGGTGAGCGCTTCGTCGGGTGCGAGGTGGGCCAGCGCGTAGTCGCCCGCTCGCTGGGCGTACTCGGCGGCCTTGACGCGGTTTTGGGGGGCGATGGCGTGGAGCCAGTGGTGGGCGATCTCGCCGGCCCGTTCGCCCGCGTCGTGGCCGCAACGTCGCTCCAGCGCTACCGCGACCGCCTGGTGGCCGAACGCCCGCGCGGTGGGTTTCAGCTCCGCGTACAGGGTGTGGGCGACGATGGCGTGGGTGAAGGCGAACTGCCCGACGGTGTCGGTGACGAGCGCATTGTCCACGGCCGGCGCGAGGCGCTCGAACGTTCGGGCGGGGTCTTCGCCGAGCAGCTCGGCGAGCAGGCCGAGCTCGAAATCCCGACCGATGACCGATGCGGTGTCGAGTGCCCTACGAGTTTCGGGTCCGAGGCGCTGGACGCGGCGGCCCACGACTTCGCGGACGCTGACGGGCAGCCCTCGGGTCTGCAGGTGGGCCGGAGCCGCCCAGCGGCCGTTGTCTTGTTGGCTGATGGCTCCGGTCTCGGTGAGATGCCGGAGGATCTCGGTGACGAAGAACGGATTGCCTTCCGTCTCGGCCCGCAACACGTCCCGGAGCGCGAGGCCGTCGTGGTCCATCTCGTGGCCCGCGACTGTTTCCAGGAGGCCGAGCACCTCGCTGTCGTCGAGGCCACGCAAGGCCAACCGGGTGGTGCCCGGTTCGCGATGGGTCGCGGCCAACAACGCGGTCAGCGGATGCGAGGCGTCGATATCGGAATCCCGGAACGTCGCGATCACCAGCACCGGTGTCGCCAGGGCCTGCGCGACAAGGTGGCGTAAGAGTGCGAGCGTCTGCACGTCCGCCCAATGCAGATCGTCGAGCACGACGAGTGCCGGCTTTCCACGTACCGCTACGGCGTCGAATACGTCGATGACCGAGCTGTAGAGCGCGAAACGGGCCGAGTCCGATTCCAGGTCCACCGCGCCCGCACCACCCAGCAGCGGTGCGAGTGCCTCGTGGCGACCGGCGAGGACGTCGGGGACGACGTGGTCGAGACTGGTCAGCACCTCCCGCCAGGGCTGATACGGAATCGACAACTCCTCATCACAACGCCCGTACAGCACCACCGCCTGGCGCTGCGCCGTAGCCGCGAACACCGAACACAGCGTCGTTTTGCCGATCCCGGCCTCTCCGTTCACCAATACCGTCCGGCGCTGTCCCGAGGCGATGACCTCCTTCCACACGTCCGCGAGCACCGCGCGCTCGCGCTCTCGGCCGGAGAACCCCAGACCCGAGGACGCCGCCAGCCGAGCAGGTAGGGCGATGTCACGTTCTGACTCCGGCCCGGCCCCGGCCGTCGTCTGTATGACCGTCCCGATGAACTGGTAGCCGCGGCGATAGACGGTGCGGATCAGTCGCTG
This sequence comes from Actinoplanes sp. NPDC049668, assembly GCF_044465445.1. Lineage (NCBI taxonomy): Bacteria > Bacillati > Actinomycetota > Actinomycetes > Micromonosporales > Micromonosporaceae > Actinoplanes > Actinoplanes sp. NPDC049668. The sequence continues at coordinate 1,250,109 of NZ_JBITLR010000002.1, forward strand.
TTCCTTGCCGGCATCACCGATCGCCAGGCGGATGGTCCGGAGCACCGTGGTGACCGCCGCCTCGCTCACGAAGCGATCGCCCCACACCGTGTCGAGAAGCTCCTCCTTGGACACGACCCGGTCGCGATGCGAGATCAGGTAATGGAGGACATCGAACGCCCGAGGCTCGAGCGGGATGCGGTCGCCCGCGAGTCGGAGTTCGTAGCAGGAGGTATCAAGCTCGAATCCGTCGAAACGGTACGGAGCTCCACCCACGATGCGGACGCTACCACTCAAGCTCGTCAAAGGCCGCAGTGCGGTCGACGACGCCGACGGTGCCAACGGAGACCGTCGAGCGCTGCGCGAGAAGGAGGCTGGTTGAGCCAATTCGAGATCGTCGGCCATCTCAGTGAGGGTGTGGCCGCCCGGGGAAGCGCTCGGAGCGGCCGCTGTCCCGGTTGTCGAACCGCATGACGCGCAAGCCAGCGTCGGCGAGCCGCCAATAGAACCCCGGCTGCCGGCCGACCGGCTTGGCGTCCGTCCCTGTACGAGCAGGACCGGCGGAGCACCGGGTCGCCTGCATGGCGTCGGCCACGGAGATCCTGTCCGCGGTGGTCAGGATGCGTTCAGGGAAGCCGCAGTGCGGTCATGACCTGCATCCGGGCGCGGGGATGTTCGGCGGGGCGGGTAACGGGTCACCGGATGCTGCGGATGCGGAGCATCAGCACGCCCGATGCCGCCGCGCAGAGGGCGCCGAAGACGAACAGCGTGGGGTAGCCGCCGCCCCAGGTGATCACCGCGCCGGCCACCGCGCCGGCGAGCAGCTGGGGCAGGCCGGTGGCCACCTGCAGGATGCCCAGGTCGCGGCCCTCGCTGTCGGCGTCGGGCAGCACCAGGGACATGACCGCCAGGTCGATGGCGAAGTAGGTGCCGATCGAGGCCCCCAGGCACGCGGAGTAGATCAGCATCCCGGTCCAGGTCGGCATGACGAGCGGGATCGTCATCGACGCGGCGACGCCGAGGGCGCTCACCCCGACGAACAGCTTGCGACGGTCCACCCTGTCGGCGATCCAGCCCGCGAGAGTGGCAACGACCACCCAGACCACAATGCTCAGCGTCAGCATGGTGCTCACCGCCGCCGCGACGTCGCCGTCGGGCACATTGCCGGCGCCGATGTAGTCCTGCAGCGTGTAGTAGGCGTAGCCGCTGACCACGAAGTACGACGCGAAGAGCATGAACCGGCTGACGAAGGCCAACCGGAAGTCCCGGGTGGCGAACGCGGCGAAGAAGGACCGGAACGACTCCCCCAGCCTTCCCCGACTCCGCACAGCGGCCGGCAGGTCGCGCGCCGAGCCCTCCCGGGCACCGACCAGCAGCAGCGCGGTGGTGACCAGCAGAACCGCGGCGATCACGGCGTAGGCGGCCAGTTGGCCCACCCGGCTTGCCACCTGGACTCCGAAGACGACGCCGACCGGGGTGCCCATCCCGATGACCGCCGACGCCAGGCCACGACGGTTCTGCGGAATGCGGTCGGGCAGGATCGCCGTGATCGCGCCCGAGTAGAAGTTCGCCGCGAACCACAGCACCACGGTGGTCGCGATCAGTCCTGGCAGGTTGTTGGCCAACCCCATGAGGATGCAGGCGACGGCCGAGACCACCGCGGCCGCGGCGATCCACGGCGTCCGGCGCCCGTAGCGGGAGCGGGTACGGTCGGAGATCGCGCCCCCGGCGGGGATGGCGACCATCGACGCGACGGCCGCAAGTGTGGTGAGCAGGGCGAGGTTGCCGACCTTCGACGCCGGGTCCACCTCCTCCACCTGGGCCGGGAGGATGACCAACGAGATGCCGTTGAACAGCGCGTACATGGCCGCCGTAGCCGGGAAGAGCAGCGCGAGTAGGCGGCCGACTCGCGGTCGTGACGCCGGTTCGCCGTCGGCGATAACCAGCTGACGAATGGGACGGACGTTGGTCATGAGGCCATCATCCTGCGGCGAGACGCGGAGGAAAAACGCGCACTGAACGCCATACAGAGGCTTTGTGGCTGAAATTACGGACGGGAGCCATCCCGGCGAGCCGACGCACTACGTCGCGAGGCGACGCAAGACCTGGAGGGTATACGGAACACGCCGTTGTCCGGTACGTACCGGACAACGGCGCCGGCCGGAGTTCCTCACCACCGTCGATGACGCCCTTGCGGACGGCGGCCACCCGTCCGGTGGTGCGCTGATGCGGCACAAGGGGCCGCCCGCGCCGCAGGCGACCCCTTGTGTGCTACCTCAAACTCACTGACCGAAGTGGATGTCGCAGTCGGTCGCACCAGAGGTAGCGATGGTGTCGTACAGGGCGGCCACGGTGACGTCGTTGCCCGTCGTGTCGAACGTGTGGTTACTCTTCCTCTTGATCTTGACAGTGTTGGTCTGGGTACGGATCGTGGCGGAGCCCACGCGGAGGTCGCACGTCCATTGGACGTTGCGAAGGGCAGGACGGCCGTTGCGAGTGTCCGAGTAGATGTTCCAGTCGCCGTTAGGCCGGACCGTGAACTTCACCTGGCCCGAGACGTCGCTGTTGTTCTCGTTGCCGAGGAACTCGACACGGTCCGCGAACGTCGCCCTCTGCAGACTCGCGGCGTTGGCGGGGGCCGCCCCCATGAGCAGGGAGCTGGCCGTGATTCCGGTGGCGGCGACCAGCGCGAGACCGCGGGACATACGCCTACGGTCGATGATCTTCAGCATTGCAGAGTCCATTCGTCAGTGGTTGCTTCCTGGTGGTCACACCCGAGCGGGTCCCCCGTTCGCGGCGTTGGGTCGAGTATCGAGACCTTCACGTACTCGATGCTTGAGGAAGTCGTGGGCACGGGCTGCGGGATTTCTGAGGAACCCCCGAGGTCCTTGCGGACAGCGTGAGAGAAGACCCGGGACGCGGAGTTGGCGTTCTCACCGCCACACCGCCGCCACGGTAGTGGCGCTCCCAACAACGAGACGGACCGCACAGCCGAGCTACGCGCCTCGATATCGCTGGCCGGATGCCGTCCGCCCCGCACTCGCCCACCATTCGACCAGCCGCGCCCAGTACGTGCCGTAGGCGCGGGAGCGACGCCTGGACCGGCCGCGGCGACCACCGTCGACTGGTATCCACTATCCACGGACCGTCGGCCACCGGCTCGTGTCGACGGCGCGGCAACGGCCGCCTCGAGCTGGGTGAACGCGGCAGACCGTCACCAGGAAGGTCCGGTGGCGGAAGTAGACACACGCCGGCCCGTCATCAGCACCTTGCCAGGCGCCCGACCCGCCGATCCCGGCCGGCACCCTGGCCTCGGCCGCCCGCTAACTGGATCTGGCCACCGCAATCGCTGAGGCATACCGATCCGAGCCGCACTATCGAGCACCGGACGATGTCTGGCGGGCCCTGCAGCAGGGCTGCCCGCTTTTGACCGGCTGGACAGGTCGAGCATCGCCGCGTCGGCAACGACACCGGTTCGTAAGATTTGACGGCCGTGGCCGCTTGTAGGGTCTGGTGGTGGTCATCCGCCGTCTCGTTCTGCCGCTCGTCGCCGTGTCTGCCGCAGTAGCGCTGCTGGCCGGGTGCGTCGACGATCCCGCGCCGCCCGCCGCGCCGCCCGCGACGGTTGATGCTGCGAGGTCGTCCACCACCGGCCCGGCCGCGACGGGCACCGCACCCTCCGCGACCGGGGCCGTGCCGTCCACGCTGGCGTTCACCGCGAGGACCGTGTCCGGTGCGGAGTTCGACGGTGCCACCCTTGCGGGGCGGCCGACGGTGTTGTGGTTCTGGGCGCCGTGGTGCCCGACGTGCGCCGGTCAGGCCAAGGGCGTCAAGGCCACCGCCGAGCAGTTGGCCGGGAAGGTCAACGTGGTGGGTGTCGGGGGTCTGGACGACGAGTCGGCGATGCGGCGGTTCATCGGCGAGTGGAAGCTCGACGGGGTACCGCACCTGTCGGACGAGGCAGGTGCGGTCTGGAGGAAGTTTGCGGTGACGTCGCAGAGCACGTTTGTGCTGCTGGACAGCCGCGGAGCGGTGGTGCACAAGGGTGTCCTCAACGGCGACGATCTGCTCGGCCGCGCCAGTGCGCTGACCTGATGGGCGACCTCGGGCTCGCTCTCGCGGCCGGGCTTGTCGCGGCGATCAATCCGTGCGGGTTCGCGTTGCTACCGGTGTACTTGTCGCTACTGATCGTCAGTGACGACCGCCCGAGCCGGAGCCTCGCGGTGCGGCGGGCGCTCGGCGCAACCGCCGCGATGACGGCCGGGTTCGTCGCCGTGTTCGGCACCGTGGGGCTCGTCATCTCACCGGTCGCGAATCTGCTGTACCGGTATCTGCCGTGGTTCACCGTCGGGTTCGGGCTCCTGCTGGTGCTCCTCGCCGGATGGCTGATCGCCGGCCGGACGCTGCCGTCTTTCGGGCTGCGCCCGGCGCGCGGACCGAAGGTCCGCCGGTCGACCGGGTCGATGGTGCTGTTCGGCGCCGGGTACGCGCTGGCGTCGTTGTCGTGCACGATCGCGCCGTTCCTGGCGATCGTCGTCTCCAGCTTCCGCGCCGGATCAGTGGTAGCCGGTGCCTCGCTGTTCGTCGCCTACGCCGCTGGCATGGGACTTCTCGTCGGTGCGGCCGCGCTCGCCGTGGCGCTGGCCCGCCCGGCGGCCGTCACCCGGCTGCGCAGGTTCGGCCCGGCGATGTCCCGCCTCGCCGGGGTGGTGCTGCTACTCGCCGGCGGCTACGTCGCCTACTACGGCTGGTACGAACTGCGCGGCAACGTCGACGACCCCATCATCGCCGCCGCGCAGAGCCTGCAACGCTCACTGGTGCAGGTGGTCGAAGGGTCCGGTGCGGTGTGGATCGCGGTGCTCTTCGGCCTGCTCCTGCTCGGCACCGTAGTTGCGGGCGCCGTCCGCGCCGGCCGGGCCAGCCGAACCGCCGGTGCCGCGCAGCAGACCGGTGACCAACGAGCGGATCAACACTGAGCCGCTGTGGTGCGCTGGTCCGACACCGACACCTCCTGGCACGCGACCGGCTCCTGATTCCCGGTCCACCGGCTGAGGTATTAGCCCGCAGGACGGGTTCGCCGAACGGGGATCGACTTCGGAAATGGCCTTGGCTATGCGGTCGGGTTCGTGGGCGAGGTTGAGGACTCGGTCCCCGCCGACGACGATCGTGTCGAGTTCAGTGGCGGTGGCGCCGGCCCGGGCCGCGACGTTGATGCCGATGGCGATGCTGGTGAGCATGGCCGGTAGCAGCGCCGCCGTGCCAGGGGCCAGTTCGCCAAGTTCGAGGGCCCGCCGGCCCGTCCGGCTCGCCGCTGCGGGGCACGAAGCCGCCGTTCAGCGCGTGCACGAGCCCGAGGACCGAAACTACGTGCGCCGCATCGTCGGCTCCAAGCCGGGGTCGACATCTCCGGGTTCTTCCGCGACGCCTTCCCATTCGGGTCGGACACCGAGCAGCGCGGTCGGATACCGCTCGGCGTTCGCCTTCTCCTGCGCCCTTCACCCGCCACCACGGCCAGCCGGTACCGCTCCACTCCACCGGCGGAAGTCCGCAGCAACACCTCGCCGGCAAACCTTCATTGCCCGGCCCGCGCGGTAGGAGGTCGCCGAACCATTGTTGACTGAACGGTCAAGTGCGGCTAATTTTGACTGCACGGTCAACAACGGAGGTGGTGATGGCGAAAGACACCCGTGAACGCATCGTCGCGACCGCGCGCGATCTAGTGCACGGTGCGTCCCTGGCGCAGGTCAGCACCGAGGACGTCTGCCGCGCGGCCGGGGTGCACAAGGGGAGCCTGTATCACTTCTTCCCCTCCAAGGAGGCGCTCGGCATGGCCGTGCTGGAGCGGAACTGGGCATTGATGAGCGCGGTGCTGGACGAGGCGTTCGTCGACGACGTGCCGCCGCTGGCGCGGATCGACCGGTTCGTCGACAGCTTCGCGGAGCGGCTGAGCTTGATGCGCGACGCGATGGGCGGGGTCACCCCCGGCTGCCCGCTCGGCGGTCTCGTCGGAGAGCTCGCCGGCCACGGCGACGAGCCCCGCACCCACGCGGCCCGAATCCTGCACGCCTGGACCCAGTACTTCACCGACGCCATCAGCGAGGCGAAAGGCCGTGGCGACGTCGACCCGGCGGTCGAGACGGGTCCCGCCGCGACGCGCCTGCTCGCCCATTTGCAAGGGCTGGCCCTGCTGGCCAAGGCCTACGACGACCCGCGCCTCGTCCTGCAAGCCAAGAAGGACTTCCGGCAGCTGCTCGCCGCTCCCCGCTGAACCCGCGGGCCGTGTCGACGGCCCTTCTCATGGCCCAACATTTGACCGATCAGTCAACTCGGAAGGATCTTCCATGATCGCACCAACCGTTCGCGCGGACGCCCGCGCCGCTGACGCCTACCGGTTCACGCGCTTCGGCTCGGCGCTGCTCCTCGACGACCTGACGTTCGACCGGGACGCTCCGGGCCCTGGTGACCGGGTGCCGGCGTTCGACCTCGTCACCCTCGACGGCGGCCGGTACCGTGACACCGAACTCGGCCCGCTGCCGGTGCTGATGGTGTTCGGCTCCCGCACCTGCCCGGTCACCGAGAGCGCCGGCCCGGTTCTGCGCCGGCTGCACGCGCTGTTCGGCGCCCGGGTCCGGTTCGTGCTCGTCAACACCCGCGAGGCGCACCCCGGCGACGTCTTCGGCCAGCCGCAGACGTTCGCCGAGAAACGCGTCCACGCCGCGGAGTTGCGCGACCACCACGGCATCGATTTTGAGATTGCCGTGGACGACATCGACGGGCGGCTGCACCGGGCGATGAGCCCGAAACCCAACTCGGCCTACCTCATCGACCCGTCCGGCGTCATCCGGCACCGGGCCCACTGGGCCAACGACGAGCACTCCCTGCGCACCGCGCTGACCGACCTGACCGCCGGTCGTGTCCCGGCGCGTGGACGCAGCCGCGCCATGGTCGGGCCGCTGATGCGCGCTGTCGGGCACCTACCCGGCATCGTGCGGTTCGCCGGCCGCCGAGTCGAACGCGACGTGTGGCTCGCCGCGCCACCCCTCGCGGTGCTCGGCCGGATGTCCCGGCTGTTCGGCCGGCTCCCGGTCGACCGCCGCGGACCCGCCGCCGCCGTGATCCTCGCACTCACGGCCGCGGCCGTCGTGTCGACGATCGCGGTGCTGTTCGCGACGCGGTGACGCAGCCCGTGACGCGGAGACGGAAAGTCGGCGTGGTCCGGCGGTCACAATCATGCAAGCCGGTCGTCCAACCCAGGTGAGGACAACCTGACGGGAGAGGCCACCATGACCACCACCGCGTCAAGCCCGCAGCACCTGATGTCGCTGTTCGCCGAACGGGCCGCCGCCGGCGACGTCGACGGGCTGCTGGCCCTGTACGAACCGGACGCCGTGTTCGAGCCGCAACCAGGCACCTCGCTGCGGGGCCCGGAACAGATCCGTGCCGCGCTCGACGGGTTCGCCGCGATGCGGCCCAGGATCGAATACATCGGCGCGGGCGGCTGCGTCATCGTCGATGACATCGCCCTGGTGTCGAACACGTGGACCATGGCCGCGCCCCTGCCGGACGGCGGCAGCCACCGCGATGGTGGGGTGAGCGCCGACGTGCTGCGCCGCCAGGATGACGGGTCGTGGCTGATCCTGATCGACCAGCCTCGCGGTACCGTCACCACCACATGAGACCGGTCGACCAGCACGACGAGGACGAGTCGCTCGAGCTGCTCGCCGCCGCCGCGAACCACGGTGACAGCCGGGCGCTGGAGCGGCTCGTCCGCGCCGTCCACGACCGGGTCTACCGGCTCGCGCTGCGCATGACCGCACGGCCGCCGGACGCGCAGGACGCCACCCAGGAGATCCTGATCCGCGTCATCACCCGGCTGTCCACCTACCGCGGCGACGCGGCGTTCACCACCTGGGTGCACCGCGTCGCGGTCAACTACCTGATGGACCGCTCCAAAAGCTGCGTCGAACGGATGGAGATGACCTTCGACCGGTTCGCCGCCGACCTGCTCGACGGGCTGTCGGCTGGGCCCAGCGCCGCCCCGGACGCCGCCCTGCTCGAACGGGAGGTCCAACTCGCCTGCACTCACGCCCTGCTGACCTGCCTGGACCGCGAACACCGCATCGCATACATCCTCGGGGAGATCCTCGGCGTCAACTCCGACGACGGCGCCTATATCTGCGACGTGCCGGCAGCCACCTACCGCAAACGGCTGTCCCGTGCTCGGCAGCGCGTCCGCGACCATCTGAGCGCGCACTGCGGCCTGGTCACCGAAAGCGCGGCCTGCCGGTGCCCGCGCCGGGTCGACGCCGCCCTGCGGCACGGCCGGATCGAGCGAACCCGGCTGGAATTCGCCGACCTCGACCAGGTCAACGAACGGGTGGCCGGCCTGCACGACGCCGGACAGCTATTGCGGGCGCTGCCCGCCGCCGTGCCCGCCGAGTCTCGCGAGCGGATCAGCAAACTGCTGGCGACCTCCGGCCTCGAGCACCTCTAAATAGCGGCCGGAACCTTGACACCGGCCACGCAGTGCTCGCATCTGTTCTTCACATCGTCGGCGGCTACTGTGGCGCCGTCGCATCGCCGCGACGATGGCGGAGAAAGGAGTGTCGGATGGCGCTGCCGATGACCGGCGCCGGCGCCCCAGCGGTTGATCTGGGCGACCTGCGGCTGTTCGTCGTGGTGGCGGAAGAGCTGCACTTCGGCCGTGCGGCGATCCGGCTGCACCTAAGCCAGCCGGGGCTGAGCTACCGGGTCAAGGCCCTCGTGAACGCCCTCGGGTACCAGGTGCTGGCACGCAACCGGCGTGGGGTGCGGCTGACCCCGGCGGGGGAGGTGCTGTTGGCCGGTGCCCGGCGGCTGCTGGGTGAGGCGCACCGGGCGGTCGACGACGGTGCGGGTAGCCCGGGGCGAGCTGGCCACAGTGCGGGTCGGTTTCGTCGGTTCGGCGTTGTACAGCCTGCTGCCCGCGGTCCTGCGTGAGACGCCCCGCCGGTACCCGGCGCTGCAGAGGCAGTGGTCACCGCCCTCAACGGCACGCTGTACGGCGACAACGACGGCTTTAAGGGTCTACTACCCGAGCCCGGGTACAGCAGGTCGAGTTACACGGCGATCACAGCTGCGCCGAGGACCGCCGCTACGGGGCCCTACACCCCGGAGCCTGCCTAGCCGAACCAGCTGGACGAGCATTCGCTCGCCCTTCCCACTCGGTGGTGGGGCGGATGGGTTCGGCGTCGGTGGCCGCCCGGTAGACAGCATGCAGCAGTTCCTCGGCCGTGAACGGCTTGTGGATCATCGGGATGCCGGCGGCGCGTAGCCGGTGCACGTTGGCGATGTCCTCGGTGTAGCCGGAGATCAGCAGTACCGGCATCGTCGGGTACTCCCGGCGGACCACGTCGATGAGCTGCGGGCCGGACATGCCGGGCATGATGACGTCGGTGAGCAGTAGGTCGAACGCCCTGAGGTGGAGTTGATCGAGAGCCTCGCGGCCGTGTCCGACGATCACGACCTGGTAGCCGTGGCGTTCGAGGATGCGGCCGGCGATCTCGCCTACCTCGCTGTCGTCCTCCACCACCAGGACGCGCCGGCCGTCGCCGCGGGGCGCCGGCGCAGGGGTCCAGGGCTGCGAGGGCTCGTCCGCGATGGCCAGGGGCAGCAGGATCTGGAAGGTGGTGCCGGCGCCGGGTTCGGAGCTCACGGTGATGGTGCCGCCCGCGTCGGTGACGATGCCGTACACGGTGGCCAGCCCGAGTCCGGTGCCGTGTTGTTCGGCCTTGGTGGTGAAGAACGGTTCGAAGATGTGTTCGGCGACCTCCGGGGGGATGCCGGTGCCGGTGTCGGTGACCCGGAGCCGCACGTAGGCCCCGGCGGGCAGCGGAGGCTGGCGGGTCGGGTCGTCGGGGACGTCGACCGGGTTGGCCTCCATGGCGATGACGCCGCCGTCGGGCATCGCGTCGCGGGCGTTGATGACGAGGTTGAGCAGGATCTGTTCGATGCGGCTGCGGTCGGCCTTGACGGTGACGGGCTCCTCGGCCAGGTGCGCGACCAGTTCGATGTGCGTGCCGATGCTGCGCCCGAGCAGGGTACGGGTCTCGGCGATCACCGTATTGAGGTCGATGAGTTCAGCGTTGGCGGGTTCCTGGCGGGCGAACAGCAGCAGCTGCCGCGTCAGGTCCCGGGCGCGTTCGGCGCTGCCGCGGACACGCAGGAGATCGTCGCGCACGTCCGGGTCGGTGATCTGCTCGAGGGCGAAGTCGAGATAGTTGAGGTTGATCGCGAGCAGGTTGTTGAAGTCGTGCGCGATACCCCCGGCGAGCTGGCCGAGACTCTCCAACCGCTCCGCGCGGGCCGAGCGTTCGAGGATCTGCCGGCGCTGCTCCTCGGCGCGTCTGCGGGCGGTGATGTCGCGATCGATCCCGGCCACACCGACCACGGTGCCGTGCTCATCGCGCACCGGTGAGACGCTCGACGAGATATCGATGACGGTGCCGTCCCTGCAGATCCGCTGAGTCTCCAGCAGACCGACGCCCTGACCCTCGACGAGCCCGGCCAGGATGCCCGGCACCTTCGCCGCCTTCTCCGGCGGCATCAGCATGGTGACGCTCCGTCCGACCGCCTCCTGTGCGGTCCAGCCGTAGAGGCGCGTCGCGCTGTCGTTCCAGGTGGTGATCGTGCCGTCCAGGGTGCTGGTGATGATCGCGTCCTCCGACCAGTCCACGATCGCGGCGAGCGTCGACTTGTTCTCGGCCGTCTGGAAGGCGCGGCGTTCCAAGACCTGCTGATTGCGGGCGACGGCCACGCTGAGCACACTCAACCCGGCGATCACCCACAGCCGCAACACCTGGTCGGTGGTTCCCGACAACCCCTGCCACGACGACGTGGCCCACGCCACCACCAGGGCGAAGGCACCGATGGCGGCCACCGACCAGGGGCGTGCCGACGCCGCCGCCAGCATCGGCCCGACCACGACCACCCCGAACAGCATCAACTGCGGCGGTGTTGCGAGGTCCGCGACACCGCAGGCGATGACCAATAGCACCGAGGCCACCACAACCCAGGCGCGCCGCCACCCGAATGTGTGCGAACCACGGTCGCGCCGCCACAGCCATTTCCTCATCGCAGCCCCCTGGACCAGCTGCCTAACGCTGGGTGTCTGCTCCCGCGGCACACCCGGTCCAACCCCGGATACGGCGCGGCGGCGCAGTGACGAGAGAGAATCCCGTCAGCCTCTCGCGTACCGTTGGTCCCAGCGGTGACCTCGCGTCCGGGCCGAGGTCGAAAAGACTCGGCGCCGCCGGTCTGGTCGCGGCTCCCAGCGCGTAACAGGTCCGGTCTGCCTCAGGGTCCCACGCTACCGACCGGGAAGCCGCGGAGCTTGCTGAATCCGCGTCGCAGTCCTGGTGCTGCGGCCGAATGCCCCAGAGGTATTGGTCGAGCTCCCCTCCGGATGCGCGCGGGCCTCATGGGTCTCCCGGGCGAACAACTATCCCTGCCGGTTCAGCAGAACACGGATGACGGCCGCCACCGTGGGCAGGTGATCGAGGGTCACCAGTTCGACGGTATGTCCCGCACGAACACACACCGCGTACCCGAATTCGGGCCCGATCACCGCCGCGGCGAACTCGTCCGGTACGGGACGGTCGAGCAGGATGACCGACCGGGCCCCGCCGGCAAGTTCCTGCAACGAGATGGTGATCCCGGGCAGGCCGGCCTCGGGGCAGGACGCCACGACGATCGAGGCATCGTCGGTTGCGGCGGTGTCACGTATCCGGGCCAGCGCCGCCGCGACGGCCTCGGCCGGGACGGGTTCGGCCGGCAGGTGTCGAACGGCGACCTCGAACGGCGTGCCGGTGGGTTGGTGGAAGCCCGGCCGCGGCATCCGCAGAAGGCTCGCTGCGTCCGGGTCGTAGCGGTGGCCGGTCTGGTCGATCGGTGCCGGGCGGCCGAACAGCCAGCCCTGCCCCCAGGTCGCCCCGAGCTCACGGGCGACGTGCAGGTCGGCCTCGGTCTCGATGCCCTCGGCGATCACCACGGCGCCGGTGCGTTGCGCCTCCGCGCGTACCAGGGCACATACCGTGCGGGTGTGTGCGGTGTGCGGGTTGCGGATCAGGCTCATGTCGAGCTTGATGACCTCGGGTTCGAGGATCGGGAGGAAGGCCAGCGACATCGGATCCACGCCCACGTCATCGAAGGCGATACCGAGGCCCCGCTGCTGGGCCCGCCCGGCCACCCGCAGCATGCTCCCGGGCACGGCCGGCAGCGCACGTTCGGTGTATTCGAGGATCGCCCGGAACGGCGGTCCGTTGCTGACCAGCTCAACCAGTCGCGGCGACGGCGGCTGATCCATCACCGCCGGCTCGGCGTTGAGGAACAACAGCGGCGGCGGCACAGGTACCGCCAGCGCACATTCCAGAGCCCGTTCGGAGCAGAGAATGTCCAACTCGCGGAGCCGGCCCGCGACGCTGGCCGCGGCGAACAACCGGTCCGGGAACTCCAGAGCACTGCCGACCGGGCCGCGCGCGAGCGCTTCCAACCCCATCACCGTACGGGTGGACAGGTCCACGATCGGCTGGAACAACGGTCGCACGAGTCGCCCGGCCAGGATCGCGCCGATCGTGGCGTCGGTGACCGGTGAAGCCGGTGCGTGGACGGAGTGCATCAGCCCGACCTCTCCCGGCCCGACGGGCCTTGTGTGCTCTATCGGCCGGGTGAGGCGCCGGTTTAGCGTGTTACGCATCTCTCACCTGCAGCACCACGGCGGCAATCAGAGGTTGTCCTGGCAGAAGGCGATTGCCGCGAAACTGCTCACCCCATCCAGCTCAGGCTGGGCCCCGCCTGGATAAAGACCACCTTCGACATCTACGGCCACCGCCTCCCCACGGCGACCAGACCGCTCTCCGCACCCTCGATCAGCGACCACCCGCGGCATACCAATGCGGCGAGCCGTGGCCGAAACACCGTCCACTGCCCAAGTCTTGCCCCCGGTGGCTATCCCCGCAAATACGGTACGTGGCACATATCATTGAGCATCATAGGAACCTGGGTTAACGGATGCAGTCAAGTGTTTGCATTCCACCCTCCCCTCTATTCAGAATGGAAAGGCAAAACAGCAACCGCCGGGCTCCGTTGAATCAGCGGCATAGCGACCTTCAACGCTTGCCGACCCCCACACTGCCAGTGCGCTTCATACACCCAGCGTGACCTGCACGTTTATCTATAAACGCAGGTGAGCAGGTTTTGAAGCGTCGTCTGCAGCGCTCAGCAAGCACCGAAGTGCACGTTCCGTGTTCGCATGCGATCACGGATTTCGCTACCTTCGGCTGCATGGCAAAGATGAACCCACGGGGGAACTCCTGGATCGTCCGCTGGCGAGTCGGCCGGTCTGGAAAGTGGCAGACGTGCACGTTTGACGACGAAAAACAGGCGCAGGAAGCCGAGAACCTGGCGAACGCGCACAAGCACAACATTTCTGACACTGAGGTCTATGCGATCGTCTTGGCCCTAGACACAGACCAGGCAGAGGGAGACGAGGAGACGCCGACGCCGTTGATCGGTGACCTCATCGAGGAGTGGCTCGAAGCCAAGGTCGACGTCGCCAAGAGCACCAAGAGGGAGTACGCGCGCATCCTGCACGGGAGGTGGGTCACGCAGCCGGTGGGTGATGCGCCTGCGCTGACGAAGATGCGGATCAGTGATCTTGGCCGGGCTGCGCATCTGGATCCTTGGAAGGCTGGCATGTCGGAGACGTTGATGCCGGCGGGTGTGCGCAAGCACTGGGCGGTCATGAGCATGGTGGCGCGGTCCGCCACGCCCCGTTTCCGGCTGGACAATCCGTTCGATCGTCCGGCGGGCCAGCGCACCAACGGGCTGCCGACCATCGAGCACTACGACGCGTACTTCCTCACGGTGAAGGAATCAGAGATTCTGCTGGCGGCGTGTCCGCCAGCCATCAGGGATCACGTCATCGTGGCCCTGGGTACAGGCATGCGGTTGAGCGAGTTGCTGGGTCTTCGGGTCAAGGCGGTGTCGCTGAGCGGCAAGAACCCAGCGGTCTTCGTCGTGAAGACGCTCAGCCGCACCGGCGGGCTGACTGCTCCGAAGTCGCGCAAATCTCGGCGCCCGATTCCGTTGGCTCCTCGTGTGGTCGAGGTGTTGCGGCGGCTGGTGGCCGGCAAGAACGCCAACGACTTCGTCTTCACGTCGCCGTCCGGAAGGCCGTGGGACGCGAACAACTTCCGCAACCGGGAGTGGCGGTATGTCGTGGCGCGAGCCCAGCGGTGCGCGGAGCACCCGCCGATCACTCGGAAGGTCGGCAACGGGTCGGAGTTGGATCAGGTCAAGTCGCTGGCGGTTTCGACGTGTGGTTGTCCGACACGGCTTCATCAGCGGCCGCGGTTTCACGATCTGCGGCACTCCTTCGTGGCGTACCTAATCGAGGCGGGGTTCGACTTGACGCCGACGGTGGCGTACCTGTAAAGGGTTGCGGAGGTGAACTCGACGGTGCCGATCATCGCGGCGCCGGCGTCCTCGTCGCGGGACTTGGCGTCGTCGACGGCGGTGAAGTAGTCGAACTCCACGTCGACGGCGTGCGTCGACAGAGCGTGCGCGACCTGGGCGGCGGCGTCGACGTTGAGCATGGACAGATCGGCGACCATCCGACCGAACAGGGCTACGTCGATCGGGTGGCCCTTCTGCAGCTGTTCGCGCACGGGGAGCCGGTCGACCGCGGCTTGGAGGGCATCGTCGGTCAGGGCGGCCAGGGTGGTGGCATCGGCGGCGACCAGGTCGACGATGGTGTCGATCTGCTGGTTACCGAAGAACAGCAGGTAGGAAGTCTCAGCGGCCGTCTGGGTGGTGCTGGTGTCGTCGGCGGGCTTGGTGGATTTCGCCTTACTGGTCCTCGGTTTCGCGGGGGTGATACCGAGGTCCTTGAGCAGGTAGGTGCTCAGCCGGGCCGACTGGGCCGTGTCGAGGCCGGTACGGACGCCCAAACGGTCGGCGAGCAGGGCTGAGATGCGCTTGGTGCGTACACCGCGCTCGTGTGCGGGCAGGTGCAACTGGTCGGCGAACGCGGTGCGGGTGGCGCGTTTCCATGCTTGTGACGAGACTCGGGCGCGGCGGACACCGCCGTAGACGGCCTGCTTCGGGGTGCCGGCGTCGTCGCGGTTGAGGTTCGACGGTGGCACGGTCTGCAGGATGTGGACGTCGACATATGTGCGCGGGCTCATGATGCTCCTTGGGACGTCGGTGGGCGAGTTTGCAGCGAGTGTCAGGCGGTTGCCGGGGGCGGCGGGTCTTCGGCAGGTGTGGATTGCCGGGTGGCGAAGTATTGGCTGCCCCAGCGGCGGCGGACGTCGGTGACCCGGTCGGGGTATTGCCAGTTGCGTAGGTCGCGGTACAGCTGGGTGTAGTCCAGGGGTTGCCCGCGCTTGCCGGCCGCCTCGACGTTGCGCAGTTGGGTGATCAGTCCGCGTAGATGTCCGGTGAGTTCGGTCAGGCCGCTGGCGGTCGCGGCAGCGCTGAACCTCCGGTCGATGCCGTCGCTGCTGTACAGGCCACTGTCCCGGGCGCGCAGCATCGCGGTTCCCAGGCCGATGCCGTTGGCGTGCATCGGACGTGCCTTGCCCTGCTGGTGCAGGGCGAACAGGCTGAGCGTCACGTGCTCAGCGTTGAGGGCGTAGCTCAGTGAACCGTCGGGGCGCAGCTGGCTGTAGAAGGGCCACATTTCGGGAACGTCGCCTGCCTGCCGGCCCAGCCCGCGACGCAGAGCGGCCAGATGCGCTCCGCTGGGTTCGGTGGACCGCCATCGGCCTTCGCCGTCGCTGTATCGCTGCCAGAACAGCCCACCAGATGGGGTGTAGTCGGTCATGTTCACCCTCCCGCCGGTATCGGCGTACTCGAGACCGTCCCGATGATGGTGTTGATGGCGGAGCGATAGCGGGCCTCCGCGGTGCTGGTGCGCCGGGGATGGCCGTTGGCGTCGCGGCCGAGGAATGCTGTCGGCGGGGCGCTGCTGACGGCCGGGTCGATGACTTCGAGGGCGTACCGGCGGGCGGTGGTCCGCCAGGCCGCCTCGGCCTCTGCCGCTCGTTGTGGTTGGTGCTGCAGTCCGGTCAGCAGCCGGTGCACGACCGGGGTGAACCGGTGCACGAGGGTGTCACCGATGCGCTGCCCCTGGTTCCAGGCGAGTTTGTCGCCGCCGGCGGCTTCACGCAGTTCGTCACCGAACCGGTTCGCCGCGACACGCAGGTCGTCGGCGTGCGCCACCACCTGGCCCAGCAGTGCGGCCACCGGCCCGTGAGGGTCGAGCGCGGCCAGCGGCAGCGGCAGATGGTCGACGATGACCTCTTCGACGACTGCGGATTGGGTGCCGTACTGGACGCCCACGGTCATGACCTGCACGGGCAGATCGGCCGGGAGGCAGCGCTCGGCACGCAGGTCGGCGATCTGGCGCAGCACCCGCGCGGCGGTCACCGACGATCCGGGGTCGTCCCCGACCGCGAGGAGTGCCTGCAGGCCGCGCCATGCGGCCCGCCCGGCGACGTGCCGGACGGGCACCTGACCGGCCGAGGTCGTCGAGGGCTTCCAGGCCGTGTGCGGCTCGACATCCTGCGGGAACGGCGACAGCCGATCACCTGCGGCGACCACCACACGCCGGATAACCACCCTGTCGCCGTCACGTTCGGGGAGCAGCCGGATCCGGCGGGCCTGCCAGGTCAGCAGATCCAGCAATCCCTGGGCGGGCCGTGATCGCCACGCCGGCCCGGCCGGGTCGTCGCTGTCATGCTCCGATGTCCGCCACTGTGGCCGGTCCGTGGCCCGGAACGGCTGTGGCTGGATCGGGGTGTGCAGCATCAACGTCTCGAACAGGGTCTGGCCCCATGGCACGACCACGCCGAGCGACCCCAGCGGCCCGGTCACGTTGCCGGTCGTCTTGCCCGCCTTCACCGCCGGGTCACCGACTGCCCCTGACTTGATGCCCGCCGTGTCGAAACACTGCGTCGCCAGCAACGCCCGTAACGCTTCGGCCGGTGTGAGCGACGGCGGATCCGCTTCGGTACGCGCGGAGAACAACGGCACGTTGTTACCCGACGCTGCCGCGGCGATCAGCAGCGACACAGGCTTGGTGTCACCTCCGGCCGTCGCAAGCCCAGCGACCTGGGCAAACGGGCGCGGGCCAAACAGCTGGAAGCGGTCGGCGTAGCGCTCGAGGTAGTCGCCGATCCGAGCGGCGTCGAGGCGGCCCTTGTTCCACAGCAGATGCCACTCGTCCTCGTCGGCCGGAGGAGGCAGCCCTTGCGGCCCGCCGAACATCGCATCCAGGTACGCCGGCAGCAGCACCTGCCGGAACACCGCGACGGTCTCCAACGGGGTGTCAACAGCCAGGCCATCGATGCGATGCGATTCGACCAGGCACTCCCGCAACGACAGAAGGCGCCTCGAACCGTCGACCAGCACCGGAATCCACGGTCCGAGCGCCACATCGAACGCCGGCGCAGACGTCACCGTCGACATGCGCTCACCAGCCCTGCTGCAACCACGTCACCACGAGCGGAAGCCCGAAGCCGACGATCACCAGCCGGACCTCGATCAGCGCGGGACGGTGCGTTAGAACCCAGTGCCGAAGCTGCGCCAGCGGCATCGGCTGGATCCGGCCCGACGGGACGTTCGCCCCTCGTTCCTCTGCGGGAGTCGGACGCGGCTGAGCGAACTCGATCGTCACTCGAACGACCAGTGGAAGCTCTGCTTGGTCTGGCACGAACGGTAGCGTTCAAGATCGATGCTCCAACTGTTGTGTCATGTCAGGACGGATCTGGAGATCGGGGTCGGTGCGCCGGGGCCGTCCGGGGCATGCGCCGGGTATTTCATGTTGTGCCAGGTCGGAGTGTTGTCCCAGCAAGAGCTGGGGCTATCTCATCTGGGCGGGTGCCGGCTCGACGAGCAAGCCGAGCTCGTCGTCGTAGACGACCGGGTACCCGCCCAGGACAGCGGAGCGCTGCCCATCGAGGATTAGTGCACGCGTGCGGCGTAGCCAAGGGTCGTCGCCGCACTCGGGCAACGGGCGCAGCTCGGCCTTCGCCGCAACGGTGAGCCGGTCGTAAGGGGGCATGCGAACGGCGGTGTTCAGCACCGCTTCGACAAGTTCCTGATCGTATAGCGCCGCACCGGTGGTCCCGAGCGCCCTGCCCTGAAGGGTCTGGAACCCGCGCTCGTCGTGTCGCACGAGGATGACCTCGACGGATTCGGGTCCGTCGCGCACGACGGCGGCCACAGCATCGTCGTCGCCCAGGTCCGCAGTCGCGATCTCGTGCAGCCCGGCGAGATCTTTCAGACCCAGCGCGTCCTCGCCGGCCAGCAGGAAGGCGCCAGCTTTCGAGGCTCGCTTCTGCTGGCAAATCTGCCACCGCGCCTTGGCATCGGCGACAGCGTCCGACCAGCCGTCGGGGACGGTCTGGGAGTCGGCGTACCCACGGCGGACCAGCGCCGGAACGTCACGCGGGATATGCCAGCCTGGACCGTTCGCGGCCTCGAGGACCAGGTGCGCCGCGTGCAGCAACAGGTAATCGCCGTACACCGTGGTACTGCCCGGCACGAATATTGGGGCCTGACCGGGACGTGGGCGCATGCCCGTGACCACCACACGTGGCGCCGACACCCGCGAGGGTCGATCACCGGGGCGGCGAGCGTGCCGATGCAGGCGTCCTGCACGCTGCAGCAGCAGATCGATCGGCGCCACGTCTGTGACCAGGAGGTCGACGTCGATGTCGAAGGACTGCTCGGCCAGCTGGGTGGCTACCACGATCAACCGTCGTGGCCGGTCTGCCCCGGCCGGCCGGCCCGGTGGCCCGAGCAGATCCAAGATCCGCGCACTGCGGTCGGCCCGCTCGCCCACGGTCAGCCGCGAGTGGAGCAGCACCACCTCATCGTCGCCGAAGGCCGCCCTCACCGCTCGATAGGCGTGCTGGGCGCGGCCCACGGTGTTGCGGACGATCAGTGCGCAGCCGCCGTCCGCCAGGTCTTCCTGCAGCATCGCGACCATCGCGTCGGGGCCGTCGGGTTGCCCTTCGGGCAGTACCTCGACGCGGACCGGCACGGAGTCACGCCACGCCGGCGCGGCAACCACATGCAGGCCGGGCCCATCCGCGTCCAGCCAACCCGACCGCACGACCGGATAGCCGCCGTCGGCGACCAACGCTGCCGGAGCCTCGATGTCGCGGCGCCCGCTCGAGCCCTGAAGGTAGGCGACGGCCAGGCGTTCACGCAGCGGCGGCGGCAGCGTCGCCGACAACAAGATCACCGGCACTCCGGCATCGGCGAGCCACCGCAACACCTCACACAGGAACTGCTCCATGTAGACGTCGTACGCGTGAACCTCGTCCAGGATCACCACACGGCCGGCCAGACCCGCATGCCGCAACATCACATGCCGCGTCCGGGTGGCCGCGTGCAGCAGCTGGTCGACGGTCCCGACCGTCATCGGCATCAACAGTCCCCGCTTCGCGGCAAGGAACCACTCCGACGGAGCCTCGGCCGCCCGCCGCACGGCGGTGCCGCCGAGACCGTACTCGTCGCTGCAGCCGAACTCATCGGTGCCGCCTTCCCCGACACTCAGGAAACGCATCTCACGCAGCTCGCGCCACTGCTTGTTGAACTGTCGCTTGCCGTGCAACAGACCGACCGGCGTCCCCGGCTGCACCCGCTGCGCCCATTCCAGCACCCGGCTGAACATCGGATCGCTGGTGGCCTGCGTCGGCATTCCCACGAACACGCCGTTCGCCCCGAAGCGACGGGCCAACACCTCAGCAGCGGCCAACGCCGCCTCCGTCTTGCCCTCCCCCATCGGCGCCTCGATCATCATCAAACCCGCCGTCGGCATCTGCTCCGCCACCGCCACCGCAGCACGCTGCACCGGGCGGCACTCCCGCCCGAACCGCAACGCCGTCAAGTCCGAAACAGGCACATAAGGCTCGGCGGCCCAACCCCCGTGTAGGTCAAGGTCACGCCACGCCGACTCCGCCCGGTCCCGCGCCGCAGCCATCGACACCAGCCCGACCTCGTCGACACCGGCGAACTGCGAACCGCTCGCAATCCAGTCCGCCATGATGATCGCCCCAGAGAACGCCAACTGCTCAGCACGACGTGGAACCGACCTCGGCCGCAGGTCGCCCAAGTCCAGGCCCAACGCCTCCACCACGGCAGCAACCACGGCATCCTGAGCCGCCATCCACCGCGGCCCGATCCCCTGCGCGTCGCCTCTTCCAGGAGCACCGCCGGAGTACTTCCCCTTGCCCGGCACCACCCCGTGATGACCCGCGATCAAGGGTGCCACCCACCGCACGGACGCGCGGCTCCAACCTGCCCGGTCCAGCACCCGGTCCACGATCACCGCACCAGCCAGCGTGTGATGCCACGCTCGCGACCGTCCGTCCAGCGCCCCCCACATCAGACCCGCGGCCTGAACCCGCGCCGCCAACTCGGGCACCTTGCTTTGAAAGGCCGGGCTGGCCTTGCCGACATCATGCAAACCGCACAAAAGCGAAAATATCGCCCTGCCTTGCCCGCCGGTGAAGTCGTCGCACCAAGTCCGTACGCCGGCCGAGAACCACCGGTCCCACAACAACTCGGCTACAGCAGCCGTGTCCAACAGATGCTGAATCAACAGGTTCGGTCGTGAGGAGCCAGCTGGCCCAGCCTTGGACTTTCCCCAAAACACACCCACGACCGGATCCAACGACGGATACATGGCCGACACCATAAAGATGTCCACCGACACTTTCGGCCTAGCGACCGGGAATGGATGCGCCAAACACTGCAAAACAATCAGGTCAAGTACCCGAACGGGTTAGATATAGTCCTAATGATGCGGCTTCGCATTTCGCATCAATTCGACCCGGGTTAAGGTTGGCTGCTATTCAAGAGCCGCCGCAACCAAGATCCAAGGACGCCGGCTTGGGCAATCACGCGAGGCACCAGGATTCCTCGGCAGCGCCCGCCGCCAGCGGCGCAGGCCACGTCGACATCGAACGAACCACCTACAGCCACCTCATCAACGAACCAGCACACGAGTACGAGACTCGCCTTTGAACACTCCCAACTACACGAAGAGGCCGCGGACAGGTCGCGGCCGAACCAGCCCTCAACAAACAAGGATGGTCCCACGCACCATCGGCCGAGGACGTTGGCATCCCGTGGACCTGAACGGACTGATACTTTCCGCCCGACCACGCCAATAAAACCGCAGCTCAACAAGTGTCGTCCCCGCACGCGCGGGGATCTCCCCAGAAGACCGACGCCCTGGCCATCGAGACCAACGTCGTCCCCGCACGCGCGGGGATCTCCCGGACGTCGTCGTCGCGATCAGGGTCACCGGCAAGTCGTCCCCGCACGCGCGGGGATCTCCCCGCGTGCCTGCCGGTCTGCTACCAGACGGTGACGTCGTCCCCGCACGCGCGGGGATCTCCCGGTGTCCGCGCCGATCGTCGTCTGGCTGGCGGTGTCGTCCCCGCACGCGCGGGGATCTCCCCCTTCATCGCGCCGATCTGGTGGCGGCCAAGATGTCGTCCCCGCACGCGCGGGGATCTCCCGGTGGCCAGCTCGATCTCTGCGGACCCGTCGCTGTCGTCCCCGCACGCGCGGGGATCTCCCCGATCGTCCGGGTGTTCATGCTCGGCTTGCACAGTCGTCCCCGCACGCGCGGGGATCTCCCGACGACCCGGAACACCTGTGCGGCAAGGTCAACGTCGTCCCCGCACGCGCGGGGATCTCCCGTACGAGGCCGGTTTCGGCGTCAGCTTCGAGATGTCGTCCCCGCACGCGCGGGGATCTCCCGACGTGGCTACAGGCCATGCCGGCGTGGGTCACGTCGTCCCCGCACGCGCGGGGATCTCCCGATGTTGCTGTAGGTGAACCCGGCGCTGACGCCGTCGTCCCCGCACGCGCGGGGATCTCCCGTGGGTTGCGCCGATGGAGAGAGATTGCAGGACGTCGTCCCCGCACGCGCGGGGATCTCCCCCCGGGCATCTTCGTCCTCGGCCAGCCGGGAGTGTCGTCCCCGCACGCGCGGGGATCTCCCCTGCACCGGCCTGGTTCAGCACTCCGACCACCTGTCGTCCCCGCACGCGCGGGGATCTCCCACGTCACCGTCGTGGACGTCGCCGACCTGCTGCGTCGTCCCCGCACGCGCGGGGATCTCCCGGCGGTTCGCCGGATGTTCCGAACGGTGCGGAAGTCGTCCCCGCACGCGCGGGGATCTCCCGCGACCGGGGCGACCCGGGATGAGCCGCCACCGGTCGTCCCCGCACGCGCGGGGATCTCCCCCGCGCGGCTGTTGTGCGCGTCGTTGGGAAACGGTCGTCCCCGCACGCGCGGGGATCTCCCTCACCCGTCGGCGTCCGAGCGGGAAGACCAGCCGTCGTCCCCGCACGCGCGGGGATCTCCCGGACACGGGCGCCACCACCACCGCCGAGATCGAGTCGTCCCCGCACGCGCGGGGATCTCCCCTCCGCGACCGTCGACGCGGCGCAGTCGCTGCGGTCGTCCCCGCACGCGCGGGGATCTCCCGTTCCACCACGCCCGCCAGCACCCGCGCACCGGGTCGTCCCCGCACGCGCGGGGATCTCCCCTGCAGCTGGCCGGGGTCGCGCAGTTCGGTGATGTCGTCCCCGCACGCGCGGGGATCTCCCGCCCCGGGAACCCGAAGGCAAGCCCGGGGCCTGGTCGTCCCCGCACGCGCGGGGATCTCCCTGTCCCGCTCGGCCTCGCCGGCGTCACACTTCCGTCGTCCCCGCACGCGCGGGGATCTCCCTGGTCATAGCTGCACTCCGTTGATCGGCTGGAAGTCGTCCCCGCACGCGCGGGGATCTCCCAACTCGCCGAACCCGACCACGAGGTGCCGGGGTGTCGTCCCCGCACGCGCGGGGATCTCCCTCTGTTCAGGGTGGACCGGTTGAAGCCGGTCTCGTCGTCCCCGCACGCGCGGGGATCTCCCGCTTAGCGTCGGGCCGGCCCTCTGTTACATGCTGTCGTCCCCGCACGCGCGGGGATCTCCCGATGTCCGCCGAAAGCGAGCCGCACATGATGCGGTCGTCCCCGCACGCGCGGGGATCTCCCGACGGTGCGGTAGAGGAAGAGCACGATCGGGATGTCGTCCCCGCACGTGCGGGGATCTCCCGTTCGTCTCGCGCCTTTGGGCCAGAAATTGCCCGTCGTCCCCGCACGCGCGGGGATCTCCCGAAGCGGCTGCAGCGCAACATCGGCCAGGTGCCGTCGTCCCCGCACGCGCGGGGATCTCCCGACCCGAACGGCGGCGGCATCCTCACGTCCGCGGTCGTCCCCGCACGCGCGGGGATCTCCCTCGGGCGACGCGGCTCGACTTCGCTGAGGCGTAGTTGTCCCCGCACGCGCGGGGATCTCCCCTGTGCCTGCCAACCCTTCCGGTCGTAAGTACTGTCGTCCCCGCACGCGCGGGGATCTCCCCGCCGCGTCCTCGATCCAACCGTATGGGTGACCGTCGTCCCCGCACGCGCGGGGATCTCCCTCGGGCGACGCGGCTCGACTTCGCTGAGGCGTAGTTGTCCCCGCACGCGCGGGGATCCCCCCTCAGCGATCGAGGTCCGCAGGTCGGACAGCATGTCGTCCCCGCACGCGCGGGGATCTTCCGGTCTACCTCGTCCGCGACATCAAGGCCAAGACGTCGTCCCCGCACGCGCGGCGATCTCCCCCCGCAGGGCGTCGGTCAGGGCCTGACCGCCGCGTCGTCCCCGCACGCGCGGGGATCTCCCCTGCTCGGCGTTGCAGTTGATGGTCCGGATGTGGTCGTCCCCGCACGCGCGGGGATCTCCGCTTTTCGATCACAGCGCCGTTCTGTCGGCCGGGTCGTCCCCGCACTCGCGGGATCTCCCCGGGTGATCTCGCCGGCGGCTTCGCCGTTCTCTGTCGTCCCCGCACGCCCGGGGACTCCCCCTACTGGCGCGTGCGGGTGTTGTGCCTGTGTGGTCGTCCCCGCACGCGCGGGGATCTCCGTGAGCTGCCGCCTTGCGCACATGTTGGCTTGACGTCGTCCCTGCACGCGCGGGGATCTCCCCCGCACTAGGGTCCGGCCTTTCTCGTGCCTCAGGTCGTCCCCGCACGCGCGGGGATCTCCCCTCCGGCGGGGGTCAGGTAAGACCTGACCCCCGTCGTCCCCGCGCGCAGGGATCCCCGTCACCCCCTGAACCAAGCGAGCCGCCCAGCTCGTCCCCGCACGCGCGGGGATCTTTCGCGCGGACCGCGCCGACGTCCCACTGGATTGCCGTGTCGTCCGTGCGCGCGGGGTCTCGACTGCTGGCCTGGCCAACAAGACGACCTGGGAGGTGCTAGCAAAACGCCGACTTGCTCCCGGCCGACCCCGACCCCGCCGGCCGCACTGCATCTCCGTCCTGGCAACGAAATGACTGCCAATCCAGCAGACCACCTCTCCCGCCCGCGAATCGACCGCGAGGAGATCGCCCACGTACGCGAATGTCTCCGACAACAGATCCGGGACGAAAACCGGCCAAAGACACAATGACCCGCGAGCTGCAGCAGGCTTTGCAGTACAAGTTAGGCGGCGAGGATGGCGGCGAACCGCTGCCGGGCGAGGTTGAGCTGCCGGTGGATGTGGTCCTTCACGTCCTCGCTCAAGGGAGTGTCCGGCCGATCGAGCAGTTCGCGGAGCACCGGAACGGCAGTGTCGTATTTGTGGGCGGACCGGGCGAGCTTGGGTCCGATGGCGTGGATGATGCCGGCGCCGTTGTCGGTGAAGTCGGACAGCTTGATCACTCTGGCCCACGGCTGCGCGTCCAGGGCCGCGGCGAGGTGATCGGTGTAGTGGCGGATCCGGTCGACGCTGTCCGGTCGTGGGGGTGTCGTGAGCGCCGCTACCAGGCGCGCTACCCGCGGGTTGTATCGCTCCGCGATCGCTGTGAGGGCCTGCGCGGTCGGTGGAGGTCCGTGTCTGGTGATGCCGGTGACCGCCCACGGCTGGTCCTCGACCACGTCGTGGAGCAGGCCGGCGGCCAGCACATCGGCGTCGGTGACCCGGTAGTGGCACAGCATCCGCAGGGTCACCCGCAGCGGATGGTTCACGTATGGCTCGCGGGTGCGGCGCTGCCCGGCGTGCAGGTCCGTCGCCCAGCCGGCGGCGTCGTCGATGACGCGGCGGTGCGGGTCCGGCAGTCGCTCGAGTTCGAGCGTCAGCCGGCGGCGTAATCCCGGCTCGCCGTAGACCTCGGTGATCGCGTGCAGTGGCATCACCCGCAGCTGCGCTGCGGATACTCGAGCGTGGTTCGCATCTGTTGTCGTCATATATTGATGATCGACGTTACGGATCTTCGAGGGAACTAATCGTTAGGCCGCGGGTTATAGGGTTGTTCTATGGCCGAGGTGCGGGTGTCATCCGATGCGCTGGCCGCGTTCGTGGTCTTCGCCGGGCACCTCAACCTGACCCGTGCGGCCCAAGAGCTGCACATCAGCCAGCCGTCGTTGCACTCGAAGCTGGCCACCCTAGCCCGGCAGCTTGGCCGCCCGCTGTACCAGCGGGTCGGTAACCGGCTCCGGCTCACCCCGGACGGGGAACGGGTGGCACGGTTCGCCCGGGACCACGAGGAACGTCTGGCGCAGTTCCTCGACGAGCTCCGCGGCACCCCGCCCACCCGGCCTCTGGTCATCGCTTCTGGGCATACCGCCTACCTGTATCTGCTCGGTGCCACCATCCGCGGCATGCTCACCGAGCGCCCCGGAAGCCTGCGTCCTCTGCACACCAACCGCCGGCAGATGCATGCCGCGGTGTTGACCGGTCGTGCCCACCTCGGCGTCTTCAGCCTCCATGTGCTGCCCGACGACCTGACAACCGTGCCTATCGCGACCTTCCCGCAGATGCTGCTCATGCCCGAAGACCACCGGCTCGCCCGTAAACGCAGTCTGCGCCTGCGCGACCTGGCCGACGCCGAACTGATCGTCGGTCCCCCGACTCGCCCGCACCGGATCAACCTCGAGCGGGCCCTGACCGACGCCGGCGTCGGCTGGACCGTCGCCGTGGAGGCCGAGGGCCTGCCGATGACCCTCGACTTCGCCGCTCTCGGTGTCGGGCTGGCCGTCGTTGCCGGCTGCGTCCAACCCCCCGAAGGTCTGGTGGGCCGCCGCATCACTGACCTGCCCCGAGTCACCTTTCACGCGATCCACCGCCCCGGCGCCATGGGCGATCCCCGGGTCGCTGACCTGCTCGCCCGGATCCGCGCGAACATCCCCCGCACTGCCCGACCATGACGGCGAGTCCTTGGGCATCCTCATGGAGCCGACCAGGCTCACGGTCAGGATGTCCGTCGATGTGGGTCTAGCCCAACGCCAGGCGGCTGCCCTCCGGGACATTCGCCCTGCCACGACGTCGTCCAAGGCGTCTGTCATCGATGCCGGACGTTGGATCCGGCCATCCCTGATTCGTTCGCAACTGCGTACTGAAGAAGGCGTGCTCGGACCGCTACGGTGCCCTGCGTGGTGGCCGATCAGGAGCAGTTGTCGCGGTGACGGCCGAGGTTACTCGGGGTCCTGTTGACCCCGGCCAGTTCCTCGCGCATGCGAAGAATCTCGATGTCCTGAGAGAGCAGCTGGCCGAGGTGCGGGTCACCGTCCAGCGGATCAGTCACGAGTGGTCGGCGTTCGGGACCTCCCGTGGGTGGAGCCTGACCGGCCTGGGCGACAGGTACGCCCGGCAGGAAGACCTGATCGCCTACGTCGAGGAAAGCCTGCAACTGATGGTCGACGGTCTCCTGCGTGTCGCGGACGGCACCCAGGAGCTCAAAGATCTGATCCGCCGCGAGGACGATCCAAAACCCTCGACGGCACGCCACTCATCGACGAGCCCACGCTCTCGCCGACCGGATGCACCGATAGTGCGATCGCCAGGGCACAGGACAGGGAGTGGGTCGAGCCTCAGCTGGCCGGCGCCGCACCAGTGGCGGAGTTCGCGACGCCGGTCGACCAGCGGCACGCGGTATTGCGCGCTGGTGGACTGCACTACGCGACGACCCACATCGGCCCGCTACGGCAACTGCTCGACGATCTCGCCGGGATACCGGACATGGCGGCCGCGCACGTGGCCGTCTGGGGAACCGTCGGCGCCGACCTGCACCAGATCAGCGTCTTGTTGCGGGAATGTCTCGACCAGGACCTACCTCGACGGGACCGGCTGGACGTGCGGTCCTATCTGGCGCTGATGGCCCACAACGTCAACGCGTTGGCGGGGTTCGCCGAGCTTGCCGTCGCTATGGCGGTCGTCATGAGGTGCGCCAATGACGTGATCCTGCTGACGCGCGACATCATCCGCGGCATCATCGGTGACTTGTTCGCCCGGGTGATCCTCTGGATCGTCGATTCCCCGACCGCCAGTTCCCGGGACGTGATGGAAGCCCGGTTGGGCATCATCACCGCTACGGCCTGGCGCATCCGCGCGTATGTCGATGCGATGATGACCAGCATCTTCACGCTCTCCTGGACGGTCGACGGTTGAGTCGACGGGAACACCGAAACGCAGCCGTCAGACGCCGCGCGTCGTGTGTGCGGTTCAGACGTCGTCGCCGGGCAGGTGGGTCGGATATGTGGCAGGGCCGATGTCGAACCGTTGTCGGGGTCTTGCTCGTGTTCGTAGTGCAGGGTCGGGCTGCCCCTATGGGTTCAGCCTGGCTGGATAGCATCGGTGAGCTTCGGGAGGGATGTCGTGGGCGAGCTGGCTGAGCGGTTGAGTCTGCTCAGCGTGCAGGCGCGTTCGCCTGACGGCGGGTTGAGCGCCGCAGTCCGGGGTCGTCACGACGTGCAGGTGTCCTTCGCCGTCGACTCCTATCGTCGCTACCAGGCGGACGCCCTTGCGCGGCAGTTGGAGGCGTTGGCCACGTTGCTGTGGGCCGCGTACCGCAGGCGATATCTGGACATTGTCGCTGACTGGGCGGGGGCACGGCGAGGAACTCGAGCCGAGCGATGAGGACCGGCGGTTTCAGCGCCAGCTGGACGAACTGACGGTGGAGGCCAGGTCGGTGCGGGGCTGGCTGACGGTGAGGAGCCGGGCGCTGGTCTGGTGGCAGGTGTCGATCGCCGGTGAGCCGGCCGGGTCGCTGTCCGAGCGGGAGTTCTTGGCGGAGCTCGACAGTGTGATCGGTGCGCTGCTCGCCGACTATGACGCGCAGGTGATCGTGCTGACGGATGCGGTGTATGACATCGGGTTGCCGCGAGAGATGCGGGCCGGACGACAGGGAGTGGCATGACGACCGAGGCTGGAGCAGGCGGCCGGCGCCTGCAACCGGGGCATTGGCTGCTGATCGGCATCGTTGTCCTGCTCGTGGGCGTGGCCGCTTTCGTGGTGCTGCGCCGCGGTGATGCCGATCCGACCGCGGCGGATCCAGGGGACACGCCGTCCGCGACGGCCGGCACGTCGACGCCGCCTCGGGCGGACTGCGAACCGCAGGTCACCGCGACCGGAATCGACGCGGCCGGTGTCGCGTACGGGTTCGTCTACCGCAGCCGCTGCGATCAGGTGGTTCGTGAGCTGAAGTTCCGGGTCACGGCGTTGGACGCCGACAGCAACCCGATCGGCGGGGTCACCGAGGGCACGGCCTCCGGCGGGGTGTTGTTCCCGGGCGGTGAGCTGGCGGCCGCGGGTGAGCTGCAGAACCCCACCAAGGCGAAGGTCTCGGGGATTCAGGTCACGGTCACCGGCTACGGCGCCTACCCGCCGGGGGACTTCTCCGGATGGACGCAGCCGGAGGTGGTCAGTCTGGCCCAGAGCAAGCCCGGCGCGCAGGGGTTCACGGACATCACCGGACTGCTGCGGTCGACGCAGCCGGGTGTGCCGGTGTGCATCGCCGAGTTCGTGCTGATCATGCGGGACACCGGCGACAAGATTCTCTACACCCAGGCCGAGACGACCTCCGAGGCCAGCAGGCCGACGCCGTCGTTCTCCGTGCCCCCGGTACCCGGCGCCGACCTGGCGCACACCACGATCTACGCGCCGCAGCGGCCGCGGACCGCGACGCCACCGGCCGCGGGCGTCGCCTGCGACGGTTCCTGACCGCCGCGACCCAGGAGGAGGCAGCCATGGAGGGTTGGCAGTTCGCCGCCGAGTTGTCCCAGCTGCGCGTCGTCTCGCGGGTGGACCTTCCGGCGCTGAGCCACGCGTACGCGTCGATGAACCAGGCGGTGGACCGCACCGCCGGTCAGGAGGGCGGCGCTTTCGCCGCGCCGGGCGGCGGCGTCGCGCCCGCCCACGGCCTGTGGTCGTCGTTGCGGGATGACCTGCAGAACATCCTCGGCCGGACCGCGACGAACATGCTCGACGCCGGTGTCGTCCTCGAGCACATCGTGGACACGTACGCCGCGGCCGACGCCGCCGCGGCGAGCAGCCTGGAGGCCGCGTGGGCCGGCGGGCAGACGCCCGGGCTGCTGGAGGCCGAGGAGAGGTTCACCCGCGAGGTGCTACCACCCGTGGTCCTCAAGACCGACGACTGAATCGACCGGCACCGGGGGACACCATGGCATTCACCTATCACGGCCCGGACCAGCTGCAACAGCTCGGCGAGAAGATCCGCGACAAGGCCATCAGCGTGACGATGGACCAGGCCGCCTCGTACGCGGCCGCCCAGCAGGCCGCCGTCAACGACGCGACCCGATCGGACACCGGGCAGGTCACCCAGGTGCCGGGCTACACCACACCGGCCGGCGGGCGCCCGGACGACGAAGGCAACCTCCTGGCCTACGTCGCCCAGGCGTACGCGGGCATCCCGGCGATGTTCGCCTCGTTCGCCCTGCCGAACCCCGACGACTGCCGGCCCATGCTGGACGCGCTCTACGCGGTCGCAGCGACCGTGAAGGTCGACCTGACCATGACCTCGCGCAACAGCTCAGTGGCCGCACCCGACGCGGTCGCCCCGCTGCCCGGCACCGCCCACGTCGCCGACATTGTCGACGCGGCCAAGCTGCACCTCAAGGAGTGGATCGGCAACGCCGCCAACTCCTTCGAGCACTACCTCGACGTCAACGCGCGCGCCGCCGTCCTGCAACGCGAGGTCACCCTGTCGCTGGCCCTGTCCCTGGAAGCGCAGCTCGAGATCAACCGCCGGGTCAACACTGACATCTGGGAGATCGGCCAGAAGACCTACAAGGCCCTCGACGGACTCGACGCCTGGTGCCCCGGCGGCAACGCCTCCAAGGCTTCAGCCCTGCTGACCATCGGCGGAGCGATCGCCGCGGTGATCTTCGCCGGCGCGACCGCCGGCGCCGGCACGGCCGCGCTGGCCGCCGCCGTCAGCGTCGAAGGCTGGCAAAGCCTCGCCACAATCTGGAGCAACTCCAAACCGCTACAGGAGAAGAAGGTCGACATCGGTGGCCGCACCGTCCCACCGATCATCACCGGCATGCAGAACGCCATCAACCTGCTCACCAAAACCCTCGACACCCAGAACCAGGAACTCGTCAACGGGCTGAGCAAGTTCACCGACGCCTTCCACCACAACTGGAACGACGTGCTGATCGCCGCACCCGACAAGTTCACCAAACTCCGCAGCGCCGACCGCGACACCATCTCGGGAACAGACGGCATGTTCGTCCGCTGAATGCCTGTCCACGCCCTGCAACACATCCCCGGCAGCGGGGCATGCTTATCGGCGAGGCTGGATTGAGGCGCCGTAGCCTCCCGCGCCCGGGCGTTGCTCGCCGCTGGCGCGGTGCGGACGCCAGCCATCCACCCGCGCGATCGAGGGCGGACGGATCCTGCCGAAGGCCGCCTGTTCGCCCATGACCGGTGGGATCTGATGAGCCATTATCAATGGCATGGGATGGTCACGCTGGCCGTTCGCCGACGAAGCAGCGTTCTGGGACTGGGCCATGGACCTCGACGCTGAGCTGGATTCACAGGATGAGGACCTCCTCCTGCATGAGCCCGCCGGGCTACCTCTGCTGGTCGCCGCCGCTGACCGACTGGACTGTCCCAAGGCCGAGTACTGCTGCAGCATCGTGGAGGACTACGCCGTCACGCTCATCGCCAGCGGTCGAGACGACACGCTGACGGCGCTGCGAGCGGCCGGCACTCAGGCGGCACGCGGCACCCAGGTTCGGACCCTCCGGTTGGCCGCCTTCATCGAGCGGCTGTTCGCATACCGCGAGCATCCGCACGGGCCGGTCAACCGGGCGATGGCCGAGCGAATGGCCGCCGACCTGCTGTCTCGGCCGAGTCAGCAGGCGACCGTGGATCAACTGATCGTGCAGATCACCCCGAACGGGAAACACTGGCACGGCACCCAGCCATGGGCCTACGCCCGACATCTCTACGTCAACCGGCGGACCGGCGCCTGGCGGCTGGCATACCTGAACGCTCTTTCCACGGAGGACCTTGGCACTCTCTGAACAGGTGGCAGTGCTTAGACACCCCGGATGCGGTCGATGGTCCGGCTGCGCAGGGCCGGGACACCGCCGAGGTCCCGAGTGCGCGTCAAAACGGCCGCTCGATGCGCTTGTACCCGCTCTGCATCTTGCCTGCGGATAGGTGCTTGCCAGTCTCAGCCTAATAGGGCTGGCCGCATATTTTCCAGGCGCCGTCCTCCTGGACCAACAAGAATGCGTGCTGGTCGGTGGAGCCGCTGTCGCGCGTGAGGGCCATGTTCACGATGGCCTTGGTCTGGCCGTTGTGACTCTTCACGTTGACGCCGCGTACCGCGTGGTTGCGGATCTTCGGCTGTTTGGTCACCCAGTCGGCGAATGTCTCGCGCGTGTACGTGCCCTGCGTGTCGCTGCAAAGCAGCCCGTACGCCCCGTCGACATCTGCGCGCTCCAGGTCGACTACGAACGCCTCGGCCGCCTGCCTCGCCGGCTCCGTTGCGTTCTTTACCGACTTGATCAGGAAATAGCTACCGACCCCGAGGCCGCCGCAGCACAGCACGACGACCACGCCGACGATGATCAACACGGTGCGCAGTGTCGGTCGCCTTGGCGGTTGCTGCATCTTATGACCGTATGTCATGGAAGATCATGATAGGTGATCCGCGGAGTATCTCCAGCAGCACCATGACCTCGACAGTCAGGCCCTGCCGATGTCATCAGCCGTTTGGGTCCATCACCCAAATGGTCCAGATAGATCGACCACTTTCGGCGGGATGGGCACTGATCTAGCCGCGGATAACGCGTGCCGGTTCTCTGCGGCCCGGCACTCTACGTGAGCAGTCCGGCTTCCGACGGTTGGTGATTGCTGGTGGTCCTGGCGGTGGCGGACTACCGCTGGCTTGCCCGTCTCCGCCCGCCGTAGAGGTGAACGCGGTGGTCGATGTCATGGTCGGCCTTGCGGGAGATGAACTCGTCGCCTCGCACCTGGTCGTTCGCCACGAGAACTAGCCAGTCCTCGTAGTTCCAGCTCGGATTGCACGCGCAGGCGGTGACGGTGAACCGGAAGTTTGCCCGGTACCGGCCGACCTGCCCCGGCAGGAGCCTGAAGAGACGGCCTAGACCGCTCTGGCGAGGGTAGACGGCCCGGCCGGGTAGCCGGTCAACGACCAACCTCGAGGTTTCCGTAGACAGCCACAGGTCGAGAGCACGCTGCACGCCGCCACTGGCTACCTCGTCCTGGCGCGTGTATCCGTTTGCCTCATCGGCGAGTACGTCGTGGACAACCACGTCACCGGCCGGCAGTGACGGAGGAAGCATCACCGGACGACACAGCCCGCGTCGCGCATTCGCCTGCGTCGCGCCGCGGGCTGCCGCGCTCCACCGCACACGTATCCGCTGGATGGTGATCACGACTCACTCTGGCCGGCGGGGCGGCGAAGCACCAGCCGATTTCAGGATCTGGCGATACGCAGCTGGGCGCCCTTCGGCGGGTAACCCAGAGTACGCACGGACGCAGCACCACTGAGTCGGTTGCGAGGGAGCTCCAGTGACTGCGCCGCCTCATGAGACATCCGAAGTCTGGAAAACGATGGCATGCGCGCCTTGACGAGCGCAGCGGGTACCACCTGGCGGCTGCTGACCCGGACCGGCCGCGACGCCTCCGACGCCTTCCCCGAACTGGCGGTTCTGCCGCAGCTGATGGCCGGCCGGCCGAGCTTTACGCGCCTGCAACAGCGCATGGGCGTGCGCAGCCCGGACCCGGCGCTGCTGCGCCGGGTCCCGGCGCTCGGTCACCCGACTACGCGTCCGGTCACCTCAGCAGTGAGTGCCGCGGCGGTGGCCCGCAACGCGTCTTTCAGAGCCGGCCTGGCGACACTCATCGTTGTCTTCCTCGCCGGCGGTCGGCGCGACGACCCGTATCGGCGCGACCGGCAGAAGGCGGCAACGCGGACCGACCGTCTACCCGATCAGATGACACCTGGCCGCGCGGGCCGGCTGGTTTGCCGGGCGACACCGGTCCAGTAGTAGGCGGCCTCGGGGTCGTCCGGCGGCGCCTGCGGTCGCCAGGCCAGCACCGGCACCAGACCCGGCTCGACAAGGTCCCAGTCGCCGAACATCTCCGTCACCTGTTCCTGGGAGCGGGGTACGAAGGTCATCCCGGAGCTCGTGGTGATATCGACGATGGCAGCCATGGCATCGGGGTCGAGGTCGGCGGTGGGGTGGCTGATCGCGAGGTAGCTGCCCGGGGGTGCCCAGTCCCGCACCTTCGCGACGATCGCGGTCGGGTTGTCGTCGTCGGTCAGCAGCATCAGCACCGAGGCCAGGACGATCGCGACGGGCTGGGTCAGGTCGAGGGTGCCGGCCAGGGCCGGGCTGGTCAGGATCTGGTCGATGTCGCGCAGGTCGGCGTCGACGTACTCGCAGCGGCCTCGGGGGTCGCTGGTGAGCAGGGCGCGGGCGTGGGCCAGGACGAGGGGGTCGTTGTCGACGTACACCACCCGGCAGTGCGGGGCGATGCCCTGCGCGGCCTGGTGCAGGTTCGGTGTCGTGGGGATACCGGTGCCGATGTCCAGGAACTGGCGGATCCCTGCCTGCCGGGTCAGGAACCGGGTGACGCGCAGCATCCACTCCCGGTTCGCGCGGACCATCATCGGGACTCCTGGCACCGCGGCCTTGATCGCCTCGCCGACGGCGCGGTCGACGGCGAAGTTGTCCTTGCCGCCGAGCAGGTAGTCGAATAGCCGGGCCGAGTGCGCCACGTTCACGTCAAGACCACCCAGGCCCTCTCGGAACCAGGCCGCGGCAGCGACGCCGGCCGTCGGCTCGCCGGGATCGGTGGTCTCCCCGACCGGTCGTGGAGATGGTGTGCCGTGCGGGGCAGGGGTCATGGCGTGGCTCTCGGATTCTGCATCGTCGCGACGGGATGGGTGGTTGGTTGGTGCGCTGCCAGCCCCGGCCGGTGGTTCCTGGTGGTCAATGGGAAGAACGCGCATCTGGCAAGGCGCCCGCTCGGTGTTGGTAACCGGCAGGTTCTCGCGGTGGCGGGGCACAGGCCGGAGCTCATTAGTCGGCGCGTTAGTCCTGGCGGCCGGGGCGCCACATCGGATACAGCAGCGGGCCGCCGTCGGCGACGGGGAACGATTCGAGCGCGGTGTAGCCGTGCCGCTCGTACAGGCGACGGGTGCGTGTCCCGGTCGCTTCCAGATAGGCGGGCCGACTCGCGGGGTCGAGTTGGGCGTGGCGGTGTGCGAGTAGGCGGCTTCCCAGGCCCCTGTTCTGCAGAACGGGGTGCACGGCCAGGAATGCCAGATAGTCGTGTTCGTGGCCGGTCGGGTGGTGCCGGTGTATGGCCGTGTCGAGCGCGGCGAATGCCGGCAGGTAGGGGCCGACCGCGGCGGCCAGGCGCTCGTCGTAGCCGGGCATGTCGGCGGTGAGGCCGTCGGCGCCGACCGGGTACCAGATCGCGGCGGCGGCGGGCATCGCCGCGTCCGAATCCATGATCAGGTCGATGTGGGCGGTGGCCAGCGCGTGTGCGGTGATGATCTCGAAGTAGGGGAAGTAGCGGCCGGCGCGGTCGGCGACCTCGGGAATCAGGTACGGGGCGAGGTCGCCGTGGAAGAACGCGGCCACCAGCAGCATGATCAGGATCTGATCGTCGCTCGGCTCGGCGCGGCGGATGTCCGGCAGGGGCTGCGTGGCGAGGGTCATCGGGCACCTCGGCGGCTCTGGCGGGCGACGCCGTTGCCGATCCGCGCGTACGCGGCCGGCCGGACGGCTTTGAGGACGAGAGCGACGACCACGCCCAGCAGGGCGAACACGGCGATCGAGGCCGGGAAGTACCAGTGCAGTGTGTTGTCCGGGTCGACGCCGAGCAGCAGATGGAAGTTCGCGATGGTCTGCCACCAGATGACCGCCAGCAGAATCGTCGCGGCAGCTGGGCAGATCAGCCCACGCCAGACGCCGACCTGATCCGCCGTGGTGCGGGTGCCGCCGGCCGGGCCGGGAACACCGCGGATCAGCTCGGCGGTGTTCTCCGCGCGACGCCGCCGGGATCGCTGCCGGGCGAAGTAGGCCAGCATCGCGACCGAGGTCAGCACCATCAGGGTCAGCACGCCCAAACCTGCGGAGGCGGTGATCCAGAAGAACAGCTGCGTGTAGGGGTCGAGGCCGGTGATCGCGTACACCAGGATGACAATCAACCCGATGGCCGACTGCAGCAGCGACGCGGCAAACGGTGACTTCGTACGCTGCGAGGTGCGGCCGAATACCGCCGGCAGCATCCCGTCGCGGCCCATCGCATAGAAGTAGCGGTTCGCGGTGTTGTGGAACGACAGCAGCGCCGCGAACAGGCTGGTGACGAACAGCAGGTGCCCGAGCGTAATGACGAACGGCGGCAGGAACCCGGCCGCCAAGGTGAAGATCAGGTTGGTGCCCTCGGCGCTGGCCTGCGCGACGATGTTGTCCGGGCCGGTGGCCACGGTCATCGCCCAGGCGCAGACCCCGTAGAGCAGGCCGATGACCGTCAGCGCCAGGAACGTGGCCAGCGGCACGGTGCGGCGGGCGTCCCTGGTCTCCTCGGCGAAGACCGTGGTGTTCTCGAAGCCGACGAACCCGGCGATCGCGATCGTGGCCATCACCCCGGCGCTGCCCGCCACCAGCCAGGACGGCGACAACGTCTCGAAGCTGACCTGACCCTGGTACGGGTGGAACACCTGCACCGCAGCGAACACGACAGCGACGGCGACCTCCGCCAGCAGCAGGACGGCCAGCAGCTTGGCGCTGAAGTCGACGCGCAGCAGCCCGAAGACCGCGACCGCCAGCCAGCCGACCAGCGCACACACCCACCACGCGACGTCCTGATGGAAGACGTTGGCGATGACGTTGGACGCCTCGTAGCCCAGTCCGCCGTACAGGCCGACCTGCATGGCGTTGTACGCCAACACGGCGACGAACGCCGTCACAGCGCCCATCACTCGGCCGAGGCCAGCGGTGACATAGACGTAGAACGCGCCGGCATTGGGGATCTGCCGGGCCATGGCCACATACGGCAACGCGAAGATTCCGAGGACGGCGGCGACGGC